>CAWITF010000001.1:0-332801 GCA_963838985.1 uncultured Actinomycetes bacterium
GCGAGCACCGAGCCGCTGCTCATGGCGGCAGAGCGCGGTGCGAAGCTGCGTGCGGTCGTCGAGGACGGCGAGCGCGTCGTGCCGATGCCGTCGCCGGCCCCGATCGAGCAGGTCGAGGAACGGCGCGCGACGCCGCGTCCTCGCACGCTGCACGGCCCGACCTTCTTCCAGCTCTCGCCGCGCCTCGCGCTCGTCGTCGCGTCGGTCAGCGTGATCGGCATCGGTGCGGGCGTCGCCGGCCTCATCTGGGGTCGCAGCACGGACTACGTCGGGCTGCTCGCCGTGCTCGCGCTCGTCGGTGCAGGGCAGGCGCTCTCGTTCGAGCTCGCGGAGGTCGAAGGCTCGCTGTCGGTCAGCGTCGTCGGCTCCCTCGCGGGCGCTGCGCTCTTCGACTATCGCGCGGCGCTACCGCTTGCGATCACGATCGCAATGGTCGCTGGAGCGCGCGGCGCAACTCATTCCACACGGTCGTCTACAACATCGGCACGATGGCGATGTCGTCGCTCGCCGCGGCCGCTGTCTTCACGCTCTGGTCGGGCGGCGGCAGCACCGGCAGGTTCGTCGTCGCGGCGCTCGGGCTCGCCGGCGGCACCGTGTACTTCCTCGTCAACATGGGCCTGCTGAGCTTCGCGTCCGGCGTCGAGGGTCACGAGAACCCGTGGGCCGTCTTCCACGAGCGGTTCGCCTGGCTGCTCCCGCACTACGTCGTCTACGGCTTCATCGGCGCCGTGATGGGGATCGGCTACGACTCCGTCGGCCTCTACGGCCTCGCGGTGTTCGCGGTGCCGCTCCTGCTGATGCGCAAGACGCAGGAGGCCTACCTCAAGCACACGCAGAAATCGGCGCAGAAGCTGCGCGAGGCGGCGGACACGATTCAGTCGCAGAACGTCTCGCTCGAGCAGGCGAACAAGGCGCTCCGAGAACGCTCCACGGCGGCGATGGAGTCTCTGTCGGCCACCGTCGACGCGCGCGACTCGTACACCGCGGGTCACTCGCGGCGCGTGCAGCAGCTCTCGCTTGCGATCGGCCGTGAGCTAGGGCTCTCGCAGGCGGAGCTCGACCTGCTCGGGCACGCGGCGCTCTTCCACGACATCGGCAAGCTCGCGATCCCGGATGCGATCCTGCTGAAGCCGGCGAGCCTGACGAACGACGAGTGGGCGCTCATGCAGCGCCACGCGGAGGAGGGGGCACGGATCATCGACCGCCTCGGCTTCCTCCAGGACGCCGTGCCGGCGATCCGCCACCACCACGAGCGCTTCGACGGGACGGGCTATCCCGACCGGATCAGCGGCGAGGAGATCCCGCTCGGCGCCCGGATCATCCACGTGGCGGACGCACTCGACTCGATGCTGACGACGCGCATCTACCGCGCCGCCCGGCCGATCAACGAGGCCCTCGCCGAGGTGAAGGACAAGGCCGGGAGCCAGTTCTGCCCGCGCTGCGTCGCGGCGCTCGAGCGGATCCTGCCGCTCGACTCGGTCGTGGCCGACCTGCCGCAGGTGGAGCCGCAGCAGCGGCCCGCGCTCGTCAAGGCGAGCTAGCCCGCACGGGCCTACTTGCGCTTTCACCAACCTGTTCTACCATTCTTGTAATGCCCCAGAAGCCCCGCTTCCGAGCGGTGGCTGCGATCGATCCCGGCAAGCTCGCGGAGTTCCAGGCCGGGATCCGCAAGCGCTACTCGGATGAGCAGATCGTCGGCGAGCTGATCGCCTGCGCGGAACGGCTCGGCCGCTCGCCGACGATGCGCGAGTTCGCGGCCGACCCGGCGACGTCGGTGCACCCGCAGACGGTGATCGAGCACTTCGGCTCCTGGAACGCCGCGAAGCGAGCCGCAGGGCTCGTTCCGCGCCGGTTCGCGACCCGCCAGGAGCTGCTCGGCCTGCTGCGCGAGCTGGGGGAGGAGCTTGGCCGTCCGCCGACGGCGCGCGACATCGACGAGCACAAGGGGAAGCTGCCGTCGAAGTCGCTCTACTGGCACACGTTCGGCTCGCTCTCGAATGCACTGCGCGAAGCCGGGTTCGACGTGCCGATGGGGGAGGAGCGGCTCGAGCGCGCGGTCGAGCAGGGGACGCAGCTCGCGCGGAAGCTCGGGCGGCTGCCGAAGTTCGCCGACTGGGCCGAGGCGCGGAAGGCCGACGACTCGCTCCTCACCGAGTGGCAGGTCTACCGGATGCTCGACGCGCGGCGCGGTGCCTGGTCGACCTTCCAGTTCCTCGTGCGGGAGGCGCTCGTCGAGAAGGGTGTGCGCATCACGCCCGAGGGGCGCGTGTTACGCCGCTAGCGCAGCGAGGCGCGCGAGGCAAGAGATGCCTTCGTGCGGCGCGCGCACGGCGGGCAGCGTGATCGGATCGCGGTAGTCGTCGTCGGAGCGGAAGCCGACCTCGCGGACGACCCGCGCGTCGCGGAGCTCGAGGAACGTGCCCTCGGCGATCTCGCGCTTGCGCAGCTTCACGTGGACGTACCGCTCGACGACCTCGAGCGCGACGCGGGTCGATGCGAAGAAGAGCTCGTGCTTGCCGGTGCCGACCCAGAGCGGTCGGCCGGCACCGCGTGCGGCGAAGACGGTCCCGGCGACGCGCGAGTCGAGCCACGCGGCGGCGAGTGATCCGTGCAGCTCCTCGAGCGCCCGCGGATCGTTGTCCGAGTGCGCGGCGAGGCAGAAGATCGCTTCGGAGTCGACGGTCATGCGCGGCTCCGAGCGGGCGCACTCGTGCGGAGCGAGCAGCTCGTCGTCGTTCAGGATGATCCCGTTGTGGATCCCGACGACCGGGCCGTGGCGGACCGGGTGGTTGTTCGCCGCAATCGACGGGTGGCCCTTCGTGTAGTCGCGAACGTGGACGAGCAGCTCTGTGGCCGCCTGCGGCACGTCGATCCGGTCGAGGAGCTCGCTGGCGGGCGTCCGCTGCTTCGTGACGACTGGGTAGTCGCCCGGCATCCGATGCGCGTAGCCGACCGCATCCGCGCCGCGTTCGGCGATCCCTGCCAGCAGTGACTGCGCGGCGAGCGTCCGATCGACGGCGCTCCGCGTGGCCAGGCTGTATCCGGCGATACCGCACATTGCGAAAAAGACTCCTCGGAAGACCCCTCGTCAAATTGGACGAGAACCTTGAGACCCAAGTTAGCTGCTGATTCGGCGGTTCCCCGAAGCTCCCTGCGAGCTATCAAGTGATCGGCGGCACGCGCCGATAGACCGGACGTGATGGAGCAGCGGCCGCTCCCGGAATCCGTTCTCACCCCCGACGCCGTCGAACCCCGCCTGGAGCTCGTTCCGGCGCTCGACGACCCGGAGCAGGTGGGACTGGAAGCACCCGGGGAACAAACAGCAGAGGCAGCGGCCGAGGAGGCCGACGAGCAGGAGGCGCTGGAGAGCGCGATCGCCGCGCACGACCCGCTGAAGCTCTACGTGCGGTCGATCGGCGGCGGCCCGTTGCTGACCCGCGCCGAGGAGCGCGACCTCGCGCGGCGCAAGGACGCGGGCGACGAGGCCGCGAAGCGCAAGCTGATCGAGGCCAACCTCCGCCTCGTCATGTCGATCACGCGCAACTACACGAAGGCCGGCGTGCCGCTCCTCGACTTGATCCAGGAGGGCAACCTCGGCCTGATCCGCGCGGTGGAGAAGTTCGACTACAAGATGGGCTACAAGCTTTCGACGTACGCGACGTGGTGGATCCGCCAGTCGGTGACGCGCGCGCTCGCAGACCAGGGGCGGACGATCCGCCTCCCGGTGCACGTCGCAGACCAGGTGCGCCGCCTGCTTCGCTCGCGCCGCCAGCTCGCCCAGAAGCTCAACCGCGAGCCGACGCTTGTCGAGCTCGCAAAAGACGCAGCGCTGCCGGAAGAGAAGGTGCGCGACCTGCTCAGCCTCGTCGAGGACCCGGTGTCGCTCGAGACGCCGGTCGGCGACGGCGAGTCGATGTACGGCGACCTGATCGAGGACGTCAACTCGGACGCGCCGGACGAGATGAGCGCGAAGAAGTCACGGTCTGCCGAGCTCGCGCACGCACTCGCAAGCCTGAACCCGCGTATGCGCCGCGTGCTCGCGCTTCGCTTCGGTCTCGACGGCGAGACGCCGCAGACACTGGAAGAGGTCGGCTCCGGGCTCGGCATCACGCGCGAGCGTGTGCGTCAGCTCGAAGCGCGCGCGCTGCGCGAGCTGCGTGCTGCAGCACCGGACCTCGAGCTGTATCTCCGCGCGTAGTTTGTCCGTGGGCGCCGCTTCGCGGCCCCCACTGTTCACTGGCGACCGCTTCGCTTTGCTCGCCTTGAACCGAGGGCCGATCGCCTCTGTGCCGCGCCCGCACATGTCGGTCGCGGCGGCGACCTAGCGCACGCGACTCATACGGCGGCCATCATCTGCATCTCGCGCAATCCCGCGAGACGACGCAGTGACTCGAGCTCGATCTGGCGAACACGCTCACGCGTGAGCCCGAGCCGCTTGCCGATCTCCTCGAGCGTCTTCGGCTCCTCGTCGACGAGCCCGTAACGCAGCACGAGCACCTGGCGCTCGCGATCAGGTAGCGCCTGCAGCGCGACGGCGAGCGCCTGGCTGCGGAGCGAGACCTCGACGCGCTCTTCCGGAAGCGGCTCGTCGCCGGCGACGAAGTCACCGAAGACGGCGTCCTCCTGCTCGCCGACCGGCTGGTCGAGCGATGCGCTCGCGCGTGCAGCGGCCTTGACCTCGCGCGCCTGCTCGATCGGAAGGGACGCCTCGTCGGCGATCTCCTCGAGCGTCGGCTCGCGGCCGAGCTCCATCCAGAGCGTGCGCTCGGCGCGGTTCATCTTCTGCATGCGCTCGACGATGTGCACGGGCATGCGGATCGTGCGCGCCTTGTCGGCGAGTGCGCGCGCAACGGCCTGGCGGATCCACCAGGTCGCGTACGTCGAGAACTTGTAGCCGCGGCGCCAGTCGAACTTCTCGACGGCGCGGATCAGGCCGAGCGTCCCTTCCTGGATCAGGTCGAGGAACGGCAGGCCCTGGTTGCGGTAGTTCTTCGCGATCGAGACGACGAGGCGGAGGTTCGACTGAATCATCCGCTGCTTCGCGAGCATGTCGCCCTTCTCGATCTTCTTCGCGAGCTCGACCTCCTGCGCCGCCGTCAGCAGCGCATGCTTGCCGGCCTCGCGGAGGAAGAGCTGGAGCGCGTCGGTCGTCGTCTCGACGGGCACGGTCGCCGGCGGCGGGGGAGGTGCGGCCTCCTCCTTCTCCGGCTCGACGAGCAATTCGATCCCGCGCCGGTCGAGCTCCTGGTGCACGGCCTCGACCTCGAGCGGGTCGAGCTCGAGCGGCTCGAGCAGCTCGTTCAGCTCGACTTGCCGCAACTGCCCGTTCGCTTCGGCGGCTTCGAGCAGCGCCGCAAGTTCCTCGTTCACGAGGATCGAATCGATCTCGACCGTCAAGATGCTTCCCCCTGATCGCCGGTTCAGTTGGCCTGGACTACCCAGTTCCCGCCCCTTCACACAACCCAAACACGTTTCGCCCCCGGAAATCAAGTCGCGGGCGCGCGCACGGTAAGCAGCGTTATGTCAAGTCGGCACAGGAACGGGTCTGACCGGGAACGAGTCCGTCCGCCGGCACCGGCCCGCCCCATCGCGCGATCCGGGGTTATCCACAGGTTGCACAAAGCACTGTGGAAATGTTGATTATTCAAAATCCGCAAAGAGCGGGCTTTTCGTTCTCGACCCACTTGCGCATGTCCCCTCGGGCTGGCAGATTCCCTCTTGCGCCGAGCGCGCAGCGGAAGTAGGTCGAAGCAGTACCGAAGGGCCGTACGAGGCAGTCCGCAAGGACTGAAGCGGAAAGTCAGACGGTGTTGTGGACGAAACCGTAAGCGGCTCGGCGATTTCTTTGGACCGGCGCCTTCGGGCGCCGGTCGTTTTTCATCCCGATAGGATCGCCGCCGTGCACATGCCGAACCCGCCTTCGATCGACCCGGGCGTCATGGCGTTCATCTGGGCCGTGCTGCTCGCGGCCTACGTCTACTTCGGCCTGCTCGCGATCGGCGCCAAGACGGGCTTCGCGATCGTGATGGCACTGCTTGCCTTCGCGGCGATCTGGCTCTTCGTCCGCCTACGCGGCGAAGACCGACCCGGCGCCTGAGGGGCTCCGCGACCGCTCCCCGTTCGACCGGCCGCACGAGAGTGCGAACACGAGCTTGTGCGCGAGCTCCGGCCCGATCGCCTCGTCCAGCCGCTTGCGCGCCGGCTCCCACGCCGGGTCGAGGCTCGTGCAATGGGCTGCGATCAGCTCCAGCCCGCGGGTGCGAGACGAGGCATTCATCACGGTTCTCTATCGGGAAAGCGCGCCCGCGCGCATGATCCCTGGTCGTGGGGATACCGGTCGGGGATACGGGGCCGCGCATGTGCGCAGCCCCGTATCGGGCCGTTATTCGCGGGTCGTGTCGACGGTGTCGACCGTGTCGGTCTCGGTCGTGGTGGTCGTCGCGGGGCCGACGGTCACCGTGCGCGGCTCGCTCGTCGCGGCCGCTTCGCGCTGCTCCGCCGTGAGCGGCTCGTCCGCTGCGACCGGCTCGGTCGAGCGGCGCCGCCAGCGCGGACCGGTCGTGGTCTCACGTACCGGCACCGTGCGCGGCTGAGCCGCGACCACCGGCTCGGTGACGACCGGCTCGGCGACCGGGATCGCATCGAGCGACATCCCGAGCACCGCGCCGAAGCCGAACGCGAGCACGCCGTGCCAGAGGCCGAGCGCGTGCACGAGCCCGTAGAGGCCGAGCGAGTGCGACCAGGAGACGACCGTCCCCTCGTGCCAGCCGTGACCCGGCTGTGTCGCCATCAGGATCCAGCCGACGACGACGAGCGTCGGCAGGAAGCCGAGCAGGAACGTCCCCGCCGACAACCGGAGCCGCAGCCCCTTCATGCCGTGGCCGAGCGCTGGCAGCAGCACGAGCACGAGCCCGGCCGCAGCGACGAGGCCCATCTCCTCCCAGAAGCGTGCCGTCGACTGCTGGCCGACCTGTGTGGCCAGGTAGAGCAGCAAGCCTGCAACGCCGGCGGCGAGCGCCGTCATCAGGCCCCGAGTCGCGTCGTACAGTCCATACCTACGCATGGGTTCACCTCTCTCCGCTTGAGCGTCTGGAGGTGGAACGGGCGACGAGGCGCCGCAGGTGCGGGTTAGCCCAGGGAGAGGCGGCGCGCGTCGAAGCTCGCCGACCAGAGCTCGTCGCGGAACTCGGCGACCGTCGCGTGGAAATCCTCGGGGAAGACGTGCTCGACGACCCCTACTTCCCGGTCGTTCCAGAACGGCACGTCGACGTGCCGGTGCGAGACGACGTTCACCGACATCCGCCGGCAGGCGGGGCAGCGCACGGCCACGCCGAGCGATCCGTCGCCCGGGGTGAGCAGCAGGAACGAGGAGGGCGAAACCGGGCGCGGACGCTCCTCCGGGTAGCAGAAGAACATCCACGGCCACTCCCCCGCCTTGATCCGCGTGGCGGCGAGATCGGAAAGCTCGCTCGCGACCGGCTCGACGCGCGAGGTCATCAGGTTCAGGAAGACGCCGCCGCCGAGCCCGAGCGGCGCCCAGTCGAGCTCGTCGTGGCTGACGAGACCGTCGTGCTCGTCGCCGCACGTGCACGCAAAGCGGACGTGGTACACGACCGGATGGGCGGTTCCCTCCAACCGCTCGAGCGTCCTGAAGGCCGAGAGCGGCACGCGGCTCTCCCCCACGCGCGGGCACGCGAACGTGTACCGGCTGGTGAGTGCGTCGTACATAGGGGAATCGTGGACCAGTCCGACGGACGGAGAAACTCCTCTAATAGGTGATCAGCGAGTAGACGTCGTAGTCGGCGAGCTTCTTGCGGCCCTCGAGAAACGACAGCTCGATCACGAAGTTGATGCCCACGACCTGGCCCCCGAGCTGCTCGACGAGGCCGGCGATCGCCTCGACCGTGCCGCCCGTCGCGAGCACGTCGTCGTGGATCACGACGCGGGCGCCCTCGCTGATCGTGTGGGAGTTCACCTCGAGGGCGTTCTCGCCGTACTCGAGCATGTACTTCGCCGACACCGTGTCGGGCGGCAGCTTCCCCGGGCGCCGCGCGGGCACGAACCCGCAGCCCATCTCGCACGCGATCGCCGCGCCGAGCCAGAACCCGCGCGCCTCGGCGCCGAGGATCAGGTCTGCGTTCCGCTCCTGCGACCAGGCGGCGAGCTCGGCGACGCTCTGCCGCAGCGCGTCCGGGTCGACGAGCAAGGGCGTGATGTCCTTGAAGCCGATCCCGGGCTTCGGGAAGTCGGGAACCTCCCGCACCATGCTCTTGAGGTCGATCGCCGCCATCAGCCGCCTGCGAGTCTACGAACGTTGCGCGTGAAGAGGAGCTGGGAGAGCTCCTGCGCGGCCTCCGCGAGCGACTGCAGGTCTTCGATGCCGGCGCGGCGACGCTCCGGGTTGCGTGAGCGGAGCGCCGGCGCGACGAGCGCCTCGAGCAGGCCGGACTCACGGTCCGCCGCGGTCCGGAACGCGCGGAGATGCCGCGGCGCGATACCGAAGCGTGCGAGCGTGCCGCAGGCGACCGCGACGTCGAGATCGGTCTCCGAGTAGAGGCGCTGCCCGCTCTCGACCCGCGGCTCGAGCAACCCGTACTCCTCGAGCTCGCGCGCGCGCTTCGCGTCGACGCCCGCCCGCTCGCAGAGCTCGTCGAGCTCGAAGCCCTCCTCCTCCTCGCCGAGCGCGGCGCGCCGGCGGCGACGCTCCTTGCCGGCCCCGGCGGCGAGCTCCTCGCGAATCACGCGCAGCGGCAGGAACTCGTCGCGCTGCAGGCGGAGGATCGTCTCGAGCCGCTCGACGTCGTCTTCGCCGAAGAGTCGGTAGCCGCCCTGCGTGCGCTTCGGCGTCAGCAGCCCCTGGTCCTCGAGGTAGCGGATCTTCGAGATCGAGATGTCGGCGAACTCCGGCTTCAAGCGCCGGCAGACCGTGCCGATCGTCAGGAGCCGCTCGCGTGAGGGTGCAGTCGCGCTCATCAGTGCTGGAGGAAGGTGAGCCGGTACTTGCCGATCTGGATCTCGTCGCCGTCGTCGAGCTGCGCCGACTCGACCCGCTTGCGGTTGACGAACGTGCCGTTCAGGCTGCCGCCGTCCTCGATCGTCCAGCGCCCGTCGCGCTCGACGAGCTCGGCGTGCTTACGGGAGACGGTGACGTCGTCCAGGAAGATCCCGCAGTCGGGCGAGCGCCCGATCGTCGTGCGCTCCCCCTGCGGCGCGAACGTCTCGCCCGAGCGGCCGCCGCCCGAGCGCACGACGAGCGCGGGCCCCTTGACGCCGACCTCGCCGAGCTGCTCGAGGAGCTCGTCGCGGTCCTCCGGGCTGAACTGCTCGGTCGTCTCCCCCGGCTCCTGCGTCTGCAGGAGCGCCCCGCACTTGGAGCAGTAGTTCGCGGCCTCCGGGTTCTGGAAGCCGCACTCGGGGCAATACACGTGACTCACGCGCCGGTCCCCGGCGCGGGGGCCACGAGTGGAGGGGGCTTGGGGAACCGGGAGGTTCCCCGATGACAAACACTGCACTCACGGGTTTTGCGGCGACGCCTTGCCGGCGAGGATCTCCGTCAGGGACTCGACGTCGACCTGGTCGAGGACGCTCTTCCCCGCGGTCTTCTGCAGCCGCGCGACGAGCTCGGCGCGCAGGATGTCGATCTTCCCGTGCAGGATCCGCCGCCGGTAGGAGACCTCCTGCTCTTCCTTCGTGTACTCGTCGATCAGGCTCTTCAGGGCCTCGTCGTCCATTGAGGCAAGGTCAGGGAGCGGTTCCACGGCAGCCTTTCGCTCGAAGGGTCAAGCGGAACTTTAGCCTTTGCGGGCAGCGAGTCTAGACCCGGGCTTTAGGTTCGCGCTCCCGCGGCCTCGCCCTGCTCGATCTCCTCGACGATCGTCCGCAGCTCGGCGGCGAGCTCTTCGGAGGCCTCGAGCGTGTCTCCCTCGGCGTAAAGGTGGATCACGGGCTCGTCGGGGTCGGGCAGCGCCTGCGCCCAGCCGCGCTCCTCGAAGACCTTGATCCCGTCGGTCAGGTCGACGTGCCGGTCGGCGAAGCGCTCGTTCAGGAGCCGCATCACAAGGCCCTTCATCCCCCACGGGCACGGGATCGGTCCGGTGCACGAGCGTCGGCCGCGGCAGCTCCCCGACGAGCTCCGAGAGCGGCCGCCCGACGGGCGCCAGGAGCTCCAGGAGCTTCACGAGGCTCGCGACGGCGTCGTAGCCGGGCAGGAACTCCGGGAAGACGTAGCCGCCGCCGACCGCGCCCGCGAAGATCACGCCCTCCTCGGTCGCGGCCTGGGTGAGCGCCTGCAGCGACGCGGCGGTGCGCACGATCTCGAGGCTCGTGTTCTCGACGAGCCGGTCGACCTGCCGCGTCACCGTGACCGGGAACGCGAGCTTCCCTGCGTGCCCGTTCGAGCTCGATCCGATCAGGCTGAGGTAGAGGAGCAGCGCGAGCTCGACGGGCACCTCGTGGGCCTGCTCGTCGATCAGATACAGCCGCTCGGCGGCGCGGTCGAAGACGGCGCCGAGGTCGGCGCCGACCGCCGACACGAGCCGCTTCGCCTGCCCGATCGACGCGGCGAGGCCGTGTCCCTCCGAGCCTTCGTCGCTCGGGAAGGCGTGCGCCGCGATCACCTCGATCTCCAGCGGGCCCAACACGAGCGGCAGCACGTACGAGGCGGCGGAGAAGCCGTAGTCGACGACGAGGCGGAACTTGCGGGCGCGGATCGACCCGACGTCGATCGTGCTCAGCAGATCGGTCGCGTACGTCTCGCTGACGCGCGCCGGATAGGACGCGCCGCCCACCTCGCGCGCCGCGACCCTGCGGATCTCGCCGCGCGTGAAGTGCTTCTCGACCTCCTTCTGCATCGACGAGCTCATCTCGATGCCGGGTGCTCGAAGAACTGGATCCGGATCGCCTCGGGGTCGTTCGCGCTGATCCCGACGTGGAAGCCGGCCGCGAAGCTCTCCGACTTGATCAGATGCCGTGCGACCGCCGCGGGGATGACGCGCAGGTCTGCGACGGCGACACCCGTCGATGCGACCCCCGAGATCATCGCGCGCTTGATCATCCGGCACGCTGCCGCGCCCTCGCGCGACGCGACGATCCGATCGCCGCGCTTCAGCGCCGTACCGAGCGCCGCGGCGAGCCGCACCGCGACATCCGGCGTCAGGTCGACGTTGACGAGGCCGGAGACGCCGTTCGCGCCGAAGATGCGCGTCGTGCCGCGCGACTCCCAGATCAGCGACTCGAAGAGCTGCGAGCCGGTCTCGACCTCCTTGTACGGGTAGATCCGGACGCCGGGCATGATCACGCTCTCGGAGCCGATCGTGACCTCGTCGCCGATCGCGACGCCCTCCTGCACGCGGACGTGCGCGCGCAGGTCGCACGATCGGCCGACGATCGCGCCTTCGACGACGGTCGAGCGTCCGATCGACGTCGACGAGTCGATGATCGAGCGTGCGGTGCGTGCCCGCTCTCGCAGCGTCACGCTCGAGCCGAGCACCGTGTACGGGCCGACCGTCGCGTCGGGTGCGACCCGGCAGTAGTTCCCGAGGTACGCCGGTCCCTCGAGCGCGTCGAGGTCGTGGAGGTCGACGCCCTCCCCCACCCAGACGTTGCCGCGGATGCGGATGCCGGGCACGTTCAGGCGGACGCTCTCGTCGAGCGCGTCGAAGTTCGCCTGCCGGAACTGGTCGAGGTTGCCGATGTCCTGCCAGTAGCCGTCCATCACGTGGCCGTACATTGGCCGCCCCATCTCGAGCAGGAGCGGGAAGAGCTCCTTCGAGAAGTCGTACGGGCGGTCTGTCGGGATGTGCCGCAGCACCTCCGGCTCGAGCACGTAGATGCCGGTGTTGATCGTGTCGCTGAAGACCTGGCCCCACGACGGCTTCTCGAGGAAGCGCTCGATGCGGCCATCGTCGTCGGTGACGACGATCCCGAACTCGAGCGGGTTCTCTACGGACTTCAGCCCGATCGTGACCGACGCCTTCTTCTCGCGGTGGCGCGCGACGAGCTCGGTCAGGTCGACGTCGCAGAGCGCGTCGCCCGAGATGACGAGGAACGTGTCGTCGAGCCGGTCGGCCGCGAGCCGCACCGAGCCCGCGGTGCCGAGCGGCGACTCCTCCACCGAGTACGAGATGTTGACGCCGAGCGAGTCGCCGCTCCCGAAATAGGAGCGGATCGCCTGCGGCAGGAACGCGACCGTGACGATCACCTCGTCGAAGCCGTGCTCCTTCAGCAGCTCGATGATGTGCTCCATGCACGGCTTGCCGACGATCGGCACCATCGGCTTCGGCTGATTGGACGTCAGCGGCCGAAGGCGCGTGCCTTCGCCGCCCGCCATGACGACGGCCTTCATCGCGCCAGCTCTTTCCAGGCGTCGCGGACGTACAACATCGCCGCGACGACCGCGGCCCCGAGGCCGATCCAGAAGAGCCAGAGCGGCCACTGCGTGTGGTCGTGCGTCACGATCCGGAAGCCGATCGCCGCGTAGAGCAGCCAGGTGGCTCCTTTGCCGACGATGTTGACGTCGAGATCGACCCCGCGCGGGCTCAGCACCTGCCAGCCCACGAGCAGGAGCAGGTCGCGGACGACGATCACGACGAGGCCGAGCCAGGGCAGGCGCCCGTAGGCGACGAGCAGGATCACCGCGGCGTCGATCATCAGCCGGTCGGCGAGCGGGTCGGCGATCTTGCCGAAACGAGACTCCACGTGCCAGCGGCGGGCCAGGAAGCCGTCGACCTGGTCGGTGACGCCCGCGGCGCCGAAGATCGCCCCCGCCGGCCAGCTGTGCGCGTCCCCCGCCTTGACCATCGCAACCACGAAGACGGGAATCAGGGCGAGGCGGCCGAGAGTCAGCGCATTCGGAACGTGCGCAAGCGGAGCCGGCACAGCGCGGGTCGCCACCCGGACAAGTCTACGGCCGCGTGTCCGGGCCTAGCGAAGCCCGTGAAACCGTGCGGCCCAGTACGCGGTGCGGCGCAGATACGCCGTCTGGGCGGCGACGCCGGTCAGCCCCCAGGCGCCCTCGTAGGAGCGGTAGCCGGGCCGCGCCGCGGCAGGCTCGATCTGGGTGCTCTCGCCCCACTCGTTGAAGCTCGTGATCGAGATGACGTCCGGAGCCGCCGAGAGCGCGGCGGTCCACAGTGCGTCATAGGTTGCGCCGTGGCGCCGCGGGCGCACGACCGGCGCTTCCCCTGCGCGCGTGCCGTCGTAGCCGGGGCCGACGCTCGGCGCGCATAGGAGATGCACCGCGTGCGCCTGCTGACAGAGCCGGACGAACGTGCCGCCGTGGTAGTCGATGAAGTCGTAGGTGTAGACGCCGTCGAAGTGAGCGGCCGCCGCGAAGCCGACCCTGCCGGTGGCGGCGAAGAGCCGCAGCGACGGCGCCGCGGCTGCGCGCACCGCGGCCCAGTCGGCGGCCGGCAGATCGTGCGGGTGGTAGACGTAGACGTCGCGAATCCCGAGCGGCGCGAGGTATGCGAGGTCGGCGCCGACCGTTGCGGCGCTTCGTCCCGCATACGGCTCGAGATGGATGCCGACGGTGAGCCCGTGCCGGCGCGCGGTCGCGAGCACGAGCGGCAGCCGTCCGTCCTCCCGTGAGCCGCGCCCCCACCACGAGACGATCACCTCGTCGATCCCGGCACCGGCGATCTGACTCATCTGACGTTCGACGACCGCGGGATCGCCGCTCGAGTACGGCCCGAGCGCCGGGAAGTAGCTCGAGTAGAGATCCCCCGGCGGCTGGTGCCAGTTCTGATCCCAGTGCTTCCACACGCCGTCGACCGCGGGTGTCGCGTACCACGGGTAGTAGAAGATCGAGACCGTCCCGGCATGCGCAGCCGCGGGCGCGCACAACGACGCCCATGCCAGCCCCACGACCAGGAGGCGCCGCAGCACACGCGTATCCTCGTATGGATGGCGGACGATTTCCAGCTTCCGGGCTTCGTCAACGCGCACAGCCACGCGTTCCAGCGCCTGCTGCGCGGGCGGAACGAAGGTCAGGACTTCTGGTCGTGGCGCGAGTCGATGCTCGAGCTCGCCGGCAGCCTCGATGCGAAGGAGATTCGCGAGAGCTACGGCTGGGTGTACGCGGAGATGCGCGCGGCCGGCTACACGGCCGTCGGCGAGTTCCACTACCTCGGCCTCGACGAGGCCCGCGCCGCCGCCGAAGCGGCGGCCGCAGTCGGTATCGAGATCGTCGTTCTCTACGTCGCGTACGCACGCGGCGGGATCGATCGCTTCCGTCAGGCGTCGGTCGCGGACTACCTTCGCGGCCTCGAAGCGCTGCGCGACGGCGGCGTTCGCGTCGGCGTCGCGCCCCACTCCGTGCGCGCGTGCCCCCGCGGCTGGCTCGAGGAGCTTGGCGCGTATGCCGCCGCCCACGAGCTGCCGTTGCATGTCCATGCCGACGAGCAGCCGCGCGAGATCGAGGAGTGCGTCGCCGAGCACGGCATGCGACCGATCGAGCTGCTCGACGCCTGCGGCTGCCTCGGTGCGCGTACCACCGTCGTGCACGCGACGCACGCAGACGGCCGCGAGCTCGACCTGCTCGGTGAGGCGGGTGCGCGCATCTGCGTCTGTCCCACGACGGAGGCCAACCTCGGCGACGGCTTCCTTCCGGTCGAGCGCGTGCTCCACCGCTCGATCGGCCTCTGCATCGGCTCCGACTCGAACGTGCGCATCGACCCGCTCGAGGAGCTACGCGAGCTCGACGGCATCGCACGTCGCCAGTGCGGCCGCCGCGACGTGCTGAGCGTCGACGCACTGCTCTCGATCGGGTCGGACGAGGGCGCCGCGTCGCTCGGCGCTCGACGCCTGGCCGGAGATCGAGATCGACGCCGGTCATCCGCAGCTGCGCGGCGTGGACGATCCGCTCTGCGCGCTCGTCCACGGCTGCTCGGCCGACGTCGTCAGCTCAGACGGCTGAGCTCGACCGCGCGCTTGACGTCGTCGGTCGTGAACGCGCGCGTGTCGAGGCGATAGATCTCGACGAGGCCCCAGGTCTCGCCGTTCAGGGGCAGCGGCAGCATGGCGAGCGAGCCGAAGCCCAGCTCGCGCAGGACGCGCGCCTCGCCTTCGTCCACGTCCGGGTCGTCGAGCGTCAGCGTGAGCGGCGAGCCCGTCTCGAGCACCTTCGCGGTCTGCGGGTAATCCGGGATCAGGTAGCCGGCACCCTGCTGCAGCGTCACGTTCTCCGGCACGCGCTCGACGATCAGGATCAGGACGTCGCCGATCACGCGCGAGATCGCGACGGCGTCGGCGTCGAGCGCCTTGCACAGCTCGTCCGCCCGCGCGGAGAGCACGTCGAGCAACTTGTGGTTCAGCCCTTCGGTCACGGAAGGCTCAGTATCGCGGAGCGACGAGACGCTCAGGCGGGGAGCGCAGAGTCGTAGCGCGCCCGCGCGATCGAGAGCACGCGGTCGGCCAGCGACGGCATGTTCTCGGAGAGCCAGAGCAGTATGAGTTGCGAGCCGGGGACCCGTCCCTGACGCAGCTCCTCCCCGATCAACACGTACACCCTCCCAGCCTCCGCTGGGCCGAGCACCTCGTCGAGTGCCGCGTCGACCGCGTGGTTGAGTCGCGCGGTGTCCGCCGCCGGCAGAACGTGGGAGTGCGTGCGGCATAGGTCGCGAAGCGCACCTGTCTGCGCAGCACGATCGAACACGTCGAGGTGGTAGCCGCAGAGCAGCGAGAAGTCGCGCGTCATCGCGAGGCTGTTCCAGAGCTCCTCGAGCGAGTCGGCTGCATCGGCGTCGCCGCGTTCGCAAAGGATGTCGACCATCTCGCCGAATGCACGTAGACGCCGCTCGGGGAAGCGCTCCGCGATCTCGTCGACCGCTCCGCCGACGGTGAGCTCGAAGGCGCCGGACGACGGATGCCCCTCCGGCATGATCGCCGCAAGCGTCGCCTCGGCGTCGAGCGCAGTCAGCAGCCCGTTGCGTTCGAGGCTGCTGGGCTCGCAGCCCTTCTCCACCAGTCGCTGCTCGAACGCGTGCAGGTTTGCCGCGCGGGCGACGATGAGCGCCGGCTCACCGAGCGCGAAGCCGGCGGCGAGGAAGTCGGCGACGGACGCGGCGAGCTCGTCGAGCTCGCGGTAGACCTGAACCCCGTGCGCGTGACCCCTGTCGACCGAGCCGGCGATGAACTCATTCCACCTGCTCACCCCCGGAGTGTAGAGGGGTTCTCGGTCAACCGGCGGGCAGCCGGACGAGAAAACGCCCGCCGGCCGGGTCCGAGACCGCCTCGATCTCGCCGGCGACCGTCTCCGCGAGCCTCCGGGCGAGCGAGAGGCCGAGGCCCGACCCTGAGCCGTTTGCAGCGGTGCCGCGTACGCCCGGCTCGAAGATCCGCTCGACCTCGTCCTCGGGGACTCCAGGGCCGTCGTCCGCGACCTCGTAGCGGACGTTGGCGCCGTCACGCGCGAGCGAGACGCGAACCCGCGACGCGCCGTAGCGGCACGCATTCTCGAGCACGGGCATCAGGATGCGCTCGGCGTAGTCGGCTTCGACACCGATGCGGATCGGCCCGCCCGCGGGCTCGATCTCGAGCTCGAGATGACGGTCGTCCGCGAGCCCCGAGCACGCGGATGCGGCCTGCGTCGCGACGGAGTACGCATCGGCCGTCCCCCGTGCCGCGCCGGCTTCGAGCTGCGCGGCTGCGACGAGCGCGTCGACGGTGCGCCCGAGCTGCACCGCGTTTCGATGCACGATCTCGAGTGTCTCGCGGTACTCGTCCGGACTGCGTTCGCGTCTGAGTGCAAGCTCCGTCTCGGCGATCACGCGCGAGAGCGGCGTGCGCAGCTCGTGCGAGAGCTCCGCCGAGAAGCGCTGCTCGTGCCGGAGGCTCGCGGCGAGCCGGCCGAGCAGGCCATCGAGCGTTGCCGCGAGTTGAGTCAGCTCGTCGTGCGGCTCGCCGAGCCCGAAGCGCCGATCGAGATCCCGTTCGCTCCACGTCGCCGCCTGACGCGTCATGCGGGCGACCGGACGCAGCGCCGAGGCGAGCAGCCAGCGGCCGGCGACGGCGGCGAGCAGCAGGATCAGCGCGCCGAAGACGAGCGAAGATGCGAGCGCGGTCGTGCGCGCCTGCTCGTACGGCGCGAGCGACAGTGACACGACGATGCTCCCGATCTTCGTGTTGTCGCGTAACACCGGTCGCGCGTAGAGGCGAATGTCGCTCTCTCCGAGATCTTGGAACGTGGGCACGTGCGCATGAGCGAGGGCGACAGCCGCTGCATCGACTGCTGCGCGCGAGCGCGGGCGCTCGATCACCTCGTTGCCGCGGAGCACCCAGGCGCCCGTGTCGGCGGCGGCGATGTCGGCCGGCTCACGAAGCCGGAGGCGCCCGCTCGACGTGTCGACGAGCTCGAGCTGCGCGGCCGCGCGCGAGCGGAGCACCGAGCGCGCGTTCGTGTCGAGCGTGTGGTCGAGGATGAGGTTGAAGCCGACGAGCAGCGCGCCGATCGCCACCGCGACGGCGGTGAGGATGACGAGCAGCAGACGCCGCTGGATCATCCGACGCGATAGCCGACGCCGTGCACCGTGCGAACCTCGGGGCTGTCGTCGAGGCTCCGGAGCTTGCGGCGGATGCGCGCGATGTACGCGTCGAGCGTGTTCTCCCGGACGCGGGCGCCGTGCGGCCAGCCCGCGCGAACGAGCGCGTGCCGGCGGACGGCTTCCCCGGGCCGTGCAAGGAGGAGTGCGAGCAGCCGGAACTCGGTCGGCGTCAGTGCGACCTCGCGTCCGCCCGCGGAGACGGAGTGCTTCACCGGGTCGAGACGCAGCCCCGCGGCTTCGACGGCGGCGCTGCCGCCGCTGCGTCGCACGAGCGCCTGCAGCCGCGCGACGAGCTCGACGAGCGCGAACGGCTTCGCGACGTAGTCGTCGCCGCCCGCGTCGAAGCCGGCGACACGGTCGACGAGCGCATCCCGCGCGGTGAGGAAGAGCACCGGGGCCTCGATCCCGCGGGCGCGCAGCGCCTGGCAGACGTCGCGTCCGTCGGCGTCCGGAAGGCCCACGTCGATCACGAAGACATCGGGGACGGACCGCTCGACGCGCTCGAGCACCTCTCCCCCGGTTGCGACCGAGTCGACTTCGAACCCTTCCTCGCGCAGGCTGCGTCCGAGCACGCTGCGCAGCTCGACGTCGTCTTCGACGATCAGCACTCTCGCGCCACCGGTCATGGTCTCAATCATCGTGCCGTACGGCCGTTGCCGCGAGTCCTTGCTGGAGGGCTGCCGAGCGGTGGGAACCGCTTACGAAGGGGAGGACGAAGCGGAACCCACCGCTGCAGCCCGCGCGGACAGCCATCGGGAGAGGCTGATGACGCCCCGCATAGCCTTGATCGTGCTCCTCCGGGTCTGATCCAGGCCTGACTGGAAGGCTAGAACCAGTCGTCCTCGTCGAAGCTCGGCTCCGGGCGGTTCGCGGCCCGGTGCCGGAGCCCGAGGAGCGCCGCGGCGAAGAGCACGAGAAAGGCCGGTTCCGTGAGGGTGACGGCGAGCCAGACCGCGACGAAGGCGGTGAGCGCGTACGCCCGCGAGGGCCGGTCCCCCCAGAGCTCGGCGAGGAACTGCTTCGCCCGCTCGGTTGTCTCGGCCGCACGGCGATTCGACTGCGCCATGCCTTTCCCCCTATCTAAGGAAAGGATCGGGTCCGCGGCGCCTCCCGTGCATCCCCGGTTCGCGGGATCCTGCGGCGAGGTGGTGACCGGGGGCGCGCAGCCGCGTGCCGGGAGACTGGCAAAGGGCCGCGTTGCCGGGCGGTTGGGGACCCCACGCCCCCGATCCTCCAGGAGTACGGCGCCGCTCCCGCGCCGGTTCATCGGAACCCCACGATTTGCGGGGCTTCAGTCGGGGCGCCGAGATTCGAACTCGGGACCTCCAGTCCCCCAGACTGGCGCGCTAACCAGGCTGCGCCACGCCCCGTGCGCGGGATCGTACCGGAGGGCGGCGGCGGGCAGTTTCGGCGCCTGCCCGCCGCCTGGGTCGGGGCTACGGGATCGTCGGACGCTGCCCGGCGTCCTCCTGCGCCTCGCGGGCGGCGCTCTCCCCCGCTTCGTGCGCGGGATCCTCGTTCGGCCTGAACCGGCCGTTCGGCGCACCGGGGCCGCCGAAGCCGTGATGGCCGCCGAAGCACTTGCCGGCGTCCTCGGCCGCCTCGCGCGCCGCGCTCTCGGCCTTCTCGTGCGCCGGACCCTCGTTCGACTTGCAGGTCTTGGTCGTGGACGTACCGGTCGTCGACGTCGCGGTTGTCGACGTCGTCGTCGCCGTGGCGTTCGAGCCTGCGCCGAGCGCGACCGCACTCAGCACACCGGCTGTCAGCAGTGCCGATGCAACGGCGACGAGACCGAGCTCCCTCCAACGTGACCGCATTCGCGTCTCCCTTTTCTCGGGTACTCCCGAAGACACGGTGCATGCACGCCATGGGAAAGCCCTGTGCAGTCGATAAGAACTGCGCTCTCATCGAACTCACACGCTCGCGGCGTGCATTCTCAGGTGGTTCACAGGAATCGCTGCGACCGTGGAAACGTGATCGAGAACGGGACTCCCAAGAACGGCGGCGGTCGGATCCTCGTCGTCGACGACGAGGCGTCGATCGTCGACGCCGTTGCAACCGCGCTCCGCTACGAAGGCTTCGAGGTCGACGAGGCGGCGAGCGGCCGCGACGCGCTGCAGGCCGTCCTCCGCGCGGAGCCGGATCTCGTCGTCCTCGACTGGATGCTTCCCGACATCGAGGGCATCGAGGTCGGCCGCCGCCTTCGGGAGCAGGGCTTCAAGTCGGCGATCCTCTTCCTCACCGCGAAGGACGCCGTCGAGCACAAGGTCGAAGCGCTTCGCGCGGGCGGCGACGATTACGTCACCAAGCCGTTCAGCCTCGCCGAGGTCGTTGCGCGCGTCCACGCGATCCTGCGACGCACCGGCAGCGATCTGCCCGGCGACGTGCTGCGCTACGCCGACCTGATGCTCGACGAGGCGCGTCACGAAGTGTTCCGCGGCGACACGGCGATCGCGCTCACCGCGACCGAGTTCTCCCTCCTCCGCTTCTTCATGCTGAATCCGCAGCGCGTGCTCTCCAAGGGGCAGATACTCCAGAACGTGTGGCGGTACGACTTCGGCGGCAACTCGAACGTCGTCGAGACATACGTCAGCTACCTGCGCCGCAAGCTCGACGCCGCGGGCGCGCCGCTGATCAAGACCGTGCGGCAGGCGGGCTACATGCTCGAAGCAGACGCGAGGTAGCGTGTCGCGCCTCTCGTTGCGCGCGCGGCTCGTGCTCGGCGTGATCCTGCTCGCCGGCATCGGCCTGGCCGCCGCCGACGTGGCCACGTACAGCTCGCTGAGCTCCTTCCTGATCGGTCGCACCGACACGTCGCTGCAGGACGCGCATCTCTCGGTCTCCCGCGCGCTCGGCGGCGGCCCGGGCGATCACGGGCACGGAGGCTCGTTGCCGAACGACGGCGGGCCCGGCGGTCTGGCGAACGCGGTCCCGGGCGACTACCTCCAGATTCGCAAGCTCGATGGAACGATCATCACGACGCAGGCCGCGCGCGACTTTCCCGGCACCGACGTCGATCCGGCGCCGAAGCTGCCGAAGTCCGTCAGCCTTCCGGCTGCGAGCGACGGCGGCGATCGCGTCACCTATTTCACGACAGACGCGGTCAAGGGCGCGGAGCGCTACCGCGTCCGCGCATCGATCGAAGCGAGCGCTCCGAATCGCATCGTCCTGCTCGCGGCGCCGCTGGAGGACGTCGACAGCACGCTTCATCGCCTGCTGCTGATCGAGCTGCTCGTCACCGGGCTCGTGCTCGCCGGGATCGCGTTGCTCGGGCTCTACGTGATCCGGGTCGGACTGAAGCCATTGCGTGCGATCGAAGCGACCGCCGCGTCGATCGCCGGCGGCGACCTCTCGCAGCGCGTCGAGCATGCGGACGAGCGCACCGAGGTCGGCCGGCTCGGCCTCGCGCTGAACGCGATGCTCGCTCACATCGAGTCGGCCTTCAAGGCGCGCGAGGCATCCGAGCGCAAGCTGCGTCAGTTCGTCGCCGACGCGTCGCACGAGCTGCGGACTCCGCTCGCCGCAGTGCGGGCTTACGCCGAGCTCTTCGGGCGCGGTGCTGCGGATCGTCCCGATGACCTCGCCCGCTCGATGACCGGCATCCGCCGCGAGTCGGAGCGCATGACGCTGCTCGTCGACGACCTGCTGCTGCTCGCTCGGCTCGACGAGGGGCGGCCGCTCGAGCAGAAGCCCGTCGAGCTCGGAGACGTCGTCAGCGAAGCCGTCGAGACTGCACGCACACTCGACACGACGCGGCCGATCGAGCTCGAGACAGAGCCGGCAAGCGTTGTCGGCGACCGCGACCGTCTGCGCCAGATCGTCGACAACCTGCTGTCGAATGCCCGCGCGCACACACCGCCCGGGACGCCCGTGCACGTGTCACTGACGCGCACGAATGGCTCCGCGCGGCTCACCGTCGCCGACGACGGTCCCGGCATGACCGCGGACCAGGTCGCGCACGTCTTCGAGCGCTTCTATCGCACCGACGCGTCACGCACGCGCGCGAGCGGCGGTGTCGGGCTCGGTCTCTCGATCGTCGCGGCAGTCGCCGAGGCTCACGGCGGCGAGGTGTCCGCCGAGTCCGAGCCCGGTCACGGCGCGCGCTTCCACGTCGAGCTGCCTTCTCGATAGCCGCACAGCCGGCCCACAGGTCTCCTTAAGCGGCGGGCGAGACCATGGATGGTGTCAACGACTCCGAAGGGACACCGTCATGTCAGATGCATCCGCAGCTCCCGCACTCCGACGGATCCTCGTCATCGCCAACGAGACGGCATCTGAGCCCGAGTTGCACGCCGCCCTCGTCGCGTCCGCATCCGGCTCGGAGGTCCTCGTGGTCGCGCCGGCGCTCAGCAGCAGGCTCGAGTACCTGGCCTCCGACGATCGTCGCGCGCTTCGCCTGGCGCACGAGCGCGTCGAGCGGTGCGTCGGTCACCTTCGGTCGGCAGGCATCACGGCCACCGGTGTCGTCGGCGACTGCAACCCGCTGACCGCGATCGAGGACGCGCTCTGCGCCTACGACGCCGACGAGATCGTGATCGCGACGCATCCCGCTGCGCGCTCGCATTGGCTCGCGCGGAACATCGTCGAGCGAGCCCGCCGCACGTTCGAGCAGCGCGTGCGACACGTGGAGATGCGGGACCCTCTACTCGCTGAAGCGACGGTAGAGCCGGTCGATCAGCTCGGGCATCGCCTCGAGCCGCTCGGTGATCACGCGCAGCCGGTACTCGCGGAAGTGCTCCGCCTCGACCCCGAGCGCCTGCGCAAGCGACTGCACGACGTCGTTCGACGGCACAGGCCGGTTGCCGTGGACGAGGTGATTCAGATACCCCGCTGAAAGCCCGGTGCGCGCTGCGAGCTCCCGATAAGTGACGCCGACCTCGGCCATGAGCGCCTCGATCGTCGCTCCGAAGGGCTCCTCGCTGAAGCGCCGGCGCCGGGCCATCAAGACACCTGCTTGCCCAGGTCGGCAACGGCTAACCGCTGCTCCTCCCCCGTCGCCCGGACGCGGAAGTCGACCTTGCCGTCCTCGAGGCTCTTCTTGCCCGCGGTGATGCGGATCGGGCAGCCGATCAGGTCTGCGTCGGCGAATTTCTCGCCGGCGCGCATGTCGCGATCGTCGAGGAGCACGTCGGCGCCTGCCGCCGAGAGCGCCTCCGCTGCCTGCGCGGCGATCGTC
Source organism: uncultured Actinomycetes bacterium (assembly GCA_963838985.1). Lineage (GTDB taxonomy): Bacteria > Actinomycetota > Thermoleophilia > Gaiellales > Gaiellaceae > Palsa-739. The sequence continues at coordinate 22,717 of CAWITF010000001.1, forward strand.
TCGGCTCCCGGAAGCGCGACGACGTGGACGTCGTACGGCGCGACCTCGCGCGGCCACACGATCCCGTGCTCGTCGTGGTGCTGCTCGATGATCGCCGCCAGCACGCGGCCGGGGCCAATGCCGTAGCTGCCGCCCAGGAGCGGCTTCTCGGTGCCATCCTCGTCGAGGAACGTCGCGTCGAGCGGCTTCGAATAGAAGCTCCCGAAGTCGAAGATGTGGCCGACCTCGATCGCGGTGCGAAACGTGAGCGCGCCGCCGCAGACCGGGCAGCGGTCGCCCTCCTTCGGATCGCGGAGGTCCGCGAACCGAGCCTCGTAGTCGCGACCCGCTTGAGCGCCTCGCAGGTGGAACCCGTCCTTGTTCGCGCCGGCGACGAACTGCCCCTCGCGCAGCGTCTCGTCTGCGATCACCTCGCCGCGGAAGCCGACCGGGCCGAGCGATCCGCCGCTTGCACCGAACGCGGCGCGGATCTCCTCGTCGGTCGACGGCCGCGACTCGCCCGGTATCGCGTCGTAGAGCTTCATCTCACTCAGCCGGTCGTCGCCGCGAACGAGTGCGAGGATCACGGTCCCGTCCGCCTTCGTCACGGGCATCGCCTTCGAGGTCGCCGCGAGATCGATGTCGAGAAACTCCGCGAGCCCCTCGCACGTGGTGATGCCGGGGGTCTCGATCTCCTCGGGAGCTGCAAGTGCGTCCGGCAGCGTCGGCGCGCGTGGCACAGCCTCGGCGATGTCGCCGTCGGCGGCATAGTCGCCGTTCTCACACGTGACGAGGACGTTCTCGCCCGAGCCCGACGGCGCGAGAAAATCCTCGCTGTACTTTCCGCCCATGATCCCGCTCTCCGCCTGGACGTCGTACGTCTCGAGGTCGCAGCGCGCGAAGATCTTCTTGTACGCCTCGCGGTTCGCTTCGAAGCTCCGCTTGACGCCGGCGTCGTCGCGGTCGAAGGAGTAGGCGTCCTTCATGATGAACTCGCGCACGCGGAGTAGCGCGCCGCGTGGGCGCGGCTCGTCGCGCTCCTTCGTCTGAAAGTGGTACCAGAGCTGCGGGAGCTGCTTGTAGGACTGGATCTCGCGCGCATGGAAGGTAACCGTCTCTTCATGCGTCACCGGAAGGACGAAGCGACGACCTGTGCGGTCCTGCAGGTGGAAGATCTCGGGGATCTTGATCCGACCCGTCGTCTCCCAGAGCTCCGCGGGCGTCAGCACCGGCATCAGCATCTCCTGGCCGCCGATGGCGTTCATCTCCTCGCGGATGATCTGCACGATCTTCTCGTGCACACGCCAGCCGAGCGGCAGAAACGACCAGAGGCCGGCGCTCACCTGGCGGATGAAGCCGCCGCGCACGAGCAGCTTGTGCGACGCGGCCTCCGCGTCGGCGGGGTCGTCGCGCAGGGTTGGCAAGAACAGCTGTGAAGCCCGGGCAATCATTGTTGTCCGGGCAGGCTACTCGAGCGGGATGGCGGACATCTCGGCCATCGCGAGGGCCGCCGGCTTCGCCATCTTCAACCGCTTCGGGCGGTGCATGCCCTCGGCGATCCACTTGTCGATCTCGAAGAAGAGCTCGTCGATCAGGATGTCCGAGCTGACCTTCTTCAGGACGCGGCCGTGCGCATAGATGAACCCGACGTCGCGGCCGCCCGCGATGCCGAAGTCGGCGTCGCCGCTCTCGCCGGGGCCGTTCACGGCGCAGCCGAGGACGGCCACTTCGAAGTGCTGCGGGTACTCGACGAGCCTGCTCTCGACTTCCTCCGCCAGCGTGTGCACGCCGACGTTGTCGCGGCCGCACGAGGGGCACGCGATCATCACCGGGCCGCGCTCCCGCAGGCCCAGTGCCTTGAGGATCTCGAACGCGGTCTTCGGCTCCTCGACCGGGTCGGCCGAGAGCGAGACGCGGATCGTGTCGCCGATCCCCTCCGCGAGCAGCGTGCCGATGCCGACCGCGCTCTTGATCGAGCCGCTGAACACCGTGCCGGCCTCGGTGACGCCGAGGTGCAGCGGGTAGTCGACCCGCTCGGCGAGCATCCGGTAGGCGCGGATCATCGTCGGCACGTGGCTCGACTTGACGGAGATCTTGAAGTCGTAGTAGTCGAGGCTCTCGAGCAGGCGCACCTCCTCGAGCGCGGCCTCGACGAGCGCCTCCGCCTGGTCGCGGTGCGCGATCTCCTCGAGGTGCTTCGGCAGCGACCCGGAGTTCGCGCCGATGCGCATCGGAATTCCGCGCGCCTTCGCGGCGCGCACGACTTCGGCGACCTTCTCGGGGCCGCCGATGTTGCCCGGGTTGATCCGCACGGCGGCGACGCCCTGGTCGATCGCCTTCAACGCGAGGCTCGCGTTGAAGTGGATGTCGGCGATGATCGGGACCGGCGAGAAGCGGACGATCTTCCCGAGTGCCTCCGCGTCCTCCGTCTTCGGGACGGCGACGCGGACGATCTCGCAGCCCGCGCTCGCAAGCGCGGCGATCTGGGCGGTCGTCGCGGGAACGTCGTGCGTCTTCGTCGTCGTCATCGACTGGACGACGACCGGCGCCCCGCCACCGACGGGGACGCTGCCGACCCGGATCTGGCGCGTGCTGGCCACCGGGAATCAGTGTAGTCCGGGGCCTCCGCGGCCCCGGCCGCCCTCAGCGGACGCTGAAGCTAGGAGCTAGTGAGGGCCGACGCGGCCGACGTCGTTGTGGAGCGCGATCACGGTCAGGAAGAGGATCAGCGTGAAGCCGATCACCGAGACCCGCTCGTAGACCTCGCGGGCGACGGCACGGCGGCGGAAGCGCTCGATCAGCGAGAAAAGGATGTGGCCGCCGTCGAGCGGCAGGAACGGCAGCAGGTTCAGGAGCGCGAGCGACATGCTCACGAAGCCGAGCACCTGCACGTAGTAGCTGAAGCCTTCCTTCAGGGCCTGCTGCGAGGCGCGCACGATCCCGACCGGGCCGGAGAGCTGCGCGCGCTCCTTCGAGTGGACGAGGCCGGCGATCGCCGTGCCCGTTCCGGAGATCGTCAGCCAGCAGTAGTCGGCCGCGTGCCGTGCGCTCTCCGCGAAGGAGTACGAGATGTTGCTGTCGACCGTGCGCGGCCGGAAGCCGAGCACCCAACGGCCGTCGGACGACTGGATCGTGTCGACGGGGCCTAGCACGAGCCGCTTCCCGTTCCGCAGCACGGTGATCGACGTCGGCTTGCCGTTGCTCTTCTGGATGCGCTGTGAGATGTCGTCGAAGGTGGGCGTCTGGTGCCGGTCGACCGCGACGATCGAGTCGCCGGGCTCGAGGCCGATCGTCTGCGCGGGCGTCGAGGTGTTGACGGCGTCGACGACGGTCGTGCCGGTCACCTGCACGTGCGTCGTCGCGAAGACCGCAAAGAAGAGGACGAACGCGACGATCAGATTCATCAGCGGCCCGGCGACGATGACAGCGACGCGCTTCCACGTCGGTGCGCGCCAGTACGCGTCGTGGCCCGTGCCTTCGTCGACTTCGCGCACGGCCCGATTGGCGGAACGGCGCGCGGCCGGGCTCAGGTCGGCGGCGTCGATCTCGCGCACGAGCTCCGGCAGGGCGGCGGCGGCGCCGTCGTAGTCGGCCGCGTCGAGCGGCCTGCGGACTCGCTGCACCGCGCTCGTCAGGGCCGGCTGCTCGCGCAGACCGGCTGCCATGAACGCTTCGAGGTCACGCGACGCGGGCCGGTGCATCCCGGGAATGCGCACGAGCCCGCCCAGCGGGATGATCCCGAGGCCGTACTCGATTCCGTTGCGGCGGATCTTCGCGATCGCCGGGGGGAACCCCACGTAGAACGAGCGCGGCTTGATCCCGACTGCGAGGGCGACCATGAAGTGCCCGAGCTCGTGCAGGAAGACGAGCAGCAGCAAGCCGATGACGACGACGGCCCAGGTCATGAGACGGCCAACTGCTCCTCCGCGAGCGACCGCGCACGTGCGTCGACCTCGACGAGGTCTTCGATGTCGCGCGCGGGCGCGCCGTCGACGCGTGCGAGCGCGTCGGCTACGACCTCGGGAATGTCGAGGAACGCGAGCCGTCCCTCGAGGAACGCCGCGACGGCGGTCTCGTTCGCCGCGTTGTAGGTGCACGGGAAGGTGCCGCCCTTCTCCCCCGCTTCGCGCGCGAGCGCCAGCATCGGGAAAGTCTCGGCATCCGGCTCCTCGAAGATGAGCGTGAGCGTCGTCAGATCGAGGGGCTGGAGCGGCGTCGCGGCACGCTCCGGGTAGGTCAGCGCGAAGGAAATGGGCACACGCATGTCGGGGTAACCGAGGTGCGCGAGCGTGGCGCCGTCACGGAAGCGGACGAGCGAGTGGACGATCGAGGTCGGCTGGACGACCACGTCGATCTGCTCGTACGGGATGCCGAAGAGGAAGTGCGCTTCGATCAGCTCGAGGCCCTTGTTCGCAAGTGTCGCGGAGTCCACTGTGATCTTCGGCCCCATGCGCCACGTTGGATGTGCAAGCGCCTGTTCCGGCGTCACCTCGGTCAGCTCGTCTTTCGTCCGGCCGCGGAACGGGCCGCCCGAGCCGGTGAGGACGAGCGTGTGCACCTGCTCGGGCCGGCGGCCCTCGAGGCACTGGAAGAGCGCGGAGTGCTCGCTGTCGACGGGAAGCGTTCGCCCGCCGCCGCGCGACTGCGCCTGCTCCGCGAGCTCGCCGGCGGCGACGAGGCTCTCCTTGTTCGCGAGCGCGAGGTCGATCCCGCGCTCCATCGTCCAGAGCGTCGCGTGGACGCCCGCAAACCCGACGACGGCGTTGAGCACCACGTCCGGCTCGGCGCGCTCGAGCAGCTCGGTGAGGTCGCCGCCGACCTGCTTCAGCGGCGCGTCGATGCCGTCGAGTGGCGTCGATCCGGAGGCCGCCGCGACGAGCTCGAGCTCCGGGTGGCCGTCGATGATCTCGATCGCCTGACGGCCGATCGACCCGGTGGCCCCGAGCAGGGCGACCCTTTTCACGAGGTCAGTGTAGGGACGGCGGCCTCTGGCAACCTGACTTCAGTCAGGTTGCAGTCGTTCCAACGACTGCAACCAGGTTGAAACCTGGTTGCGCGGCTCGCCTGCTCAGGCATAGCCGAACCCGCGCACGACGTAATACGCCGCGGCCGAGGCGAAAAGGAGCGCATCGACGCGGTCGAGGATGCCGCCGTGGCCGCCGAGCAGGCGCCCGGTGTCCTTCACCTGCATGTCGCGCTTCAGCATGGACTCGAAGAGGTCGCCGGCGACGGCCGTGAGCACGACGACGACGCCGAGGACGATCGCCTGCCAGATCTTCAGATAGTGGTGGCGATCCTGGTAGAGGGCGACGAACGAGATGAAGATGCCGACGAGCGAGCCGACGACGAAGCCCTCCCACGTCTTGCCCGGCGAGAGGGTCGGCGACATCTTGTGGCGCCCGATCAGCCGGCCCGCGAAGTACGCGAACGTGTCGGCGCCGAACACCGTCAGCAGCACGGTGAAAGCGAGCAGCCGCGGCTCGTGGTGCATCCGCGCGCAGCAGAATGAGCGCGCCGAGCCCGATGCCGATCCACGCCGCGCCCAGGACGCTCGAGCCGATCGCGGCAGTCGCCGGCGCGCGCGTCGACGCCAGCGCGTTGAGCACGAACGCGGCGAGGAAGCGACGTCAAGAAGCCGCCGAGCAGCCAGACGACGCCGCCCTTTTGCGCGCCGAGCAGCGCCAGCGCTCCGCCGATGTAGACGGCGGGCGCGAGCGGCCGCAGCGGCCGCGCCATCGTCACGAACTCGTGCACCGCGACGACCGCCGCGATCCCGACGAGCGTGAAGAGCCACCACCCGCCGGCCCACACCGCTCCGAGCACGAGCGGCAGGCCGACGAGCGCGACCAGGACGCGGGAGAAAAGACCGCTCATCTGCCGCCGAATCTACGGCGGCGGCTGGCGTAGTCCTCGATTGCAGCGCGAAATTCATCAGGCCCGAAGTCGGGCCACAGCGTGTCGGTGAATGCGAACTCGGCGTACGCCGACTGCCAGAGCAGGAAGTTCGAGAGGCGCAGCTCACCCGAGGTGCGAATGAGCAGATCGGGGTCGGGCATCGACGGCGCGTACAGCGCGCGGGCGAACGACTCTTCGTCCACGTCGCCTCCCTCCTCGACGAGCCTGCGTGCAGCCTCGACGATCTCGGCTCTGCCGCCGTAGTCGAACGCGATCCAGAGCGCGAGCCGCGTCTCGCGCTCGGTCGCAGCCTCGAGCTCGGCCATCTTCTCCTGCAGCCATTCCGGTGCGCGGTCGCGCCGTCCGACGAAGCGCGTGCGCACGCCCTGCTCGGCGAGATCGTGGAGCTCTCGGTCGATCGTCTCGCCGAAGATGTCCATCAACGCGGACACCTCGTCTGCCGAGCGCGTCCAGTTCTCCGTCGAGAACGCGTACACCGCGAGCGACTCGATCCCGAGGTCGATCGACGTCTCGACGATCGGGCGGAGCGCGCGTGAGCCGGCGCGGTGGCCCTCCGCGACGGGCAGCCCCCGCCCGGACGCCCAGCGGCCGTTGCCGTCCATCACGATCGCGACGGCGCGGGGAACCTCCGCCGCGACCGGTCCGGCTCAGCCGCCAACCTCGCCTCTCCGCAACCAGGATTCATCCTGGTTGCAGTCGTCTGCTCCGTCTGGCGAGCGGACGACTGCAACCTGCTTGAAAGCAGGTTGCCGGCTGGTGGAGGCCATCAGACCTCCATGACCTCGGCTTCCTTGTGCTTCAGGAGGTCGTCGATCTGCTTCGTGTTCTCGTCCGTCAGCTTCTGCACGCGCTCCTCGGCGCGGTGCTCCTCGTCGGCGCCGACCTCGCCCTTGTCGACGAGGTCTTTCAGGTGCTTCATCGCGTCGCGCCGGATCTCGCGCACCGCGACGCGGTGGTCCTCGGCGAGGTTGCGCACGACCTTGACGAGCTCCTTGCGGCGCTCCTCGGTCAGCTGCGGGATCGGCAGGCGGATCAGCTTGCCGTCGTTCGACGGCGTCAGGCCGAGGTCGGACTCCTGATCGCCTTCTCGATCGCCCGGATCGAGCTCGGGTCGAACGGCTGGATCGTGAGCATGCGCGCTTCGGGGACGCCGATCGTCGCGAGCTGCTTCAGCGGCGTCAGCGTGCCGTAGTAGTCGACCTCGATGCGGTCGAGAAGCGACGCGGACGCGCGGCCGGTACGGACCGTGTTGAACTCGTCGCGCGCGTGCTCGACGGACTTGCCCATCCGCGTCTGCGCTTCGTTGATCAGCTCGTCGACCGTTGCCATTCGTGCCCTCCTACGCGGGTCTCGATGATCGTGCCGACTTCCTCACCGGCGACGACGCGGCTGATGTTGCCGTCGGCGAGCTCGAACACGTGAATGGTCAGCTTGTTGTCCATGCAGAGCGAGAGCGCAGTCGTGTCCATCACCTTCAGCCCGCGCTCGATCGCCTCGAGATGCGTGAGTCGCGGAGGAACTTGGCGTCGGGATCGGTGCGCGGATCGCCGTCGTAGACGCCCTCCACGCCGTTCTTCGCCATCAGGATCGCGTCGGCGCCGATCTCGAGCGCGCGCAGCGCGGCCGCGGTGTCGGTCGTGAAGAACGGGTTGCCCGTGCCCGCCGCGAAGATCACGATGCGGCCCTTCTCCAGATGCCGGATCGCGCGGCGGCGGATGTACGGCTCGGCGACCTCGCGACACGTCGAGCGCGGACTGCACCCGCGTGTCGGCTCCCTGCCGCTCGAGCGCGTCCTGCAGCGCGAGCGCGTTCAGCAGCGTCGCGAGCATGCCCGCGTAGTCGGCGGTCGCGCGCTCCATCCCCTCGGCCGCCGCGGCGAGGCCGCGGTAGAAGTTCCCCGCGCCGACGACGATCGCGACGCTCGACGCCGCGGTCGTGCACGGCGGCGATCTCGCGCGCGAGCGCGACGACGACCGCCGAGGTCGATGCCGTACTCGCGCTCGCCCATCAGCGCCTCGCCCGAGAGCTTCAGGAGCACGCGGCGGAAGCCGGGCTCGCCGTTCGCCGGCACTGCTCGCGGCTCGAGGCTCGATCGGCTCAGCCGGCGAGCGAGAAGCGCTGCGAACTCCAGCACCTCCGCGCCGGCCTCCTTCAGTGCCTGCCCGACGGTCTTCGCCGGAGCTCGTGGATCCACTCCTGGTCGACGAGGACGTTCGCGCCGAAGAAGCGCTTGCCGAGCATGCCCTCGACGATCTTCTCGCGCGCCTGCTCCGGCTTCGACTGCACCTCGTCGGAGTTCGCGTAGATCTCGCGCTCGGCGGCGACCGCCTCCGCGGGGAACGTCGTCGCGGTCGATCCACTGCGGGCTCGCGGCGGCGATGTGCATCGCGAGCTTGCGCCCGAGCTCCGCGTCCCCGCCGCGCAGCTGAGCAGCACGCCGAGCTTGTTCGCCGGCGGATGCGCGTACGCCGAGACGCGGCCGCCGTCGACCGCCTCGAAGCGCGCGGCGCCCGCGACGACGATGTTCTCGCCGAGCTTGGCGGCGAGCTCCATGCGCTCGCTCCTCGAGCTCGGCGGCCGCGTCGACCCGTTCGCGTCGACGGGGTCGAGCACCTTCTTCGCGAACGCCTGGAACTCGTCGTTCTTCGAGACCGGCTCGGTCTCGCAGCCGACCGCGACCATCGTGCCCTTCGAGCCGTCGTCTGCGAGGCGGTAGCCGACGATGCCCTCGGTCGTCTCGCGGCCGGCGCGCTTCGCTGCGTCCGCCATGCCCTTCTCGCGCAGGAGCGACGACGCCGCGTCCATGTCGCCGTTCGTCTCCTGCAGCGCGCGCTTGCAGTCCATCATCCCCGCGCCCGTGCGCGTCGCGGAGCTCCTTGACGAGTGCTGCGGAGATCTCGGCCATCGGTGCGGCACCTCCTTCGGCGGCAGCCTCCGGCGTCGGCGGCGGCAGGCTCGGCTTCCGCGACGTCCGCCGGCGCTTCGGCGGCGGGTCGGGCTGCCTCGGCGGCAGGCTCGGCCGCCTTGCGGCAGGCGCGGCTTCGGCCGACGCCGGCTGCGCCGTTCTCCGTGCTTGGCGAACTCCTCGCCGATGACCTTCTGCTTGCCGGCCGTTGATCGCGTCGGCGATCACGCGCGTGATCAGCGCGCACGAGCGGATCGCGTCGTCGTTGCCCGGGATGACGTAGTCCGCCTCGTCCGGGTCGCAGTTCGTGTCGACGAGCGCGACGACCGGCAGCCCGAGCCGCCGTGCCTCGCGCACGGCGAGCTGCTCCTTCTTCAGGTCGATGATGAAGATGGCGTCGGGCTGGCGGCGCATGTCGGCGACGCCGCCGAGGTTCGCCTCGAGCTTCTCGAGCTCGCCGCGCCATCGAGATCCGCTCCTTCGCCGGAAGGAGCTCCATCTGCCCCTCGTCGCGGAGGCGGCGCAGCTCGTGCAGCCGCTCGATCCGGTCGGACATCGTCCGCCAGTTCGTGAGCAGGCCGCCGAGCCAGCGGTGGTTGACGTACGGCATGCCGACGCGCTTCGCCTCGCTCTGCGACCGCGTCCTGCGCCTGCTTCTTCGTGCCGACGAACAGGATCGTGCCGTTCCGCTCGGCGAGGTTGCGGACGTACTGTGCGGCCTCGTCGAGGCGCTCGCGGGTCTGCGTCAGGTCGATGATGTAGATGCCGGCCCGCTCGGTGAAGATGAAGCGGCGCATCTTCGGGTTCCAGCGACGCGTCTGGTGGCCGAAATGGACTCCGGCCTCCAGCAGCTCGCGCATGGAGGCGACTGCCATGGGCTCACGCCCCTTTCACTTGGTTTGGTGGATGCAGCCGGCGGGACCGCGGGCGAACCGGCGCCGCGGGAGGCCGGCACCCGCGCCTCGGCTCGAACCCGCCGGGTCGAGGGGACTGGTGACGCGGAATGTACCTATCCTCCGTTAGTGCATGCCCGACCCGGAGTCACCGTGCTGACTCACCTCGCCGGGGAGATTCGGGCCACCGCCTGGGATCTGGCCGTGCGCGTGATCGACCTCGGGCTGCGCGACGACACGATCCCGTCCTACGCGAGGCTCGGCTGCCGGCCAGATCGGCGCGCTCCCCCTGCTTCGTCGGCGCGCTCGCGAAGGATCTCGCCGAGCCAAGACCGGAGCTGCTCCGGCGCGGCAGCCCGCCGACGCTCCTCGTCCGCGATCACGCCCGCTCGCGCGAGTTGCGCTCGGCTTCGCACCCGGCGAGATCGTCACCGAGTTCCTGCTCCTGCGCGCGTCCTGGCCGTGTGCGGCAGCGCGACCGAGCTCGGCACGGCTGCAGGTGCTCGTCGCCGAGGAGCGACTCCGTCGCGGTCACCATCCGCGCCCGGTTGTGCATCCAGCCGGTCTCTGCGAGCTCGCGCATGCCTGCGTCGACGAACGGAAAGCCCGTCTGGCCATGCTGCCAGCGCTCGAGCTGGTCGCCCGGCGGGTCCCAGCGCGGCTCGAGCCGTGGCTTGTCGAGCCCGCTCGACTTCACGTGCTCGAACCAGTCGTGCCAGCAGAGCTCGTCGAGCCACTTTGCTCGACCGCGCGACGGCGGCGCCGCCAGTGCGGCGGCGGTGCAGTCGTCGATCGTGATCTCGCCGCTTGCGATCAGCGGCGAGAGGTCGGGACGTGGCGTCGCGGCCCGGGTAGTCGCGAGTCGTCGGCATAGCGCGGCAGCCGCTGCTCGACGAACTCGTCGATCGCGTCGTGGCGGTCGCCTTCGCGCGCGGCTCCCAGCGGCGGCGGAACGACGCGGAGGTCTTCACGCCCGCGCCGCCGCGAGCGCGGCCTCGAGGTCGGCCGGCAGCGGGGACGTGACGTCGACCGAGTCGCCCGTGAGCGGGTGCGTGAACGCGAGCCGCTCCGCGTGCAGGAACTGGCGCTCGAGCCCGAGCTCCTCCGGACGCCCGTACGTCGGATCACCCGCCACAGGCAGGTCGATCGCCGCGAGGTGCACGCGGATCTGATGCGTGCGGCCGGTCTCGAGTGTGACGCGCAGCAACGCGTGGCGCGGGAGCAGCTCGTCGACTTCGAAATGCGTCACCGCGTCGCGCGGCGAGTCGGTGTCGAGCGAGTGCCGCTGCGCGTCGTGCCGGTCGCGGCCGATCGGCGCCTCGATCGTGCCGCGCCGCGAGCGTGGACGGCCGACCGACGAGCGCGCGGTACTCCCGCGTCACGGCGCGTTCCTTCACGAGCTCCTGCAAGGCGACGGTGCGCCTCCGGCGAGCGAGCGACGACGAGTAGCCCGGACGTGTCTCGGTCGAGCCGGTGCACGATGCCCGGGCGGTCGGGTTCCTCTCCGCCTTCGACGTCGTACGCGAGCAGCCCGTGTACGAGCGTGCCCTCCGCGTGGCCCGGCGCCGGATGCACCACGAGCCCTGCCGGCTTGTCGACGACGAGCAGGTGCTCGTCCTCGTACGGGATCGAGAGATCCATGGCCTGCGGCTCGAGCGACGAGGTCGGTGCGGGCGGCGGCTCGAACTCGACGTGCTCACCGCCCTCGAGCCGATGGCTCTTCGGCCGCGCGCGCCCGTCGACGAGCACGCCGCTCGCGCTCAGCAGCCGTTCGGCGACGGCGCGCGAGCCGATCTCGGGCAGGCCCGCGAGGAAGCGGTCGAGGCGCTGACCGCCGGCCTCGTCAGGGACGCGCAGCTGCGTCACGGACGGGCCGCGAACGGCGCGGCTCGCGCTCGGAGTGCATGAGCGCACCGAGCAGCACGAGGACGCCGATCACGATGAAGCTGTCGGCGAGGTTGAACGCGGGCCAGTACCGGAAGTCGAGGAAGTCGGTGACATAGCCGAGGCGCACGCGGTCGAGCAGGTTCGAGAGGCTGCCGCCGATCACGAGGCCGAGCGCGACGGGCAGGATCGGATGACGCGCGCCCGAGCGCGCGAAGAACCACAGCATCCACCCGACCGCGATGCCGGTGGCGAGGATCACGACGACGGTCGCGCTCGAGAAGAGGCCGAACGCGATGCCCGAGTTCCGCACGTGGTGGATCCAGAACGTGCCGATGACATGCGTGCTGTCGTCGAGGCCGAGGTTCCGCGTGACGATGTACTTGGTCAGCTGGTCGGCCGCGACCGCCGAGATCGCGATCGCGCCGAGCGCGAGCCACTGCGCGACGCCTGCGGCGAGCGAGCGCTCCGCGAACGAGACGGGCGCCAACCCGTGCGTGGACGAGCCGACGCGAACGTCCGGACGACGGGCGGGCTCGCTCAACCGCGCTCCGCCTTGCGCGCGTCGTCGATGCAGAGCGACGCCCACGGAGACGCCTCGAGCCGCTCGGCGGCGATCTCCTTGCCGCACTCGGTGCAGGTGCCGTACGTGCCGTCCTCGATGCGCTTCAACGCCGCTTCGATCTCGCCGAGGATCTGCTCGGAGTTCTCCTCGAGCGTGTAGTCGATCTCGCGATTGACAGTCGCGGAAGCGCTGTCGCCGAGATGGTTGTCACTCGTCCCGGTCATCTCCTCGACCTCGTCGTCGAGCGACCCGGGGTGATCCTCGCGCAGCTGAGCCAGTGCGTTCTGCACCCGTTCGCGTTCCTTCAGGAGCTGCACGCGGAAGTGGTCGGTGTCGATGCTCATGTCCGTCTGTCCTTTCTCCCTCGATCCGTCGCCGACGCGGAGGCGAGGCGGCGGTCGATCGCGCCGGGGCCGACGCCGGTCAGCTCAACGATCTTGTCCCTGGCGCTGTGCCCCGAAACGATCGCGAGCGACTCTCGCGGGATGGACAAGGCGTCGGCGAGCAAGCGGAGGACGGCGTCGTTCGCGCGGCCGTGCTCGGGCGCTTCGGCGACGCGGACCTTCCAACCGTCGGCGTAGCGACCGACGATCTCGGCGCGGGCGGCGCCGGGACTGACGCGCAGTCGCACGCGGGTGGACGCGGCGGTCATGCGGTCAGTGTATGTCGAGCTATGCGGCTTCGCGCTCGCCCGGCCAGGTGTTCTGGCCGTCGTCGTCGGAGGCTGCGGGCGCGTCTTCCTCGTCGGGAACGCCGTCCTCGAGCGACTCGAGCGCCATGCGGAGAGCCGTCCGCAACTTGCGCGACTCGCTGACGAGTCGTTCGTTGTCGGCGATCGCGTCGCGTTGCACGCGCCGGGCTTCGGCGTGCGCCTCGCCGAGGATCAGGTCGGCCTCGCGTCGCGCCTGCTCCTTCAGCTCGGCGGCGGCGCGCTCGGCGGATACGAGCGTCGTGCGCAGCAGCGCCTCGAGCTCGCGGAAGCGGACGAGGTCCGCCTCGAGTTGCTCGACCTTGTCGGAGAGGTCCGCGCGCTCGCGCCAGACGTCCTCGAAGCTCTCGGCGATCTCGACGAGCAGACCGTCGGTCGCCCCGCGCTTGTAGCCGAAGAGCCCGGTGCTCGGATGGAGGTGCCTGATCTCGACTGGAGTGAGTGCCATCGGTTCCCCTCTCTTAGTGGAACTGCCCAAGGATCGCGCGCACCACGTCCGCGATGAGCCAGAGCGCGATCGTGGCGATGAACGGCGAGAGATCGAGCGGGCCCATGGACGGGAGGATGCGCCGGAAGAGCCGCAGGTAGGGCTCGACGACGTCGTAGAGGAAGCGCTGGACCCGGTTCAGCCACGGCGAGTACGGAAGCCGCACCCAGCTCGTGAGGATGTAGAGAAAGATGATCAGCGTGTAGACGGCCGCGAAGACCCAGACGAAGCTCTGGGCCGACGAGATCGCGTCGCCGAGCAGGCTGAACGTGGCTGCAGCGCCCATACCGTGCGCCCTTCGACGCCGGTTTTGGTTTTCCTAGGCCTGGTTGAAGAAGCCGCCGCGCTCGAGCATGCGCGCCCGCTCTTCGGCGGAGACCTCGACGTTGCGCGGCGTCAGCAGGAAGACCTTGTCGGCGACGCGCTGCATGCCGCCGTCGAGCGCGTAGGTCAGCCCGCTCGCGAAGTCGATCAGCCGCTTCGAGAGCTCCTGGTCGGAGCCCTGGAGGTTGAGGATCACGGGGACGCCTTCCTTGAAGCGGTCGGCGATCTGCTGCGCGTCGTTGAAGCTCCGCGGCAGGACGAGGTGCACCTTGACGTTGGCGCCGCCGCCGCTCGGGAGCGACTCGACGCCGCGCAGGCGGCGCGGCTCGGGCTGGCGGCTCTGCGGCGCCGGCCGGAGGACGCTCGTGCGTGCGGTCGCCGGCTCCGGGTCGGTCCAGTCGTCGAAGTCCTCGCGCCGGGAGCGGCGCGGCGCCAGCCGGCGGACGTTCGGCCGCTCGGCGTAGGCGCGCTGAAGCTCCTCGTCGGTGAGGTAGCCGTCCTCGTCCCAGTCCTCCTCCTCGGCGATGCCGAAGTAGACAAGGGTCTTGTTCCAGACGTCTGCGAATCCCATGGGTTCGAGGCGAATCGTACTGCGCTCGGCGGCCGTTTCCTGCAGGAGCGACCTGGCTTCAGCCAGGTCGCAGTCGTCGGGAACGACTGCAACCAGCTTGAAAGCTGGTTGCGGCATTCCACGGCTTACGGCCGCAGGCCGCCGAAGATCGTCGAGCCCGACGCGGACGTAGGTCGCGCCTTCCTCCGCGGCGACGCGGTAGTCCTGGCTCGTCCCCATCGAGAGCTCGCGGAGGCCGTGCGCCTCCGCCAGCTCCCGCAACCGCACGAAGTACGGCCGCGACGCCTCCGCGTCCCCCGCGAACGGCGGCATCGTCATCAACCCGCGGACATCCGGGTAGAGCTCGAGGAACGCCGCCAACTGCTCCGGCGCGACGCCCGACTTCGACTCCTCGCCGCTCAGGTTGACCTCGACGAGCGCGGGCACGGTCAGCTTGCGCGCCGCCGACTCCGAGTCGAGCGAGTGGCACAGCTCGCAGATCGCGTTCACTGTCTTCGCCTTGCGCGATTGCAGATGCCCGATGAAGTGCCACCGGAACGCGGCGCCGTACCGCTCGTGCTTCGCCTCGAGCTCCTGCGCGCGGTTCTCGCCGACGATCTCGACACCCGCTTCCGCGAGCACGCCGAGCTCCTCGACTCCGACGTACTTCGTCGCGACGACCACCGTGACGCTCGGCCCGACCTCTTCCTGCACGCGCTCGTAGCGCTCGCGGACCTCGTCAGCCGACGTACGCGATGACACCCTGTCGCCCGGTCTTGCCGTGGTCGCGTCGGTGCGAGAAGAACAGCTCGGGATCGCAAGCGGTGCAGACGTCGAAGCGGTCGACATGCTCCACACCGGCGGCGCGGAGCGCTCGCTCGGCAGCCGTCCAGAGATCGAGCTTGTCGTCGCGTACAACGTCGTCGCCGAACGCCTCCCGAAACGGGGTCGCGACCTCCTCACCCACCTCGTAACAGCACGGTCCGATGCTCGGGCCGATCGCGGCGACGAGCCGACGGCCGCCGAGCGCACGCACGCCCGCGGCGACGATGCCTGCAAGGAGCCCGCGCCAGCCGGCATGGAGGATCTCGACGGCCGGCCGCTCTCCCTCCGAGCGCGCGAGCGCGATCGGCATGCAGTCGGCCGTCAGCAGCAGCATCGCCCGGCCAGGCTCGTCACTCCACAACCCGTCGCAGTGGTCGTACACGGTCCCCGGCGTCACGATGCCGCGCGGTTGCGCGCGTGTGACGTTCGCACCGTGCCGTTGCCACGCCATCGTCGCGCCGTCCGGGTCCGCGTCGACGGCAGCACACAACCGTGTCCGGTTGACGACGACGCGGGCGGGATCGTCCTCGGTCAGGATCCCGAGGTTGAGCGACGCGAAGTCGCCCTCACTCACGCCGCCGACTCGGGTCGAGAACGTCACGCGGTACGGGCCGGGAGCGGCCCAGTCGAGAAGCTTCACCGAGGTCACTTCCGCAGCTTCGCACGCGCAAGGCGGCTCAGCACGTCACGCGTGTTCTTGTCCGGATCCTCGACCACCTCGTGCAGAAGCTCGCGCAGCACGCGGCCGAGCCGTGGCCCTGGGCGAAAGCCGAGCGCGATCAGGTCGTCGCCGCGGATCGCGAGATCGGAGAGCCGATGCGGATTCGCGCGTTCGTGCTTCAGCAGCGTGCGGAACCGCTCGAGCTTCTCGATGTCCTCGAGCGGAGGCAGCCCGCCGGCGCCGGGTTTGCCGCGGTAGTCGGCGTCCTTGTGATCGACGAGCTGAAACGCGAGCTCGTCTCCGTGCTTCGCGAGGAAGCGCCGTGCGCGCACCGCGTCCGTCTTGCCGATCTGGAACATGTGATAGCGCACGATCCGCGTCACTCGCTCGCGCAGCGCGTTCGGATAGCGGAGCCTCAGCAACGCCGTGCGCGCGAGCTCGCAGCCGACCTGCTCGTGGCTCCGGTCCGAGTAGCCGTGCTTGGCGTAGTAGTGCAGACGTCCGTCGGTGCCGCGCCACGCGACGTACGGCTTGCCGAGATCGTGGAAGACCGCTGCGAGCCGCACCGCGAGGCCGCGCTTCATGTCGGCCGCGGCCTGGATCACCGCAAACGTGTGCTCGTCGACCGTCAGCGAGTGGTACCGGCTCTCCTGGTCGAAGCCGATCGCCCGCTCGAACTCGGGCAGCATCTGCACGAGTACGCCGGTGTCGCGGGCGATGCGGAATGCCTTCGCCGGCTGCGCGCCGAGCAGGAGCTTCGACAGCTCGCCCATGCCGTCGGCGGCGAGCCCGCCGCCGATGCGCTCGCCGGAGACCAGCTTCACGGAGGGCGCCTCCGCCCGCATCTGCGCGAGGGTCTGCTCGTCGAGGTCGAAGTCGAGCTGGGAGACGAGACGCAGCCCGCGGACGACGCGCAGCGGGTCCTCCGCGAAGCTCGTCGGCGACACGGCGCGCAGGACGCGGCGCTCGACGTCTCGCTGTCCGCCCAGCGGGTCGACGAGCTCGCCCGTCGAGACCCGGCGCGCCATCGCGTTCACGGTGAAGTCGCGGCGGCGCATGTCGTCCTCGACCGAGAGCGACGGGTCGGCGACGATCTCGAAGTCGTGCCGCCCGGGGCCGGTGCTGATCTCCTTGCGCGGCGGGGCGAATTCGATGCCGGCGGGCGCGAGCTTACGGATCGCCTTGTCGCGCGGATAGAGGCGCACGCCGACGAGCCGGCCGGCGACGATCAGGTCCTCGACCTTGCCGTGCGGCTCGAGCTCGCGCTTCAGCCCGTCGGTGTCGAGACCTGGGACGAGGAAGTCCGCGTCCTTCGACTCCAGGCCGAGGAGCTCGTCCCGGACCGCACCGCCGACGAGATAGGCGTCGAGCCCGAGCGACCGGACGTAGTTCTCGAGCGCTTCACGCGAGGGCGATCGCCTCGATCTCGACGAGCGCGCCCGACGGCAGCTTCGCCACCTCGACGGTGGAGCGTGCCGGCGGGGTGTCGCCGACGTGCGTCGCGTAGACGGAGTTCATCCCCTGGAAGTCGCCGAGGTCCTGCAGGAAGACCGTCGTCTTCACGAGGCGGTCGAGCCCGCTGCCGGCTTCCTCGAGGATCGCGCGCAAGTTCGCAAAGACCTGCTCGGTCTGTTCCTCGATCGAGCCGCCCGAGAGCTCCTTGTCGCCTGGCTTCAGCGCGAGCTGGCCCGAGACGAACACGAGTCCGTTCGCCTTGATCGCCTGCGAGTACGGCGCGCCCTGAAACGGCGCCGGTGCCGCCTCGGTGCGCACGACGGTCTTATCGGCCACCCTCTCCTCCTTGTCTGCACGCCTGCGCCAGCGCGACGCCGAGTGCCTTGAAGATCGCTTCGAGTACGTGTTGCGAATCGGTCCCGTTCAGCAGCCGGACGTGGAGCGTGACGCCTGCGCCCTCGACGAAGCGCTCGAGGAAGCGCCTGGCGACGTCGGTGCCGAGCCCGCCGATCCGCGCCTCCGTCAGGTCGACGTTCGTCACGAGCAACGGGTCGTCCGAGGTCTCGAGCACGACGCTCGCGAGCGCCTCGGTGGAAGTCATGGACGCCGCGCCGTACCCGAGCGCACCCGTCTCGCGCAGCGGCCCGGCGAGCGCCCGGCCGAGCGCGCTGCCTGCCTCCGCCACCTCGACCTCCGCGGCGCCGGGCTCGACCTCGAGCCCGAGATCGAACCGTGCATAGCGCGCGAGGTGCTCGAGCAGGTGATCGAGGACGGGCAGCCCGGTCTCGACGCTCGCAGCACCGCTGCCGCGCAGCTCGACTCGGACCTCGCTGCGGCGGGCGGCTGCCATGTTCGCCCGAGGCTACAGGAGTGCCGACCGCCGAAGATGGGCCGTTCGGCCCATGCCGCCGGGAGGGAAGCCTCCGATACTCGCTGCGGATGCTGATGCTGGGGGCACTCCTCGCGACAGTCGCGCTGCAGCCGACAATCGCCGTCGTCGACACCGGCGCCAACGTGCGCGCCCCGGCGATCGCTGCGACCTACGACGTCCGCACGAGGACGCGTGACGTTCGAGACCTGAACGGCCACGGGACGCGCGTGACCTCCGTGATCCTCCACCAGAACCCGACTGCACACGTGCTCGTGATTCGTGCCGGCAGTGTGAGCGGCGCGTTCACCGACACGAACGAGGCGGCGGCGATCCGCTACGCCGTCGACCACGGCGCGCGCATCGTCAACCTGAGCCTCGGCGGCTCACGCACGTCGAAGGTCGAGCGCGCGGCCGTTCGCTATGCGATCGCGCACGGCGTGCTGCTGGTCGCCGCGGCGGGCGACGACTACGCCAGCCGGCCGGAGTACCCCGCCGCGCTGCTCGGAGCCGACGGACTCGCGGTCGCATCGGTGCTCACGGATGGATCGGTGGCGGACTTCTCGAACAGCGGGCCGTGGGTGTCGGTCGCAGCGCTGGGTGAGAACGGGACGTCCTTCGCCGCCCCGGTCGTCGCAGCGGCGGCTGCTCAGGTCTGGGCTGCGGACCCACGCCTTCGTGCGCGTCAGGTCGTCTCGGTGCTCGAGGCGACGGCGTCGCTGCGCGGAGCCCGCACGGACAAGCTCGGCTTCGGCATCGTCGACGTCGCGGCCGCGGTCGCCCGCGCACGCGTTCTCCGCTAGGAGGGTTTGGCGAGAGTCCGCTCGTCGACCGGGTGTGCTGGGCAGCGCGCCGTGAGCGCGGCCGGGCGGCTCCGCCGACTTTCGCCAAACCCTCCTAGGCGTCGACGCGCTCGATCTGCGCGCCGAGCGCGCGCAGGCGCTCGTCGATCCGCTCGTAGCCCTTGTCGATCTGATGCGCGGCTCCGATCGTCGACTGGCCCTCTGCGGCAAGCCCGGCGAGGAGCATCGCCATGCCGGCGCGGATGTCCGGGCTCTCCATCCGCTGGCCGACGAGCTGCGCCGGGCCTGTGACGACCGCGCGGTGCGGGTCGCACAGGATGATCCGCGCGCCCATCGAGACGAGCTTGTCGGTGAAGAACAGCCGGTTCTCGAACATCTTCTCGAACATGAGCACGGTGCCGAATGCCTGAGTCGCGACCGTGACCGCGATCGAAGTGAGGTCCGACGGGAACGCGGGCCAGGGGCCGTCCTCGATCTTCGGGACCATCCCGCCCAGGTCGTCCTGCACGATCAGCTGCTGACGGGCCGGCACGTGGACGGTGTCGTCGCTCACCTCGACGCGGACGCCGAGCTTCGCGAACGCAGGGACGATCGAGATCAGATCCTGCGCACGCGCGCCCTCGATCGTCACGTCGCCGCCCGTGATGGCGGCCATGCCGATGAAGCTCCCCACTTCGATGTGATCCGCCCCGATCGCCCACTCGCCGCCGCGGAGCCGCTCGACGCCGTGGATGCGCAGCACGTTCGACTCGATGCCCTCGATCTGCGCGCCGAGATGCACGAGAAAGCGGCAGAGGTCCTGCACGTGCGGCTCGCAGGCGGCGTTGCCGAGCACGGTCTCGCCCGGAGTCAGCACCGCGGCCATCACGGTGTTCTCCGTCGCCATGACGCTCGCCTCGTCGAGGAAGACGTTCGCGCCGCGCAGCGACTCGCCGTGGATCTCGTACGTCGCGCCGATGTCGATCGTCGCGCCGAGCTCGTTGAACGCATGGATGTGCGGGTCGAGCCGGCGGCGCCCGATCACGTCGCCGCCGGGCGGCGGCATCGTCGCGTGGCCGAAGCGCGCGACGAGCGGGCCGGCGAGCAGGAACGATGCGCGGATCTTGCTGCAGAGCGCGACGTCCGGCGCCGACTTGGTCGCGTCGGCGGCATTGACGCTGACCTCGTTCGCGCCCGTCCACCCTGCGTCGGCGCCGAGGTCGGCGAGGAGCTCGAGCATCGTGTCGACGTCGCGGATCCGCGGCACGTTCGAGAGCGTCACGGGGCCGTCCGCGAGGACGCACGCCGCGAGGATCGGCAGAGCACCGTTCTTGTTGCCGGCGGCGCGAATCGTCCCGCTCAGGGGACGTCTTCCTTCGATGACGAACGCGTCGGCGAGCGCGGGTGCGACGGCCATAGCGGGCTATGCTAGCCGCGCCGTGGCGCCGACTCGTGAACAGGCCTGGGAGACGCTGACGCGCTACACGAAGAGCGAGTCACTCCTGCGACATGCGCTCGCCGTCGAGGCGTCGACGGCGGCGTACGCGCAGAAGCTCGGCGGCGACGAGGAGCAGTGGCGCGTCGCCGCGCTGCTCCACGACTTCGACTACGAGATGCACCCGACACTCGACAAGCACCCGCAGGACGGTGCGCCGATCCTTCGTGACGAGGGCTACCCGGAGGAGATCATCGACACTGTCCTCTCCCACGCAGAGCACCTCTCGCTGCCGCGCGACACGCCGCTGAAGAAGGCGCTCTTCGCCTGCGACGAGCTCTCCGGCTTCGTGCATGCCTGCGCGCTTGTTCGCCCGACCGGCCTGGACGGCCTCGAGCCGAAGTCGGTGCGCAAGAAGCTGAAGCAGCCGTCGTTCGCATCCGGCGTGCATCGTGACGACGTCTACAAGGGCGCTGAGGAGCTCGGCGTCGAGCTCGACGACCACATCCGCACGGTCGTGGACGCGCTGAAGCCGATCTCGTCCGAGCTCGGCCTTCCGTCCTGATCAGCCGACGATCCCGGCGACGAGGCGGTGCAGGTCGTCGTCGTTCGTCCACCAGCCGCACGCGGCACGCACCAGGTTCCGGCCGGGGAGCTCGCGGACGACGACGCCCTGCTCGTGCAGCGAGGCGACGAGCTCGGCCGGGTTCCCCGGCGGCCGGAACGACACGAGTGTCGAGTGGCCCGGCGGTGTCACGACCGCGACGTGCGGCTCGAGCAGCTCCCGGCAGCGCGCTGCCGTCTCGCCGGCACGCACGTAGCGCCACTCCGGGTGCGTGCCGAACGCCGCGACGAGGCCGGCGAGGCTCGGCACGCCGGTCCAGCCCGAGTCGAACCGCGCGCTCGTCGCCCGCGCGACGTACGCACCCGTGAGCTCGTAGGACTCCTGCGCGAAGTACGACGGCGCGAGCACGCGCACACGCTCGGGATCCCGCACGTACAGCGCACCCGAGGGATCCGGGGCGCACAGCCACTTCTGAGCGGACACGGTGTAGAAGTCGACGTCGCCCAGCTCGACCTCGATCGCGCCCGCGCTCTGCGCGCCGTCGACGAGCAAGGGCAATCCGCTCTCTCGCTTCAGCCGCTGGATGTCGAACCGGCGGCCCGTCGTCCAGAGGACGTGCGACGTCGCGATCAACCGCGTGCGAGGCGTGATCGCCGCGAGGATCGCGTCCTCGTCGCCCTCGGTGAGCACGACGCGCGCGCCGGTCGCGTGCAGTGGGCCGGTCAGGCCGAAGTGCTCCTGGTCTGTCGTGACCACCTCGTCCTCCGGCGTCAGGCCGAGACCTGCGAGGACGGTGGCACAGCCCCGCGACGTCGAGTCGACGAGCGCGATGTTCGCGACGTCCGTGCCGAGCACGCCGGCGAAGCCTGCACGCGCGGTATCGCGCAGCTCGAGCATGCGCTCGAAGTACTGCTTGCCGCTTCGTCCGTGTGCGAGATCCCACTCAGCCTGCTCGACGAGCGCATCGATCGTCGCCTGCGCGAGCGGGCCGTTCGTGCCCGCGTTCAGGTACGCGTAGCGCTCGAGCACCGGGAACTGGGCGCGTGCCTCCTCGAAGGTCATTCGACGCGGAGTTCTACCGGCGCGTGGTCCGAGAGGAGCCGCCCGTCGACACGACGGCGCTCTTCGGGCCAGCGCAAGGGTGGTGTCGCGTCGAGCCCGCGCACGAGAATCTGGTCGATGCTGTCGGGCAGCGGGTCGCTGAACCCGGCGATCTCGTACGGCGGCACGAGGTTCGCGTCGCCGGCGAGGATCACGCGAGGCTCCGCCTCGACGAACGCCGTAACGGAGTCGAGCTGCGCGGCCATACCCGTGATGTGGAAGTTCGCGACGAAGACGTCGCCGACCGCCACGCCGTGGGCGATCCGCCGCAGGCCGCCGTCGCTCACGACCTGAGAACGAGCGCGCGAGACGGAGTGCGCCGGCGCCACGAGGATCGCATCGCCCTCGCCCGCGACCGCCGAGCGCAGCAAGCCGGTGTTCCACTCCGTCAGCAGCCGCCCGAGCTCCGCGCTCCAGACCCGCGGCCGCCGCGCGACCGCGGTCACCGCCGTCATGCCGCTCCACCGCTCGAGCCGGCTGAGCGCCCAGACGGGAAGCTCCTGCAGGCAGACGACGTCCGGGGCGTCGGCCGTGACGAGCTCGACCATCTCCTGCAGGTATGCGCGACGCTCGGGCGGCTGCGTGTTGCCGTGGAAGAGGTTCCACGTGCGAACGAGCAGCTCCATGCGGCGTAGCCTACGGTCGCATGCGGGTCGTCCTCGCGGATCCACCGGCGTTCACGCCGACCTACGACCACGAGCTCGCGGCGGCGCTCGCACGCGCCGGCGCCGACGTCGAGCTCGTCACGGCGCGCTTTCGCTTCGGCGAGGCGCCTGAACCGGACGGCTACGAGCGGCGCGAGCTCTTCTATCCCCTCTCGTCGCGGCTCTTCCGCCGCTCGCGTCTGCGGCTGCCGTTGAAGGCGGCCGAGCATCCCCTTGGGCTCGCGGCGCTCCGCGCGCGGCGCGCGGACGTCCTGCACCTCCAGTGGCTTGCAGCACCGGAGCTCGACGATCGCCTCTTCCGCCCACACGCTCCCTCGGTCTTCACGGCACACGACTTGCTCCCGCGCCGGACCGCACGCAAGCCGGAGCTCTGGCGGCGGCTGCTCGCGCGCTTCGACCGTGTCGTCGTGCACAGCGAACGCGGGCGCGAGACGCTCGCCTCGCTCGGGGA
Organism: uncultured Actinomycetes bacterium; assembly: GCA_963838985.1. GTDB lineage: Bacteria > Actinomycetota > Thermoleophilia > Gaiellales > Gaiellaceae > Palsa-739. The sequence goes on from CAWITF010000001.1 coordinate 45,737, forward strand.
TCGACGCAACAGTGATCCCGCATCCTGTCTTCCCGAGCGACCCGCCACGGCGGGACGACGGACGCACCGTGCTCGCGTTCGGCGTTATCCGCCCGTACAAGGGGCTCGCCGACGCGATCGAGGCGACGCGGCAGGCGGGCGCGCGACTCGTCGTTGCCGGTGACCCGCTCGAGCCTATCGAGCCCTACCGCGCAGCGGCGACCGGCGCCGAGGTCGAATGGCGGCTCGGCTATCTCCCCCAGGCCGAAGTCGACCGCTCGCTCGGCGAGGCGACCGTCGCGATCTTCCCCTACAAGCCCGAGCTCGACCAGAGCGGCGCGCTCCTGCGCGCGCTCGGCGCCGGCGTGCCTGCGATCGCATACGACGTCGGAGGCATCGCCGAGCCGGTCCGCGCGTTCGGTGCCGGACGCGTCGTGCCGGCCGGCGACGTCGCAGCGCTCGGCAGCGCCGTCGCCGAGCTGCTCGGCGATGCCGACGCACTCGCCGCGGCGCAGGCAGGCGCTCGACGCGCGCGGGACGAGCTGACCTGGGATGCATCCGCGCGGGCGCACCTCGCGCTCTACCGGGAAATTGCATGAACTTGCGGCGTAACCGGTTCGCCGACGTCGTCGCGCGGCAGCTCGACGTCTTCGCCGAGGACGAGGCGCGCGGGCTGCTCGAAGAAGTGCGCGATGCGAAGACCGTGTACGACCGTGCCGGGCGCGACGAGGCGGAAGAGCGCTATGGCGACTACATGGATGTCGTCGAGGCCGCGACGGAAGCGCTTGCCGACATGCGGTGGCAATACGCGTCGACGCTCGACGAGACTGCCGCAGAGGAATACGAGCGGGTGTTCAATCGAGCCGTGCGCAAGCGCTGGCCGATCCTCGGGCTCGAGATCGAGAACCGCTGATGGCGCGGATCGAGGACTACGCGCTCATCGGCGACCTGCAGACGGCTGCGCTCGTCGAGCGCGGCGGCTCGATCGACTGGCTCTGCTTCCCCCGTTTCGACTCCGCCGCTTGCTTCGCCGCGCTCCTCGGTGATCCGTCGAACGGCCGCTGGCTGCTCGCACCCGTCGAGCAGGCGACGTCGACGCGACGTTACTTGCACGACACCCTCGTGCTCGAGACGACGTGGACCACGGAGACCGGCGTCGCGCGCGTCTTCGACTTCATGCCGCCGCGCGGCAAGGCGCCCGATGTCGTGCGAATCGTCGAAGGCGTCGAGGGGCGCATCGAGATGCGCTCGGAGCTCGTGATCCGCTTCGACTACGGGCACGTCGTCCCCTGGGTGCGGCACATCGACGAGTCCCGGCTTGCAGTCGCCGGGCCCGACGCGCTCTGTTTCCGGACCCCTGCGCCGACCCGCGGCGAGGACATGCAAACGGTGTCCGAGCTGACCGTGCAGGAAGGCGAGCGAATCCCGTTCGTCCTCACGTGGTACCCGTCGCACGAGGAGCCACCGGCGCGCATCCAGCCGGAGGTGGCGCTCGCCGAGACCGAGAGCTTCTGGCGCGAGTGGAACGCAGCGTGCACCGTCCCGCTCCCGCAGGAGTGGCGCGACCTGCTCCATCGCTCGCTGACGGTTCTGAAAGCGCTGACCTACGCCCCGACGGGCGGCATCGTCGCGGCGCCGACGACGTCGCTTCCCGAGGCGATCGGCGGCGTGCGCAACTGGGACTACCGCTACTGCTGGCTTCGCGATGCGACGCTCACCCTGCTTGCGCTGCTGCAGGCCGACCACGTCGCGGAAGCGCTCGAGTGGCGGCGCTGGCTGCTGCGCGCCGTCGCCGGCGACCCGGCCGACCTGCAGATCATGTACGGCGTTGCGGGCGAGCGGCGCCTGACCGAGTTCGATGTCCCCTGGCTCGCCGGGTACGAAGGGTCGGCACCCGTTCGCATCGGCAACGCCGCGAGCGAGCAGCTGCAGATCGACGTGTACGGCGAGGTGATGGACGCGCTCTACCAGGCACGCGCACACGGGATCGCGTACGAGGAGCAGGCCTGGCGCCTGCAGCGGACGCTCCTCGACTATCTGGAGAAAGCGTGGCGCACGCCCGACGACGGCATCTGGGAGATCCGCGGCGAGAGCCGGCACTTCGTCCACTCGAAGGTGATGGCGTGGGTCGCGTTCGACCGCGCGGTGCGGACAGTGGAAGACCAGAAGCTCGACGGCCCCGTCGACCGCTGGCGCTCGTTACGCGACGAGATCCACGCCGAGGTCTGCGACCGGGGCTATGACGCAACGCTCAACTCGTTCGTGCAGTCGTACGACTCGGATGCACTCGACGCGAGCCTCCTCCTGATCCCGCTCGTCGGCTTCCTCCCCGCTTCCGACCCGCGCGTGCGCGGCACCGTCGAAGCGATCGAGCGGACGCTGCTGCGGGACGGGCTCGTGCTCCGCTACCTCACGCACGAAGGAGTCGACGGCCTGCCAGCAGGCGAGGGTGTGTTCCTTCCGTGCTCGTTCTGGCTCGTCGACTGTTACGAGCTGCTCGGGCGCCACGAGGAGGCGCACGCGCTCTTCGAGCGGCTGGTCGGGCTTGCGAATGACCTCGGGTTGCTCGCCGAGGAGTACGACCCTGCATCGAAGCGCCTGCTCGGGAACTTCCCGCAGGCGTTCACACACCTCGCGCTCGTCAACAGCGCGTTCAACGTGCTGCCGCATCTTCCGTCGCCGATGCACCGGCGGCACGCGCATCCTGAAGCGCGCCGGCCGCACTGATCAGCGCGAGGTGGCTGCAACCCCTGCGGGAAGTTGCCGAGAAAGGCGCCCGACGACGGATCGATCTGCTCCGACAGCAGCCCGACGTCGTTCGTGTAGCCGAGCAGCCCTTCGAACAGGGCCTCCCCCTCGTCGACGCGCCCAAGCCGAGCGAGCGCCTCCACGAGCCAGAAGGAGCACGCGACAAAGGCGCCCTCGTCCCCGGCCTCACGCGACGTGCGGTAGAGCAGCCCGCCGCCGGCGTCGAGCCGCTCGCGCAGCGTGTCGACCGTGCGCGCGAACCGGTCGCGATTCACACGCGTCCAACCCATCCGCGCTGCGCGGAGCATGGCCGCATCGAGGTGATCCTCGCCCCCGTACTCGACGTACGCATCGGCGTCGTCCGACCAGCAGTTCTCCTCGACGTAGTCGCGGACGCTCTCCTGTTCTTGGCGCCAGCGGTCGGCGTGTGTGCGCGGAAGCTGACCGCTCTCGGCGAGCTTGATGCCGCGATCGAATGCCATCCACGCGCCGACGAGGGACGACGTGTACTGGTGCAGGTCGTCGAGCTCCCAGATCCCGGAGTCCTCGTCGCGCCAGTTGACGCAGAGGCGGTCGAGGCACTCGGCCAGCATCTCGCCGGTGTCGTCGTCGAGCGCGTTGCCGCTCTCGACGTAGAGATCAGTCGCCTCGATCAGGTCGCCCCAGGAGCCGAGCTGGAGCTGGCGTAGCGCCGCATTGCCGTGCCGGACGGGCTGCGACCCGCGGTAGCCGTCGAGCTCGAGCTCGTCGCAGCGGTGCGCGACCTCGCCCTCGGCCGTGTAGAACGGATGCAGGTCGGGCGCAGTCGTGCGCACGGAGCGCAGGAGGCACGAGAACGACTCGTGTACCTGCTCGTCGAAGCCGAGGCGCATGAGCGCGTCGAGTGTGAACGACGCGTCGCGCACCCACATGTAGCGGTAGTCGTAGTTCTTGTCGCCGCCCATCCGCTCCGGGAGCGACGTCGTGGGCGCGGCGAGGATCGATCCGCGCGGTGCGAAGACGAGCAGCTTCAGCGCCAGCGCGCTCCGCGCCATCTCCTCGGGCCAGCGGCCGTCGTAGTCCCAGCCGTCCAGCCAGCGGCGCCAGACCTCGATCGTCGCGTCGAGACGTCGCTCGACGTCGTCGCGGCGCGGCAGCGGAATCGGCTGGCCCTCGGTGCAGCAGACGGTGAGCAGCGAGCGCGACCCCTCGAGTGCCGCGAAGGTGCCGGCGATCGCGCCGTCGGAGAGCTCGGGCTCGCCCGCGTCGAACGCATGCACGCCGAGCGCGAGACGCTCGCCCTCCGCGACCGGGACGCCGCGCTTTCGGCCGATCCGCGGCTCGGTGCGGCCCCAGTCGAATCGCGGCTCGACGCTCCAGCGCATCGGCACCGAGCCGGACAGCCCCTCGACCCGCCGCGTGAGCTCGACCCACGGCAGCAGGCCGCCGTTCTGGAGAGCGAGGCCGTCGGTGACGCGGACGACGCCGTGCTTCGTGCTGAACGTCGACTCGAGCACGTTCGACCGCTCGAGATAGCGGCGCTCGACCTCGAACGAATCCTCGGGCTGCAGAACGAAGCGGCCGCCGCGCTTCGCGTCGAGCATCGCGCCGAACGTCGTCGGGCAGTGCATCTCCGGCAGCGACATGAAGTCGACCGACCCGTCGAGCGCGACGAGCGCGGTCGTCCGGCCGTCGCCGATCGCCGCATACGCCTCGATCGGCGCATATCCGTCTTTGCGTTTCACGAGCGGCGTGGTGCCCCGTCTCGCGTGCGGTTATGCGTGCGCGTGCTCCTTCGACCCCTCACGGGTGAGAGAGGAGTCGGCGTCCGAGCCGAGGTCCGACTGGATCTCCTCGAGCGAGCGGTCCTTCGTCTCGGGGACGATCGTCGCGAAGAAGATCACCGCGCAGACCCCGAAGAACGCGTAGAGCCAGAACGCGCCCGACTTGGTGAGCGAGTCGGTCAGGGTGAGGAACGTGTAGGCGATCAGGAAGTTGAAGCCCCAGTTGAACATCGTGCAGACCGCCATCGCGGGGCCGCGCATCTGCAGCGGGAAGATCTCGGAGATCATCAGCCAGAAGACCGGCCCGAGGCCGATCGCGAAGCCGAAGATGTAGACGAGCAGGCAGACGAGCGCGAGCCAGCCGACGCTGTGCTGCAGACTCGCGGACTTGAAGAAGATCCCGAGGCCGACCAGCGCGACCGTGAGGACGCTCGTGCCGAAGATCAGGAAGAAGCGGCGGCCAAGCTTGTCGAGCAGCAGGATCGCGACGATCGTGAAGAACACGTTCGTGCAGCCGATGTAGACGGACTGCGTGAGCGCGCCCGTGTTCTGCTGGCCGGCGAACTTGAGGATGGTCGGCGCGTAGTAGATGACCGTGTTGATGCCGACGATCTGCTGGAAGATCGCGAGCGCGACCCCGACGACCATCATCCGGCGCACGCCCTTCGCAACGAGCTCGACGCAGCGAGACCTCCTTCTCGGAGACCTCCTTGATCTCGTCGATCTCGGCGTCGATGTCGTCGTCCTCGAAGCGGTAGCGCTCGAGCACTTCGCGTGCTTCGTCCTCGCGCCCCTTCTGCACGAGCCAGCGCGGCGAGAACGGCATGAAGTACATGCCGATCGCAAGTGCGGCTCCGGGCACGACGCGCGAGCAGCGAACATCCAGCGCCAGTTGTTCGGCAGCGGCGCGAAGCCCCAGTCGACGATGTAGGCGATCAGGATCCCGAGCGTCACCATCAGCTGGTTGAAGCTGACGACGGCGCCGCGGATGCGAGGCGGAACGAGCTCGGCGATGTACATCGGCGAGACGAAGGACGCGCAGCCGACCGCCAGCCCGAGCCAGAAGCGGCCGGCGAGGATCTGCCAGTACGAGTGCGCGAGCGCGCACCCGATCGCCCCGGTGACGTAGACGCAGCCGGAGATCATCTTCGTGCGGCGCCGGCTGATCTTGTCCGCGAGCCAGCCTGCGATCAACGCGCCTGCGATCGCGCCCAGCAGCAGGATCGCGACCGTCAGCTGCTGCTGCGCGTGCGACTTGAGGGCGAGGTCCTTCTGCATGAAGAGCATCGCGCCGCCGATGACGCCGGTGTCGTAACCGAAGAGGAAGCCACCGATTGCGGCGATCGCCGCCACGCCGAGCAGCGCCCGGTTCCGCGTCATCTCCCGAAGGAACGTGCGATCGCTCTCGGCAGCCGCGCTCATCGCCTCATCAGCTTTCCAACGCGAAAGCGCGTCAATCGGGTGCGGCGGGTCTGCATCGTGGCGAGCCGGCGATCTTCCTCACGCGCCGCCGCAGCGCGCAGCGAGTGATCGGCGACCGCGGCGACGCCGTGCGCGATCACGCTCGCGCCGAGCGACGAGTCGACTTGGGAGAGCTGCGCTGCTTCCGACCGGGCAGTTTCACCGAGGCGGCGCGCGTCTTCGGGCTCGACCACGCGGACGGATTCGGCAGCCGCGCGCACGGCCCGCGCCGCCGCCGGTACGGGCTCACCCGCGTCGAGAAGCCGCAGCGCCCCGGTGCCGATCGCGTGCGCGTCGTGCACGGAGCCGTCGAGCTCGAGCCAGGACTCGCCGAGCGCCTCGAGCCGTTTGCGCAGCGAGCGCCGGCGCGGCGCAGCCCGCGTGATGTCGCGGGCGAGAATCAGCGCATCTTCGAGGCGGCGCTCGTCGATCGAGTCGAGCGCGCGCACAGCGTCGCGAGCTCGTCCGCGATCTCCGGCTTCCAGTGCGTCGGCGGCGAGCTCGAGCGCGTCGGCGAGCCGGCGCCGCAGGTCGCGGGCCTCGTCGCGGACGAGCGCGAGCGGGTCGATCGGAAAGAGGAAGCGCGCGAGCACGATCGCGACTCCACCTCCGATCAGCGCATCGACGAGCCGCTGGATCGCGAGATTCGAGCCGGGACGGTGGAGGGCGACGACGAGGATCGCCGACGCGGCGGCCTGAATCCGGATCACAGGCGGCGCAGACGCGGCCGTCGCGAGCAGCAGCGCGGCCGCGGTAGCGACGACGATCTGCCAGGCGCCCGCGCCGGCGACGACGACGATGCCCGCACCGAGCAGGATCCCGAGCGAGACGCCGATCATCATCTCGATCGCCTGGCGGCCGCGGCGTCCTCGGTCGGCGCCGAGGGCGATCACCGCGGCGATCGGCGCGAAGAACGGCTGGCCGTGGCCTGGGATCTGCAGCGCGATCTCCCAGGCGATGCCGGCGGCGAGGGCCGATTGCGCGATGCGGCCGAGGACGGGGAGATCGAAGCGGCCGCGTGCACGCTCGAGGCGGGCGCGGACGTCCACCCGCGGATGATGTCAGCGATGTCCGAAGTGGTGCGCGGCTGGCAGCGAGCCGTGGACATCCGCGCCTTCGGTGAGCTCGCGGGCGAGCGGCCCGAGTGAGACGAGCTCGTGCACGAGCACGTTCCGGTTGCGGTCGGCGTGCTCGAACCGACCTCGCGCGAGCAGCAGCGGCTCGCCGCGGACGACACCGCGGTAGCGGTCGTACACCTGCGGCGGCACGATCAGGTTGATCTGCTCGTGCTCGTCCTCGAGCAGCATGAAGACGACGCCGTTGGCTGTTGCCGGACGCTGCCTGGCGACGACCATCCCGGCGACGGCGACCTGAGCGCCGTGCCGCTCGAGCGCGAGCGCCTCGGTCGAGAGCGTCCCCGCCGGAAGGTGCGGGCGCATCAACGCAAGCGGGTGGACGCCGACCGAGAGACTCGTCGTGCGGTAGTCGGTGAGCATCTGCTCCCACACCGTCGGCTCGGGGAGGTCGGGCGTGTCGACCGTCGGCTCGAGTGGCAGCGCGAGCTGTTTCTCCTCGCCGCCCGATCCCGGGACGCTCGTCGGCCGCGGCACGAGGCCGAGCTGCCAGAGAAGGTCGCGCCGCTTCACGCCGAAGCAGTCGCACGCGCCCGACTCGGCGAGTGCGCGCAGCTCGTCCTGCGAGAGCGGCGTGCGCTGTGCGAGCGAGCGAATCGAGTCGTAGGGGCCGTTCGCGTCGCGCTCGGCGACGACCGCTTCCGCGTCGTCCTCCCCCACGCCCTGCACGTACTTCAGGCCGACGCGCACCGCGCCGCTCTCGATGTCGCAGCCGACGCCGCTGCGATTGACGTCGGGCGGCAGCGTCTCGACGTCGCGGCGTTGCGCGTCGCGCACGAGCGTCGCCGGTGGGTAGAAGCCCATCGGCTGCGCGTTCAGGAGCGCGGCGAGGAACTCGGCGCTGTAGCGGTGGCGCAGCCAGGCGGACTGGTACGCGAGCAGACCGAATGCGGCGGAGTGCGACTTCGGGAAGCCGAAGCCCGAGAACGCGACGAGCTTGTCGTAGATCATGTGCGCGAGCTCCTCGTCGACGTCACGTCCGAGCGCGCCGGCGACGAAACGCTCGCGGTACGCCTCGAGCGCTGCCTGTGAGCGCTTGCGGCTCATCGCACGGCGGAGCCCTTCCGCCTCGCCGACGCTGAAGCCGGCGAGATGGATCGCGACGTCGAGCACCTGATCCTGGAAGACGATCACGCCGAGCGTGTCGCGCAACGGTTTTTCGAGCAACGGGTGATCGGCAGGCGGAACGTAAGACGGGTCCTCGCGGAGCTTCTGGCGCCGCTCGATGTACGGGTGCACGGCGCCGCCCTGGATCGGCCCGGGCCGGACGAGCGCGACCTGGATCGTGATGTCGTCGATCGTCTCGGGGCGCGTGCGAAGGATCGTCTGCATCTGCGCGCGGCTCTCGATCTGGAAGCAGCCGATCGTGTCGGCGCGCTGGATCTCCTCGAACACGTCGGGGTCGTCGAGTCGGATGCGCGAGAGATCGATCTGCTCGCCGCGGGTGCGCGCGACCATGTCGATGCATTCCTCGACCGCCGACAGCATCCCGAGCCCGAGCAGGTCGATCTTCAGGAAGCCGGCGTCGGCGCACGAGTCCTTGTCCCACTGGCACATCTGCCGCCCTGCCATCGCAGCGGGCTGCACGGGCACGAGCTCGACGAGCGGCCGCGAGGAAATCACCATGCCTCCCGGGTGCTGCGAGATGTGCCGCGGCAGGCCGCCGATCTCGGAGCAGAGCTCGGCGAAGGCGCGCCAGCGCGGCGAGCCGAGCTTCTGCTGCGCGTCGGGGAGCATCAGCAGCTCCTCCGCGACGCGGCCGGCGTTCCAGCCGTCGGAGAGCTTCGCGAGGCGCTCGAGATCGGCGAACGGCAGGCCGAGCGCCTTGCCGACGTCGCGGATCGCGCCCCGGGAGCGGTACGTCGCAAAGCTCGCGACGAGCGACGCGTGCTCGCGGCCGTAGCGGTCGGTGACCGCGACGATCAGCTTCTCGCGGATGTCGCGCGGGAAGTCGAGGTCGATGTCGGGGACCGACACGAGCTCGCGGTTCAGGAAGCGTCCGAGCGAGAGGTTGTTCGCGACAGGGTCGACGTGCGAGAGCCCGGTGAGGTAGCAGACGAGCGAGCCGACGGATGAGCCGCGGCCCCGGCCGGGCGGGAGCACGTGCCGCATCGAGCCGGGACCGCGGACTTCGAGCGCGACCTCGCGCGCAAGCTCGAGAACTTCCCAGTGCAAGAGGAAGAAGCCGGCGAGCCCGAGCTCGCCGATCAGCTGCAGCTCTTCTTCCAGACGTTGCCGAGTGCGAGCAAGTGACAAGTTGTTACTTGCTCCGTACCGTTCGACGAACGCGCGCTCGCAGACGGCGCGGAGCTGCACGATCGCGGGCTCGGCGCCGTCGGAGAAGTCGGGGTAGCGATAGCCGAGCTCCTGCGTGAGGTCGAACTGCAGCCGCTCCGCGAGCTCGGCGGTTCGCTCGACCGCGTCGCGGTCGTCGGGGAAGCGCTCGCGCATCTCGTCGGGCGCCGCGAGCACGCATTCGTGGTTGCCGCGGCGCTCGCGCTCGCAGCCGTCGAGGGAGGTGCGGCAGCGCACGGCGACGAGCACGTCCTGTAAAGCAGCCCGGCGTTGGTCGTGCGCGTGCACGTCGCCGGTTGCGATCGTGCGCACCTCGAGCGCTGCGGCGAGGTCGCGCAGCTTCGCGTTGCGTCTCGTGTCGCCGCGCTCGTACGGCCGCTGCAGCTCGACGAAGAAGCTGTCGCGCCCGAATGCGTGCGCGAGCCGGGCGGCTGCGTTCGGGTCACGTACGGCGAGTCCCTGCCTCGCACAGCCCGAAAGGCAGACGAGTCCCTCGGCGTGCTCTTCGAGCAGCCGCGGGTCGAGCGACGGCGGCAGCGGCTCGCGCCCCTCCTTTGGCCGAGTGTGCGCGTGCGCGGCGGTGAGCAGCCGGCAGAGATTCGCGTAGCCCCGCGGCGTCTCGACGAGGAGCGTCACGTGCGAGCCGCCGTCCAGTGAGACCTCCGCCCCGGTGATCGGGCGGACGCCGAAGCCCTTCGCCGCGTGCGCGAACTCGAGCGAGCCGTAGACCCCGTCGTGGTCGGTCAGCGCGAGCGCCGGGTAGCCGAGCTCGGCCGCCTGCGCCGCGAGCTCCTCGGGCTGAGAGGCCCCGTCGAGGAACGAATAGGCGCTGTGGGCATGAAGCTCGACGTAGGCCACCCTCCAGTTCTACACGAACATGTGTTCGTGTGAAACACTCGGCCGATGGAACCCGTCGCGATCGGGCCGGATCAGGGCGAAAAGCTCGTCCGAGGCCCCAGAAACCACCGCGTCCTCGCCGAGCTTCCGGCGCTCGAGGTCGTCGAGCTCGCCTTCGGGCCCGACTTCGAGGGGGTCGACCCCCACACCCACTCCGACCAGGTCGACTCGTTCTACGTCCTCGACGGCGAGGCCGAGTTCACCGTCGAGGACCGCACCTTCCGCGCCGGGCCAGGGAGCTTCGTCGCCGCGCCGATCGGGGTCGTCCACGGCTTCCGGAACGTCGGCGGCGGCGAGCTGCGCCTTCTGAACATCCACACGCCGAACACCGGCTTCATCCAGCGCATGCGGGACGCGTAGGCGTCAGTCGAATCGTTGTGGGTCGAACGGCAGCGCTTCCGGCGGCGGCTCGTCGCCTGCGAGGAGCGCTGCGATCGCCTCGGCGGTGACGGGTGCAAGCAGGATCCCGTTCCGGAAATGGCCGGAGGCGACGAGCAGGCCCTCCCATTCGCCGATCAGCGGCGAGTCGTCGGGCGTACCGGGCCGGAGCCCTGCCACGGCCTCGACGAGCTCGAGCTCCGCGACCGACGGCACCGCGCGCACCGCCTGCCGCAGGAGCTCGGCCGTTGCCTCGTCCGTCGGAGCTTCGTCGAATCCCGCGTCCTCCACCGTTGCGCCGATCACCGTCTCGCCGGTCGCGCGCGGCACGACGTAGACGTGCTCGCTGCGGATGATCCGCGTCGCCGGCAGCGGACCGCGAAGTCGCAGCGTCTGCCCTTTCACCGGCCGCACGGCGAGCCGCCGTGCGAGTCGCCGCGCTGACCACGCACCGGCGGCAAGCACGACACGGCCGGCTTCGATCCGCGTCCCGTCCGCGAGCTCCACATGTTCGGGCGAGAGCTCGACGACGTCGGCGCCCGTGCGCACCGCCTCCCCGAGCTGCGACACGAGGGCGCGCGCGACGCGTCGCGGATCCACCTGCGCGTCGTCGGCGAGCAGCACGCCGCCGACGCAGTCAGGGGCGATCCCCGGCTCGAGCGCGCGGCACTGTTCCGCGTCGAGCCACTCGCCGTCGAGCTCGGGCTCCTCGCCGAAGGAGAGCCACAAGGATCCGCAGCGTGTGTAGCCGACGTCCCCGAGCTCGGCTGCGAACGGCGGCCAGAGCTCCGCGGAGCGGCGCGCAAGCTCGGTGAACCCTGGTGTCTCGGGATCCGGTGCGAGGACCCCGGCCGCGACACGCGTCGCTCCCGAGCCGGCCTCGCCACGCTCGAGCACGACGACGTCCAGCCCACGCTGCCGCGCCCGCATGGCGCATGCGAGACCGATCACACCGCCGCCGACGACCACCGCATCGAAGCGCTCCACGATGCGGACGATAGGCTGCGCCGCCGTGGACGGCATCGCTCGTCGTGCGCGGCTCGCACGCTCGCGCCTGTATCTCGTGCTCGACGCGCGTCCGCACGGGCGCGATCCGGCGCCGTTGCTCGATGCGGCGCTCCGCGGCGGGACCGACATCGTGCAGCTGCGCGACAAGACGCTGTCCGACGACGACCTCGTGCGCGCCGCCGAGCCCTTCCGCCGAGCTTGCGAGGCGCACGAGGCGCTCTTTGTCCTGAACGACCGCCCGGAGCTCGTGGAGCGTGCCGGTGCCGACGGCGTCCACGTAGGCCGGGAGGACATGCCGCTCGCCGACGCGCGCCGGCTCGTGGGCGGCGAGCGACTCGTCGGGCTCTCGGCGACGACGGCGGACGAGCTCGAGGGCGAGCCCGACTATTGGGGCGTCGGGGCGATCTTCGGCACGCCGACGAAGCCCGAGTCGCCGGCCGGCGGGCTCGAGCTCGTGCGGGCCGCGCGAGACCGGCTGCGGATCCCGTGGTTCGCGATCGGCGGCATCGACGAGCAAACGGTCGCCGAGATCGTCGCGCACGGTGCGCCCGGCATCGCCGTCGTGCGTGCGATCCGCGACGCGGGCGACCCGGAGAAAGCCGCGCGTGCACTGCGCGCCGCACTTCCGCCGAGCGACGTCGTCGTCAGTCGCGGCGACGCGGTGAAGCTGCCGCAGATCGACTGGCTCCGGAGCACGCGCACGCCGGAGCAGAAGCCTGTTCCCCCACACACGCACGCGGCGCATACCGACCTCTTCTTCGTGCTCGACGGGACCCTCGAGTTCCGGCTGGGCGACGGCACCGTTCGGGTGCCCGCGGGGACTTGCGCGGCAGCGTTGCCGCTGCTCGTCCACGGCTTTCGCAACCCCGGACCGGGAACGGCGTCCTTCCTCAACCTTCACGCGCCCGGGGTCTGGGCGCGCGGGCAGGAGTACGGATTGCCGAAGGAGCAGCACGACCAGTTCGGCCCGGACCGCGCGTCTGCCGACCCGCGCCCGATCGTCAGCGCGCCGGGCGACGGCGACCGGCTGAGCAAGCCGCATCGCCTCGCACTCGTGAAGGTGCAGTCGCGCGACGCGGATGTGCTCGAGTACTTCGTCGACGGCGAGTACGACGGCGCGAGCCCGCACGTGCACCTGCGCCATGCGGACTGCTTTCATGTCCTCGAGGGCGAGCTCGAGCTGCGTGCCGGAGGTCAGACCATCCGCGCCGATGCAGGGACGTCGGTGCTCGTGCCGCCGGGCGTCGTGCACGAGTTCACGAGCGTCGGTCGCGCACGGTTCCTCAACGTGCACGCGCAGTCGTGCGGCTTTGCGGAGTACCTCCGGCGCGTGGACGCAGGCGAGGACGTGGATCGGGCGACGTACGACCAGTACGCGCTCGATTGACTTCGGCCGCCGCACGGTCGTAGGGTCGAGGCAGGGACCCAGGGGAGCCAAAGGGAGGGACCATGCCGCAGAAGGACACGTTCACCCGCCGCACGTTCGTGAAGCGGGCGGGTGCCGCAGGAGTCGCGGTCGCAGGTGGGACGCTGTGGGCGACATCACCCGCAGCGGCACGCGCGCGACGCTATGCGAAGGCGCAGTCGCCGCTCCGGCAGATCGTCATCTCGTGTCAGGAGAACCGGTCGTTCGACCACTACTTCGGCTACGCACCGCAAGTGCAACGCGCCGGCTTTGGGCCGCCACCCGGCTACACGCAGCCGGACGCAGCAGGCATGGGCCACGCGCCGTTCGAGTTCACGTCGCTGACGACGCCTGACCCCGCGCACTCGTGGACGGCCGTGCACCAGCAGTGGGACAACGGCAAGATGGACGGCTTCTACAAGTCGAGCGGCAATAACGCGATCGGCTATTACACCGCGAAGGAGCTCCCCTACTACTACAGCCTGATCGACAGCGCCGGGCTCTGCGCGAACTATCACTGCTCGCAGCTTGGGCCGACGTGGCCGAATCGCTTCTACCTGATGACCGGCACGTCCGGCGGGATCACGTCGAACGGCTACTGGGGCTACGACACGTTCAAGTCCGCCCAGTGGCCGATCATCCTCGACCTGCTCGACGAGGCCGACCTGAGCTGGAAGATCTACTACATCGGCTCTGACGGAGTGGACGACGGGAACACCGACAACGTCGCGGTGTTCTGGGACAAGTACTCGTTCGACGACCGGACGTCACGGACGATCGACGAGTACTACGAGGACTGCGCGGCCGGAACACTGCCGAACGTGAGCTGGATCATCCCGAGCTTCTCGATGCAGTTCGACGAGCATCCGCCGGCCGACGTCGCCGTCGGGATGAACTTCCAGCGCCAGACGATCCAGGCGCTGCAGGGCTCGCCGCACTGGGGCAAGTCGGCGTTCCTGCTCACCTACGACGAGCACGGCGGCTTTTTCGACCACGTCGCGCCGCCGCAGGTCGACGCGTACGGGCTCGGCGTCCGCGTGCCGCTCTGGGTGGTCTCGCCGCATGCCCGCCGCGGCGTGATCACGTCGAAGAAGCCGGCTGACCACACGTCGACGCTCAAGTTCATCGAGCGGCTGTGGGGACTGCCGACGCTCGCGTCGCGCAACCACCTGTTCGACACGGCCACGCCGACGAGCGGTTCGCCGACGCCGTCGTGGATCTACGGGTCGGATCCTCTCCGCCCGCAGAACGGCTCGACCCGCGGGAAGTACCAGGCGAACGGCGCCCCGGCGCCACCGCGTGACGGGATGAGCGGGTTGAGCGACCTGTTCGACCTGTTCCACTTCGAGAACTAGCGAACGTCGCGTAGGGGAGCTTCGGCTCCCCTACGCCCCCCGCTGCGTGAACCACCCCCCGCCGGTGCCGTCGTGGAAGACGACGGTGTTCTCGCCCGTCTCGAGCACGACCTCGAAGTAGCGGCGGACGACCGGCTCCTCCGTCCACCAGCGGTCGAGGACGCGCCACTCCTCGCGCAGCAGCGCGACGGGCTGGTGATTCACCTGCCACGGCGTGCCGTCGAAGTTCGCTTCGACGCGCGCCGGGCGCGGCTCGTTCAGTCGTCCCGCGGTACGAAGAGCGCGCGCGTCTCGGGAATCCGTGACCACGGTGCGACCTCCACGATGGTGCAGACCGAGCCCGAGCCGGTGCTCGCGCGCACCTGGCGCAGGCCTTCGCTCAGGCGTGTGCGATCTTCGGCGCCTGCGGCGAGCAGCTCGAGCTGGCGTCCGGCCGGCTCGGTGAGCGCGACGAGCTCGATGCGGAGCTCGAGCACAGGCGCAGGCAGCTCGGCGAGCCTCGGTGCAAGCGCGATGCGGATGCGTTCGCCGTCGGCACTTGGCTCACGGAGCGTCAGCGTGCGCCGCCATGAGCCGCCACCGACCAGACGCGCGGCGAGCGCGACCTTGCGGACGAAGCGGTCTCGCCGCTCGGGCCGGGCGAGTGCGGTCTCGACGAGCACGCCGAGCGCACGGCGGAGCGTGAGCTCGTTGCCGACCGCCTCGGGGAACTCGAGCGACTCCGCGAGCTCCGCGGGCGGCCGCCTCCCCTGTACGCGCGCGGCGTTGCCGCCTCTCGCCAGGCTCCAGGCGCGCCGGCCGTCCGGCCCCAATCGTTCGGCGACGGCGCCACCCGGGAGCCCAGCAAGCTGTCCAAGCTTTCGCACTCCGAGCGCTTCGAGCTCCTCGTAGCGCTGCCGCTCGAGCGGCAGCAGCGTGAGCGGGAGCGGCGCGAGGAAGCCGCCGACCTCCTCGTCGCGGACGACGAGCAGCTGCCCCGGCTTTGCGACAGATGCGGCTGCGAGCGCCGCGAAGCGGCGGCCGGCCGCGCCGATGCGCGCATCCCACTGCGAGCCGGTCGATGCGAGTGCGCGCTTGAGCGCGGCCTCGAGCCCACCGTAGAGCCGCTCGACGCCGCGCGTCTCGAAGTAGGCGATGCCGAGCGCCGCCGGGTCGACGGAGAACCCGGCGTCCTCGAGCGAGCGGACGATCTCCTCCCACGCGAGCTCGGCCGCAGCGGGATCGGGCTCGACGAGCACGAGCTGTGGGCAGGTCGCGAGTGCCTCACCGAGCCGCATCCGCGGCAGCACGCCCGCGGCCTCGGCCGCCGCCGTCACCGGGCCGAGGAGCGGCTCGCCGCCGGGCTCCGGCGCGAGGGCCGCCGGCTGCAGCCCGAGCGCCGGCCGGGCCCGCAATGCGGCCTTCAACTCGAATCCGGGGATGGAGAGGCAGGCGATCATGGGAACGTATGTTCTACACGAACACGTGTTCCCCTGTCAAGCAAATCTAGTCAGAAACCTGTCAGCAGCCGGAGTGGACACCGGGCAACACCGCTGCAATCATGGGAGCTCGGGCTTCGGCCGAAGTCTCTGAGCCGCAACACTCGGGGGTCTCGGGAAGCTCGCCAAGCCGCGAAGCCCGAGCACTAGAAGGGCGGTCCCGTTCTGCGGGGCCGCCCTTTTCTCTAGAGCGTGACGGAGACGCCCGGGCCGACCGCGCCCGCGTAGCGCGGGACGACCGCGAGCGCGTTCTCGCGCGCGCACCACTCGATGTCCGCCTCGAGCCCGTGCCGGCGGAGGTTCCACGCGCTGCGGCTCGCGCCGAGCCCGGCGGCCGCGTCGGGATAGCTCTCGGCGAGCCGCACCGCCGCCGTCGCGGAGTCGGCACGGTCGCCGCCGAGCGCCGCGGCGATCCGCCCGGCGCAGTACGCGTCGTCCAGTGCGAGCTCGCCGAGAACGCCGGCGCAGAGGACGGCGACGTCCTCCCCGTGCGACGCCGCCGCCGCGGCGACCGCATCGAGGTTCAGCAGCGAGCCGACGTACACGTGCTCGAACCGCGCGGCGGCGGAGACGAGCAGCCGCGTTCCGTTCGTCGTCGAGAGCACGAGCGTCGCGGCCTCCGGCTCGCCTGCGAGCTCGCGCGGCGAATTGCCGAAGTCGAAGCCGGGAATCGACTCCAGGCTGCGCTCGCCGGCGAGCTTCGCCGGCCCTTCCGCGCGCGCGAGCTCGCGCGCCTCGTCGATCTCCGCGCAGCAGAGGACGCGCTCGTACCCGGCGGCGAGCGCCTGCGCGATCGTCGAGGTGGCGCGCAGGACGTCGACGACGATCCCGATCGGCGCAGGTGTCTGCTCGCCCGGCGTGAATGCGACGTGGATGAGCACGGGGCTAGGCTAATCCGATGTCGGCGACGCAGACGGGGCTGCCCACGTGCTACCGCCACCCCGACCGCGAAACGGGTCTTTCGTGCTCGGAGTGCGGCCGCCCGATCTGCACGGAGTGCATGACGGTCGCACCCGTCGGGCTGCGCTGTCCCGACCACGCCGGCAACCGCCGCCGCGTCGCGCCGCCCCGGGTCGTGCGCCGCACGAGCGCGCGCGTCACCGAAGCCCCGGTCACGAAGGCGCTGATCGCGGCGAACGTCGCGATCTACCTGATCACCGCCGTCCAGGGCAACGGGATCGACACTCCCGGCGGCTCGCTGCTCCTCAAATGGGGCCTCTGACGGGCCGGCCGTCGCGCACGGCGACTGGTGGCGGCTGATCACCGCCGCCTTCCTGCACCTCAACATCATCCACATCGGGTTCAACATGCTCGCGCTGTGGTGGATCGGCCGCGGCGTCGAGCAGTATCTCGGCTCGGCGCGCTACCTCCTCCTCTACTTCGTCTCCGGCCTCGCCGGCTCGGCGGGCGCGCTCCTGCTGACGCCGAACTCGTTCACGGTCGGCGCGTCCGGCGCCATCTTCGGGATCCTCGGCTCGATGCTGATCCTCGAGTGGCAGCACACGGGGAAGCTCGGCGGCCAGGCCGCGTCGCTCATCCTCTTCAACCTGATCCTCAACTTCGCCTTCAACGGCACCGGCGGGAACATCTCGATCGGCGGTCACCTCGGCGGCCTCGTCGGCGGGATCCTCGTCACGCTCGCGTTCGCGAACTGGGGCCGCGGCCACGCGGCCTACGGCAAGGTCGGGCTCGTCGGCGCGCTCGGCGTCGTCGGTGTGGCTGCTGCGAGCGTGATCGTCGCGTACCTCCGCGTCCGCGGCATGGGCTAACGGCTCAAATACCGCCGCGCGCCGATGAAGTACGTCCAGCGCACCGGCGCGATGCGCACGCGATGCGCAGAGTCGGGCGCCTCGAGCATCCGGTCGCCCCCGAGATAGATCGCGTCGTGCTCCGCATAGCCGGGTGAGCCGAAGAACAACAGGTCGCCGGCTCGCAACGCGCTGCGCGCGACCGGCGTCCCGTGGTGCATCTGCGGATCGGCATCGCGCGGGATCGTCAGGCCGTGTGCGCGATAGACATCCCAGATGATCCCGGAGCAGTCGAAGCCCCAACTCGAGAGCCCGCCCCAGAGGTAGTGCGTGCCGAGGAAGCGCTTCGCCTGCGCGATGATCGACGCGTTCGACGGCGCGTACGGATCCTCGACGCCGACGACGGTGCCGCGACCGTCGGGCGTACGCACGACGGCGAAGTCGCCGCCCCACTTCACGAGCGGCAGCTGCGTCCCATAGCTCAGCGTCACCGTCTTGCCGTGCACGAGCAACCGCCCCGTCCGGGCAACGACGACGACCTTCCGCCCGCGGACGTCGTACGCCGGGCGCAGCTGCGACACCGGCAGCCAGCCCGGATAGCCGTGCACGTCCTGCGGATCCGGCTCGTCGACGACTGCAACCTTGGCCCAGCCGCCGCTCCGCGCGAGCACGACGACGTCCTGCCCGTAGAGGGCCTGTGTCTGCACGTGCGAGTCGAGCCAGACGCGCGAAGCCGTCGTCGCCAGGTTGCGGCTCCAGAGCGCAGGATCGACGGGGTTCGTCAGTGACGGCCGGTCGATCGCACGTGCGAGATTCGGCGCCTTCCAGAGTGTCGCGACTGCGACGTCGATCGACGCATGCTCGCCCGGCTGCGGAGACGCCTGCGCCGGTGCCGCGAAGGCGAGCACCACGAGCGCGAGAAACGTCGCCGGATTCACGAGCTTGCCGCCCGTCAGCCACGAGAAGCGCGACAGCTGCCGCACCTGCACGTGCGTCGCGTCGGGGTCGTCCTCCGCGTGGTCTTCGCGGTACTCGGCGAGCCAGCGCCGCACCTCGTCCTCGGAGCTCGCGCGCCAGCGGCTTCGCCCGTCGATCAGCAGCTCGTACTTAGCCACCGCTCGCGACGTACTCGGCCCGGCTGCCGTCCTTCAACGCCGCCTGCGCCGCCGCGAGCCGCGCGAGCGGGACGCGGTACGGCGAGCAGCTGACGTAGTCGAGGCCGAGCCGATGGCAGAACTCGACCGACTTCGGCTCGCCGCCGTGCTCACCGCAGATCCCGAGCTTGATGTCGGGCTTCGTCTCGCGCCCGCGCTCGACGCCGATCTGCATCAGGTCGCCGACGCCGCCCTGGTCGAGCGTCTCGAACGGATTCGTCTCGAGCACGCCGTCCTCGAGATAGAAGGTCAGGAACTTGCCTTCGGCGTCGTCGCGCGACATGCCGAGCGTCGTCTGCGTCAGGTCGTTCGTGCCGAAGGAGAAAAAGTCGGCGACCTCGGCGATCTCGTCGGCGCGAAGCGCGGCGCGGGGCAGCTCGATCATCGTGCCGCAGAGGTACTCGAGCTCCGGCCCCTCTTCCCGCATCACGTCCTCGGTCAGCTCGCGCAGCCGTCGCAGCTCTTCCCGGAAGCCGACGAGCGGGTGCATGATCTCCACGAGCGGCGCGTCGCCCGTCCGTTCCTGCACGGCTTTGGCCGCGCGCGCGATGGCGCGCACCTGCATCTCGTAGATCTCGGGCCACTGGATGCCGAGCCGGCAGCCGCGCGTACCGAGCATCGGATTCGACTCGGAGAGCACCTTGATGCGATGTCGCATCCGCTCGTCCGTCGCCTCCTCGAGCGGCGGTAGGAACTCGTGCAGCGGCGGGTCGAGCAGGCGGATCGTCACGGGCAAGCCCGCCATCACCTCGAAGATCCCTTCGAAGTCCGACTGCTGGAACGGGAGCAGCTTGTCGAGCGCTGAGCGGCGACCCTGCTCGTCCGCGGCGAGGATCATCTCCTGCACGAGTCGCAGCCGCTCGTCGCCGAAGAACATGTGCTCGGTGCGGCAGAGCCCGATGCCCTCGGCGCCGAACTCGCGCGCCTTGGCGGCGTCCTGGGGGTTGTCCGCGTTCGCGCGCACCTTCAGGCGGCGCAGCTCGTCGGCCCAGCCGAGGATCGTCTCGAAATCCTCGTTGATCTGCGGCGGCACGAGCGGCACCTCGCCGACGATCACGCGGCCGGTGCCGCCGTCGATCGTGATCGTGTCGCCCTCGCGCAACTCGGTCCCGCCGATGCGGATCGTGCGTGCGTCCATGTCGATCTCGAGCCCCTCGCAGCCGGCGACGCACGGCTTCCCCATCCCGCGCGCGACGACGGCCGCGTGCGACGTCATGCCGCCGTGCGCGGTGAGCACGCCCTTCGCCTGGATCATCCCGTGGATGTCGTCGGGCGTCGTCTCCCAGCCGACGAGGATCACGGACTCCCCCGCCTTGCCGCGCTCCTCCGCCGTGTCGGCGTCGAGCACGACGGCGCCGCACGCCGCACCGGGCGACGCGTTCAGCCCGCGCGCGGCGACCTCGAACTCGGCGTTCGGGTCGAGCATGGGATGCAGCAGCTGGTCGAGCGCGGCGGGATCGATGCGCGCGACTGCGTCCTCGCGCGAGATCAGCCCTTCGTTCGTCATGTCGGACGCGGCGCGCAGCGCAGCCGCCGCGGTTCGCTTCGCCGAGCGCGTCTGCAGCAGGTAGAGCGTGCCTTCCTCGATCGTGAACTCGATGTCCTGCATGTCGCGGTAGTGCTGCTCCAGTCGCTGCATGGTCTCGAGCAGCTGATCGAACGCCTCGGGGAGCCGCGCGCGCATCTCCTCGATCGGCTGCGGCGTGCGGATGCCCGCGACGACGTCCTCGCCCTGCGCGTTCACGAGGTACTCGCCGTAGAGTCCTGACTCGCCCGTCGACGGGTTGCGCGTGAAGCAGACGCCGGTCGCCGAGCGGTCGCCCTTGTTCCCGAACACCATCTGCACGACGTTCACGGCGGTGCCGATGTCGTCGGGAATCGCGTACGTGCGGCGGTAGACCTGCGCGCGCGGGTTCTCCCACGACTGGAAGACCGCGAGCACCGCACGCCGCAGCTGCTCCTGTGCGTCCTGCGGGAAGTCGTCCCCCGTCTCCTGGCGGTAGATCCCCTTGTACGTCTCGATCAGCTCCGAGAGGTCGTCGGCGGAGAGATCGACGTCCTGCTGCGCGCCGCGGGCGCGCTTCAGATCGCCGAGCGCCTGCTCGAAGCGGTGGCCGTCGATGCCGTCGACGACCTCGCCGTACATCTGGATCAGCCGGCGGTACGAGTCGCGCGCAAAGCGCGCGTTACCCGTCGTGCGCTCGAGGCCCGCGACTGCGTCGTCGTTCAGGCCGAGGTTGAGGATCGTGTCCATCATCCCCGGCATCGAGATCGCGGCGCCGGAGCGCACCGAGACGAGCAGCGGATCGTCGTGGTCGCCGAAGCGCTTGCCCGTCTTCTCCTCGAGCCGCGCGATGTGCGTCGCGACCTCGGCTTCGAGCCCGTCGGGCATCCCCCCGGCGCGCATGTAGGCGCGGCACGCGTCGGTCGTGATCGTGAAGCCGGCCGGCACGGGCACGCCGAGCTGCGTCATCTCGGCGAGGCCGATGCCCTTGCCGCCGAGCAGCTCTCGGCCGCCCTCGGAGGGCTCGTCGAAGTCGTATACAAAACGGCTCATGAGCGGCGATAGTCAATCACGGCAGATCGTCGGCATGGGTGGATTCCCGATCCCCGGCGCTCTGGAATCGCGTCCTCGAGCTCGCAGGCGGCGACCGTGTGCTCGTCGACCACGCGGCGGCGCCCGAATACACCGATCCGCCCCAAGGCCTTGCCGGCGAGCTGACGCGGCTCTCGTTCTATCCCTGGCCGCCTGCCGACCTCCGAGAGCTTGCGCTCGCCGCCGACGTGATCCTCGTGTGCGGCGGGAACACGGCGAACATGCTCGCCGTCTGGCGCGTGCACGGCTTCGACCGGATCCTGCGCGAGGCTTGGCAGGCGGGCGTCCTCCTCACCGGGTGGAGCGCCGGGATGATCTGCTGGTTCGAGGCCGGCGTCACCGACTCGTTCGGCCCGCAGCTCGAAGGGATGCGCGACGGGCTCGGCTTCCTGCCCGGCAGCGCGTGCCCGCACTACGACGGCGAGGAGCGCCGGCGGCCCGTCTACACGCAGCTCGTCCGGGAGGGCTTCCCGCCCGGGATCGCGCTCGACGACGGGGTCGGCGCGCATTACGCCGGCACCGAGCTCCGGGCCGTGCTGACGGGCAACGCCGGCGCCGGCGGGTACCTCGTCGGGCCTGACGGAGAGCGGCCGCTCGACGTGCAGCTGCTCGCTTGACACGTCCGACACGACCGCTAATGATCCCAGCGCCGTCAGTCCACTAGGAGGAGGGGTCCCCTATGCGCAGGCTCTGCTGCCTCGCTCTCGTCGCGCTCGCGACAACCGTTGCCGTCGGCTCGGCCCAGGCCGTGCCCGATCCGGCGACGAATCCCGGTCTGGCACACGCCCGCGGCGTCGTTCCGACGCTGAACGGCGCTTACCGTGCAACGAACGGCTTCGGCCAGCTCCGCTACCACAACGGGCCGGTGATGCACACGAACACGACGTACTCGATCTTCTGGATTCCGAGCGGGTACTCGATCGACACCGGCTACGACACGTTGATCAACCGCTTCCTCGGCGACGTCGCCGCGGACTCGGGCAAGTCGACGAACGTCTACTACACGGCGCAGCAATACGGCGACGGCGCCGGCAAGGTGCAATACAAGTCGACGTACGCCGGCACCGCCACGGTCACGGACTCGTTCCCGGCGAACGGCTGCACGGACAGTGCGACCAAGGTCTGCCTGAGCGACGCGCAGATCCAGGCCGAGATCAAGAAGGTCGTCGCGGCGCACGGCTGGCCGACGGGCGGCAGCACGCTGTACTTCCTGTTCACGCCGAAGGGCGTCGGCAGCTGCATGGACTCGTCGAGCTGTGCGTTCACGCAGTACTGCGCGTACCACAGCTGGATCGGCAGTGGGTCGAGCGAGATCCTCTATGCCAACCAGCCCTACACCGACGGGGTCTCCGGCTGCGATGCGGGTTACCACCCGAACGGCGGCGCGGGCGACGCGACGATCAACGTCATGTCGCACGAGCACAACGAGGCGATCACCGACTCGAACGGGAACGCGTGGTACGACATCGCCGGCTACGAGAACGGCGACAAGTGCGCATGGTCGTGGGGCGCGCTGACCGGCTCAGGCGCGGCGGCGTACAACCAGACGATCAACGGCCATCACTACATGCTCCAGCTCGAGTACTCGAACGCGGCGCGCGGCTGCGTCCAATCCGGGACGTAGGAACGACTGAGCGCGGCGCCGGTTCTACCGCCGGCGCCGCGCTCGGAACTCCGCGAGCCACGCGAGCGCACGCAGCCCGATCCAGATCGGCGTCAGCAGGACGTAGAAGACGACGTCCGCGACTACGATGAGCGACCACCAGAGCGCCCAGTAACGGAGCGGGACCGAGCCCTTCTCGTTCTTCACGCGGCGCTCAGCCGTTCCTCGAGCACGCGCAGCACGCGATGGGCCGTCTCCTCGATCGAGAGCTCGGAGATGTCGATCACCGGGCAGCCGAGCCGCCGGTGCAGCTTCGACGCCTCTTCGAGCTCCTCGTAGATCTCCATCAGCTCGGCGTACTGCCGGTTCCGCGCCGCGCCCATCGTGCGCACGCGCGCGCGACGGATCTCGACGAGGCGATTCGGGTCGATAGTGAGCCCGACGATCTTGCGCGGGTCGATCGTGAACAGATCGGCGGGCGGCTCGATTCCCTTCACGACGGGCACGTTCGCGGCCTTGTGACCGAGGTAGCCGAGGTAGATCGAGAGCGGCGTCTTCGACGTGCGCGAGACGCCGACGAGCACCAGATCGGCCTCGTCGAGGCCGCGGCCGACGCCGTCGTCGAAGCGCACGGCGAACTCGATCGCCTCCATCCGCTTGAAGTAGGCGGAGTTGAGCGGCGGTCGCGAGCCCGGCGTCATCCGCGCCGCCATGCCGGAGACGCGCGCGACCGCGTCGATCGGCTGGCCGAGCAGGTCGCAGTAGTGCAACCGCGCGCGCCGGCACAGCGTACGCATCATCTCGCGCAACTCCGGGTGGACGAGCGTGTAGACGACGACCGCCGGCCGTCCTTTCATCCGGTTGACGGCGAGGTGAAGGTCGTCGGCCGACTCGACGCGCGGATGCCGGATCTCGACGAACTCCTGATCCGGGAACTGCGCCTCCAGCGCCTGCACGAGCCGCGCAGCGGTCTCCCCGGTCGCGTCGGAGACCACGTGGAGCTCGACGGGATGCGTCGTCACGCGGCGGACGCTATCGCGTGGATGCGTGCGTCGGTGAGGCGCGCGAGGTCATGCGGGTCGAGCTCGAGCTGCAGGCCGCGCCGCCCGGCGTTCACGAGGATCGTCTCGTGCTCGAGCGCGGAGTCGTCGAGATGCGTCGGCAGCGCGCGGCGTCCCCCGAGCGGGCTCGTGCCGCCGCTGACGTAGCCGGTCGCCCGTTGTGCATCGCCCTTGTCGGCGA
Organism: uncultured Actinomycetes bacterium; assembly: GCA_963838985.1. Taxonomy (GTDB): domain Bacteria; phylum Actinomycetota; class Thermoleophilia; order Gaiellales; family Gaiellaceae; genus Palsa-739. The sequence continues at coordinate 69,980 of CAWITF010000001.1, forward strand.
GTCGCGCACGCTTGCCGAGCGCCTTCAGGTCGAGCTGCGCCGAGACCGGGACGCACGCGATGCGGAGCTCGCCGTCCACCGAGACGACGAGCGTCTTGAAGATCCGAGCCGGGTCGACCCCGAGCTTGGCGACGGCCTCGTCCCCGTACGACGTCGCGGCGGGGTCGTGCTCGTACTCGTGGAGGCCGAAGCGGATTCCCGCCCGCTCGACCGCTGCGATCGCTGGTGTCGCCGCCACGGTGGATACGGTACGGCCCCATGGCCGCCGAGGCACCACAGGTCACGATGGACAAGATCGTCTCGCTCTGCCGACGGCGCGGCTTCGTCTTCCCGTCGTCTGAGATCTACGGCGGGCTCAGCTCGACGTACGACTACGGCCACTACGGCGTGCTGATGAAGAACCACATCCGCTCGCTCTGGCTGCGGGCGATGGTGCAGGAGCGCGACGACATCGTCGCGATCGACTCGGCCGTCATTCTCAACCCGTCCGTCTGGCAGGCATCGGGGCATGTCGGCGGCTTCAGCGACCCGCTCGTCGACTGCCGCACCTGCAAGCTCCGGTTCCGCGCCGACCGGCTCGAGGACGCGCACTGCGGCAAGAAGCCGTCCCGGCGGCCGGGCGAGTTCTCCGAGTGCGACCTCACCGAGCCGCGGCAGTTCAACCTGATGTTCCAGACGCAGGTCGGCGCGATGGAGGACGGCTCCTCGACCGCCTATCTCCGCCCGGAGACCGCGCAGGGCATCTTCATCAACTTCAAGAACGTGCTGCAGCTCGCGCGACGCAAGCCACCGTTCGGGATCGCACAGACCGGCAAGTCGTTCCGGAACGAGATCACGCCCGGCAACTTCCTCTTTCGCGTGCGCGAGTTCGAGCAGATGGAGATGGAGTACTTCGTCCCGCCTGCAGACGCAGAGCAGTGGTACCGCTACTGGATCGAGCAGCGCTTCACGTGGTACACGTCGCTCGGGCTGCGCGAGTCGATGTTGCGTGTGCGCGAGCACGACGAGTCGGAGCGCTCGCACTACTCGAGCGGCACGAGCGACATCGAGTACCTGTACCCGATCGGCTGGCAGGAGCTCGAGGGCATCGCGAACCGCGGCGACTTCGACCTGACCCAGCACACGCAGGCGTCGGGCACGAAGCTCGAGTTCGTCGGCCAGGAAGGCGAGCGTTACACGCCGTACGTGATCGAGCCGGCGGTGTCGATCGAGCGCATCTTCGTGGCGATGCTCTGCGACGCATACGACGAGGAGGTCGTCGGCGAGCGCGAGCGGACGGTTCTGCGCCTCCACCCGCGCGGTCGCGCCGGTGAAGGCAGCGGTGCTGCCCCTGATCCCGCGCGACGAGGGCATGGCCGGCCGCGCCCGCACGCTCTTCGAGGAGCTGCGCCGGCGCCACACGGTCGAGTACGACGACAGCGGCCAGATCGGCAGGCGTTACCGCCGCCAGGACGAAATCGGTACCCCGTGGGCATTCACGACGGACGAGCAGACCCTGGAAGACGAGACCGTCACGGTGCGCGACCGCGACTCGCTCTCGCAGGAGCGGATCCCGATCTCCGGCGTCGCCGCGTGGCTCGACGATGCGCTCGGGCGGCCGTGGAGCTCGCCGAAGGCATGAAGCGCGCGCTCGTAGCGGTCGCGTTCGTCGTTACGCTGGCGGGCTGCGGCGGCAGTGGTAGCACGACGACGGTCACCGTCACGCAAACGCACACGACGACGCGGACGGTCACGGTCAACGCGGCGACCGCGTCGTCGACGGTCGCGGCTGCTCCATGTCTTGCCTCCGCGCTCGCCGGCAACTTCGCGGCGATCCCGGGCAGCGCCGGCGCCGGCCAGATCGCGTACCGGCTCCGGCTCACGAATCAGTCCGACTCCGAGTGCTTCGTCTCGGGCCTTCCGGTCGCGCAGCTCCTCTCCCAGAGCGGTGCGAAGCTGCCGAGCTCGGTGACGCCGGACCAGCCGGGGACGGCGACTGCCGTGCGCGTCGATCTCAAGCCCGGCGACGCCGCGACCGCCGACGCTCGCTTCTCCCCCGACATCCCCGGCGGCAGCGAGCCGACCGATCAGCCTTGCGAGCCGAAAGCGGTGACGCTGCGCGTGTCGATCGGCGGCGGGACGCTCGACGCGCCCATCGTCCCGCCCACGCCGGTCTGCGAGCGCGGTCAGCTGCAGTTCAGGAACTTCACCGCCGCGCCCTAGTCAAGGCCGGTCAAGTGGACGGCTTCTCCAGCACGAAGTGCTCTGGTCCCGCCCAGATGCCGACGCGCTTCTCTTCCGGGTACTCGACGATCCCGAACTCGTTCATCGTCGAGACGATCGCCACGCGCACCGTCTCGCCGCTCGCGTTGCGAACCTGATGCGCGCCCTCTGGGCCTGTCGGGAAGGCTGCGACATCGCCGGGCTCGAGCGTTTGCTCCCCGTCCGCGGTACGAACCGTTGCCGAGCCGGCGAGCACGATCAGCCACTCCTCATCGGTCCACTCCCAGTGGTAAGGGCCGATTGCCTCGCCAGCCGGGATCTCGTAGACGCTCATGCCGAGCCGCGATCCGCCGATCTTGGAGCGTACGCGTGCGGCTTTGCCGGGATGCCCCGGCGCCCCTTCGGGCACATCCTGGGTCTCGCCGTGGAAGAGATTGAACGTCTTCAGGGTCACGTCGCCTCCGCTCGTCGGGTGTGCTTGATCTGAGTCTCAGACGCCGTCGGCCGGCAGAACTCATCGCCCGGGATCCTGCGCCGGGCGCTCGGCGAGCCGCTCGTTCGGCCCGAAGCCGAACTTTCGGTACAGCTCGTGCGCGTCGCGCGTGTGCAGGATCCAACGCCGGTCCGCGTACGGGCCGTTCTCGACGATCTCGCGCACGAGCTCGACGCCGAGCCCGCGTCCGCGGCACTCGTCGAGCACGTAGACGTCCGCGAGGTAGACGAAGCCGGCGGCGTCGCAGTCGACGGCCCGCGCAAAGCCGACCTGCCGGCCGTCGCGGTAGAGACCGACGACGTGGCTGCTTCCGTCGATCAACTCGTCCTGGCGCTCGCGCGTGCGGCCCTTCGCCCAGTACGACTCGCCGCCGAGATATGCATGCACCGCGTCGCGATCGAGTCGCGCCGGTTCGTCGTCCAGCTCGAAGCCGTCTCCGAGGTCGCGCCTCACGGCTCGGCTACGCGGAGAGCGTCTTCAGGCGGAAGCCGCCGTTGTACTCGTAGCTCGCCGTGACCACGCGAAGCGCGTCGCGCGTCGCGCGCTCGGTGAGCGCAAGCGCGGCCGCATCGGCGAGCGGGCTCGCGAGCAGCGCTTCGATGCCGGCGATGCCTTCACTGCTGAGCGCGAGCGACTCCGTCGCATTCGCGCATGCGCGGCACACCGCACCGCCGGAGCGCGGCGAGTAGCCGACAAGCGTTGCGTCGTCGGCGCCGCATTCGGCGCAGCTCGTCAGGTGCGGCAGATAGCCGGAGAGCCAGAGCAGCTTCAGCTGGAACGAGAGCGCGAGCGGGTCGAGCGAGGGACGGTCCGCAGCGTGCGGCGCGTCGTCGAGCAGGTCGAGGAAGCGCGTGAGCGCGGTGAAGGCGCGATCGTTCTGCTCCTGCTCCGGAAAGAGCCGCAGCATCGCCTCGGCGCCGATCAGCCCGGCGCTCAGCCGGTAGTAGTCGGAGCGCGCCGCGTCGTGCGCACGCACGAGCTGGACGCCGGTGATCGTCTGCAGCTCCCCCGCTCCCTGGTGGAGCAGGAGCTCGACGTGCGACAGCGGCTCGAGCCGTCCGCCGAAGCGGGATTTCGTCTTGCGGACGCCCTTGGCGACGGCGCCGATCCGCCCGCGGTCGGCGGTGTAGAGGTGGAGCACCCGGTCGGCCTCGCCGAAGCGGATCGAGCGGAGGACGACCGCCTCGGTCGTGTAGGAGCGTCCGGCCATGGCTCTCCGAGTCTAGGGACGGGAACGGATCCCGGCCTTTCGGCGTTACAACCGCTGGTGGCCCGAATTCAGATGTATACGACGCGGTGGTGCGGCTACTGCGTCCGGGCGAAGGCGCTCCTCGACGCGAGAGGGCTCGACTACGACGAGGTCTCGCTCGACGAGGATCCTGCCTTCAGGCAGACCCTGCAGCGGCTGACCGGCGGCTGGACCGTGCCGCAGATCCTGATCGACGGCACGCCGATCGGCGGCTACACCGAGCTCTGGCGCCTCGACCGCGAGGGTCGGCTCGACGACTTGCGCGCCGCCTGAGTCGCACCCGGCTGCTCCGGCTGGCACGTCGGGCAGAACCAGGTCCCGCGCCCGCCGACGCGTGACTTCGCGATCGGCGTGCCGCACCGGTCGCACGGCTCGCCGCCCCGTCCGTAGACCTTGAACTCGCGTTGCATGCGGCCCTCGCCGCCGTCGGGCAGCCGGTAGTCGCGCAGTGTCGAGCCCTGCCGCGCGATGCCGTGCTCGAGTGCTTTGCGGATCGCTGTGTGAAGGCGCCGCAGCTCGTTCTTGTCGAGGCTCTCGGCGGGCCGCAGCGGATGGATGCGGGAGCGCCAGAGCGCTTCGTCGACGTAGATGTTCCCCATGCCGGCGAGTGTGCGCTGGTCGAGGAGCGCGGCCTTGATCGGCGCGCGGCGTTTCTGTAGGCGCTCGCCGAGCCGCGCGACGGTGAAGAGCGCGTCGAACGGCTCCTCGCCGAGCCGTGCAGCGAGGTACTCGTCGAGCTCGCCCGGCTCGAGCAAGAGCCAGGTGCCGAAACGGCGGACGTCGCGGTAGGCGACGTCCGATCCGTTATCTAATCTGACAACAGCCCTTCGATGCGCGTCGTCCTCGTCGACGCCCGTGTCGAAGGCCCGCAACGACCCCGTCATCCGGAGGTGGATCAGGAGCGCTCTTCCCGACTCGAACCGAACAATCAAATACTTGCCGCGACGCTCGACCGCCGCGACGTGCTCGCCCGTGAGCTCGGCCGCCACCTCGGCCGGCTCGTAGGGACGCACGAGCCGCGGGTCGGTGATCTCAACGCGCTCGAAGCGCCGCCCTTCGAGTACGGGCGCGATCCGCCGGCGCACGGTCTCGACCTCGGGCAGCTCGGGCATGCGTCCACGCTAGCGGCGGTGCGGTATTCGACTGGGCAATCCCTGGCGCCCCCACAGCGCTCCGAGATCGAGACTCGTGGTCGTAAACGGCGTCACTCGTTCAGCGGCAGCTCCTCATAGCGAACGACCGCCGCGACGGGCTCGAGCCTTGCACGCGTCTCTTCCGCGAGCTGGTCGACAAGGAGCGAGAGGCCGGCAAACGCCGCGCCGGTCGCCTCGATCAGCGCGCGAGCCGCGATGGCCTGGCTCCCGGTCTCGGCCCAGTCGTCGGCGACGAGGACGCGGTCGCCGGCGCCGATGACGGCGCGCTGCACCGAGAGCTCGTGACGGTCGCCGCGCCAGTCGGGTTCCGAGTGCTTCCGAGCCTTGGGTCCGGGGTGGATCGCCCCCGACTTCCGGATCGGGACGAAGCCGACGCCCGCAGCCAGTGCGGCCGCAGTGCCAAGGACGAAGCCGCGCGCCTCGACGCCGGCGACTTTCGTGAAGCCGCGATCGCGGAACGGCTCCACGAGCGCGTCCCCCACGTGGGCGAGCAAGTCGCCATCGGCGAACATGCCGAGAATGTCCGCGTGCCCGTCGATCCACTGAAAGCGGTCGAGAAAGCGGTTGCGGAACGTCGTCACCCGAGCGTGTCGAGCACGATCGGCTGCGGACGCGGCGGCTCGTCGGCGAGCTCGTACGCCGCGAGAACCTCGGCTGCGGCCCCGGTCGCACTCGACTCGTCCCGCGCGTGGATCTCCGCGAGCGGCTCGCCGTCCTCGACCGCGTCGCCGCGCTTCTTCAGGCAGACGACGCCGACGGCCGCGTCGATCGAGCCGTCCTTGTCGGTGCGTCCGGCGCCGAGGTGGAGGGCCGCCATGCCGACCGGCAGCGCGGCGAGCGCGCGCACGAAGCCCGAACGTGGCGCGAACACCTCCCGCACGAGCGGCGCCTTCGGCAGTGCGGCCAGGTCGGGGTCGCCGCCCTGCGCGCGGATCCAGCGCTCGTACGCGTCCCAGGCCGACCCGTCCGCGACCGCTTGCTCGGAGCGGCGTCGACCCTCCTCGCGGTCGATCCCCAGGTCGGACAGCGCGAGCAGATGCGCGCACGCGTCGATCACGAGCTCGGTCAGATCCGCCGGGCCTTCGCCCCGAACCGTCGCCGCCGCCTCGCGCACTTCGAGCGCGTTCCCGACGGCGTGCCCGAGCGGCTGCTCCATGTCGGTCAAGACGCACGCGACGTCGCGGCCGGCACGCCGCCCGAGCGCGAGCATCGTCTCCGCGAGCACCTGGGCGTCTGCGAGCGTCTTCATGAAGGCACCGTCGCCGACCTTGACGTCGAGCACGATCGCGTCTGCGCCGGCAGCGATCTTCTTCGACATGATGCTCGCCGCGATCAGCGAGACGTTGTCGACCGTCGCTGTCACGTCACGCAGGCCATAGAGCTTCTTGTCCGCGGGAACGAGGTTTGCAGTCTGCCCGACGATCGCGAGCCCGACCTCGCGCACCTGCGCGATGAACTCGTCGGTCGAGAGCTCGACGCGGAACCCGGGGATCGCCTCGAGCTTGTCGAGCGTCCCCCCGGTATGGCCGAGGCCGCGGCCGCTCATCTTCCCGAACGGCACGCCGCATGCCGCGACGATCGGGCCGACCGCGAGCGTCGTCTTGTCCCCTACGCCGCCCGTCGAGTGCTTGTCGACGACCCGGCGGCCGAGCGCGCCGCCGAGGTCGATCGTCTCGCCGCTTCGCACCATCGCGTCGGTGAGCGCAAACGTCTCCGCGCTCGAGAGCCCCTGGAAGTAGACGGCCATGCAGAAGGCCGCGAGCTGATAGTCGGGCACCTCGCCGCGCGCATATGCGAGCACGAGCTCCGTCAGCTCGTCAGCCGGAAGCTCGTGGCCGTCGCGCTTCCGCTGGATGAGCTCCGCGGCCCGAACCACGCTACGGCGCGAGGATGGGCTGGCCGGGGATGCCGCGGGACGGCGCCTTCCCCTTGAGCCATGCATTCACCGTCGCACCGACGTCGGCGAACTCTCCTTCGTGCACCAGGCCGGCGGCGTTGCGCCCGGCGACGTAGGCGAGGAGCAGCGCGTGCTCGCGCGAGTGGTCGGTCGACGGTGTCGTCGGGTCGCAGCCGTGATCCGACGTGATGATCAAGAGGTCGCCGGGCCGCAGCGCCTCCAACAGGTCGGGGAGCCGTCGATCGAAGTCCTGCAGGCAGCGATGGAAGTTGACCGGGTCGTTGCGATGGCCCCAGAGCGAATCGGTCTCGACGAGATTCGTGAAGATGAAGCCCTCGTCGAGCTCCTGAAGCAGCTTCTCCGTCTGCTGGATGCCGTCGATGTTCGACTTCGTCGGATGCGACTCGTCGATGTCGATGCCGGCGAAGATGTCGCTGATCTTGCCGACGCCGTGAACGGTGACGCCTGCGTCGCGCACGAGCGAGAGGTAGTTCGGCCGCCGCGGCTCGAGCGAGTAGTCGTGACGGTTCGGCGTGCGCACGTAGTTGTCCGGCGTGCCGGTGAACGGCCGCGCGATCACACGACCGACCGCGTGCTTGCCGGTCAGGAGCTCCCGCGCGATCTTGCACGCCTCGTAGAGCTCGTCGAGCGGGACCGTGTCCTCGTGCGCCGCGATCTGGAAGACCGAGTCGGCCGACGTGTAGACGATCCACTTGCCCGTCTTCTGGTGCTCCTCGCCGAGCTCCTGGATGATGTCCGTGCCCGACGCCGGCTTGTTCCCGAGGACACCGCGCCCCGTACCGTGCATGAACGGATCGATCACGTCGTGCGGGAAGCCGTGCGGGTACGTCGGGAAGGCCTGCGCGGTGACGACGCCCATCAGCTCCCAGTGGCCGGTCGTCGTGTCCTTGCCCTTCGAGCGCTCGAGGAGGCGGCCCGCGACCGCAGGCGCGCCCGGCTGCGGCGGGCAACCCGCGAGCGGCTCGACGTTGCCGAGCCCGAGCGCCTCCATGTTCGGCAGATCGAGGCCGCCGACGGCGTCGGCGACGTTCGCGAGCGTGTTCGAGCCCTCGTCTCCGTACTGGTCGGCGTCCGGCAGCGCGCCGGCTCCGACCGCGTCGAGGACGATCACGCAGGCGCGGGCTGGTTCTTCTGAGCGCGTTTCCCGGCCATGCTGGCTATTCTAGGTTCGCCTTGCAGGACGCCATCGGCCTACTCCTCTTCGTCGTCTACATCGCCGCGTGATCGGCGCTGCCGCCGGCATCACGTGGCTCGTCGTCCGGTTCACGCCGCAGAAGAAGCCGAAGCCGCAGGCGCCCGCAGACGCCGGCCTAGCGGTACTCCCCGCGATGGACGGCTTCGATGTTGTTGCCGTCCGGGTCGAGCACAAACGCCGCGTAGTAGCTGCCGGCCGCCTCCGAGCTGTACTGCTCGCGAACGCCGGGAGCGCCGTTGTCCTCGTACCCGGCCTCGAGCGCCGCTCTGTGGAACGCGTCGACCTCCGCCTGCGTCCGCGCGACGAAGCCGATGTGCAGCGGCACGGTCGGCGTGTCCGCCTCGACGACGACGAGGTTCGCGTACTGCCCGCCTCGCTCGTCCTCCCAGAGCGGCGGGATCTCGAGCGCACCGAGCACCGTGCGGTAGAACTGCTTGCTTGCCTCCGCGTCGCGGACTCCGACCTTCACGTGGTCGAAGACGACGCGGCTCCAATCCCAGTCCGGCATGCCTACGCGGCGTCAGCGGAAGAACATCCCCGAGCGGCGTGTACTCGAGGCCGTGCGCCTCGGCGACGGCCTCGTACGTGATCTTCCCGTCGAGCACGTTCACGCCGAGCGCGAGCGCCGGGTCCTGCGCGACCGCCTCGGCGAGGCCGTGCTCGGCGATCGCCTCGACGTAGGGCAGCGTCGCGTTCGTCAGCGCCTTCGTCGAGGTGATCGGCACGCCGCCCGGCATGTTCGCGACGCAGTAGTGCATGATGCCGTCGACCTCGTACACCGGATCGCTGTGCGTCGTCGCGTGCGCAGTCTCGACGCAGCCGCCCTGGTCGATCGCGACGTCGACGATCACGGCGCCCTTCTTCATCACGCCGAGCATCTCGCGCGTGACGAGCTTCGGCGCGCGCGCACCGGGGACGAGCACCGCGCCGATCACGACGTCCGCCTCGGCGATCGACGACTCGATCTGCAGCGTCGACGACATCACCGTGCTGACACGGCCGGAGAGGATCTCGTCGAGGTAGCGCATCCGGTCGATCGAGCGGTCGAGGATCGTCACCTGCGCGCCGAGGCCGATCGCGATGATCGCCGCGTTGTAGCCGACGACGCCGCCGCCGAGCACGAGCACGCGGCCCGGCGCGACGCCCGGCACGCCGCCGAGCAGGAGCCCGCGACCGCCGAGCGGCTTCTCGAGGAAGTACGCGCCCGCCTGCGCGGCGAGCCGGCCTGCGATCTCGCTCATCGGGGCGAGCAGCGGCAGCCGCCGGTCGTCGGTCTCGACGGTCTCGTACGCAACGGCGGTGATGCCGCTCGTCGACGAGCGCGCGCGTCAACGGCTCGTCCGCCGCGATGTGCAGGTACGTGAAGAGGACGAGGCCTTCGCGCAGGCGCTTGTACTCCGACTCGATCGGCTCCTTCACCTTCAGCAGCAGCTCGGAGTCCGCCCAGACGTCGTCGACGGATGCGATCCGCGCGCCGGCGCGCTCGTAGTCGGCGTCCGTGAACGCGCTTCCCTCGCCGGCGGTCGTCTCGACGAGCACGTCGTGCCCGCGTCTGCACGAGCTCGCGCGCGCCGGCAGGCGTCAGCGCGACGCGGTACTCGTCGGTCTTGATCTCCTTGGCGACGCCGATGCGCAAAATCGCGCGGACTCTAGCTGGCCGAACGGTGCTGGAGAAAGAGAAGGAGACCCGCGAGCGTCTTCGCATCCTCGAGCTCCGCGAGCCTCGACTCGATCGCGCGCACGTCCCAGTGCACGACCTCGACGTCCTCGTCGTCCTCGAGCTCTGCATCCCCCTCGTCGACGCCTTCGGCGAGGAAGACGACCATGTGCTCGCGCGTGAAGCCGGGTGTCGTCCAGAAGGCGCCGAGCTCGCGCCACTCGCCGCCGGTCAGCCCGCACTCCTCGCGCAGCTCGCGCTTCGCGGTCGCGAGCGGCTCCTCGCCCTCTTCGCGCGTTCCGGCCGGCAGCTCGACGAGCTCCTTGCGCGTCGCCTCGCGCAGCTGCCGAACGAGCCAGAGCCGATCCTTGCGGTCGATCGCGACGATCGCGACCGCACCGGGATGCTCGACGATCTCGCGCTCGCGGTTACCCCAACGCTCGATCGTGACATCGATCAGCTTGCCGTCGTACACCGTGCGCGCGTCGTCGGGCTTCATGCCGCGAGCCGCTCCACGAGAGCGCGTTCGTCCGGGCCGAACCAGGGCGGCTCGCCGGCCCGCGCGTTCTCGGCGGGTCGCTCGGGTCGGGAGGTCGCCGGGATCGCGACGTCGACGCGCTCGTCGGAGAGCGCCCACTTGAGGAGCGCCTGCCCCCACGTCTCGATGCCGAACTCCCGCAGCGGCGCGAGCTCGTCCGCGCTCGGTGACCGCCGGACGAGCGCGCCTTCGCCGAGCGGACGCATCACGATCACCGCAACGCCGAGCTCCGCTGCCAGCGGCAGGAGCTCACGCTCGACCTCACGCTCGTGCGGGTTGTACGGCAGCTGCACGACGTCGAACCGGCGCGTGCGCAACGCCTCGGCGAGCTCGCCGAACGCACTCGCGGCGTAGTGCGTCACGCCGAGCTTGTCGATACGGCCGGCGTCGCGTTCGCCTTCGAGCCACTCGAGCTGTTCGCGCCACGCAGCCAGGTTGTGGATCTGCTCGATCTCGACGCGCCCGAACCACTCGACCTGGCGGCGGTACTGCTCGCGTCCGTCGTCCACCGAGTCGGCCCAGATCTTCGTCGCGACCGTCGCCTCCGAGCGACGCGATGCGAGCGCCGCTCCGAGCGATTCCTCCGCGCCGCGGTACATCGGCGACGAGTCGAAGAGCCGCACGCCCGCGTCGAGCGCAGCTGCGACGACCTCGGCGGCAGCCGGTCGTCCGACCCGAATGTGTTCCACGTGCCGAGCCCGATGACCGGGCCGAGGCGGCGTTCCTCCATCAGGCGGCGCGCGCTGCGTCGACGAGCGCGAGCGTCACCTCGACCATCCCGTCGAGATCGGCGACCGCGATGTGCTCGTCCGGCGTGTGGATGTCGGACATCCCGTTCGCGAGATTGACGCACCGCAGGCCGCGCTCGTTGAAGACGTTCGCATCCGCCCCGCCGCCGGAGAGCGCGTACGAGACCTCGTAGCCGCAGCGCTCGAGCGCGGTCGCCGCGAGTTGCACGACGTCGTCCTCGCGCTTGAACCGGTAGCCGCTTGTAGCTCTTGCGAACTGCGTCTGCACCTCGCAGTCCGCCTCGGTCGCCGCGAACGAGAACGCGTCGAGCATCTCCTGCACGAGCTCGCTCAGCTTCGCCTCGCTCTGCGACCTCGCCTCCGCGAGGAACGTGCACCACTCGGGAACGATGTTCCCGGCGGTCCCGCCGGCGATCACCCCGACGTTCGCGGTCGTCTCCTCGTCGACGCGGCCGAGCCGCAGGTCGGCGATCGCCTTCGCGGCGGCCTGGATCGCCGAGCGCCCCTCCTCCGGGAACATGCCGGCGTGCGCGGCGCGGCCGTGGAACGTGACTTCCATCGACTCCGACCACGGCGCGCCGAGGATGATCTCGCCGATCGGCGCCGCCTGGTCGTAGACGAAGCCGAGCTGCGCGTGCAGACGGTCGTGGTCGAACGCGCCCGCGCCGATCAGGCCGACCTCCTCCTTCGGGGTGAAGCACGAGCTCGATCCCCGCATGCGGCCGGTTCTCCGCGAGCACGCGCCGCACGCCCTCGAGCATCTGCACGACCGCCGCCTTGTTGTCGGCGCCGAGGATCGTGCCGCCGGCGTTCCGGATGATGCCGTCCTCGCCGACGACGGGCTCGAGCACGCCGGTCGGCGGCACCGTGTCGAGATGGGCGCAGAAGAAGAGCGGCGTGCCCTCGGCCGTCGGCTCGAGCTGGACGTAGATGTTGCCGATCGACGAGCCGGTCTCGGGGCCGGTGTCGTCCTCGTCGGGCTGCGAGGCCGAGCTCGCGGAGGTAGCGCAGAACCGCGTCGGCGACCGCGCCGCTCCTCGCCCGGCGGGCTCGGGATCGCCGCGAGCTCGAGGAAAAATTGAACCGCGTCCCCTTGCGCCCCCATCAGTCGATCCTAGAATCTCCGCCATGACCGCCGCTGAGGTCCTGATCCAGACTGCGCTCCTCGGGGAGGCGATCGACCAGGGCCCGCGCTCGTCTTCATCGCCGACGACGACATGCGCTACATCGCCGTCAACCGGTTCGCCTGCGAGTCACTCGGCTACACGCGGGAGGAGCTGCTCGGCCTGAACGTCTCAGACGTCGCGCGGGCGCCCGCGGCTGCCGACGAGTACGAGGAGATGCAGGAGACCGGCTTTCGCAAGGGGACGGCCGTCCTCGACGCGGAAGGACGGCTCGACGGTGACGCTCGAGTACCAGGCGACGGAGACGCGCGTCGCCAACCTCCACCTCTACGTCTCGATCGGCTTCCTAGGAAGCTAGCGACCGTCTCGCCCGCGCGCGTGCGCTGGCGGTCGAGCGCGGCGCCGACGAAGCCGCGGAAGAGCGGCGCCGGACGCGTCGGCCGCGACTTGAACTCCGGGTGGAACTGGCTCGCGACGAACCACGGATGGTCGGGCAGCTCGACGATCTCGACGAGCCGGCCCTCCTGGAACGTGCCCGAGACGACGAGGCCGGCGTCGACGAGCCGCTCGCGGAAGAGGTTGTTCACCTCGTAGCGGTGGCGGTGGCGCTCGTGGATCATGGCCTCGCCGTACAGCTCGCGCGCGCGCGTTCCCTCGGCGAGCTCGACCGCCTGCGCGCCGAGCCGCATCGTGCCGCCGAGATCCTCGATGCCCTTCTGCTCGGGCAGCAGGTCGATGACCGGGATACGGCGTCTCGGGATCCATCTCCGTCGAGTTCGCGCCGTCGAGACCGACGACGTGCCGCGCGAACTCGGAGACCGCGACGTGCATGCCGAGGCAGATGCCGAGGTACGGGATCCGCCGCTCGCGCGCGACGCGGCAGGCGAGGATCTTGCCCTCCCAGCCCGCGCGAGCCGAAGCCGCCGGGCACGAGCACGCCGTCGACGCGTGTCGAGCAGCTCCGCGGTCTCCTCGTACGACATGTTCTCGGCGTCGACCCAGCGCACGCGCACCGCGCAGCCGTGGTGGAGGCCCGCGTGCTTCAGCGCCTCGTGGACGGAGAGGTACGCGTCCTGCAGCTTCACGTACTTGCCGACGAGCGCGATCTCGACGAGCTCGCGGCGCTCGTGGATGCGCTCGAGCAGCTCGTCCCATTCCCCGAGGTCGGCGTCGCGCGCGTCGAGGCCGAGCTTCTCGCAGACGAGCCGGTCGAGCCCTTCCGCCTGGAGCACGCGCGGCACCAGGTAGACGTCGGGGACGTCGGGGCTCGCGACGACCGCGCCGGGGTCGACGTCGGCGAAGAGCGCGATCTTGTCGCGGATGTCGCGCGAGAGCTCCTCGTGCGAGCGGCAGACGATGACGTCGGGATGGATACCGATGCGGCGCAGCTCGTTCACCGAGTGCTGCGTCGGCTTCGTCTTCAGCTCGCCGGCCGCCTCGATGAACGGCACGAGCGTGACGTGGACGTACATGACGTTCTCGGGGCCGACCTCGCGCCGGAACTGGCGGATCGCCTCGAGGAACGGCAGCGACTCGATGTCGCCGACGGTGCCGCCGATCTCGGAGATGACGACGTCGGTGGGCGTCGCCTCGGCGACGCGCGCGGATGCGCGCCTTGATCTCGTTCGTGATGTGCGGGATCACCTGCACCGTCGCGCCGAGGAAGTCGCCCTTCCGCTCCTTGCGCAGGACGGTGTCCCAGATCGCGCCGGCGCTGTGGCTCGCGCTGCGGAGGAAGTTCTCGTCGACGAAGCGCTCGTAGTGGCCGATGTCGAGGTCGGTCTCGGCGCCGTCCTCGGTGACGAAGACCTCGCCGTGCTGGAACGGGCTCATCGTCCCCGGGTCGACGTTGAGGTACGGGTCGAACTTCTGCAGCTGCACGCGCAGCCCGCGCGCTTTGAGGAGCCGCCCGAGCGATGCGGCGACGATTCCCTTCCCGAGCGCCGACACGACGCCCCCGGTGACAAAGACGTACTTCGGGGCCCGTGCGCTCACGGGATTTCCAGGGTAGCAGTGCACGTCGAGGTCGTCGCGCCTGAGAGCGGCTGCTTCGCCGTGTCGCGCGAGGAGCGTGTGCAGCCGATCGAGCGCCCGCGCCGGCAGCGAGCCCCTGAAGGCGATGCAGCATCGGCCCATTCGATCGTCAGCTCCGACCTCGCGTCCGTGCGCTCGTCGAGCGGCCTGAAGGCGGAGCTCGACGTGCGATCCGGTCGCGCGGAACCTGGAAGGCGAACCGCTCGCGCGGCTCGACGGCGATGACGAGCGAGCGTGCCCGGCGCCTGCGGCTTCCGCAGGTAGCCCGGCGCGGTCCGGCCCGACGACCTGTCCAGCGCGCTCCGGGCGCGAAGCCCCGGCGGTCGGGCTCGACGCCCGAGATGCCGGGCCACCAGTCGGCGAGGTGGTACGGCTCGGAGATGAACGCCCAGACGTCCTCGAGCGGCGCGAGCAGCTCCCGGCGCGCCACCGAGCGGGCCATCAGGACGCGACGCTGGCGAGGAACTCCTGCGCCGCCGAGCATCCGCTCGAGCTCGGCCTTGCGCTCGTCCTCGCCGAGCTGCTCGATGCGCGTGTGGGTCGGGTCGCCCGGCGATCTTCTCGACGCGGAAGTGGCGGTCGGCGAGCGCGGCGATCTGCGGCAGGTGCGTGATCGTGACGACCTGCGCGCGCTCGGCGAGCCGCTGCAGGACGCGGCCGACGGCGTGCGCGGTCTCGCCGCCGATGCCCGCGTCGATCTCGTCGAAGACGAGCGTGTCGCCGCCCGCGACGGCCGCGATCGCGAGCGCGATGCGCGAGAGCTCGCCGCCGGAGGCGGTCTCGGCGACCGGCGCGAACGGCAGCCCGGCGTTCGGGCGGACGAGGAAGACGGCGTCGTCGGCGCCGGTCGCGCCGGGCTCGCGCTCGCGCAGCTCGCACGACGAACTCGCCGTCGCCCATGCCGACGTCGCGCAGCTCGGCGGCGACGGCGTCGGCGAACGCCGGCGCGGCGGCGTTGCGCTCGGCGCGCAGCTCGAGCGTGCAGCGCGTGCGACGCGCGCCTCCGCCGCCGCGAGCTCGCTGCGGCCGCGGCTGCGGCGGGGTCGACGCCGTCCTCGAGCGCCGCGAGCTCGGCGCGCGCCTCGGCGGCGCGCTCGAGCAGCTCCTCGTACGTCTGGCAGCGGAAGCGGCGCTTCGTCTCGGCGATCCGGTCGAGCTCGGCCTCGAGCTCCTCGAGCCGGCCCGGCTCCGCCTCGAGCGAGGCGAGGAACGACGCGCAGGTCGGACGCCGTCTCGCGCAGGCGCAGCTCGACGTCGCGCAGCTCGTCGCCGGCGCGCTGCGAGCTCGGGCGCGAGGTGCTCGAGCGGCGCGACCGCGCGCTCGGCGAGCGCGACGAGGCCCGCGGCGCCCGTCGCCGTCGTCGGGCGCGAGCGCCTCGGCCGCCGCGGCGGCGCGCCTCGCGAGCTCGGAGACGTGCCGGAGCCGCTCGCGCTCGCCGCGCAGCGCGCTCCTCGTCGTCCGGCTCCGAGCCCGTCGGTGTCCTCGACGAGCGCGCGCAGCTCGGCGAGCCGCGCCTCGGCGAGCGCGCGTTCGCGCGTCAGCTCGTCGTGGCGCCTGCGCGCCGCCTGAGCTCGCGCCAGGCCGCGCGCGCCTCGGCGCGGCGCGCGAGCTGCTCGTCGCCGCAGAAGCGGTCGAGCACCTCGAGCTGGTACGAGGGCCGCGCGAGCCGGCGCTGCTCGAACTGGCCCGACATCGCGACGACGCTCTCGACCGCGGCGGCGACGTCCTCGCGCGCGGCGGCCCGCCCCCACGCGTACGCGCGCGTGCGCCCGTCGGCGAAGACGCGGCGCGCGACGAGCAGCGCGTCCTCGTCCTCGGGCCGCAGCTCGCCGAGCTCGTCGAGCTCGTCGCGGCAGGTCGAGCTCGGCCTCGACGTACGCCTCCTCGCCGGCGGCGCCGACGAACGCCTCGTCGCCCTTCGCGCCGAGCAGCAGCCCGAGCGCCTGCGCGAGGATCGTCTTGCCCGCGCCGGTCTCGCCGGTGATCGCGTTCAGGCCGGGCGCGAGCTCGAGCTCGGCCTCGCGGATGAGGACGAGATTCTCGATGCGAGGCGGCGCAGCATCGGAGTCATCGTAGACGGGCATCCGACGCCGACGCAGGTCTGCCGTCTACGGTCAGCGCGAACGTCTCGCGGTAGCGGCCGAAGAACGTCGTCTCCGGCAGCGTCGCGAGCAGGCTCCGCTGCTCGCCGAGGTAGATCGACGACGCGGCGCCCGGCGCGAGCTCGCCGACGCGGTGCCCGTCGACGAGCACGGCGCACGTCGACGTCGGCGCGTCGCGGTTCGCGACCGTCACGCTCGGGCCGCGCGGGACGACGAGCGGCCGCGCGTGGAGCGAGTGCGGCGCGATGAACGTGATCGCCATCGCGTCGAGGCCGCGCACGAGCACCGGGCCGCCGTTCGAGAGGTTGTACGCGGTCGAGCCGGACGGCGTCGAGCAGATCATCCCGTCGCACGGCACGGCGCCGAGGTCCTCGCCGCCGATCGCCCAGCCGAGCTCGACCATGCGCCCGAGCGTCGAGCTCGTGGCGACGACGTCGTTGACGGCGACGTGCGCTCGCCGTCGAGCTCGCACCTCGAGCGTCGGCAGCTCGACGACCGCGTACTCGCCGGCGAAGACGCGCGCGAGGTCCGCGCTCGAGCCGTCCGGCGTGATCGAGGCGAGGAAGCCGACGCGGCCGAAGTTGACGCCGATCACCGGCGACGTCGCGTGCCGAGCAGCGGCGCGAGCGTGCGGAGGATCGTGCCGTCGCCGCCGAGCGCGACCGCGAGGTGCGCGCCTGCCGCGGCTCGTCGACGACGTCGACGCCCGCGCGCTTCGGCGACCGCGCGCACGCGCTCGACGCGCGTCGTCGACGTCGACGCGCGCCGTGCGCGACGATCGCGGCGGTGCTCAACCGGGCGAGTGCTGCGTCGATTCGCTCGTCGAGGTCATCGGGAAGCGTCGGCTCGTCGGAGTGCGACGAGGTGGAGGAAGAACTCGCGGTTTCCCTTCGGGCCGGGCAGCCCCGAGTCTACGACGCCGACGACGGCTCGCCTCCCAGCCGAGCGCCGCCTCGGCGACCTCGCGCAGCGACGCGCGCGGCGGACCGCGGCGTCGCGCACGACGCCGCCCTTGCCGACGTCGTCGCGTCCCGCCTCGAACTGCGGCTTCACGAGCACGACCGCCTGCCAGCCGGGCGCGGCCAGCGCCAGCGCCGGCGGCAGCGCGATGCGGACGGAGATGAACGAGACGTCGCAGACGACGAGCTGCGGCGCGAACGGGAGCTCCGTCAGCGCGCGCGCGTTCGTCGCGCTCGAGGACGGTGACGCGCGGGTCGTTGCGGATCCGCGGGTGGAGCTGCCCGTAGCCGACGTCGAGCGCGATCACGCGCGCCGCGCCGCGCTGCGAGCAGGACGTCGGTGAAGCCGCCGGTCGACGCGCCGACGTCGAGCAGTCGAGCCCGGCCGGATCGACGCCGAGCGCGTCGAGGCCGTGCGCGAGCTTCTCCCGCCGCGCGAGACGTACGGCGGCGGCGCGCTCGACGCTCGAGCTCCGCGTCCTCGTCGACCTGCTGGCCCGGCTTGTCGTAGCCCGGGACGAGACCCGCCATGACGAGCGCCTGCGCCTGCGCGCGCGACTCCGCGAGGCCGCGCTCGACGAGCAGGACGTCGAGCCGCTTCTTCATCACGCGCGCAGATGCTAGTCGGCGAACGTCTGCGAGCGGTACTCGCGCTCCAG
The DNA here is from genome assembly GCA_963838985.1 of uncultured Actinomycetes bacterium. Taxonomy (GTDB): domain Bacteria; phylum Actinomycetota; class Thermoleophilia; order Gaiellales; family Gaiellaceae; genus Palsa-739. The sequence continues at coordinate 88,014 of CAWITF010000001.1, forward strand.
GATCTCGAAGCCCGCAGCCTCGAGCATGCGCTCCAGGTCGTCGCTCGCAGGGGGAGTGCTCCGTCCGGACGTGCTCTTCGAGCTCGGCACGCGTCCAACCGCGGCTCGAGTCCTCGCGGCGCCGCCTCGAACCAGCGCTCGACACCTCGTTCGCCTGCTCGCGCGGGAACGACCAGACGAGGTCGCGCAGGACGAAGCGGCCGTCGGCGCCAGCAGCTCGGCGACCGGCGCAACGCGGTGGGCTTCTCGGGTCGGGTAGGTGGTGGAGCGCGTTCCGCGAGTGCACGAGCGTCGCAGGCGGGCCTTCGTGCTCGTACGTCGAGGAACCCGGCTTCGACGACGCGGACGTTCGTCGAGTCCTCGCAGCACGATCTCTGCGTGGAGCCGCGCCAGCATCGGCGCCGAGACGTCGACCGCCACGACCTCGTGCGCGACCTCCGCTGCGAGGATCGCCGTCCGCCCGGTGCCTGCGCCAAGGTCGACCACGATCGTCTCGGGCGAAAGCCCGGCTCGCTCGAGGAGCGCGAGCTCGGAGGCTTCGATCCACGCCTGACTTGGCGTCGTAGCCGGCCACGTATGCGGGATCGAAGTGCTCGCAGCCCGCATTCGCCGCCTCGTCGAAGCCGATCATCGGGGGCGGATGCCCCAGCGCCCGTCGAAGCGCTCGCCCGGCTCGAGCCGGATCGACGTCCGTCGCCGGTGCGGAACGCGTTCGGCGGGCACGTCATCGGCTCGACGGCGATCGCGCGGCGCGCGACGTCCGGCAGCGTCGCCGGTGAAGAGCTGCACGTGCTTCCAGTGCTCGTCCGCCCACACGGTCGTCGGCCCGACGTCGAGCTTCACGGCGCTCGAGCGCGCTCGTGTCGTCGAGCCGCTGTCGCGCCGAGCAGCGGATCGCCTCGCAGCGACCATGTCGTCGACGCGGCCCGTCGGTGCCGCGATGTACGGATGATGGCCGGCGCCGAACGGGCAGCGCGGTCGCCGAGGTTCTCGGCGCTCGTCCGAACCGTGAGACCCTCGTCGTCGAGCGCGTACTCGACCTGCAGGCGGAGCGTGAACGGATAGCCCGGCTGCGGATGCAGCACGTGCTCGATCACGACGCGTGACGGCGTCGTGCTCGACGCGTGCCAGCTCGCCCAGCGCACGAGGCCGTGGATCGCGCTCCGCGACGACGGCTCGGTCAGCGCGAGCTGGTGCCGTTCGCCGTCGAACTCGTAGCTGCCGCCTTCGAGGCGGTTCGGCCACGGCATCGAGGACCTGCCCGCGACCGGACTGGCAGATCTCGTCGACGGCGTAGCCGTCGAGCGGCCCGTACTCGCGCGATCCCGCCGCCGACCTCGACGACGACTGCGCGCGCGTCGCCGTGCGCGATCTCGAACTGCTCGCCCGACGGCGCGATCACGCCGTGCGGACGGCGAGCCCGTCGACGATCTCGCGCAGCACGGTCGTGTCGGCGTCGACCTCGGCGAGACGCTCGCGCGCGCGATCGGCGGCCTCGTCGGCGAGCCGGCGCGCGCCGTCGGCGCCGTGCGTCGACGGACGTAGCCGTCGCCGTCGAGGATGTCGTCGACGATCTGGAACAGCAGCCCGAGCTCGTCCGCGAACGCGCGCCACGGCGCCTGCTCCGCGCTCGGGCATCTCGGCGGCCCAGAGCGCGAGCGTCACGGACGCGCTAGAACAGGCAGCCCGTCTTCAGCCGGTGGACGTCGGCGAGGTCGGGCCGTGACCGTCATGTCGAGGTACTGGCCGCCGATCATCCCGAGCGTCGCCTCGGCGAGCTCGCGCGCGACCGCGCGAGCGACTCGTAGCGCGTCGCGAGCCGGAACGCCTCGGCGAGCAGCGCGTCGCCCGGCGAGGATCGCCGACCGCCTCGCCGAACTGCTTCCACGTCGACGGCTGCCCGCGCCGCTCCTCGTCGTCGTCGAGCGCGGGCAGGTCGTCGTGGACGAGCGAGAACGTGTGCACGAGCTCGAGCGCCAGCGCTGCCGGCGAGCGCCGCCTCGGGCTCGCGCCGGCCGCCTCCGCCGTCGCGAGGCAGATCACCGGGCGGACGCGCTTGCCGCCGACCGTGATCGAGTAGCGGACGGACGTCGGCCTGGCCGTGCAGCTCGGGCCAGAGCTCGAGCCGCTCGAGCGGCTCCTCGACGAGCGCCCGCAGCTCGTCAGGGCTTCTGGGCATCGGCCTCCGCCGCGCGCTTCGCCCGCTCGAGCTCCTCCTCGACCGCCTTCGCGAGCTCGGCCAGCTCGCCGAGGATCTCGAGCGCGCGCTCGGGCGAGCCCTTGCTCTGCGGCGATGCGGTCGAGCTCGCCGCGCGCCGCCTCGAGCCGCGCCAGCAGCTCCTCCGCCCTGTCCAGTGACTCGTCAGCGCTCATGCACGCCTCCCTGTAGATCCGGCCGAGGATGCCGTTCACGAGCTCGGCCGGCGTCCTCGGATGCGATAGCGCTTCGCGAGCGTGACCGCCTCGTCGAGCACGACCTCGCGGGGATCTCGCCTCGTCGAGCTCCTCGATCGCGACGCGGAGGATGTTGCGCTCGACCGCGCCGAGCCGGTCGGCCGTCCAGCCGGATCCTCGGCCGCCGCGGTGATCCGCGCGTCGAGCTCGGCGGCATCGCGCGGCGACGGCGTCGCGTGACCGTCCGCGTGTACGCGTCGACCTCGCCTTCGTAAGCGAGCCGAGCGGCTGCCCGGTGACGTCCCACTGAAAGAGGACGAAGACGGCGGCGCGGCGCGCCTCGCGGCGGCTGACCGGCATCACGACGAGCTCCTCGACGGCGACGTCGACGGCGTCGACGTGCGACGCCGCACGTGTGCGCGAGCGCGGCGGCGACCCGCTCCTGCACCTCGCGCGCGACATCGGGCAGCACCCGGCCGTAGGCGACCGCGAGCTCGAGGTCCACGCGCGCGTGGCCGTCGGCTCGACCGCGATCTCGAGCCGCGCGGCGCTTGCGGACGCGCGCGCCGTCGACGCTCTCCGCCGCGCTGCACGACGATGCTGGCGAGCGCGGCGTCGGTCACGCGTCACCGTGCCGCCGCGTCGGTGACGACGGCGATGCTCACGCGCCCGCGAGTGACGGCAGCCGCGCACCCGCCTCCTCGAGGAACGACGTCGAGTAGTCGCCGCTGCGGAACTCGTCGCTGCGAGGATGTCGACGCGAGCGTCGCGCGTCGTCGGCACGCCTTCGATCTCGAACTCCTGCAGCGCACGCCGACGCCCGGGCGATCGCGAGCTCGCGGTTGTCGTCGCTGGACGATCACCTTCGCGATCAGCGAGTCGTAGTACGGCGGGATCGTCGCGCCCTCCTCGACGAACGTGTCGACGCGCACACCCGGCCCGAGCGGCGGCCGGAAGCGCGTGAGCGTGCCCGGGCGACGGGCGCGAAGTCGTGCGCGCGGATCCTCGGCGTTGATCCGGATCTCGATCGCGTGCCCGCGCCGCGACGCCGCGGCCGCCGTGCTCGAGAGCGCCGCCGTCCGCGATCCGCATCTGCTCGCGCACGAGGTCGATCGACGTCACGAGCTCGGTGACCGGATGCTCGACCTGCAGGCGCGCGTTCAGCTCGATGAACGAGAACGACGCCGTCCGGCCCGACGAGGAACTCGAACGTGCCGGCGTTGCGGTAGCCGATGTGCACGCACGCGCGCTCGGCCGCCGACTCCATCTCCTCGCGCAGCTCGGCGATCGAGCGCGGGCGACGGCGACTCCTCGATCAGCTTCTGGTGGCGGCGCTGGATCGAGCACTCCCGCTCGCCGCAAGTGAGGACGGTGCCGTGGCCGTCGCACATCACCTGGATCTCGACGTGGCGCGCGGGCGTGATCGCCTTCTCGACGTACAGCGTCCCGTCGCAGAACGCGGCTGCGCCTCGGCCGACGCGCGCGAGTACGCATCGTCGAGCTCGCGCGGACGCGCTGCACGAGCCGCATGCCCGCGTCCGCCGCCGCCGGCCGAAGCCTTCAGGAGCACCGGGAAGCCGAGCTCGTCCGCTGCGGCGTGCGCCTGCTCGAGCGTCGCAGCTCCTTCGCTTCCGGGGACGAGCGGAACGCCCGCTGCGCGCATCTCCGCCTTCGCGCGCGCCTTGTCGCCCATGCCGCTCCATCACATCCGCCGGCGGCCCGACGAAGACGATGTCGTTCTCCTCGCACGCCCGCACGAATTCGGCGTTCTCGGAAAGGAACCCGTAGCCGGGATGGACGGCTTCGCAGCCGGTGGTCGTCGGCGGCCGCGATGATCGACGGGAATGTGAGGTAGCTCTGGCCGCCGGGGGCGGCCCGATGCGAACGGCGCGGTCCGCCAGGCGCACGTGCAATGCATCCGCGTCGGCCGTCGAATAGACGGCGACGGCTTCGACGTCGAGCTCGTGCAGCGCGCGGATCACGCGCACGGCGATCTCGCCGCGGTTCGCTACGAGGACGCGCCTGAACACGACTAGAGCGCCGGCGGCGCGACGAGCGGCTCGAGGTCGAACAGCACTTGCCCGAACTCGACAGGCTGTGCGTTGTCGACGTGAATACGACGGACAACGCCCTCGACATCGGACTTCACCTCGTTCATCAGCTTCATCGCCTCGAGGATGCAGAGCGTCTGGCCCTGCGCGACGACGTCGCCCTCCTCGACGAACGGCGGCGATCCCGGATCGGGCGCCCGGTAGAACGTGCCGACCATCGGCGACTCGACGTGGACGAAGCCGTTCGCGGGACGCATGACCGGCGCCGCCTGCGGCTCCGGCAGCGCGAGCGGCGACGACGACGTGACCGGCGGCGCGTCCGGCGTCGCACGCACGGAGACGCGCATGCCCGCCTCCTCGATCGTCACCTCGCCGATGCCGCTCTCCTGAACGATCCTCACGACTTCGCGGATCCGGTCGGCGCGCGCCTTGTCGACGCGGTCGAGATCGTCGTCCTCGGCAGTGGCGCGGCCGCGAATGTTGCGCAGCAGGCGCTCGGCGTCCTCCTCGAAGAGCCCGAGCAGCAGGAGCTCCTCCTCGCTCGCCGCCATTCCCTCGGCCTCCTCGCGGAGCTCGCTGAGCGACGGCGCTGCGTCCTCCTGCGTGTCGGGGTCGTTCGTCAGCTCGACCGCGCGCACGACAGCGGGGTCGATCGGCTCCGGCGGCGAGCCGAAGCGGCCCGACACGAGCGCTCGCAGCTCGTCGACGATCGTCAGATAGCGGCTCGCCGAGAGCACGTTCAGCAGCGCCTGCGAGGCGAGCACGTGACCGATCGGCGCCGCGAGCGGCGGCCAGCCGACCTCGGCGCGAATGCGGTCGAGCTCCTCGAGCACCTCCTCGAGGCGGTCGCCGGCGCCCTGCGCGCGAAGCGTGGCGTCGACGCCTGCGACGAGACCTGCAGGCACGTCGTGCTGGGCGGCGCGCACCGCGATGCGCGGTGCGAGCGGCGCGACCGGCTCGTCGCCGATGTGCTCGTCGACGACGTCGCAGGCCTCCCAGAGCGCAGCGACGTCGACGCCGGGATCGAGCCCCATGCCCGTCAGCGCCTCCGAGAGCGCCTCGCCCGAGACGCGGTGGAGCGTCAACGCGAGCGGGAAGATCGAGCAGGCGATCAGCTGCGCGCCGGCGCGCGCAGCCGAGAGCGTCGCAGCGAGCGCGCTGCCGCCCGAGCCCTGCACGTAGATACCGACCGGCAGGCCACTCGCCTCGCCGAGCGCGTGGACGAGATTCTCCGCCTTGTGCGGCTGCAGCGACCCGGTCGGGTCGTGGAGCAGGACGCGCACCGCTCCGAGCTCGGGCAGCATCCGCGCGCGCTCGATCAGGGTGTCGACCTCGCCGGTCGGCCCCGGGCTGTAGACGAGCCCCGCCTCGAAATCGCGCTCGGCGGCGACGATCGCCTCAGCAGCCTCGCGCAGGTTCGAGACGTCGTTCAGCGGGTCGTGCAGCCGGAAGACGTCGATGCCGTTCTCCGCCGCTGAGGCGACGAAGCGGCGGGCGAAGTCGGCGTCGACCGGCCGGGAGCCGACGAGGAAGCGGCCGCGAAGCGCGAGGCCGAGCGGCGTCCTGACGCGGGCCTTCAGCGCGCGGATCCGCTCCCAGGGGCTCTCGACGCCGCGTTTCACGGCCCAGTCGAAGCAGCCCCCGCCCGAGACCTCGAGGTACGCGAAGCCGGCGCGGTCGAGGATCTCCGCGAGGTGGAGCTGGTCGGCGGTGGGCACACGGCCCGCAAGCGGCTCCTGCCCGAGGAGGCGGATGGTCGTGTCGGCGAGGGTCGGCACGCCGGGACCTTATCGCTCTACAGCACGAACGCTCTCGTGCCGATCACGGCAATGTGCTCGTCGAACGCTTTCCGGTCGCCGTCGGCCTGATCGCAGGCCTCGTGATCGCGCTCGCCGGGATCTTCGTCCTCTCGATGCCGGCCTATCGCTCGCCGATCGACCGGACGATGCTGGGGACGTCGTCGCAGCTCCATTACACCGCGCCGCAGATTCGCCGCGCCTTCCGCGTGCGCGGCCTCACGCTTCCCTCCACGACGACGGCGCTCAACGGCGTCACGCTCGCCGCCGCCGACCCGACGCTCTATGTCTTCGTCGCGAAGGAGCGGATCGACCCCGGCCCACGCGACCCGGCCGCGTTCGAGCGCCGGATCGGCAACGTGCTCGTCCACTACGGCGGCGCCGACAAGGGCGTGCGCCTGCGCGTGAAGGCCGTCGCCGCAGCGCTCGCCGCCGGCTGAAAAGGGAACCGCCGCCCCCGCATCGGGTAAGACGCAAGCAATGGCCCTCTCATTCGAGGAGGCGTTCGAGGCGGAGTTCGCGTCGCTTCACCGGTATCTACGACGCAGAGTCGGCGCCTCCGCCGCAGACGATCTGACCGCGCAGACGTTCGCGACCGTGTACGCGAACTGGTCGCGCTTCGACCCGGCGCGGCCACTCCGGCCGTGGCTGTACGGGATCGCCGCGAACCTTCTCCGTCACCACTGGCGGGCCGAGCGACGCTTGCTCCGCGCCTATGCGCGCACGGGGGTCGACCCTGTCCTGAGCGACGACGATGACGCGGTCGACCGGCTCGACGCCGACGTTCGCCGGCCCGCGCTCGCCGCCGCGCTTGCGGAGCTGCGCTCGCGCGACCGCGAGATCCTGCTGCTGCACGCCTGGGCCGAGTTCAGCGACGGTGAGATCGCTGAAGCCCTGTCGATCCCTCTCGGGACGGTGAAATCGCGGCTTCATCGCACGCGGGCGCGGTTACGGAACCGTCTCGACTCGGAGGGGCAAAGAACGGTGAGACCGTCGAGCAGCCCAGCGGAGGGACCACGATGACACAGAGCGATCCCCAGATCCTCATCGACTTCCGGCGCGACGTCGCCGAGCCCGACGCGGGGACGGCCGAGACGCATCTATGCGCTCGCCACCGCGGCCAAGACGCCGAGACCGCGTGTCCCCTGGCGCCTCGCGCTCGGCATCGCAGCCGCGGCGCTCGTCGTCGTCCCGACCGCGGTCGCGTTCGGCGGCAAGATCGTCGACCTCTTCGAAGGCACTCCTGCGCCGCCGGACGTCTCGACGACGTTCACGGAGTTCAACACGATGGCCGACTTGCCGATCCGCCAAGGCTTCGCGGCAAAGTGGCCGCACTCCGACGTGAGCAAGGCGCACGGCGTGATCGAGATCGAGACGTCCGACGGCCCCGAGGATCTCTGGGCGGCGCCGAGCGACCAGGGAGGCAACTGCTACTTCATCGACTTCGCGAACGACGTGCCCGGCCCCAGCGGCAAGTCCGGCTTCGGCGGCTGCGACCCCTCCCCACCGCCCGTCTCGAGCATCAACTGGGGCGATGTGTGGACTGTCGGGCACCCGGATCTCATGACCGTCTGGGGAAGCGTCTTCGTCGATGCGGCGCACGTGCGAATCGCGTTCGACGACGGCTCGACGCTCGAGCTGCCGATCGTCGAGCGGCTCTTCCTCGGCTCGATGCCGAAGGGGGCGAAGGTGAAGACCCTGACGGCGTTCGACGCGACGGGGAAGCAGGTCGCGGAGTGGACGACGCCGCGGTAGCGGCGCTCCTCGCTAGCCGCTGCCCACGACGTCGATCACCACGCCGATCACGGTCAGCGCGACTGCGGAGCTCGAGAAGACCCAGCCTTCGGGGATCGTGAAGCTCGTCCGGCGCCAGACCTGCTTCGTGCTTGCGAGCAGCATCGCGACGAGCACGACGGTCGCGGCGAACCAGAACGCGTAGGCAATGTCGCGTGTCAGCGCCGTATGGCCGTGCGTCGCCCGGAAGATGAGGCCGCCGACGACAGCGACGCCTGCACCGGCGGCTGTGAGGACGACGACCGCGCGCATTACGCGCGGCTGATGTAGCGCTTCTCTTTCGGGTCGACCTTGAGGCGGTCGCCGATGTTCACGAAGAGGGGCACCTGCACGACCCCGCCCGTCTCGAGCGTAGCGGGCTTCGTCACGTTCGAGACGGTGTCGCCCTTCACGCCCGGCTCGGTGTCGACGACCGTCAGCTCGACGGATGCCGGCAGCTGCACCGTCGACGGCTTGCCGTTGACCGCAAGCACCTGCACGGTGGCGTTCGGCTGCATGAACGTCAGCTCGTCCTCGAGGTCCGAGCGCGGCACCGAGAATTGCTCGTAGGTCTCCGTGTCCATGAAGTGCGCCTCGTTGCCGTCCTCGTACAGGTACTGCACGTTCTTCACCTCGGTATGCACGCGCGCGAACTTCTCGCCGGCGCGGAACGTCTTGTCGACGACGGCTCCCGCATCCAGGCTGCGCAGCTTCGTGCGCACGAACGCGCCGCCCTTGCCCGGCTTCACGTGCTGGAACTCGAGGATGCGCCACACCTTGCCGTCGAGCTCGATGTGCATCCCGTTCTTGAAGCTGTTGGTGTCGACCATGTCGGCCATCGCGCGCGGAACTGTAGCGAGCTAGCCGACTTCGACGAGGTCCTTGCGGAACCCGGTGAGGTTCTCGATCCCGTCCTCGGTGACGACGACGTCGTCCTCGATCCGGATGCCGAAGCGGCCTTCGAGGTAGATGCCCGGCTCCACGGTGACGACGTTCCCGGGCTGCAGCGTGTCGCTCGACTCGGTGGAGAGCCGCGGCAGCTCGTGCACGTCCAGCCCGAGGCCGTGGCCGAGCCCGTGACCGAGCTTGCCGGAGAACGCGCTCTCGTCGATCACGCTCCGCGCGAGCGCATCCGCCTCGACACCGGAGAGGCCGGCGTGAATGCCGTCGAGCGCAGCCTGCTGCGCGCGCAGCACCGTCGCGTACGCCTCCTTCTGCTCGCTGTCGAGCGGGCCGGTCGCGAACGTGCGGGTGTAGTCGGAGGCGTAGCCGTCGACCGTCGTGCCCGCGTCGATCACGACGAGCTCGCCCGCCTCGATCTTCCGGTCGCCTGCGCGTGCGTGCGGCCTCGCGCCGGTCGGGCCGGCGCCGACGATCGACTCGAACGCAAGCCCGTCCCCGCCCTCCTCGTGGAAGAGCTGCGAGAGGTCCCACGAGACCTCGCGCTCGGTGCGGCCGACGAACGGGACCTCGGTCAGCCGCTCGAAGACACGGTCGGTGATCGCACAGGCCCTGCGGATCGTCGCGAGCTCGTCCTCGTCCTTGACCGCCCGCAGGCGCTCGACGAGGCCGCTCGTCGGCGTCAGGTCGAGGCCAGCGTCGCGCAGCGTCTCGAAGCTGCCGTACGAAAGCGAGCGCTCGAACGAGATCGCGCCGCTGAGCACGTCGCCCAGCTCGTCCATCAAGTTGCGGCGCTTCGTCATCAGCGGCTCGACGCCGCCGACGCCCTGCGCGGCCTCGTAGTAGCGGAAGTCGGTGTAGAGACGGACGCGGTCGCGCTCGACGACGAGCGCGGCGTTCGAGCTCTCGAAGCCGCAGAGGTAGCGGACGTTCGTCGGCTCGGTGACGAGCAGCGGCTGCTCGAGGTCGGCCTGGAGGCGTGCAAGGCGATCGGTCACTGCGACTCCTTCAGAAACTGGAGGGCAAGTCGATAGCCGTCGGGACCTTGCCCGACGATGCGCTGCGCGGCAAGGTCGCTGATCACGGACGTGCGGCGCCATTCCTCGCGCTCGTCGACGTTCGAGAGGTGGACCTCGACGATCGGGATGTCGAGCGAGTCGAGCGCGTCGTGGATCGCCCACGCATAGTGCGACCACGCGCCGGGGTTGACGATCAGGCCGTCCGTGTTGTCGTACGCGTCCTGGATCCACTTCACGTACTCGCCCTCGGTGTTCGTCTGGCGGCAGTTGACGCTCAGCTCGAGCTCGCGGCCCCACTCGTAGATGCGGCCCTCGAGCTCGGCGATCGAGATGCCGCCGTAGAGCGCCGGATCGCGCCGGGCGAGGATGTTGAGGTTGACGCCGTTGAGGACGAGCACGCGCATGTCGCGCGATGCTACTTGGCGATCAGCGCGTCCAGTGCGCGGCGGACGTCCTCGGCCGGGACCGGGACGTCGTATTCCGGGCCGCTGTCGCCGAGGAGCACGAGCCGGAGCTCGCCGGCGACAGCCTTCTTGTCGCGCTGCAGCGCGGCCCAGGCGGCGTCGGGGTCGACGCGGGCCAGCGCAGGCGTCAGCACCTCGTCGACGACGGCCGTGTCCCTGCCGGAGAGGCGGAGGGCGGCGAGCAGGCCGAGGGCGACTGCGCGGCCGTGCGTGAGCCCCTCGTAGCCCGCGGCCGCCTCGAGCGCGTGCGCGAAGGTGTGGCCCAGGTTCAGCAGCTTGCGCTCGCGGTGGTCGTGCGGGTCGCGGAGGCAGAGCGTGGACTTGAAGGCGGCGCAGCGGCGGACGAGCTCGTCGTCGGGCAGCTCCCACAGCGGCTCGTCGGCGAGGAGGCCGGTCTTGACGACCTCGGCCATGCCCTCGCGGCGCTGCTCGGCGGGCAGCGTCTCGAGCAGCGCCGGGTCGACGACCGTCTTCGTGGGCCAGTGAAAGGCGCCGACGAGGTTCTTTCCCTGCGGCAGGTCGATCGCGGTCTTGCCGCCGATCGCCGCGTCGACCTGGCCGACGAGGCTCGTCGGCACCGGCGCCCAGTCGATGCCGCGGAGATACGTCGCGGCGGCGAAGCCTGCGGCGTCGGTGGTGGCGCCGCCGCCGAGCGCGACGAGCGTGCCGGTGCGGTCGAGGCGGAGCTCCTGCCAGAGCCGGTCGATCGCAGGCAGCTGCTTCGCGGACTCGCCCTGCGGCAGCTCGTAGGTCGCCTGCAGGCGCGCGCCGAGCGCGAGCTGCGCGTCCATGCCGTGGATGCCGGCGACGTACGCGTCGCTTGCGAGCGCGGTCGGGCCGTCGCCTGGGATCAGCTCGCCGAGGCGGTGGATGGCGCCGCGCTCGACGTGCACGCCCGCGGCGGCGAGGATCGCATCGTCGAGGTCCCGCACCTTCGCGTCGGCGACCTGCTCGTAGAGCGGGCGGCGCTCCTCGTATAGGCGGCGGAACTCGGCCTCGTCCTGCGCGAGCGGACGGTCGCTGCCGCGCACGCGCTGCCAGCACGTGTCGACGTCCTCGTCGATCCAGATCGTCGTCGCGCGCCGGCGGAGGATCTTCGCCGTCTCGGGGATCGTCACCGTCCCGCCGCCGAGCGCGATCACACGCGCCGGCGGCACGAGCAGGATGCTCAGCGCCCGGCGTTCAACCTCGCGAAAGGTCGCCTCCCCCTCGGCGAAGAGCTCGGGGATCGATCGTCCCGCCGTCGTCTCGATGCCCTTGTCGAGGTCGACGAACGAGCGCCCGATCCGGGTCGCAAGCTGCTCGCCGAACGTCGTCTTCCCCGCGCCCATGAAGCCCACGAGCGCAACGTGGCGGTCTAGCGCGGACATGACCCGGTGTCAGACGTGACACTTTCGTGACGCTCTCGAGGCACGCAACCATGCGGGTTCGAGGGGAACGACATGGCCTGACGGAGCCCTGAGCCCGGTGTCAGACACGGGGGTGCCAGTCGATTCGCTCGACGTAGGCGTTCCGGGCGGCGACGAAGTCGCCGAGCGCGTCGCCGCCGAACTTGTCGCGGGCGGCGCGGGCGAGCTCCCACGCGACGGCCGCCTCGGCGACGACGGCGAGCGCCTCGACCGCGGACACGTCGCTGCGCTCGACGAGCGCGGTCGCCGGCTCGCCCGTGTCGAGGTCGACCGAGGCGAGCGGCTTCATCAGCGTCGGCAGCGGCTTCATCGACGCGCGCACGACGATCTCCTCGCCGTTCGAGATCCCGCCCTCGATACCACCGGCATGGTTCGTCTCGCGGTACAGGCCGCGCTGCTCGTCGCGGTAGATCTCGTCGTGCGCCTCGGAGCCGCGCAGCGACGCGAGCGCCTTGCCGTCGCCGATCTCGACGCTCTTCACCGCCTGGATGCCCATCACCGCCGCTGCGACCCGCGCGTCGAGGCGATCGTCCTTGCGCGCGTACGACCCGAGCCCCGGCGGGACGTTGTGCGCACGTACTTCGACCGTCCCCCCGAGCGTGTCGCGGTCCTTCCGCGCGGCGTCGACGGCGTCCTCGTCCGCACCGTGCTCGCGTACCGGCTCGCCCGTGACCGTGACGTCGATCGCTGCGAGCAGCGCTTTCGCAACCGAGCCGGCCGCGACGAGCACAGCGGTGTGCCGCGCCGACGCGCGCTCGAGCGCGTCGCGCACGTCGGCATGCCCGTACTTCTGCGCGCCGGCGAGATCCGCGTGCCCCGGCCGAGGCAGCGTCACGGGCTTCGTCCCCTTCCCCGACGCCTCACCCTCGGGCGGCCACGGGCTCATCCCCCACTCCCAGTTCGCGTGGTCGCGGTTGCGAACGACGAGCGCGAGCGGCGTGCCGAGCGTGCGCCCGTGCCGGAGTCCCGCGAGCACCTCGATCTCGTCCGTCTCGATCTGCTGGCGCGGCGAGCGCCCGTAGCCCTGCTGCCGGCGGCGGAGATCTGCGTTCACGGCGTCACGGTCGAGGACGAGCCCGGCCGGCAGGCCGGAGACGATCGCGACGAGCGCGGGTCCGTGCGACTCGCCGGCCGATGCGAGTTCGAGGCTCACTCCGGCAACCCTAGAGCGCGCCGCATCACCGGTACAGGCGCCGAGACGCCGGTCCAGAGCTCGAACGACGCCGCTCCTTGCGCGACGAGCACCTCGAGCCCGTCGAGCACGCGCGCGCCGTTCGCAGCCGCCGCTTGCGCCGTCGCCGTTCGCGGATACGGGAGGTCGATCAGCGTCTGCCCCGCGCGCAGCTCGAACAGCACCTCGTCGCGCACGGACGTCGCGTGCACGACGAGATCGGCATCCGCGACCTCCGGCGGCCACGTCCCGCGTCGCGCGAAGCTGCGCGCAGCCGGCAGCGCGTGCGCGAACGCCGCCGCGGCGCCGCCGTCGCCGACGATCACCGGGCGCTCGAACTCGAGCCCCTCGAGGATCGCGGTGTCGGTCGAGTAACCCGTCCCGCCTACGAGCGTGTTCACGGACGGCAGCTCGCTGCCGAGCAGCTTCGCGACCGCAGCCTTGTGTGGCGCCGTCACGTTCGCGCCTGCGAACCCGAGCGCGTCGAGCCCGCGCACAGCAGCCGCGAGCGCGTCCGGCTCGACGTCACACGCGACGTACGTCCAGTCGAGCCCCCGTGCGGCGAACGCGGCGTTCTGCAGCCGCGGCGAGAGCGAGTGCGCGACCGGGTGGCCCAGCAGCGCAACGAGCTCGGTCACTTGTAGCCGTACTGGATCTCGTGGTTGATGAAGTCCTGGTAGTTCGCGGTGAAGTAGTGGTGCACCTTGTCGGGCTTGCGGACGAAGTAGAGCCAGTCGCCCGGCGCCGGATGCGCGGCCGCCTGCATCGACGCGAGCCCCGGGTTCGCGATCGGCGTCGGCGGCAGGCCGGTGATGTTCGGGTTGCGCGTGTTGTACGGGTTGTCGCTCGCGAGATCGGACTCCGTCAGCGACTTCGTCCCGGGGACGTGCAGCCCATAGCGGGTCGTCGCGTCGATGCCGAGGTTCATGTGCGCGTGCAGGCGGTTGTAGATGACGCGTGCGATCTTCGCGCGCTCGTCGGGCGCGAGTGCTTCCTTCTCGACGAGCGACGCGATGATCAGCACGTCGTACGGCGTCAGGTTCTTCTTGCGCGCCGCCGACAAATCGACCTGCTTCCAGTTCTGGCCGAACGCCTGCAGCTGGTCTTGCACGAGCTGCACGGACGTCGTCCCGCGCAGGAAGTCGTACGTCGCCGGGAAGAGGAAGCCTTCGAGGTTCCGCTTCTTCGTCCCGAACGCGCCGCCGACGATCCGCGGCCGGCTCGCAGCCAGGTACGTCGTGCTCGAAAGGCGCACCTTGTGGTGGCGCTTCCGCTCGGCGATCTTCGCGACGACCGTGACGCGGTGCGCCATCTGCTCGCGCGTGTAGCCCTCCGGGAAGATGATCCGGAACGGCTTCGGCTGGATGATCGCCGTCGTCGTCGGGGCAGGCGCCGACGAGCCGCGGCCCGCATGGAAGATGAAGTAGCCGGCGACGAGGATCAGCACGAGCACGGCGGCGAGCGCAGCGACTCGCCGCGCGACGATGCGCCGTTTCGACACCTGCCGGGGCGGCGGCCCCGGACGCGGCGGCATCACGCCGGGGCGGCGCTCGACCACGCGAGGTAGCTGGAGAGGAGATGGGCCGCCGCGCGCGCGTCCTCGGCGGCGTCGGACGGCGTCTGCTGCGCGAGGTCGGTCGTGAAGCGCTCGTCGAAGAGGACGACCGGAACCTCGAGCCTGCTGCGGAGCTTCTTCGCGAACTGCTCGGTCTCGTGCGCCTGGTCGCCGCGCTCGCCCCGAAGCGTCAGCGGATGCCCGACGACGACCGTCTCGGCGGCCTCGTGCTCGACGAGCCGCTCGAGCTCGTCGAGACCGGCGTCGCTCGCCGCCTTTTCGACGACGCAGAGCGGGCGCGCGATGATCCCCGTCGGGTCGGAGACCGCCACGCCGGTGCGGGCAGACCCGAAGTCGAGCGCCATCACCTTCATGCGGCGACCGCCTTCCGCGCGGCAGCGAGCGCGTCCTGCACGCCCGCCGGGTTCTTGCCACCCGCCTCGGCGAGCGTCGGCTTGCCGCCGCCACCCCCGCCGATGTGCTTGCCGAGCTCGCGCACGAGCTGCGACGCGTCGAGGCCGCGCTGCACGAGTGACTCGTCGAAGTTGATCACGAGGAAGGCGCGGCCGTCGTCGACGGACGCGACGATCGCGCCGTCGGCCTTCTCCTGCTGACGGAGGCGGTCCGACAGGTCGCGGAGCGGCCCGCCTTTCACGCCCTTCGCCTCGACGAGCAGCACGTTGCCCTCCTTCGACATCGCGACCACGTCGACGGATTCCTGCGCGGCGGGCTTCTTGGATTCCTTGCGCGCGCGCTCGAGCTCCGCGCGGAGCTCGCCGGCCTCGCGCGCCTGCTCGTGCAGGTACGCGAACGCCTCGCCTGCGGTCACCGCCTCGATCCTGCGCGCCCCGGAGCCGACGGAGCCCTCGCTGAGGATCGCGAACGGCCCGATCTCGGCCGTCGAGCGCACGTGCGTGCCGCCGCAGAGCTCGACCGACCAGCCGCCGATGTCGACGACCCGAACGATCTCGCCGTACTTCTCCCCGAACAGCATCATCGCCCCGAGCTTGCGCGCCTCGGCGATCGGCGTCTCGTAGATCCGCACGGGCATGTTCGCGAAGACGCGTTCGTTCACGCGGCGCTCCACCTCGGCGCGCTCGTCGGCGGTCAGAGCCTGCGGATGCGTGAAGTCGAAGCGCAGCTTGTCGGGACGCACAGCGGAGCCGGCCTGCTTCACGTGGTCGCCGAGCACCTCGCGCAGGCACTCATGCAGCAGGTGCGTGCCGGTGTGGTTCGCCTGCGTGGGGAAACGCACGTTCCAGGGGACGATCGCCTTGACGCGATCGCCCTGCGCGAAGCCCTCGCCGCGGAAGACGAGCTCCTGGTCGCCTTCGAGACGCAGCGCCTCGAGAAGCTCCGCGCCCTCGCCCGATTCCTTCTCGAGCACGCCGGTGTCGGAGACCTGCCCGCCGCCCGCCGGGTAGAACGGCGACTGCTCGAGCTTCACCTGGAAGAGGCCGTCACCGAGATCGGCGTACGCCGTGATCGCGGTGAGCACCTCGGTGCGCTCGTAGCCGACGAACTCCGTCCGCGGCGCGTCGGGGAAGCGCACGTCGATCTGCACCTTGCTCGTCTGGCGAGAGATCTCGCGGTGCTCCTCCATCAGGCGCGTGTACTCCTCGTCGTTCACGCCGAGGCCGCGCTCGCGCGCGAGCTCCTGCGTCAACTCGATCGGGAAGCCGTACGTCGCCTGCAGCGTGAACGCATCGTCCCCGGTGATCTCACCGTGCGCGGCTGCTTCGTCGAAGAGCTTCATCCCGCGCTCGAGGGTCTCGGAGAAGCGCTCCTCTTCAGCGGCGAGCACGCTGCGTGATCTCGTCGCGCGTGCTCCGTCGAGCTCGGGATACGCGCCGGCCATCTGCTCGATCACTGCCTCCGCGAGGCCGGGCAGGAACGGCGGCTCCATCCCGATGCGCATGCCGTGCTGCGCGGCGCGGCGGATGACACGCCGCAGCACGTAGCCGCGTCCTTCGTTCGACGGCGTGACGCCTTCGCCGACGAGGAACGTCATGCCGCGGCCGTGGTCGGCGAGCACGCGATGCGCCTTCGTCGCGTCGGGCGCTGTCGCCGTACGCGACGCCGGACTTGTCCGCGACCCAGTCCATGATCAGCTGGTAGCCGTCGGTGTCGTAGACCGATGCGAACGTCCTGCACGATCGCGCGCAGTCCGTTCGAGGCCGAGTCCGGTGTCGATGTTCTGCTTCGGGAGGTCGGTAAGCGTGCCGTCGGCGTGGAGCTCGTACGCATGAAGACGAGATTCCAGAACTCGAGGAACCGCTCGCAGCGCGTGCAACCCGGCTTGCAGTCGGGCTCGCCGCAGCCGTGCTCAGGCCCGCAGTCGTAGTAGATCTCGGAGTCGGGCCCGCACGGCCCCGGGCCGCCGACCGACCAGAAGTTCTCCGACGACGGGAGCGGCACGATCCGCTCGGGCGGCATGCCGATCTCCTTCCAGAGGTCGATCGCGACCTGGTCGGGCCCGAGCTTCAGCTCCGGGTCGCCGGCGTGGACGCTCACCCAGACGCGATCCCAGTCGAGCTTCATCCGCTCCTGGATGAACTCGGTCGCGTACTCGATCGCGCCCTCCTTGAAGTACTGCGCCGAACGAGAAGTTGCCCGAGCATCTCGAAGAAGGTGCAGGTGGTAGGTGTCGAGACCGACGACGTCGATGTCCGGCGTGCGGAAGACCTTCTGGACGAGTCGTCGTCAGCGGCGCCGGCGGCGTCTCGCGGCCGAGGAAGTACGGCATCTGCGGCTGCATCCCGGCGGTGATGAGCAGCGTCGAGCGGTCGTCGGCGCGCGGGATGAGCGACGCCGACGGGCGGCGCAGGTGGCCCTTCTCCTCGAAGAAGGAGAGGTAGCCCTCGCGGATCTCGTTCGTCGTGCGCATTCGAACGGCCATTGTATGGAGGCCCCTCGCGGGGCAGGGAAACCGCCGTCGTTCGTCGTAGGATCGTCTCGTGCCGCCGGCCCGCCGTCCTCGGAAGCGCTACCGGTACCGCCTGCGCCGACTGACGCCGGTCGGCGTCGCGGTCGTTCTTGCCGGCCTCGGCGGCGCGTGGATCGGCTCGGAGCGGCCGTCGGCGGCCGCCGAGGTCGTGCCGACGTCGCGGCTCACGCTCTCGCCGCAGGTGCCGCACGTGGTGCGGGTGCCCGCTGCGGTGGCCAAGCCTGCGCGGCTACTCGTCGGCGGCTCGGCGATCGCGCACTCGTTCAAGCCGGGGCTCCTCGGTGCGGCGGCCGTCCTCGTCGATGCGAAGACAGGCCGTGTGCTCTGGTCGAAGCGGGCACACGAGCGACGCCATGTCGCGTCGACGACGAAGATCATGACCGCGCTCCTGGCGCTGCGGAAGCTGCAGCCGCACGACATCGTCACAGTCGACAAGTCGGTGCCGAAGGTGCCGCTCGTGCGCGAGGGGCTTCGCGCCGGCGAGAAGGTGCAGGCCTGGAAGCTCTTCTACTCGCTCCTCCTCTTCTCCGGCAACGACGACGCGCTGGCGCTCGCGATCGCAGCCGGCGGCGACAAGTGGAGCTTCGTGCGCTCGATGAACGATGAGGCACACACGCTCGGGCTGCATGACACGCATTTCTCGACGCCGAGCGGCGTCAAGGACGCCGACAACTATTCGAGTGCGTGGGACCTCGCCGCGCTGACGCGCGTCGCGATGCGTAACGCTCGCTTCCGCCAGATCGTGCACACGCGGATCAAGCACGTTGCGTGGAGCGCGCCGACATACGCGAAGATCTACGTGAACAACAATCGCCTGCTCGACACCTATCCCGGCGCGAACGGCGTCAAGACCGGGTACACGCACAAAGCCGGCCCGTGCCTCGTCGCGTCGGCGACGCGCCACGGCGTCTCGCTGATCGCCGTCGTCCTCGACTCACCGGACATGTACACCGACACGAAGCGCCTGCTCGACTTCGGCTTCTCGTCGCTCTAGCCCGCGTCACACTTCCATGACGAAGCCGTGTGCGGTGCCTGGCACCGGACGTGTCCGCTTCGCCGAAACCAGCGCAGGTGCAGACGGTCTCGGTTCAGTCTCGGTACCTGCTACCGCGACTGAAGGCTCACGGCTTCGTCACGGCCGCGTGGCGACGAAGACGCAGCTCGCCGCGGTCACCGCTTGCGCGCCGTCGAAGGCGGGGACTCGACCGGCGAGATGCTTGTGGGCGATCGAGTGCTCGATGTAGCGCCTCATCTCGTCGGCGGTCAGCTCGATCGTGCCCGAGGCGTCGATGCACTGCACGTCGGCGTAGTGCAGGCGGAGGAACGCCTCGCCGGTCTCGCAGAAGAAGAGACGCTCCCGTTCGGTCAGGTCACGACCCACGAGCGCCCACATTTCTGCGAGCTGCCGCTTGCCGTTCGTCGCCGCGACGAGGCACGGCGCAACGCGGGCGAGCTCGGACAGGGCGTGCCGCACGTCAGGTACGTGGTAGAGCATGAAGTTCGCGACCACGACGTCGAACTCGTCGTTCCCGAACGGCAGGGACTCCACGTCCGCCACGCGCGCGTCGACGCCGCGGGCACGCGTGAGCTCGACCATGTGCGCGGACTGGTCGGTCGCGACGACCTCGAGACCGGCGGCGACGAGTCGCTGCGCGAACTCGCCGCGCCCGCAGCCGACTTCCAGGACTCGCGCGGCCCGCATCGCGAGCACCGCGTCGAACGCGACGTCGAACGGCTGCCTGCCGGTCCGGCCTGCCCAGATCGACTGCCGCCCGACGAGCCCTTCGTCCGTCTCGTACTCGCGCCGAACGACCGCCGGGTCGTTCTGCTCGCTCACGTGCCGGTGCGGGCGCTCGTCTCTTCGTCGGAGGCGATCTCCTCGCGGATCTTCTCCAGCGAGCGGCGGATCAGCCGTGAGACGTGCATCTGCGAGATCCCGACCTGCTGCGCGATCTGCGATTGCGTCAGGCCGTCGAAGAAACGGAGCTGCAGGATCTTGCGCTCGCGCTCGTCGAGCGCTTTGAAGCCGGGCGCGAGCACGGCGCGATCCTCGGACACCTCGTACTGGTGCTCCTCGGTCCCGATCGACTCGAGTGGGTCGAGGTCGTCGTCGCCGTCTCCCCCGCCGCCGCCCGACGAGAGCGAGAGCGACGAGTACGCGCGACCGGACTCGAGCGCCTCGAGCACCTCTTCCTCGGTCGAGCCCGACGCCTTTGCGAGCTCCGGGATCGTCGGCGAGCGGCCGAGCTGCACGGTCAGCTGCTCCATCAGCCGCGAGAGCTGCACGTTCAGCTCCTGCAGCCCGCGCGGCACGCGCACCGACCAGCCCTTGTCGCGGAAATGGCGCTTGATCTCGCCGATGATGTTCGGGGTCGCGTACGTCGTCAGCTCGACGCCGCGTTCGAGATCGAATCGGTCGATCGCCTTGATCAGACCGATCGCCCCGATCTGCACGAGATCCTCGAGCTGCTCGCCGCGATACGAGTAGCGCCGCGCGAGCGAGCGCACGAGCGACATGTACTGCTCGATCAGCTTTTCGCGGGCATGGAGGTCGCCCTCCTCGTGGTACTTGCGGAGCAGGATCTTGTCGTCGATGCGCGGCATCAGCCTGTCGCCTCCGCCGGGGCGTTCGTCCGCTTCGAGAGCACGACCCACTCCGAGCCGTCGCGGCGCTCGACCTCGAATTCGTCGGCCACGGTCTCGAGCACGCGGCGCAGGCCGAGGTCGGCCGAGTCGCGCTCGAGCTCGTCGAGCTGCGCATCCCGGAACGGGCCGATCGTCGTGCGGACGCCGCCGTCCACGAGCGCGATCGCGACGGTGATGTCCTCGTCGTCTTCGCGGCAGCCGAGCAGCGACTCGAGCGCGGTCTGCAGGTCGTCGAGATCCTCGTAGGTCAGGTCGAGCCGCGCTCCGAGCCCGCCCATGACAAGCAGCGCGATGTGGTGGAAGTCCTCCTGGGCCGGGACGACGAGCGTGATCTCGTCGATCACGGCCGCTCCCCGCCGGCCTCGCGCAGCTCCTCCGAAAGCTCCTGCTCGCGGCGCGCGGCTGCCGTCTTCCCCGCGTCGACGGCGTGCCGCCAGTCGCGTCGCGACTTGAAGTCTGCGGCGCCGTAGCTCACCGCCGCCGCGAAGCCCGACACCTTCTGCACGGGTCGCGTGATCGCCATGCTGACCGCGCGCACGGCGGTGTCGACGCTGTCGGCCGCGTCGACGGCACTGTCGGTGATCCGATCGACCTTGTCCAGCTGGCCGTTCACCCGATCCACGCTTCCTCCGACCTTGTTGATCACCGGGAGCACCTCGCGCTCCGCCCCCTGGATGAACGCCGAAAGGCGCCGGACGGTTCCGCCGAGGCGGACGAGGAGATAGGCGAACGACAGGCCGACGGCCAGCAGGAAGACGGCGAGCGCCAGCCGCCAGAGATCCCCCCAGGTGAACGCGGCTACCAGCATTCTCGTCCGATCCTAGTCGGCTGCCGCCGAAGAGATGGTGCCGCAACCGACAACGGCGTCCCCGTCGTAGAGCACGGCGGCCTGGCCGCGAGCGACGCCGAACGCCGGCTCGTCGAGGCGCAGCTCGAAGCCGCCCGGTCGCAGCTCGACCTGCGCGGCGACCGCGGGCGAGCGGTAGCGAAGCTTGACGTCGGCGCGGTCGACGTCGCAGTAGAGCCGCCCGGACGCCGCGACGCGCGTGCGCGCGAGTGCAGCGCGCGGGCCGACGACGACGGCGTTCGCTGCAGCGTCCGACTCGAGCACGTAGAGCGGCTTCGACGCGGAGACGCCGATCCCCTTGCGCTGGCCCGGCGTGTAGCGCCAGAAGCCGTCGTGGCTCCCGAGCTCGCGCCCGTGCTCGTCGACGACTGCACCTGCGCGCGGCGCGAGCCCGTGGCGGCCGAGAAACGCGCGGTAGTCGTCCCCGGCGAGGAAGCACGCCTCCTGGCTCTCGGCTCGGCGTGCGACTGCGAGACCTGCACGCTCCGCCTCGTCGCGCGTCGTCTCCTTGTCCTGGTCGCCGAGCGGGAACCAGATCCGCTCGAGCTTCGTCGGATCGAGACGCGCGAGCATGTAGGACTGATCCTTTCGCGGGTCGGCGGCGCGGTGAAGGAGCACACGGCCGGCGTGCTCGGCGACGCGGGCGTAATGGCCCGTCGCGAGGCGGTCGCAGCCTGCGCGCGCAGCGAAGGCGAGGAGCTCACCGAAGCGGAAGCCGCCGTTGCACGCGATGCACGGGTTCGGCGTCTCGCCGCGCGCGTAGCCGCGCACGAACGGCGTTACCACCGCGCGGCGGAACTCCTCGCGCAGGTCGAGCGTGACGTGCGGAAGCCCGAGCCGATGACACGTCTCGCGCGCGGCGATTACGGACTCCGGCGAGCAGCACGCGCGCTCGGAGTCCGGGCCGTCCGGGTCGAGCCAGAGTCGAAGCGTCACGCCGATCGCGTTCGGCACGGCGCGAAGGAGCGCGACAGCGCTGTCGACGCCGCCGCTCATCGCGACCGCGGTGCGTCCTGGGGCCGGCTCCGCACGGAAGACGGGACCCAGCGCATTTGCAAGCGCGTCGACTGCGAGCGTCTCACCGCCGACAGCGGCAGCCTCGACGAGCGTCAGCCCCGCGAGCGTCCGCTCGAGTCCAGGCGCGTCCGCCTCGACCACACGGTCGCCGTCGACGTGCAGACGCACCGACGCCCACTCGCCCTCACGTGTCGAATCGCCGAATACCTCGCGCATCGCGTCACCGTAGCTACGCGGAAAAAGCGGTGCCAGGCACCGAAGTGCCTGGCACCAATCCACCCCGCCGATGTGGCCCGAGCTATGTGAACCTGAGCGAACTCAGGTGGGTGCCGTGCCTTTCCTCGGCGATGCCGCGGTCGGGACGCCGGCTCCCTTCATGTAGGCGTTGGTTCTACATTGAGGCCCGGGCCCACGCACGGGGTCGAGTTCGCGCAGCGTAGCGCCTACTGCGCGAAACGCCAGCGAATCGTTTGCGTTCCTTCGAGACCCAGAAGTTTCGCGACCGGGAGCGTGACGTCGAAGACGCGTCCCGGTACCGGCCGGCTGTGGTCGACGACCTGCGTGAGCACCTCGTGGCCGTGGAACTCGACGTAGAGCTTGACGCCGCATGGCAGCACGGGATGCGAGACACCCGGCGTCTTCGGGCCGACGACGACGCCGCATGCGCCCTTCTTCGGCTTCGTGCGGGTGTACGGCGCGGCGAGCGCCGTGTACCACTGGCCGGCGGCGGACGGTTGCGTCGCAGCGTGCGAGCCGTGGTGGGAGGAGAGCGCGATCGCGATCGCGATCCCGAGGACGGCCACGCCGGCGAGCGCCGCCGCGCGCAAGCCGGGGAACGCGGTCATCGCGCTCCCACGAGCTCGCCGAAGCTGTCGCGGACGAGCGCATCGAAATCGACTGGGAGCAAGCCGTCTGCAGCCGCGAACTCGCGCAGGTACATGAGGAGATAGGTGCGCTCCTCGTCACGAACCGCATCGCCGCTCGAATGCTCGCGCGTCAGTCGCTCGAGGTCCCACAGGTTCCACCGGCGCGGCTCGGCGCTGACGCCGATCGGGACGACGGTCGAGACGGGCTCCGGCTCCGGCGCAGGCTCCGGTTCCGGCTCGGGCTCCGGATCGGGACGGCCTGGAGCACGGGCGCGACCGGTTCGGGCTCCGGCTCCCTCGGCTCGGGCTCCGGTTCGGGCTCAGGCTCCGGCTCTGGCTCCCGCTCTGGTTCGGGCTCAGGCTCTGGCTCCCGCGGTGGAGCGGGTCGAACAACCACAGGCTCCGGCCCTTGCTCTGGCTTCGGCTGGGCCTGCACCCGCGCGGGCGGCGGGTCGACCGCAACCGGCTTCGGTGCGCGGGCGCGCGGCTGGCGCCAGAGCAGCGCCTCGACGAGCAGGACGATGAGATAGCCGACGCCGGCGGCGCCGATGATCGCGTACTTGCCTTCGCCGAGCAGGAGCGCGACGACGGGGACGGCGACGAGAAATGCCGCCTCGATGGCGGTCCGTGGGCCGAAGGCGCGGCGCATGGGCGGAGCCTACGACTCCGGTGCCCTACGACTCGGCGTTGCTGTCCCCGTCGTCCTCGGCCGGAGCGTCCGGCGCCGCAGAGGACTCGGGTGCGGCCTCGCCGTCCTGCGGCGGCGGGGCCGAAACGGGCGGAGGAGGAGGCGAAGACTCCTGCGGGGCCGACATTGCTGCTGCGGGCGCGACGGCGGCCGCAGGCGGCGCTTGCGGGCGGGACTGCTCGGCGGTCCGTTCGGCCGCCTCGACGATCGCGGTCGCGACCTGCGCGATCGCGTCCTGGCCGAGGCCGGCGGCGGCGAGCAGCTGCTCGGCGCCGTGCTGGGCCCGGGCGAGGATCGTCGATGCCTGCGCGCGCGCCCACTCGAGCGTCTGCTCGACCTCGGCGCGGGCGGCGTTCGTGAGCTCCGTCGCCTGGTGGCGCGACTGCTCGAGGAGGCGGTTGCCGCGTGCCTCGGCCTCCTGCAGCTCGCGGGTGGCGTCGGCGTGCGACTTCGCGAGCAGATCGCGCGACTCGTTCCGGGCCGCGTTCAGCATCTCGTTCCGCTGGCGCTCGCTCTCCTGCCGGTACCGCTCGACCTCGGCCTCGCGCTCCTGCAGCTCGTTCTGGCGGCGGCGCACCTCTTCCTCGGTCTTGCCGAGCTGCGAGGCGGACGCGTTCTGCGCGTCGCGCTCGATCGTGTCGGCGAACTCGGCGGCGGCGCGAATCAGATGGAGCGCGTCCATGCGGACGGCATGCCCGCTCGGCTCGACGGCCGACGTGCGGCCGGCAGCCTGCAGGACGCGCAGCTGCGCCTGCAGCTGCGCCGCGTGGCGGCGAAACGCCTCGAAGGCTTCGCGCACGCGCTCGGCGTCGAGACCGTCCCCGCTCGCGGGGATGTCTTCGAAGCGCGGAAGCGACGTGAGGGACGGGGCGCCTGCTGCGCGACCCGGGCCTTCCATTGCCATCGGTTTTTGCCTCCCTTTAGCGACGCGGACACGCGCGGCGCGCGTCCGTCAAGTATGACTTCTTCATCGGCGGTCAGGTGCCTGCGCTTGACCCGATTCTCTTCCACCTCGACGATCGAGCGGATCCCGAGCTCTGCCAGCACCTTGTCCGGCATCGGGGTCGGCGCGCCGGTGAGCGGGTCGGAGCCGCTCGAGACCTTCGGGAACGCGATCATCTGGCGGATGTCCGGCTCGCCCGGCGAGCCGCGCGAAGAAGCGGTCGATGCCCATCGCGAACCCGCCGTGCGGCGGCGCGCCCATCGCGAGCGCGTCGAGCAGGAAGCCGAACTTCGTCGCGCTGCTCCTCCTCGCCGATGCCCATCGTCGCGGAAGACGCGCCTGCTGCATCTCGACGTCGTGGATCCGGATCGAGCCGGAGCCGAGCTCCCAGCCGTTCCAGACCAGGTCGTAGTGCTGGCCGCGCACGCCGCCGGGTTCGACTCGTACCGCGCCTCGTGCCCGGGCATCGGCGCCGTGAACGGGTGGTGCATGAACGTCCAGCGCCCGGTCTCCTCGTCGCGCTTGAAGAGCGGGAAGTCGACGACCCAGTGGAAGAGCGTCGCTCGCCGGGTCGATCAGGTCGAGCTCGCGCGCGAGGTGGAGCCGGAGCAGGCCGAGCACCTGCGCGACGGTCGCTGCTCGTCGCGCGACGAAGAGCGCGGTCGCGCCGGCTCGCGACGCCGAACGCGCGAGCTCGGCCTCGGAGAGGAACTTCGAGATCGGCGAGAGCATTCGCGCGTCGTTGACGAGATACGCGAGCCCCTTCGCGCCCCACTCCTTCGCGAAGTCCTCGAGCGTCTCGTGCTCGGCGCGCGAGAACGTCTGCGGCACGACGATGTAGCGCACGCACGGCGCGTTCTCGAACACGCCGAACTCGGAGCCGCGCGTGATCTCGGTCGCGTCCTGGATCTCCATCCCGAAGCGGAGGTCGGGCTTGTCGGAGCCGAAGCGTCGCATCGCCTCGTCGTAGCCGATGCGCGGGAACGGCCGCGGCGGCGGCTCGTTGCCGACCGCCTCGAACGCGCGCGACGACCGCCGCCTCCATCACGTCGAGCACGTCCTCCTGCTCGACGAACGCCATCTCGAGGTCGAGCTGGCGGAACTCGAACTGCCGGTCGGCGCGGAGATCCTCGTCGCGCCAGCACGTCGCGATCTGGTAGTAGCGGTCGATTCCGCCGACCATGCAGAGCTGCTTGAAGAGCTGCGGCGACTGCGCGAGCGCGAAGAACTTGCCCGGCTGCAGGCGCACCGGCACGAGGAAGTCGCGCGCGCCCTCGGGCGTGCCCGCGTCATCGACGGCGTCCACACGTCGACGAAGCCGAGCCCGTCCATCGCGCGGCGGATGCCCGGCGATCGCCGTGTGCGTGAGGCGGAGGTTCCGCTGCATGCGGTCGCGTGCGCATGTCGAGCCAGCGGTAGCGGAGGCGCAGCTTCTCGTCGACGTTCTCCTCGTCGAGCTGGAACGGGAGCGGCGTCGAGCGCGAGAGGATCTGCAGCTCGTCGACCTGGATCTCGACCTCGCCGGTCGGGAGGTTCGGGTTCACGGCGTCGGCTTCGCGCGCGACGACCTCGCCGCGCGCCTGGACGACGAACTCGTTGCGGAGCTCGTGAGCGGTCGCGCGGCGTCGGCGGCGCGCTCCGGTTGAGGACGAGCTGGATCTTCCCCGTGTGGTCGCGGAGGTCGATGAAGACGAGCCCGCCGTGGTCGCGGCGCGTGTCGACCCAGCCGGCGACCGTGACGCGCTTGCCGGCGTCGGCCGCGCGAGCGTCGCCGCACATGACGTCGCGCCAGCTGCTCACAGGATCTCCGCGAGGTCGGTCACGACGCGGTCGTCCTCCCCGCGCCGCCGCACCTGATACGTGCCGTCGGCGCGCGCGACGACGACCGTCTCCGCGCCGAGCCTCTGCGCCTGCGTGAGCTGTCCCTTCATCGAGCGGCCAGCGTAGTCGGTGTCGACGGCGAGGCCCGCGGCTCGCCAGGCGGCGATCTGCGGCAGGACGTCGTCGCGGTGCGCGCTCCTCGAAGGCGACGAAGACGTCGAGCCGCGGCTCCTGCGCTGTCGCACCCGCGTGCTCGAGCGCGAGTATGAGCCGCTCGAGGCCGGCGCCGAAGCCGATGCCCGGCGTCGGCGGGCCGCCGACCGCCTCGACGAGACCGTCGTAGCGCCCGCCGCCGGCGATCGTCGAGTTGGCGTTCTCCTCCGGCCCGACGAACTCGAAGCGTCGTGCGCGAGTAGTAGTCGAGGCCGCGCACGAGCGCCGGGTCGAGCGTGTACGCGACGCCGTACGCGTCGAGAGTGCGCCGCACCGCGTCGAAGTGCGCGCGGCACTCGTCGCAGAGCGAGTCGCCGATCTTCGGCGCGTCGTCGAGCGCGGCGCGCACTCGCTCGTTCTTCACGTCGAAGACCTGGAGCACGCTCGTCGCGCGCTTGTGCGCGACCTCCTCGTCGTCGCGAGCTCGGGGTGCGCGTCGAGCCACTCCTCAGCTTCGCGACGTACTGCGGCCGGCAGTTCGCGTCGCCGATCGAGTTGAGGAGCAGCGACCACTCGCGTCACGCCGAGCCGCGCAGGAGCTCGGCGTAGAACTGGATCACCTCGGCGTCGATCGCCGGATCGGCGGAGCCGATCGCCTCGAGCGAGAGCTGCCAGTGCTCGCGGTAGCGGCCGCGGCGCGGCCGGCGTAGCGGTACATCGGCGCGATCGTGTACGCCTTCACCGGCTGCGGCTCCTGCGCGAGGCCGTGCTCGA
Source organism: uncultured Actinomycetes bacterium (assembly GCA_963838985.1). GTDB lineage: Bacteria > Actinomycetota > Thermoleophilia > Gaiellales > Gaiellaceae > Palsa-739. The sequence continues at coordinate 115,248 of CAWITF010000001.1, forward strand.
CGTACGCGCGCGCGATCGGCGCGGTGCCCTCCGGGCGGAGCGTGAGCGAGCGCTCGCTGCGGTCCTCGAACGTGTACATCTCCTTGTGCACGACGTCGGAGGCGGCGCCGGACGTGCGCTCGAAGAGCGCCGTCTCCTCGAAGCCCGGCGTCTGGATGCGCGACCAGCCGTACTGCGCGCACTGCTCCTCGATCGTGCGGATGACGTGCCACCAGAGGGCGGTCGACCGGCAGGACGTCGTGCGTCCCGCGCGGCGCCTGGAACTTCTCGCTCACGCGCGCGAGCTCGGCGAGGAACGGGTTGCGCGCGAGCTCGATGCCGAGCGTCGTCTCGGCGCCGTGGCCCGGGATGGATCGACCGTCTCCGGCGGAAAGCGGTCGGCGAGCATGCCGGACCGAGTCGAGCAGCGTGTCCCAGTCGGCGCCGGGCAGGTCGACGCGGCCGACCGAGCCGGCGAAGAGCAGGTCGCCGCTGAAGAGCTCGCCGTCGGCGTAGTACGCGACGTGCGCGGGCGAGTGGCCGGGGACGGCAAGGCACTCGAACGAGATCCCGGCGACCTCGATCGTCTCGCCGCCCTCGAGCGAGGTGCTCGGGCGTGTACGCGCGGCCCGGCACGCCGGCCGGCGCGAACTCGGTGAACCGCTCGAGCCGCTCGCGCTCGCCTTCCGGCATGCAGACCTCGGCGCCCGGTTCCCTCCGCGAGATCGGCGACGCCGCCGAGGTGGTCGAAGTGCCCGTGCGTGACGAGGATCGCGGCGCACGTCGCGCCGAGCCGCGCGAGCTCGAGGCGCAGCGCGGCCGCGTCGCCGCCCGGGTCGATGACGGCGGCCTCGGTCGCGTCGCGGTCCGTGCGGACGACGTAGCAGTTCGTCTGCAGCGGTCCGAGCGCGTATCTGTCGACGACGAGCGGCATCGCGGCGAGTCTAAGTGCCGTGTTTACGGCCTTCGCGGCCGCGGGCACGGCTGCCACGTGCAGCACTGGAAGCTCAACGAGATCGAGACGCCCGACGGCACGCGCTCGCCGGTCGTCCTCCACTCGCAGGAGGGCGAGAGCGCGTGTCGTGCTGATCGAGCTGCGCGCCGGGGAGGAGCTCGGCGACCACCAGGTGCACGGAGTCGGCGTCGTTCTCGTCGTCGTCGACGGGACGGTGCGCGTCGAGGCCGGCGACGAGGCGTTCGACGCGGGCGCCGGCGAGCTCTTCCACTTCGAGCCCGGCGAGCGGCACTCGGTGACGAGCGAAGGCGGCGCGCGGCGTGCTGCTGCTCGCTCGCGCCGTGGCCCGCGTCGGCCACTACCGCGGCGGCGAAGGCGCTACCGCTTCTTAGCGCGCCGCTCCGGACTCTTTCGCCTCCCAGCGGCGGTAGGCGAAGCGGTCGATCGCAGTACGTGAACGGGACGAAGAGCGCGGTGTAGAGCGACGGCGAGGAGCAGCGCCGCTGTACGATGTGTCGCCTTTCGCGCCGTGACGAGAAGAGCACGAAGACACGACCGCCCGAGGATGACGCGCGCGCTTCGCGGCGCGCCGCCACGACGGCCGCGGAGGCGTGCGGCCGGCGCGACCGGGCGTCCTGCACCGCGCTGCGCCTCGCCTTGCAGCCGGCTTCGCCCGTTCGCCTGCTTCTCGGGCGATCGGCGCTGACCTCTTCCGGCGGCTCCTCGAGCTCGTTGCCCTCGTCGTCGACCCAGACGGTCTCGTACTCGTGGCGCCGTCCTTCTGCAGGCGTCTCCGCGCTGCTTCCGCGTCGGCATGGCGTCGATCAGCCTAGCTCGCCGCCGACGACGACCTGCGCGACGACTCGCGCCGCCGAGGTGGTACGCGAGGTAGCGCCAGTCGGGCGCGTCGAGGAGCGCGATGTCGGCGCGGTAGCCGGGCGCGAGGCGGCCGATCCGGTCGGCGCGGCCGAGGACGTGCGCGGCGTTGACGGTGCACGCCGCGAGCGCCTCCGCCGGCGAGAGGTGGAGCTGCGTCGCGGCGAGCGAGCAGACGAGCGGCAGGCTCTCGCGTGAACGAGCTGCCGGGGTTGAAGTCGGTGGCGAGAGCGACCGCCGCGCCGGCGTCGACGAGCGCACGCGCGGGCGGCATCGGACGGTCGAGGAAGAGCGCGCTCGCCGGCAGCAGCACGCCGGTGACGTCGCTCGCCGCGAGCGCGCGGACTCCCGTCGTCGCCCGTCGCCTCGAGGTGGTCGACCGAGCGCGCGCCGAGCTCGATCGCGAGCGGGATCGCGCCCGACTCGGTGAACTGGTCGCCGTGCAGGCGCAGCGCGAGGCCGGCGTCGCGGCACGCCTCGAGGTAGCGGCGCGCCTGCGCGGCGTCGAACGCGCCGCGCTCGAGGAAGACGTCGGCGGCCTCCGCGATCTTCGCCGCCTCGGGCAGCACCTCGGCGAGCGCGAAGTCGAGGTACGCGTCGGCGTCGCCGTCGAACTCGGGCGGCACGGCATGCGCGCCGAGCCAGGTCGGGACGCCGCCCGCCGTCGCGGATCGCGCGCAGCGACGCGAGCTCGGTGTCGCGGTCGAGCCCGTAGCCGGACTTCGCCTCGAACGTCGTCGTGCCGTGCCGCGCGCATCCAGCCGCGGTGCCGCTCGACCGCCGCGCGCAGGCCGTCCTCGCCGCGCGCGCGCGTCGCGCGGACGGTCGAGAGGATCCCGCCGCCGGCCGCGTGCAGCTCCTCGTAGCTCGCGCCGCCGGCGCGGAGCGAGAACTCCTCGACGCGGTCGCCGCCGAACGCGGCGTGCGTGTGGCAGTCGACGAGGCCCGGGATCGCGCAGCGGCCGCGCCCGTCGAGCTCCACGACGTCGCCGTCGAGCGCCGGCAGGTCGCGCATCCGCCCCACCGCTTCGATCGTGTCGCCGTCGCAGAGGACGAACGCGTCCTCGAGCACCTCGACGTCGCCGAGCGCGGCGCCGCGCAGCGGCGCCCGACGCCGTGCCGGCGTCGCGAGCTGCGCGAGGTCGCGGACGAGCAGGCGCTCGGTCAGCGACGCGGGATCGTCGCAGAGCCGCCCGCGCTCGGCGGCGTCGATCGCCTCGGGATAGCCCGCGTCGGCGTGCCGCAGCACGCCCATGCCGGGATCGGTCGTGAGCACGCGCTCGAGCCGCTCCGCCTGCGTCGTCGGTGCCGTCGGCGACGACGACCATGCCCGCGTGGATCGCGTTGCCGATCCCGACGCCGCCGCCGTGATGGACGCTGACCCACGTCGCGCCCGCCGCGACGTTGACGAGCGCGTTGAGGATCGGCCAGTCGGCGATCGCGTCGGAGCCGTCGCGCATCGCCTCCGTCTCGCGGTACGGCGACGCGACCGAGCCGGCGTCGAGGTGATCGCGCCCGATCACGACCGGCGCCTTGACCGCCCCGCTCCGCACGAGCTCGTTGATCGCGAGCCCCGCCTTCGCGCGGTCGCCGTAGCCGAGCCAGCAGATCCGCGCGGGCAGCCCCTGGAACGCGACCCGCTCGGGCGCGAGCTCGAGCCAGCGCTGCAGCAGCGGATCGTCGGGGAACAGCTCCTCGCAGCGCCGCGTCGATCGTCGCGATGTCCGCCGGATCGCCGGACAGCGCGGCCCAGCGAAACGGCCCGATGCCGCGACAGAAGAGCGGCCGGATATAGGCCGGGACGAAGCCCGGGTATGAGAAGGCCTCCGCTACGCCACGCTTCACGGGCCTCACCTCGCAGGTTGTTGCCATAATCGAAAACATACGCGCCGCGCCGGACGTACTCGAGCATCGCCTTCGACGTGCCGTGCGATCGACTCGCGCGCGCGCCGCAGGTACTCGTCCGGATCGGACGTGCGCAGCGCGTCGGCCTCCTCGACCGAGCAGCCCGCGCGGGACGTAGCCGGTGAGCGGGTCGTGCGCCGCGGTCTGGTCGGTGACGAGGTCGAACTGCTCGCCGCGCGCCGCGAGCTCCGGCACGAGCTCGGCCGCGTTGCCGAGCAGGCCGACCGAGAGCGGCCGCCGCTCGCGCCGCCGCCGCGCGAATCCGCGCGAGCGCGTCGTCGAGCGAGTCCGTCGCCTCGTCGAGGTAGCGCGTCTCGAGCCGCCGCTCGATCCGCTGCGGGTCGACCTCGATGCAGAGGATCGCGGCGCCGGCCATCGTCGCCGCGAGCGGCTGCGCGCCGCCCATCCCGCCGAGCCCGGCGGTGAGGATCGTCCGGCCGCGCAGATCGGCCGAGCCGAAGTGCTTCTCGCCCGCCGCCGCGAACGTCTGGTACGTCCCCTGCAGGATCCCCTGCGTGCCGATGTAGATCCACGAGCCCGCGGTCATCTGGCCGAACATCGTCAGCCCCTCCGCCTCGAGCCGGCGGAACTCGTCCCACGTCGCCCACTTCGGCACGAGCAGCGAGTTCGCGATCAGCACGCGCGGCGCGCTCTCGTGCGTCGTGAAGACGCCGACGGGCTTGCCGCGACTGCACGAGCAGCGTCTCGTCGGCGCCGAGCTCGAGCAGCGAGCCGACGATCGCGCGCAGCGCCTCGTGCGTTCCGCGCCGCCTTGCCGGAGCCGCCGTAGACGACGAGCTCCTCCGGCCGCTCGGCGACCTCGCGATCGAGGTTGTTGAGGAGCATCCGCAGCGGCGCCTCGGTCGACCACTGCCGCGCGTTCAGCTCCGTGCCGCGCGGCGCGCGGATCGCGCGAGAGGTCGCCGCACAAGCGCCTCGACGCGGGCGGCAGACTCTGTGACGCTCACTGCGAGCTCTCCGACCTCCGCCTCGACCGCGGCGACGAGCGAGCCGTCGCGGATCGCAGCGGCGACCGCCTCGATGTCGGCGCGAGAGCGAGCGGTCGTCGCTCAGCCGCGGCGAGAGCTCGCGCACCGCGGCACGCGCCGCGCGCACGCCCGCGCCCGGCTCGAGCGGCGCGTGGAACTCGACGCCCTGCGCGCCCGCGAGCAGCTCGATCGCGAGCGCGCGCTCGCAGTTCGCGAGCACCTGCCACGCCTTCAGCCCGGCGGCGTTCCCCATCGACACGTGATCCTCCTGCCCCGCGCTCGTCGGGATCGAGTCGACCGACGCCGGATGGCAGAGCGACCTTGTTCTCGGAGACGAGCGACGCCGCGACGTACTGCGGGATCATGAAGCCGCTGTTCAGGCCGCCGTCGGTCGTCGAGGAACGCGGGCAGCCCGTCGGAGAGGTTCGGGTTGACGAGCCGCTCGACGCGCCGCTCGGAGATGCTCGCGAGCTCGGACACCGCCATCGCGAGCGTGTCGAGCGCGAACGCGAGCGGCTGGCCGTGGAAGTTCCCGTTCGAGACGAGCGCGTCGTCGTCGACGAGCACGAGCGGGTTGTCGGTCGCCGCGTTGAGCTCGACGCCGACCGTGTACTCGGCGTAGTCGAGGAGGTCGCGCGACGCGCCGTGCACCTGCGGCGCGCAGCGCAGCGAGTACGCGTCCTGCACCTTGTCGCACCAGCGGTGCGCCTCGATGATCGCCGAGCCGTCGAGCAGCCGCAGGACGTTCGCGGCCGACGTCGACCTGGCCGCGCAGCGGGCGCAGCGCGTGGATCTGCGGGAGGAACGAGGTGCGCGAGCCCTGCAGCGCCTCGAGCGACATCGCGCACGCGATGTCCGCCGCCCGCGCGAGCCGTCGCGCGCGGACGAGGCCGAGCGCGAGGAACGCGGCCATGAACTGCGTGCCGTTGATGAGCGACAGGCCTTCCTTCGCCTCGAGGCGCATCGGCTCGAGCCCGACGCGCGCGAGCGCCTCCGCGCCGGGCAGCCGCTCGCCGTCGACGCACGCCTCGCCCTCGCCGACGAGCGGCAGCGCGAGATGCGCGAGCGGCGCGAGATCGCCGCGACGCGCCGACCGAGCCGCGCGCCGGCACGAACGGAAGGACGCCGCGCTCGAGGCAGCGCGAGGAGCAGCTCGACCGTCTCGACGCGCGCGCCCGAGTTGCCCTTCGCGAGCGCGTTCGCGCGCAGGAGCATCGCCGCGCGGACGATCTCGTCCGGGTACGGCTCGCCGACGCCGCACGCGTGCGAGCGCAGCAGCCGCAGCTGCAGCTCCTCGGTCAGCTCCTCCGGGATCGAGCGGTTGACGAAGCGGCCGAAGCCGGTGTTGACGCCGTACGTGTGCTCGCGCGTGCCGTGCGCGGCGCGCTCGACGAGCTCGCGCGCGCGCGCATCTTCTCGCGGGCGGCGTCCGTGAGCCCGACGGGAGCGCCGTCGACGGCGACCGCCCAGACGTCGTCGACGGTGAGATCGTCGCCGGTGAGCCCGATCGCCGTCTGCTGGGCCACGCGGCGAGTCTAGTCCCCGAGCGTCCGCTACCCGAGCAGGCGCAGCTCGAGCAGCCGCGACGCGTCGAAGCCGTCGATGCGCAGGACCGCGCCGGCGGCGGCGGCAGCCGCGCCGGCCGGCATCAGCCCGACGAGCTCGGCGCCCGCGACCTCGACGCCGCGCGCCGCGGCTTCGCGCTCGATCGCGGCGACGATCTCGTGCAGCGCGGCCGCCTCCCAGTCCTCGACGTTCATGCTCACCTGCGCCATCTGCGCGCCGGCAGGTCGAGCCCGAGCGCGCGCACACCCGGGAAGCCACCGTCGCGCTCTCGGACCACCGCGCGCGATCTCCCGCGCCGCCTCGAGACTCGCGCCCGCGAGGTTGACGTTGAAGGCGATCAGCGGCCGCCGCGCGCCGACGATCACGCCGCCGGCCGCCGGATCCAGCCGGCCGGCCCGAAGTCCGGGGCGAGCTCACCGCCGTCGATCCGCCGCTGCAGCTCCTCGGGCCCGCCCCGCCGGAAGAACGCCGGCCCGCGGCCTTCACCGCGAGTCCGCGTAGAGGAAGACAGGCAGCGCGAGCTCGTTGCCGACGCGCTCGGCGAGCTCGAGCGCCGCGGCGCTCGCTCGCTCCGCGTCCGCAGGACGGATCGGCACGATCGGCACGACGTCGGCGGCGCCGATCCGCGGGTGCACGCCGGCATGTGTCGCGCAGGTCGATCTGCTCGCGCGCGACCGCGATGCCGGCAAGCAACGCGTCGACGAGCGCGCGCTCGTCGCCGACGAGCGTGAAGACTGATCGGTTGTGGTCGGGGTCGGTGTGGACGTCGAGCAGTCCGCATCCGCAGCGAGCGCGGCGCCGATCGCCTCGATCACGGATCGGTCCCGGCCTTCGGAGAAGTTCGGAACGGCCTCGAGCGGCAACGTCATCCCGCCGTACTCTAGGAGGCCCCGCGTGACCGTCCGCCAGTCGTCCTATCGCTCGCTCGCTTCGCTCCAGCGCGACACCGCGCGCTGCCGCGCGTGCGTCGAGGCGGGCTTCCCGCTCGAGTCGCTGCCGGTGCGCGCGCCGCGCACGGGCGCAGCGCGCCTATATCTACGGACAGGCTCCCGGCATCGTCGAGGGCGAAGAGCGGCTGCCGTGGCGCGGCCGCGCAGGACAAACGCTCCGCGCGCTGGCTCCAGCTCGACGAGGACGACCTTCTACTCGACGTTCTACTGCGCGTCGGTGACGCGCTGCTACCCGGGACGCGCTGCGTCCGGCCGCGGCGACCGCACACCGACGCCGCGCGAGCAGGAGCTGTGCGCAGTTCTGGCGCGACTGGGAGCTCGAGCTGCTCCGCCCCGCCTGATCGTCGCCGTCGGCGGGCTCGCCCTGCGTCGTCTGCTCGGCATCACGCAGCTCACGAGGCGATCGGGGAGCGCTACGAGTACGAGGGCGTCGCGGTGATCCCGCTGCCGCATCCTTCCGGCGCGAGCAGCTGGCCGAACGTGCCGGCCAACCAAGACGCGACTCGCACGCGCCCTCGCACTCGTTCACGAGGAGCTCCAGCAGCTCTAGGAGCTCAGCTCTTCGAACCTCTCGAGGTCCGCGGGGACCCGACTCACGGCCGCTAGATTTCTTCGGTGAGCGCCGTTTCAGCGACTGCGGTTCCGTACCGCCGCACGTTCTTCCGGCTGCTCGCCTTCCTCCGCCCCTACCGCACCGGCCTGATCGTCTCGATCGTCCTGGCCGTCGGCTCGCAGGCCGCGCAGATCGCGCTCGTCTGGGTCACGGGCCGCAACGTCATCGACAGGCGCTGCTCCACCACGACCGGCACCGCCTCTGGATCTCCGCCGCCGCGATCGTCGGGCTCGGCGTCATCCGCGCCGCGTTGATGTCGGCCGCCGCCTGATCTCCGGACGGCAGGCGCTCGACGTCGAGATGGACATGCGAAGCCGCCTGTACGCGCACCTCGTCCGGCTCTCGTTCGGCTTCTACGACCGGCACCAGACCGGCCAGCTGATGTCGCGCGCGACCGTCGACCTGCAGGGCGTGCGCTTCTTCCTCGGCTACGGCTTGATCTTCTTCTTCCAGAACGTGCTCACGGTCATCTCGGTGACCGCCGTCCTCTTCTTCTTCGAGTGGCGGCTCGCGCTGATCGTGCTCGCGGTGACGCCGGTGCTCGTGATCCTGGCGTACCGATACAGCCACATCTCGCATCCGACGCTGCGCGACGTGCAGCAGAAGCTCGCCGACGTCGCGACCGTCGCCGAGGAGAACATCGTCGGCGTCCACGTCGTCAAGGCGTTCGCGCAGGAGCCCGCGGAGGAGCGGAAGTTCCTCCGCCGCAGCGAGGCGGTCTTCGAGCAGACCGTCCGCGCCAACCGGCAGCGCGCGACGTACGTGCCGCTCATCTCGTTCATCCCCCTGCTCGCGCAGGCCGCCGTGCTGCTGATCGGTGCGCGCATGGTCGTGCACGGCTCGCTGACGCCGGGCTCGTTCGTCGCCTTCAACCTCTATCTCGGCATGCTCGTGCTGCCGCTGCGCGCGCTCGGGATGTGGATCGGCCAGGCGCAGCGCGCGACCGCTGCCGGCGAGCGCATCTTCGAGGTCATCGACGAGCCCGAGGAGATCGCCGATGTGCCGAAGGCTCGCCCGCTGCCGCCCGGCGACGGCACGATCCGCTTCGAGCACGTCTCCTTCGAGTACCTGCCTGACCGCCCGGTCCTCCGCGACGTCGACCTCGAGATCGAGGCCGGATCGACGATCGCGCTGATCGGCCACACCGGCTCGGGGAAGACGACGCTGACGTCGCTCGTGCCCCGCTTCTACGACGTCGATGGCGGCCGCGTCTTGATCGACGGCGCCGACGTGCGCGACGTGCAGCTTGCATCGCTCCGGCGTGAGATCGGCGTCATCGCGCAGGATCCGTTCCTCTTCTCCGCGACGGTGCGCGAGAACATCGCGTTCGGCCGCTCCGGAGCTCGAGCGACGCCGAGGTCGAAGCAGCGTCGCGCGTGCGGCGCAGGCGCACGAGTTCATCGAGCGGCTGCCGAAGGGCTACGACACGGTGATCGGCGAGCGCGGGATCACGCTCTCGGGCGGGCAGCGCCAGCGCATCGCGATCGCGCGCGCACTCGCGATCGACCCGCGCATCCTGATCCTCGACGACGCGACGGCCTCGGTCGACGCGACAACCGAGGCGCAGATCCGCACCGGCCTGCGCTCGGCGATGCGTGACCGGACGACGCTGATCATCGCCCACCGCCTCTCGACGATCGCGCTCGCGGACGAGATCGTCGTGCTCGACGACGGCCGGATCGCTGCGCGCGGCACGCACGAGGAGCTCGCGAAGACGAGCTCCATCTACCGCGAGATCCACGAGCACGGCCTGCTCGAACGCCAGTTCGCCGACGCGGTCGAGGCACGCGCCGAGATGGAGGACGTGGCATGAGGGTCCATCAAGCGGGAGGGCATCTCATGCAGCAGCGGGGCGCCGAGGTCGAGGACTGGTCGTGGCAGACAGACGCGCCGACGGCTCGGCCTGCTGTGGCGCCTGACCCAGCCGTACCGGCTGCGCACGTCGTTCTCGGTCATCTCGCTGCTCGCGGCGACGGCCACGGCGCTCGCGCCGCCGTACCTCGCGAAGTACGCCCTCGACGACGCGATCAAGCGGACATGCGGGCACGCGGCTCTATGTCGTCGTCGCGATCTTCGTCGGCGCCGGGCTCGCGAACTGGGCGATGTTCTACGTCGAGACGTACATGACCGGCTGGGTCGGCGAGCGGATCCTCGCCGACCTGCGCGTCCGGCTCTTCGCGCACCTGCAGCGACTCTCACTCGGGTTCTACGAGCGGAATCGTGCGGGCGTGATCATCAGCCGCCTGACGAACGACGTCGAGGCGATCGACCAGCTCGTCACCGACGGCGTCACGAGCCTCGTGCAGAACACGCTGACCCTGCTCGGCACGGCCATCATCCTCTTCATCCTCGACTGGCGGCTCGCGCTCGCAACGTGCGCCGTGCTGCCGTTGATGAGCATCGCCACCGCGATCTTCCGCAAGCGCTCGGCGCAGGCGTACTCGGAGGTGCGCGAGCGCCTCGGCCTCGTCACCGCGACGCTCGCCGAGGACATCGCCGGCATGCGCGTCCTCCAGTCGTTCAACCGCGAGGAGCCGGCCTTCGCGAACTTCACGAGCGTTGCCCGCCGCTACCGCGAGGCGAACATGCGCACAGTCGTCCTGAACGGCGTCTACTTCCCGATCGTCGACCTGCTGTCGTCGGTCGCCCTCGCTGTCGTGCTCGCCTACGGCGGGCATCTCTACTTCAACGGGACGCTGACCCTCGGGACGTTGTTCGCGTTCATGCTCTACGTCCAGAACTTCTTCGATCCGGTGCAGCAGCTCTCGCAGCTCTACAACACGTTCCTCTCCGCGACGGCCGCACTCGACAAGATCATGGGCGTTCTCGACGAAGAGCCCGAGGTCGTCGACAGGCCGGGCGCGAAGCCGCTCGAAACGATCGAGGGACACGTTCGCTTCGAGGGCGTCCGCTTCACGTACGGCCGCGGTGAGGAGGTGCTGCACGGCATCGACCTCGACGTCCCGGCGGGGACGACCGTCGCGCTCGTCGGGCACACGGGCGCCGGCAAGTCGACGATCGCCAAGCTGCTCGCGCGGTTCTACGAGCCGACCCACGGCCGCCTGACGATCGACGGCGCCGACCTGAACGACGTGACACAGGCGTCTCTCCGCCGCCAGCTCGGGGTCGTCCCGCAGGAGGGCTTCCTCTTCGCGGGCACCGTCGCCGAGAACATCGCCTTCGGGCGCCCGGACGCGACGAGCGAGGACATCGTCCGCGCCGCGCAGACGGTCGGCGCGCACGACTTCATCGTCAGGCTCGAGGACGGCTACGACACGCAGCTCGGCGAGCGCGGAGCCCGCCTCTCGCTCGGCCAGCGGCAGCTCGTCGCGTTCGCTCGCGCGCTGCTCGCGGATCCGCGCATCCTGATCCTCGACGAGGCGACGTCGTCGGTCGACATCGGCACGGAGCGCCGCATCGAGGAGGCGCTGCACATCCTGCTCGAGCGGCGAACCGCGTTCATCATCGCGCACCGCCTCTCGACGATCCGCGACGCCGACCTGATCGTCGTGCTCGAGCACGGGCGCGTGATCGAGCAGGGCTCGCACGAAGAGCTGCTGGCCGCGCGCGGCTTGTACACCTCGCTCTACGGCGACTGGGCCGCCGAGGTCGCGTAGGCCTTGACCATCGCGAGCCGTTGCGTGAGCGTCGGGTGGTTCTCGAGCAGGATGTAGTCCCACGTCGGCGGGTCGGGCTGGCTCAAGGTCGTCGGCACGAAGTGCTCGAAGAGCATCGCCGCCGCGGCCGGGTCATGCGTCGCGCGTAGCGCCGACCAATCCGCCTCGGCCTCCATGTGCCGAGTGATTGCGTTCTGCAGCGGCAACTGGAGCAGGCCGAGCACGACGACCACGAGCAAGGAGAGCGGAACGGCTTCCGGGGAGAGCATCCCGCCGCGGCGGCGCGTGACGCGCGCGATGACGAACGCTCCCGGGAACGCGAAGAGCGCGTACCAGCCGATCTGCTTCCAGATGTGGTTGTGCGCGAGATGACCGAGCTCGTGGCCGATCACGACCGCGTCTTCCCGGCGCGTGAACGGCGGCTCGAGGATCGGCTCCCACATGAAGACGCGCCTGCTCGGCCCGAGCCCCGTCGAGAACGCGTTCGGCTCCGACACGCCGCCCATCACCTTGATCGGGACGTGCACGTGCTCGACCGCCTCGAGCCGAGCTGCGTCGTTCCGCAGCACAGGATCGCGAAGCGCGTGGCCCGGCAGCAGCCAGGGCGTGACGAACGCGAAGAGCACGGTGAGGCCGACGAAGACGGGCGCCGCCGGCAGCCACCACCAGTCGCCGACGAACCGTGCGAGCCCCATCACGATCGCGAGCGTCAGGCAGAGATAGACGAACGTCCCACCGAGCGCGAGCCAGTTGCCGACCGTCGCGCCGACATAGGTGAGCCCGTGGATGCCGTAGCGGTGGTCCCACCAGACGCCGAGCACGCTGAACGGCAGCTGCGCCGCCCAGACGAGACCGAAGCCGAGCATCCCGAGCAGCATCCCGGTGCCCATCCGGCCGGCAGCCGACTCGCGCATCCACCGAGCGCCCCAACGCACGAAGACGACGAGGGCCGCCAGCTTGGCCAGCGTCGAGAGCGCCCAGAGGACCCGCTGCCCGCGCGAGAAGTGATCGGCTCTGCGCAACGTGCCGGGCCCGAACAGGGTGTGCACGTCGATGTGCGGAAGCGCGAGCGACGGCACGCTCGAGTGCCACAGCAGATACGCGGCGGCGGCCCACACCGCTGCAGCTGCGCACACGACCGCGCCGAGCGCGGCCTTCCGGGTCATACGGTCTGAGGCTCGAACTGCTGCTGCGTCGGCTCCGCGCCCTCGAGCGGGCTCGCGTGCGGGTATCGGTCGGTCAGGAGCAGCGCGTACGCGTTGTATTGCGCCGAGTAGCGCACCGCGTAGGCCGACAGGTTGCGCAGGCCCCAGGGCGCGGTCCCGCGCACGAGCGCGTGGAACCAGGTGAGGATCGCCGCGACAAGGAGCGCCGACGACAGCGCCCACGTGACGAGCAATGTCGGGATCGCGAGGAACACACGGAAGCCGGTGACCCAGCGGTTCTGCGGCTCCGGGCCCGGCAGCTCGACGTCGAGGGGATAGCTGCCCGGCTCGCCGACAAACCCCGGGAACGGATTCGCGACGAGGAACAGGAACGCATTCACGTGCGTCGCGTAGTGCACGTACCTGGACACGAAGCGGTGGAACGCGTCCACCGGCTTGCCGGCGAAGAGGAGCGCGAACCAGTTGATGAGCACGACGACGTAGACGGCGATCGACCAGAGCACGAGCCAGACGAGATGCGGGATCGCCAACGGGAGCCGGAAGAGCACGAGGACCCGCGAGCGCCGCAGGTCGTGGGCGTCTCCCACGAGCCGGACGACGTGCAGCGGCGGCCGCTCGACCGACTCGAGGAGCTGCGTCGGGTCGGAGTTCGGGTACCGCGCCGTGACGAGCAGCAGATAGGCCTGGGTCTGGGCCGAGTAGCCGACGGCGTAGGCACCTGCGTCGCGGAGCCCCTTCGGCATCCGGCCGGTGGCGACCGATGCGAACCAGCCGAGCACGGCGACGACGATGCTCAATAACCCACCGCCTCCGCCTGAGGCGCCCTTCGTCGTTCCCCCTCTTGTCCTCTGGAACGAAAACGCTCTCCCGAGCCCGCCGAGGCTCGTGGAGACGAGGAGCGCGGGGAGCGCGAGGAAGATGCGCAGGAAGGTCTGCCAGCGGGGCTGCGGCTCGGGGCCCGGCAGGCGGATCTCGATCGGGTAGGTGTCCTCTTCGCCGACGAAGCCCGGATACGGATTCGCGACGATCGTCAGATAGGCGCCCAGATGCGTCTGGTAGCGGATGTACCGGCAGATGAAACTGTGCAGGCCGGCGGCGGGCTTGCCCGTGATCAGCGCGGCGAACCAGTTGATGACGGCGACAACGATGATCGCGAGCGTCCACAGGAAGGTCCAGATGAAGTGCGGGATCGCGAGCAGCAACCGGAGGAAGACGGTCAGCCGGTTCCGCTGGAGGTCGTCCTCGACGACGAGCCGGACCGGATGCTGCGGCGGCTCCACGAGCTGCGAGTCCACGGGCGTATTAATGCCTGAGGTGTCGGCCGTCGTACACTGACGCCGTGGCAATCGACAAGAAAACGGCCGAGCGGATCGAGCAGCCGGTCGCCGAGGAGGCTGAGCGCGAGGTACGCCTCACGCCCGCCGAGGCGATCGAGCGGATGCGGATCAACGTCCCCGTTCGCGGCAACCGGAAGCTGCGGACGCTGATCGAGCGGGTGAACGAGGACAAGAAGTTGAAGGCGTGGTGGCACGTCTCGAACGTCAACGCGGTCGCACGGATGGAGATCAACGACCACTCGTGGGTCCACATCCAGATCGTCACGAACATCGCGCTGAAGCTGCTCCGCCAGCTGACGAAGCACCACGTCGAGCCCGCGGTCGTGCGCGACTACGGCATGTCGAGCGACGACGCCGAGGTCGTGGTCACGCTCGCGGCGCTCACCCACTGCATCGGCATGTCGATCCACCGGCACGGCCACGAGGACTTCTCGCTCTTCCTCGCCGAGCCGAAGCTCCAGGAGCTGCTGACCGGGATCTACGACGAGCCTGACCGCACCGTGATCGTGTCGGAGGTGCTGCAGGCGATCATCAGCCACCGTGCCGACGGGCAGCCGTTGACGATCGAGGCCGGCCTGATCCGCGTCGCCGACGCGCTCGACATGGCGAAGGGCCGCTCACGCGTCCCGTTCGAGCGGGGCCGCGTGTCGATGCACTCGCTGTCGGCGGCGGCGATCGAGGACGTGACGATCACCGACGGCGAGGAACGGCCGATCGCGATCGAGATCCGCATGAACAACTCGTCCGGGATCTTCCAGATCGACGGGCTGCTGAAGGCGAAGCTCCGCGGCTCCGGGCTCGAGCCGTACGTCGAGGTGGTCGCGCACATCGACACCGAGACCGAGCAGCGGCTCGTCCAGACCTACCGGCTCGAGCTCTAGGACGCCTGCCGGGAGGCCCGGCTACAATTCGGCCTCGACCGTTGCGGGATCGTCTAACGGTAGGACGCCTGACTCTGGATCAGGAAGTTGGGGTTCGAATCCCTGTCCCGCAGCTTTCGACAGGCCCGGAATCAGGCCCCGGAATCAGGCCCGGGAATCAGGCCCCGGTCCGGGATGTGTTTCGACGAGGGCAGGCGCTCGTTGTGAGCGGCCCGTGAGCGGGACTCGCTTTGCTGCATTCCCGATCACGCGACCCGGGAGGCCACGATGCAGCTCACCGTCTTGATCCGCGCATTTCGCACGCTACGACGAGCAACGCGAGTGATGCTCGCGATGACTGCGGCCGCCTGCCTTGCTCTGCTCACGGCCGCACACGTGCTCGCTGCGGGCCCCGTCCTCGATCAAGCTCAGACGAGCGGAGACTCGGACGCCGCGCTCTGTATATCGCCCCAGCTCGCGGCCCAGACGTTTACGGCCGGCTTGACAGGCAGCCTGACGAGGATCGACCTCCTGATCCGTTGGGTCGGCAGCCCAGGCCCTCTGTCGGTGGAGATTCGAACAACCTCGAACGGCCAGCCGACGACGAAATCGGTCGCCACGGCGGCCGTCGGCACGCAAGCCGCGGCGGAGAACGTCAAGACCTGGGTCTCGATCCCGGTCTCGGCACCGATCGTCGCGGGGACGAAGTACGCGATCGTCGTCTCGTCTCCGTCGCTCGCGGCCAATGTCGGGCCATGCACGATCTTTTGGGCATGGGGCACGTCGACGACCGACGCGTACGCGTCCGGCACGGAATTCGTCACAGGTGATGCATCGACGTGGATCCCCCTGTCCGGCGACTTCGAATTCAAGACGTACGTGACTCCATCGATGCCCACCTCGCTCGAGCAGTGCAAGTCGAATGGTTGGCGCTCATTCTCGGGCTTCAAGAACCAGGGAGACTGCGTCAGCTACGTCGCGACACACGGCAAGAACCCCCCGGCCGGTTGATCCGGCGCGCGAGGCGTCTAGAGGCGCCGGCGCCGGTGCCCGAACGAGAAGAGCCCGAACGGGACGAAGAGCAGCGGCAGGAAGATCACGTGTCCCGCGGTCACGATGAAGATCACGATCGCCACGGCGAGCCCGATCGCGAGCAACCGCATTAGACGCTGCTCCGAGTCGTAGCGCGGGGAGCGGATTGTCCCGCTCCCCGCACACGATGCTTGCTAGCGCGACGCGTCATCGTCGCCACGACCGGGGAGGTCGTCGCGGGTCGCCCAGAACGGGTCACGGCTGCCTGCCTTGGCGAGGCCACGGCTGACCATGTAGCCGACCGCGACGATCGCGATGTACAGCCATGCGCGCACGGCCGGGAACGCGTCGGTGTTGGCGCTGCCGTTGCCGTCGCCCTGCCCGACGACCTTCGACGCGATCAGGATGCCGACGATGACAGCCACCATCGCCCAGAACTCCGTCGTCTTGAACGCCTGCTTCGTCTCGGTGGTGAGCCGCATCAGCAGCCCGTTGCCGTCTGCGCGAGAACCCGTGCGCATTCCGGCGCCCGTTGAACGTGTCGCCATCTAGACCCCTTTGTTGTCGCTCCGGCGCAGCCGTCTTTGGCTGCGCTACGGAACACAATCCCCGTGCTGCGCGTCGCGAACCACGAGTGTGTGCTTCCTGAACTACGGAGCGTTGCGGCGGCTCTGGTAGAGCCGCCAGGCGCGACGCAGCACGAAGAGCGCCAACAGCCTGCGAACACCGAGGATGCGCCAGAGCCAGATCACACGGTGTGCCTGCTCAGTGGAGCGTGCGCCGAAACCGCAGCACTCGCAACACGTGCTCGTCGAGCTCCCCTCGCCGTGCCAGCGGCAGAAGCGCCTGCACGGCTCGCCGCGCATGAGCCGGGCTCGTGAAGAGCACCATGTCGGCACCCGCACGGATCGCCTGCGGCGCCCAGCGCTCGACCGGCGCGTCGTGGACGAGCGAGAGCGAGTCCGTGATCGCGATGCCCTTGAAGCCGAGCCGGCGCAGCAAGCGGTAGGTCGACGGCTCGAGCGAGCCGCGGAACCGCGCGCCGCCGTAGAACGCGTGCCCGACCATCACGCACCGGAGCCCGGCCCGGATCGCGGCGCGATAGGGCGCGAGGTCCTTGGGCCGGACCCGCGCGTCGACGTGTGGACGCTCGTCGGTCGAGACCGCGGCCGAGCCGAGACCCGGGAAGTGCTTGGCGCATGCGCGCTTCCCCAGGCCGCGTGCGAACGCGACGGCGAACGACGCGCGGGCGAACTGCCGCGAGCCGAGTGGCCCGTCCGCGGTGTCGAAGACGGGTGCCAGGTCGACGTCGACCCCGGCTCGGCGCAGCGCCCTGGCGGTCGAGCGCCCTGCTGCGATCGCGCCGGCAGCGTCTCGGAACGACGAGGCGGCACCGAACGGCGGAGCTGTGGGAAACGCCTTGACGACGCCGCCTTCTTGGTCGGCGAAGACGAGGTGTGACGCCCCGCTGAAGACGCCAGGCCGCACCGTTGTGATGACGAGCAGCTCGGCCTTCTGCAGCGGCGTCAGCGCGAGCGCGAGCGCAGTTGCGTGCGCGAGCAGAAGCACGACGCGAGCCTAGCGAGGCTGCAGGAGCACCACCTCGTACGCATCGCCGCCGGCCGCCGACCTTTCGCCGTCCGCCGGGTGCCCGACGGCGACGATCGCCGTGGCGCCGTCGAGTCGCAACTGCTCGTAGCGCTGCGTGGACAAGGCGATCCGCTCGATGCATTCGCGCCGGGAGCACTCGCACACGACGACGATCTCGCTCCCCATCGTGTCGAGCACGACATCGAGCTGATACAGGCGTTCGTTGATGCCGCGAAAGACGGCGTGGGCCGGGCTCGACTGCCCTGGTTGATCGACCACACGCCGGAGCTAGGTTTCGAGGCGCGACTCCTTCACCGTCTTCCACGTATCCGTGTCCACGATGCGCCACTGGACTCCGTGAGCATTTCCGAGAACGGTCCAGCTCGGCTGGGAGCGGACGATCTCGAACGCGTCGAGCGACAGCACCGCGAGGCCACGGCAGTGCGGGTCGCCGCACTCGCAGATGAACGGCACGCGCGTGTCGAACTCCGCCGCCGTTGCGAGCTCGGCGATCTCGGTGTTCGCACGCCTCACCTGGGCGACGACGGCTGCCGCGTTCATCGGGCCTCGACTGACTGCAGCCGTTAGAGAAAGAGGACGGGCCCGAGGTGAACGGCCGAAACAGGTCGAGCTCGCCGCGTCAGACGACCATAGCGCCGATCGTGGCGCCGCGCGGGAAATCCGTCAGCTGCGCGGGTCGCGGTCGGCCGCGAGCGCCGCGGCCTCGCCCTGCTTCTTCACCACCTGGTGCGTCGAAGTCTTGTGAACGATCTCCTCGATCTCGGGCAAGTCGTGACCCGGCGCGACGACGAAGACCGTCGGATCGGATCGCACCTCCTCGTACTCGGCGATCGTCAGCGGCAGCCGCAGCGTGCAATCGAGGTTCGAGCACTCGCACAGGAACTCAAAGACGTGCGCGTCGTCACCCTGTGGGCGCGCGAGATGCTCGATTCGCTCGTTCACCGAGCGGAAGATCGTCTCGTTCTCGGCCAGGCGGCGTTCGCGGGCGTCCACGCGACCTACCCTAGCGGGCTATTGATCGAGCGGAGCCCCGCGCTCGAGCTCGGCCTGAACGCGCTCGCAGAGCTCACGAATGTCGGCGACGAGCGCCTCAGAGGCCAGGTCGTCGTCGAGGCGCTCGAGCGAGTCGAGCAGCATCTGGCAGAGCGCGGCGACCTGGATCAGCTCGGTCGTGGGCCGGATCATGAGTGCGTCGTGCCCAGGCGATCGCGCGCGTAACCTCTCGAACGGCTCGCGCGTGAACCGGCCGACTGAACCACCGGCTCAGGCATAGATGAACCAGGCAGCGCTCAACGATGATCGGGTCATGACTCACCTTCTGAACGCGCTCTGCGGCACGGTCCTCGTCTACGCAACGATCACCCGCGGCGGTCTGCTCGTCGCTCGTGGCTTCGCGTACGTGGCCGGCCGCGTCGGCTAGGCAAACCACACAGAGGAGAAGCCCCGGTCTCCCGGGGCTTCGTAACGCTTCGCCTCGTGCGGCGGGTCGGTCGGCGGGCCACTTGGCGCCTTTCGCGGCTCCGCCCGTTAGAGCGCCTTCGACCGTTCTGCATCAGAGAACGCCCGACTGCCTGCCAGGGTTACGGGTCTCAGTCGATCGTCTTCAGGAAGCCCTCGACCGTCTCGAGGAAGGCCTCGGGCTCCTCGACGTGCGGCATGTGGCTCGACTCCTCGAAGAGCTCCCAGCGAGATCCGGGGACACGTGTATGGATCTGCTCCACGATGTGAGGCGTCGCCTCGTCGTAGCGGCCGGAGACGAGGAGCGTCGGGACGTCGATCTCGGGCAGCCGCTCCGTGATGTCCCACGTCTTCAGCGACCCGATGCAGTGGAACTCCGACGGGCCGTTCATCGTGTGGTAGACGGTCGGATCCTCCGCCATCTGGGCGAAGCTCCGCTCGACGCAGTCCGGCCAGGGAACGCGGCAGAGATGGCGGTCGTAGTAGACGCGAACCGCGTCCTCGTAGGCCTGGGAGTCCGTCGTCCCCTCCTCCTCGTGCTTGGTCAGCGCAGCCTGCACGTCCTCGGGAAGATCCTTCCGGAGCCGATTCGCCTCCTCGACCCAGAGCGGGATGCTCGCCGGCGAGTCGGCGACGACGATCGCGCGCAAGCCGGCCGGATGGTCGAGCGCGTGCTCCAGCGCGAGCATCCCGCCCCAGGACTGGCCGACGACGGCGTAGCGGTCGGCGACCCCGAGCTCCTCGGTGAGCGCGACGAGCTCGTCCTTGAAGAGCTGCACGGTCCAGAACTCGGCCGGGGCGTCCTGGAGGTGCGTGCTCTTGCCGCAGCCGACCTGGTCGTAGAGCACGCAGCCGCGGCCGAAGCGCGACAGCTCGGCGATCGGCTCGGTGTAGTCGTGCGCGGCGCCGGGACCGCCGTGGCAGGATGACGACCGGCGTCGGGCCTGCGTTGAGCTCGCCGACGACCTGGTACCAGGTCTCGTTCCCGTCACGCGTCATCGTGCCTTCGCTCATCGCGGTTCTCCTTTGGCGTCCAGCGGGTGGTGGCAAGCGGCGAAACGGCCGTTGCCGTGGTCGGTGAGGGGCGGGCGCTCGACGGAGCAGATCTCGGTTGCGTAGCGGCACCGCGGATGGAAGCGGCAGCCGGTCGGCGGGTTCACCGGGCTCGGCACCTCGCCCTCGAGCACGATCCGCTCGCGGCGCACCTCGTCGTCCGCCTCGATGCCGGGGATCGCGGAGAGCAGCGCTTCCGTGTACGGGTGGATCGGGTTGAGGAAGAGCGCATCGGATGGGCCGATCTCGACGACGACGCCGAGGTACATGACCGCGATCCGGTCGGACACGTGGTGGACGACGCCGAGGTCGTGCGCGATGAAGACGTACGTCAGCTCGAAGTCGTCCTGCAGGTCGTCGAGCAGGTTGATCACCTGCGCCTGGATCGAGACGTCGAGCGCCGACACCGGCTCGTCCGCGACGATCAGCTTCGGGTTGAGGGCGAGCGCACGCGCGACGCCGATGCGCTGACGCTGCCCTCCCGAGAACTCGTGCGGATAGCGGTTCACGTGGTCGGGCGAGAGCCCGACCGTCTCGAGCAGCTCCCGCACACGAGTGCGCAACTCGCCGTTCGCCGTGCCGCGATGGATGCGGAACGGGTCTTCGAGGATCTGCCCGACGCGCTTCCGCGGATTGAGCGATGCGTACGGGTCCTGGAAGATCATCTGCATCTCGCGCCGGTAGGGACGGAGCGCCCGCCGCGCCAGACCGGTGATGTCGTCGCCCTCGAACCGGACCGTCCCGCTCGTCGGGTCATGGAGCCGCACGAGCAGGCGGCCGAGCGTCGACTTGCCGCAGCCCGACTCGCCGACGATCCCGAGCGTCTCGCCCCGGCGCACGTCGAGCGTGACGCCGTCGACCGCGTGCACGACCTCGCCCTTGCCGCCGCGGAACGCGCCGCCCCGCACGGGAAAGTGCTTGACGAGATCCACGGCCTCGAGAAGAGCGTCGCTCACGCGCTCTCCTTCTCGAGCCGCAGCAGCGGCCTGACGCTCGGGTCGAGGTGGCAGGCGTCGGCGCGTTCCGGCGAGACGCGCTGCAGCAGCTCCGGCCGCGTGTCACACAGGTCGAAGCGGTGGCGGCAGCGCGGCGCGAAGCGGCAGCCGCTCGGCGGCGCGAGGAGCGACGGCGGCTGGCCGGGAATCGCGGCGAGCCGGCGCACGCGCGGCCGGCCGACGCGCGGGATCGAGCCGAGCAGCCCCCACGTATACGGATGCTGCGGATCCCGGAAGAGCAGCGACTTCGGGCCCTCCTCGACGACGCTGCCGGCGTACATGACGACCACGCGCTCGGCGAGGTCGGAGACGACGCCCATGTCGTGGGTGATCAGCAGGATCGACGAGCCGTAGTCGCGCTGAAGCGTCTTCATCAGCTCGAGGATCTGGGCCTGGATCGTCACGTCGAGCGCCGTCGTCGGCTCGTCCGCGATCAGGAGCGAGGGGTTGCACGAAAGCGCCATCGCGATCATCACGCGCTGGCGCATGCCGCCCGAGAACTCGTGCGGGTACTGGTCGATGCGCGCGATCCGGATTCGAGATGCCGACCTCCGCGAGCAGCTCGATCGTGCGGTCGCGCGCCGGCACGATGCGAGACGCGCTCATGCGCGCGCAGCTGCTCCTCGATCTGCCAACCGACGTGTACACCGGCGTCAGCGCCGTCATCGGGTCCTGAAAGATCATCGCGATCTCGCCGCCGCGCACAGCCCGCATCTCGCGGTTCGAGAGCTCCATCGAGGTCGCGTCCGCGTAGCAGCGACCTCGCCCTCGACGATCGCATTCGGATCACGGATCAGCCGCATCACGGCCATCATCGAGACGGTCTTGCCGGAGCCGGACTCGCCGACGATCCCGACGACCTCGCCGAGCCCGACTCGAGAGCGAGAGCCGGTCGACTGCCCGCACGACGCCGCTCTCGGTGCGGAAGGAGACGCTCAGGTCGCGGACCTCGAGCAGCGGCTCAGACACGCCGTACCCTCGGATCGAGTGCCGCGTAGACGAGATCGACGACGGCGTTCGCGACGACGACGAAGAACGCCGCGTAGATGACCGTGGCGAGGATCACCGGCAGATCGAGGTTCTGCAGCGAGTCGATAGGTGAGCTTGCCGACGCCGTGCAGGTCGAAGACGACCTCTGTCAGGAGCGCGCCGCCGCCGACGAGCGCGCCGAAGTCCAGCCCGAAGAGGGAGACGAAGGCGATCAACGAGGTGCGGAGTGCATGGCGAAGCAGCACGCGCGTCTCGGTCAGCCCCTTCGCGCGGGCGGTGCGGACGTAGTCCTCCTCCTGTGCCTCGACGAGTGCGGAGCGGAGGACGCGCGCGTAGATCCCGATGTAGAGGATCGAGAGCGTCAGCCACGGGAAGAAGAGCGACTTGAACCAGCCGAACGGCGACTGGGTGAACGACGTGTAGCCGAGCGGCGGCACCCACGAGAAGACAGCCGAGTGGTGGAAGCGGCTCTGCGTCAGCAGGTTGACGACCTCGCCGAGCCAGAAGACGGGCATCGAGATCCCGATGAGGCCGATGATCATCACCGCCGTGTCGATCGGCTTGCCTCGGAAGACCGCGGCGAGCAGGCCCATGCCGATGCTCGCATCACCCAGATCACCGCCGCGCCGAGAACGAGGGAGAGCGTGACCGGCGCCGCCGCCGTTACCTGCGGGATCACCTTCTCGCCGCGGTTCACGTACGACGTGAGGTCGCGCGTGATGAAGAGCTTCTTCATCATGATCGCGTACCGGACGGAGCAGCGGCTTGTCGAGGCCGAAATCTTTGCGCACGGCCGGCGAGCGTCGCCTGGTCGGCGTTCTTGCCGGCGATGCGCGCGGCCGGGTCGACTCCGGGCGTCGCGAAGAAGATCAGGAACGAGAGGACGCTGATCGAGAAGAGCACGAAGATCATCGAGACGAAGCCGCTGCGCGACGAAGCGGAGCATCAGTCGGTCCTCCGCAGCTTCGCGCGCGGGTCGAGCGCGTCCCGGATCCCGTCGCCGAGCACGTTCAGCGCGAGCACGGTGAGCGCGATCGCGATGCCCGGCGCGAGCGCGACGGCCGGCCGCGTGTAGAGAAGCCCCTGGCCGTCGAGGATGATCGTCCCCCAGCTCGCGTTCGGCTCCTGAACGCCGATCGAGAGGAACGAGAGCGCCGCCTCGGTCAGCATGTCGATCGCGACCATCAGCGGGAAGAAGACGATCGCGGTCGTGACGACGTTCCGGAGGATGTCGCTCCAGAGGATCCGCCAGGTCGACGAGCCAAGCCCGATCGCGGCCTCGACGAACTCGCGCCGGCGCAGCGAGAGCACCTCGCCGCGGATCGGACGGGCGACATACGGGATGTAGACGACGCCAATGATCGCGATCGGCAGGAAGAGGCTGCCCGACTCGAGCCGGAAGGGGCCGATCGCGAAGCCCTTGGCGATCAGCACCGTCGAGAGGCTGATTGCGAGCAGGTAGACCGGGAACGCCCAGATCACGTCGAGGAAGCGCGAGAGGACGCCGTCGACGACGCCGCCGAAGAAGCCGGCGACGAGGCCGATCGCGGTTGCGAGGAGGCACGTGATCAGCGCCGCCGCGGCGCCGATCAGCAGCGAGTTGCGGCCGCCGTAGAGCAGGCGCGCTGCGACGTCACGGCCCTGGTCGTCGGCGCCGAGGAGGTAGTGGCGGGGATCCCACGTCGGCCCGATCGGCGTGACGCCGAGCCCGAGCCCGGTCGTCGATTGCTGCATCACTTGCACCTTCTTGCCGTTCACGATCGTCGTCGCGTCGAGGTGCGACTGGAACGGGTCCGAGTGCGCGACGTGACTGCGCGTAGATCGGCGCGCACAGACAGAGCCCGACGATCACCGCCGAGCAGCAGGACCATGACCATCGCGACGCGGTTGCGAACGAGCCGCCGCCATGCGAGCGCCCACGGCCCCGCACCGACGATCGCAGGCTCGCCTGCCGCATGGACAGGCGCCTGATCCGCAAGAACGTCGCTCATCGACTAGGCGAAGCGGGAGCGGCGCCGAGGCGCCGCTCCCTTCGGTGCTGCCTCTACTGGACCCAGGACTGGTCGACGAGCCAGTAGAACTCCTTGCTGAACGTGAAGTTGCCGACTCGCTTCGACACGAAGTCGATGTGCTTCGGCGTGAAGAGCGTCACCATCGGCGCCTGATCGGTCACCTGCTTGTCGATCTTCGCCCACAGCTTGTTCGCCGCCGACTCGTTCGTGATCGCGACGTGCAGCGCGTTGTGCATCTGCGCGTTGATCGGCTTGTCGCAGAAGCCGGCGATGTTGATGCTGGAGTCGCTTCCGGGATGGAACGACTCGCAGCCGAAGAGGACGTACAGGAAGTCCGACGCAGCCGGGTAGTCCTGATACCACTGCTGGACGTTGATCTGCACCTTGTTCTTCGTGTTCTGGACGTAGGTGAAGAAGATGTTCCCCGAGATCGGCTTGACGCTCGCCTTGTAGCCGATCTGGTTCAGAACGCTCTGCAGGTACACGGCGACGCTCTTGTTCACCTCGTCGTCGGACGAGAGCACGGTGACCTTCGCGCCCTTCGTGCCCGACTGCTGCACGAGCTGCTTCGCCTTCGCGAGATTCGGCGCCTTCCAGACCTTGCCCGGCGGGTTCGAATAGGGGCAGTAGTCGACGTGGCCAGGGAATCCCGGCGGCAGGACCTGGCACGACGGCGTCGCGAGCTTCGGGCCTCCGAAGATCTTCACGAGGGCATTGCGGTCGACGGCGTACGACACGGCCAGACGCGCTTTCAGGTTGTTGAACGGCGCGAGGCGCGTGTTCATCGGCGCGTACCAGAACGCCGTCAGCGTCTCGACGTGCGTCTGCTCGGGATACTTCGTCCCCATCTCGTTCAGACGGTCTGCCGGCGGAGCCTCGAGCGTCCAGTCCGCCTGACCGTTCTCGATCGCCGTGATTTGCGACTCGACGGTCAGCCCGAACGACTGGATGATCTGGTCCGGATACCCGTCGGGCATCGCGGCCTTCGACCATTCCTTGAAGTACGGGTTCCGCTTCATGACGAGCTGCTTGTTCGGGTTGTACGACGCGAAGTAGTAGGCGCCGGTTCCCGGCAGCGGCTTGGTGCCCGCGTCGCTCGACGGCGAGCTCGCCGGGACGATCGCCGCATGCGGGACCGCGAGCTTGTACTTGAACTCGGAGTCGGGTGCGATCAGGTTGATCGTCACCGTGTTCGCCTTCGTGTTGCCGACGACGCCGCCCTTGAGGGTGCACGTCGCGGGCTTGGCGAGGCAGGCCTTCGCGCCGACGATGCCGGCGTAGAAGCTCCCCGACGTCGGGCTCTTCACCTTGAAGATGCGCTGGAACGACGCGACGACGTCCTTCACCGTCAGCGGCTGGCCGTTCGAGAACTTGATGCCCTTGCGGATCTTGAAGACCCACGTCTTGCCGCCGTGCGTCGGCACCGGGAGGTTGGACGCGATGTCCGGCACCACGTTGAACGCCGAGTTGCCGCCGGCCTTCTGGAAGGCGAGCAGGCCGTCGTAGGTGGCCTGGTAGAGCTGCCAGTACTGCAGCGTGTAGTTGACCTGCGGATCGAGCGTGCCGCCAGCGGCCTTCGCCAGCAGCTTCATCGTCCCGCCCCGGTGGCTGCCCGCCGCCCCGGACGAGCCCGCGCTCGCGGCCGCCACCGCGACCAACGAGCCAAGGACCAGCATCTTCACGACCCGGTTCATTTCGTCTCCTCGCTCTGCGACCCCTGCCGACGCCCTGCCAAGAGTCGATCCTAAAGCGCCGCCCGTGCCCTATACAAGGGAAAGCCCTGGCGTTTTCCTTGCGGCCTACGCCTTTCGGGGGATGCCGAATCCCACTTCCGCGGGAGCGCATGTTGACACGCGTGGACGATAGTCAGCATGCCTGATGATCGCCGTACCACTCTCTCCTCTCCCCGCTCCGCTCGCCGCGGAGCTCCAGGCCGGCGATCCGGTCCGCCTCACCGAACGGCACGAGAGCCTGCCGTCCGGAGCCGAGGGCCGGGTCGTCGGCTTCTATCGCCTCGATCCGCCGCAGGCGCTCGTCGCCTTCGAGCACGGCCCGTGCACGGTGCTCGAGAGCGCGCTCGAGCGCATCGCGTCGTAAGAGACCCGCATCAGGCGTTCAGCTCGGCGAGCCGCCGCGCAACGCGCGCCGCCGCCCGCGCGAGCTCCACCGCCGCTTCGGCGTCCCCCTGCACGCTCGAGTTGAGCTGCGCGCGCACCGATTCGCCGATCTCCGCGACGACGTCGGCCTGCGCGGCGATCTCCTCGGGCACCTCGATGATCCGCGCTCTCGTCTCGTCGTTCCGGTCGGCCATGAACGCGGTGTACGCCGCGGCGTCCTCGTCGGCGAGCTCGACGAGCCGCGTCAGCGCCGCCTTCGCCCGCACGACCGCGTTCTCGTCTTCGGCGAAGCGCGCCGCGAGCTCCGCGAGCGCGGCGCCGAGCGCGGCCGTCAGCGCGGTCGCGGCGCCGCTCGCGGGCGTCGGCGTCCGTTCGCCGAGCGCCGCGAGGAACTCACCGACTCGAAGCTCGTTCAGCATGCCGGTAGTACTCCACACGTGCGGGCTCGAGCGGCGTGTTGCCCGCGATCAGGTCAGCCGCCTTCTCGGCGACCATCATCACCGGCGCATAGATGTTCCCGTTCGGGACGTACGGAAAGACCGACGCGTCCACAACGCGTAGCCCGTCGAGCCCGCGCACGCGCATCGTCGCCGGGTCGACGACCGACTGCTCGTCGACGCCCATGCGACACGTGCACGATGGATGGAGCGCCGTCTCGCCGTCGCGGCCCACCCAGTCGAGGATCTGCTCGTCACTCTCCACCTCGGGGCCCGGCGAGGTCTCGCCGCCGTTGTACGGGTCGAAGGCGGGCTGGTTCAGGATCCGCCGCGCCACGCGGATCGCCTCGACCCACTCGCGCCGGTCCTGCGCGGTCGAGAGGTAGTTGAAGCGGAGCGCGGGATGCTCGCGCGGATTCGTGCTGCGGATCTTCACGCTGCCGCGCGTGTCCGAGTACATCGGCCCGACGTGCACCTGGTAGCCATGTTTGCCCGCAGGAGACGAGCCGTCGTAGCGGATCGCAAGTCGGCAAAAAATGGAACATCAGGTTCGGATAGCCGACGTCGTCGTTCGAGCGCACGAAGCCGCCGGCCTCGAAGTGGTTCGTCGCGCCCGGCCCGCTGCGCAGGAAGAGCCACTGCGCCCCGATGAACGGGCGCTTCCATTTCTTCAGCGCCGGCTGCACGGACACCGGCAGCGTGCAGGCGTACTGGACGTACACCTCGAGATGGTCCTGCAGGTTCTCGCCCACGCCCGGTAAGTCGTGCACGACGTCCACGCCGAGCGACTCCAGCTCGCGCGCGTTCCCGACCCCGGAGAGCTGGAGCAGCTGCGGCGAGTTGATCGCGCCGCCGCAGAGGATCACCTCGTTCGCGCGGATCGTCTCGCCGCCGACCTCGACGCCGACCGCGCGGGTCCCGTCGAACACGATGCGGTCGACGAAGGTCTTGCAGCGCACGTCGAGATTCGGTCGCGCCTTCACCGGATGGAGGTAGGCGCGCGCCGCGCTGTACCGGCGCCCGCGGTAGATGTTCCGGTCGAACTTCGCGAAGCCCTCCTGCCTGCGGCCGTTGACGTCGCTCGTCAGCTCGTAGCCCGCCTGCTTGACCGCGTCGAAGAAGGCGCCGAAGAGCGGTGAGCTCGCCGGGCCGCGCTCGAGCTTGAGCGGCCCCTCACCCCCGCGGTACTCGTCCGCGCCGGCGAGGCACGTCTCCATACGCTTGAAGTACGGCAGGCAGTGCGCGTAGTCCCACTGCTCGAGCCCGGGCTCAGCGGCCCAGCGCTCGAAGTCGAGCGGGTTGCCGCGCTGAAAGATCATCCCGTTGATCGAGCTCGAGCCGCCGAGCACCTTGCCGCGCGCGTGGTAGATCCGCCGTCCGTGCATGTGCGGCTCGGGCTCCGACTCGTACATCCAGTCGTAGCGCTTGTTCCCGATCGGGAACGCGAGCGCCGCGGGCATGTGGATGAAGACGTCCCACAGGTGGTCCTCCGCCCCGCCTCGAGCACGAGCACCTTCGTGCCCGGGTCGGCGGAGAGGCGATTCGCGAGCGCGCAGCCGGCCGAGCCGCCGCCGACGATCAGGTAGTCGTACGTCATTGCCGCAACCTGTATTCATGCAGGTTGCAGTCGTTCCCAACGACTGCAACCAGGATAAATCCTGGTTGCCTCAACCGAGAACCACCGTCTGCAGCTCGGTGAACGACTCCATCGGCGCCGTGCCGCCGACGCGGCCGATCCCGCTCGCCGTGCCCGCGCGCCCGCCGAACGGGAGGTGCGTCTCCCAGTAGTTGGAGGACTCGTTGATGTTCACCCAGCCGGTCCGCGCTGCGTCGGCGAAGCGGAGCCCCTGCGCCAGGTCACGCGTGAAGATCGCCGAGAGCAGGCCGTAGGGCGACGCGTTCGTCAGCTCGATCGCGTGCTCGAGCGACTCGATCGCGACGATGGGCGCGACCGGCCCGAACGTCTCCTCCGTCGCGACGAGCGAATCGGGCGACACGTTGTCCAGCACGGTCGCCTGCCAGTAGAGCTTCGTCGGGAAGCCGTCCGCGCGCGCACCTCCGCTGACGACCGCGGCGCCGCGGTCGAGCGCGTCGGCCACGTGCTCGTCCATCTTCAGCGCGACGCCGTCGTTGTTCAGCGGGCCCATCGTCGTGCGCTCGTCGAACGGGTCGCCGAGCACGGCGCGCTCGGTGACGAGCCGCGCGAGCTTCGCCACGAACTCCTCACGCACGTCGCGATGGACGAGCAGCCGCTCGCCGGCGGTGCAGCTCTGCCCCGCACAGAGGAAGCACGCCGTCACGGTCGCCTCCGCCGCCAGGTCGAGGTCTGCGTCGTCCATCACGACGATCGGCCCGTTGCCGCCGAGCTCGAGCACGGCGGCTTTCCCGGCCGCCGCCTCCGCGACCTTGCGGCCGGTCTCGGTCGAGCCGATGAAGCCGACGCCGTGCGTGCCCGGGCTCCGCGCGATCTCGTCGCCGACCTCGGAGCCGGGGCCGGTGACGAGGTTGAAGACGCCCGGCGGCAGGTCTGCCTCGACCACGCACTCCGCGAGCGCGATTGCCGCAACTGCCGTTGTCGACGCCGGTGTCCAGACGACGGTATTGCCGCACGCGAGCGCGGGCGCGATGAGCTCGGCCGGCATCGTGTACGGCCAGTTCCACGGCGTGATCACGCCGATCGTCCCGCGAGCCCGCCGAAAGAGCAGCACCTTCTTGCCGGGCGTGACGCTGTTCGGCAGGCGCCCCTCGAGGCGCTTGCCGTCCTCGGCCGCGTTCCGCCAGTACTGCACGAGCTCCTCGACCTCGTCGCGCGCCTCGGCGATCGGCTTTCCCTGGTCGAGTGTCAGCGTGTGCGCGAGCTCGTCGCGTCGCTGCTCGACGACGTCGGCGACGCGGTGCAGCGGGGCCGCCCGCTCGAACGGGGTCAACCGCGCCCAGGCATCCGCCGCGCGATTTGCGGCGCCGATCGCGAGCCGTGCGTCGTCGCGCGCGCCGAGCGGGACCTCCGCGATCGCCTCCCCGGTCGCGGGCGAATCGGCGACGAACGTCTCGCCGGACTGCGAGCTCGTCCACCTGCCGTCGACGAAGAACTGCTTGCTAGACGCCACGCGGGCTCTCGTCGTCGACGACGACCCGCATCAGGTCGCGGATCGAGACGATCCCGACCGCATTCCCGGAGTCGAGCACCGGCAGATGCCGGAACCCGCCGTGAATCATCAGCGACGCGGCGTGGCGTGTGCTGTCGCCGAGGTCGATCGTCTCCGGGTCGCGCGTCATCCACGCAGCGACGTGCGTGCCCTCGACGCCGCCGGTCGCGACCGCGCGCAGGATGTCGCGCTCGGTCAGGATCCCGGAGACCTGCTCACCGCTCAGCACGAGTGCCGCGCCGACGCCGCGGTCGTTCATGCGTGCCGCCGCGTCGGCGAGCGGTGTCGCCGGGTCGACGGTCAGCAGGTTGCGAGACATCACATCGCCAACGGTCGCCATCTCAATCTCCCAGTTCGGTCCTTCGCCGGTCGACATACGCCTTCAGCTCGGCCTTCAGGTCCGGGTCCATCGCCGGCTCCTCGTACTCCTCGAGCGTCTTCTTCCAGACCGCGTTCGCGCGGGTCGCCGTGTCCTGTCCGCCGTTTCGGTTCCAGCGCTCGTAGTTCTCCGTCGACGACACGAGCGGGCGGTAGAAGCACTCACGGAAGCGCTCGAGCGTGTGCACGGCTCCGAGGAAGTGGCCACCCTGCCCCACCTCCTGGTGCGCCGAGTAGGCAAGCGTCTCCTCGTTGATCTCGAGCGGCTTGAAGACCTCGTAGAGCATCCGCAGGCCCTCGACGTCCGTGATGAACTTCTCGTAGCAGGAGACGAGCGCGGACTCGAGCCACCCGGCCGAGTGCATCACGAAGTTCGTGCCGGCGAGGAACGTCGGCCAGAGCGACATCATCGACTCGTAGCCCGCCTGCGCGTCGACGACCTGCGACGAGGTCAACGCGCCGCCGCCGCGGAACGGGAGGTTGTAGTGGCGGGCGATCTGCCCGGTGCAGAGCAGGCCGACGGCGGACTCCGGCGTCCCGAAGCTCGGCGAGCCCGACTGCATGTCGGTGTTCGAGAGGAACGAGCCGAAGACGACCGGACAGCCGGGGCGGATCGTCTGCACGAGCGCAATCCCCGCCAGCGCCTCCCCCACCTGCTGGGCGAGCGTCGCCGGCACGCTCACCGGCGACATCGCGCCCATCAGCAGGAAGGGCGTCACGATCGTCGCCTGGCCGCGCTTCGCGTACTCGACGAGCGCTGCGAGCATCCGGTCGTCGTAGCGAAGCGGCGAGTTGACGTTGATCAGCGAGATGATCGCAGGCGTCTTGTCGAGCGAGTCGGCGCCGAAGATGATCTCCGCCATCGCGATCGTGTCCTGCGCGTTCGGCCCGGAGGTGACCGAGCCCATGAACGGCTTGTCGGAGAGCGTCGTCAGCGCGTACACCATGTCGAGGTGACGCGAGTCGAGCGGCACGTCGTCGGGCTCGCAGATCGTCCCGCCCGGCGAGTCGAGCTGCGGGAACGACTGCGAGAGCTTGACGAGATTCTGGAAGTCCTGGTAGGTCGCGTTCCGTCGTTCGAGCCCCTCGCGCACGAACGGGCACCCGTAGACCGCCGAGAAGACCATGTGCTTGCCGCCGATCTGCACGCTCCGCTCGGGGTTCCGCGCCTGCAGCGTGAACTCCGGCGGCGCCTTCGCGACCTGCTCGAGGATCCAGTCCGGGTCGAACTTGACGAGCTGCCCGTCGACCTGCTGCCCGGCCTTGCGGAAGACGTCGAGCGCCTCCTCGTAGAGAAACTCGATCCCGAGCTCGCTGACGATCCGCCGCCAGCCTCGCTCGAGCTCCTGCATCGCGGCCTCGTCGAGGATCTCGTAGCGCGGCAGCTCGTTGATCAGCACGTCGTGTCTCCTGTCAGTAGTCGTTCGAGCTCGCGCTCGAGGCCTGCGTCGCCAGTCTCTCGCACCTCGAGCGGCAGCTGCAGCAGCTCGGCGGCCCGTTGGGCGGCAGCGTGCAGCTCGGCCGTCGGCTCCTGCGCGAGCCAGACGACATGCTCGTAGTTGCGAAAGTAGTCGTCGCGCAGCTCGGGATGGCGGTCGAGCCCGAGCCCGTGCCAGACGACGCGGTCGAAGCTCCGCACGAGGAAGTCGGTCAGGAAGTACGTCGCCGGCTCGTGCTCCGCCCCGTAGACCTCGTAGCAATGCGCGCCGCGCAGGGTCGCGTAGCCGTCGAGGCGGGCGCCGCAGTGCGCGTACGCGACGACGACCTGGTCGCCGTCCGCGGCCTCGTCGACGGCGGCGCGGATCTTCTCCGGGCGGTTGTGGAGCTCGGGCGGCACCGGCCGCACGTCGAGATCCCAGCCCCGGCGCGCGGCGATCTTCTTCACGTGCAGCGCGAGCGCGCCGCAGGCGACGACGACCTGCCGGTAACGCAGCGGGGTCTGACCCCGCTGTCGAAAAGCCGCTCATGCCGGAAACCCCAGCTGGTCGATGAACAAGTCGTTGAAGTCGGCGCGACCCGAGAGCTCGACGTACTCGACCTCCTCGAGCACCGCGTTCGCAGCCGCCCGCTCGGTCACCGAGAGCGCGGCGATCTTCGCGCCCTCACCCGCGACGTTTCCGGCCGAGACGATCCGCGCGAGCGGCAGCTTCGGGACGAGCCCGATGCGCACGGCGCTCGCCGCGCTCAGATAGGAGCCGAACGACCCACCGAGCAGCACCTGCGAGATCTCCTCGGGCTCGACGCCGAGGTCGCGGCAGAGGATGTTCCAGCCGGTCGCGATCGACGCCTTCGCGAACTGCAGCTCGCGCACGTCGCGCTGCGACAGGAACACGTCGTCGCTCAAGTAGAAGACGTTCTCCTCGCCGATCTTCCCGAACCGCTCGGATGCCTCGAGCACGAAGCGGCCGCTGCGGTCGAGCATGCCGGCGCCGACGAGCTCCGCCACCGCGTCGACGAGACCGGAGCCGCAGAGGCCGACCGGAGCCACATCGCCGATCACGGTGAGCTCGACGTCGCCGTCGACGATCTTCACGCCCTCGATCGCGCCGTCGGCCGCGCGCATCCCGCAGCGAATCTGCGCCGCCTCGAACGCGGGACCCGCGGGCGCGGCTGTCGCAAGCGTCTTCGCAGAGGAGCCGAGCACGATCTCCGAGTTCGTGCCGACGTCGATGAAGAGGCGAACGCGCCGGTCGAGCGTCAGGCCGGTCGCGAGGATCCCGGCGACGATGTCGGGGCCGACGTAGGCGCCGAGCGCAGGGAAGAGCACCGCGGGCGCTCGGCGATGTACCCGGACCCGAAATCCGCCGCCGTCGCTTCCGGCAGCCGGCGTGCGACGACGGTGAACGGAGCCATCGAGAGCGGCTCCGGATCGATGCCGAGCGCGATCTGGATCATCGTCTGGTTGCCGGCGACGACGATCTCGTACACCTCCTCGAGCGCGACACCCGCCTCCTCGCACACCTCGTCGGTCAGCTGCTGGAGCGTCTCGTGCGCATGGCGCTGGAGCATGTCGAGCGCGCCCTCGTCCATCATGATCGCCGAGATCCGCGAGATCACGTCGGCGCCGAAGGGCTGCTGCGAGTTCAGCACCGAGCGGACGGCCTGCGGCTGGCCGGTCTCCAGATCGAGGAGCGTCGCGACGACCGTCGTCGTTCCGAGGTCGAACGCGATGGCGTGCCGCCTGCCGCTCGTGTCGCCCTCCTCGACGTCGATCAGCAGGTCGTCGGCGAGCACCGCCGTCACCTTCCAGTTCGCGCGCCGGAGCGTGCCGCCGAGCCCGCGGATCAGGTCGAGGGGCACGCGCGGCTCGATGTCGTCCATGGCGGCGAGCAGCACGTTCGAGATCGGACGTCTGATCCTCTAGCGTCGCCTCGTCGAGCTCGACGTAGCGCTTCTGCACGGCGGGGCGCAGGATCACGTGGCGGCCGACGCCGACGAGCGCCGCCTTCGGCCGCGTCTGCAGCGGCGGGACCTCGATCGTCAGGTCTTCCTGCACCGCTGCGCGGCACGCAAGCCGCCAGCCGTTCTTCAGCTCCTCGGTCGTGAACGCGCGCGGGTCGACGGCGGAGAGGGGCGCGTGCCCGGCGACGACCTTCACCTTGCACTTCTTGCAGGTGCCGTGACCACCGCACGTCGAGTCGATCGCGACGCCGTTCCAGCTCGCCGCGTCGAAGATCGTCGTGCCGGCGAGCACCCGCGCCTCCTTGACGGCGTGATCCTCCCCGACCTGCAGGAAGCGCATGCGCACCCGCTCGGGATGCGGCGGCTCCGGGATGTCCTCGAGCGCGCTCAAGCGTTCGCGTTCGCTTCCGCCTGCTTCGCGCGGTACATGCGAATCCACGTGGCGCCCCATTCGTCGCGGCCGAGGAGGAAGTCGGTCGCGCGCACGGCCTCGACCATCTCGGGGCGGCGGGAGTCCATGATCGCGCTCGTCAGCCCGTGCGACTGCGCAACTGCGAGGAACGCTGCACCGAGCGTGTGGCGGCCGGGAAGGCCGAAGGATGTATTGCCTGCGCCGCACGTCGTGTTGACGCCGAGCTCGTCGCGAAGCAGGTGCAGGGTCTCGATGAAGAGGGTCACCGCGCGCGGCTCCGCCCCGATCGGCATCGCGAGGGGATCGATGATCACGTCCTCGGGCGGGATCCCGTGGTCGCCCGCGACCGAGACGATCTTCTTCGCGACCTCGACGCGGCGCTCGGCCTCCATCGGGATGTCCTCGGCGTTTGCGAGCCCGATCACGGCGGCGCCGTGCTTGGCGACGATCGGCAGGATCGCCTCGAGCCGCTCGTCCTCGCCGGTCACGGAGTTGACGAGAGCCTTGCCCTCGTAAGCCTCGAGCCCGGCTTCGAGCGCCTCGATCACCGAGGAGTCGATGACGAGCGGGATCTCGGTCAGGCCCTGCACCATCGGGATCGCCCGCGCCATCAGCCCGACCTCGTCCGCCAGCGGGTCGCCGACGTTGACGTCGAGCATGTCCGCGCCGCCGTCGACCTGTTGCTGCACGTCGGTCTCGAGCTGCGAGAGGTCGCCGGCCTGCAGCTGCGCCTGGAACGCCTTCCGCCCGGTCGGGTTGATGCGCTCGCCGATCACGCAGAACGGCTGCTCCGGGCCGATGACGACGCTCTTAGACCGCGACTGGACGACGGTATCCACTCAGCTCCCTTTCGTTGCGGGTCGGGATGTTCAGGCGTTGGCAGAGACGCGCGATGCCGGCCTCCCGGCGGAAGCTGATCAGGTGGAGTCCCGCGACTCCCGGAAGAGAGCGGGCGTGCTCGGCCAGCTCGTACGCGACCTCGAAGCACTCGAGCTCCGGGTCGGCCGCGCGCTCGCAGCGCTCGATCGTCGCGGCGGGCACGGTGATGCCCGGCACGTGCTCGTCCATGTAGCGCAGCGCGCTCGGGGAGCGAACGAGGCAGATCGACGGGATCAGCGCGCACTCGTCGTGCAGCCCCCGTGCGTACGCCTCGCGCATGAATGCGGCAACCCGCTCGGGCTCGAAGCTCACCTGCAGCTGCAGGAACCGCGCACCGGCGCGGACCTTCTTGAACGCGCGGTCGACGCGGTGGTCGTACGGCGGCGCGCCCGGGTTCTCGACTGCGCCGATGAAGAGCTTGGGTGCGGGCTCGAGCTTCTTCCCCGAGAGATACGTCCCGTGTCGCATGCTCTCCGCGACGCCGACGAGCTGGATCGAGTCGAAGTCGAAGACGCGCCGGGCTTCCGGCTCGTCGCCGGCGGTGACGTCGTCGCCCGTCAGGCAGCACAGGTTCTCGATCCCGTGCAGCGCCGCGCCGGCGATGTCGGCCTGCAGCGCGAGCCGATTGCGATCGCGACACGTGAGCTGCATCACCGGCTCCATGCCGAGCTGCTTCAGCGCGATCGCGACGGCGAGCGGCGACGCATGTGCATGCGCCGACGGTGTTGTCGGTCGCATTCGTCGCGTCCACGTAGTCGGCGTACGGCTCGAAGCGCTCGCGGACTGCGTCGAGCCCGCCCCCGTTGACGGTCAGGAGCTCGGCCGTCACGACGAACCGTCCCGCCGAGATCGCGTCCTCAAGACGCGACATGCCATCCCTTCGGCGTTTCCTTGTCGCGCTTCGTGAGGAAGTTGCGCCAGGACGACGTTCCCCACAGCCGGTTGTCGACGGGCGGACGCAGGTCGTCGAGCTCGTGCGCCCACGGCGTCTTCGGAGCACGCTCGACCGCCTTCACCCAGACGCATCGCATCTCGGGGATCACCTCGCAGTGGCCGTCCGGGCGCACGCCGCCGCACGGCCCGTTGCGAAGCGTCTTCGGGCAGTTCATCGGGCACGTCATGCCGGTCGAGTGCAGCACGCACTGGCCGCACATCTGGCAGCCCCAGATCGGCTTCTTGACCGCGTATTCGAGCGCTGCGAGTGGGCCGCGGGGACCAGCCATCAGGCAGGGACGGCGCTGCGCTTCTTCTCGATCAGGTCCTTGGCCAGCCGCACGGCCGTCGACGCGTCGGCGGCGTACCCGTCGGCGCCGACCATGTCGGCGTACTCCTGCGTCACCGGCGCGCCGCCAACCATCACGATCACGTCGTCGCGGATGCCTGCCTTCTCGAGCGCGTTGATGTTCGCCTTGAACATCGGCATCGTCGTCGTGAGGAACGCCGAGAACCCGACGATGTCCGGCTGATGCTCGTTGATCTTCTCGACGAACACCTCCGGCGCGACGTTCACGCCGAGGTCGTGCACCGTGAAGCCGGCGCCCTCGAGCATGATGTTGACGAGGTTCTTCCCGATGTCGTGCACGTCGCCCTTGACGGTGCCCATCACGTAGGTGCCGACCTGCTTCGCGCCGGTCTCGGCGAGCAGCGGGCGGAGGATGTCGAGCGCGCCCTGCATCGCACGCGCGGCGATCAGCATCTCCGGCACGAAGAAGTCGCCACGCTCGAAGCGCGCACCGACCTCCTCGAGCGACGGGATGAGCGCGTCGTAGAGCATCGACTCGGGCTCCAGGTTCTCCTCGAGCCCGCGGTTCGTCAGGTCCTTCACCTCGGGCGCGTTGCCGACGAGGGTGTTGTCGTAGAGCCCTTTGAGGATCTCGTCGTGCGTCATGCGGCACCTCGTGTGTGGTCGCGGTGGCCGAGCCGTGCCGCGAGCGTGTGCGCCTCGTCGATCAGGAGGGGCGCGAGCTGCGCGATGCGGTCGGAGGTCAGGCGTGCGGATGGTCCGGAGATCGAGAGGGCGGCGATCGCGTCGCCGGTCGGGCCGATGACCGGAGCGGCCAGGGCGGTCAGGCCGACCTCGAGCTCGTCGATCGACGTGGCGTAGCCGCGCGCGCGCACCGGTGCGTGCTCGCGGGAGGCGGAGTTGAAGGCGAGGAAGACCTTGCCGTTCGCAGCCTGCTCGAACGGCACCTTGCGGCCGACCCAGTCGGTGACTCCGACGAAGTGCGCCGTGTCCTCCTGGGCGAGGTGCTCGACGCCGTCGACGCCGGGGACGGCGAGATTGATCGTCTCGCCCGACGCGTCGGCGAGCCGGCGGAGGCTCGGCGCCGCCAGCTCGACGAGGGTCGAGGACACGTCGCGGTTCGCGTACCGCAGGAGCACCGGGCCGGCGGTCAGGCGCCCGCGCTCGCCGAGGCGCTGGACGAGGCCCTGACGCTCGAGCGCCGAGACGAGCCGCGAGGTCGTCGACTTCGGCAGGCCGGCGCGCTGCGCGAGCTCGCCGACGGACGGCGGCTGCGCAGACTCGACGACGCGGACGAGGAGCGCCGCCGCGCGGTCGATCGCCTGGGTGCCGGTCGCCTCAGCCATGTCACATAGTGGAACAGGCGTTCCACTGCCCTAGTCTGGCTGTGCGGGGCGCCGCCGTCAAGCGGTGCTCCCGTCCGAGGGATCAAGGCGTTTGCCTCGTCCCGCCGATGAATCCCAGGTGCTGCGGCTGCGGAAAGTGTTCGAAGAGGACGGCATCGCGCTGGTCCTCGCCCTCGGGATCCTGATCGTGCTCGGCATCATCGTGACGGCCGGCGTCACGTACACAACCTCGAACACGCGTGCGAGCGGCAAGAGCGCCGCACGGACGCAGGCACGCGAATACGCGGAGACAGCGGTGAACAACGCGGTCTCGATCCTCCAGCGCCAGATCTCGGTCAGCGGCAACCCGAGCGCGGCCAACCTCCTCGGCTGCGCGGGCGCGAACGGCACGACGAGCGACACGACGGCGCCCTCGAACTGCACCTCGCCCACGCCGATCACAGTGTGCTTCGTCACCGGGTCGACCTGCACTGCGGGCGCTGCGAACACCGCGACCGCCTACGGCTTCTACTCCGGTACGAACGCGCAGACCTTCCTCGGCCGCACGGTTCCCGCGTCGACATGGTTCATCGTCGCGAACGGCTACGCCTACGACCCGGCGGTCAGCGGTGCGACGGCACAGACGCTCTACACGCAGATCAAGGTGAACGGCGTGACGAGCGGCGCTGTGGCTGCGGTCTGGAACCATCTCTTCCTGACGGCACCCCTCGTCGCGAACGTCTGCCAGACGAACTACTCCGGCAACAACCTGATCATCGACGTCCCGCTCTACGTGATCGGCAATCTCTGCATCAGCGGCTCGAACGACGTGATCAAGGAAGTCGGCCAGGCGGTCGACCTGTCCGTCGGCGGCAAGCTCTCGATAAACGGCCCGAACGCGTCGGTCGGCGCAAGTGCGGCCGTGCCGATCACGAGCGGAGTCGTCGTCGGCGGCTGCACCAACGGCGCTGTCACGACTGCGACGACGGCCTGCAACGCCACGAACTACCACTATTACGTCGGCTCAACCGGGACGTTCAACGCGCAGGCGGCGCCGGCAGAGACCGTCGGCGACATCTCCAGCGACTACACGACGTTCGATCCCGGGCCGAAGCACTCGTGCAAGACGGGGACGTCCCCGGCAGGTCTCGCCTCGACCGTCTTCGACACCGACACGACGTACAACAACAGCGCAGCGTCGTTCAACTTGACCCCGTCCTCGAGCTATGACTGCCAGTCGACGAGCGGGACGTCGGTCGGCGAGCTCAAGTGGGACAACACGAACAAGATCCTCACCGTCAGTGGGTCGATCTTCATCGACGGGAGCATGACGATCACGCAGTCGCTCACCTACACGGGCACCGCGATCATCGAAGTAGCAGGCACGGTGACGATCAGCGGCAACGGGACGACGGTCTGCGCGACGAGCCCCTGCAACTACGCGCTCACGGGCTGGCAGGGCTCGAGCGGCAACAACTCGATGCTGACGCTCGCCCCCCTCGTCAGCAGCAACGCCGGCGCGTTCAGTCTCCCGAACAACAACGAGTCCTTTCAGGGCTCGCTCTGGACGCAGCCGAGCTCGGGCGTGACGATCTCCGGCAACAACGCGACGATCGAGGGGCCGATGGCGGTCGGCAGCATGAACAACGCGAACAACGTGAACCTGAAGCCGCTGCCGGTGATCAAGAACATGCCGGTCGGCGCGCCGCTGCCGCCGAACACCGGCGTCACGCTCTCGACGCCGCTGACCGTCGGCTAGCCCCAGGCGACCTCCAGCCGCGGCGGCTTGCGGAAAACGAGTCCGCGCGGCGCGGTCGGCCGGGCGAGTCGGAGCTCCGGCAGTCGCGCGAAGAGCCGTTCCGCCGCGGTGAGCGCCTCGAGGCGTGCAAGGTGCAGGCCGACGCAGACGTGCGGGCCGTGCGCCCAGGTGACGTGCTGCTTCGCGTTCGCACGTGCGGGGTCGAAGCGGTCGGGCTCCTCGAAGAACGCGGGATCGCGGTTCGCGCCGGCGAGTGAGACCTCGACGAAGTCACCCGCGCGAATCTGCATGCCTCCGAGCACGACGTCGCGGGTCGCGTAGCGGTCGACGACCGCCGCGGCAGGCTCGAGCCGCAGCGATTCCTCGAGCGCGTTCGCCGACGGCGTCGCGGCGTTCTCGAGCAGGTGCCAGACGAAGTTGAGAATCATCCCCTCCGTCGTCTCGATGCCGCCGAACATCAGCACCGCCGCATTCGAGACGACTTCCTCGCTCGTGAGATCGCCCGCCGCCTCGAGCTCCGGCTCGACGGCGGCGCGCAGCCGCTCGAACGCGGCCGCGCCTGCCTCACTCGGCTCGCGCCCTTCGGCCACGCCGGTCACCGACGCCACGATCGCGCCGTACCAGTCGAGCATCGCGGCCGTGTCCGCCGCCTCGAGCCCGAGCAGGCGGGCGACGACAGCGGCCGCGAGCGGCCCGGCCAGCTCGCCGCGGAGCTCGGCGTGCCCGCGCTCGGCGAACGCGTCGATCAGTGCGCCGACCTCCTCGTCGACGACGCTCGTGAACCGCTCGCGCACCTGCGTCAGCCGGAGCGGACGAGCGAAGGGCTCGCGGTGGCGTGCATGCTCGGCGCCGTCTCGCGAGAGCATGCTCGGCCCGACGACGCGTGCAGTCGAGAAGCGCGGGTCGTCGACGGTGAACGTCTCGTCGTCGCGCATCACCTCGATCGCGAGCTCGCGGCCTGTCACGAGCCAGCCGTTCAGCGCCGGCACGAAGGCGAGCGGGCGCAGCTGCGCCAGCACGGGGTGCGGGTCGAGCTCCAGTTGCTCGAGCGTGACGTCCAGCGCTAGAGCCGTGCGTCGCGGGCGGACGCGACCTCGAGCCGAAAGCCGTCGGGATCGCGAAAAAAGGTCGCGTAGTACTCGGGGTGGTACTCCGGCCAGAGCCGCGGCGCGTGCAGGACGTCTGCACCGGCCCGTACGGCGGCATCGTGCGTCGCCTCCACGTCGGTCGCAGAGTCGACGGCGAAGGCGACATGGTGCAGGCCGGGCGCGTAGAGCTCGAAAGCCTGCTCGGACTGCGCTTGGCGCAACCCGAGGGAGCCCGAGCCCGGCCGCGGAAACCGGAGATAGTGGATCTCCTCGCCGCGCTCGCCCGGCACGCGGTGCGGCTGCTCGAGGCCGAGCGGCCCGAAGACCGCCGCATAGAAGCGGAGCGAGCGCTCGAGGTCGCGGCACACGAGGTCGACGTGGCCGATGCCGGCGATCATTCGCCGAGAACCCGGCCGCCGTACAGGCCCCGAAGCTTCGCCGTGACGGGACCGGGAACGCTCGAGAGCGCGCGGCCGTCGATCTCGCTCACGGGGGTGACCCCGCCGAACGTGCCGGTGACGAACGCCTCGCTCGCCCCATACACGTCGGCGAGCGAGAAGTCGCCGAGCGCGAGCGGGATCTCGTTCTCGCGGCAG
Source organism: uncultured Actinomycetes bacterium (assembly GCA_963838985.1). GTDB lineage: Bacteria > Actinomycetota > Thermoleophilia > Gaiellales > Gaiellaceae > Palsa-739. The sequence continues at coordinate 155,994 of CAWITF010000001.1, forward strand.
AGCTCGATCACGAGCTCCCGTGTGATCCCGTTGAAGCACGCCTTCCCAGTCGAGGTGCAGACCGTGCGATCCGAGACGAAGAAGAAGTTCGTCGAGTTGCAGCTCGAGACATGGCCGTCCGCGTCGAGCATCAGCGCCTCGTCCGCTCCCGCGTCGATCGCCTGCAGGAGCGCGGTGATCAGATGAAGCCTCGAGTGCGAGTTGATCCGCATGTCGAACATGTCCGGCCGCGTGCACCGAACCGACGACGTGAAGACCCGGAGCCCTTCCCCGACCGTCTCGGGCCGCGGCTGCTTCCACTCCGCCACGATCACGACCGTTGCCGGCCCGAGCGCGAGCCGCGGGTCCTGCGTCGGCGAGCGCTTCGTGCCGCGCGTGACCATCAGCCGGATGTGGACGCCGTCCTCCATCTCGTTCGCGGCGATCGTCTCGCGGAGTGCTGCGAGCACCTGCTCCCGCGTCATCCCGATCTCGAGCTTGATCGCAGCCGTGCCGCGGAAGAGCCGGTCGAGATGGCGATCGGCGAACGGCAGCCGCCCGTCGTGGAGCCGAAAGCTCTCCCAGATGCCGTCGCCGAGGCTGAACCCCGCATCGAAGACGGAGACGACCGCTTCGCCGCGCGGCACGAGCTCGCCGTTCACGTAGACGAGCGCGTTCTCGTTCCTCGGGTCGTCTTCGTAGTCCTGGCTGCCGGCCATCAGTCCGCGAGCGACTCCGACAGCAGCGTCGAGACGTCGGCGACCCGCAGCTGCGATCCCGTCTCGCGGACGCCGTCGTCGAGCATCACCGTGCAAAACGGGCATGCGACGGCGAGCGTCTCGGCGCCGGTCTCCACGGCCTCGGTCGCGCGGGCGACGTTGATCTGCGTTCCCTTCTCCTCCATCCACATGTGCGCCCCGCCCGCGCCGCAGCAGAATGTCTGCTTACCGCTCCGCTTCATCTCGACCGGCTGACCGATCACCTTCAACAGCTTGCGCGGCTCGACCTGCACGTCGTTGTGACGCGCGAGATAGCAGGAGTCGTGGTAGGTGATCGTGCCGGTCCCCGTCTTCGGCTTCAAACGACCACTTTCGACGAGCTCGGCGAGCAGCTGCGAGTGGTGGATCACCTCGTAGTCGCCACCGAAGTCGCCGTACTCGTTGGCGAGCGTGTTGAAGCAGTGCGGGCAGCTCGCGACGATCTTCGTCACGCCCTGCTCGTTCAGCGTCGACACGTTCTGCTCGGCATACGCCTGGAAGACGTACTCGTTCCCCATCCGGCGCGCCGGGTCTCCCGTGCACGCCTCGCGCGGGCCGAGGATCGCGAAGTCGACGCCCGCCTTCTGCAGCAGCTTTGCCGTCGACTCGGCGGAGGCCTTCGCGCGCTCGTCGAACGAGGCGGCGCAGCCGACCCAGTAGAGGTATTCCGGCGCCGGGTCGCCCGGCTCGAGGATGCGCACACCGAGCTCCGCGGCCCACGCCGCGCGCTCGGTCTGCGGCTTCCCCCACGGGTTGCTCGCGCGCTCGACGTCGCGGAGCATCGGCTCGGCCTCCGCGGGGAAGGACGAGTCGACCATGACCCGGCTGCGGCGCAGGTCGACGATGTGGTCGATGTGCTCGATCGACACCGGGCACGCCTCGACGCAGGCGCCGCAGGTCACGCAGTCCCAGATCATCTGCTCGGGCACGCCGTTGCCGACGATCGGCTCGGTGCTCTGCGCGAAGATCTGGTCGCGCACGCCCATGATCAGGAGCTTCGGCGAGAGCACCTTGCCGGTCGCCCACGCCGGGCATGCATCCTGACAGCGTCCGCACTCGGTGCACGAGTACGCGTCGACGACTTCCTTCTTCGTCAGGTCGGCGATCGTCGCGACCCCGAAGCGCAGCTCGTCGTCGGGGACGTCGAAGCGCAGCGGCTCGAGGCGCCCACGCGCCCGCGTGCGCGCAAGCCACACGTTCGCAGCCGCGCTGAAGATGTGCAGGTGCTTCGAATACGGCAGGTAGGCGAGGAACACGGCGATGACGACGAGGTGAGCCCACGCGAACCCGACTCCGCCGACGTGGTGCCAGAGCAGGAGCGTGATCACGACGAGCGCGATCAGGGACAGGATCAGGTCGGCCTCGCCGAGGTGCGAGCCCTGGAACCGCGCAGGCCGAACGAGCTTGCGGATCACGACGGCGGTGACGACACCCGCCAGCACGAGGCCGGCGAACACATCCGTGACGATGCGGTACCACTCGGGCGCCGTCACATGGCCACCGGCGACGGCAATCGCCGCGAGGATGATCGTCGGGAAGAGGACGATGAAGCCCCAGAAAATGAACGCGTGCATCAGGCCGGGAACGAGCCGCTTCAGCAACTTGCGCTGCCCGAGCACGATCACGGCCTCGTTCTTCATCCGGCCGGGAACCGGGTCGCGCCGGTCGTTCGGGATGGCGCGCAGGACCTGCCGCGTCAGGAACCACGCCCGCCGTGCGAAGACACCGCCCGCGACGACGACGAGCACCGCGAGCGCGACGGCGCCTATGAGCCCTTGACCTTCCGCAGCTCGGCCGTGATCGCCGGGACGATCTCGTGCAGGTCGCCGATCACCGCGTAGTCGGCGGTGGCGAAGATCGGCGCCTCCGGGTCGCTGTTGATCGCGAGGATCTTCTTCGCGCCCTTGGCGCCGGCGATGTGCTGCGTCGCGCCGCTGATCCCACAGGCGACGTAGAGGTCGGCGGAGATCTTCGTGCCGGTCTGCCCGACCTGGTCGGTGTGCGGACGCCAGCCCGCGGAGGTGACGACGCGCGAGCAGCCGACGGCGGCGTTCAAGAGGGCCGCGAGCTCTTCGATGATCCCGAATCCCTCCGAGGAGCCGACGCCGCGGCCGCCGCTGACGACGACCTTCGCGTCGCGGAGCGAGACGCCGCCGCTCGACTCGCTCACCGTCTCGAGCACGCGCGGGGAACCGTCGTCAGAAGCAGTGAGCGTCTCGGTCGCGACCGGGGCGGCCGCAGGCTGCGTATGCGGGGCGACGGTCAGGAGCAGCGGCGATCCGTGCAGCCGCGCCTCTTCGATCAAGCTGCCACCCCAGCGGATGCGCGTGACGACGTCGCCGTCGACCGCGGTGACGTTCGCGGCGAACGGCTGGTCGAGCCGCGCGGCGACGTGCGCGAGCAGCTCGTTGCCGCGGTCGGAGCCTGCCGCGACGATCGCGTCGGCCGGCTCGGCGCCGATCGCCGCCGCCCAGGCGGCCGGCTGGTACGGGCCGTCGATCGCAACGGCGCGAACGTCTCCGAGCTGCTGCGCGAGCGTCAGCGCCTGCAGCGAGAGGTCGTCACCCGGCTCCACGAACAGAAGGACGTTCATTGCTCCCCCGCCGGCTTAGTCCTGACGTTCGCCGCGCCGAAGACGACGAGCGCGTTGACGCGAACGAGCGGGGCCCCGGGAATCAGCTGAACCGGTCGACCTTTCGTCTGCTTGCTCCCGAAGATCGCGAGGCCGACCAGGTCGACCTCGACGCCCTCCGGGACGATCACGTCGAGCGATCCGAAGACGGTGACCGAGTTGACGCTGATCGTGTCGCCTTCGACGAGCGCGCCGCGGAGGTCGAGCGTGACGCTTCCGAACACGGCGAGTGAAAGCAGGTGCTCGCGCACGCGCAGGCTCCCGGTGCGCTTCGTCGCGCCGAAGACGGCGAGGAGGAGGCGGACGGCGTTGCGTCGCCGCGGCGTGTGCGACTCGGCCGGAAGGTCATGCTGCAGCGTTGCGAGATCCGCATTCGTCGTCGCCGAGTACGCGGCGCTCATGCGCTGCGAGAACTCCTCGAGCGAGAGCCTGCCCTGTGCGAGGTGCTCACGGAGCGAGGCGACCGCGCGATCGCGCTCGGCGTCGGAAACGCGGACGACCTCGCTCATGCGACGCCCAGCTGCTGCATCAGCTCCACGACCTTCGGTGCCGCCTCCGGCCCGGACCCGAGGACCTCGGCCTGCTTGCCCTGGCCCTCCGGCACGACGAGGCGCAGCTTTTCGAGCTTCGACTCGGGACGTACCGGCTCGACGACGGCGAGCGGCTTCGACTTCGCGCGCAGCCGTCCGGGCACGGACGGATACCGCGGCAGGTTCAATCCCTCGAGCACCGTGAGCACGGCGGGCAGCGGCGCCTCGTAGACGTCGCGCGCACCGCCGACGTCGCGCTCACAGCGTGCGCGATCGCCGAGCACCTCGATCCTCTTCAGTCCCGTCACGACCGGGAGCGCGAGCGCGTACGCGACGCGAATGCCGACTTGATAGTTCCCCGAGTCGGCCGACTCGTTGCCGAAGAGGATCAGGTCGAACGGCTCTTCGCCGCGGACCGCGTCGACGATCGCGCCGACGGTCGCCTGCGCGTCCCACTCCGCCCCGTCCGTCTTCAGATGGATGCCCCGATCCGCTCCGATCGCCATGCAGTCGCGCAGCTGCTCCTCCGCCTCGGCCGGCCCGAGGGTCAGCACGACGACTTCGCCTCCGCCTGCCTCGACGATGCGAACCGCCTCCTCGACCGCGCACTCCTCGTGCGGCGAGATCGTGAACCCGAGATGCCGTGTCTCGAGCGCCTGCGCGTCGTCGGTCAGCACCATCCGGCCACCCGTGATCGGGACGCGCTTCACGCAGCAGAGGATCCTCACGCGCGAATTCTCTCGTTCTCCGGATCGAACGGGGGCCGCGAGCCGACGATCTCGACGGTCGCGGGCAGCAGCTCCGTCATGTACTCGATCGCGAGCTCCATACCCTCATTCGCCTGCTCGGGCGGAAGGTACGCCATCGCGATGTGCTTACCGAGCGACGGGCCGGCACCGGTGGACGTGACATAGGAACGGCGGCCGTGCCCGTCGGTCAGCGGCGTTCCGTCACGAAGCGTCACGGGCTCGCGGCCGAGCGGGAAGCGCTTGATGCCCTGCGAATTGGTGTGATCCTCGATCGTCAGCGTGCAGAGCCTCGCCACGGGCTCCGCCTCGCGGTGCGCGAGGTGCGCCTCCTTGCCGACGAAGTCCTCGCCCTTCACCTTCCACCACGCCATGTCCGCCTCGACGACGGTGTAGTCCGCGTCGAGCTCGAAGCCGAACGCGCGATACGCCTTCTCGAGCCTGCCGGTCGTGCCGTAGACGCCGATGCCCGCGGGCACAACGCCGTGCGGGCGGCCCGCCTCCCAGACGGCGTCCCACAGCCTCGCGCCCTCGGCGAAGGGGACGTAGAGCTCCCAGCCGAGGTCGCCGACATAGGAGATGCGCGACGCAACGACGTCCATTCCGTCGACCGACACGCTCTGCCACGTGCTGAACGGGAACGCCTCGTTCGAGACGTCGTCGCTCGTGACCGCGGCGAGGATGTCGCGCGCCCGCGGCCCCCAGAGGCCGACGGTGCAGATCGTCGACGTGTGATCCTCGATGCGGGCGCCGCCGACGAGGTTGTCCGCGAACCACTTCTTGTCGGCCATGCCGTGCGCACCGCCGGTGACAACGCGGAAGCGGTCGTCGTCCATCTTCATGATCGTCAGGTCGGACTTGAACCCGCCGCTCGGCGTCAGCACCGGCGTGTAGATCACACGGCCGGGCGGCACGTTCATCTGCCGCGCCGCGACACGCTGCACGGACTCGAGCGCGCCGTCGCCGACGACGTCGAAGATCGAGAACGCAGTGAGGTCGAACATCGCCGCGCGGTCGCGCATCGCGAGATGCTCTGCGTTGATGATCGGCGACCACCAGCGCGCGTCCCACTCGTGCTCTCTCGGCTGCACGCCGTACTCCTCGACGAGCGGCGCGTTCGACTCGTACCAGTGCGGGCGCTCCCACGCGGCGGCCTCGTAGAAGACGGCGCCGAGGTCACGCTCGCGCTCCCAGAACGGCGAGCGGCGCACGTCGCGATTCGAGCCCCACTGCTCGCCCGGATGGACGATGCCGTACGTCTTGTTGAAGCCCTCCGAGGCGCGCGCCTTGATGTTCTCCGGAGTCTTCTGCTCGTCGTAGAAGCGCGCGATGTCGGACGACTGCAGGTCGATCTCGGGCTCGCCGCGCACCATCCACTCCGCGACGGCGCGCCCGACGCCCGGGCCTTCCTTCACCCACACGGCCGCGGCCGACCAGAGCCCTCTCACCTCCGGCGTCTCGCCGAGGAGCGGCAGGCCGTCCGGCGTCAGCGAGAGCAGGCCGTTGATCGCGTACTTGATCCCGACGGACTCGTCGCCGAGCACCTCGGGGACGAGCTGCAACGCATGCTCGAGCTGCAGCTCGAAGTCCTCCTGCGTGAACGGCAGCTCGGTCGGGGTCAGCGACGACTCCTCGATCGACGGGATCTCGTCGGGCTCGTGGAGGATCGGCCGGTGCGCGTACGACCCGACCTCGAGACCCTGCCCGTCCTGCCGCTCGTACATGTTCGTGTCCATGTCGCGCACGATCGGGAAGTCGACGGCCGTCTTCGACGAGAGGAAACGCGGCACCGGGCCGACGTCGATCATCTGGTGAACGGCCGGCGTGAGCGGGATCGACGCGCCGGCCATGCATGCAATGCGCGGCGACCAGACACCGCACGCGATCACGACGAATTCGGCCTCGACATCGCCGCGTGACGTACGGACGCGGCGGACGCGGCCGTCCTCGACGTCGATCCCGAGCACTTCGGTGTTCGCGAAGACCTGCGCGCCCTTGGCCTGCGCCTTTTCGCGCATCACCGTGCCGAACCGCAGCGAGTCGACGACGGCCACCGACGGCGCGTAGAACCCGCCGAGCAGGATCGACTCGTCGACGAACGGGACGAGCTCCTTGATCTCGGCCGGAGTCACGAGCCGGCAGTCGTCGACGCCCCACGACTTCGCGGAGGCCATTCGCCTGCGCAGCTCCTCCATCCGCTCCTCGGTGCGAGCGACCTCGATGCCGCCGCACTCGTGCAGCGTGCCGGCTTCGCGGTACTGCTTCATCGAGTCGAGCGTGAGCTGCGTCATCTCCTTCGAGTGGTCGACCGGGAAGATGAAGTTCGACGCGTGGCCGGTCGAGCCGCCCGGGTTCGGGAATGGGCCTTTGTCGAGCTGGACGAGATCCGTCCAGCCGAGCTCGGCGAGCCAGCCCGCGAGGGAGTTGCCGACGATGCCGCCACCGATCACGACGCACTTCGCCTTGCCGGGGAAGTCAGCCACTGCTTCTCACACGTTCAGGAGCACGCGATGCATCGCCTGCTCGAAGTTGATCACGTGACCGCGCATCGCGTCGGCAGCACGGGCGCCGTCCTCCTCGAGGATCGCCTCGAGCAGGGCGGCATGCGCCTCGACCGCGTCGGCGAGGTCGTGCGCGCGATCCCCCGCCATCGCCCACATCCGCAGCGCGAGCGCGTAGAACTGCTCGAGCGTCGCCTCGAGCAGGTCGTTGTGCGCGGCGCGGTAGACGGCGCGATGGATCCGCTCGTCGAGCACCATCAGATCCTCACCGTGCCCGGCGATCTCCTCGAGGAGCTGCGCCAGCTCCTCCCGGTCGGCCTCCGTCGCACGCTCGGCCGCCAGGCGCGCGGCCTCGGGCTCGAGCATCGCGCGCACCTCCGAGAGCCGCGCGAGCGCACGGATGTCGACGCTCGTCACGAACATCCCGCGGCGCGGGTAGACCTCGATCAGCCGCTCCTGTGCGAGCCGCCGGAGGGCCTCGCGCACCGGCGTCCGGCCGATCCCGAGCCGCTCCATCAGCCCGCGTTCGTCGATCAACGACCCCGGTGCGAGCTCGAGTGAGACGATCAGCTCGCGGATCGCGTGATAGGCCTTGTCCGCAAGGCTCTGCACAAGAGATATATCTAGCATATTCTTCACGTCGATCGAGCCGAGGAGGAGCTGAGCGTGGCAACCCATATGCCGTCGTCGCTTGAGATCGCACAGGAGGCGGAGCTCCGCCCGATCGGCGAGATCGCCGCCGCTGCGGGGATCGAGCCCGAGGAGATCGACCTCTACGGGCGCTACAAGGGCAAGGTGCACCTGTCGGTGCTCGAGCGCCTCGCCGGCCGCGCCGACGCGAAGCTCGTCTGCGTCACCGCGATCACGCCGACGAAGGCGGGTGAGGGAAAGACGACGACGTCGGTCTCGCTGACGCAGGGCCTCGGCCACATCGGCCGCAAGCCGGTGCTCTGCCTGCGCGAGGCGTCCCTCGGCCCCGTGTTCGGGATCAAGGGCGGCGCCGCCGGCGCGGGGTACGCACAGGTCGTCCCGATGGAGGACATGAACCTCCATTTCACCGGTGACATCCACGCAATCGGCGCCGCGAACAACCTGCTCGCCGCGATGCTCGAGGCGCACATCCTGCACGGCAACAAGCTCTCGATCGATCCGCTCTCGATCAGCTGGCGGCGCTGCGTCGACATCAACGACCGCGCGCTCCGCGACATCGCGGTCGGCCTCGGTGGCCGAGCGAACGGCTATGTCCGCCAGACCGGCTTCGACATCACCGCCGCATCCGAGGTGATGGCGATCGTCGCCGTCGCCCGGGACCTCTTCGACCTCCGCGAGCGGCTGGGCGCGATCACGGTCGGCACGAGCTTCGACGGCGAGCCCGTCACGGCCGAGCAGCTCAAGGCGGCGGGCGCGATGACCGTGCTCCTCAAGGAGACGATCAAGCCGAACCTCGTGCAGACGCTCGAAGGGCAGCCGGCATTCGTGCACTGCGGCCCGTTCGCGAACATCGCGCACGGCAACAACTCGCTCGTCGCCGACCGGGTCGCGTTGAAGCTCGGCGACATCGTCGTCACCGAGTCCGGCTTCGGCAGCGACATGGGCATGGAGAAGTTCATGGACATCGTCGCCCGCGTCGGCAACCTCACGCCGAGCGCGGTCGTGCTCGTGGCCACGGTCAAGGCGCTGAAGCATCACGGCGGCGATCCCGACGGCGGCGCCGACACGATCCGCGACGGTGCGGCGAACATGGTCCGTCACCTCGGGATCATCCGCGAGTTCGGGCTGAACGCCGTTGTCGCGGTCAACCGGTTCCCTGACGACAGCGACGACGAGGTGGAGCTCGTCCGCGAGATCGCGCTCGAGAACGGGGCCTTCGCCGCCGAGGCAAACGAGGCCGTCGTCAAGGGCGGCGAGGGCGCCGCCGCACTGGCCGAGGCGGTCGTCGCGGCGACCGAGCAGCCGTCGAGCTTTGCGCCGATCTACCCGCTGGAGGACTCGATCGAGGCGAAGATCGAGGCGATCGCGAAGCGGGTCTACGGCGCGGACGGCATCTTCCTGCTGAAGACCGCACGCGACAAGATCAAGCAGTTCACCGCCCAGGGCTTCGACAAGCTGCCGATCTGCATGGCGAAGACGCACCTCTCCCTCTCGCACGACGCCGCGCTCACGAACGCGCCGAAGGGCTTCACCGTCACCGTGCGCGACATCCGCGCGTACACGGGTGCCGGCTGGCTCGTCGCGCTCCTCGGCGACATGCAGACGATGCCGGGCTACGGCGCGACGCCGGCGGCGATGAACGTGGACATCGACGCCGAGGGGAGGACAATCGGCCTCTTCTGAGATCCTCGCGGACGTCGTCGAGGAGGGTCGACGCGTTCTCGCAGCGGCGGAGGCGGAGAACGTGCCGCTGCGACTCCTCGGCGGCGTCGCCGTGCGGCTTCGCTGCAGCGGGCCGGATCGCGAGTTCAAGGATCTCGACTTCGCAACGACGAAGAAAGGCAGCGGCGACGCGCAGGAGCTGCTCCGGCGGCTCGGCTACGACCCGCACGTCGGCTTCAACGCGATGAACGCCCGCGAGCGCCTGCTCTTCTTCGACGACGCGCACGGCCGGCAGGTCGACGTGTTCGTCGGCGCGTTCCGCATGTGCCACGAGATTCCGCTCGAGGGACGGTTGCAGGTCGATGCAGGCACGGTCCCGCTCGCCGAGCTCCTGCTGACGAAGCTGCAGATCATCGAGCTGAACGAGAAGGACATCCGCGACGCCGTCGTCCTGCTCGACGAGCACGAGGTGACCGACGACGACGCCGGCCTGAACGGCTCGCGTGTCGCCGAGCTCTGCGCCGGCGACTGGGGGCTCTGGCGCACCATCACCGCGAACCTCGACGCCGTCGGCGCGCATCTCGAGCGGTACGAGGTCGACCGCGACCGCGTGTCAACACGACTCGCACGGCTCCAGGAGCGGATCGAGAACGAGGAGAAATCGCGCGGTTGGCGCCTGCGCGCCAAGGTCGGAGAGCGGAAGCGCTGGTACGAGCTGCCCGAAGAAGTCGGCGGGGTCTAGATCATTCGAGTCCGAAGTTGTTGAATCGCACCTGATGCGCCTCTACTTCGCAACCGACATCCACGGCTCCGAGACCTGCTGGCGCAAGTTCCTGAACGCCGGCGAGCACTACAAGGCCGACGCGCTCGTGCTCGGCGGCGACATGACAGGCAAGGCGCTCGTGCCGGTGATCGACGACGGCGGCGGGCGCTGGCACGCGACGCTCCTCGAGAACCGGGTCGAGATGTCGACCGAAGAGGAGGTCGTCGCCTTCGAGGACGCGGTGATCCGCCGTGGCTATTACCCGTTCCGAACCGACCCGGCGAAGCTGCAGCACCTCTCGGAGGACGAGAGCCACTGGCACGGCCTCTTCCAGCAGAAGATGCTCGAGACGGTCGAGAAGTGGATGCGCATGGCCGAGGAGCGGCTCAAGGGAACGGGGATCCGCGTCTTCTGCTCGCCCGGCAACGACGACCAGTTCGAGGTCGACGAGATCATCGAGGCGTCGTCCTTCGTCGAGCTCGGCGAGGGGCGCGTGATCGACATCGACGGCTTCCAGCTCGTCTCGACCGGCTGGGCAAATCGCACGCCGTGGGCGACCTACCGCGAGGAAGACGAGCCCGACCTGCGCTCGCGTATCGAGAACGCGGTGTCGCAGGTGACCGCGCCGGCCGAGAACACCGTTTTCAACTTCCACTGTCCTCCCTATCGCTCCGGCCTCGACGACGCGCCGGAGCTGACGGCGGACATGCGGCTGAAGGACGCAGGCCGTGCGGTGCGGCCGGTCGGCTCGACCGCAGTGCGGGAGGCGATCGAAGAGCATCAGCCCTGCCTCTCGCTGCACGGGCACATCCACGAGGCCCGCGGCAATTGCCGCATCGGCCGAACGCTCTGCATTAATCCCGGTAGCTCCTACGAGCAGGGCGACCTGCTCGGCGCAGTCATCGATCTGGACGGCAAGAAGAAGGTCAAGCGGTTCCTGCTCACCAGCGGATAGGAGGGCTTCTGCATGGCGACCATTGCCGGTGACGCTCCTTATGAGGAGCGGTCACTCTTCGTCCGGAAGGCGACCGGACTCGTACGCGGGTGGTCGGTGCACGACGCGTTCATCTACGCGACGTTCTCGATCAACCTGATCACGCTCGGGCTCTACATCTTCGCGGACGGCCCGTTCATCCCGAAGGGCAGCCTGCTCGTCGCGATCATCCTCTCGGGCGCGTACCTCGTCTTCCAGACGATCGTCTACGCGGCGCTCATCGCCGTGATGCCGCGCGCAGGCGGCGACTACGTCTGGGTCAGCCGCGTACTCGGCGGCGGCCTCGGCTTCGTGCTGGCCGTCTGCGGCTGGTGGTTCATCAACTGGCACTGGGTCCCGATCTACGCGAACATCCTCGTGAAGGAGTTCTTCCAGCCGCTCTCGGCCATCATCGGCTGGGATCGCGGCGTCTCCTTCTGGGGCGAGCCGAAGGGCGTCTTCACCTCGTCGGTGATCACGGCGTTCCTTGCCGCGCTCGTCATCTCCCTTGGGATGCGGCAGTACGCGCGCTTCCAGAAGATCTGCTTCTACGGCGGCGTGCTCGGACTGCTGATCGTGTTCGGGCTCCTGATCTTCCACTCGAAGAGCGCGTTCCAGGCGGCCTTCGACAAGCACGCGGTCAGCACGTATCACGGCTCGGCGAATGCCTACGCGGCGACGCTGAAGAAGGGCGGCTACAAGGGCGCCGGCTCGCTCGGAGGGCTCGCGTTCGGGTCCACGATCCTGCTGATCCCGATGATCGCGTTCTTCAACCTCTGGTCGAACTGGGGCGCGACGCTCTACGGCGAGGTCCGCGGCGCGTCGGACTTCCGCAAGAACATCATCGCGATGGCCGGAGCGCTCATTGCGACCACGATCGGCGCCGTGATCTTCCTGCTCCTGATCGCTCACACGATGGGCTGGGACTTCTACAACTCGGCGAACAACGCGTGGTGGAACGGCACGGACGCGATGGGCGGCGTCTGGCCGTATCCGGTGACGCTCGCCACCTTCTTCGTCTCGCCGTGGCTGCAGTTCATCGTGATCTTGCTGATGTCGCTGTGGTTCTTCGGCTGGGTCGGGACGGTCTTCCTGACGGCTTCGCGCGTGATCTTCGCGACGGCGTTCGACCGGATCCTCCCGGAGTGGGCGGCCCGCGTGAACAAGCGCGGCGTCCCCTACTACGCGATCCTGATCATGTTGCTGCCGTCGCTCGTGATCGCCTACTTCTACGCGTACAACTCGACGTTCACGAGCTGGACGCTCGACGCGACGCTCGTGATCGCGGTGACGTTCGTCGGCTCGACGGTCGCAGCCGGTGTTCTGCCGTGGCGGAAGCCGGAGATCTACAACGCGTCGCCGATCGCGAAGTACAACGTGGCCGGCATCCCGCTGATCACCGCGGCGGCCGTGCTGTTCCTCGCCTACCTCGGCTTCAGCATCTGGAAGTGGGTGACGGACGGCGTCTACGGATCGAACAACAACGGCTCGTTCATCTACATGGGCTGCCTCTACGGGGTCGCTCTCGGCATCTATCTCGTCTCGTGGTTCGTGCGCCGAAGGCAAGGCATGGACCTCGGGATGGTCTACAACGAGATCCCGAGCGAGTAGACGCGAGGAATGGAGGGGGCGGCGAAAGCCGCCCCCTCCGTCGGGATCGGTCAGTGACCGCCGGGACCGCCGGCGAAGACGTTGAACGAGCTGTCGAGGTGATACTCGACCGAGCTGCCGTCCGCCTTCGTGACGGTGACCTCGTAGCCGCTGCCGGTGAAGTCGGTCGTCACGGATCCTGCGGTGCCACCGCCCGCAGCGGCCACTGCTGCGGCCTGCGCTTTCGACGCCGCCGAGCCCGTGACCGCCTTCTCGGCGTCCTCGTGCGCTGCGGAGCCATGCGCCGGGCCGTTGAAGGCCGGGGCAGCCGGCTGGGCAGCCGTGGTGACCGTCGTCGTGCTCGAGCTGCCAGAGCCGCTTGCGGCGCTGGCGATGCCGTAGCTGCCGAGTGCGACGCCGAGCGCGGCCGCGAACGCGATCACTGTCTTCGGGACGTGCATTTCGTGCTCCTTTCGTGGGGGTGAGGCAACCATCGCCGTGGCGCCTTGGAGCTCCCTGGGAGCGCGATGCGACTCCCATGTGCTTCTCTAGGTGGGTGAACGCCTCGCCGTGCGCGCATCTCGACCAGGTGGAAGTCCTCGAGCTCCCCGAGCAGATCGCGGGCTGCGAGGAGTGCCTGAAGACGGGCGACCGCTGGGTGCACCTCCGTATGTGCTTGAGCTGCGGGAAGGTCGGCTGCTGCGACTCGTCGCCGAACAAGCACGCGAGCAAGCACGCGCGAGCCGACTCGCATCCGCTCATCCGGTCGGCGGAGCCCGGCGAGGACTGGAGCTACTGCTTCATCGACGACGTCGCGTTCGTGCTCGCCGACTAGGCGAGCGTTCGGCGAAGAGCGTCGCGCCAGCCGCTGCGATCGACGGACGCGCTCGGCTCGAAGACCTCACCTCCCGGTGAAGGCCTGCGCTCGCCGAGCGCGAGCAGCGCGGCGCCGAGTGCGGTCTGCTCGGGCTCGCGTGCCGTCTCGACGGGGATCCCGAGCACGTCCGCCTGGAATTGCATCAGCCAGCGGTTTCGTGTCATGCCGCCGTCGGCGCGGAGTCGCTCGAGCGGCGCCATCGCGTCCAGGACGTCGGCCGTCTGGTACGCCGCAGCCTCGAGCGCTGCGCGGACGAGGTGCGCGCGCGTCGCGCCGCGCGTGAGGCCGGTGATCGTGCCGCGCGCGTCGGCGCGCCAGTGGGGCGAGCCGAGCCCCGCGAGCGCAGGCACGAAGTAGACGCCGCCGTTGTCGTCGACCGACGCCGCGAGCGCCTCGCTCTCGGCGGCGGCATCGAGCAGGCCGAGGCCGTCGCGAAGCCACTGGATCGCGGCGCCGGTCACGAACACGGCGCCCTCGAGTGCGCGGCGCGGCTCTTCGCCCGTGAGGCGGGCGGCGGCGGTGCGGAGCACGCCCGTTTGCGCCGGCTCCTCGGTCTCGACGAGCACGAACGAGCCGGTGCCGTATGTCGCCTTGGCGCCGCCCGACGCGAAGAGCGCAGCCTGCTGGTCGCCCGCGATCCCGCGAATCGGGAGCGTGTGGCCGTGCAGCTCGCCCTCGCCGAACTGCGCGCCCGAAGGCTTGATCTCGGGCAGCAGCTCGCGGCGAACGCCGAAGAGCTCGAGCAGCTCGTCGTCCCAGTCGAGCGTCTCGAGTGAGCAGAGGAGCGTGCGCGACGCGTTCGTCTCGTCGGTCGCGTGCACGCGCCCGCCGGTGAGCTTCCACAAGAGCCAGGAGTCGACGGTGCCGAACGCGAGGTTCCCGCCGTCGCCGTGCTCGCGGAGCAGCCACTCCAGCTTCGTCGCCGAGAAGTACGGATCGGGGACGAGGCCGGTGCGCTCGCGAATCAGCTCCGCCGGCAGCTGCGCGCAGCGATCGGCGGTACGGCGGTCCTGCCAGACGATCGCGTTCGCGACGGGCTCACCGGTGTCGCGGTTCCAGAGAAGCGTCGTCTCGCGCTGGTTCGTGATCCCGATCGCGGTGGGCGCCTCAACCATCGCCTGCGCGGCGGCGTCGAGCACGCTCTGCCAGATCTCCTCGGGGTCGTGCTCGACAAAGCCCGGCCTCGGAAAGTGCTGCGGCAGCTCCGCGTAACCACGCCCCCGAATCGTCAGCTCTTCGTCGACGAGCAAGCACGTCGTCCCGGTCGTCCCCTGGTCGATGGCCAGCACCAAGGGGTCAGACCCCGCTCGCCGGGGTCTGACCCCGCTGTTCACGAGCGCACCCGCTCGTTCCCGGGGTCGTAGAGCGCATCCGCCGAGACGACCGCCGGCACGAGCTCGCCCAGCACGTCGACCTCGACCTCGTCGCCTTCGCGCAGCTCGGAGGGCAGCTTCGCGAGCGCGACGTTCTGCCGCACGGTGAAGCCATATGCAGCGCTGCGCACGCGCCCGACAACCTCCCCGTCCCGGTGCACGGCCTCGCCGCCGTAGACGGTCAGGTACTCCTCCCCGCCCACGACGAGCGTGCGCAGCCGCTGCGCCGGCGAGCGGTCGAGCTCCGCACGCTTCCCCTTCGCGACGCAGAAGCCGAGCCCCGCCTCGAACGGCGTGTCGCTCGACGTCATGTCCGCGCCGAAGTAGCGGTACCCCTTCTCGATCCGCAGCGAGTCGAGCGCGTGATAGCCGACCGGTTCGGGCGACGTGGCGGCGAACAGTGCGTCCCACACCTGCACCGCCGAGGCGCGCGGCACGTACAGCTCGTACCCGAGCTCCCCGACATACGTGATCCGCTGCGCGAGCACGTCGCCCAACTGCTTCGCGGTCCAAAACGGGAAGACTTCGTTCGAGACGTCTTCGTCGGTGATCGCGCCGAGCGCCGCGCGCGCTTCGGGCCCCCAGATCCCGATCACCGCATAGTCGTCGGTCACGTCGTCGACGACGGCGCCGTTCAGCTGGAGAAAGCCGCGGTCGCTATCGACCGCCCCCGCTCCGGTGACGACGCGGAAGCGGTCGTCCGCGAGCCTCGTGATCGTGACGTCGCCGACGATCCCGCCGCGCTCGTCGAGGAGCTGCGTGTAGACGACCGAGCCGACGGGCTTGTCGATGCGCGCGTCGCACACGCGCTCGAGCACGTCGAGATCGCCGGTCTCGAGCTTCCCGAACGAGGTCATGTCGATGATCCCGAGCCGCTCGCGGATCGCGGCGTGCTCGACCGCCACGCGGTCGTGCCACGGCGGCCGGGCGAAGCCGAACGCGCGCTGGTCCTCCCCCGCCCGCCGCCACGGCTCATCGGGTCGGAAGTAGTCCGCTCGCTCCCAGCCGTTCTTCGTCCCGAACACCGCACCAAGCTCCTGCAGGCGGCCGTGCAACGGACTGAGCCGCTTCGGCCTTCCCGCCTCCGACACGTCGAACGGGTAGCGCTGGCGGTAGTAGTACTTGTAGACCTCGCGAGCGCCCGCGGCGGCGAAGTCGGGATCGCGGTACGGCCCGCCGAAGCGCCACGGCCGGTACGGCTGCACGTCGACCTCTGCCTGACCGGTCGTCACGAGCTCGGCGAGCGCCTTTCCGAGCCCGCCCGCGCCGCCGAAGCCGTTCAGCGACAGGCCTGCTGCAAGCCAGAAGCCGCGCACGCCCGGCATCGGCCCGAGCAGCGGATTGCCGTCGGGCGTCATCGCATCCGGATGACAGACGAGCGCCGTGACACCGGCCTCGTCGAGGAACGGGAACCGCCGCGCGGCGCCGTCCATCAATTGCTGGAAGCGCGCGTGGTCGGGCGGCAGCATCCGCGAGCCGTGCTCCCACGGAACGCCGTCGTGCCAGCGGGAGACCGGATTCGGCTCGTAGCCGCCGAACAGCACGCCGCCGCTCTCTGCCTTGCCATAGACGAGGTTGTCCGTATCGCGGAAGCACGGCGTGTCACGCGGCAGCTCGTGCCCCTCGACCGCGTGCAGCGCGATGTGCTGATGGTCGACCGGGATCGAGCACGCGAAGGTCCCGACCATGGCCGCGATCTGCGGCGCCCACATGCCGGCGGCGTTGACGACGATGTCGGCCTCGATGCGGCCGTGATCGGTCTGCACCGCTCGGACACGCCGCTCCGCGTCGAGCTCGATGCCCGAGACGCGCGTGTGCGTCCGCAGCTCCGCCCCCAGCTCGCGCGCGGCGGCCGCCACAGCATGCGTCGCGATGTGCGGGTCGACGTAGCCGTCTCCCGGCATCCAGACCGCGCCGTAGAGCGCCGCCTCGGTCGCTGCAGGCAGCAGCCGCCGCACCTCCTCCGGGCCGACGAGCTCGGCGTCGAGGCCGATCCCGTGCGCCCGGCTGACGCCGCGCCGCAGTTCGAGCCAGCTCTCGGGGCTCGACGCGATGCGCAGCGAGCCGACGGTCTCGAAGACGCCGAGCTCCTTGTAGAGCTCGACGCTGTGGCGACGGAAGCGCATCATCGCCGGCGAGGGATTGAATTGCGTGACGAGGCCGGCGGCGTGATGCGTCGAGCCGCTCGTCAGCTCGCCCTTCTCGAGCAGCAGCACGTCCTCGACGCCGGCTTTCGCCAGGTGGTACGCGCAGCTGACGCCGGCGATGCCGCCGCCGATCACGATTACCCGCTCCGGCGGCGGCAAAGCCGCCACCTGCGCTCCTTGCCGGGCTCCGTCAAGCCTACGCCCGGATGTGGTCATGCGCGGACGAGCTCCGACGTCCACGCGACGATGCGCGTACGGTCTCCGCGGAAGACGTCACGGGCGGTCTCGACGAGCTCGCCGGCATCGTCGTAGGCGAGCCGGTCGACGAGCATCAGCGGCGCTCCCACGTGCACCTGCAGCGCCGCGGCCTCGTCCTCGCCGGCGAGCACCGGCTCGATGCGCTCGACGGCGCGGACGGGCGCGTCGTCACCGAGCAGCTCGTAGAGCGAGCCGGTCAAGTCGCACTCGAGCAGGAAGGCGAACTGCTCGGGGAAGAGCGAGCGCTCGAGCGCGAACGGCTCACCGTCCGCCAGCCGCACGCGCACGATCTGGACGCCGTCGCCGGTCGAGCGCGCCGACAGCACCCGCGCACCCGCGGTCACTCCCTGTCGCGCAAGCTGCTCGGAGAGCCCGCTGAACGTGCCGAGGTCGCGCTCGAGCTTCGGCTGCGCGACGAACGAGCCGCCGTTCCGGCCGATCGAGCGTCGCAGCAAGCCACGCGATTCGAGCGACTCGAGCGCGCGACGGACCGTCATGCGGCTGACACCGTGCGTCTCCGCAAGCGCACGCTCCGCCGGCAGCCGGTCGCCCGGCGCGAGCTCGCCGTCGGCGATCGCCTGCTCGAGCTCCGCGATGATCGCTGCGTACTTCACGCGCGGACACGCTCTCCTTTCGGGTCGTACAGCGGCTCCGCGCGGACCTCGGCGTCGACCCAGTCGCCGAAGATGTCGACCGCGAGCGCCGTGCCGGGCTCGGCGAACGCGATCGGGACGTAAGCGAGCGCGATGCTGCCGCCGACGGCGTAGCCGTAGCCGCCGCTCGTGACGCGGCCGACGATCGCTCCGACCTCGGCGCGGACGGGCTCGGAGCCGAGCGCGATCGCGCGCGGGTCGTCGAGCACGAGGCAGACGAGCTTCTGCTCCGGGTCGCGCAACGCGTCGCGCCCGATGAAGTCGCCCTTGTCCGGCTTGACGGCGAAGCCGAGCCCAGCCTCGTACGGCGTCGTCTCCGCCGTGAGATCGCTCGCCCAGGCGCGATACCCCTTCTCGAGTCGCAGAGCGTCGATCGCGCGGTAGCCACCGGGGGTGACGCCGTCGACGTGCAGGCTGTCCCACAGCGCGAGCCCGTACTCCGCAGGGCAATAGAGCTCCCAGCCGAGCTCGCCGACATACGTGACACGCGACGCTCGCACCGGGACGTTGCCGAGCGCGAGCTCGCGTGACTGCATGTAGGGGAAGTCGAGGTCGAGCACGTCGCGCACCTTCGGCCCCCATAGGCAGAAGCACGCGTACGCGGACGTGACGTCGTCGACGTACACCGAGCCGTCACGCGGCAGGTTTCGCTCGAGCCAGGCGCGGTCGTGGTTCCCGAACGCGGTCCCGGTCACGAGCAGGAAGCGGTCGGACGCGATTCGCGTCACGGAGAGATCCGCCTCGATGCCGCCGCGCTGGTTCAGCAGCTGCGTGTAGACGATCGTGCCGACCGCGCGGTCGATCCTGTTCGCGCACATGCGCTCGAGGAACGCGAGCGCACCGGGGCCGAGCACCTCGAGCTTCGAGAACGACGACTGGTCGAAGAGCGCGATGCCCTCGCGCGCCGCGCGAGCCTCGACCTCGATCGCCGGCGACCAGTTCTCGCCCGCCCAGCCGCGGGGGCGCAGCGACTCGTCGCCACGCGCCGCGTTCGACTCGTACCAGTTGACGCGCTCCCAGCCGCCCTTCTCGCCGAACGACGCGTCGAGCGCCTGATGCCGCGCATACGCAGGCGACACGCGCAGCGGCCGGCCGGCCTTCTTCTCCTCCCCCGGGTACTTGATGTCGTAGTACTGCGACAGCGCCTCGTACGAGCGCGCCAGCGTGTACGCCTGGCTTCGGTATTGACGGCCGAAGCGCCGGATGTCGAGCGGCCAGACGTCCCATTCGGGGCGCCCGTCAACGATCCACTCGCTCATGATCTTGCCGATCCCGCCGGCGCCGGCCAACCCGTGCGCGCAGCCGCCGGCCGCGACCCAGAAGCCGGGGACGTCCGTCTCGCCGAGCAGGAAGTCGGCGTCGGGCGTGAACGCCTCGGGGCCGTTGAAGAACATCTTCACCTCGGCGTTCTCCATCGCCGGCACGCGCGCGATCGCGTTCGCGAAGAGCTCCTCCATGCGATCCCACTCCTGCGGCAGCAGCTTCGCCTCGAAGCCTTCGGGGATCCCGTCGAGCGCCCACGGCGCGGGGTTGCGCTCGTAACCGCCCATCACGAGGCCGCCGACCTCGGTGCGGAAGTAGATGAGGTTGTCGGGGTCGCGAAGCGTCGGCAGCGGCTCGAGCGGCGGGTCGAGCGGCTCGGTGATCAGATACTGATGCCCGTACGGGATGATCGGCAGGTCGATGCCGACCATGCGCGCGAGCTCGGGCGCGTACATGCCCGCCGCGTCGATGACGACCTCGCATTCGATGCGGCCCTGATCGGTCTCGATCGCGGTGATGCGGCCGTCTTGCGCGCGCTCGATCCCGGTGACGCGTGTGCGCGTCTCGATCTGCGCGCCGAGACGACGTGCGGCATCGGCGAGCGAGAACGTCAGCTGCGACGGGTCGAGGTAGCCGTCGTCCGGGATGAACGCGGCGGCGAGCACGCCGTCGGTCGACATCGGCGGGAACTTCGCCTGCGCTTCGTCGGCGCTGACGATCTCCATCGGCAGGCCGAACGTCTTCGCCCACGACGCCTGGCGTCGGATCTCCTCGAGGCGCGGCCGGCTCGACGCAAGCCGCAGGCCCCCGAGCTGGTGCCAGCCGGGGTCGTTGCCCGTCAGCTCCTTCAGCTCGGCGTAGAGCCCGACCGAGTACTGCATCATCCGCGTCAGCGAGATCGACGAGCGCAGCTGGCCGACGAGCCCCGCGCTGTGCCAGGTCGAGCCGTGTGTCAGCTGGTACTGCTCGACGAGCACGGAGTCCGTCCAGCCGAGCTTCGCGAGGTGGTAGAGGATCGAGCAGCCCATGACGCCGCCTCCGACCACCACTGCGCGCGCCCGCTCCGGGATCACGCCGGCGAGTATTTCACAATCGGTCTAGGCCAAATATAGGATCGCGTCCGTGGCGCTCGACGACGTGCTCGAGGCGGTGCCGGAGCTTCGCGGCGAGCGCGACGTGGAGCCGCTCGCGGGCGGCCTCACGAACACGAACTACAAGGTGACGACGCCCGGCGGGTGCTACGTCGTCCGCATCTCGGGCAAGGACACGGGGCTCCTTGCGATCGACCGTGAGAACGAGGTGCACAACACGATCGCCGCCGCGGAGACCGGTGTCGGCGCGCCCGTCGTCGCGGCGTTGCCGGAGCACGACGCGCTCGTGCTCGAGTTCCTCGACGGCGAGGTGATGGACGCCGAGAAGCTGCGCCGCGGCGACCGGCTCGCCGTGATCGCCGACGCGTGCCGGCGGCTGCACGGCGGGCGGCGGTTCCTGCACGACTTCGACATGTTCGAGATCCAGCGCGGCTACGTCGCCGTCTGCTCGGAGCGCGGCTTCCGCTTTCCCGAGCGCTACCACGAGTTCGAGCCGCGCGTGCGCGAGCTGGAGCGCGCGATGGCGGTGCGGCGGGAGGCGACGGTGCCGTGCAACAACGACCTGCTCGCCGAGAACTTCATCGAGATCGACGGCGCGATGCGGCTGATCGACTACGAGTACTCCGGCAACAACGAGCCGTCGTTCGAGCTCGGGAACATCTGGAGCGAGTCGAACCTCTCGCTCGAGCAGCTCGATCAGCTCGTCACCGCGTACTACGGAACCCCGCTTCGCAACAAGGTCGCCCGCGCCCGGCTGTGGGGGCTGATGTCGAAGTACGGCTGGACGCTCTGGGGTTCGATCCAGGACGGCATCTCCGAGATCGACTTCGACTTCTGGGGCTGGGCGATGGAGCGCTACGACCGCGCCGTCGCCGAGTTCGACGGCGCCGAGTTCGAGCAACTGCTCGCCGACGTCCAGCGGGACGACTGACCCGGCGGTACACGTCTGGTGCCAGGCACCAGTCACGAGCCCGTTACGAAAGCGTCACGCGAACGGTGAACTCGCCGCAAGCGCCCGTTCACAGTTCGTGACGAAGCCGTGTGCCGTGCCTGGCACCGGACGTGGCTCCGTCAGACGTCGCGGCGACGGAGGAGCAGTGCGCCGATCGCCAGGGCGGCGGCGGCGTACCCGCAGAAAAGGGCGAAGCCGGCCCACGGGGCGAGGTGGTTGCCGCTCGTGATCGACATGATCGACTCGCCGGCGGCGAGCGGGAGGTACGGCGACGCGGCGTGGTTCCAGCTCGACGGGAAGACGTTCATCAGCGGCGGGAGGACGAACATGATCGCCGCGAACGCCGCGATGCCGCCCGCCGTGTTCCGGACGATCGCGCCGAGCCCCAGCGCGAACAACGCGACCACGGTCAGGTAGAGCGCAGCGCCGATCACGGCCCGGGCGACGCCCGGATGCGAGAACGCGATGTTGATGTGCCGTCGCGAGAAGATCGACTCGGCGACGACGAACGAGAGCAGCGTCGCCGGAACCATCAGCGCGAGCGTCGTCGCCGCGTAGATGATCGCCTTGCCCCACAGCACCGGCAGCCGCTTCGGCACCGCGGTCATCGAGGCGCGGATCATCCCCGTCGAGTACTCCGCGGTGATCGCGAGCACGCCGAGGACGCCGAGCGCGAGCTGCGCCAGCTGCACCCCGGCGAGGTTCGCATCGAGCGGATGAAAGTCCGCCCGGTCGTGTGGCTGCATGTGCGGCCAGTGATTCGTGATCACGGCCGCAGCGATGGCGCCGATGCCGACCGTCGCGACGAACGCGACGAGCAGCGACCACCGCGTCGAGCGCACCGACCAGAGCTTCGTCCACTCCGACCGCAGCACGTGCGCCAGGGTGACGCGCCCCGTGTGCTCGGTGCGCGGGATCGCGATGCTGCTCATGCGACGACCTCCGGATCGCGATGCGTCTTGAACTCGACCTCGTCCTGGGTGATGTCCATGAACGCGTCCTCGAGCGTGACGCTCACCGGCGTCAGCTCGTAGAGAACGAAGCTCCTCGCAGCCGCTTCCGTGCCGATCTGCTCTGCCGTCAGTCCCTCGATCTCGATCACCGACGGCTCGACGGCCGTGACGCTCACGTCCGGCGAACGGACAACGTCGGCGAGCTCGTCCGCCTGCGGAGAGCGGACGCGGACGAGATTCCGAGAGTGGCGGCGCACGAACTCGTCGACGGTCGCGTCGGCGATCAGCCGGCCGCGGCCGATCACGATCAGGTGATCCGCCGTCAGCGACATCTCGCTCATCAGGTGCGACGACAGGAAGACCGTCCGCCCCTCCGAGGCGAGCGTCTTCAGCAGGTCGCGAATCCAACGGATGCCTTCCGGGTCGAGGCCGTTCACCGGCTCGTCGAGGATCACGACGTCCGGATCTCCGAGCAGCGCCGCCGCGATGCCGAGCCGCTGCCCCATGCCGAGCGAGAACTGGCCGGCGCGCTTCTTCGCGACCGACTCGAGCCCGACGAGCTCGATCAGCTCGGCGACGCGCCGCTTCGGGATCCCGTGCGTCTGCGCCAGCGCGAGCAAATGATTCTGCGCCGAGCGGCCGGTGTGCACCGACCGCGCCTCGAGGAGCGCGCCGACCTTGTGCAGCGGCGCCGGCAGCTCGGCGTAGTGCTTGCCGTCGATCGTCACGTCGCCGGCCGTCGGCGCGTCGAGCCCGAGAATCAGCCGCATCGTCGTCGACTTGCCCGAGCCGTTCGGCCCGAGGAAGCCCGTCACGATCCCGGGCTTCACGGTGAAGCTCAAATCGTCGACGGCGAGCGTGTCGCCGTAGCGCTTCGTCAATCCCTGGGCTTCGATCACCGCCTCATTGTTGCTGCACAAACCTGTCAAAGAGGTGAGAGATGCAGCGGGGCGGCCGAAGCCGCCCCGCAAGAGACGGATGTCACCCGGTCATCACGGGCGGCGCATCCGGCACTTCCTCTGCCGGTGCCTGCATATGCGCAGGCTTCGTGCGCTGGACGAGCGCGTAATACGCACCGCCGACGATCAGGATCGCGATCAGCACGGTCCACAGCACAGGCTGACCGTTCAGCCAGTGCCAGTGGAAGTTCAGCGTGCCCGGCAGCTCCTTCGGACGCGGGTTCGTCGCCGCACGCGGCCACATCATGTTGATCAACATCCCACCGCCCCACGCGATCGCGAGCACCGTCGTCGGCAATCCCCACTTGCCAAGCGCGAACGGGGCCTTGGTCCGGGGCCACCCGTTGAGCCTCGCTCGCAACAGCGCGAGGTTCCCGATCAGGTAGCTGAGGTAGATCATCCCCGTCGCGGCGATCGCGATGACCGCGACCCCGGCGAACTGGATGAACGGGATCCCGGCGACGATTCCGACGACGACGCACGACCAAACCGGCGTGTGCAAGCCCGGATTCACCTTGCGCAGGACCGCCGCTCCTGGAAGAGCGTCGTCGCGCGCCATCCCGAAACACAGGCGGATCGTCGACGTCATGATCGCGAGGCAACAGACGAAGATCGCGGCCGCCACTGTGAGCAGGAAGACGGTCGAGAACGCGTTGCCGAAGTTCGCGTCGATGATCTGCGCCGGCCCCCATCCTTGAGAGATCGCGGTCTTCATGTTCGGGATGCCGAGCAGCATCGCGTAGATGAAGATTCCGCCGACGACGAAGGCCCCGATCACCGATCCGATCACGGCCTTCGGTGCCGCACGTCGCGGATCCTTCGTCTCCTCCGCGAGCGTGGACGCGGTGTCGAACCCGTAGATCACGTACAGCGACATGAACATCGCGACCAGGAACGTCCCGGTCGTCAGGCTCGTCCCGCCGGTGTGGAAGATCACGCCCGCGCTCTGATGGTGGTGGAAGAGCGCGACGACGAATGCGAACACGACCATGCCGAGGATCTCGAAGAGCACGCCGGTGTTGTTCACGATCGAAACGAGCCGGACGCCGAAGATGTTCATCACGGTGATCGCGACGAGCGTGACCACGGCGATCCAGCGCTGGTTCGAATGATCGTTCGCGAGGTTCCAGCCCATGTTGTTGAACGCCGGGATGAGCGCGAACGGCAGCGTCGCGCAGACGGAGGCGACGGTGAGGATCCCGGCGAAGAGGTAGATCCAGCCGTTGAACCAGGCGTACGCCTTCCCGGCGAGATATTTCGTCCACTGGAAGACCGAGCCGGCCACCGGGTAGTGGCTCGAGAGCTCGGCGAAGCCGACCGCAACGAGCAGCTGCCCGAGAGCGACGATCGGCCAACTCCAGAAGAACACGCCCCCAACCGTCGTCAGCCCCAGAAAGAACAGGGCGAAGATTCCCGTCGACGGCGAGATGTAGGCGAAGGCGACGGCGAACGAGCTGAAGACGCCGAGACTCCGCTTCAGCTCCTGCTTGTAGCCGAACCGCGCGAGATCCTGCTCGTCGCGGGAGTCGGTGTCCATCGATATGCCTCCTCGGTTGCTAAGGCCCCGATTGACCCACTTCGAGGCGAACGTGTCAATGCCTACAGACTGACGAGCGCGACGCCGGCCACCACGAGAACGGCGCCGCACGCCCGCCACGCGGTCACCCGCTCGCGGAGGACGACCGCGGCGAGGGCGGTCGCGACGAGCACGCCGCTTTCGCGGACGGCGGCAACCGACGCCGCGGACGCGAGCTGGAGCGCGGCCAGCACGCACGCGTACGCTCCGAAGGTGCCGATGCCCGCGGCGATCGAGCGCCAGCCGAGCTCCGACCGCAGCGCAGCGGCACCGCGCGTCGCGACGATGAACCCGGCGTACGAGCAGCCGGTGAAGATGCTCATCAGCTCGAGGTAGGCCACGGGCGACGCATGCGCGACCCCGTGCTTGTCGACGAGCGTGTACGAGGCGATCGTGCAGGCGATCAGGATCGCGAGCGCGGCCCCGCGCCCACGCCGCGCGCCTCGCACGAGCAGGATCCCGGCGCCGACGAGGGCGACGCCGACGACCTGGCGGGCGTTGGTCTGCGCGGACGTGAACGCGACCGCAGCGGCGAGCACGAGCACCGGGGCGAGCCCGCGGGCGAGCGGATAGACGACCGAGAGCTCTGCGCGCGTGTACGCAAAAGCGAGCAGCGCGAAGTACGCGAGCTCGAGGAACGACGTCGCGACGACAAACGGCCAGACCGCCTGGTGGATGTCCCAGAAGAAGACCGACGCCGGCGCGCCGATCACCGCACCGACGAGCAAGACGACGGCCGCGAACGCCTGTGGGTCGCGCGCGCCCGCGAGTAGCGTGTTCCAGACGGCGTGCACGACCGCCGCGGTCAGCGCAAGGGCAAGCGCCTCGGCCGGCAGGGCTAGGACCGCATCGAGGCTTCGAGCACGGGCCGGTAGTGCTCGAGATCGGGCGTCTCGAGGCCTGCGACCTTGCCGATGTCGTCGTAGCGGCGCAGCCGTACGGCGTCCTGCGCGAACGGCGACGACTCGTACTCCGCCACTTCGGCGGCGGAGTACGGCCCGCCCTGCAGCTCGAGCGAATGGATCGACGCGGGCGAGAGCTCGTCCATGTACGACGGGTCGGTCGCGCAGAGGTAGCGCTTCGCGGCGACGTGCATGCGGATCGGCTCCGCGATCTCCGGGCCGAAGTGCTCGGAGAGGAACGCATGCGCGACCTCCTCGTGCTGCGTGTCGATGCCGTGGTCCGCCGCGTCCTCGTCGTAGTCGTGGATGAAGTGGCCGTAGTCGTGCAGGAGCGCCGCGGCGACGAGCCGAGGTGGCGCGCCGTCCTGCTCGGCGGCGTAGGCCGACTGCAGCATGTGCTCGGTCATCGAGACCGGCTCACCGAGATAGGCGCCTGCTCCCTGCTCCCGGAAGACGGTGAAGATCTCGTCGATCAGGTCGCTCATCGCGAGAGCACCGCGAGCCTGCTGCGAAGCGAGTCACGATCCGCGTAGCAACCCTGCAGGTGCCGCTCGCCGCCGCTCGGCGCGTAGCCGGTGCGCCCGTGCAGGACGCGCAGGTTGTCGACGATGAAGAGATCGCCCGGCTCGAGCTTGAACTGGATGCGGTATCGAGGCTCCTCGAGCATGCGTCCGAACCGTTGGTACGCGTCGTAATAGCGGCCGACCCGGTCGGCCGGAAGCCGGAAGGGCTGCGCGGAACGCGTGTTGTAGTGAACAGCGCTCACGCGACCGCGTGGGTCGAGCGAGATGACTGGCCACTCCGCCTCGAGCTGCGTGTCGGCGTCGGCGTAGCGGAAGCCGATCGGCTGCGCGGCGAGCAGCTCGAGGTCCTCGCGCGGCAGATCCTGCACCACGCGGAACGAGTCGACGAGCGTGTTCTCGCCGCCGTCGGCGCTCGACGCGAGGCAGTGCAGCAGCTGCAGCGTCGGTGTCGGCTCGCGGTACGGATTGTCGGTGTGCGCACCGAGGCCGAGGCCCGTGTAGGCGAGGTTCGTCGGGTTCACGACCGTCATCACGTCGAAAAGCCGGCCGTAGTTCGTCTCGCGCACGTACCCGAAGAGCTCGACGGTGCGCAGCACGGTCTCCGGGGCGGTCGGCCCGCCGGTGAGGATCGCAAAGCCGAGCTCGTCCACCCACGCGAGCCAGCGGCGGAGTGCGTCGCCGCCCGCAGCGACCTGCGCGTACGGAAGCGTCGGCAAATCCGCCTGGATCTCGGCGTCCCAAAGCCGCTGCGCACGCGGCTCTGCGTCGGGGCCTTGTGAGCGCAGCCAGTCCGGATCGAAGCGGCTGACGTGCCCGTCGGAGAAGGAGACCTCGACCGCCCCGTTCTCGGCGACGCCGACGATCGCGAGATCGTCGGGCAGCGTGCGTGTGTCGAGCAGGCGCTGTCCGCTTTCGTGGCGACACTCCGGGCACGGGCAGTTGTCGCGCAGCCAGAGTGGATGGAAGTCGTTGCCTGCGATCGTCACCATGCTAAAGTCTAGACCATAATGACGCTGCCGAGAGCACCTGTCAAGCCGGGCCGCGGCCCCGCGCACGCACAGATCGAGGCGGCGCTCGAAGCGCGCGATCGAGGCCGGCCGCCTCACTGCAGGCGAGCGGCTCCCCGCGGAGCGGCTCCTCGCGGAGCGCTACGGGGTCAGCCGGATGACGCTTCGCCAGGCACTCGGCGCGCTCGAGGCACAGGGCCGGCTCGTCCGGAACAAAGGCCGCTACGGCGGCACGTTCGTCGCGGAGCCCAAGCTCGAGCTCGCCGGCACCTCCGCCCTCTCCGACCAGCTGCGCGGACTCGGTCTCGCGGCGGGAGCGCGGGTGCTGCAGGCCGTCGAGCGAGCGGCCGAGCCGCACGAGCGGCGGCTCGGACGCCGCGTCTACGCGATCGAGCGAGTGCGCTACGCAAACGGCACCGCCGTGGCGCTCGAGCGCGGCTCGTACTCCGCGCGCGCGTATCCCGGGCTGCTCGACGAGCCGCTCGACGGCTCGATCTACGAGCTGATCCGGCGCTCGTATGCCGATGTCCCCGTTCGCGCAGAGGAGCGGCTCGAGCCGGCACTCGCCCGGGCCGACGAGGCAGACGCGCTCGAGATCGCCGAGGGCGACCCCGTGATGCTCGTCGCACGCACTGCGTTCGCCGCAGACGGCCGGCCGGTCGAGATCTCGCGCGACGTCTTCCGCGGCGACCGCACCCGCATCGTCTGGGAGTCGGCGATCCCGTGATCGAGGCGGTGATCTTCGACTTCAACGGGACGCTCTCCGACGACGAGCCGATCCTCTGCGAGATCTTCATCCATCTCTTCGCCGAGCACGGCAAGCCGCTCTCGGCGCAGCAGTACTTCGACGAGCTCGCCGGGCTCTCCGACCCGGAGATCGTCCGCACCTGGCTCGGCCGCGATCACCCCGACGTCGACGCCGTGATCGAAGAGCGCATCGAGCGGTACCGCACCGCTGTCGCCGACGGGTCTTCGGTGCACGAGTACACGCGCGAGGCGGTGCGCTTCGCTGCGGAACAGGTGCCGGTCGCGATCTGCTCCGGCGCCGCCCGCGCGGAGATCGAGCCCGTCGTCGAAGCTGCCGGGCTCGCGCCGCTCATGCAGACGATCGTCACCTCCGACGACGTCGTCGCCG
Source organism: uncultured Actinomycetes bacterium (assembly GCA_963838985.1). Lineage (GTDB taxonomy): Bacteria > Actinomycetota > Thermoleophilia > Gaiellales > Gaiellaceae > Palsa-739. The sequence continues at coordinate 184,449 of CAWITF010000001.1, forward strand.
GCAAGCCGGATCCTGAGGGATACCTGAAGACGCTCGATCTGCTCGGCGTCGCCGCAGGCGACGCGGTCGTCTTCGAGGACACCGAGGCGGGCATCGCGTCGGCGAAGGCGGCCGGCGTCGTCGCGTGCTCGCGATGACGGGCACGCTCGACCCTCACCGGCTTCACGAGGCCGACGAGCTGATCGAGCGCATCGACCTCGACGTGATGCGCTACGATGCTTGTCATAGCTCATCGCGGCGCGTCGGCGGAGCGTCCCGAGAACACGCTGCCCGCGTTCGAGCGCGCGATCGAGCTCGGCGCGGACTATGTCGAGCTCGACGTCCACGCCGATCGCGACGGGCCGCCTCGTCGTCACCCACGATCCCCCGCCGCCGCAACACGATCTCCCCCAGCTCGAGGACGCGCTCGAGCTGATGCGCGGCCGGATCGGCGTGATGGTCGAGCTGAAGACGCCGTCGCGCTACCGGAATCACGACGTCGTCGCGCGAAGCGTGCGCATGCTGACCGACGACGACGCGCTCGTGTGCTTCCAACGCGCCCCGCTCGAGCAGGCGCGGCGCCTCCGCCCCGGCCTCCGCACCGTGCCAGCACGTCGGCTTCGCGGTCTCGATCCGGGCCGCGCGCCACGCCTGGGCCGCCGGCTTCCACAACCCGCGCGTGACCGCGCGCGGGATCGCTGCCGCCGCCGCGCCTCGGCCTCGTCCCGCTCGTCTACACGGTCAACGACGAGCACCGGATGCGCGAGCTCGCGCACCTCGGCGTCGCCGGGATCTTCACCGACCGGCCGGAACGGGCTCTTCGGCTATTTCCGCACGCGGCTCGTCCTTGAGGTCGAGCAAGCGCGCGCCTTCGGCGGGAAGCGCCGCCGCGACGCGCGTCCCGACCGGCAGGGCGAGCGCCTTCTGCGTCGGGACGTCGGCGATCACGTCGACGCCGGTGCCGACGATCTTCAGGCGCGTCACCGGGCCGAGGAACGTCTGCGTGACGACGTCGCCGACGAGCGTGTTCTGCGCGCCGGTCCCGTTCGCCGGTGAGACGTCGACGGTCTCCGGGCGCACGAGTACGAGCACACGCGAGCCCTTTGGGCGACCCTGAGCAGCCTCGATGCGAAGCGTCGTGCCACCGTGCTCGACGCCGCCGTCGACGACGGTTCCCTCGAAGCGGTTCATCGTGCCGATGAACTCGGCGACGAACGGCGTCGCAGGCGCGCTGTACATCTCGGCCGGCGACCCCATCTGCTCGATGCGCCCGCCGTACATGACGGCGACGTGGTCCGAGACGGAGAGCGCTTCTTCCTGATCGTGCGTGACGTAGAGCGTCGTGATCCCGAGCTCGAGCTGGATGCGGCGGATCTCCTCGCGCAGCTGCACCCGCACCTTCGCGTCGAGGGCCGAGAGCGGCTCGTCGAGCAGCAGCACGCGCGGCTCGATCGCGAGCGCGCGAGCGAGCGCGACGCGCTGCTGCATGCCGCCCGAGAGCTGATGCGGGTAGCGGTCGGCGGCGTGCCCGAGCCCGACGAGCTCGAGCAGGCGGTCGACGCGCTGCGCCGCGCATCCTTGCTCGTCCCGCGGATCCTCAGGCCGAACTCGACGTTCTGGCGCGCGGTCATGTTCGGGAAGAGCGAGTACGCCTGGAAGACCATCCCCATGTCGCGCTTGTTCGGCGACACGTTCGTCACGTCCTTCCCGTCGACGACGATGCGCCCTGCGTCCGGCCGGTCGAAGCCGGCGACGAGGCGCAGGGCCGTCGTCTTGCCGCAGCCCGGAGGGACCGAGGAGCGAGAGGAACTCGCCTTCGCCGAGCGAGATCTCGATGCCGTCGAGGGCCTTGACGGTGCCGAAAGTCGCGGTGGAGGTTCTGCAGCTCCAGGTAGGCCATCTAGCGAGCTCCTGCGATCAAGGCGCCGCGCGCGCCGCGTTTGCGTCCGATCAGCAGCAGCGAGAGCATCGCCGCCCAGGTGATGCCGAAGCTCATGAGCGTGAGCGCCGCAGCGGGGTAGGCCTGCGTCTCGTTCACGTACTGCAGGAAGAGCGGGAAGGTGTGGAATGCCGACAGGTTCGCGATCGTGAACTCGCCCATGACGATCGCGAGCGTCGAGGAACGAGCCGGCAAGCGCTGCCGCGCGGATGTTCGGGAGGATCACCTTCACGAGCGTCGTCGTCCAGCGCGCGCCGAGACTCTGCGACGCCTCCGTCAGCGTGTGCACGTCGATCGACCGGAAGCCTGCATCGAGCGAGAAGATACATGTACGGGAAGGCGAGGATCACGTACGCCGTCGCAAGGAAGCCCCAGGGCTGCGCGTAGAACCAGGACGGCGTCCCCTTGTAGAACTTGAGCAGCCCGACGACCATCACGATCGGCGGCACGACGAACGGGATCAGCGCGAGGAACGCGATCACCGGCCGCAGCCTCGGCACCTTCAGGTGCACCCAGTAGATCGTCGGCACGAAGAGCAGCAGGCTGATCACGATCGTCTCGAGTGCGAGCAGGAACGAGATCTTCAGCGTGTGCCAGAAGTCGCCGTTGTGGAAGACCCAGCTGTAGCTCGCGACGGTGCAGCACTTGCCGGTCTGGTTGCTCTTCAAGCTGAAGAGGAACGTCGCCAGCAGCGGGCAGGAAGAAATAGAGAAAGCCGAGGAGCAGCCAGAGGTACGCCGAAGGCGCCATGCGCGATCTTCCTCACTTCGCCCACCTCGCCGCGCGCCGCTGCAGCGGGATGTAGAGCGATCATCATCACCGCGAGCACGACGAACATCCCGAACGCCATCGCCTGCGCGAGGTGCGGATTGTCGAGCACGTTGCCGGTGTAGTACGAGCCGATCAGGATCGGCACGAGGTTGACCGCGCCCGACGTGAGGCTGTAGGCCGTCGCGTAGGCGGCGAACGCGTTACCGAAGAGCAGGATGATGGCGCCGAGGAGCGAGGGCATCAGCACGGGCAGCCCGACGTAGCGCCAGAACTGCCACGAGCTCGCGCCGAGGTTCGACGCCGCCTCGCGCCACTCGCGTCGCAGGCCGTCGATCGCAGGCGCGATCACGAGGATCATCAGCGGCAGCTGGAAGTACATGTAGACGATCTCGACACCGGTCTTCGAGAAGAGCGTGAAGCCGTGCTGGTAGATGTTGATGTGCAGCTGGTTCTGCAGGAACTGCGTCGCGACACCGATCGAGCCGAGCGTGGCGATGAAGGCGAACGCGAGCGGGATGCCGCCGAAGTTCGCGGCGACGCCCGAGAACGTCGTCGAGCGATCGAGCGGATCCAGCGCGGCGTCCCGTCACGCAGCGCCGCGTAGGCGATCGCGAGCCCGATGAAGCCGCCGAGGAGGGCGGTGATGCAGGCTGACCTCGATGCTCGTCTTGTACGCGTCGAGATACGGGTGGTGGAAGAGCAGGCGGATGTTGTCGAACGTCCAGCCGTCCGTCTTGCCGCTGGAACGCGCCCGAGCAGACGTCGCCGGCGGGAAAGAACAGGAAGAGCGAGCGTGTACGCGAAGAACGGGACAGTTGCGAGCCACGCCAGTGAGAGGCGCCTCCGGCCGGACCTGACGCCCGGCCGGAGTGCCTCGGATGCTGCGCTTGTCGCGATGGCTACGACCCGACCTTCGAGGGCCACTGCTGCGCGATCGATGTTCTTCGCCGCGGTCTGCTGACCGGGGCTTGCGAACTTCACCTTGGCGTAGATGCTCGCTGCGGGCAGAGCCGCGAGGAGCGACTTCGGGATCCTCTTGCGCTTCGCGAGGTCGTTGAAGCGCACCGGATGCGAGTAGCCCTTGAGCCAGAGCAGCTGGCCCTGGTCGGAGTAGAGGAACTCCTGCCAGAGGCGTGCCGCCCACGGGTGCGGGGCGTTCGCGTTGATCGCCTGGGCATAGCCCGACGCCGTAGACGCCGTCCGCCGGCACCGTGACCTTCCAGTTCGCCGCCGGGAACTCCTTGACGTATGCGAGGTTCAGGTAGTCCCAGTCGATCGAGATCGGGCGTCTGGCCCGACGCGACCGTCTGCGGCGTGGACTGGACCGGGATGAAGTTCCCGACTGACTTCAGCTTCGCGAAGAAGTCGATGCCGGGGCCGACGTTCGTGAGCGAGCCGCCGTTCGCGAGCGCCGCGCCGAACACGCCGGCGACTGCGGATCCCGAGGTGAGCGGCGAGCCGTTCAGGGCGACCTTGCCCTTGTAGTCGGATTTCAAGAGGTCCTGCCACGTCTTCGGCGGCGTCTTGATCAGGTTGGCGTTGTAGCCGATCGAGATCGCGCCCCAGTAGTCGCCGACCCAGTAGCCGCGTGTGTCCTTCTGCGACCGCGGGATCGTCGAGAAGTTGCGGTTGAAGTACTGCGCGAAGAGACCCTCGGCGGTGCCGGAGATCGCGAACGCAGGGCCGTCGTCGACGACGTCCGGCGCACGCGAGTCGCCCTTGAGCGAGCGGATGGCCTGGTTCTCCTGCGCCGAGCTCCCGTCAGGGTTGTCGTTCGTGATCGGGATCCCGTACTTCTTCGAGAACGTGGACATGATCTCGCCGTAGTTCGCCCAGTCGGGCGGCAGCGCGATCGTGTTGAGCCGGCCTTCCTTCTTGGCTTGCTTGACGAGCTCCTTGAGCGACGACCGACTTGCCCTTGAGCGGCGGCTTCGCTGCGGCGCTTCCGCGCGCGCCGAGTGCGACGCCGGGGCTTGCGAGAACGGTCAAGCCTGCAGCGGCCGCAAAGCTGCGCTTCAGCATCTGCGACCGGCTCATGTCCGTCTCGGCGAGCTTGCGCCAGAACTCCTCTTCTTGCGCCTCGTAGTCCTCCATCGACCCTCCCGGTCCGTGAAACTGTGACTAAGTGGTGATCGAAGCACGTCCGTGCCTCGGTTGCAATGGGACTTCCCACTCTTGAGACTCCGCGTTCACCAGACCGTTAGGGTCGCGCAGTGACCCCGTTCGAGGGCGACGGCGTCTGGCTTCGCTGCGCGCTGCACGCCCACACCACGAACTCGGACGGCGAGATGTCGCCCGACATGCTCGTCCGCCACTACGAATGGGCCGGTTTCGACGTGCTCGCGATCACGGATCACTGGGTGCGCACCGTCGAGCGCTCGACCCGGAAAGTTGCTCGTGATCCCTTCCACGGAGCTGAATGCGGTCGTCGGCGGTGGCGATGCGCACGTGCTCGCGCTCGGAGTCGAAGCGGACCCCGATCCTCCTGACGAGTTCGCGGCGCTGCCTGATGTCGTCGGCCTGGATCCTGAAGAACAAGGGCGTCCCGTTCCTCGCGCACACGTACTGGAGCGGGTTGCGCACCGGCCGACTGGGAGGAATGCGACGGGCTCGTCGGGATCGAGGTGTGGAACGCGGGCTGCGAGCTCGAGATCGGCCGCGGCGACTCGATCGCTCCACTGGGACGAGGCGCTCGAGCGCCGGGCATGCGCTGACCGCGCTCGCGACCGACGATTCGCATCACCCCGGCTACGACAGCGGCTTCGCGTGGACGATGGTGCGCGCGGAGGAGCGTTCACAGGAAGCGGTGCTGGCGGCGCTGCGCGACGGACGGTTCTACGGCTCGACCGGTCCCGCGATCCACCACGTGGAACACGACGGCGACGCCGTCGTCGTCCGCTGCTCGCCCGGCGGAGAGCGTGACGCTCGTCAGCTCTCGTCATCGCGGCGCCCGCGCGAACGCGGGCCGCCTCGGCTATCCCAATGCGTCGACGATCCTCGAACGCGACGCCGACGGGCTGATCACCGCGGTGCGGCTCGAGAAGCCGCCCCTTGCCCCTTATGGACGTCTCGTGGTGTCAGACACGCGCGGGAACCGCGCCTGGACGAATCCGCTGTGGACGAGCGCGTAGCGGCGATCGAGCGGCTCGCGTCGCGCGAGCACGACCTGCTCGTGATCGGCGGCGGGATCGTCGGCGCCGGGATCGCCGAGGCTGCGACCGCGCACGGGCTCTCGGTCGCGCTCGTCGACAAGGGCGACTTCGCGGGAGCGACCTCGAGCGCGTCGTCGAAGTTGATCCACGGAGGCCTCCGCTATCTGCGGCTCGGCGACGTCGGTCTCGTGCGCGAGGCGCACCACGAGCGGCGCGTGCTGATGAACGTCGTCGCACCGCACCTCGTCCGGCGTCTCCCCTTCCTCTTTCCTTTGTACGAGGACGGGCCGTACCGGCCATGGTTCGTGCAGAGCGGGATCCTCGTCTACTCGACCCTCGCGCGCGCGAAGCTGAACGGGCTCGTCGGGCTCGAGCGGGCGCATCGGCTCGTGCCGCAGCTGCACGCCGAGGGGCTCCGGTCGTGCGCGCTCTACGAGGACGCGTGGACGAACGACGGCCGGCTGACGCTCGCGAACCTGCGGGCAGCAGCCGATCGCGGCGCGACCGTGCTGAACTACGCGGAGCTCGTCTCGCTGCAGCCGCCGGAGGTTCGCGTCGACGGGCAGGTCGTCCGCGTGCGCGCGAAGTCGATCGTGAACGCGGCAGGCCCATGGGTCGACCGCGTCCGGCGGCTGGAGGATCCGCAGGCGCGCGCGTCGATGCGGCTGAGCAAGGGCGTGCACGTCGTCGTCGAGCGGCGGTGACGACTGGAACGCGGCGCTGACGATCCCGCACGACAAGGTGCGCGTGAGCTTCGCCGTCCCCTGGGAGGGGATGCTCCTGCTCGGCACGACGGACACGGAGTACACGGCCGAGCCGGACACTGTCTCGGTGTCAGACACGGATGTCCGGCAAGTGCTCGACGAAGCGGGCGCAGCCGTCGACGGGCTGGGCGAGCCGCGGGCGACGCTACGCCGGGCTGCGGGTGCTGCCGGGCGGCGAGGGCGATACCGCGAACGCGAAGCGCGAGACGGTGTTCTCGACCGGGCCGACAGGGATGGTGAGCGTCGCCGGCGGCAAGCTGACGACGTACCGGCGGATCGCCCTCGACGCGCTCGACCACCTCGGCGTGCGCGGGCTGACGAAGCGGCCGCGGCCGCTGCCCGGCGCCACCGGCCTCGACCGGATCGAGTGGCCGGTCGAGCTCGACACGGCGACGCGCGCGCATCTGCTCCACCTCTACGGGTCGCTCGCGGTCGACGTGCTCGGGCCGGCCGTCGAGGACGCCTCGCTGCTCGAGCCGCTCGTTCCCGGCCGTCCCGACCTGCGCGCCCAGGAGCGCTATGCCCGCGAGCACGAGTGGGCCCGCACCGACGAAGACGTCCTCCGCCGCCGCACCACCGCATGGCTCGCCGGTCTGACGGGAAGACTGTCGGCCGCCCGCACGTCTTGAAGCCGGCGCGACGGAACGCTAGGTTCGAGCGGAGGCGGGGAAGTGGCGGTCACCGAGGAAAAACGCGAGCTGCAGCAGGAGCACGACGACGTCGACGAGACGGCGCTGCTGGAGATCCCGTATGCCGTGCGCTGGCTCGTGCCGAAGGGTGAGCGGTTCGCGAACTTCCCGCTGCTGAACGACAACGACACGCAGCTCGAGTACTTCAAGCGCTACGGGCACATCTACGCGGTCGGGATCCCGACGAAGAAATGGCGGATCGTCGTCGTCTCCGACCCGAAGCTCCTCGACGAGATCGCCGCCGACGAGGAGCAGTTCGGCAAGCGCGAAGAGGAGATCAACTTCTTCGCCCAGCTGCAGAACGCCCGCGGACGCGGGATCTCGGTGATCGGCGACGGCGACGAGTACGAGCGCGTGCGCCGCGTGATGCTGCCGTGGTACTCGCCGCAGCACCAGCGCACGCAGCTTCAACGCATGAAGGAGCAGGCGCGGAAGCTCGTCGACGCGTGGGCGGCGATCCCGCACGACGAGCCCGTCGACGCGCGCACGTGGATGGAGCGGTACACGCTCGAGGTCTCCGGCCGCGGCGCCTGCAACTACGACTTCGGCCTCCTCGGCCCCGACGCGGCGAACGTGTGCCCACACGCGTTCGCGCAGGCAGTTCCGGAGAGCACGAAGGAGAGCATCCTCCGAGTCGCCGACCCGCGCCCGGATCTCGCCTGGTGGTCGCGGAAGCTCCGCCGCTACCGGCAGCACAACAAAGAGCTCTTCCGAACTGCGGAAGCGCTCGTCCGCGGTCGCATGCACACGCAGCCGCTCGGCGAGCAGACCGACCTGCTCACCCGCCTCCTCTCGACACCGGATCCCGAGACGGGCGAGCTACTCGACGTCGCGACGATACGCGACCAGCTGCTGATGCACCTCTCGAACGGTTTCAACGGCCCGTCGATCACCGGCGCGTGGCTCGCGTACGTCCTCGCGACGCGGCCCGACGTCGAGGAGAAGCTGATCGCGGAGATCGACGAGATCACCGGCGGCGATCCCGACTACGAGCTCGCCTACGACGATCTGATGCGTCTCCCCTACACGACGCAGGTGATCAAGGAGACGCTCCGCATCTATCCGCCGATGCCGGTGACCGTGCGCCGCAGCCTGAAGGACGGGGCGCTGGGCCGCTACCGGATCCGGAAGGGCGACATCATCTTCGTCGGCACGCTCGCCGCGCATCACGACCCAGATTGCTGGGGGCCGAACCCCGAGGTCTTCGATCCCGGGCAGTTCGAGATGGAGAAGGTCGTCGCGCGGCCGCGCCACGCGTTCATCCCGTTCTCGGTCGGCAAGCGCCAGTGCATGGCGCAGGAAGTGACGTTCATGATGCTGCGCGTCGTTCTCTTCGAGATCTACCGGCGCTACCAGCTGCGCATGCCGGACGGCGCGACGGTGAGCAAGAACACCGTCGTGACGACGAAGCCGGCGTCCGTGCCCGTGATCCGGATTCCACGCGTGCAGACCGAGATGTTCACGCTGCGCGACACGCCGCCGTCAGCGCGCAGGCGCGGCGTCGCGCGGTCGCGCTCATGGGGCGCGGCGACAGAGATCCCGCCGGACAGCCCGTATGGGCGCCTCGTGATCGCCTACGGGAGCAACTTCGGCACGAACAAGGAGCTGGCGGAGCGCTTCGCCGAGCGCAGCCACTTCTACGGCTACACGAGCACCGTCCTCACGATGAACGAGCTCGCCGCGTCGCCGCCGCCGTCGCACGAGCCGTGGCTGCTCGTGGCGATGACGTCGACGTACACCTCGAACCCGCCGGCGAACGCGACCGCGTTCAAAGCACTGCTCGAAGGCGCCGGCCCCGGGATGGACGTCTGGCGCAACTGCCGCTACCTCGTCTGGGGTCTCGGCAACAGCCAGTGGAACGCGTTCCTGGCGTACCCGCGCTACCTGCACGAGAAGCTGAAGGAGCTCGGTGCGACGCCGATCAAGGACTTCGCGTTCGCCGACGTCGGCATTCCCGAGTGGGAGCAGCGGCACGACGAATGGAACGACGCCGCCTGGCCGCTGCTGCTCGAGCTCTCGGGTGCGCGCGAGACGGAAGCCGCTGCCGAGCGCGTCGCGGCCGAGTCGGAGACCGCCGTCGCGCTGACGGCGGCCGACTCGAACACGGCGATGGCGATGTCGCTCGGCGCGGAGGATCTCGCTCCGCGCGTGCTGCTCGAGCCGCAGATCCTGACGAACGCCGTCGGGCTCGACACCTTCGAGGTGCGTGCACGCGTGTGCCGGGAGCTGCAGTCGGAGGCGTCGCCGAAGCGAACGCGGCACGTCGAGATCGACCTACCGCCCGGCGCCCGCTACCGCGCCGGCGATCACCTCGGCGTGTGCCCGAGGAACGACGAGCAGACGGTGGAGCGTCTCGCCCGCCGCCTCGGTGCGGCGCCCGACGGCCTGTTCATGGTCCCGCAGCCCCTGAACGTCCACGTCGTTCCGAAGGGCGTCGTGCTGCAGGTGCGCAACGTGCTGGCAAACCTCGTCGACATCGCCGGCCCGCCGAGCCGAGCTCTCGTCGAGCTGCTGGCCGAGAAGGGCGCGGACGTCGGCGACGTCAGCGGTCGCGACGTGGTGCAGCTGCTCGACGAGTTCCCGGACTGCCCGTTGAATCTCTACGAGTTCCTGCAAGTCGCGCAGCCGCTGCGCCCGCGCTACTACTCCACGAGCTCGAGCCCGCGCATCCACGGGGCGGAGGTCGCGCATGTCGCGGTCGGGCAGATCGAGCGCGGAATGTGCTCCGGGTATGTCCACGCTCTCCGCGACGGCGACCGCCTGAACGTCTTCGTCGACCGCGCCGAAGGCTTTCATCTGCAGAAGGACGTCGAGAAGCCGATGATCTTCGTCTCTGCCGGGACGGGCTTCGCGCCGATGCGCGCGTTTCTCTGGGAGCGGCAGGCGCTCATCGCCGACGGCGCGGAGGTCGGCGAGGCTGCGCTTTTCAACGGGATCCGCTCGCGGTCACTCGATTTCATCTACCGCGATGAGATCGAGCAGTTCGTCGCCGACGGCGTGCTCGACCATCTGCAGCTGGCGTGCTCGCGCGAGGACGGGCCGCGCGCATACGTGCAGGACACGCTTCGCGAGAACGGTGAGCTCGTGTGGCGGCTGCTCGAGGCAGGCGGCTACGTCTACGTCTGCGGGTCGCTGCCGATGCGCGACGGCGTACGCGAGGCGTTCGCCGACATCGTCGCCGAGCACGCGCCGATGCCCCGCGAGCACGCCGAGGCGTACCTCCATGAGCTCGAGATGACCGAGAACCGTTACCGTCCCGACCTCTGGGGCTGACATGGACGTTCTCGCACTCATCCTCATGGCAGCGGCACTCGTCATGTTCGCGTTCGCCGCGAGCGGCCGGGAGCTGCGGCACTTCAACGAGATCGCGCTCGGCCTCGTCTTCCTCACGGCTGCGCTGATCTGCCAGTTCGTCCAGCTCACCGGCCACACCGTCGGCGGTTGACGTCCCGCAACCTGCTTTCGAGCAGGTTGCAGTCGTCCGCAACGGCCGCAACCAGGTTGCACATCGTGGAACGCCTGGCCGCTGCGCCGAACCGCATCTAGACTCGATGGCATGTCACCGCGCTACGCCAGGCTGACACGGCCGCTCGTGCGCGACGGCGGAGAGCTCAGGGACGCAAGCTGGGACGAGGCGCTCGACCGCGCCGCGGCCGGCTTCCGGAAGGCACTCGAGGACGGCTCCGAGACGGGCCTCTTCAGCTGCTCGAAGGCGACGAACGAGCTCAACTACGCCGCGCAGAAGTTCTCCCGCGTCGTCCTGCACTCCAACAACATCGACAGCTGTAACCGAACCTGACACGCGCCCAGCGTCGTCGGTCTGGCGACGGTGTTCGGTGCAGGCGGCGGTACGAGCTCCTACGAGGAGACTCGACGACGCGGACCTGATCATCCTCTGGGGCTCGAACGCGCGCGAGGCGCACCCGATCTTCTTCCACCACGTGCTGAAGGCGATCAAGCGTGGCGCGAAGCTGATCGTCGTCGATCCGCGGCGCACGCCGTCGGCGCAATGGGCGGATCTCTGGCTCGGCATCGACGTCGGCACCGACATTCCGCTGCGCGAACGCCGTCGGCACGCGAGATCATCCACGCGGGGCTCGTGAACACGGAGTTCGTCGAGCGCGCGACCACCGGCTTCGAGGCGTACCGCGAGTCCGTCGAGCCGTGGACGCTCGACGAGGCCGAGCGCGTCACCGGGTGTCCCGCCGAGGCGATCCGCGAGCTCGCGCACGCATACGCGAGCGCCGACCGCGCGCAGCTCTGCTGGACGCTCGGCATCACCGAGCATCACAACGCCGTCGACAACGTCTTCGCGTTGATCAACCTCGCGCTCCTCACCGGCCACGTCGGGCGCTACGGCTCGGGTCTGCAGCCGCTGCGCGGGCAGAACAACGTGCAGGGCGGCGGCGACATGGGCGCGCTGCCGAACCAGCCTGCCCGGCTTCCAGGACGTCGAGGACGACAGCGGCGCGTGCCCGCTTCGAGGCGGCGTGGGGCGTGCAGGTCCCGCCGCGTCAGCGGCAAGCACCTCACCGAGATGTTCGAGGCGATGGAGCACGGCGAGCTCCGCGCCGCTCTACGTGATCGGCGAGAACCCGGCGCAGTGGAGAGGCCGACCAGCAGCGCGCGGTACGGCTGCTCGAAGGGCTCGACCATCTCGTCGTGCAGGACATCTTCCTCACGAAGACGGCGCAGCTCGCCGACGTCGTCTTACCCGCGGCGTCGACGCTGGGGCGAGGCGGAAGGCACTGTCACCTCGAGCGAGCGGCGCGTGCAGCGCGTGCGCAAGGCGCTCGACCCGCCCGGCGAAGCGCGCGACGACGTCGAGATCGTCTACGAGCTCGCGAAGCGGCTGGGCCACGACCTCGGCAGCACGCGCTGCGGAGGACGTGTGGAACGAGCTGCGCTCGCTCTCGCCGATGCACGCGCGGCATGAGTTACGCGCGGCTCGAGGAGCTCGGCGGGATCCCGTGGCCGTGCCGGGACGAGAACGCATCCCGGCACGCAGTTCCTGCACGCGCGCCTCTGGGACGACGTCGTCGCCGACCGCGCGCCGTTCCAGGCGGTCGAGCACTCGCCGCCCGTCGACCTGCTCGACGACGACTTCCCGATCCGGCTCACGACCGGGCGACGGCTCGAGTCGTTCAACACCGGCGTGCAGAGCGGCGGCTACGCGTCGCCGCTCCACCGCGGCGGCGAGGCGATCCTGCTCGCACCGGAGGACGGCGCGCGCTACGGCGTCGCCGACGGCGCGCGCGTGCGCATCGTCTCGCGGCGCGGCTCGGTCGAGGCGCCGGTGCGCTACGACCCGACGCTGCGGCCCGGCCTCGCGTTCATGAACCTCCACTTCCCCGACGTCGTCGCGACGAACGTGCTGACGATCGACGCAACCGACCCGAAGTCCGGCACCGCGGAGTTCAAGGCGACCGCGATCCGCCTGGAGGCCGTCTAGCGTGGACCTTCGCCTCCCGCTCGCCGAGCCGACCGAAGCGGAGCGCGAGGCGATCGACGCCGTCGTCGGCGTGCGGCTATCGACCGGCTGCCGCGTCGCGCGCGCCGACCGCCACCGGCGCCATCTGCTGCTGCCGGCACTCCGCGCGGCGCAGCGCGGGTCGGCTGCGTGAGCGAGGGTGCGCTCGGCTACGCCTCCGCACGGCTCGACGTGCCGCCGGCCGACGCGTACGGCGTCGCGACCTTCTATGCCTTGCTCGCGCTCGACGAGCGCCCTGCAGACGTGCTGCACGTCTGCACCGACCTCGCGTGCCGGCTCGCGGGCGCCACGGTGCCGCCCGGTGCGCACGCATCGCCTTGCCTCGGCCTGTGCGAGCGTGCGCCCGCGTCGCTGCGCACGATCGCCGGCGCCAGAGCCGCGCGAGCTGCAGCTGCCGGCCGACGGCCCGCCGCTGCCGCAGGCAGGCGAGCCGGGACTGCGCTTGCTGCGTCGCATCGCGGACCACGTCGACCCGTCGTCGCTCGACGCCTATCGCGACCACGGCGGCTACGAAGCGCTGCGCCGCGCGATCGAGCTCGGTCCCGAAGGCGTGCTGCGCGAAGTCGCCGAGTCGCGCCTGCTCGGCCGCGGCGGCGCCGCGTTCCCGACCGGCGCGAAGTGGGAGGCGGTCGCACGGCAGGCGGCGCGTCCGCACTACCTCGTCTGCAACGCCGACGAGTCCGAGCCCGGCACCTTCAAGGACCGCGTCCTGATGGAGGGCGATCCGTTCGCACTCGTCGAGGCGATGACGATCGCCGCCTACGCGACAGGCTGCGAGCATGGCTTCGTCTACGTGCGCGCGGAGTACCCGCTCGCGCACGAGCGGCTCGAGCACGCGTTCGCCGAGGCGCGCGAGCGCGGGCTGCTCGGCGACGACGTGCTGGGCGCAGGCTTCGCGTTCGACATCGAGCTGCGCATCGGCGCCGGCGCGTACGTCTGCGGCGAGGAGACGGCGCTCTTCCAGTCGATCGAGGGCTACCGCGGCGAGCCGCGCAACAAGCCGCCGTTCCCGGTCGAGGTCGGCCTCTTCGGCAAGCCGACGGTCGTGAACAACGTCGAGACGCTCTTCAACGTGCTCGAGGTCCTGAACGAGGGCGGCGCCGTGTTCGCCGCAACGGGCACCGAGGGGTCGACCGGCACGCGGCTCTTCTGCGTCTCGGGCGACGTCGAGCGTCCCGGCCTGTACGAGGTGCCGTTCGGGACGAACCTCGCGCGCTGCTCGAGCGCGCGGGCGCGCACCCGGCGAAGGCGGTGCTGCTCGGCGGCGCCGCCGGCTCGTTCCTCCGCCCTGACCAGCTCGACCTGCCGCTCACCTTCGAGGACGCGCGCGCGGCAGGCGCGACGCTCGGCTCGGGCGTCGTGATGGTGTACGGCGAGCGCGCGAATCTCGTCGACGCAGTGCTCCGGATCGCGGAGTTCTTCCGCGACGAGTCGTGCGGGCAATGCGTCCCGTGCCGCGTCGGCACGATCCGTCAGGAGGAGGCGCTGCACCGCCTTGCGAGCGGCCGCGACGAACGGGAACGAGCTCGAGGTGCTGGCCGACCTGACGCAGGTGATGCGCGACGCGTCGATCTGCGGCCTCGGCCAGACCGCCGCGAACGCCGTCGCGTCCGCGATGATGAACCTCGGAGTGCTGACGCCGCTATGACCGTCATGCCCGTCGCCGCGCCGAAGCAGCTCGTCGAGCTGACGATCGACGGCCGCGCGGTGCAGCGTCACCGAGGGCTCGACGATCCTCGACGCCTGCCGCCGGCTCGGGATCGAGACGCCGACGCTCTGCTACGCCGACACGCTGACGCCGGTGAACGTCTGCCGCGTCTGCGTCGTCGAGGTCGAGGGTGCGCGCGCGCTCGATTCCGTCCTGCTCGCGCAAGGTCGAGCCCGGGATGGTCGTGCACACCGACTCACCGCGCGTGCAGACGAGCCGCCGCATGGTGCTGGAGCTGCTCGGCTCGTCCGTCGACCTCTCCACCGCCCCGGAAGCGCAGCGCTACGTCGACGCGTACGGCGCTAGCCCGAGCGCTTCGGCGAGCGCTCGACGGTGGCGCAGCCGGTGAAGGTCGACAACGACCTCTACGTCCGCGACTACTCGAAGTGCATCCTCTGTTACAAGTGCGTCGAGGCGTGCGGCGAGGACCACCAGAACACGTTCGCGATCGCGGTCGGCGGGCGCGGGTTCGAAGCGCACATCTCGACCGAGTTCGACGTCACGCTGCCCGACTCCGCCTGCGTCTACTGCGGCAACTGCATCGCGGTCTGCCCGACGGGCGCGCTGATGTTCGAAGAGCGAGTTCGACCTCCGCAACGAGGGCACGTGGGACGAGACGAAGCAGGACGGAGGTCGACACCGTGTGCCCGTACTGCGGGGTCGGCTGCAACCTGACGCTGCACGTGCAGGACGACGCGATCGTCAAGGTGACCTCGCCCGACGATCACGACGTCACGCGCGGCAACCTCTGCGTCAAGGGCCGCTTCGGCTTCCAGTTCGTCCAGAACCGGTAGTGGCTCGCTACCAGGTCCTCTACTGGCAGGAGCGTGCCTTCGGTCGTGAAGGCGACCGACGACGACGGCAGCGAGGTGAAGCGCCAGCTTCCGGATTGGTTCCAGCAGGAGATCGACAACCGCGCGATGACGCAGGGGCTCGTCGGCAGTGACACGTACCTGGAGCAGTGGCGCTGGAGCGACCCCGAGGAACGCGACGGCTCCGCAGCCGACGTCGTCGACGCCGTCGCGCGCGAGCTCGAGGCCGAGCACACATGACCGGCCGGCGGCTCGCCGTGCTGGTCGCCGGCGTGACCGCGCTCCTCGCAGTCGTCGCGATCGCGAGTCACGGCCGGCCGCTCTCGGGCAGCAGCGGCCAGGGACCGACCGCGATCTTCTTCGACTATGCCGCGACGACGCTGCTGCTCGCCGCGATCGCGATGGCGGCGGTCATCGGCTGGGCGATCTTCGGCCAGCGCTTCGGCGGCGGCGGGCAGCGCGGGCGCTGGCATCTGGTCTCGACGCTCTTCTCGCTCTTCGTCGCGGCCTTCATCTCCTGGGCGGTCCTGCACTCGCACATTCAGGATCGACTGCGGCAGCTTGGTCAGCAGTCGCAGAAGCAGCCGAGGTCGGGGAAGCCGCTCACCGGGCCGAAGGTCAATCCGAACGGCCGCAACGCGCGCGTGCGCTGGGACGAGATCGTCGTCGTGCTCGTGCTGCTCGGCGGCACCGGGCTCGTCCTCTACGCACGCCGGCGGGCCTTGCGCCCGCCGCGGCAGTGGTTCCTGCAGGGAGACGAGGTCTCGCACGCGCTCGACGACTCGCTCGACGACCTGCGAAACGACCCCGATCTCCGCCGCGCGATCATCGCGGCGTATGCACGGATGGAGCGCGCGCTCGCCGCCGTCGGCATCGGCCGGCGCCCCTCGGAGGCGCCGTTCGAGTACATGGAGCGGGCGCTCACGAGCCTCGACACGAGCGCGGAATCGGCAGAGCGCCTCACCGAGCTCTTCGAGTGGGCAAAGTTCAGCCACCATGAGCCGAGGCCGGAGATGAGAGAGGACGCGATCGATGCGCTCGTCGCCGTGCGCGACGAGCTCCGCCGGCCCGCGGCCGAGCCGGTGCCTGCGTGAATCGGGAGGTCCGCCGAGTCGGGCTGCTCGTCGCGGCCGCGACGGTCTCGCTCGTCGTCCTCCTCGGCGCGCACCCGTTCTCGACCGCGCGGATCCTCGCCGGATACGTGCTCGCGCTCGCCGCCATTTCGGTCGCTGCGCTCGTGCGCGTGCTCGGCGACGTGTCGAACACGCGCGGCGACTCGCAGTTCGAGCGCGTCCTGGCCGCCAAGCCTGCGACACAGCCCCGTCCGCCCGAGCTCGTGCGCGTCGAACGCGAGCTCGTGCTCGGAATCGCGAGCGAGGGTCATCTGCACCGTCGGCTGCTGCCGCTGCTTCGCGAAGCGGCCGCCGCGCGCGGCGGCCTGAGCCGAGAGAAGCTCGGCGACGACGCATGGGAGTTCTCTGCGCCCGGACCGCCCCGCGTCGGTCGACCGCACGGCGCCGGGGATCCCGATCCGCCGCCTTCGCGAGATCGTCGCGACGCTGGAGGCACTCTGATGGAGCTCGCCGAGGTCCGGACGCGGGCCGACGCGATCCTCGACGAGGTCGAGCGCTCGGTCGTCGGCAAGCGCGACTCGCTGCAGCTGATCCTGCCGCCATGCTCTGTGACGGCCACGTCCTGCTCGAGGACTACCCCGGCCTCGCGAAGACGCTGATCGCGCGCTCGTTCGCGCAGGCGAGCTCGCTGCAGTTCTCGCGCATCCAGTTCACACCCGACTTGATGCCGTCCGACGTGACCGGCTCCTCGGTCTTCGACCAGCGCGCGCCGGCTTCACCTTCCTGCCGGGCCCGATCTTCACGAACCTTCTCCTCGCCGACGAGATCAACCGCGCCCCGCCGAAGACGCAGGCGGCACTGCTCGAGTCGATGCAGGAGCGGCAGGTGACGACCGAGGGCGAGACGCGCCCGCTCGAACGGCCGTTCATCGTGCTCGCGACGCAGAACCCGATCGAGTACGAGGGGACATATCCGCTGCCCGAGGCACAGCTCGACCGCTTCCTCGTACGCACGGGGATCGGCTACCCGTCGCGCGAGAACGAGGTCGAGATGCTGTCGCGCCGGATCGACCGCGGCGAGGACGAGCTCGAGCTGCGGCCGGTCGTCGACACGGCGACGCTCGTCGAGATGCAGCGCGCGCTCGAGCAGGTTCACGTCGCCGACTCGATCGAGGGCTACATCGTCGACCTCGTGACGGCGACGCGCAGCTCGTCGCCGTCTCGCGGTCGGCGCGAGCCCGCGCGGAAGCCTCGCGCTGCTGAAGCTCTCGCGCGCGCACGCGGCACTCGACGGCCGTGACTTCGTCGTGCCCGAGGACGTGAAGGCGATCGCCGTGCCGGCGCTCGCGCACCGGCTGACGCTGCGGCCCGAGCTCTGGGTGCAGCGCGTGCGCGGCGAGGACGTCGTCGTCGAGGCGCTCGAGAGCGTGCCGACGCCGCCGGCGGAGGACGCGCTGCGCGCAGCGGGATGACCCGCTTCGACTCGCCGCGGCTCGCGACCTACGGCGGGCTCGCGGCACTTGGACTGATCGCCGGGCTCGTCGCCGGCCGCATCGAGCTCGTCGCGCTCGCCGCCCCGTTTGCGATCGCCTGCGTCGTGGGTGCTGCGCTCGCGCGCGACCCGATGCTCGAGGCGAGCCTCGTCGTCGACCGCGATCGTGCCCTCGAGGACGAGATCGTCGGTGCTCGCGTCGAGCTGTCGTCGGCGGCGGCCGTCGACCGCGTCGACGTCTTCCTGCCGCTCCCGGAGGAGCTCGTCGCGCCCGACGGCAACCCGCGCGCAGTCTCGCTGCGAGCGGGTGAGCCCCGTACCGTCGAGCTGGCGCTCCGCTGCGCGCGCTGGGGCGCGTTCGCCGTGGGGCCGGCGATCGTGCGTGCGGGCGACCGTCTCGGCTTCCACACGTGGGAGGCGACGGTCGGACGGTCGCAGCGCCTCCGCGTGTACCCGACGGTCGAGACGCTGCACGCGCTGCTCGAGCCGCTCGAGACGCAGGTCTTCGTCGGCAACCAGATCTCGCGCACGCGCGCCGACGGGATCGAGTTCGCGGACCTCCGCGAGTGGGCGCCCGGCGACCGTGTCAAGAGCATCAACTGGCGCGCGAGCGCACGGCGAGGGACGCTGTGGGTGAACCAGCAGCATCCGGAGCGGAACACGGACGTCGTCCTCTTCCTCGACACGTACGCCGACGTGCGTACCGGGACGCGCGGAACGCTCGACGCGACGGTGCGTGCGGCGACCTCGCTCGCCCATCGTTACCTGCAGCGCAAGGATCGCGTCGGCGTCGTCAGCTTCGGCGGCTATCTCTCCTGGCTGCTGCCGGCGTCGGGGACGCGTCAGCTCTACCGGATCGTCGACTCGCTGCTGCAGATGGGCGTCGTTCTCAGCTTCGCGCAGAAAGGGATCGACATCCTGCCGCCGCGAACGCTGCCGCCGAAGGCGCTCGTGCTCGCAATCACGCCGCTCCTCGATCCTCGCTCCGCCGCGGCGTTGCTCGATCTGCGCGCGCGCGGCTTCGACCTGATCGTCGTCGAGGTCTCGCCCTTGCCGTTCGTGAAGCCGGGCAGCGAGGAGCTCGCGCAGCTCGCATACCGCGTGTGGCGGCTTTCGCGTGAGTCGCTGCGGCGTCGGTACGAGCGTGCGGGGGTGCCGGTCGTCGAGTGGCAGGACGGCGAGCCGCTCGACGTCGTGCTCGAGGAGGTGAGGGCATTCAGGCGCTACGCGCGTCCCGCCCGCGCATAGCGCTCGCCGGCGCTGCTGCGTGCCTCTATGCCGGTGTCGCGGTGTACGCCGCGTCGCGCGAGTCCACGCTCGCGCCGGAGGTCGGCGCGTTGAGCGGAATCGGCGCCGTGCTCTTGCTCTTCGTGCTGGTGCGCGGCGTCGAGGATCTGCTCGGCTGGGCGCTCGCTCTCGCGGGCGGCTCGTACGCGGTCGCGTTGATCGTGCACGGCTCGGGGATCGACGAGGCTGCGCCGCTCGTCGGCTGCGGGCTGTTGCTCTGTGCCGAGCTCGCGGCGTGGTCGCTCGACGCGCGCTGGCGCGTCCGCGCCGACACGGGGATCGTCGCCGCGCGTGCGCTCGCGATCGCCGGCCTCGTGCTCGCCGGCCTCGCAGCGGCCGGGCTCGTCGTCGCGCTCGGCGCGACGTCGCTCGGCAGCGGCCTTGCGTGGACGATGCTCGGGTGCGCAGCGGTCGTGCTCGTCGTCGCGCTCGCGACGCGGCTGGCTGCGCGCGCCTAGCTGCGGTCGCGCTCGCGGCGCTCGTCCGGCGAGAGCTCTTCCTGCGGCGCGCCGCCCGGGCCGGCCATCGCGACGCCCTCGGCCTCGACGACGGCGTCCGGCTCCGCGTGCCGGTACTCGTCGCTCTGGACGCCGCCGCGCGGGTCGCCCTCGCGGTCGAGCGCGTGGACGTCGCCCTGCTGCTTGTCCGCACGGTGCTTCTCGTTCCGTCTGCGCCAGCGCCCGAGCATGGGAAGCTTGTAACCGGACCGGCGCTACACTAACCGCGCTCGACGGCGCATTCGTCTAGTGGCCTAGGACACCGCCCTCTCACGGCGGCGGCACGGGTTCGAATCCCGTATGCGCCTTCTTCCGATACCTGAAAGCCTCGGCGATCGCCCAGCCGCCGGCCGCAGCCGCCACGACCAGGAGCTCGCCTGGAACCACGCCGTAGCGCACGTCCCAGAGAGCCGTGATCGGCGGGACTGCGTACAGCGCGATCGAGCACGCGAAGAACAACACGATGCCCGCCCGCACCGCGCCGCGTGCGAAGAAGGCGCCGATGAGCGCGAGGAGGATCAGCGGGATGACGAGTATCTCGTGCAGGCGGAAGACCGCTTGGTAGCGCGAGAGCCGCTCCGCCCAGTGAGCACGTGGATGCACGCGGATCGAGCTGTACTTGAGGCCGAACACGGCGGCTTCCGCTTGCGGCGTCGCCGCCACCGAGCCGAACGGCGCCTTGTTGTCGAAGCGCATGGTGGACGGGTTTGCACCGTCGCCGAGCCGTCCCCTCCCCAGGCCGGCGATGCGCTTCACCTCCTCGAAAACCGCGCCGGCGTAGGCGCCGGGCTGGTGAATGATCGCTCGACGGGCGAACGTTCCCAGGAGTGCGTCCGGGAACGGTTGCTTGAAGTGCTGCCGAAGTGGTGAGCTCTCGTCGAAGAGGTAGTGCGACGGCCCCTGTCTCTGGTCGGCCGGGCTGCGCTGGCACAGGACGCGAGTGCCGGCAGGAGGACGGAACTTCGTGCAGTCGGCAAATTGGGCGACGCGGCCGTAGAGCTGGAATCCGCTGATCTGGTCGAGGCCGGTGTTGCCGTGCTCGAGATGAGCAACCGCGCCGTAGAACGCGACTGCGAGTACCGCGGGGCCGAGGACCATCAGTCCCGAGCGGAGGCGGCGCACCAGGCCGCGATGAGCTACCGCCGCGGCCCAAAGCGCCGCGATGATCAGCAGAGGCGCACTTTGCTGACGCACGGTCATGGCCACGGCGAGTGCGATCCCTGCAGCTACGAGCCAGCGCTCGCCGCCACCGCCCGTCGTCGACCGGACGAGTGCGTACAGCGCGCCGGCGATCAAGACCGCCCAGAGGCTTTCCGTCAGCAGCGCGTGCTCGAGAAAGATCTGATCCCCCGAGAGCAGGACGACCGCCGCCGGAACGGTTGCCGCCGCTCGACCGACTCCGAGTCGACGAGCTGCTGCATAGAGGAGCAGCGCGGTCGCGATGCCGAGACAGTGCTGGACGAAGATCGTGAACGGCATCGCCGTCGAGAGCTTTCTCAGGACGAGCAGGAAGATCGGATACGCGGCCGGCGCACTGCGGTCGGAGAAGATGTGGGTCGACCCTCCAGGCAGACCAGCCGCCGTCAGGTAGACGCGCACGTACCGGCTCGAGTCGCCCGTCTGAAACAGGAAGACCATCGACGAGTACGTCAACATGACGACCGCTCGCACGACGCACCCCACCACGACGAGCGCAACCAACGGCCAATAGATCTGCAGCGTCGGCCGCCGTCGTCCCCACCAAGTCGTGACTGCACTCATGCGGGTACCCCTTTCCAGATCGGCCTCGCGGCTCCTGGATCGAGCAGTCGCCCGCCTTGTCGTCACGCCGTTCCACGGCTAGGGTGAGCGCGCTGCGGCATTGCTGACCGGGGGTCCGAGCAATGCCATTCCTACCGCCACGATTCCAGCCCGCCGTTCTCGCGGTGACAGCCGCGCTCCTCCTGGGTGCGGTCGCGGCCAACGCTGCGGGTCCTCGCCCCGGAACGGGCTGCGGCGGGACGCTCTGGCGGCTGATGACGCTCAGCGATGCCGACCGGGAGCAGGTCGACCTGCACGGCCTCCCCACGACCATCGCGAAGCTCGGAGCGCTCGCTTCGCCGCCGAGCATCGGCCTGCGGCGCAGCACCGACTTCCAGCGCGGGGTCTGGCACATGCGCGCGGTCATCGACCGCTACCGCATCGCCTCGAACGGAGAGATCGTGCTCGTCCTCTTCAGCATCGACACCGGCATGTTCATGGACGCGTATCTGCCGGCGACGCAGTGTCTCGGCGGGAACGCGCGAGATCGCACGGGCATGATCGCCGCACGCGAGGAGCTCGTCTCGCGCTGCCCGACCGTGACCTGGCAGTGGCAGCTCCTCGGAGCGACCGTCGAGATCGGCGGCGTCGGCTTCTGGAACCCGAGCCGGGCAACCCGGGGCGCGCTTGCGAACGGCGCCGAGCTCCGTCCGGTGACCAACCTCGAGATCGTGACCGGCTGCGGCGTTGGCTGAGCGGAGCGTGACAACCGCGAGCCAGCCGCGGATCCGGACTCAGGTCCATCGTCTCGCCGTGCCGGCGCGCGCGCCGCGCTCGATCGTCCTGAAGCGGCGGATCCGGCTGTCGCTCGTCGTCCTGCTCGCGCTCCTGTTCGCGGTGCTCGGGACCGGTGTCTTCGCGTCGTACAACCTCTACCGATCCGCCGAGAGCCATTACGTCCGCGTCGCACTGCCGCTCGCAACCTCGACGAAGGACGTCGTCTTCCAGATGGAGCGCGAGGAGACCGGTGTCCGCGGCTACATGATCACGACCGACCGTGCGAGTCTTCGTCCCTATTTCGAGGGCCGCCGCGGCGTCATCCGCGACCTGACGCGAATCAGTCGCCTCACGGGCAGCTCCCCGGTTCCCGCAGCGCGACTGCGCGCGGTGCGGCGTGACGTCGTCTCGCTTCACGGCTTCTACGACCGGCTGATCGCCTTCGTCGCCGACGGGAAGGTCGGCCAAGCGCGCGCACGACGCGAGGTGCTGAACGGCGAAGGGCTCGCCTCGCGGTTCCGGCAAAGCGCTCAGCGACTGCAAGCGGAGGCGGACGCGATCATCGTGCAGACGCGCGGCGACGAACGGGCGACATTTCGGCGCACGCTGATCGTCCTGACGACGGCCGGTGCGCTCGCGCTGGCTGTCGGGCTTGCGCTGCTGCTGACGCTGCCCGAAGGGCTGCGCCGCGTCTATGCCTGGGAGGAGCAGGGCGCGAACGCCTCGCGCGCACTCGCGCACGTGTCGGACGCCGTTCTGCTCGTGGACGAGGAAGGGCTGATCCGGTTCTGGAACGCGGGCGCCGAGCAGCTGTTCAACACCAAGGGCCGCGACGCGGTCGGCCGAGGTGCGGCCGCCGTGATCACCGACTACCCGCGAATCGTCGGGGCCGGCACTGACCAGCTCGTCCCGGTCGTGGTCGACGGAGAGGAGCGGTGGCTCGCGCCCGCGGTCAGCCACTTCGACGGCGGCAGCGTGGTAACGCTTCGGGACTCAACCTCCGCCTACGTCCTCGAAAGAACCCGCTCGGACTTCGTCGCCACGGCATCCCACGAGCTCCGAACCCCGCTCACCGCAGTGTTCGGTGGCGCGCGGACGCTGATCGCCCACCGCGACGATCTCTCGCCGGCTCAGCAGTCGCGGCTCCTCCAGATGATCGAGCAGGAGTCGGCACACCTCGTGGAGATCGTCGACCAGCTGCTCGTGAGCGCGCAACTCGACCGGGGCGAGCTGCACGTGAACGAGTCCGACGTCGACATCGTCGCCGTCTGTGCATCCGTCGTCGATTCCGCGCAGGTGCGCGGTGAAGGCCGCAACACGCTGATGCTCCAGTCGCCGACCTCGACGACCCCACTCCGTTGCGACGAGTCCCTGCTGCGACAGGTCCTCGTCAACCTCGTCGAGAACGCGGTGAAGTACTCAGCCGAGGGAGACCGGATCGAAGTCCTCGTCCGCGACGACACGAACCGCGTCACCATCGACGTCGTCGACGAGGGAATCGGGATCAAGCCTGCCGACCAGGAGCGGATCTTCGAGAAGTTCCATCGCCTCGACGCCGACATGAGCCGCGGCGTCGGCGGCTCCGGCCTCGGCCTCTACATCAGCCGCGAGCTCGTGACGCGCATGGGAGGCACGCTCACCCTGACCTCGGTTCCCGAGGTCGGGTCGACCTTCTCGGTCACGCTGCCGCGCGTGTGAGGGAGCCCGCCGCGACGAGCCCGAAGGCCCGTCGCGGCGAGGTGGAACGTCACGGGGTTGCGTGCTTGCAGAGCCCCGGCTTGTCTTCCGTGTTGCCCTGGTCGTTGACCCACGGATTCGCGACGAACGCCGGCGGGTTGTACTGCCCATTCGAGATGTCGTCACAATCGAGCCCCGCGTTGCCGTACATGCGGTTGTACCCGATCGTGTTGTTCGCCGTATCCGTGTCGGCAAAGAGACCGTCGTACGGCGCGTTGTCGTGCGAGTTGTTGTGCGCGACGTCGGTGTTCGACGTCGTGTAGAGGCCGATGCCGTCGTTGTTGTGATAGACGTCGTTGTGATCGATCGACGTCTGCGACTGGGAGTCCTGGTACAGGAGGATCGCCTCGTCGGCCGCATCAGACCCCGAGTAGATGTTGTCCTTGACGACGTTGTGATGCACGTCGGCGATCGCACCGCGGCTGACCTGGATGCCGTTCTGCGCGATCACCGCGGTGGGGCCGATGCCGTCGATCTCGTTCCAGCCGACCTCGGCGTACGAGGTCCCGGAGCTCGAGCCGGACTGGTTCGGTGCGAGCAGGCCGCCGCCGACGGGGTTCGCCGAGGCAAGCCCGTCGACGACGATGCCGCCCTTCTGGTAGTTGTCGATCGTGTTGTGGACGACGGTCGCGGTGCCGATCGTCGTGTCGAAGTTACGACCGACCAAAACGCCGACGCCGTTCTGACAGCCGCTGACTCCCAGGTCGCGGATCTGCGTGATGTGGTTGTCGGTGATCAGCGCCGAGCCGCCGCCGTCGACGCGGACGCCGTACTCGAGGCTGTCGCACACGCCGCCGCCGGGCCCCGTGATCGTGAAGTGACGGAGCGTCACGTTCTGCGCGCCTGAGATCTGGACGATCGCCTTCGGAGAGCTCATGACGAGCGGCGCCTTGATCACGGCCCCCAGATCGGGCACGGAAAAGAGCGTCAGGCCGTCTTTGCCCGCCGGAATCTTCACTTGCTCGACATACGTGCCCCTGCAGACCTTGATCATCGCCCCGGGTGTCGCTGCGTCCACCGCATCCTGGATCCGCGTGAACTGTGCGTTCGGGCAATCCTGCTTGTCGTCGTCGACGGTCAGCATGTTGCCGCTCGGGCTCGCGCTCGACTGCGGGCCGACGGTGTTGAGCGCCGTCGAGGGCACGCCGATCGACGAGAGATCGACGCCGAGGCCGAAGAGCCCGGTCGAGAGCACCTGAAGCGCTGCCTGCGCGCTCCCGGTCGGGCCGCCGTCGTACGGCGCTGCGGCGGGGCTCGCGAGCGCCGACGCGGTGAAGAAGGCGAAGCCGACCGCCGTTACGGCAGCAGCAATCGCGCAACGATGTCGCTGCATTGCAGGACCTCCAAGATGATGGCGGGAGGGGCGTCTCCCGAACGAAGTGGACGACCCGCCTCGTAGCCACTCCTGACAAAATCCAAACGAGCTGTTTTTTGACCGACGAGTCAGTCAGTCACTGCTCGACGAGCTCACCACCCCAGCTCTCGGGATGCACGTCCGCGAGCGTCTCGGAGAACGTCCATCGATGTCCCGCCGGATCCACTGCCGTGTACTGCCGCTCGCCGTACTCGAAGTCGACCGGCTCCATCGAGATCGTCGCGCCGTTCTCGCGAGCGCGCTCGCAATGGACGAGGACGTCTTCGACCCTCACCATCACTGAGTGCGACGCCTCACCGGGTTGCGGCGCCTGCCGCGCGTTCCCGACGTCGGCGACGATCACGGCGCCGTCGCCGACGCGGAGCTGCGCTCGATGGTCCTCGCCGATCCGCACGCGCTCGACGAAGCCGAACGCCCGCCCGAGCCACGCGACCGCCTCGCGCACGTCGGGATAGACGAGGACGGGAATGACCGTCGCCGACGGGATCGATCGGTTGTCCTTCACCAGACGCGCCAGGTCGCCCTTGAGACGAAAAGCCCGTGCCCCGACGCGCTGTGACAGCGCACGCCGGTTCGCGCCGAGGCGCACCGGAAAGGCCCGCGTCGCCACGTCGTGCCGTACGCGGCGGTCGTGTACCGGACGTCGCCCATCACGAGCGCGCCGCCCGAGCAGGTCACGGCCCCTTTCCGCACGGCGCCGAGCTCGAAGCCGTGCCAGTCGACGCCCGAGCCGTCCGGCCGCATGCACCGCGCCTGCAGGCGCAGCCGGTAGCTCGACTGCGTGATCGAGCAGAAGAGCGTCGCCGGGGTCGCGACGAGCGCACACGAGATGTTCCCGGTCGGCGAGCGAAACCCGCGCACGACCGTTCCGCCCTGCGCCCCCGCAGCGCCGACGAGGCCGACAGCGAGGAGAACCAGCACGAGCCGCCTCATCCGACGAGCGTACCGCTCGTTGGTTACGGAGGCCACCAGCGGGAACGGAGTCCCGCGTGGCGCGTCGCCGAGGGCATTGGCAGGGCTTCAAGGACTTCGTCGCCCTCTGGGCCGACCTGTTCAAGCAGCACAACCTGCTCACGTACGCGAGCGCGATCGCCTTTCAGGCGCTCGTGGCGTTCGTCGCAGTGATGCTGCTCGCGCTCGGGATCTTCGGCGCGATCGGCCGCCAGGACGTCTGGACGAAACAGCTCGCGCCGCAGATCGAGCCGAAGGTGCTCTTCCCCGTCTTCGCCGGCATGAACGCGACGGTCGAGAAGATCTTCCACTCGAGCTCCGGCGGCCTGATCGCTTTCGCCGCCGTGCTGACGATCTGGGAGATCTCCGGCGTCGTGCGCGCGTGCATGGGTGCGTTCGCGCAGGTGTACGAGGACGAGGAGACGCGGCCGTGGTACATCCGCTTCCCGATCTCGCTCGCACTGGCCGTCGTCGTGACCGCTGCGATCGTCGGCTCGCTCCTCCTCGCGACGGCCGCCCGTACGGCGGTGCACGGAAGCTGGAGCCTCCCGTTCGCGATCCTCCGCTGGGTGCTCGAGATCGTGGTGATCGCCGCGGCGTTCGGCTTGCTCGTCCGCTTCGCGCCGGTGAAGGCTCGCACGAAGCGGTGGGTCAGCGGCGGCGCGACGCTCGTCACCGTCGCCTGGGTCGTCCAGTTCCTGATCTTCGCCGAGTACCTGCGGGCGATCGCCGACTACAGGACTTCGGTCGGCAGCCTCCTAGGCATCTACTTCCTGACGACGTTCCTGTACGTCGCCGCGATCATCCTGCTCCTCGGGATCGAGCTCGACGAGCAGCTCCGCAAGGACCTCAAGGGCAACGAGGAGCGCGGTATTCTCGAGATCGTCCGAGACGTCTTCTAGCGTTTCTCGCGATGACGACGCATCACGGCGCGTTCGGCGACGACGCCTTCGGCCGCTTCGCCGAGAAGACGGCGCGCTTCTTCGGGACGCCGCGCTACATCCTCGGCCAGACGTTCGTCGTCGCGCTCTGGATCATCTTCAACTCGGTGGCGCTGATCCACCACTTCGACCCGACGCCGTTCATCATGCTGAACCTGATCTTCTCGACGCAGGCCGCCTACGCAGCGCCGCTCATCCTGCTCGCGCAGACGCGGCAGGCCGACCGCGACAAGATCCACGGCGAGACGATCGACAAGCGGCATACGGCGCTCGAACGGGCAGCCGACAGGCAGACGAGCGACATCCTCGAGCTCTTGCAGTCGAATACGTCGTTGACGCAGCAGGACAAGGACCTGACCGACGAGGTCGCGCGCCTCACGCGCGAGATCCACGCCGCCTTGACGAAGAAAGGCTAGGCCGCGGAGAGGTCGTCGACGAGCGGCCCGGTGTCGAGCGGCTCGAAGCCGAGCCTGCGCGCCACCTCCTCGCTCGTCGGGCGCGTGCCTTCGAGGAAGAGCTCGCGCAGGATCTCGCCGGTCTGCTCACTGCGCCACCAATCCTCCCCCACCTCGCGGAGGAGATAGGTGCGGAGCTGCGCGGACCGGATCCACGCACGGAGATAGTCGGCCGAGTAGAAGCCGGCGTCCATGTCAGAGAGGTAGTTGCGCGGGTCGTAGCGGATGCCCGTCGCGTTCGTCAGCAGCGTCGAGTAGTCGCGCTCGGAGGTTCC
Source organism: uncultured Actinomycetes bacterium (assembly GCA_963838985.1). Lineage (GTDB taxonomy): Bacteria > Actinomycetota > Thermoleophilia > Gaiellales > Gaiellaceae > Palsa-739. Next base: position 212,353 of record CAWITF010000001.1, read on the forward strand.
GCGCTCCTCGGCGAACGCCGACCAGAAGCCGAGCTCGTACCGGAGCTTCGCCGCGTAACGGCGGTACAGCAAGCGCCTCGAGGAAGAGCGTCGCCTGCGCGTTCTCCTCCGCCTGCGCGTCGGAGAGGCCGAAATAGAGCGCGTGCCAGCCCGGCTCGCGCGTCACCGCCTCGAAGATGTACGAGTAGATCTCGGTCAGCGCGTGGTCGCGCGAGATGCTGCGGAACGTGTACGGCAGCCGCGGGTCGACGCCGGCGTAGTGCAGCGCGTGCCCGGCCTCGTGCATGAACGCCTGGTAGTCGGAGACCCCGCCCTGCGCACGGGTGATCAGGTGCACCACGTCCGGCGGGTTGGAGGGAATCACACAGGCGCGCGGATTCTTCTGCGGCCGGTCCTCGACATCGAGGCGGATGTTCGGGATCGCCGTCATGTCGAAGCCGAGGGCGAGCGTGGTCGCGAGGCAGATCTCGACCGCACGCTCCTTCGTGTACGTCGACTCGAGCGGCGAGAGGCGGCGGAGATAGTGCACGTGCGCATTCGACGGCACGTCGTCACGGTCTGGGCCGAGTAGACGTTCGAACCAGGTGTCGCGCAGGCGTCCCCACGCCTCGCTCGTCGACCCTGCGGCCGCCGCGAGCACGCCTTCGAGCTCGGTCAGCGAGATGTCCTTCTCCTCCTCGTTCCGGTGCACCGGATCGGCATCGCCGGAGACGTCGCCCTCGAGCTCTTCGCGCGCCTCGAGCAGGCCTCGACGGTCGTCGTTGAAGCGGGCGGACTCGGTGCGCTCGAGCTCTCCGAGCTCCTCGCGGTCGCGATACGCATCGAGCACGGCGAGCCGAGCCTGTGCGGAACGGAGCGGCAGCTCTTCGCCGCGGAAGGTCACCCTCGCACCGAGGATCGCGTTCTCGAGCGCGTCCTCGGCCTCGGCGAGCTCAGCGGAGATGACGCCGGCCTCGCAGGTCTTGCGCAGGCGGTACAGCCGCTCGCGGTCGTCGGCGTCCGCAGCGGCTTCCGCGTCGGCGAGCGCGTCGATCTGCGCACGGCTGAAGAGATCGCGGTACCGCGCGACGATCGCGGCCTGCTCCGAGACTTCCTTCTCGCCGACGCGCACCGCGCGCGCTTCCTCGGCACGCTCGAAGTAGTACTGCTGAAGCCTGGACTCGTACTCGGCGGCGTCGCGGACTGCGGTCGTCGACATCGGCGCCAGCCTACCGGTCGCGACTCGTGAGCTCTGCCACGACCGACTCGAGGTCGGCGATCGTGAACGGCTTGCCGAGGACGGCGTCGGCGGCGCCGCGAAGCGCGTCGAGGTCGGCCGAGCCCGTCACGACGGCGACCGGCAATCCACGCTCACGCAGCTCGGCCAGCAGGCTCTCGCTGCGCTCGCTCCCGACGTGCATGTCGAGCAGGACGACGGCGACGTCGTCCGCGCTCACGGCCTTTCGGGCCTCCTCGAGCGTCCCGGCCTCGCGGACCTCGTACCCCCCGAGCTCGAGGTTGACCTTGCAGAGGAGCCGGATCGCCGGCTCGTCGTCGACGACCAGCACAACAGGTTTTTCCACCCCCGCCACTGCAGCGCCCACTGTACTCGCGGCCTCGCCGTAACCGGAGCGCTCGGACTCCCGTTGACTCAATACATATGGTCAAGGACGCGAGCAACGACGAGGAGCTCGTGAGCCGGGGGGGCACGAAGCAAACCGAGGATCTACCGACGCCGTCGATGCAGTTCCGGCGTCGAGCGTGGCTGACGTTTCAGCGAGCGCTCGACCCGCTGGCGGCGCCGAAGCGGCTGCCTATGAAGCGGCTGCACTGAGTCTGGCGAGCGTCGTCTCGCGACCGAGAAGCTCGATCGACTCGAAGAGACCCGGCGACACCTTCGACCCGGTGACCGCGACGCGGATCGGCTGGAAGCCCTGGCGCGGCTTCAGTCCGAGCTGCTCGAGCACCTCGCGCAGCGACGTCTCGATCGCGTCCGCGGTGAACGGCTCGAGCTCGGCGAGCGCGTCGCGCGCCGCGGCGACCACATCTCGCCCACCGTCGACGTCGGCCTCGACGTCGTGGAAGAGAAACCCCGCGAACGCCGGGAACTCGGAGAGCTTGACGATCTTCTCCTGCACGAGCGGCGCCGCCGCCCGGATCCGCTGCTCGTCCCAGTCGTAGCCCTGCTCGCGCAGAAAGCGGATCAACACTTCCGCGTACTCGTCGGGCGGTAGCGCGCGCAGGTAGACGCCGTTCATCCAGTCGAGCTTGTCGTAGTCGAACTGCGCCGGGCTCGAGCTCACGTGCTCGAGCGAGAACCGTTCGATCAGCTCCTCGCGGCTCATGATCGTCGTCTCGCCGTCGGGCGCCCAACCGAGCAGGGCGAGGAAGTTGACGAGCGCGTCAGGGAGATAGCCCGCGCGGCGGAACTCGTCGACGCCGGTCGCGCCGTGCCGCTTCGAGAGCTTCTTGCCGTCGGGCCCGTTCACGTTCGGGACGTGCGCGTAGACCGGCGGCTCGGCGCCGACGGCGCGAATGATGTTGATCTGCTTCGGCGTGTTCGAGATGTGGTCCTCGGCGCGGATCACGTGGGTGATCCCATCCCAGACGTCCTCCATCGGCGAGGCGAAGTTGTACGTCGGACGCCCGTCGCCGCGCACGAGCACGACGTCCTCGAGCTTCTCGTTCGGGAACTCGATGTGCCCGCGGACGCCGTCCTCCCACGCAGTGACGCCCTCGTCGGGCATCCGGAAGCGGATCGCGCCTTCGTCCTCGTACGCCTTGCCGGCCGCGAGCAGCTCATCGGCGACGCGCCGGCAATCCTCGAGCCGTTCGAGCTGGAACGTGATCTGCCCGTCCCAGTCGAGGCCGAGCCAGCGGAGCGAGTCCTGGATCTGGTCGACGGCCTCGGCGACTTCGCGCGTCGTGTCGGTGTTCTCGATCCGCAGCCGGAACTGACCGCCGTGGTGGCGCGCGTAGAGCCAGTTGAAGAGGAACGTGCGGACGCCGCCGACGTGGAGGAAGCCGGTGGGGCTCGGAGCCATGCGGACGACGACACTCATCGCCCGCCTATCGTAGAGCCGTGTCGCTCGCGCTCGTTTCGGACATCCACGGCAACGACACGGCGCTCTCAGCGGTCGTCGACGCCCTCGAGGCGGAGGGGATCGAGCGCGTCGTCTGCCTGGGCGACGCCGCCCAGGGCGGCGACGAGCCGCGGGCGGTGCTCGACCGGCTCGCCGCGCTCGGCTGGCCCGTCATCCTCGGCAACTCCGACGACTTCCTGCTCGAGCTGCCGGTCGGATCTCCAGAGGAGATCACCGAGGCGCAGCTCGCGAAGCGCGAGTGGACGCTCGAGCAGCTCGACGAGAGCCACCTGGAGCAGATCCGCTCCTTCACGCCGACACTCGACGTCGAGCTCGACGGCGGGCTCACGCTGCGCGCGTTCCACGGCTCCCCGCATTCCTACGACGACGTGCTCCTCCCGGAGACACCCGATGCACTGGCGGAGCAGCACTGGGGAGGTTCGGGGGTCGACGTCCTTGCCGGCGGGCACACGCATCGGCAATGGGCGCGGATCGTCGACGGCGCCCTCTACGTCAATCCCGGCGCGGTCATGTCGGACCCGGCGGAGTTCGCGATCGTCACGGGCGGCTCCGTCGAGTTCCGGAGGGTGGAGTGGCAGAGCGCGTCCTGACGCTCCGCGAGCTGAACCGCGCCACGCTCGCGCGGCAGCTGCTGCTCCACCGGAAGCGGGTCGGCGTGCTCGCGACGATCGAGCGCCTCGCAGGCATGCAGGCGCAGTGGCCGCCGTCGCCGTACATCGGGCTCTGGTCGCGCGTCGAAGGGTTCAGGCGCGAGACGCTCGAGCGCGCCGTCGCCGCGGGCGAGGTGGTCAAGCCGACGGTGATGCGCGGGACGCTGCACCTGGTGACGGCCCGCGACTACCCGATCTTCTGGGAGGCGCTGCGCGACATGCCGACGTGGTACGGCGAAGAGCACCTCGAGCACGCGTCGCGTCTGCTGCCCCGGGTGCGAGCGCTGGCAGAGTCGGGGGCGCTCGCGCACAAGGACGCGATCGCGCTCCTCGTGGACGAGGGCCACGAGGAGCATGAGGCACGACGGATCTTCCACGCGCTGCGCAGGCGCGCCCATCTGCTGCACACCCACGAGTCGGCGCTCTGGACGGGACGGCCGAGCGCCGTCTTTCGCGCCTATCCTGAGCCGGAGCCGCTCGACGTGCTCGCCGCGCGCACCGAGCTCGTGCGGCGCTACCTTGCGGCGTTCGGCCCTGCGAGCCGCGCCGACATCGCCGACTGGTCGGGCCTGCGCGTCTCGGACTTCGCCGTCGCACTCGAGGCGCTCGAGCCCCTGCGCCGCTTCCGCGACGACAACGGCCGCGAGCTTCTCGACCTTCAGCGCGCGCCGCTCCCCGATCCCGACACGCCGGCACCCGTGCGCTTCCTGCCGAAGTGGGACAACGTGCTGCTCGCGCACGCCGACCGCCGGCGCGTGCTGCCCGACGAGCTCCGGAAGACGGTGATCGCGAAGAACGGCGACGTGACCCAGACCTTCCTCGTCGACGGCGTCGTCGCCGGTTCGTGGAGCTACGACAAGCAAGGGAAGGTCTCGCTCAACCCGTACGCGCCCCTCCCCCGCGCCGCGCGGCGCGAGGTCGAAGCCGAAGCGGCGCTCCTGGAAGCCTGGCTCGCGTGATGCACATCGGCGCGCACCTCTCCTCGTCGGGCGGCATCCACAAGGCCGTCGACCGCGCGGAAGCCGTGGGCGCCGACTCGCTGCAGGTGTTCACACAGAGCCCGCGGACGTGGCGGCCGACGAACCACGACCCGGCGAGCTTCGAGACGTTCCGTGAACGACGCGCGGAGGTGGGTCTGCAGGGCGTCCTCTGCCACGCCCTCTACCTCTGCAACTTCGCGGCGCCGAACGACGACGTCTACGAGAAGTCGGTCACCGCTCTCAAGACGACGATGCAGGTCGCGAGCGGCATCGGCGCCGACGGGGTCGTCTTCCACGTCGGCTCGCACCTCGGCAGCGGCCTCGACGCCGGCCTCGAGCGCATCCTGCCCGCGATGGAGCAGGTGCTCGAGCTCAGCACCGACGAGACCTGGCTGCTGATGGAGAACTCCGCCGGTGCGGGCGGCACGATCGGGCGCTCGGTGGACGAGCTCGCAACCCTGTTCGAGCGCCTCGACCGGCACCCGCGACTCGGGATCTGTCTCGACTCCTGCCACCTCTACGTCTCGGGCGTCGACGTCACCGATCCGTCCGCGCTCGACGCGCTGCTCGACGAGGTCGACGACGCGATCGGCCTCGACCGGCTGCGCGCGCTGCACGTCAACGACTCCGCTGCGCCGCTCGGCTCGAACCGTGACCGGCACGCGAACATCGTCGAGGGCGTGCTCGGCGAGCAGCTCGGCGTCTTCCTCGGCAACGAGCGGCTGCAGGGGCTTCCCGCCGTGCTCGAGGTCGCCGGACCGGAGAACAAGGGCCCGGACGCGAACGAGATCAGCAAGGCGAAGGCGATTTGGCGCCGCTCCGTCGCCGGCCGAGCCGGCGACTCCGGCCTTTAAAGTGCTCCGTCGAGCCTACGCACCATGCGCTATCGCTGGGTGATCCTCGCGGCGGGGACGCTCGCGCAGTCGAGCTTCTCCGCCGTCTCGGTCGGCCTGCCGGCGCTCGCACCGGCGTTGCGGTCGCACTACCGGCTCTCGCTCGGCGAGACCGGCGTCGTGCTCGGCGCGGTCGGCATCGGCATGCTCGTCGCGCTGCTGCCGTGGGGCCTGCTCGCGGACCGCGTCGGCGAGCGCTTCGTGATGGCATCCGGACTGCTCGGCGCGGCGATCGCCGTCGCGGCGGCAGCCGAGACCCATTCCTTCTGGGCGCTCGTCGGCGTGCTCGTCGTCGCGGGCGCGCTCGGCTCGAGCGTGAACGCGGCGAGCGGGCGAGCAGTGATGGGCTGGTTCGGCGCGCACGAGCGCGGGCTCGCGCTCGGGATCCGGCAGACGGCGATCCCGATCGGCGGCGCTGCTGCAGCCGCGGGACTGCCGTGGCTCGCGGCCGTCGGCGGCACACGGCTCGCGTTTCTCGTCCTCGGCTGCAGCTGCGCGACGGGAGCGCTCGTCGCTGCGGCGTTCATGCGCGAGGCGCCGTCACGCACGCAGGAGATCGGCGACGTCACCGGCCCGCTGCGCGATGGCCGCATGTGGTTCCTCGCCGGCGGGTCGGCGCTCTACCTCGACGAGCCAGATCGCGATCACCGGCTTCGTCGTCCTCTTCCTGCACGGCCACCGGCACGTCTCGACCGGCGCGGCTGCAGCCGTGCTCGCGGGGATCAATGTGCTCGGGATCGGCGCGCGCATCGGCGCCGGCCGCTGGTCCGACCGCGCCGGCTCGCGGCTCGAGCCGCTGCGCCTGATCGGGGTCCTGCTCGCGGTTGCAACCGTGCTCGTGGCCGCGGTCGTCGATGCGCCGCTCGCCGTGCTCGTGCCGGCGCTCGCAGTCGCGGGGGTGCTCGGCCTCGCGTGGAACGGGCTCTCCTTCGCAGCCGCGGCCGAGGCCTCGGGCTCGCCGAAGCGGCGCCGCGCTCGGCTTCCAGCAGACGATCCTCGGCGTGATGGTCGCGGTCGTCCCGCCGGCCTTCGCACACATCGCGGGCGTCTCGTGGCGGCTCGCGTTCGCGCTCGCGGCGACCGGGCCGGTGCTCGGCGTGCTCGCGTTGCGGCGTGTCGGGGAGAGCAGGAGGGTCTGGCGAGAGTCCGCACGTCGACCGGGTGTGCTGGGCGGCGCGATGCAAGGACGCAGGGAGCCCCGATAGTGGTGCTATCGGGGCGACCGAGGACGCGGCAGCGCGCCGTGCCAGCGCGGCCGGGCGGCATCGCCGACTCTCGCCAGACCCTCTCTAGTCGCCGAAGCGCGCGATCACGCGGAACGTCGGCGATCCCGCCGGCAGCTCCTTGAACTCCGGATTGACGCAGCCGAGCTCCCCGGCCCGGTGCTCGAAGCAGGGATCGACCTCCGACCGGCACATCGGCAGCGGCTCGCGCATCGCGCGCACCGCGCCGAAGCCCTCGCGCTTGCGTTCCGCGGCCAGCATCATGTCGAGGTCGATCTCGGCCTCGAAGATCTTCTGCATGCAGCCCATGAAGGTGTGGCCGTGCTCCTCGTACGCGTAGGCGAACGGGCACGAGCGCTCGACGCAGGCCGTCGGGTACACGACCTTCTCGCAGTGCACCTCGCAGTGCCGGCACTCGACCTCGTCCTGCGGATGGAGCGGGAGCGTGGAGCGCTTGCTCACTCATCGCCAGACATTGTGGATGGCAGAATTGCGACCCTCGCAAGACTTGACTTGTCGCCAAGTTGGTGCTTGCACAAACGGAGTGGGCACTCACCGAAGCCGCCGGCGATCGAGACGACGTCCACGGCGTGAACACCTGGAAGTCCGGCTCCGGCTCCGCGGTGTCCTCGTCGGCGCTGAACCAGAGCGCCTGACACGGTGTGCATGCCGAGCGCGGCAGCGCCGGCGATGTCCGTCGCGAGCGAGTCCCCGACGAACAGCGCGTGCGCCGGGCTCGACGCCGAGCTCGTCGAGCGCACGTGGAAGATCGCCGGATCGGGCTTGCGCCGGCCGACCTCCGACGAGAAGACCGCGACGTCGAGGCGCTCCGCGACGCCGAGCGTCGCGAGATCGCGGAGCAGCAGCTCGGGCGGGTCGACGCGTTCGAGACGAGGCCGAGCTTCAACCCGCGGTCGCGCAGCGTCTCGAGCAGGGCATGCGTCGTCGACGCGAGCTGACGCGCAGCACCCCACGCTCGTGCTCGGCCTCGATGAAAGCGCAGCAACTCGTCGTCCGTCGCCTCGACGCCGAACTCGGCGAGCAGCTGCCGCACGTCCCGGGTACGACTCTTCGACGGCTCCCAGCTCGAAGAAGCGCGCGAGGTACCCGTCGGCGAAGCGCTCGGTCAGGCCGTCGATCGGCTCACGCCCGATCGCGGCGAGCCCGCGCGTGTCCCGCCTCGAGCAGGTCGTCGCTCGGTCGACCACTCCACGAGCGTGTGACCCCAGTCGAAGAGAACCGCCGCGAGCACGGCGGCTACGGTACTCGCGCTGGGCCGCAGGCTCCTCTGGGCGCTGCTGCCTCGCGCCGGTCACGGTCGGCGATCGACAAGCTCACCAACGCTCGGCGAGACGACGCTCTTCGTCCTCGCGCGCGCCTCGCTCATCCCGCTCGCGTGGCTGATCGGGGAGGCGACCGAGCACGCGGCCGAGCACACAGGCCCCGGCATCGGCGGCTTCCTCAACGCGAGCTTCGGGAACGCGCCCGAGCTCATCGTCGCGCTCTTCGCGATCGGCGACGGCCTGCCGCAGGTCGTGCGCGGCTCGCTCTCGGGCAGCGTCATCTCGAACCTGCTGCTCGTCTTCGGCGTCGCGCAGCTGATCGGTCCGGACGACTCGGAGATCGACCGGCGCTCGCTCCTCGCCCAGATCGGGCTCTGCGCCGCGGCGATCGTGGTCGCGCTGCCGGCGATCGTGCTCGGGTACACCGGCGAGCCCGAGCGCCACGCCGCCGTCGTCGCGTCGATCCCGGTCTCGATCGTGCTGCTCGCTCTCTACGTCGTCGTCATCGGTCGCAACCTCAACCGGCATCGCGCGGCCGAGCGCGACGCCGCACGCGAAGGCGCCTGGTCGCTGCCACGCGCGCTCGCCGCGCTCGCGATCGCGACCGCGCGACCGCGATGGTCAGCGAGATCCTCGTCCACTCGCTCCACTCGTTCGCGCACGCGGTCGGCGCGAGCGAGTTCTTCATCGCCGCCGTCGTCGTCGCGATCGTCGGGAACGCAGCCGAGCACGGCGGCGCGATCGTCATCGCCCGCGCCGGGAAGATGCGGCTCGCGAGCGAGATCGCGATCTCGTCGAGCGCGCAGGTCGCGCTGCTCGTCATGCCGGCGGTCATGCTCCTCTCGCTCCTTTTCGCACATGCGCTGCCGCTCACGTTCCGCTGGGAGGAGATCGTCGCGATGGGCGGCGCAGTCGGCCTGCCGTCGCGGATGGTGCGCGACGGGCGGTCGCGCCGGCGGGAGGGCGCGTGCTCCTGCTGCGCCTACGCCGGCGTCGTCGTCGGGTTTCTCGTCGCGGGCGGCCGGTAGGCTTTCGCGTCATGGCGGTGATCGAAGAGCGGCGCTCCCGCGCCGCGCAGCAGGGCACGGTCGTCCAGGCGCGTCGACCTGACGCGGCGATACGGCGAGGGCGAGACCGCGGTCGACGCGCTTCGCGGCGTCAGCATCGACGTCGAGGCTGGCGAGCTCGTCGCCGTCATGGGGCCGTCCGGCTCCGGCAAGTCGACGCTCATGCACATCCTCGCGGGGCTCGACAAGCCCACGTCCGGCACGGTCTCGATCGCCGGCAAGGAGATCACCGGGACGTCGCGACGCGAAGCTGACGCATGCTCCGCCGCGAGCACATCGGCTTCGTCTTCCAGTTCTTCAACCTGCTTCCGATGCTGACGCCGAGGAGAACGTCGTCCTGCCGCTCTCGATCGCCGGCAAGACGGCCGAGTCGCAATGGCTCGAGGACCTGCTCGCCGAGACCGGTCTCGCCGACCGGCGGACGCATCGGCCGTCGGAGCTCTCCGGCGGCCAGCAGCAGCGCGTCGCCATCGCACGCGCGCTCGTGACGCGCCCGACGATCCTCTTCGCCGACGAGCCGACCGGCAACCTCGACTCGAAGACGAGCGGGGAGATCCTCGAGCTGCTGCGCGCGTCGGTGGACGACCTACGGCCAGACGACGGTCATGGTCACCCACGAGGCTCGCGCCGCCGCGATCGCCGACCGCATCCTCTTCCTCGCGGACGGCCTGATCGTGCAGGAGCTGCGCGGGGCGACGGCGCCCCAGGTGCTCGAGGTGATGAGCTCCCTCAACTCGTGATCGGCGTCGCGCTCAAGGGCCTGATGGGCCGCAAGCTGCGCGCGGCGCTGACCGCGGTCGCGATCGTCCTCGGCGTCGCGATGATCAGCGGCACCTACGTCCTCACCGACACGATCAAGGCCGCGTTCGGAACGGTCTTCACGCAGGTCTACAAGAACACCGACGCGGTGATCACCGGCAAGAGCGCGATCGGAGGCAACCAGAACGACAACGTCACGCCGCCCTCCCTCCCCGAGTCGCTGCTCGCGAAGGTGCGCGCGCTTCCCGGCGTCGCCGCCGCCGAAGGCGGGATCTCCGACCAGGCCCATCTCGTCAGCCGCCAGAACAAGGTGATCTCGCCGCACGGCGCGCCGAACCTCGCGTTCAGCGTCGACCCGCGCGGCGACCAGCGCTTCAACCCGCTCGTGCTCACCTCAGGCCGCTGGCCCGCGGCAGGATCGAGATCGCGATCGACGACAAGACCGCGAAGAGCAAGCACTTCGCACTCGGTGACGAGATCGGCGTGCTCGCGCGCGGGCCGGAAGAGAAGTTCCGCGTCGTCGGCATCGTGCGCTTCGGCGGGATCTCCTCATCGGCGGCGCGACGCTCGCCGTCTTCGACCTGCCGACCGCGCAGACGATCTTCGACAAGCAAGGGAAGCTCGACTCGATCGAGATCGCCGGCAAGCCGAACGTCGGGCCGGACGCGCTCGTCGCACAGGTGAAACCGCTTCTGCCGGCGACGGCGCAGGTGCGCACGGGCCAGGCCGAGGCGAAACAGGCGGCGAAGGACACGAACGGCTTCCTGAACATCCTCGAGTACTTCCTGCTCGCGTTCGGGTACATCGCGCTCTTCGTCGGCAGCTTCGTGATCGCGAACACGCTCTCGATCACGATCGCGCAGCGCATGCGCGAGCTCGCGACACTGCGCACGCTCGGCGCGATGCGCCGGCAGATCTTCTGGTCGGTGATCATCGAGGCGTTCGCGATCGGGCTCTTCGCGTCGGTCGTCGGGCTCTTCCTCGGGCTCGGGCTCGCCAAGCTCCTCAACTACCTCTTCGTTCAGTTCGGGATCGACCTCCCGCAGGTCGGGACCGTGTTCGCCACGCGCACGATCGTCGTCGCGCTGATCGTCGGCATGCTCGTGACGGTCGTCGCCGCAGTGCGGCCGGCGTTGCGCGCGACGCGCGTCGAGCCGATCGCCGCCGTCCGCGAAGGGCGCGCTGCTGCCGCGCAGCCGGTTCGCTGCGATCGGTCCCTACGTCGCCCTCGGTGTCGTCGTCGTGGCGGTCGGCCTGATGTTGCTCGGCCTCTTCGACGGCAACATCGCCACGGGTGCCCGGCTCCTGCTGATCGGCGTCGGAACGCTCGCGATCTTCTTCGGCGTCGCGATGCTCGCGAAGACGCTCGTACCGCCGATCGCGCGCGTCCTCGGCGCGCCCGCGGCGAGCTTCGGCGGGGCTGCCGGCTCGCTCGCGCGCGGCAACTCGATGCGGAACCCGCAGCGCACTGCATCGACCGCGTCCGCGTTGATGATCGGCCTGGCGCTCGTCACGCTCGTGTCCGTCCTCGCGGCCGGCCTGAAGACGACGTTCGAGAGCGCGGTCAACGAGCTCTTCACCGCCGACTACGCGCTCACCTCGCAGAACGGCTTCACGCCGATGGCGATCGCCTCCGAGCAGGCGGTGCGCAAGGTGCCCGGCGTCCTCGTCGTCAGCGGCGTTCGCGCCGGCGAAGCGGGCGCATTCGGGAACAGGATCAGCGTGACCGGCCGTCGAGCCGGACGTCACGCAGCGTGATCGACGTCAAGTGGACCGAGGGAAGCCCGTCCGTGCCCGCGCAGCTCGGCCAGGACGGCGTTCTTCGTCGCGAAGGACTTCGCGAAGAACCACGACCTCACGTAGGGCTCGCGCGCTCTCGCTGCGCACGCCGACGGGGCACACGCTGCAGCTCACGCTGCGCGGGATCTTCGAGCCGCCGAAAGGCGGCTCCCCGTTCGGCGACGTCACGATCTCAGCGCAGCGCTACGACCGCGAGTATCCGAATCCGCAGAACATCTTCTCGTTCGTGAAGATGCGCGGCGGCGTCACGCCTGCGAACACGAAGCTGCTGCAGCAGAGGCTCGCCGGCGTTCCCCGACGCGAAGATCCAGACGAAGGCGCAGTTCACGAAGCTGCAGGAGCGTGGGATCAACATGCTCCTGAACCTCCTCTACGTGCTGCTGTCGCTCTCGATCATCGTCAGCCTCTTCGGGATCGTCAACACGCTCGTCTTGACGGTGTTCGAGCGGACGCGCGAGATCGGGATGCTCCGCGCGGTCGGCATGACGCCGCTGGCAGGTCCGGAACATGATCCGGCAACGAGAGCGTCATCACCGCCGCTGCTCGGCGCGGCGCTCGGGATCCCGCTCGGCATCGTCCTCGCGTTGATGGTCGGCAAGGCGATCAACTATCCGGCGTTCACGATTCCCTGGGTGACGCTCGTCGTCTTCGTCGTCGCGGCGGTCGTCGTCGGCATCGCTGGCCGCGATCTTCCCCGCGCGTCGTGCCGGGCGGCTGAACGTGCTCGAAGCGCTGCAGTACGAGTAGGGCATCTAACCGCCATTCGCGGCCCGCTCTTCTCGATCTCGGCCCGCTGTCGGGGGCGTATAGTCGATCCCCCCAAAACGGAACCGAGGTTGACGTTGGCTGTCGGCATCCGCATCAAGCTCCTTGGGATCACCGAGGAGCAGTTCGACAAGGGCCACGATCAGATCAATCCTGATCGCACGCCGCCGAAAGGACTCTTGTTCCATGCGTCCGGCCCCGTCGAGGGCGGTTGGGGCATCATGGATTTCTGGGAGTCGCGTGCGGACTTTGACGCGTTCGCGGCGCGCATTCCCGAAGGCTTCGCGGCAGTGGGCGTCCAGCCGCAAGGGCCGCCGGACATCCACGAATTCCCCGTTCACGAAACGATCTCCGCCTAAGAGCGCGCTTGGCTGCCTCGGCGGGCGCGACGTGCCGTTACGTCCGGTTGTCGCGCCCGTCTTGCCTTCTGCGTCACGGCTTCCGACGCGATCGCGGCGCCGAACGTCTTGCGATAGCGGGCCGCGTCTCCGTCCGCTCGATCTGGCGCGGCCGCGCTCCCGGGGCGACTAGACCCAGACGCCGGCTCACGCGTGACCGGATAGCCGGCGAGCACGAGCCGCTCGGGCTCGATCCGCAGCACCTCGCCGTGCTCCCAGCCGGAGACGGTGCGCCAGCGGCCGTCGTCGCCCGCTCGAAGACGGCCGGCTCCTCCCACGGCTCGGCATCGGTGAACTGCGCCTCGAGCTGGCCGTCGCGCCAGCGGAAGATGAGCTGCGTCGCCTCCATGAACCAGACGCCGAGCAGCGGCGACGACGTCGTCGGGCGGCGGCTCCCTCGACCCGCCACGGCTTCGGTGCAACGGGCCACTCGCGCCACCGTCGTCCGCGACGAGCTTCTGCGCGAAGCGGCGGCGAGCGCCGCGTTGCTCGAGTTCGTGAGCACGGCGACGCCGATCTTGTCGCGCAGGCGAGACGTAGAGCGCGCGATGAAGCCGGGCATCGAGCCGCCGTGCCCGGCGAGGATGCGGTCGCCGTCGCGCCGGAGCTGCAGGCCCGAGCCCGTAGCCGGACAGTCCAGCGCACGTGCTCGTCGATCATCTGCACGGTGCGCATCTCCTCGGCGCTGCGCTTGCGCGAGGATCGACTCGTCGGGATCGGCGAGGAACGCGCCCAGCGGCAGAGGTCGCCGACCGTCCCCCAGAGCTGGCCGGCGGCGATCCACGCGCCCGTCTCGACTCGGACGCCTCGCCCAGACGCCGTCGACGTACGGCTGCGACGACGTAGCCCGTTCGCCGCCGGGCTGCTCGGGTCGAAGCTCGTCCGCGTCAGCCCGAGCGGCTGCAGAAGCCGCTCGCGGACGTAGTCGCGCGTACGGCATGCCCGCTGACGCGCTCGATGACGATGCCGAGCAGCGCGAACGCGAGGTTCGAGTAGTGGAAGCGCGCGCCGGCGCGGCAGCACCTGCTCGGCGCGGTCGAGCGTCTCGAGCAGCTCGTCGGGCGTCGCGAAGCGCAGCGTCAGCCACGACGTCGTCGTGCGTCTCCCGCTGCAGGCCCGGACGCGTGCGAGAGGAGCCGGCGGATCGACGGGCGCGTGCGCGGCGCCGTCGACGTGCTTGTCGAGCGTGTCCTCGAGGTCGAGCTTGCCCGCGTCGCGGAGCTGCATGATCGCCGCGGCCGTGAACGTCTTCGTGATCGAGCCGACGCGGTACTGCGTGTCGGGCGTCGCGTCGCGACTCTCGCCTCGACGTCCGCCGCGCCGACGGCGTTCTCCCAGATCAGTCTCGCCGTCGCGGAGGACCGCGGCGGCGAGGCTCGGTAGGCGCTTGTCGCGCTGCTCGCCGCCGGACGAGCTGGCTCGAGCTCGGCGGTGAGGCGCTCAGGCGTGGACATCGAGTACCTCCTGCAGCGCGCGGGAAGACTCGATCGCGCGTCGATGTCGTCGTCGCCGATGTCGAGATGCGTGATCGCGCGCAGCCAGCCCGGCCGGAGGTCGCTGACGAGCGACGCCGCGCTGCTTCAGCGCGCGACGCTCGCTCGAGCCCGGGCATCGCGTCGATCGCGACGAAGTTCGTCTGACCGTGGCGGCATCGAGCGCCGATCGCCCTCGGCGAGCCGCGCGCGCGCGGGCGTGATCGTCGGCGAGCCGCTCGACGTGATGGTCGAGCGCGTAGAGCATCGCCGCCGCGATGACGCCGGACTGGCGCATCGCGCCGCCGAAGAGGTACTTGCTCTCCCACGCGCGCTCGATCAGCTCGGCCGAGCCGGCGAGCGACGGCGCCGAGCGGGCAGCCGAGCCCCTTCGAGAAGCAGATGCGTCACGGAGTCGGCAAGCTGCGCCCACTCGCTCGGCTCGACGCCCGCGCCGACCGCCGCGTTGAAGAGCCGCGCGCCGTCGAGATGGACCGCCGCGCCGCGCTCGCGCGCTGCGTCGACGGCGGCGCGGAACTCGTCGAGCGGCCAGATGCGTCCCGCCGGAGCTGCGGTGCGTGTTCTCGAGCACGACGATGCCGCCCGGCCCGAGGTCGGGGTCGTTCTCCGCTCGACTGCTCGGGCGTGATGCGGCCCGCTCGGCCGGCGACGCCGCGCATGACGAGGCCGGAGTGGATCGCCGGGCCGCCCCACTCGTAGACGAGGACGTGCGTCCGCTCCTCGGCGAGGAGCTCGCCGCCCGGGCTGTCGTCTGCGCGCGCAGCGCGGCCTGGTTCGCCATCGTCGCGGTCGGCAGGAACAGCGCCGCCTCGTGCCCGAGAAGCTCGGCCATGCGGCGCTGCAGCTCGTTCGACGGTCGGGTCCTCGCGGTACTGCTCGTCGCCGACCTCGGCCTCCGCCATCGCCGCGAGCATCCCCGGCGTCGGCTTCGTGACGGTGTCGGAGCGAAGATCGATCACGGACGCGGACGCTACCGAGTCGCTAGTCCGATGGATCTGACGCTTCTCGAGGAGACGCTGCGCGAGCGCGGCGAGCCCGCCTATCCGCGCGCGCCAGGTGTGGGAGTGGACGGCGCGCGGCGCCGCCGGCTACGACGCGATGACGAACCTGCCGCGCGCGCTGCGCGACGAGCTCGCCGCCGCGGTGCCCTTCTCCACGCTCACGGTCGAGACGCGAGCGCGAGTCGAAGGACGGCACGATCAAGACGCTCTTCCGCACCGCCGACGGGCATCCGGTCGAGGCGGTGCTGATGCGCTACCGCGACGGCCGGCGCTCGCTCTGCCTCTCGTCGCAGTCCGGCTGCCCGCTCACGTGCACGTTCTGCGCGACCGGCGCGATGGCGTTCGGGCGGAACCTCACCGCGTCGGAGATCCTCGACCAGGCGCTCCACTTCCGCCGCATCGAGGCGGTCGACCACGCCGTCTTCATGGGGATGGGCGAGCCGATGCTCAACTTCGACGAGGTGCTCGCCGCGGCGCGGCGGCTGCCGGACGTCGGGATCACGCACCGCCGCACGACGATCTCGACCGTCGGCTGGCTCCCGGGCTGAAGCGCTTCGTCGACGAGGTCGACGAGCCGATCCGCCTCGCGCTCTCTCTGCACGCGCCGGACGACGAGCTGCGGTCGCAGATCATGCCGGTCAACGACGAAGCTATCCGCTGCGCGACGTCGTCGCCGAGTGCGCGCGGCACGCGACCGAGACGAACCGCCGCGTCTTCGTCGAGTACGTGATGCTCGCCGGCGTCAACGACTCGCCCGAGCAGGCGAAGCGCGCTCGCGGAGCTGCTCGGCCGCGACCACTTCAAGGTGAACCTGATCCCGTACAACCCGACGGGGCTGTTCGACGGCTCGTCCCGGGAGCGCATCGCCGCGTTCGGCGGAGCTCGAGCGTGCACGCGTGCCCGCGACGGTGCGCCTGACGCGCGGCCGCGACATCGAAGCCGCGTGCGGCCAGCTCGCAGCGGCGCCGAAGGTGCGAGCGCGACAGCCTGCGGCGCGCTAGGCGATGCGGAAGTAGGCGAGCACGCCGAGCGTCCCGCCGCCGCAGCGCACGCTGATGTGGTAGCGGCCGGGCTTCAGCGTGGCGCGCGTGCGCGCCCGGATCGAGAACGCCCCGTGGCGGACGGCATGCCCGTAGACCGCGCCGATGCCGAACGCGTGGCCGGGAAACGCCGCGGAGATCAGCGTCACCTGGTCGCCGGCGAGACACGGGGATGCAGTGGTCGTGACGCGCACGATCGCGCCGGGGACGACGGTCGCAGGCTGCGCGACGAGGTGGACGCGAGCGGCACTCGCGGAGCCGGCCGTTAGGGCGAGCAGGACTGCGGCAACGAGGGCGAAGCGCGTCATCGCGCCGACTCTAACGCCGGGAGGCTCTGTCGTCACGCGTCTCCGCGCTCCTCGCACTCGAGACAGACCCAGTCCTCGCCGCTCTTCGGCCGCGCGCTCAGCGCGGACGCGACCATCGTCACGCCGCAGACAGGGCAGATCGGCGGTCGGTCTTCCTTGTCGTCCCGGCGCGTCATTCTTCACACGCCGATGCGAGCACCGTGGCCCGCTCCTGCTCGGGCGGGTATCCGTGCGCGTAGACCAGCAGCTCCTCTGAGCCATGGTTCGCCGATTGCAGCGGTGTGCCCGGCTCGACGTGGACAACGCCGCCCACGGGAACCTCGTGCCGCTCGGGAGGGTCGCCGAGGTAGATGGAGAGCGTGCCGGCGAGGACGACGAACGTCTCCTCCTGATTTGGATGCACGTGCCGTACGCCTTTGGCGCCCGGCTCGTAGCGCCAGATGTTCCCGCGCTCGTGCGCAAGGCCCACCTGGTCACTCAGCTCGGCGACGCGGCGGGCCGGCTCCCCGGGCTCGTGCGGGCGCTCGATCCACACGAAGTCGTCGGGACGGACGACGCGAAAGCCCACGCCTAGACCGGCTCGCCGAGTCGCGTGCGGTTCTGCCATGCGTACGCGAGCGCGCCGCCGACGAGCAGCAGCTCGCCCAGCCCGATCGCCACGTCCGCGACGTTGAACGCGATTGCGCCGCCGGCGAGCGGGTCGGGGACGCCGCCGGCCCAGGCCGCGCCCGTCACGAGCGTCGCGAGCGCACCGCCGGCCGCCAGGCCGCTGCCGACCGTGACGACGAGCGAATCGAGCCGTGGAGCGAGCAGCAGCAGCAGCGCGGCGATCATCCCGGCGAATGCGAGCACCGCCGCCGGGCGCTCGTGCCGGATCGTCGTCTCCCGCAGCAGGTCGACCGCGACGGTGAGCACGACCACCGCCGCGGCGACCGAGGCGGCAAGCGCTCGCCGCCGCGCCATCAGACGCCCTTCGGCGCCTCTGCCGCGACCGGCTCGCGCGAGGCCTGCAGGTCGGGATGCTCCTCGAATCCGTACTTGACGATCGGGTGCTTCGCCGCGCGCACCTCGTCGAGCCGCTGCACCGGGCGGTGGTGCGGCGCCGTCCTTCAGCACCTCGACGTCGCGCTTCGCTTCCTCGGGCGATCGCGAGCATCGCGTCGCAGAACTCGTCGAGTGTCTCCTTCGACTCGGTCTCGGTCGGCTCGACCATCAGCGCCTCGGGGACGACGAGCGGGAAGTAGATCGTCGGCGGATGGAAGCCGTAGTCCATCAGCCGCTTCGCGACGTCGAGCGCGGTCGCCGCCGTGCTCGCGCTTCATGTTCCGCGCCGACAGGACGAACTCGTGCATGCAGAGGCGGTCGTACGGCAGCTCGTAGGTGTCCTTGAGCCGCGCGAGCACGTAGTTCGCGTTCAGCACCGCCGTCTCCGACATCTCGCGCAGGCGCGGCCCGTACATGCGGATGTACGCATAGGAGCGGACGAAGACGCCGAACGGGCCCGTGTAACCGCGGACTTTGCCGATCGACTTCGGCCGGTCGAAGTCGAGATCGAACGTGTTGCTCTCCGAGTCGCTGCGTACCACGATGGGAACCGGCAGGAACGGCTCGAGGATGTCGCGCACGGCGATCGGGCCGCCGCCCGGGCCGCCGCCGCCGTGCGGCTGCGAGAACGTCTTGTGCAGGTTGATGTGGACGATGTCGAAGCCCATGTCGCCGGGCCGCGAGATCCCGCACACGGCGTTCAGGTTCGCGCCGTCGTAGTACATGAGCGCGCCGGCTCCGTGGAAGATCTCCGCGATCTCCTCGATGTTCTCGTCGAAGAGGCCGAGCGTCGACGGGTTCGTCAGCATCAACGCGGCCGTGTGCTCGTCGACGACGTTCCGGAGGTCGTCGACGTCGATGTTGCCGCGCGGGTCGGTCTTGACCGGCGTGACCTCGTAACCCGCCATCGTCACGGAGGCCGGATTCGTGCCGTGCGCCGTGTCGGGGATCACGACCTTGCGCCGCTCGGCCGACTCGCCTCTGTCCTCGAAGTACGCGCGCACGAGCATCAGCCCGGTCAGCTCGCCCTGCGAGCCCGCGGCCGGCTGGAGCGACACCGCGTCGAGGCCCGTCACCTCCGCGAGGATCTCCTGCAGCCGCCACTCGAGCTCGAGCGCGCCCTGCACGCCGTCGTCCTCCTGCAGCGGGTGGAGATTCGCGAAGCCCGGCAGCGCGACGAGCCGCTCGTTGACGCGCGGGTTGTACTTCATCGTGCAGGAGCCGAGCGGGTAGAAGCCGTTGTCGATGCCGAAGTTGCGCGTCGAGAGCTCCGTGAAGTGGCGGACGAGCTCGAACTCCGGCACCTCCGGCAGACGCGGCGGCTCGGAGCGGCGCAGCTCCTCCGGCACCTCCGGCGCAGGCAGCCCCTCGTGGTGCGGGATCGCCGATGCGCGCCGCCCGGCCTGCGACTTCTCGTAGATGAGCTTCACGCCGTGACCTCGGCGAGGACGTCGGCGAGCCGGTCGATCTCGGCCGGCGTGCGCTTCTCGGTCAACGCGACGAGCAGGACGTCGTCCATGCCCTCGTAGTCGCGGCCGAGCGCATAGCCGGGATGGACGCCCCGCTCGCGCGCCGCCGCGACGACCTCGCGCGCGTTCCGTCCGACGCGCACGGCAAACTCCTTGAACGTTGTCCGATCGGAAAACACCGGCTCGAGACCGGCACGCTCCTGCAGCTGCTGCTTCGCGTAGGCCGCGAGCGAGAGGCAGGTCTCCCCCAGCTCGCGCAATCCCTGCGGGCCCAGCCACGTGAGATAGACGAGGCCGCCGAGCGCGAGCAGCGTCTGGTTCGTCGTGATGTTCGACGTCGCCTTCTCGCGCCGGATGTGCTGCTCCCGGGTCTGCAGGGTGAGGACATAGCCGCGCTCGCCCGCGGCGTCTACCGTCTCGCCGACGATCCGGCCCGGCATGCGGCGGATGAAGTCCTGGCGCGCCGCGAGGAAGCCGTAGTGCGGCCCGCCGTACGCCGGGAAGTTGCCGGCGGCCTGGCCCTCGCCGATCGCGATCGAGCAGCCGTAGCGGCCCGGCGCCTCGAGCACGCCGAGCGACAGCGGATCGACGTGCGCGATCGAGAGCGCGCCGGCGTCGTTCGCCGCGGCGGCCAGCTCGGGCGCCGGCTCGAGGCAGCCGAAGAAGTTCGGCTGCTGGAAGATCACGGCGGCCGCGCCCTCGGCGGCGCTTCGGAGCTCGTCCGGGTCGGTCGTGCCGTCACGGTGCGGCACCTCGACGACCTCGAGCCCGAAGCCGGGCGCGTACGTCTTCACGACCTGGCGCACCTGCGGGTTCGTCGCCTCGGTGACGACGATCTTCGACTTCCCGGTCGCGTGCTTCGCGATGTAGCAGGCGTCGGCGGTCACCGTCGTGCCGTCGTAGCCCGACGCGTTCGAGACGTCCATGCCGGTGAGCTCGCAGATCGCGGTCTGGTACTCGAAGATCGCCTGCAGCACGCCCTGGCTCATCTCCGGCTGGTACGGCGTGTACGCGGTCAGGAACTCGCCGCGCTGCATCACCGTGTCGACGACCGCCGGGCACGTAGTGGTCGTAGATCCCCGCGCCGAGGAACGAGAGCTCGCGCGTCGCGTCGACGTTGCGCGACGCGAGCTCGGCGAGGTGCGCGGAGAGCTCCTGCTCGGAGAGCGGCCGGCTCGAGGTCGAGCTCGCGGTCGAAGCGAACGCCGGCAGGGATGTCGCGGAAGAGCTCCTCGACCGACGAGACGCCGATCGTCGCGAGCATCTCCTCCCGGTCGTCGTCGGTGAGGGCGAGGAACGGGTGTTGCGTCACTGGTCCGCGAGGACCTGGCTTGTACGCCGGCAGCGTCGAGCAGCGAGTCGACCTCGGACGGATCGGCGAGCGGATGCGGATCAGCCAGCCGTTGCCGTACGGGTCCTCGTTCACGGTCTCCGGGCGCGTCGACGACCGCCGAGTTGACCTCGAGCACCTCGCCGGAGAGCGGCGCGATGACGTCGGAGACGGCCTTGACCGACTCGACCTCGCCGTACGACTGCGTCCTTCGAGACGGCCGCGCCCGTCTCGGGCGCCTCGAAGTGGACGAGCTCGCCGAGCGAGTCCTGCGCGAACCACGTGATCCCGAGCACGGCCTCGTCGCCCTCGATGCGGGCCCAGTCGTGCTCCGCGGTGGTACTTCAGGTCGTCGGGATACGACTCCGCGGCGGCCAACTCAGTCCTCCCTCTTGTAGATCGGTTTCTTCACGATGCGCGCGCGGCGCGGCTTGCCGCGGACGTCGATGGTCAGCTCGGTGCCGGGGCTGCGCCTGCGCGGCGGGCACGTAGCCCATGCCGATCCCGACGTCGAGCATCGGCGAGTGCGTGCCCGAGGTCACCTCGCCGCCGCCCTCGATCGGCATGCCCTGCCGGGGGATCGCCTTCTCCTCCATCACGAAGGCGACGAGCTTTCGCTCGGGCCCGTCCTCCTTGATGCGGCGCAAGGACGTCGACGCCGGTGAACTCCTTGTCGTCGAGCGCGCACGTCCAGCCGAGCCCGGCCGAGATCGCGTCCGTCTCGGGCCTGATGTCGTTGCCGTGCAGCGGCAGCGACCTCGAGGCGCAGCGTGTCGCGCGCGCCGAGCCCGCACGGCGTGACGCCGCGCGCGAGCACGGCGTCCCAGAGCGCGCCGGCGTCCTCGGCCATGCAGAGGATCTCGCAGCCGTCCTCGCCGGTGTAGCCGGTGCGGTTGACCATGCACTCGACGCCGTCGATCGTCTCCTCGGCGAACGTGAACGCCTGCGCCGGCGGCGAGGCCGAGCTTCTCGATCGCGTGCGGGCCTTGCACGGCGAGCAGCGCGTACTCGTCGGAGACGTCGCGCACGTCGGAGCCGGTGATCTCGCGCTCCTTGATCCACGCGAAGTCGGCCTCGCGGTTCGACGCGTTGACGACGAGCAGGTAGCGGAACTCGTCGAGCCGGTAGACGATCAGGTCGTCGACGATCCCGCCGCGCTCGTTCGTCAGCAGCGTGTACTGCGCCTCGCCCGGCTCGAGCCGGTCGAGGTCGTTCGAGAGCAGCGCCTGCAGCAGCTCGGGCGCGCGCGGCCCCTCGACCTCGATCTCGCCCATGTGCGAGACGTCGAAGACGCCGGCGTCGGCGCGCACCGCCCGGTGCTCCTGGATCACGCCCTCGTACTGGACCGGCATCTCCCAGCCGGCGAACGGCACCATCCGCGCCCCGAGCGCGACGTGCCGGTCGTGCAGCGGCGTGCGCAGCAGGGTCTGCGCCATCGCCGCCGACGATCCTAGCGTTGCCCCTAAAACGGGGCCGCCCCGGCTGCTCCGAGGATGGGCCGGGGCGGCGGACCGGGTCGTGGGGCTGGCTCTTGATGGTCAACCCTTGAGGGCACGTGCTGTATACCGCATCCGCGGCCAGTCCGAAACCTCAGGATTCGCGATCGCGCTGGCGAGTCTCGTCGTCGCGCAGGAACGAGGGCACGTCGAGCGCCTCGTCCGGGAGCTCGAACGGCGTGCTCGCGGCGGGCGGGGCGGTCGACGAGGGCAGCGGCGACATCCGCGGCGGCGACGCGGCGGCGCCGGCGGCCGCCGCCGAAGCCGGTGGCGATCACGGTGACGCGCACCTCGTCGCCCATCGCGTCGTCGATGACGGCGCCGAAGATGACGTTGGCGTTCTGGTCGGCGGCGCTCGTGACGACCTCGGCCGCCTCGTTCACCTCGAAGAGCCCGATCGTCCGGCCCACCGGTGATGTTGAGGAGGATCCCGGTCGCGCCTTCGATCGACGTCTCGAGGAGCGGCGACGAGACCGCCGCGCGCGCGGCCTCGGCGGCGCGGTTCTCGCCGGAGGCGATGCCGATGCCCATGAGCGCCGAGCCGGCGTCGCGCATGATCGTGCGGACGTCGGCGAAGTCGAGGTTGACGAGGCCGGGCACCGTGATCAGGTCGGTGATCCCCTGCACGCCCTGGCGGAGGATGTCGTCGGCCATCCGGAACGCGTCGACGACCGACGTCTTCTTCTCGACGACCTGGAGCAGCCGGTCGTTCTCGATCACGATCAGCGTGTCGACCCGGTCGCGCAGGTTCTCGATGCCGCGGTCTGCCTGCTGGGCGCGCTTGCGGCCCTCGAAGGCGAACGGCTTCGTGACGACGCCGACCGTCAGGGCGCTCGAGCTCGCGCGCGAGCTCGGCGACGACCGGCGCGGCGCCGGTGCCGGTGCCGCCGCCCTCGCCGGCGGTGACGAAGACCATGTCGGCGCCCTTCAGCGCCTCCTTCAGCTCGTCGCGGCTCTCCTGCGCGGCGGCGTGCCCGACGGCCGGGTCGGCGCCTGCGCCGAGACCGCGCGTCGCCTGCGAGCCGATGTGGATCTTCACGTCGGCGTCGCACATCATCAGCGCCTGCGCGTCGGTGTTGACGGCGATGAACTCGACGCCGGTGAGGCCGGCGTCGACCATGCGGTTGACGGCATTCGTGCCGCCGCCGCCGACGCCGACGACCTTGATGACGGCGAGGTAGTTGCCCGACTGGTCGCGCATGCTCATGGGGCCGACACCTGAACCTTCAGTAGAGGATTGGGGCGGAAACGTCCGGGACTTCGCGCCGGAGGGTAGATGGGCGAAAACTCGCTGTCAATTGGAGCATTGAGCCTTCATACCCTCAAGCTCCACCTGAGACTTGAGTGTTGATGCCGGCCACCGGCCTGCCGCGGGACGCTGACGTCGAGGTACGTCGATGCCGGACGGCAGCTGCCGCAAGCGCGCGCCGCGCGATCGCGAGCTTGAGGCGGACGTCGACCGGCTCGGCCGAGCGAGCTCGACGCCGGAGTCGGAGGCCGAAGGACGAGCTCGCCGTGCGCGAACGCCGACCGTCGCGATGCGCGCCGGGAAGCGGGCGGCGAGCGCGACGGCGCGCGCCGCGGTCGCCGCCGCTCGTCCGGCGCGAGGAAGTCGCCCACCGCGACGGCGTCGCGCGTCGGAACCCAGATCCGCGGGAGCGCCGACGTCCGTGCCCGGCCGGATGCTGCGCGACGACTCGCGCCCGCGCCGAGACGAGCCACGTGCTGCGCGCCGCGATGCAGGACGGCGACCGGGATCTCGGGGACGACGCTCAGGCGCAGCGTGTGCGGGAACGCGCGGTCGTAGCGCGCAGACGACGACGGTCGGGCAGTGCGTCGATCGCGCCGCGATCGAGCGCTGCCGCCGTCGAGCGCGAGCAGGCTCGTGCCGCCGGACGGTGGCCGCGCGCACCGCGCACCTGCGCGCGGATCGGCGCCGAGCGCGCCGGCGACCTCGATGTGCGTGATCGCGAAGACCGAGGTCTGCCGCAGGAGCGCATAGGTGCCGAAGGCGACCGCGAGTAACCCGAGCCCGAGGACGACCGAGCGAGCGAGGGGCAAGCGACGGAGGCCCGCGGGTAGCGGCAGTCGCGCTCGGGCACGCGGAAGCGGCGCAGCGCAGCCTGCCGCGACGATGGGCGCGCGGCGCCCGACCTGCGCACGACGACGCTCCCCGGCCACGTGGCCAAGCTTCGCCGCGCGGGCGGGGCTTCCTACGTCAGAGGGGCGGCAGCTCGAGCTCGCCGAGGAACTCGACCTCGTGCTCGAGCTCGACGCCGTACTGCTCGTGCGCGCGGCGACGCGCCTCGGCCATGAGCGCCGAGCGCGTCCTCGCGGCCGTGCGCCGCCGGCGTTCTCGATGAAGTTCGCATGCTTCGGCGAGATCTGCGCGCCGCCGATGCGGTGTCCCTTCAGGCCGCAGGCCTCGAGCATCCGCCCCGCGCTCAGCTCGTGCGTCGGGGTTCTTGAAGACGCTGCCGAACGTCCGCCGGTTCGTCGGCTGCGCCGCCTTGCGGCGCGCGTTGAGCTCGCGCACCGTCGGCCTTGATCTCGTCCGGGTCGCGCGGCTGCAGGCGCAGCTCGGCCTGCGACGACGACCTGGCCGTGGCGCAGGTCCGAGTGCCGGTACGAGAGGCCGAGCTCCGGCCGGCGTGAGCCAGCCGCTGCCGTCGGCAGTCGCGACGAGCGCCCGCTCGAGCACCGTCGCGAAGTCGCCGCCGTAGGCGCCGGCGTTCATCCAGACTCCGCCGCCGATCGTGCCGGGGATCGCGCACGCGAACTCGAAGCCGCCGAGCCCGGCGCTCGCGCGCGCGGTGGAGGACGACGGCGTTCGCGGCGCCCGCCCCGGCGCGCACGAGCGTCGCCGTCGACCTCGACCGCTGCGAGCTCGCCGCCGAGTCGAGGACGAGCGCGTCGACGCCGTCGTCGGCGACGAGCAGGTTCGAGCCGAGACCGACGCCGCCACCGAGAGCCCGTCGGCCGCGGCCGCACGCAAGCTCCTCCACCTCAGCGACCGTCGTCGGCTGCGCGAAGGCGCGCGCCGGCCCGCCGGTGCCGAGCGTCGTGTAGCGCGAGAGCTCGACGCCCGACTCGGCGTCACGCGAGCGCCTCGAGCAGCCGCGGCCGGCTGCGTCGACGTCGCCCGCGCCGAGCGTGAGCACGGTGTCGCCGGCTCGCGCCCAGAGCGCGACGATGCGCGACGCGCGTCGTCGAGCGTCGGGCGCCCAGCCGATCCGCATGCCCGGCCGGACGGCGGCGAGCTCGTCGACGATCAGCTTGCCGGTCACGCCGTCGAGCGGCGCCTCGCGCGCGGGATAGATGTCGGTGACGCAGACCGCGTCGGCGGTGGCGAGCGCCGCCGCGAAGCTCGTGCGCCAGGTAGGCGCGTCCGCGAGTAGAGGTGCGGCTGGAAGAGCGCGAGCACGCGGCCGTCGCTCCGCGCGGCGGCGATGTCGGCGGCGAGCTCGGCGGGATGGTGCGCGTAGCTGTCGAGGACGCTCACGCCGCCCGCCTCGCCTTTCGGCTCGAGCCGCCGGCCCGCGCCGGTGAACTCGACGATGACGCGCTCGGCATCCGCGCGCGCGACGCCCGCCAGCTCGAGCGCGGCGAGCGCGGCGGCCGCGTTCCGCCGGTTGTGCTCGCCCGGCACGGCGAGCTCGAGCTCGACCGGGTCGAGCTCCTCGGCGCGGACGACGTGCGGCACGCTGCGCGAGCCAGTCCTCGAAGAGCTGCGTCGACCTCGGCGCGCGACGCCGAAGGTCGTGTGGTGGTCGAGGTCGACGTTCAGCAGGACCGCGATCTCGGGCCGCAGCGCCGCGACCGAGCGGTCGGACTCGTCGCCCTCGACGACGAGCCAGCCCTCCCCCGCGCGCGCGTTGCCGCCGAGCTGCGGGATCTCGCCGCCGATCAGGAACGCCGGATCGAGGCCGAGGCGGTCGAGGCAGAACGCGATCATCGCCGCTCGTCGTCGTCTTGCCGTGCGCGCCGGCGACGACGATCGAGCGGCGCAGCGAGACGAGCTCGGCGAGCAGGTCTGCGCGCGGCCGGCCTTCGACGCGACCGGCGAACGCGGTCGAGACGTAGACCTCCCAGCCGTCGGGCGGCGCCGGCGGCTCCGGCGAGATCGTCGACCTCGATGCCGTCGAGGTGCGCGAGGTACGGCGTCTCGACGCGGTCCCAGCCGGCGACCTCGGCGCCCCACGCGTGCGCGAGCAGCGCGTACGCGCTCATGCCCGCGCCGCCGATCCCGGCGATCCAGATGCGCCTACCGGCGAGCGGTGCGAGCGCGACGAGCTCATCGGCGATCCTCTCTGCGGCGTCGGGCTTCGCGGCGGCGCGCATCGCCGCGGCCATCGCGGCGAGTCGTGCGGGGTCGGCGAGCAGCTCGGCGACGAGCTCGGGGACGCGTCGCGCGGCGTCGGCTTCGCGCGACGACGACCGCGCCGCCCGCGTCGGCGAACCACTCGGCGTTCTTCGCTGGTGGTCGGCCGTCGCGAACTCGCCCGGGACGAGCACTGCCGGCAGGCCTGCCGCCGCGAGCTCCCACACCGAGCCGCCGGCGCGCGCGACCACGATGTCGGCCGCGCCGTACGCGAGCGCCGATCTCGTCGATGAACGGGCAGCAGGTGTAGCCGGGCCGCGAGACGCGTCCCGCAGCGACTCGTAGTCGCGCTCGCCGCACAGGTGCAGCACCGCCGGCCCCGCGTCCGCCCCACGCGTCGACGCGCGAGCTCGTTCAGGAGCGCGCGCGCCGAGCGAGCCGCCGAAGACGAGCACGACAGGCTCGTCTGCGGGCAGCCCGAGCCGCTCGCGCGCCTCGGCGCGCGGCACCGCGCGCGAGCGCTCCGGCACCGGCCGGCCGACGGCGCGGTACTTCGCGCCGTCGCGGCCCGCGACGGGCAGCGCGAGGAAGACGCGTTCGGCGAACGGCGCCGCGAGCCGGTTCGCGAGCCCGAGGTGCGCGTCCGCCTCGGTCAAGCGCGCGCGGGGATCCGGCGCAGCCACGCGGCGAGCACCATCGGCCCGGCGACGTAGCCGCCGCCGCCGAGCACGACGTCGGGCCGGCGCCGCGCGAGGATCCGCACGCAGGCGAGCGGCGCGACCGCAGCGAGCCCGAGCGCGCGGGCGAGCTGCGACGCCCGGGCGGCGCGGGAAGCCCGGCGACGCGCGAACGCGTCGAACGCGTAGCCGCGCTCAGGAACGAGCCGCGCCTCGACGCGATCCGGCGACCCGGCGAACGTCACTTCCACTCCCGCGCGCGCGCAGCGCTTCCGCCACTGCGAGCGACGGGGCGACGTGCCCGACCGTCCCCCCGGCCGCGATCAGGCACCGCAGCTGGCTTTGCTCTCCGCATGACCACCGGCGATGTTAAGGAGGATCCCGACCGCGAGGAGCGCGATGACGAGGCTCGAGCCTCCGTACGAGACGAACGGCAGCGGAATTCCGGTCAGCGGCGCGAGCCCGAGGACGGCCGCGAGGTTGATCGCGGCCTGCCCGCAGACGAGCGCCGTGATGCCCGCGGCGAGCCGCTTCCCGAACGGGTCCTTGCACGCGATCGCGAGCCGCAGGCCGGCGTAGGCGAACGCGCAGTAGCCGGCGACGAGGAGCGCGGCGCCGACGAGCCCGAGCTCCTCGCCGATGACGCGCGAAGATCATGTCGGTGTGCGCCTCGGGCAGGTAGTGGATCTTCAGCGATGCCGTGGCCGAGGCCGCGCCCGAAGATGCCGCCGGAGCCGAGGCTGATCAGCGCCTGCACGTTCTGCAGGCCGTTGTTCGATCGGGTCCTCCACGGATCGAGGAACATGAGCAGGCGCGCGCGGCGGTACGGCGACGTCCAGGCGGCGATCGCCGCGAGCGTCGAAGACGATCGCGTACGCGCTCGCGAGCGTCGGCAGCGGCGTGCCCGCAGACGAGCAGCATCGCGCCGACCATGACGACGATCGTCGAGCACCGTGCCGAGGTCGGGCTCGACGAGGATCAGCGCGCAGAAGACGAGCGACGAGCAGGCCGACGGGCGCGCCGAGCTCCTTCAGCGTCCGCGGCGGCGCCTTGCGCGAGAGGTACGCGGCGCACCAGACGACGAGTGCGAGCTTCGCGAACTCCGACGGCTGGAACGCTGCCGGGCCGAACGCGATCCAGCGCCGCGCGCCGTTGATGCGCGCGCCGACGGCGAGCACCGCGAGGCAGGGGACGAGCGCGGTGACGATCAGCGTCGGCGCGAGCGCGCGCAGCTTCCGGAAGTCGGTGCGCGCGGCGACGATGAGCAGCACGAAGCCGAGCGCCGCGTAGAGGCCTGCCGCTCGAGATAGCCGACCGGGTTGCCGTTGCCGAGCGCGGCCGGAGCGGAGGTCGCGCTGTAGACCATCACGAGCCCGAACGCGGTGAGCGCGAGCGGGACGAGGACGAGCAGCTGCCACTCGAGCGAATGCGGGCGCTTCCTGCCACTCATGCGAGCTCCTCGACGAGCGCGCGGAACGCGTCGCCGCGCTCCTCGAAGTTCGCGAACTGGTCGTAGCTCGCGCGTCGCCGGCGAGAGCAGGACGACGTCGCCCGGTTGGGCGTCGGCCGCCGCGTGCGCGACTGCGCGCGCGAGGTCGCCGTCGTCGCTCGTAGCGCGCGGCCCGCGGCGTCGAGCGCGGCGGCGAGCTCGTCGGCGTCTCGCCGATCAGATGGATCGACGCGACGTTGGCCGGCAGCTCGCGCGCGAACGCGGCCGAAGTCCTCGCCCTTGCGCGAGCCGCCGAGGATCAGGTCGGAGCGGCGCGTCGTACGCAGCGACGCCGCGGCGCGCGGCGGCGGTGTTCGTCGCCTTCGAGTCGTTGACGTAGCGGACGCCGTCGCAGCTCGCGCACGAGCTCGAGCCGGTGCGGCACGCCGGGAAACGTTCGCAGCGCCTCGGCGATCGCGTCGTCGTCGACGCCCGCCGCGCGCGCGGCGGCGGTGGCGGCGGCGGCGTTCTCGCGATTGTGCGCGCCGGGAATGAGCGGCTCCGCCGGGCAGCGGGTCGTCGGCGGCGAACTCGATCCCGTCGAGCCCGAAGCCGCGCGGCACGACGCGTGCGCGCGCCCGCTCGAAGATGCGGAGCTTCGCCTCGCCGGTACGCCTCGAAGCTGCCGTGCCGGTCGAGGTGGTCCGGCTCGAGGTTCAGCAGCACGGCGACGTCGCACGCGAGCGTGTCGACGTCCTCGAGCTGGAAGCTCGAGAGCTCGCAGACGACGGTCGCGTCCGGGTCGATGTGCTCCGCAACCTCGCTGAGCGCCCGGCCGACGTTGCCGGCGACCTCGACGGGCTGCCCGGCGGCGCGGAAGATCGCGCCCGAGGAGCTCGGTCGTCGTCGTCTTGCCGTTCGTGCCGGTGACGCCGACGAAGAGGTTCCCCGGGAGCAGCCGGTAGCCGAGCTCGACCTCGCTCCAGACCGGCAGGCCGCGGGCGCGCGCCGCCGCGGCGAGCGGCGACTCCGCCGGCACGCCGGGGCTCTTCACGACGAGCTCGACACCCTGCAGCAGCGATTCCTCCTCCGTTCCGAGGCGAACTTCGACGCCCTCGTCCGCGAGCCTCCCCGGATCCGCGTCCGGCGAGCGGTCGGCCGCGACCACCTCCACCCCGCGCCGCGCGAGCGCGCCGGCCGCCGCGCGGCCGGACCGCGCAAGCCCGAGCACGAGCGCCCGCCGCGGCAGCCAGTCGTTGTTGGGGTCTGACCCGAAGGGGTCTGACCCCGCTGTCGAGCGAAGGTGCGATGCGTGAACGTTCGGCGCGCAGGCGCCGCATCCTCACTTCAGGCAGGCTCGACGCGGCCGCCCGGACGGAGCACGCGCTCGACCTCCGGATCGGCCGGATCGCCGCCGACGAGCAGGTCGACCGAGGCGTCGGGCAGCGGCAGCACGGGCAGCGCGCCGAGCAGGTAGTCGAGCCGTGGGTCGGCGAGCTCGTGCATCAGGCGCTCGAGCTCGTCGACCGACGAGTCGAGCACGACGATCTCGTCGAAGTCGCCGAGGCGGTCGAGCGACTGCGCGCGCCGCGTCGGCGCCGAGGACCGCCGCCGTCCCGCTCACCGCTGCCCGAAGTAGTAGCGGTAGAAGAGCGCGAAGCCGGCGGCGCAGAGGATGCCCGCGACGATCCAGAAGCGCACCATGATCTTCGTCTCGGACCACGCCTTCATCTCGAAGTGGTGGTGGATCGGCGCCATCAGGAACACGCGTCGCCGAAGTACTTGAACGAGAAGACCTGGATCATCACCGAGAGCGCCTCGATCACGAAGATCCCGCCGATCAGGAGCAGCAGGAGCTCGGTCTTCGTCATGATCGCGAACGTCGCGAGCGCGCCGCCGAAGGCCATCGAGCCGGTGTCGCCCATGATCACCTCGGCCGGGAACGCGTTGTACCAGAGGAAGCCGATCGCGGCCCCGATCAGCGCCGCGCCGATGATCGCGAGGTCGAGCTTCGTCAGGTTGCGGGTGCGAGACGATCGTGCCCGAGCGCACGTACGAGACGACGTTCATCGCCGTGAACGTGAAGATCGCGATGATCCCGGTCCCGGCGGCGAGCCCGTCGACGCCGTCCGCGAGGTTCGTCCCGTTCGACGCGTCCCGCGATGATCGAGGAAGAGGAACGGGTACCACCCGTACGAGAGCGGGATCGAGACGTCCACGACCGGGAGGTAGACGCCGGTGCTCAGGTGCAGGTGATGCGCGACGAGCGCGACGACGACCGTCGACGCTGCGAGCAGCAGCAGCTTCCAGCGGCCCGAGAGGCCGAGCGAGCGCTGGTGCGTGAGCTTGATGAAGTCGTCGAGGAAGCCGATCGCGCCGCACGCGAGCGTCGCGAACAGGACCGTCAGCGCCTGCAGCGTGATAGTTGCTCACGGCGAGGAAGCCGATCGTCGCCGCGAACAGGATCAGCAGGCCGCCCATCGTCGGCGTCCCCTGCTTGCGCGAAGTGATGCTCGGGGCCCTCCTCGCGGATGTGCTGGCCGAACTCGTTCTGGCGCAGGAACGCGATGAAGCGCGGCCCGATCAGGATCGACGCGATCAGCGCGATGAGCGCCGCGATGAGGACGCGGGTCACGACGCCGCCTCCACCGCGGTGAGCGCCTCGGCGACCGCTTCGAGCCCCACCGAGCGCGAGCCCTTCACGAGCACGGCGTCGCCCGGCACGCACGAGCGAGCGCGCGCGGCTCGCCGCCTCCGCAGCGGACGGGACCCACTCGTCCGGCTCGTAAGCGCGCGCGAGCTCGCCGACGCCGACGACGACGTCGATCCCGGTCGTGCTCGATCTCCGCGTGGAAGCGCGGCGCCTCGGCGCCGAGCTCGGCCATCTCGCCGAGGATCGCGACCGTGCGCCGCCCCTCGGCCCGCTCGCGCAGATGCTCGAGCGCGGCGCGCATCGCGACCGGGTTCGCGTTCCACGCGTCGTTGATCAGCAGGCCGCCGCCGGGCAGCCCGCTCTCCTGCGAGCGCCAGCGCGAGAACGTCACCTCGACGACGTCGTCGGGGAGCGGGACGCCGAGCACCTCGCAGACGGTCAGCGCCGCGACGGCGTTCGCGGCCTGATGGCGCGCGGTGAAGTCGAAGACGATCTCGCGCTCGCCGAAGCGGACGTGCGAGCGGCCGTCGCGCACGTCGACCTGCGCAGGCGCGAAGCGGCGCACGTCGAGACCCGCGCGGCACGAACGGCTCGAGCTCCGGCGCATGCGGCGGGAATCACGGCGACGCCGTCCCCCGTCAGCGCGTCGAGAAGCTCCGCCTTGGCGCGCGCGATGTTCTCGAGCGTGCCGAGCAACTCGAGGTGCACGGGGGCGATCGCGGTGATCACGCCGACGTCCGGCCTCGCGATCTGCGCCAGCGCGCGGATCTGCCCGGCGCCGCGCATCCCCATCTCCGTGATCACGACCTCGGTGTCCGGCTCGAGCCGGCAGAGCGTCAGCGGCAGGCCGACCTCGTTGTTGAAGCCGGCTTCCGCGGCGACGAGGCGCACGTGCGGCCGGAGGAGCGCGGCGAGGATGTCCTTCGTCGAGGTCTTGCCGACCGAGCCGGTGATCGCGACGACGCGCGCCGAGCTGCGTGCACGCACGGCGCTGCCGATCGCCGCGAGCGCCGCGAACGCGTCGTCCGGGACGAGCGTCGCGGCGGCGCCGCGGGCGCGCGCCTCGTCGAGGAATGCCTCACCGCCGGCGACCGCGACGAACAGGTCGCCCGGCTCGACGCGCCGCGAGTCGACCTCGACGCCGGTCACGACGTCGGCCGACGACTCGAGACGACCGAGGCCGCGCAGCTCCTCGACCGGGAGTGGGATCACGTTCGCGCTCCGAGTGTCCGCAGCACTTCGCGCGCCGTCTCACGGTCGTCGAAGGGGATCGTCTCGTCGGCGAACTCCTGGCCCTGCTCCGCGCCCTTGCCCGCGATCAGCACGACGTCGCCTTCGCGCGCGGACTCGATCGCCAGCTCGATCGCCTTCGCGCGGTCGAGCTCGACCTCGACGTCGCCGGTCGCGCCGGCGAGGATCGCCGCGACGATCGCCTGCGGATCCTCGCTGCGCGGGTTGTCGTTCGTGACGATCACGACGTCGGCGAGCTCCGACGCGATCCGTCCCATCTGCGGACGCTTCTCGCGATCGCGGTCGCCGCCGCAGCCGAAGACGCAGATCACGCGACCGGTCGCCAGCTCGCGCACGGCGTGCAGCAGCGTCTCGAGCGCCAGCGGCTTGTGCGCGTAGTCGACGATGACCTCGAACGGCTGGCCCTCGTCGATCGACTCGAAGCGGCCCGGCACGCCGCGCACCGACTCGAGCCCGCGCACGATCGCTGCTCGTTCGATGCCGAGGAGCTCCGCCGCAGCGATCGCACCGAGCGCATTCTCGGCGTTGAAGCGGCCGCGGAGCTTCAGCTCGACGCCTGCGAGCGCATCCGGCCCGATTGCGGCGTCGTCGGCGAACCCGAAGGTGAGCGCGTCGGGCAGCTCCTCGGCGAGCCGCCGTCCGTACTCGTCGCCGACGTTCACGGCGGCGGGCGGCGAGCCTTCGACGAAGAGGCGGCGCTTCGCCTGGAAGTAGTCCTCCATGTCGGCGTGGAAGTCGAGGTGCTCGTGGCTCAGGTTGGTGAAGACGAGCGCGGCGAAGCGCACGTTGTCGAGCCGGTGCAGCGTCGACGCGTGCGACGACGCCTCGATCGCCGCGCGAGCGGTCGCCGGCGTCGAGCATCTCGCGAAAGAGCCGCTGCAGGTCGATCGCCTCGGGCGTCGTCCGCTTGACGCCGCGGCGCTCGCCGCCGACGCGCGCCTCGATCGTGCCGATCAGGCCGGGCCGCCTGCCGGCCGCAGCGAGGATCGCGAAGAGCAGGAACGTCGTCGTCGTCTTGCCATTCGTCCCGGTTACGCCGACGACCTGCAAGCTCCTCCGTCGGGCGGCCGAAGAACTCGTCTGCGGCCGGTGCCATCGCGGCGCGCGCGTCGGCGACGACGAGCTGCGGCACGTCGACGTCGAGCCGCCGCTCGACCACGAGGGCGACCGCGCCCGCCTCGACGGCGGCGCGTGCGAGATCGTGCCCGTCGGCGTGCTCGCCGCGAACGCAGAAGAACAGGGTGCCGGGCCCGACCGCGCGCGTGTCGTACGCGAGATCGGACACCTCGACCGGAGCGCGCCCGACGACGTCGACCGCCCCGACCGCGGCGGCGAGGCGCTCGAGATCCGTCATCGCCCGGCGAGTCTAGCGCCGCCCTCGGGCGGCTCAGCGCCTAGTCGAGCCGAGGCCGCTCACCTGCCGACGCGGTAGCGCACGTGCGTCGCGAGCGGCGAGTGGATCACCTCGACCGGCTCGAGGCCTGGATCGGCGACTCCCTCGAAGATGCGCTCACCGGAGCCGAGGAGGACGGGGACGATGTCGAGGACGAGCTCGTCGATCACGCCTGCCGCAAGCGCTTGGCGCACGGTCGACGCGCCGCCGGCGATGTCGACGCCGCCATCCCCCGCGGCCTCCGAGGCGCGCGCGAACGCGGCGTCGAAGCCGTCGACGAAATAGAACGTCGTCCCACCTTCGAGCTCGATCGGCTCGTGCTCGTAGTGCGTGAGGACGAAGACCGGAGCGTGGTACGGCGGCTCGTCGCCCCACCAGCCGCTCCAGTCGCCTTCCCACGGGCCGCGAATCGGGCCGAACATGTTGCGTCCCATCACGTAGGCGCCCCGCGGGCGCAGCAGCAGGTCGCGTGCGCGGGCGTCGGCGTCGCTCAGCGGCTCGTCGAGATGCCAGTGGTGCAGCTCGATGCCGCGCTTGCCGAGAGGGTGCTCGAGGCTTTGGTCAGGACCAGCGACAAAGCCGTCGAGCGAAATGGACATGTGACACGTGTTTTCGCTCATGCTCTTTCGACTGCGCCCGTGCGCAGAAGTCATCGGTCTAGGTATCACATTCTCCTCGCTCGCGGATGGACAGAGGAGCGGGAGCGACGCGCTACCTGAGATCGACCGGCGTCTAGGCCTCATCACACGAGCAAGTGCCCTATGCTCAGCGCGCCCACGATCGCGCGAAATCAGGGAGGCCAGCATGGGAAACAGGCGCAAGCGGATGACCGGGCGTTACGTTCGGCGGGCGAAGATCTCGGGCGAGGAGGGCGTGACGATCGCCTTCGGGTTCAGTTCGTTGCCGATGGCTTTGCTCGCTGGGGTACTCGAGGAGTTGCCGTACGTGGGGATCCTCGTCGCGCTTCTGTTCTTCCACTTCCACCGGACAGTTCTCGTAACCGATCAACATGTCTACGTGTACCGGGACCTGCCACTCCATCAGCCCGGTGCGCGGCTCGGCGAGTATCCGCTTGGCCCAGGCACGGTCGAGCGCGTGCGCGGGAAGCTCACATTCTCCGATGGCCAAGTGGTGTGGCACAGCCCGCTCTTCGCCTGGCGAGTGAGGCAAGTGGCCGAGGCGGTGCAGGCCGGCGGGACTGCGGCGAACCCAGCGACGTAGCTCCGAGCAGAGTGAGCTGCGGCTGCGACCGAATCGCTAGCGTCGCGGATTCATCGGACCGACGGCGCGATCACGACTCGTCTCTACCCCGAGGCGCTGATCGAATGCGGTTCCGGGTGCCGGCAGTTGACTGCGCCCGCAGCGCGCGCAGCGAATGTGCGCCTGCGAATCCGTCGTCGTCTCGTCGATGCGCCACCGATGACCGATGACGGCGCAGGCGATCGCGCTCAATCTCAGCTTCACGAACGGGAGACTAGCCGCGAACCTTCAGGTCCGGCTGTACCTCGAGGTACTGCAGGTCGAACGAGGCGATCTGCGCGAACGCCGGCGCCGCGACCTCGCCGCCGAAGATCGCCTTCGACGGCTCGTCGACGCTCACGAGCACGACGAGCCGCGGATCGTTCGCGGGAACCATGCCGACGAAGGTCGCGACGTACTTGCCCGGCTCGTAGCCGTGCGGTCCCGGCACCTGCGCCGTGCCGGTCTTGCCCGCGACCGTGTAACCCGGGATCTCCGCAGCTGCGGCGGTGCCGGCATCCGAGACGACGCCTTTCAGCATCTGCAGGAGCGAGCGATCGACCGACCGCGAGAGGATCCGCCGCGTGCGCGGCGCCGGCGGCTTCTCACCCTGCACGTGGTCGACGAGATGCGGCTGCACCCACAACCCTCTGTTCGCGATCGCGGCGTACACCGACGCGAGCTGGATCGCGGTGACCGAGACGCCCTGACCGATCGGCACGTTGCCGATCGTCGAGCCCGACCAGTACGACGGCAGCAGCCCGGCGCTCTCTCCCGGGAAGTCGATACCGGTGCGCTTGCCGAAGCCGAACTGCGCGATCCAGTGCTTGAGCCGCGTCTCGCCGAGCAGCGTGCGCGCGATCGTGACCGTGCCGACGTTCGAGGAGCGCTGCAGGATCTGCGAGACGGTCATCCGCTCGGTGCCGCGGTGCTCCGCGTCGTGGATCACGCGGTCGGCGACCTGGATCGAATACGGGAGCGTGAACGCCGTGTGCGGCGTCACGAGATGCTCTGAAAGCGCGCCCGCGATCGTCACGACCTTGAACACCGAGCCCGGCTCGAACACGTCGGTCACCGCGCGGTTGGTCTGCAGGCCGCGCGTCCCCGACGCGTTCGCGTCGAAGCTCGGCGCCGCTGCCATCGCCAGCACGGCGCCGGTCTTCGGGTCGAGGACGATCGCCGTCGCGTTCTTCGCGCCCCAGTGGCTGATCGTCTGCCGCAGCACCTGCTCGGCGTTCGCCTGAATCGTGTGGTCGATCGTCAGGAAGACGCTCTTCCCCGGCCGCGCAGGCACGGAGTGGGTGACGCTGATCGCGCGCCCGAACGGGTCGTGCACGACCGTCTGCTCACCGGGACGCCCGCGCAGCTGCTTGTCGAGCTCGAGCTCGAGGCCGGACAGGCCGTTGTTGTCGACGCCTGCGAAGCCGAGCACCGGCGCGGCGACCGACCGCTGCGGATACGTGCGCCGCTCCTCGCCGTAGAAGTGGAACCCGGCGAGCTTGCGCAGCTCGAGTCGTGCAGCGAGCTGCGGATCGGCCTTGCGCTCGACGAACGAGAAGTGCGTCCGCTTCACGGTCAGCGCGCGGAAGACGGCGTCGGCTTTCAGGTGCAGCACACGCGCGGCGACGCGCGCCTCGGAGAGCGGGCGCAATACCTCGTGCGGATCGACGTACACCGTCGTCGCCTGCTCGCCGAGCGCGAGCGGCGCGCCGATCGTGTCGAAGATCGTCCCCCGCCCCGCCGGAATCACGACCGGCGCCTTCGTCTGCACCTGCGCCATTTGCGAGAGCGCCGACGCGCGCACGGTCGCGATCCATGCGGCCCGCGCGAGCAGCGCGCCGAAGACGAGCAGGATGCAGAGAAGCAGAAGGCGGATCCGCGAGTTGACGACCCGCGCCATCCGCTTAGGGCCGGCCGAGATCCAGGTAGCTCGTGTCGGCGGCCGGCGCGGGGACGAGGCCGCTCTTGCGCGCGGCCTGCTCGATGCGCAGCGACGAGCCGGCGCTCGAGACGCTCGAGGCGAGCGTCGCGTTCTGCGCCTGCAGCTGCGCCTGTTCCCTGTTCAGCTCGTTCACCCGCATGTTCACCCGCAGCACCGCGACGTTCACCGCGACGATGCCGGCGAGCAGCAGCGCGAATGCCGAGATCCAGAAGATGCTCCCGGTGATCCGCAGCCCCTGCGGCCGCCGGCGCGGCCGCGGCACGGATTCTGGCCGGGCGCGCGGACGGCGTACCGGCTGCGGCTGCGCGACGTCGGTCGCGAACCAGTCGAGTGCGGCCATCAGGCGGTCTCCGCCTTCACCGCTGCGCGCAGACGCGCGGACGCGGAGCGCGGGTTCGCGGCGATCTCGCTCTGGCTCGGCCTTGATCGGCCGGCGCTCGATCGCGCGGAGCTCGGGCTCGTTCCCGCACACGCAGACCGGGAAGTCGGGCGGGCACGTGCAGCCGCGCTCCTTGTCGCGCAGGAACTGCTTGACGATGCGGTCCTCGAGCGAGTGGAACGAGATCACGGCGAGCCTCCCGCCGGGCCGCAGCATCTCGAGCGCGGCAGGTAGCGCAGCCTCGAGCGAGCCGAGCTCGTCGTTCACGGCGATCCGCACCGCCTGGAACACGCGCTTCGCGGGATGCCCCTCGCCGAAGCGCGCCGGCGCCGGGATCGAGCACTTGATCGTGTCGACGAGCTCGCCGGTCCGTTCGAAGGGCTGCTCCTTGCGGCGCCGCGCGATCGCGCGCGCGATCTGCTTCGCGTACCGCTCCTCCCCGTAGCGCCGGAAGATCATCGTCAGCTCCCGCTCCGGCCACTCGTTCACGATCTCGCGCGCGGTCAGCTCCTGCGTCGTGTCCATCCGCATATCGAGCGGCGCGTCGACCGAGTACGAGAACCCGCGCTCGGGACGGTCGAGCTGCATCGACGAGACGCCGAGATCCATCAGGATCGCGTCCGCGCGCACGCCGTTGTCGGCGAGCTGCTCGAGCACGAGGCCGAAGTCGCCGCGCAACAGGCGCGCCTGCACGCCGGCGCGCTTCTCGAAGCGCTCGAAGTAGGTGCGTGCCGAGGGATCGCGGTCGATCGCGATCAGCTTGCCGCTGCCGTGCAGATCGGCTGCGAGGAGCGCCGCGTGCCCGCCGGCGCCGAACGTGGCGTCGACGACCGTCTCGACCGGGACGCACGCCGAGGCTCTCGCGCACCTCTTCCGCGAGAACCGGGACGTGATCAGTCGCGCTTGGCTGCAAGACGTTCGGCAACATCTTCTGCACTCCCTTCGACCTCGGCGAGCTCGCGGCGCCAGGCGTCGCGGTCCCAGATCTCGAGGTGGTCGTGGACGCCCGCGACGACGACGTCGCGGCCGAGCTTCGCGTGCTCGAGCAGCGCCGCGGGCAGATTCACCCGGCCCTGCTTGTCGAGCTCCGCCTCCGTTGCGCCGGAGAAGAAGAAGCGCTGCATCCGGCGGCCCTCCTTGCTCAACGGGTCGAGTGAAGCGAGGCGGGTGTCGACGAGCGTGTCCCAGTCCGCGCGCGTGTACGCGAAGAGACAGCCGTCCATCCCGCGGGTCACGACGATGCCGTCTCCGAAGACCTGCCGGAACCGGGCCGGCAGCGTGAGTCGGTTCTTGTCATCGAGGGTGTGGTCGTATTCGCCGAGGAGCATGGGGCCATGGGGGTCTCTACCACTTTCCCCCACGATAAACCACGCTCCCCCACTTGTCCACCCCTGAAAGGGGATCTATGGCGGCGGGATCCGGCGGGCGGCCCGGGCCTTGGCGACGAGGTCGGCGAGCGCCGAGTCGGCCTCTAGGCGGTCGCGGTCGCGGAGCGTCGCGTGCAGCGCCTTGCCGGCGGTGTCCACGTGGACGCTCGCGAGGTGGAGCCGCCGCTGCAGCGGGCCTTCGACCCGGCGGACGCTCTGCGCCTTCTCGAGCGGCACCCAGACCGAGACGCGACGGATCCGCCCGGTGACCGAGAGCACGACCGACTCCGTCGCCGCCCACGCGAGGAAGCGCCACCGGAGCGGGCTCTTCGCGAGCACACGGCGCGGCGGACGCGTCCCGGCGCGTGGTGCGCCGGGGACGATGTGGTCGAGGAGCTCGTAGGCCAGCGCGCGGCTCCCCACCGGCAGCACCGCGCGCAGCTGCCCGCGCTGCGACTGTCCCTCCCCCTTTCTCCGCTGTCGTCCCGCGAGGTCGACTTCGAGCCGGCACCAGCCGAGACGGCGCCAGAGCAGCGGCTCGACCATCCGCACGCCCTGCACGCGGCCCGGGCGAATCGTCTCCGTGTTGAGAGCGACGAGGCCGGCGTGCAGACGCAGCCCATCCGGCACGGCGGCGACCGAGAGCTGGTACTCCTGGTTGAAGCGCCGCCAGACGACGGTGACGACGCCGAGGACCTCTGCTACACCGCCGCTGAGAACGCCGGCGGCGGCCGACGGCGCGAGGATCGCGGCGAGCACGAAGCCGACGAAGACGCTCTCGGCGAGCAGGCCGACGTCACTGACGAGGATCGACGCGATGAGCCGCCCCGTCGGCACGGTCGTCAGCGTGCGCTCCGGCGTCTCCGGCGCATCCGGCGTTGGCTCGCCGTCCTCGCCGCGCGCGAGCGCGAGCAGCCGGCGGCGCAGCGGCTCCACCTCCTTCTCTCCGAGGTACGCGAGCCGCGCCGTCCCGCCCGTCGAGCCGGCCATGCGCAGCCGCAACTCGGCGACGCCGAAGATCCGCGCGAGCCCGGGGCGGACGACGTCGATCGCCTGCACCTGCGAGAGCGGGAAGCGCAGCGACTGCCTGCGGATGAGCCCGGTCTCGATCTGCAGGTCGTCCTCGTCGATCCGCCAGCGTGTGACCAACCAGTTGACGAAGCCGAGCGCCGCGATCAGCGCGACAACTCCGAGCCGGATGCCGGTGTCGGCGAGGTGACCGCCTCGGCCGAGCACCGTCGGGATGAGCAGGACCGCAATCGCGATCGCGCCGCGTCCGGCGCGAACGACCGCCGACATCGGATGGAGCCGCTGCCAGCCGACCTCCGTCACAGCCCGGCGGCCTGCGCCTCGCCGAGCTCGGCGAGCCGGTCGCGCACGCGCGCGGCCTCGTCCGTCGCGAGCCCGGGAATGCGCGCGTCGCTCGCGGCGGCGGCCGTGTGCATGCGCACGGTCGCGAGCCCGAACGCGCGCTCGACGGGACCAGCCGTGACGTCGATGAACTGCATGCGCCCGTACGGGATCACCGAGAGGCGCGCGAAGAGAACGCCGCGTCGAACGAGCAGGTCGTCCTCGCGTTCCGCGTAACCCCACGAGCGGACGCGTCGCGCGACGACGAGCTCGCCCACAGCGCCTGCGCACACAACGACGATCGCAGCGATCGCCGCCACGACGAGATCGCCGAATGCGGCGACGACGAAGACGAGCGCGGCGACTGCGAGCGCGACGATGCCGACCTCGAGGCGGCGCATCGTCAGGAGTCGCGGCGACGGCGACCGCCAGGTGAGGCCCTCCTCGACCATTGCGCAGCCAGTATCGCCGCAGTAGGCTCGCGGTCGCGGCAACCGGTCTGCGGCCGCCAGCCACCCGAGGAGCAACAGCATGGCAACGCAGATCAGTCTCAGCGAGCAGCCGCTCAACGTCGTCCTGCGCCCGCGCTCGCCGGCAGAGGCCGCCTACCGGAGCACGATCCTCTCCCCCGGCTTCGAGCCCGACCCGAGCCTCGCGCTCCAGTATCTCGGCGGCAAGACGCTGCCGCAGCTCGCGTTCAAGAACGTCTACCTCGGCGCCTGGGCCGAGGCCGACCGGCAGTCGCTCGACACAGCGCTCGACGCCGCGATGACGGATCCCGGCCTGAACGAGATCCTCGCGCAGTACTTTCCCGGCCAGACGATCGGCGCCGCCTTCGCGGGATCGGTCGTCAACCCGGGCGTCGTGCCTGTCACCGTCGACAAGCCCTTCGCGGAGGCGTTCGTCTCGCATCTGGACTCAAGCGGTGCGCTCGCAGGCCTCGACCTCGCGACCTCGGTCGTGTGCCTGCTGCTTCCGCGCGGCGTCGTTCTCGCGGACGGCGACGTCACGTCCGAGCAAGGCCTCGGCGGGTATCACGGCTCCGTGCACGTGCGCCGCGGCGGGCGTCGTCGCGAGGCCGTGTACTACGCGATTGCCGTCTACTCGGAAGGCTCGAACGGGATCGTCGCGTTCGACGCGCCCTGGAAGAACGTGTGCGCGACGCTCTACCACGAGTTGCAGGAGGCTCGAACCGATCCCGACGTCGAGGATGCGATTCGCGCGGGTCACACGCCGGCCGCGACGAAGCTCCTCGGCTGGTACTCGCCGCAAGCCGGCGAGATCGGCGACATCCCGATCGCCGAGACGCACGGCGACATCGGGCTCGTGATGCGAGAGGTGCCGCTGCGCGCCGGCGGGACCGCGCCGGTTCAGCTGCTCTGGTCGAATCGCGTCGGCGGACCGGAGGCGCCCGCGACGAGCTGACCCTCGTACGGGCCGCGACCCGTCAGCACCGCGGCGCCGCAGCGCGCGCCGAGCGCGACCGCCTCGTCGAGGTCGAGCCCTTCGCCGAGGCCGAACGTGAGCCCGGCCGCGAAGCAGTCGCCGCAGCCGTAGGCATCCTGTACGGGACCGGGCGGCGGCGACGCTCGAAACGGGCCGCCCGGGCGGATCCAGCCGCCGAGCGCGCCTGACGTCGTGACGACCGTGCGCGGCGGCGGCTCGAGCTCGCCGGGCTCGAAGCGCTCGGACGGATCCTCGCCGCTGCCGACGAGCACGTCGAGCTGCTCGCCGCCGCGGCGCAGGGTGTCGAGCTCGCGCGCCGTCGCGACGAGCACGCGCGAGCGACGGGCTGCGCGAAGCGCGGAGAGCGCGCCGCTGACGAAGTAGACGGCGTCGCAGCGCGCGAGCTGCTCCCACGGGAGCGAGCCGTCGTCCGCGGATGGAAGGTGCTTCGGGCCGAGGACGGTGATCGTCCGCTCGCCGACGGCGTCGACGTAGGTGAACGCGCGGCGTTGCGGCTCGCGTGCCGTCGACGCGTGCACTGTCACACCGCGACCCTCGAGCTCCGTTCGCGCCTTCCGTCCGAGCTCGTCGTCGCCGAGCGCGGTGAAGAGCTGCGCGGAGCCGTTCAGATTCGCGAGCTGCACGGCGGCCACGGCGCCGCCGCCCGCCGCCTCCTCCCACGTCTCGAGCGAGTGAACGATCTCCCCGGGCTCGGGCACGTGGTCGACGCGCACGAACTCGACCCATTCCACGTGGCCGACAACCGCGAGATTCACAACTCACATCTTGGGGTCGGAGTACGTTTCATCCGGTAGTGATCCCGCCCTTCGAGACCTTCTACGAGGCCCACCGCGACGAGGTCTACCGCTTTCTCGGGCGGCGGCTCGGTCGCGACCGCGCCGAGGACGCCTTCCAGGAGACGTTCCTCCGCGCCCTGCGAGCCTACCCGCGGCTCGAGCACGGCGACCATCTCCGCGCGTGGGTCTTCACGATCGCGAGCCGGATCGTCGTCGACGAGGCGCGCCGCGCGAAGCCGCACGGCGAGCTGCCGGAGCTCAGCGTCGAGGACGGATTGCCCGCATTCGAGGATCTCGCCCCGCTGACCGACGACCTGCCGCCCAAAGAGCGTGCCGCCGTCGTGCTGCGCTACGGGTACGACCTCGGCTACGACGAGATCGGCGCGGCGCTCGGATCGACCGAGCAAGCCGCGCGCCAAGCTGCGTCCGCCGGCGTCCGCCGGCTGCGAAAGGAGCACCAATGACTCTCTCCCCCGCACTCGACGAGCGCTTTCGCGCGGCAGCTGCCGCCGCGGAGCTGCTCGATGTCGCCTTCGACGTCGTCGACGACACGCCGATCGGCCCGCTGCTCGTCGGCGTCACCGGCCACGGCGTCTGCCGGATCAGCTTCGACCCGGAGCCGGAGCACCACCTCGAGCTGCTCGCGCAGCAGTTCGGGCCGCGCGTCCTCCGCTCGGCGAAGCCGGTCGACGCGGTGCGCCGCGAGCTCGACGAGTACTTTGCCGGGCGCCGGCGTCACTTCGACCTCGACGTCGACACGCGCTTCCTGCCCGCCTACAACCGCGCGGTGCTCGAGGAGCTCGCGCGCGTCGAGTACGGAACGACGACGACGTACGGCACGCTCGCGGCGCTCGCCGGCAACCCGAAGGCCGCGCGTGCGGTCGGCACGGTGATGAACCGCAACCCGATCCCGATCGTGCTTCCGTGCCACCGCGTCGTCGGAGCGTAGGGCAGCCTCACCGGCTATGCAGGCGGGCTCGAGCGCAAGGAGCTCCTGCTCCGGCTCGAGGGCGCCATTCTGTAGCGGCAACCAGGTTTCAACCTGGTTGCAGTCGAGGCGCAACGACTGCAACCTGCTTGAGAGCAGGTTGCGACACCTACGGGTGAACGCCGTAGCGCACGGCGAGCACGAGCAAGACGCCCGCGGCGGCGATTGCGACTCCGCCGAGCATCTGGCCGAAGCGGCGAGCGAACGGCGTCATCGCACCGAAGAAGAGGAGCGCGCCGCCGATCGCCGCGAGCGCTCCGACGACCTCTTCGACCCGCAGGGTGTCCTTCGCGTTGAAGTGGAGCGCGAGCAGGTGCATGGGGAGAGCTTAGACCGGGCGCAGGCCGTCGAGCGCGAACGTCAGGTAGCGCTGCCAATCGTCGGG
The DNA here is from genome assembly GCA_963838985.1 of uncultured Actinomycetes bacterium. GTDB lineage: Bacteria > Actinomycetota > Thermoleophilia > Gaiellales > Gaiellaceae > Palsa-739. The sequence goes on from CAWITF010000001.1 coordinate 256,052, forward strand.
CGGCGCGGCGCGCGCGACGCCGAGCAGGATCACCGGCAGGTCGTCGACCCGCACGTCCAGGCGCACCTCGCCGTTCGCCTGCGCCTGCTGCAACAGCTGCTTCGCAAGCCGCCGGATTTCCGCACGAGCCTGCTGGAGCGAGGGCCGGTCGAAGAGGACGGAGTCGACGCAGTCGCAGAGACAGCGGTCCCGGATGTGGATCTCGCCGGCGGCCGTCATGAACTCCCGCAGGCTCGACGCGTTCTCGGCGAGCGTGCAGATCTCGCGCACGCGATCCTCGACGACGGCGACGAGCAGGTCGTCCTTCGTCGGGAAGCGGCGGAAGATCGTGCCGACGCCGACGCCGGCGCGTTCTGCGACCTCGGCGACGCCGGCGTCGATGCCGTGCTCCGCGAACACCGAGCGCGCGGCCTCGAGAACGAGGCCGCGGTTGCGCTCGGCATCCGCGCGGAGTGTCGTCATGCGGCGATCGGAACTGCGTCTTCGGTGTTGATCGCGGCCACGTCCCGCTTCCGCAGGAGGGTCGCCAGCACGGCGATCGCCGCGACCAGCAGCAACGCGCCGATCAGGAACGCGAGGTGGTACCCGGAGAGCGTCGCGACGTTCTTCGCCGCGCCGGCGTCGAGCTTCGACGACGTCCGCGATGCGGCGATCGTCGAGAGCACGGCGAGCCCGAGCGCACCCGCGATCTGCTGCGAGGTGTTGAAGAGCCCGGAAGCGAGCCCGGCATCCTCGTGCGGGACATTCGTCGTCGCGAGCAGCGTCACCGGCACGAAGGTGAGGCCCATCCCGATCGAGGTGACCATCACGGCGGGGAAGAGCTCGCCCCAGTACGAGCCGCTGAGGGAGAGCTGCGTGTAGAGCAGCATCCCGCCCATCGCGATCGTCAGGCCGGTGAGCGTCACGGCGCGCACCCCGATCCGCTTGATGAACTGCTGCGCGAGCGTCGCGCCGACGATGATCCCGAGCGTGAACGGCAGGAACGCGAGCCCGGCCTTCACGGGGCTGTACCCGCGCAACTGCTGCACGTAGAGCGTCGCGAAGAAGAACATCGCGAAGAGCCCGCTGAAGACGAGGAGCATCGCGCCGTTCGCTACCGAGAGCGACCGCGTCCTGAAGATCCCGAGCCTGATCAGCGGTGCCTGCGAGCGAAGCTCGACGACGATGAAGCTCGCCAGCAACACGATCGCTGCGAGGAAGAGGCCGATCGTCTGCCAGGAGGCCCAGCCGTACGCGGGCGCCTTGACGATCGCGTAGACGAGCACGAGCAGCCCGCCCGTGACGGTGACCGCCCCGGCGACGTCGCTCGTCTCGGGCTTGTCAGCGTCGACCTCGTTGTGGATCATCCGCAGCGCGAGAACGCCGGCGGCGATGCCGATCGGCAGGTTGATGAAGAAGACCCAGCGCCAGGAGGCGTACTCGGTCAGGAGGCCGCCGAGGAGCAGGCCGGCTGCGCCGCCGCCCGCCGCGATGGCGCTCCAGACGCCGAGCGCCTTCGTGCGCTCCGCGCCCTCGTCGAAGGTGCGAGTGACGATCGCGAGCGCGGCCGGCGAGACGAGCGCAGCACCGAGGCCCTGCAGGGCGCGGCCGCCGACGAGCATGCCGGACGATTGCGCGAGGCCGTTCAGGAGTGAGGCGCCCGTGAAGATGACGAGGCCGGCGATGAAGAGCCGTTGCGTGCCGAAGAGGTCGGCTGCGCGGCCGCCGAGCAGCAGGAAGCCGCCGAAGACGAGTGTGTACGCATTCACGATCCACTGGAGGCTCGTCGGCGAGAAGTGGAGCCCACGCTCGATCGTGGGCAGTGCGACGTTCACGATCGTCGCATCGAGGATGACCATGAACTGGGCGACGCAGACGAGGCCGAGAACGGCCCAGCGGTTCGGTGCGGAGAGGCTCATCTGACGGGTATCTCCTTCGGCTTGGATTGCGCTTCGACTGCCAACCTAGCCGAAAACGGATCGTTCACTCCGCTTATTCCCGCTACGTCGAGGCGAGCTCCGACGGGTAGGAGCCGAGCTTTCGAGCACCGCCTTCGGCGCAAACGACGATGTCCTCGATGCGGAGGCCGAAGCGGCCGCGGATGATGATCGACGGCTCGTCCGTGAAGGTCATCCCCGCCTCGAGCGGCGTCTCGTCCTCGGGCGAGATGAAGGGCTGCTCGTGGACGTCGAGGCCGATCCCGTGCCCCATCCGGTGCCCGAAATACTCGCCGAGCCCGGCGGCCTCGATCGGCGCGCGGCAGGCGGCGTTCACGTCGCGGGCGAGCGCGCCGGGGACGGCTGCAACGCGGCCCGCCTCCTGTGCCGCGAGCAGGATCGCGTGCGCGTCCCGCACGTCGGCGGGCGGCTCGCCGCAGTAGATCGTGCGCCCGAAGTCGGAGCAGTAGCCGTCGACGACGCCGCCGAAGTCGAACATCACGGCGGTGCCTTCGCGCAGAGGCTCATGCGCGGTCTCGCGCTGAGCGTCGAGACTGCCGGGATCGTGTCCCGTGAACGTGTGCGTCGCAAACGACGTCGTGCGCGAGCCGTGCACGAGCAGCTGGTGCTCGACCTCCTCGTTCAGCTCGGCCATCGTCACGCCGGCGATGACCTTCGGAGTCACGGCGGCCATCGTCCGTTCCGCGGCTTCGACGGCGCGCGTCATCGCGTCGAGCTCGTCGTCGCCTTTGACGCGCCGGAGCTCGTTGACGAGAGCCGAACCGGTCAGGAGCTTCTCGAACCCGACGACGTTGCCGAGATTCAGCACGGCCTCCGCCGGCACTCGGTCGCCGACCGCGACGCGCGACGGGGAGCCGAGCCCGCGGACGAGCTCCGCGAAGATCGCAGGGCCGTCGTCGGTCTCGTTGACGATCACGAGCTCGCCGGGCGGCTCCCATTCGGCCAGCTCGAAGCGGCGCGCCATCCGGGGCAGCACGAAGACAGGGTCGCGGTCAGGAGAGAAGAAGCCGCCGGCGACCCAGCCGTGCGCATACGCGATCTGCCCGAAGCTCGGGATCCCGCGCTCGGCGCCGCTCAGGTACTCGAGGTCCGCGGACAGCCCGAGGAAGAGCAGGTCGACGCCCTCGGCCTCCAGCCGCTCCGCCAGCCGCTTCCGTCTACCCTCGTAGTCGAACACGGTCGCTAACGCTAGACGCTCGGCCGCAGCTTGTACCCCACCCCCCACGCATTCACGACCCAGCCCTCGAGCCCGGCCGCCTCGAGCTTGCAGCGGATGCGGGACGCGTGCGACTCCACCGTGCGGGTCGGCGCGAAGCCGGGATAGCCCCACACGTCGCGCAGCAGCTGCTCGCGCGTGAACACCCGATCGGGATCGGAGGCGAGCTTCAGGAGGAGCGCATACTCCTTCTGCGAGAGCGCGACGTCATGCCCGCGGACGAGCACGCGCCGCGCCGCGCGATCGAGGACGAGCTCGACGAGGTCGATGAGCTCGCTCCGCGGCGGACAACGCCGCAGCACGGCACGAATGCGCGCGACGAGCTCCTCGTAGACGAACGGCCGCGAGAGGTAGTCGTCGCAGCGCTCGAGCGCTCGCACTCTCGCGTCGGGATCGGCGCCGCCGAGCACGATCACGGGACAGTCGGGCACGGGGCACCAGTCGAGCGCACCCGGGTCGCCGAGGACGAGCACGTCGGGCTCCGCCGCCTGCGGCACCGCCGCCGTGCTGGGGAAGGCAAGAACGTCGAACCCGTCGCTCCGCAGCTGCCGTTCCAGGAAGCCGCGCATCATCGGCTCCGGTTCTGCGAGCACGAGCGCCGTCATCGGAATGACGCTAGATGCACGCGCGCGTCCGCGCCAGATGTCCTTTCACGCGGAAGTGTGACTTCTCCTCACCATGCGTCCGCGCGAGCCGCGGCTGTAGCGTCCACCGGCATGGAGATCGTGCGGCTCGGCCCCGGCGACGACGAGAAGGTGCACGAAGCCGCGCATCTCTTCGACAACCCGCCCCGTGACGATGCAACGACGCGCTTTCTCGGCGACCCCAGCCACCATCTGCTCGTCGCCTACGAGGACGGGACGCCGGCCGGCTTCGTGTCCGGCGTCGAGGTCACGCATCCGGACAAAGGCACGGAGCTCTTTCTCTACGAGCTCGGCGTCGACGAGCGGTTCCGCCGGCGCGGCATCGGCCGGGCGCTGCTGCGCGAGCTCGCGGCCCTCGCGAAAGAGCGCGGCTGCTACGGCATGTTCGTGCTCACCGACGACGACAACCCCGCGGCGCTCGCGACATACGACGTCGACGGCGCGCTGCGCGAGGACGGCATCGTCATGTTCAGCTGGGACCCGCTCTAGAGCCGGCCGCTTCGCACGACGCCCCAGAGCAGCCACGCCCCGAGCACCGTCGAGAGCACGAAGCCGATCACCGAGATCAGGTTGATCCCGAGCAGGTGCGGGCCGCCCTTCGCGAAGACGCCGATCAGCGACGAGCCGATCAGGCCGCCGACGACGATCAGCGCGACGACGAGGCGGTTGAACACGCGCTGCGTCTGATCGAGGAAGTCGTCGAGGCCCTTGTGCACGAAGCCGACCTCGATCTGCCCGTCGCGCACCTGCTCCATGAAGTCGTGCCACTGGTACGGCGCCTCGCGCAGGATCGAGGCGTACGCGAACGCGTCCCGCTGCGCCCGCCGCGCCACTCGTCTCGGCGTGAAGCGGTCGAGTAGCAGGCCGCGCGCATACGGCCGCGCGATCTCGAAGACGTTGAAGTCGGGGTAGAGCTCGACGCCGACCGAGCCGAGCGTCGCGATCGCGCGATCGAGCAGCAGGTACCGCGTCGGCAGGTGCAGGTTCATCGCGTAGATGAGCCCGAATGCCTCGCGGATCACCTGGATCGGGTCGATCTCGCTGACGCTCGCGCCGTAGTAGCGGTAGTAGATCTCGCGCAGCTCGGCGCGGAACTCCTCTTCGCGCTCCTTCGGGTAGCGCACGCCGAGGTCGGCGAGCCGCTTCGGGAGGATGTCGACGTTCTCCGACGCCGCGTCGATGAAGAGCCGCGTCAGCTTCGACATGTCGTCGTCGCTCAGCTTCCCGACCGCGCCGAAGTCGACGAGCCCGATCATCCCGGCTTCGTCGAGCACCATGATGTTCGCCGGGTGCGGGTCGCCGTGGAAGAACCCGTGGCGGAAGATCATCGCCATCCACGTCTCGGCGATGCGGTACGCGAGATCGCGGCGCTCCTCGAGCGAGAGCGTAAGCGTGTCGACGTCGGCGAGCTGCGTGCCCTGCAGCCACTCGAGCGTCAGTACCCGCGCACGCGTGTACGTCCAGTAGACCTTCGGCACGCGCACGTGCGGGTCGCCCGCGAAGTTGCGGTGGAACGCCTGCGCGTTGCGGCCCTCGAGCCGGTAGTCGAGCTCCTGCCGGATCTGCCGCGAGAACTCGTCGACGAGCGCGTTCGCGTCGATGAAGTCGAGCGCACGCACGCGCTCCTTCACGAGCTTCGCCGCCTGGTAGAGCAGGTTGAGGTCGGCGTCGATCTGGCGCGGCGCACCAGGCCGCTGGATCTTGACGGCGACCGCCTTGCCGTTCGGGAGCGTCGCGCGGTGCACCTGCCCGATCGACGCAGCCGCGACCGGCACCGGGTCGAAGTCGAGGAACAGCCGGTCGATCGAGTTGCCGAGGTCCTCTTCGATCACGCGCTCGGCCTGCTCGAACGGGAACGGCCGCACGTCGTCCTGCAATCCGCGCAGCTCGACGATGATGTCGGGCGGGACGATGTCGGGGCGCGTCGACAGCAGCTGGCCGAACTTCACGAACGTCGGCCCGAGCTCGTCGAGCAGCTCGCGCAGATGCTGCCCGCGCGCGGACGACCCCTCCTCGTACACGGCCGCGAGCCTCGCCTCCGCCGAGCGGCCCGGCAGGAGGTCGGTGAGCTTGTGCGCCTCGAGGAAGTAGCCGAAGCCGTGCCGCACCATCACCTGTGCGATCTCCGACAGGCGGCCGAGGCTTCTCGTCGCCGGCTGCGCCACGGCTACAAGTGTGACACGGAAACGCGTTTGCGCCAGCGCGCAGGCGGCGTCAGCAGCTGCTCGACGCGGAGATACGCGAGCCCGACAAGCGGCAGGTCGCTCAAGCGCTCGACGCAGAGGTAGCGCGTCCGCCACTCCGGATGGAACTTGCGGCTGAACGAGTGCAGGCGCTCGAGCTGGAAGACGTTGTCGGCGGCGAGCAGCCCGCGGCGCAGCGCCCGGCGCGGCACCGTGACGGCGCGCTCAGGCGAGAGAAAGTCGGCCAGCGCGCAGAAGTTGAGCGACACCTCCGTCGCGTCGTGCTCCTTCGCCCACGCGAGCGTCTCGACGACGAGGAACTCGGTCAATCCGTTCGGCGTGTCGCGGCGACGGCGCATCGTGCTGAGCGACCAGCCTCCGCCGGCAGGGGCCGGGGCGAGGTGGAGGAAGCCGCCGATGCGGCCGTCCGGCCCGCGCGCGAGCACGAACGTCGTGCCCTCGGCATACAGGTCGTCCATCGCCATCGAGAACCCACGCTCGGCCTGGCCGCCGCGCCACTCCTCGGACACGGCGTCGAGCTGTGCGCGCAGCTCTGTGCCGACGTCGGCAACCGCGATCGCCTCGAACACGTACCCGGCCTTCGAGAGGCGCGAGACGGACTGCCGCACCTTCCGGATCGCCCGGCCCTCGAGCGAGAACTCCGCGGGGTGCAGCACCGCCTCGTCGCCGATCGGGATCGCGCGCATCCCCAGTCGCCGGTAGCGATCGACGCTCGCGGCCGAGGCGCCGAGGATCGCGAGCCGCCAGCCGCGCGCGTGCGCGACGCGCCGGAACTCGGAGAGGAGCGCGTCGAACTCGTTCTCGTCCCCGACCGGGTCGCCGCTCACGAGTGCCGCGCCGGAGACGACGCGATACGCGACGAACGCGCGCCGCGTCGGCGAGAAGAAGAAGCTCTTGTCCCGCCGCAGCGAGAAGAACGAAAGGCTGTCGTGCCCGTACGTCTCCACGAGCTCGCGCGCGAGCTTGCGTTCGCCGACCGTCTGCGCGACCGCATGCGAGAGCGGTCGCAGCCAGAGGAAGAGCGCATAGAAGCCGGTGATCACGCCGACCGCGTCGATGAGGTCGTTCACTTGATCCGGGATCTCGCCGCCGCGCAGCTCGATCCCGGCCGTCACGATGCCTGCGGCGAGCGCCGCCAGGGCGATCGCGACGAGCGGGCGCACCGACGCCGGGTCGCCCGGGACGTCGAAGCGCCGCCGGTACCGCACGAGCGCGACGAGCAGCAGGAGCGACACCGTCGCCTCTTCGACGTCGAGGCCCTTCGCGAGGTGCGCGGCCGCCGACGCGAGCACGATCGTCACACCCAGCTGCCAGGCGCGGCGCCGCCGGCGCGCGAGCGACCGCGAGAGCCAGATCAGGACGATGCCGAAGGCAAGGGCGAAAACGCGCGCAGCCTCGGGCACGCCCGGCGGCAGGACTCCGCGGACGACGTCATAGCGGTTCGCGAACTCCGGGGTGAGCGCCGACACGATCCCGATCGCGCCCACGGCCGCGGCAGCCCACGCCAGCAGCGATTCAGGCTTCGGCCTGCGTGCGCGCACTCGGCCAGGGTACAACCTCCGTGTGGCACTTCCGCGCTGGATCACCGGCCTGCTCTCCCTCGCCTGTGTCGCCCTCATTCCGTGGACGCTCTGGCTGACCTTCTCCTTGCCGTCGAAGCACATCTCACGCCACTACGACGTCGCCTGGGTGGGATTCGACGTCGCCCTGGCAGTTGCCTTCGGCTTCACCGCGCGGGCCGCGTATCGCGGGTCGCATCTGCTCGTGCCCTTCGCAGCCGCGACCGGCACGATGCTTCTGTGCGACGCGTGGTTCGACGTCGTCACGTCGACCCAGGGCGAACGGCTCGAGGCAATCCTGCAAGCAGGCTTCGGCGAGATCCCGCTCGCGCTCGTCTGCGCCTTCGTCGTCTACGACGTCGAACGCGTGCACGCGTCGGTCGGGCGGCTACGGCGCGGCTAGTGCGTCGTCGCGCCCTTCGAGCAGGCGCAACCGGTGCTCGAGCTGGGCGACGCGGAGCTCGAGCTCGTCGAATTCGTCGCGCGTCACGAGGTCGAGCTCGGAGATCAGGCTCCGCAGGGCGCCGAGCGCGCTCTCGGAAAGGCGCGCACGCGAGCCGCGCAGCCGTCCGGGCAGCTCGACCAGCAGCTCCTCGACGACCTCGACCAGGCGGTCGCTACCGCGCGCGGCCATGCGGCCTCGTGCGGCGGCGCTGGCGCCGCTTCTCGCGCCGCGCCTGGGCGTCGGGCGTGGACGGCGTCGACTGCACGACGTCGACGAGCTCCGGCGTCGGCTCGTCGGCGAGCGCCTGCTCCGACTGCTCGAGCGCCGCCGTCCCGCGGTCGCGCTTCTTGCCGCCGTCGACGAACGCCGAGTCGTCCACCGTCAGGCGGCGGCGCTTCGCGTACTCCGGCTCGCGCTCCTTCCAGCTGCAGAGGAGCGGCGCCGCGATGAAGATCGACGAGTAGGCACCGGAGGTGACGCCGACGATCAGCGCGAAGGCGAAGTCCTTCAGCGTCGAGCCGCCGAGGATCAGGAGTGCGACGATCGGGAGCAGCGTGATGAGCGTCGTCGCCAGCGAACGGCGGATCGTCTCCCACAGCGAGACGTTCGTGATCGTCGCGAACGGCTGCCGGCGCATCAACGGGATGTTCTCGCGCACGCGGTCGAAGATGATGATCGTGTCGTAGATCGAGTAACCGAGAACGGTCAGCACAGCGGCAACCGTCGCGACCGACACCTCCTTGAACGCGATCGAGTAGACGCCGACGGTGATGATGATGTCGTGCAGCATCGCGAGGATCACGGGCACCGCGAACTTGATGTCGAAGCGCAGCCAGATGTAGAGGGTGATTAGCGCGAGCGACACGAGGATCCCCCAGATCGCGTCGATCGCGATCTGATGCCCGAAGCTCGACGAAACGTTCTTCGTCCCTGACGCGTAGGCGCCGACAGCTTCCTTCAGGTCGGTCTGGAACGCGTCCTGCTGCTTCTGCGAGAGCGCCCTCGTCCGCACCTGCCACTGCGTGTACCGGTCGTGGTTCGGGCCGGAAGCGGTGCCGCGCCCCTGGACGATCGCGTCCGGCCTGTCCACGTCCGGTTGCTTCGCGACGTTCGCGATGTCGGAGACCGCATACGGCTTGTGCGTCTGGAAGCTGACCTGTGTGCCGCCCTTGAAGTCGATGCCGAGGTTCAGGCCGTGCACGCCGAGCGAGACCGCACCCGCGACGATGATCGCGCCCGAGATCGCGAACCACAGATAGCGCCGCTTCATGAAGTCGATCTGCAGCCACTTCGCGGTCTGCTGGCCCTCTGCGCCCATGAAGCGCGGGTTGTCGAACCAGCGGAAGCCGCTCAGCAGGTGCAGCAGCGCGCGCGTCGCCGCGACTGCGGTCAGCAGCGAGATCAGCGTGCCGATCAGCAGCATCAGCGCGAAGCCCTTCACCGACGCGACCGCGATCAGGAAGAGGATGAGCGCCGTGATCGCCGTGACGACGTTCGCGTCGAGAATCGTGTGGAAGCCCTTGCCGTAGCCGGCAGCGATCGCGGCGCGCACGGACTTCCCGGCGCGCACTTCTTCCTTGATGCGTTCGAAGACGACGACGTTCGCGTCGGCCGCGACGCCGATCGTCAGGATCAGGCCGGCGAAGCCCGGCAGCGTCAGCGTCACATTGAAGAGCAGGATCGCTGCGTAGTAGAGGAGCGAGTAGATGACGAGCCCGAAGACCGCGACGAGACCGAGGAAGCGGTAGAGGACGAGCAGGAAGAGCGCGACGATGATCAGTCCGACGAGCGCCGCGTGCCACGCCTGCGTGAGCGAGCTGCGGCCGAGCGTCGCGGAGACGTCGGTGCGCTCGATCTGCTTGAAGCTCACCGGCAGCGCACCGGTCTGGAGGATCAGCGCGAGATCCTTCGCCTCGCCGATCGAGCCGCCCTGGCCGAGGTCGATCTCCGCGTTGTTGCCCGAGATGCCGTTCGGGTTCTGCTTGAAGTCGATGTACGGCGTCGACTCGAGCTGCTGGTCGAGCACGATCGCGAAGTGCTGGGCGTAGTTGCGGTAGTCGCCCTGCCCCCCCGAGGTGTTGAAGCGGATCTTCCCCTGCTGCGCCTCGTTGTTCGTGATCTTCTGGAACTCGTCGGCACCGTGGTTCGTGAACTGCAGGAGCACGACCGGCTGGCCGGTCGAGCCGAAGTCGGCGCGCGTGCCCGAGAGGACGAGGTCGCTCCCCGTCATCTCCGGCACCTGCACGCCGTTGTTGCCGGCGCCGGTCGGGTAGTACTTCATCAAGTAGTAGTAGGTGCCGCTCGGCGACGCGGAGGCCACGCCGATGCAGCCGCTCGAGGCGGGACACCGCACGACGAGCGTGTGCGCGGGCACCTTCAGCACCTCGAAGCCCTTGGGCACCTTCCCGCCGTACGGCTTCAGAAGCTCCGCTTGCGTGTTCGCGTTCGCCTTGATCGAGTGCTTCACGACCGTCGTCGGCTTGCCGCCCTTCTTCGCCGCAGGCTTCGTCGTCGACGTGGTCTTGAAGAGATAGAACGACTCCGGCGCGCCTTTCTGCGACTGCACCTGTTTCAGCAGCTCGTAGAGACCGGGCGTGGCGACCGCGTTCCCGTTCGAGATCGACGGACCGGTCAGGTCGTTCTCGAAGTCGAAGAGCATCAACTGTGCCGTCTTGCCGATGATCGCCGCGGCCTTCGCCGGGTCGGTCTCGCCGGCGAGCTGGATCACGATCTGGTTCGAGCCCTGCTTGCGGATCTCGGGCTCGGTGACGCCGATCCCGTTGATGCGCTTCTGCATGATCGAGATCGACCGGTCGAGATCGTCCGCCGTCAGCTTCTGCCCCTTCGGCGCCTGGGCCTGGAGGACGACCTCGAGGCCGCCCTGGAGGTCGAGGCCGAGCGTCGGCTTCTGGTAGAACGGCGCGCCCGGGATCGCGAGCAGGCAGGCGCCGACGAGGGCGGCCACGATCCCGCCCATGAGCAGCAGATACTTGCGGCGCTCGGTCACCGGTCGGAAAAGGGTAGCCGCACTAGGTCCGCGCCAGGTCCCTGGAGTTGGGCCGCTCTGCTCGGCCTCCGGCGGCGCTTCCAGCTCCGCCGCGGGCTCCTCGGCGCGCGTGACGGCCCCGATCGCCCGCCGGGCGACCCGCACCTCGACGTCCGGCGCGATCCGGACGAGCACGTCGGAGTCGTCGACGAGCCGCGTGACCTCGCCGTAGATGCCGGCGGCGGTCACGACCTCGTCCCCCACCTCCAGCTCGTTCAGCATCCGCTGCTGCGCCAGCTGGCGCCGCTTCTGCGGGCGGACCATGACGAAGTAGAGGACGACGAACGCAAGCACGATCAAGAGCAGGCCGGGGCTCATTCGGTCTCCACGGGTTGTTGGACGAGTCGTGCGAGTGCATCTTCGCGCCAGCGTTCGAACGAGCCGCGCTCGATCGCGTCGCGCGCCGCACCGACGAGTCGAGAGGAAGCGCAGATTATGCAGGCTCAGGAGCCGAATGCCGAGAATCTCCTGCTGATTCACCAGGTGCCGGATGTACGCGCGGGTGAAGCGGGTGCAGGCAGGGCAGCCGCACGTCTCGTCGAGCGGGCGCAGGATCCCTGGCGAAGCGCGCGTTCCTCAGGTTGAGGCGGCCGTGCCAGCGTGAGGGCGCTGCCGGTGCGCGCGGTGCGGGTCGGAAGGACGCAGTCGAACATGTCGACGCCGCGCGCGATCACCTCGATCACGCCCTCGGGATCGCCGATCCCCATGAAGTAGCGCGGCTTCTCCTCCGGCAGGAACGCGGCGGCGTGCGCGGTCGCGTCGAACATCGGGCCGCGCTCCTCCCCCACGCTGAGCCCGCCGATCGCGTAGCCGTCGAAGTCGAGCGGCACGAGCGACTCGCTCGAGCGCAGGCGCAGCTCGTCGTCGAGACCGCCCTGCGTGATCGCGAAGCGAAGCTGTCCGGGCGCGCGCGGGAGCTCGCGCTGGCGCTCGGCCCAGAGCGTCGTGCGTCGCACGGCTTCGGCGAGCTCCGCGCGCGGCACGTTGGCGGGCGGGCAGATGTCGAGGCACATGGCGATGTCGGAGCCGAGCTGCGCCTGGATCCGCGCGGCGAGCTCGGGCGTGAAGCGCTCGGGCGTGCCGTCGTAGACCGAGCGGAACGTGACGCCGTCGTCGTCGGCGGCAAGCAGCGTGTCGCGCAGGCTGAAGACCTGGAAGCCGCCGCTGTCGGTGAGGATCGGGCCGTCCCAGCCCATGAATGCGTGCAGGCCGCCGAGCTCGGCGATCACGTCGGCGCCGGGGCGGAAGTGCAGGTGGTACGTGTTGCCGAGGACGATCGTCGCGCCGAGCTCGCGCAGCTCTTGCGGGTCGACGGTCTTCACCGTCGCCTTCGTCCCGACGGGCATGAACGCGGGGGTCGGCACGTCGCCGTGCGCGGTGTGCAGGACGCCGGCGCGCGCGCGACCGTCGGTCGTGTGCAGGTCGAAGACGCTCACGCTGACTCGAACCAGTCGTGGATGCGGCGCGCGAGCGCCGTGTCGCGCTCCTCGTCTGCCGGCGCGGCGAGCTCGTGCGCGCGGATGCGCGCGAGCTCCGCGGCGAGCGCTTGCTCCGGCGCGCGGCTGCCGAGCAGCGTCGCGACGCGCGTCAGGTGCGGCCCGAACTCGTCGAGGAGCGCGGCCAGCTCGCGCTCGCCGCGCGTCGCCCAGAACTCGCGCCACTCGTTCGCGCTGCGTTGTCTCACAGGATCAGCATCGCATCGCCGAACGAGTAGAAGCGGTACCGCTCGACGATTGCGAGCTCGTAGAGGCGGCGAGTCTGTTCCACGCCCGCGAACGCCATCACGAGCGCGAGCAGCGTCGTCCGCGGCAGGTGGAAGTTCGTCAGCAGGGCGTCGACGCGCCGGAACTCGAAGCCGGGCGTGATGTAGAGCTCGGTGCGTCCGCTCGTCGGGCCGCCGCGCGCGAGCGTCTCGAGGACGCGCGTGGTCGTCGTGCCGACGGCGAGGACTCGCTCGGCGGCGTTGATCCGCTCCGCCGCGTTCGGCGTGACCTCGTAGCGCTCGCCGTGGATCGCGTGCTCCTCGAGCGTCGCCTCGTTCACGGGACGGAACGTGTCGAGGCCGACGTGCAGCGTGACGCGCTCGACGTCGAGCTGCGCGAGGAGCTCGGGCGTGAAGTGCAGGCCCGGCGGTCGGCGCGGCCGCGGAGCCGGCGGCTCTCGCGTAGATCGTCTGATACCGGGACGGGTCCGCGAGGGGCTCGGTGATGTAGGGCGGCAACGGCGTCGTGCCGGCCGGCTCGCCCGCGAGGCGGAGCCGCCAGCGGCCTTCGCCGAGGTGCTCGAGGAGCTCGACCGGGCCGTACGTGGTGCCCGCTTTCAGCCGGCGCGTCGGCCGGGCGAGGCCCTCCCACTCGTCGCCGCCGAGGCGCTCGAGGAGCAGCACCTCGCCGCGCGGCGACTCGATCGGGATACGCGCGGGCACGACGCGCGTGTCGTTCACGACAACGAGCTCGGCATGGAGCTCCGACGGCAGCTCGGCGAACGTGCGGTGCCGCGTCTCCCCTGTCGCGCGGTCGTGGACGAGCAGCCGCGACGCGTCCCGCTCCGCCGCCGGCCGCTGCGCGATCAGCTCAGGCGGCAGCTCGTAGTCCAGCTCCGACACGTCCACGATGGCCACCGTAGAGCGTCACGACTTCGTCACGACTTCTCAACGGTGTCTGGCACCACGCACCCGGCTCAGGCGTACGGTGCGCTGCCGCGGGCGAGCGGTTCCGCTCCGTGTCTGACACACGGGTGATGTCCGTCCGGGCGCCACCGTACGGTTCCCGCATGGACCCAGACGCGATCGCGCGGGCGCAGGCTCGCATCGACCAGGCGGCGGCGGGACGCATCGAGCCCGCCCAGGTGGACGCGACGCTCGAGCGGGCGCGCGAGCAGGTCGAGGCGCTCGCCGCGACAGCCGCCGAGCTCCAGGCATCGCTGCCGAGCCGAGTCGGCGAGGCACTCCAGGACGGCCTGCGCGAGCAGGTGCGCCCGGTCGGCCGCAACCTCGCCGAGATCCGCGGCCTGATGAACCAGGTGATCCGCCGGCTCGAGCGCGTCGAGGGGGACCTGCTCTCCGAGCGGCACGCCCGCGTCGACGACCTCGCGCTCCTCGTCGACCTCGTCAGCTCCGGCTGGCGCGGCGTCGAGCAGCGGCTCACGGCGATCGAGACGCAGCTTCGCTCCGACGATGCGGTCGTCTACCGCATCGACCGCCAGGCGAGCTGAACGGTCTTCACTTCGGCGGATAGCGGGGCGCCGGCCGCCGGCTTCAGGGTCTTCGCGCGCTTAACTAGCTCGCCGGCAGCACCAATTCGAAGCGGCTCCCGCGACCGGGCTCCGAGTCGACCTCGATCGACCCGCCGAGCGCGACGGCGAGCTCGCTCGCAATCGCGAGCCCGAGCCCGGTCCCGCCCCCGTCGCGCGACCAGAACGGACGGAAGATCCGCTCGCGCTCTGCGGGCGAGATGCCCGGCCCCGTGTCCTCGATCGCAACCGACACGTGCCCGTTCTCCGACGTGAGCGTCACGTCGACGCGCCCGCCCTCCGGCGTCCAGCGGAACGCGTTCGAGAGCAGGTTGAGGATGATCTGCAGCACGCGGTCGCCGTCGGTGACGATCACCGGCTTCGCGTTCAGCGACAGCCGGTAGTCGATGTCGCGCGTCCGCGCCACCTCGCCGAACGCTGCGTACGCACGCTCCGACAGCTGCTCCATGTCCACCTCTTCCTGCAGCACGGTGAAACGGTGCGCATCGAGCTTCGCGAGATCGAGCACGTCGCCGACGAGCCGCTCGAGCCGCTCCGACTCGACGCCGATCACCTCGAGCGACGCCTCACGCGACGCCGGGTCCTCGATCACCCCGTCGCGGATGGCGGCGAGATGCCCGCGGATAGCAGTCAGCGGCGTGCGCAGCTCGTGCGAGACCGACATCAGGAAGTTGCGCGACAGCTGCTCCGACTCCGCGAGCTTCGCCGCCATGTCCGAGAACCGCGCGGACAGATGCGAGATCTCGTCCGACCCGCGCGCCGGCGGCAGCTCGACGCCGTAGTGGCCGGCCGCGATCTCGTCGGCGGCGATCGACAGGTTTCGCAACGGGTCGGTGATCCGCCGCGACAGATACAGCCCGAGCAGCCCCGCAACGATCACGCCGCCGCCGAACGCGATCCCGAGCCGCTCCGCAAGCGTGACCGAGCGGCTGCGCAGTTGCGACTTCGGCTTCGCGACGACGAGCGCGCCGAAAAGCTGCGTGCCGAGCCGAAGCGGGCGCGCGACGACCAGGTACGGCGTCCCCTGCCACGTGAGCTCGAGCGTCGTCGGCTCGGATGGATTGAGTAGGCGCGGGTTCACGAGCGTCTTGTCGATCGGAGGCAGCTGGCTGACGAGAAGGCTCGCGCCCCGGAAAGCGGGCACCCAGAAGACCCGGTCGCCGCCGAGGGCCTTCACAAGCCGCCGATACGGCACGTCGACGACGCCTGCCTGCTGCGCGTAGAGCTGCACGATCCCGACCGACTCGGACCGAAGCTCGTCCACGGCGCGCGCACGGTTGTAGCTCTGGAAGAAGCGCACCGAGATGACCGCGGTCACGAGCCCGGCGAGCACGATGCCGAGCAGGAAGAGCGCTGCGAGCCGGACGCGGAGCGACCCGAACATGGGCCGAGCCTACTCCGTGTTCAGGCGGTGGCCGCTTCGCGCGCCGGGCTCACCTTGTAGCCCACGCCCCACACCGTCACGATCGGCGACGCGTCGCCGAGCTTCCGCCGGAGCTGCCGCACGTGGACGTCGACGGTGCGCGTGTCGCCCGCGAACGTGTAACCCCAGACGCGCTCGAGCAGCTGGTCGCGCGTCAGCACCAGACCGCGGTGGTCGAGCAGCTCCCAGAGAAGGTCGAACTCCTTCGGCGCGAGCTGGATCTCCTGGTCGCCGACCCGCGCTTCGCGGCGTCCGGCGTCGATCGACAGGTCGCCGTGCTTGATCACGGCACTCTCGCGCTTCGTGCTGTCCGACCCGGCGCGACGCAGGATCGCGCGCACGCGTGCGACGAGCTCGCGCGGGTTGAACGGCTTCGTCATGTAGTCGTCGGCGCCGACCTCGAGGCCGATGATCTTGTCGACGTCCTCGTCGCGCGCCGTCAGCATGAGCACGGGGAGGTCGCTGCCCTGGCGGATGCGCTTGCAGACCTCGACGCCGTCGAGATCCGGGAGCATCAGGTCGAGGACGACGAGCGCGGGCTTCTCGGATTCGACGAGGCGCAACGCCTCGTTGCCGCTCGCGGTCGTGCGAACCGTGTAGCCGGCGTTCTTCAGGTACGCGGCGACGAACGATGCGATGGACGCTTCATCCTCGACGACGAGCACCGTCTGCGGCTTCGTCGACATGGACGCGTTCTACCCGTTCGACCCGATGGAGCGCTTGTCGGTCTGGACGCCCGGGAGCGACACGAAGTCGTTGCCGTTCAGCGAGTACTTGCCGTCGCCGACCGGCGTGTCGGGCATGCCCGCGAGGCGGACGGTCCCGGTGCCTGCAGCGACGAGGTCGACGTCGGTGCCGTACAGAAGGATCGTGTACGTGCCGCCGACCGCCCGGAAGCGGAAGTTGTCGCCCCGGTAGACCTGGGCGTTCGCGATCTTCTGGGAGTCGCCGTGCCAGTCGGCGCCGGTCACCTGCGGCGCGAAGGCCGGATCGGGATTCACGCCCGCGTCGATCACGAGCCTCCCGGAGACGTGGCCGATCACCGAGCCGGTGATCGTCAGGACGACGACGGGTGTGCCCGTCGGCGCCTGGCCGTTTCGGACGACGAGCGAGCCGTCGCCGACCGTCGTGACGGCGAACGCGAGCGCCGGCACGGCGAGCGCCGTGGTGGCAGCACAAAGGAACGCGATTCGCCGCATCTCGGGACAAAGTATCCCCCGGTTCCGTTGCCCGGTATTCAGGGACTCGTAAAAGTTCTGTTACGGGGCCCCGGTAGGAAACCGGGCTACCCTGCCCCGGATGCGCCGCACCGCCCTGCTCGCGCTCATTCTGGTCGCTGCGCCGTCGGCGGCGAGCGCGAAGCCGGCCGCCCCGCGCCTGCTCGGCCTCCACGTCTCGAACGGCTCGACGCCGTTCCTCGGGGACGGCCCGATGCTGACGACGGTGAGCCCGAACGGGGACGGCTTCCGCGACGCCGCGCACATCGAATTCCGGCTGACGACGCCCGCTCGCGTCGCGCTCGCGGTCGTCCAGACGGACACCGAGAGCTCCGATCCGGAGGCGCCCTCGACCCAGATCGTGCAGAGGCTGCCCGCCCGTGCGTTCCCGCGCGGAGCGGCCGAGCTCGTCTGGCACCCCCGCGCAACGCTCACGCCGCGGACGTACGTGCTGCGGCTGACGGTCACCGCCGGCGGGTCGACGCGCGTCTACGGCGTCGCGAAGCCGGGTGCTCGACCGACCGGCCCGGTCGTCCGCATCCAGGGCATCGACGCCGGCTTCCTGAAGCCGAGCTATGCACCGGGCGAAGCAGCGGCGGTCACCGTCTCGACCGACGCGGCGGCGCTGACGTTCCAGGTGTTCGCCTACGGCGGCGGCGAGTTCCCGTCGATTCGCGACCTCCGCACGAGCGGGCAGGCGATGACCGCGGCCGCGCGCGTCGACTGGAGCGCGCACCGCAACGCGCCTGCATCGATCCGCTTCGTCCGGCCCGGCGACTGGCCGAGCGGCCTCTACTTCCTGCGCATCACCGCGGCCGACGGACGCGTGGGGTACGCGCCGCTGATCGTCCGGCCGCGACTGCTCGGGAAGCACCGCGTCGCCGTCGTCCTCGCAACGCAGACCTGGCAGGCGTACAACTTCGCGGATCAGAACGGCGACGGCTGGGGCGACTCGTGGTACGTCAGCGGCCGCAACCGCTCCGTCGACCTGACGCGGCCCTTCCTCGACTTCGGGCTCCCGTTCCGCTTCAGCGACTGGGACCTCACCTTCCTCACCTGGCTGCAGCAAACGGGCAAGCAGGTCGACTTCCTGAGCGACCAGGACGTCGACGGCGTCGTGAACGGCGACGAGCTCGCGAAGAACTACGACCTCATCGTCTTCCCCGGCCACGAGGAGTACGTGACCACGCACGAGCTCGACGTCATCACCCGGTTCCGCAACCTCGGCGGCAACCTCGCGTTCCTCGCGGCGAACAACATGTTCTGGCAGGTGAAGATCGCGCCGCCGCTGATGACGAAGGTCGAGAAGTGGCGCGACGCCGGCAGGCCGGAGGCCTCGCTCGTCGGCGCGCAGTACATCGGATCGAACCATGGCGCCGTCCAGCAGCCGTTCACCGTCACCGGCGCGACCCAGGCGCCGTGGCTCTTCGCGAGCACGGGCCTGCAGAACGGCTCGACGTTCGGGCGCTACGGGATCGAGATCGACGGCACCACCGCCGCCTCCCCGCCGGGCACGATCGTGCTCGCGAAGATCCCCGACCTGCTCGGCCCCGGCAAGACCGCCGAGATGACCTACTACGAGACGCCCGCGGGCGCGAAGGTCTTCGACGCCGGTGCGATCAACTTCGCGGCCTCCGTGACGACGCCGCCCGTCTCGACGATGCTCGGCAATCTTTGGACGAGGCTCTCGGCGCCCTGAGCGTGGGAGGATCGTCCGCTATGGGAGCGAAGCTTCCGTCCATGCGTCCCGAGTCGACGGCCCTGAACGTGACCGATCGCATCGACGCGCTTGCGGGCGCCTTGCGCGCCGCGGGCGTCTCGGACGATCAGGTCTCGCGGATCCTCGCGTCGGCAGCCACCGCCGCGATGCACGCGGTCACGCTCGACGCGCTGCTCGCCGAGGAGCCGGCGCAGCCGTCCGCCGCCGAGCCGCACGCCGCTCAGGCCGTCCCGCTCGCGGCCTAGTAGGAGTAGAAGCCGCGGCCGCTCTTGCGGCCGAGGAGCCCTGCGTTCCGCATCGCGACGAGCCGCGGCGGTGGAGCCATCCGCGGCTCGCGCGTCTTCTCGTAGAGCGCTTCACTCGCGTGCACGTGCACGTCGATGCCGACGAGGTCGACGAGCTCGCACGGGCCCATCGGCCAGCCCGCCCCGTGCTTCATGCCCGCGTCGAGATCCTCGACGCCGACGCGTGCCTCGTCGAGCACGCGAATGCAGTCGTTCAGCAGCGGGATCAACACGCGGTTGACGACGAAGCCGGGCGTGTCGTGGCAGCGGATCGGATGCTTGCCGAGCTTCTCCCCGAGCGCATACGCCGTGTCGAACGCGTCGTCCGAGGTGAGCTCTGCGCGCACGATCTCGACGAGCGGCATCAGCGGCGCCGGATTGAAGAAGTGCATGCCGACGACGCGTTCGGGTGTCGATGTCGCCGACGCGATCTCCGTCACCGAGAGCGCGGACGTGTTCGTCGCGAGCACGGCGTCGGGGCGGCAGATCCGCTCGAGCTCGCGAAAGAGCTCCTGCTTCGGCGCGAGATCCTCGACGATCGCCTCGATCACGAGGTCGCAGTCGGCGAGGTCCTCGAGACTCGTCGTCAGTGTCAGGCGCTCGATCTCGAACGACTCGATCTGGCCCTTCTCGACCTTGCGGGTGAGGAAGTGCGCGATCCGCTCGCGTGCACGCTCGCCGAGCTCGTCGGAGACCTCGCGGCCGACGGTGTCGACGCCTGCCTCGATGCAGAGCTGCGCGATCCCCGCGCCCATCGCCCCGAGTCCCACGACGCCGACCTTCACGCGCGAGACCCTACCGGGGAAGCCGCGCGCCGAGGACGGCGATCAGCGCGCCCGCGACGCCGATCGCCGACATCGCGCCCGTGAGCCCGATCCCGCGCGCGAGGAAGCCGATCACCGGGCCGTTGACGACGCCGCCCGTGTAGCCGGCCGTCGCGACCGCGGCGATCCCCGCACCGGCCGAGACGCCGCTCACCGAGCCCGCGATCCGGAAGAGCGCCGGCACGACCGCCGCGCAACCCGCGCCGACGAGCGCGAAGCCGGCGAGCCCGGGCACGGCGCTTCGCGTCGCGAGCGCGAGCGCGATGCCCGCGCACGTCAGCACGCCGCCTCGGACCGCGAGCCCCGGCACGCCCCAGCGCAGCGCTAGCCGGTCGCCGACGAAGCGCGCGAGCGCCATCGCGACGGCGAAGGCGGCGACGCCGCCCGCCGCGACGGCGGCCGACGTGTGCACCGGGCCCGACAGGAAAACGGCGCTCCAGTTCATCGACGCCGACTCGACGAACATGCAGCAGAAGGTGAGGAACGCCGGCAGCGCCAATGCACCGCGCGGCCAGGAGAAGTGCGCGGTGTCGACTGCCGCCGTGTCCGGCAACAGGCGCGGCACCGCGATGACGCCTGCGCCGACGATGCAGGCGGCGGCCACCGGAAAGAGCAGCCGCGGGCCGATCCCCGCCGCCGCGGCGCCCGCGGCGGCCGCGGACCCGAGCAGCAACCCCGCGCTCCACGAGCCGTGCAGCGCCGAGAGCACCGGTCGCCCGAGCTTTCCTTCGAGGACGACGCCGTGCGCGTTCGCGGCGACGTCGGTGATCCCGATCCCCGCGCCGAGTAGACAGGCCGCGGCAGCGAGCGTCACGAGCGACGGCGCAAACGCCGCCGCCACGAGCGCGATCGCCGCGAGCCCGAGACCGAGGCCAGTCGGCGCGCGGCTGCCGATGCGCGAGGCGAGCCAGCCCGCGAACGGCAGGAAGAGCGTCGCGGTGAGCGAGACGCAGAAGATGACGATGCCGAGCCGGCCGCTGTCGAGCGAAAGCCGGTGCTTCAGCGCGGGGAGCCGTGCGGTCCACACCCCATCGACGGCTCCGAAGCCGATGAACGCGAGTGCAAGCGCGCCGTGTGCGCGACGTAGAGTCAGTCCCTCCGGCGCCGGCCGAGCCGGCGCCTCCGCTCTTCTGCCTGCGTCGAGCCTACGGTCAGAGTCGCTCGACGACGCCGGCGATCGCCTGGCCGAAGCCGATGCACATCGCCGCGATCCCGTAGCGGGCGTTCCGCCGCTCGAGCTCGGAGACGAGCGTCGCCGTGATCCGCGCGCCGGTCGCGCCGAGCGGGTGGCCGAGCGAGATACCGCCGCCGTTCGGGTTCACGTCGCCGGCCTCGTAGCGATCCTGCAGCCCGGTGTCGGCGAGGAACTGGAGGACGACCGACGCGAACGCCTCGTTCACCTCGACCACCTCGATGTCGTCCCACGTGAGCCCGGCCTTGGCGAGCGCGCGATCGCACGCCTCCGGGTTGCCGTGCAGCATCAGGTGCGGGTCGACGCCGGCGATGCCGAAGCCGAGGAACCGCGCGCGCGGCCGGAGGCCGAGCTCGGCGGCCTTCTGCTCGGATGCGATCAGCACCGCCGCGGAGCCGTCGACGATCTGCGACGAGTTGCCGGCGGTCACGACACCGTCGGGGATGAACGCAGGCTGCAGCGCCGCCATCTTCTCGAGCGTCGTCTCGCGGATCGCCTCGTCGACGGCGAAGCGGGTGCGCACGAGCGTCGCCGTACCGCCACCGTCGCCGTCCGGCGCGGGGACGTCGAGGTCGATCGGGATGATCTCCTTGTCGAAGCGGCCCTCGTCGCGCGCCCGCGCCGCGCGCGCGTGCGACTCGAACGAGTAGCGGTCGAGCTCCTCGCGCGAGAGCTTCCACTCCTTCGCGATCTCCTCGGCCGAGATCCCTTGCATGACGATGTCGAAGCGGTTGTGCACGAGGTCGGACATCGAGCCGTGGTTCGACCCCATCGGCACACGCGACATCATCTCGACGCCGCCCGAGATCACGAGGTCGAGCTGACCCGACCAGACCGCGGCCGCGGCATTGAAGTTCGACTGCATCGAGGAGCCGCACTGGCGGTCGACGGTCGTGCCGCAGACCGACACCGGCCAGCCGGCGGTGAGCGCCACGTTCCGGCCGATGTTCCACGCCTGCTCGTCGACCTGGGTGACGCAGCCCCACTGCAGATCCTCGATCCCGGCCGGGTCGAGATCGTGCCGCGCGAGCAGGCCGTTCACGACCTGCGCCGAGAGCTCGTCGCCGCGGATATGCGAGAGCGTCCCGTTCTTTTTGCCGATCGGACTGCGTACGGCGTCGACGATCAGGGCCTCGGTCTCACGTGCCGCCATGGCCGAATCGTATCGGCGGCAGCTTGACCCGCGCACTCGCGCGCACGGACAATGGGCGAGTGTTGAAGAAGGACAAGAAGATCGAGCTGATCGCGGAGGTGCCGCTCTTCGCCGACTGCTCCCGCCGGGAGCTCCGCGAGCTCGCCGAGACGATCGACGAGGTGGTCGTCCCCGCCGGCTACCAGCTGACGAAGGAGGGCGCGGCCGGTCGCGAGTTCGTGATCATCATCGACGGCGCCGCCGACGTGATCCGCCGCGGGCGCAAGGTGAATCAGCTCGGCCCCGGCGACTTCCTCGGCGAGATCGCCCTCGTCAGCGGACAGCCCCGAACGGCGACCGTGAAGACGACACAGCCGACGCACGCGCTCGTGCTGACGGCGCCGGCGTTCCGCAGCCTGCTGCGCCGGCTGCCCTCGATGCAGTGGAAGGTGCTCGAGGCGCTCGCGGCGCGGCTACCGCCTGAAGTCTCTTAACGGAACCTGCGGCCGCTCGGTGTGCGCGAGCCACGTCGGCGCGGCGAGCTCGAGCACGCGCTGCTGGCCCTCCGTCTTTCCCTCGCCGAGCTCGCGGAACGAATAGGCGACGTCGCCGCCGAGCACGACGAGCCCGTCGTCGGTGTCGACGAGCACGACCTGGTGGCCGTCGGTGTGCCCCGGCGCGGGTAGAAGACGAACGCCCGGAAGCACCTCGGCCTCGCCCTGGTGCTCGACGTAGGTCGCGCCGTCGAAGTCGACCCACTCCCGCACCGTGTAGTCGGGCTGCGTGCGGGCGTCGGCGAGCTCGCGAGCCTGCACGTGGATGGGAACGCCGGCGAAGCGGCGGTTGCCGCCGCAGTGGTCGAAGTGGAGGTGCGTGTTGATGACGACTGCGACGCGCGCCACGAGGTCGTCCGGGAGCGGCTTCGGCTCCGGCCCCCACTCCTCGTCGAGCTCGGGGGTCGAGTCGATCATCCCCGTGTCGACGAGGACGAGCCCGTCGCGGTGCTCGATCGTGTGCACGAAGACGGGAAACGTGCCGCCGAACGCCTGCACCGTCGCAGCGAGATGCGACTCGATCATCCGCATACACTTGCACGATGGCCGCGACCGCAGTCGAGCGCGCGCTCCTGATCGACGGCGAGTGGGTCGAGACGGGCGACCGCGTCGAGGTTCGCTCGCCGTATTCCGGCGAGGTCGTCGGGCGCGTGGCGAAAGCCGGGGCGGCAGAGGCGCGCCGCGCCGTCGACGCGGCGGCCCGTGCCCTCGAGCAACCGCTGCCCGCGCACAAGCGGGCGGAGATCCTCGTCAAGGTCGCCGGGCTGATCGGCCGCCGCCACGAGGAGGTCGCACGGACGATCAGCGACGAGGCGGGCAAGCCGATCAAGACCGCACGCGTCGAGGCGTCCCGCGCGATGTCGACCTATACGTTCGCCGCCGTCGAGGCGCGCAAGCTCGCGGGCGAGATGGTGCCGCTCGAGAGCGCGCAGGCCGGCGAAGGCAAGCTCGGGTTCACGTTGCGCCGGCCGATCGGGATCGTCGGCGCGATCTCGCCGTTCAACTTCCCGTGCAACCTCGTCGCGCACAAGCTCGCGCCTGCGCTCGCCGCCGGCTGCCCAGTCGTGTTGAAGCCGGCGTCGCAGACGCCGCTCTCGGCACTCCTGCTCGCCGAGCTCGAGCAGGAGGCGGGCCTGCCTGCAGGCTGGCTGAACGTGCTCGTCGGGCCGGCGGCAGAGATCGGTGACGTGCTCGTCGAGGACGAGCGTGTCCGTCTGATCACGTTCACCGGCTCGGGCGACGTCGGCTGGAAGCTGCAGGAGCGCGCGCCGCGTAAGCGCGTGAAGCTCGAGCTCGGCAACTCGACGCCGGTGATCGTCACAGCCGACGCCGACATCGAGACCGCGGCGTCGAAGCTTGCAGCGAACGCGTTCTCGTTCGCCGGGCAGAGTTGCATCTCCGTGCAGCGCATCTACGTCGAGCGCGCGGCGTTCGACGCGTTCGTCGCCGCGTTCGTGCCGAAGGTCGAGGCGCTCAAGGTCGGCGATCCTGCGGACGACGACACCGACGTCGGGCCGGTGATCGACGACGACGCGGGGACGCGCATCCGCGCGTGGATCGACGAGTCCGGCGGCGAGGTGCTCACCGGCGGCGAGCAGGACGGCCTGCTGAAGCCGACGGTGATCGCGAATGTCTCCGACGACGCGAAGGTGAGCTGCGAGGAGGTCTTCGGGCCGGTCGTCGTCGTCAACGCGGTCGACTCGCTCGCCGAGGCGATCGAGCGCGCGAACGGGACGCGCTTCGGCCTGCAGGCCGGGATCTTCACGGCGTCGCTCGACGCGGCATTCGACGCGGCCGAGCAGCTCGAGTTCGGCGGCGTCGTCGTGAACGAGGCGCCGACCTTCCGCAGCGACCAGATGCCCTACGGCGGCGTCAAGGCGTCCGGCAACACGAAGGAAGGCCCCGCCTGGGCCGTGCGAGAGATGACCGAAGAACGCCTCGTCGTGATCCAGCGCTGAATGGGGTCTGACCCCTCCGGGGTCTGACCCCGCTGTTCTGGCGACGCCCGATTCGACAGCGGGGTCAGACACCGCTGCGCGGTGTCTGACCCCAGAGGCGGTTTCGCCTCGCCTCGGCGCGGAGACGCTCCGCGCATGATCGGAATCGCACTCGCGCTGATCGTCATCGGGGTCGTGTTCGGATTCTTCTTGCCGTTCGGCTGGATCATCGGCCTCGTCGGCCTGATCCTCGCCGTCGCGTATTTCGCGGGCTTCGGCAAGCGCGCGGCCCGTGGCGAGCAGCCCACCCAGCCGCCCGCGTAAATACCATCCCGGGGATGCGCATCCGCCGCGCGCCCGCCGTCGAGCCGGCTCCCCCGCAGCCCGCGCCGCCGCCCACGGCCCGGGCGGTCCGCCGCGCGCTCCCGCCCGCCGGCCAGCTCCGGCGCGAGCGCCGCGCCCTCCTGCAGGTGCGCGAGGAGCGGCTTCGCGACCTCGGCGGACTGATGCTCGAGATGTACCGCCGCGACCAGTTCCGACAGGACCTGCTCGTCGACCGCTGCGTCGAGCTGCAACGCCTCGAGGAGCGGCTCGCCGACCTCGACGCGCTGCTCGCGGCCTCGGTCTCCCGCGGGCGGACCCGCCCCTCGGCGCGGTGCGACTGCGGAGCGCCGATCTTCTGGGGCTCGAAGTTCTGCGGCCAGTGTGGACGCCCGGTCGCGGACGCACCACCCCCGCTGCCTGCGCAGGGATCATGAACCCGGAGGAACCTCGCGATTTCTGTCCGCGCTGCGGCGTGGCCTACGAGCCGCTGCAGGAGTACTGCCTCGAATGCGGTGCCCGGCTGCCGACGAACCGCGGCGTCGTCGGCGTGCTCGCGTCGTCGTGGCAGCGCCGGTTCGCCTGGTACCCGGGCGACTGGGTGTGGCCCGTGGCGTTCTTCCTCATCCTGACCGTCGTCGCGACGGCTGCGGTCCTGATCGCGAACTCGACACGCTCGTCGGCCGCCGGACCCGCCGTCGCGACGACGAACGTCCCGCTCGGCCCCGGTGCGACCGAGCAGACCGTCACGGGCACGACGCCGACGAGCACGCTGCCCGGGGCGCCGGGGCCGACGACGACCTCCGGCCCGCTGCCGCAGGCGCCGGGCTCGCCCTCGACCTCCACGCCGACGACCCCGGTGAAGCCCTCGAACCCGAATGCCCTCACGGCGTGGCCCTCGGGCCAGAGCGGGTACACCGTCGTGCTCGAGTCCCTCCCGATCGCGAACGGACGCCCGGCGGCCCTCGCACGCGCCCGGAAGGCGAAAATCGCGGGCCTCCCCCAGGTCGGGATCCTCGTCTCCTCGAAGTACTCGAGCCTCCACGCCGGCTACTACGCGATCTTCTCGGGGATCTACCGCACCCAGGCCGATGCCTCGGCCGGGATCTCCCGCGCCCACGCGAACGGCTTCCCCGACGCCTATCAGACGCGCGTCACCCGCTAGGTGTAACCCTCTCTTGGGCGGGGCACCCGACAGCCTGCGAACAGGAACCCACGTTCGCTGCAATGGCAACAAAGAGGCCCACTTTGTAACAGGGGCGCGAACGTGTAGGATCGGCTTCTGGAGGAGGGGGCGGCGAACCCGTTAACCCGCCGTTAACAGTAGTTTGGCGGGAACTTCATAGGAGTTGGAGAGACTAGTGATCGAAGAGCGGACCCTCCAGTTGCAACACTGCATGTATCAGTATTCGCGGGCCATTTACCGATCGGTCAAGGACATGATCGACCCGTACGGCGACCGCGAGTCCCAACTCGAGTCGAGGCGCGCAGTGCTCGAGGCCTGCGAGCAGACGATGGAGCGCCTCGCGAACGACCCGCTCTACTTCGCGAAGCCGGACCGGGCGCTCTTCCAGGATGTCCGCCGCTACTTCCCGATCACGTGCCAGTCCGACGTCGCATGGGCCGTCACGCAAGGCGTGCAGGCAGCGACGCAATTCATCGAAGAGCAGATCGAAGCCGGTGCGCTCGACGGCGGAGTCGCGCGGTGCCGCGCCACGACGCGCAAGGGCAAGCCGTGCCAGCGCACCCCGCTTCCGGATCGCGACTACTGCCCGTCGCATCAGCATCTGGAAGCAAAAGCTGCGGCGTAATCCACAGCTTTCCCACGGCACGTTCCACACGAACGCCCGTGTAGTGTGACCGAGGGGTGTCGCACGATACGGACAAGCTGATCCGCCAGCTCTCGCTCGTCGCCTTCCTGATGGCGGAGCGCCGGCCAATCACGGCACGTGACGTGAAGTCGAACGTCGAGGGCTATTCGGAGATGTCGGACGAGGCGTTCGCGCGCCGGTTCTACTCGGACCGCGCAGAGCTCCTCGCGCTCGGCGTGCCGCTGCAGTCGCAGCGCGACGAGTTCACCGGCGAAGAGCTGTACACGCTTCGCTCGGAGCAGTACTTCCTGCCGCAACTCGAGCTCGAGAACGAAGAGCTCGCCGCGCTGCAGACCGCGCTCTACCTGCTCGAAGGGAAGTTCGCGTACGCCGAGCCGCTGCGGCTCGCGCTGCAGAACCTTGCGCTCGGCCGACCCGGATTCGACGAGCCGCCGAGCGACACTGCTTCGCGCGTCGAGGTGCTCGACCACGACTATTCACCGGAGATGCCGGGTCGGCTCGCAAAGCTCGAGGGCGCGATCTCGAAGCAGCGCACGGTGAAGTTCGAGTACTGGGCGGCGTCGCGCGACCAGGTCTCGGAGCGCGCGCTCAATCCCTATGCGCTCGTCTCCGACAACGGCGGCTGGTACGTCGTCGGCTACGACCTCGACCGCGACGACATCCGCACGTTCCGCGTCACGCGCATCCGCGGCGAGATCAAGTTCGCGACGCGGCGCGAGCGCGACTTCAAGCTGCCGCCCGACTTCGACATCGAGCTCTACCGCGGCCGCCCTCCGTGGCAGGTCGGCGAGATCGTCGGAGAGGCGCGCATCGCTGTGCCGGGCGACACCGCCTGGTGGGTGCAGCGCACGTATGGCTCGACCGGTCGCCTCGAGGACGGCGTCTTCGTCACCGAGTACTCCTCTCTCCCCCAACTCGCGTCGTGGGTGCTGAAGCAGGACGGCCGCGCCGTCCCGGTCGAGCCGGACGAGCTCCGCCGCGAGGTCGCGACCGCGCTTCGCCGCGTGCGCGACGGTCACGAGGGCTCCGCGCCCGCCGTGCCGCGCGAGGCGCCGCAGCACGTCGTCGACGGCGGCCTCGAGCGGCCCGCCGGCCCGGTTGCGCCGGAGCGCTTCGCCGTCCTCCAGGCGCTCCTCGCCTATCTCCTCGCCGCGTGCGGTGAGGGCAAGGAGGCGGAGATCCCGGCTGCAGACCTGCTCGAGCGCTTCCCGTCGATCCCCGCCGAGGAGCTCGAGGAGCATCTCTCGCTCCTCAACCTCGTCAACTTCGGCGGCGGCTGCTACACGATCTACGCCGAGCTCACGGGCGACACCGTGCACGTCGACAAGGAGCTCTGGGGCGACACATTCCGGCTGCCGCCCCGCCTGACCCCGCTCGAGGCGCGTGCGATCCGGCTCGCGCTCGACTACGTCGGCCCGATGATCGCCGCCGACGCGCACACGCCGCTGACGCGCGTGCGCAAGAAGCTCGAGGAGACATTCGGCCAGTTCGAGCTGGCGCAGGCACCGGCGGAGGCGGAGAGCGAGGAGGACGACCTGATCCAGACGCTCGCGCGTGGCATGGACGAGCGGCGGCTCGTCGAGATCGAGTACCAGAAAGAGGTCGACGCGCAGCCGTCGACGCGCCTCGTCGAGCCGTATCGCTTCGGCCGCGAGCTGCCGCACTGGTACGTGCACACGTGGGACCGCACGAGTGACGGCGAGCGTTCCTTCCGGCTCGACCGGATGCGCAGCGCGAAGCTGCAGAAGGAGCGCTTCGAGCCGCGCGAGGGCTTCGAGCCGACGCGCCTGCGCGGCGCGCGTACCGCACGCGTGCTCTACACGCCGGAGATCGCGCGGTACGAGATCGAGCGCGGCGCGCGCAAGCTCGTCGGCGGCGGCGCGCTTCGGGAGATCCCCGTCGGCAGCGACGAGTGGCTCGAGAGCGAGATCCTGTCGAAGCGCGGCGAGGCAATCGTGCTCGAGCCTGCGGAGCTGCGCTCGCGTGTAGCGGCGCGCGCGCGCGAGCTCGCGAAAGAGCTCGGCGTCGAGCGCATGCGCGTCAAGCTCTAGGACGTCGGCAGCGTCAGCGTGAACGTCGCGCCCGACTCGGGCCGCGAGCGCACCTCGAGCGTGCCGCCGTGCGCCTCCGCGATCGAGCGGGCGATGAACAGCCCGAGGCCGGTGCCGGGCTTCGAGCCGCCGGGCGACGTCCGCGCGCCCGAACTTCTCGAAGATCAGCCGCTGCTGGTCGTGTGGGATGCCGGGCCCCCGGTCGCTGACGGCGATGCGCACGGCGCCGTTCTCGCGCTTCGCGCTGACCTCGACCTCGGCGCCGGCCGGCGAGTACTTGACGGCGTTGTCGATCAGGTTCGTCAGCACCTGCCGCAGCCGCTCGCGGTCGCCGCGGATGCTCGGCAAGCTCCTGGACGTCGGCGTGCACTCGCACCTCGTCCTGGCCGATCGACGCGGTGGCCACGGCGTCCTCGACGACGCGCACGAGATCGACGTCCGTGAAGCTGTAGGTGAACGTGCCGGCCTCGATGCGCGACGTGTCGAGCACGTCGCCGATGAGCGCGGCGAGCCGGTTGGTCTCGTCCGCGATCAGGGCGAGGAATGCCTCTCGCTGTCCGGGCGCGAGCGTGCGCCAGCGCTCCTGCAGCGTCCGGGCGGCGCCGATCACGGCGGCCATCGGGCTCCGCAGCTCGTGCGAGACGAGCGAGACGAAGTCGGCGCGTAGCGCCGAGAGACGGCGCAGCTCTTCGACCGTATGCCGCTCCGCCTCGTAGGCACGGATGTTCTGCACCGCCGTCGCCACGAGCCGCCCGAGCAGCGAGACGAGATCGATCTCCTCCGCCGTGAAGGCGGCCGCCTCGACGCGTGAGAGCGAGATCATCCCGATCGGCTGCGCACCGAGGAGGAGCGGCGCGATCAGCTCGCTCCGCAGGCCGAGCCTGACGAGCTGCTCGTCCTCGGGGTAGCGCGACTCCTGCAGATCCCGGCGGACGACCACCTCGCCGCTGACCACGCGCTCGAGCACCGAGCCCTCGAGCGGCCCCGCGCTCCCCGGCGGGAACACCTCGGCCGCCCCGAGCCCGAACGTCGCGATCGTGCGGGCACTGCCGTTCTCGACGAGCACGATCGCCGTCCGGTCGAACGGGACAGGCCGCGCACCTCGCGGATGAATGCACCGAACGACTGCTCGATCTCGAGCGACGAGCCGAGCGCGCGCGCAGAGCGGTTCGCGGCCTCGAGCACGTCGACACGCCGGCCGAGCTGCGTCACGGAGGCGCTCGGCCTCCGCGGCGCGTTCCCCGCCGGTGCGCGCCTCCTCGTCCAGCCGCCAGACGAGCCAGCCGACGATCAGGCCCGTGAGGAAGATCACGCCCGTCGGGAACGTCACCCGGTCGGTGACGAAGCCGGGCGGCCCGAAGTAGCGGCCGCGCCACCACTCGTTGAACGCGAAGTAGCCGCCGGCGACGATCGGCAAGAGCACGCCGCCGCGGAGGCCGAAGCGCAGCGCTGCTTCGACGAGCGACGAAGATCGTGGCCCACCGCGTCTGGTTGCCGAACTCGAAGGTGAAGACGATCCCGTACGACCAGATGACCGCGGTGTCGAAGACGAGCGAGAACGCTCCGACGAGGCGCAGCATCGACTCGCTTGCGCGCTCGATCAGGAAGAAGAGCGCGACTGCCCCGACGCCGAAGACGGCGGTGATCGCCCAGGCGGCGCTGTGGTACTGCCGCGGGAAGTCGGAGCTGAAGAACCCGACCTCGATCAGCGCGAAGAGCACGCCGCCGAGGCGCACCCAGCCGATCCAGCGTTCGACCGAGCGCCGGGGCGTCATGCGCGCGCTTCCATCCGCTCGAGCGCCCACTGCGCGTGCTCGGCGAGCAGTGGGTCGTCGCCGCGCGCGTACTGCTCGACGACTGCACGCTCGGGCTCGCCGCCGACGTTGCCGGCCGCGACGAGCGCGTTCCGCTGCAGGAGTCGGCCGTCGTTCCGCGGCACGTAGAGACGGTCGTACCGGGCACGCAGCTCGGCTGCGTCGGCGTTGAGCCAGTCGACGAGCGAGACGTGCGCCTCCGCGGCGCGGCTCGTCGCGCCGTCGCTTCTCGACGCCGCGGTTCCACGGGCAGACGTCCTGGCAGATGTCGCAGCCGTAGACCTGCGCTCCCATGCGCCTCGCGGTACGACGTCGGGATCGCCGCGGGCGACTGCGACCAGTAGGAGAGGCACTTGGTCGCGTCGAGCACGCCCGGCCTCGTCGAGCGCGTCGGTCGGGCAGGCGTCGATGCAGAGCCGGCACTCGCCGCAGTCGGTCTCGAGCGGCCGGCGTCGGCTCGAGCTCCACGTCGGTGACGAGCGTGCCGAGCACGACCCACGATCCGTGGCGTCGCGTGATCAGCAGTCGTGTTCTTCCCGTAGAAACCGACGCCGCTCCGAGCCGCCGCCTCGCGGTCGACGTGCTGGTTCGCGTCGACGAGCACGCGGTAGCCCCCGCCGAGCCTGCGTCCGAGCTCGTCGAGCTTCTCGCGGAGCTCCGCGTAGCCGTCGTCCCACGTGTAGCGCGGCAGGCGACCGTGCCCGCCCGCACGCTCCGGCTCTGCGGCGTAGTAGCAGAGCGCGGCCGACACGACGGTGCGCGCGCCGGCCAGGAGCGTCTCGGGATGGCAGGAGCGCTCGGGCTGCGCCATCGTGAATTTCATGTCGGCGAAGAGACCGCGCGCGCTGCGGTCGCGGATGTGCGCGCTCGGTCGCGCTCGTAGGCGACCGCCGGCGTCGCGCCGACAGCGTCGAGCCCGAGCTCCTCCGCGATGCGCTGCAGGTCGTGCCCCGTCACGTGGATAGTGTGCCCCGGGTGCGGGCAGTTCGTATCCACGAGGACGGCGGCCCCGAGGTGCTCGTCCTCGAGGACGCCCCGGACCCGAAGCCGGCTGCGGGCGAGGTGCTCGTCCGGCTGCGCGCCGTCGGCGCTGAACCATCTCGACGTCTGGATCCGGAAGGGGCTGCCGTCGGTCCCGAAGCCGCGGATCCTCGGTGCGGACGGCGCCGGCGTCGTCGAGTCGCTCGGCGCGGGCGTCTCCGGCCTCGAGCCCGGGCAGCGCGTCGTCATCAACCCCGGCATCGAAGGGCCTGACGGCTCGATCCACGTGGTCGGCGAGCACGGTGACGGCACGAACGCCGAGCTGATCGCCGTGCCGGCGACGAACGTCTACCCGATCCCGGACGGGCTCTCGTTCGAGGAGGCGGCCGCGTTCCCGCTCGTGTTCGAGACGGCGTACCGCATGCTCGTGACGCGCGCGCAGGCTGCAGCCGGGCGAGTGGGTGTTCCTCTGGGGGATCGGCAGCGGCGTGTCGACTGCCGGTCTCGCGATCGCGAAGGCGCTCGGCGCCAGGACGATCGTGACGTCGTCGAGCGACGCGAAGCTCGAGCGCGCGCGCGAGCTCGGCGCCGACGTCACGGTCAACCACGCGGACGGACGACGTGAAGGGAGCGCGTGAAGGAAGCGACCGGAGGGCACGGAGCCGACATCGTCGTCGAGCATGTCGGCGAGGCGACCTGGCGCACGTCGCTCGATGTCGCCGCACGCGACGGCCGCGTCACGGTCTGCGGCGCGACCACCGGCCCGAATCCGCCGGCCGCACTGCACCGCGTCTGGTGGAAGGGCTTGACGATCCTCGGCTCGACGATGGGCACGAAGGCGGACTTCGAGGGCGCCTACGCGCTCGTCGCCGACGGACGCGCGCGGCCGGTCGTCGACGAGGTGCTGCCGCTCGCGGAGATCCGTGCCGCTCACGAGCGGCTGGAGGCAGGCGAGCAGCTCGGCAAGATCGTGTTGACGATCCCCGGCTAGGGCCTCGTCGTTTGGATCGGGCACGCCTTGGGCACCCGATGTACATGGAGCCGGATCCGAAGGAGGAGACCCGTCAGGCGCTCGAGACGACCGAGCGCGTACTCGAGGCGCTTCGCAGCGAGCCCGATCCGGACGACTTCCTGCGGATGTTGACGGGGCAGGTCGAGGATCAGCGCGCCGCACTCGTCGCCTCGCTGATCGAGGCGGGCGCGCTCGACCGCGAGCCGCGCCGCGTTTCCTAGCTAGCTGCGCGGATCCGTCTCGTGCGCGATCGCCTGCCCTGTGGGTCTGCTCTTGCGCACGACCACGTAGGCATCCCGCTCCTCGACGACGTCTTCGACGTCGGTGATCTCGTGACCGGGGACGACGAAGAAGAGCACTGGATCAGCGCGGACGCGCTCGTACGTCGTGAGGTCGACTTCGATCTGCATCGCACACGACGCGTTGCCGCACTCACAGACGATCGACATCGTCTCGAGCACCGGAGCGAACGCGCGGTTCAAGTCCTCGATCTTCTCGTTGACCGCGCGATAGATCGCTTCGTTCTGCGCGATGCGTGCGGCCTGCTGCTCGTTCATCAGCCGAAGCCCAGGATGAACTTCGCGTCGTCGGACATCCGGTCGGGAGTCCACGGCGGGTCGAACGTCAGCTCGAGATCTACCTCCTCCACGCCGGGCACCTCGTGTGCGGCGCGATCCATGTCCTGCGCGATCAGCGGGCCGGCAGGGCAGCCCATGGACGTGAGGCTGTACGTGATCTTCGCCTTCGGCCCGTCCATCTCGACCTCGTACACGAGCCCGAGATCGACGACGTCCATCCCGAGCTCGGGATCCTCGACCTGGCGGAGTGCTTCGAGCACGTCGTTGCTGCTGGCCACGAGGGGATTGTAGACGCAGTCCTTGGTGGCTCTGTTAGATATTCGGCGTGGATTCGAGACCAATCGACGACGCGACCTGGTCGGCGGTGGGCGAGGGCGAGACCCGCTGGTTCCTGGGGACGCTCGTGACGATCAGGATTCCGCCTGAAGCGGTCGACGGTCGCTACTCGCTCTTGGAGTTCCTGTTCCCGCAGGGAGCTTCGCCGCCGCTGCACACGCATCCCCAGGACGAGAGCTACGTCGTCCTCGAGGGGAGCTTGACGCTCCAAGCAGGCAGCGAGCGATTCGAGCTGCTCGCGGGCGGCACGGCAGCGGTCCCGATGGGAGTCCCGCACACGTTTCGAGTCGAGAGCGAGACCGCACGCGTGCTCGTCCTCAGCACGCCGGCCGGGCTCGAGGAGATGGTCCGAGCTGCATCCGTGCCGGCGTCTGCGCCCACGCTCCCACCGAAAACCGCACCGCGCCCGTCGCCCGAGGAGCTTGCCGAGATCTTCGCGGCGCACGGCCAGGTGAATCTCGGGCCTCCGCTCGAATAGCTCAGCGCTCGTGGCGGCGGGCGGCGGCCGGTCCGAAACCGCTGCGTCAAGCGGCTCGTTCCTTAAGTCGCTCTCAGGCGCACCCCGTATATGTGTGCTCGATGAAGACAGCGGCGCTCCTGCTGTCGTTGACGGTTGCTCAGTTCGGTTCTGCACCTTCGACGATCGCGCAGAAGCTTGATCGTGCCGTCGCGCGCGCCAAATTCAGCGGCGAGATCGCCGTGGCTCGGCGTGGACACATCGTCTTCGCCCACGGCTACGGCCGCGCTGACAAGACACGCGGGCGTCACGTGACGCTGGACACGTCGTTCAACCTCGCATCCATGGGGAAGATGTTCACCGGGGTCGCCGCTGCTCAACTCGTGCAAGCCGGGAGGCTCCGCTTCGATGACGCGGTCGGCAAATACGTTCCACGACTCCCCAAGCGGCTACGGTCGATCACCGTCGCCGAGTTGCTCGACCATACGTCGGGTCTCGGTGATGTGTTCGCCGATCCTGCCTATCCTCGGCTTCGACCGTCACTCACGACGCTCGGGGCATATCTACCTCTCGTAACCCACGAGCGGTTGCAATTCGCTCCGGGCACTCGTTGGGCGTACAGCAACTCGGGCTTCGTGCTCGCAGGCCTGGTAATCGAGAAGGCGAGCGGCGAGCGTTACGACCACTATCTCGCCCGACACGTCTGGAAGCCGGCCGGAATGACGCACACCGGCTGCTTCATGCGCACGAGGCTGCCTGCGTTCGCCGCCGTCGGCTACTTGCCCGGTGGCGCGACGAACACTGCATCGCTGCCACCGGTCGGCACAGCGGACGGCGGCTGCTACTCGTCCGCCCGCGACCTGATCTCGTTCGCACGTGCTCTCGAGAGCGGTCGACTCCTCAGCCATGCCCTGACCAAGATCGTTACGAGCTCGAAGGTGAAGGCGCCGGGCGGTGGCTACGGCTATGGATTCGGCATTCGCAACGGCCGGCCGGGCGATCCGCAAACGATCTGGCACAACGGCGGCGCGCCGGGCGCTGCCGGCGAGCTCGACATCAATCCGAAGCTCGGCATCGTTGCGGTGACACTCGGGAACGTCAGCCCGCCCCAGGTCTTCCCGGTCGTCGACACCCTGTTGAACCTGTTCCGCGTTCCGTAACGCCTCCGGGCGCCGCTCAGGCGCGGGGCGCTGGGCCGGCCGAGAGTGGTGTCGAGTGGCGGCGCCAGACCCGCCACGCATCACCCTCCTGCACCCACACGTCGAGAAGGATGAAGATGCCGCTTCGTTCGACGCCCTTCACCAGAGCTGTCTGGTCGACCCGCTGGAAGACCGTGCACAGATCCCTACCCGGCTGCACGATTCGCTCCTCGACGGCATAGCCACTGACTGCGTAGTCGGGCAACATGCGAAGCCACTCGTCTCGCGTTACGACGGCCGGCTGTGGTTCAAGAATGACGAGGGCGTAGTCGTCGGAAAGGAAGCGTGCAGCTCCTTCCACATCACGGCCTTCGATCGTGAGCTGCCAGCGATCCGTCAAGTCGCTGATCTGCGTGTCCAGGCCCACCGACCGATCCTATCCCCCTGTTCTGGTCGTCCTCCGGTTCGCCGATGCGTTTCGGTGTTCGCGAAAGACGCCTGAGCGGAAGAAGCTTCTGGATATGCGCGAGCGGCTCCCGATCAGATGGCAGACAATGGCTACGGTCGTCCTTCTCGCGGCTGCCCTGGGAATCTCCATCGCAAGCGGTCGCACCGTGGACGCGGTGATCGTCGCGGTGCTGCTCGTGCCGGGGCTGGGTCTGATCGCATGTGCGGCATATCTGCGACGACGGTCTAGCGCCGGGCCTCCGTACAGACCTTGAACTCGGCTGCGCCAGCGTTCGTAAATGTCCCCCGACGCCTACCGATGCTGGTCGGGTGGGCGGCGCACTCGACTGGCATCTCCGACCCGCCGAGCAAATCCGGCGCAACGCCCTCGCCCACGATCTCTTCGACTTCGTCATCGCCGGCGACCGCACGGTAAGAGAGGTCTCGCAAGATGTGCTGGCGCGCGCCGGCTGGTTCTAGCACGTGCGCAAGGCCGCGAAGCTAGTCGCGCCCGTCAGTACCCGAGCAGCCGTACCTCTTCGCGCCGCTCGCGCGCGAAGAAGTGAATCCCGTCGACGAAGCGCACCCAGTTGCAGCGCGTGCACATCAGCAGCGAGGTCGTGCGCGCGCTGTCGGCGAGGAAGCGGACGCCACGAAGCAGGTCGCCATTCGAGACGCCGGTCGCGGCGACGATCATCTCGCCCGGCGCGAGATCCTCGGTGCGGTAGATGCGCGAGTAGTCGTCGATCCCGAGCCGCCGGAGCTCGTCGATCTCGGCCCGCGAGGTCGGCCAGAACTGCGCCTGCAGCTCGCCTCCGAGACACCGGAGTGCGGCCGCCGAGAGCACAGCCTGCCGCGTCCCGCCGATCCCGATCGCGAGATGGTCATTGGTGCCGCGGATCGCGGCGGAGATCGCGGCGGTGACGTCGCCGTCGTGGATCAGCTTGATCCGCGCGCCTGCGTTCCGGATCTCCTCGATCAGGTCGTGATGCCGTGGGCGATCGAGCACGATCGTCGTGACGTCGTTCACGCGCCGGCCGAACGCCTCCGCGATCGCCTCGATGTTCTCGCCGACGGGTCGCAGCAGGTCGATCGAGCCGCGCGCACGCGGGCCGACCGCGACCTTGCGCATGTACATGTCGGGCAGCGTCAGCAGCTGCCCCGGATCGCCGGCCGCGATCATCGACATCGCGCCGTTGCCGCCGCGCGCGACGACGCCACGCCCCTCGAGCGGATCGAGCGCGAGATCGACCTCGTGGTCGCCGCTGCCGATCACGGTGCCGGGCGTCAGCCCCGACTCGTCGCCCGCGGATCCGAAGACGATGCGCCCGCGGATCGGGAGGATGCTCGAGCGAGTACTGCATGCCTTCCGCAGCGGCGGCCTCGGCTGCTTCCTGGTCGGCGCGGCCGAGCCAACGCGCGGCTCGCAGCGCGGCATGCTCGGTCGCACGCAGATACGACTGGCACTGGCACGGCGTCTGCTGCTGCGGAGTCGGCTCGGTGTGCTGCTCGGGCTCCGTCTGCGTCACGCGTGCTCCCGCACGCGCTCCGCAGCCGAGAGCACGAGCTCGGCGACAGCACGTGTCGCACGGTCGGCGCTCTCGTTCTCGATCACGGCCACGCCTTCGCGCTCGGCACGGCCGACGATGTAACGCTGCAGCCGCCGGATCTCGTCGAAGCGGTCGAGGTACTTCGACATCGGCCGCTGCTCGCCCGCTTCGCGGGTGAAGAAATGCTGCGCGTGCGCCGTCTCGTCCGAGATCTGCAGCACGCAGGCCGTGGCGAGCGTGTTCTCGAGCGGCGACGGAAGCAGCCCGGGCACGAGGTGGACGCCTTCGAGCACCATCGACCAGCCTTCTTGCAGCGCCCGCTCGATCGACGCGCGCACGCCGACGAGCACCTGACGGGACTGCTCGAGGAACCCGGCGACGAGCGGATCGTCGAACTCCTGCGCGGCGAGGCCGGCCTCGAAGCTCGAGTAGTGGATCGACGGCATGAACTCGTGCGAGAAGAACGCGCGCATCGTCTGCCGGACGAAGTCTGTCGAGGTGACGCGCGTGATTCCGAGCCGGTACGCGATCTCGGTGGCGACGGTCGACTTGCCGGTGCCGGTGGCGCCGCCGATCAGGATCACGATCGGAAGGTCGAGCTCGCGCAGCTCCTGGTAGCGGCGTAGCTGACGGAGCGCCTCGCGGCCCTCCACCTCGCCGAGACTCTCGACCGCGTGCGACTCGAGCCGGTCGAGCTCGACGATGTCGGTGCTACGCGAAGCGAGATCGTCGCCGACGCGTCGCGCGAGCGAGTACGCGCGGTCAGGCGCCACGCCGACGGCCATCAGCGCTCGGGCCATCAGCCCACGCGAGTACGGGAGGCCGTGCTCGCCCCCGAGCGGCAGCGGCATGATCCGCCGCTGATGGCTCATGCCGTCACCCGCTGCCCCAGCAGCGCGAGCACACGCTCGTCGAGGCCCGGCGCGATCACCTCGTTGTCCGCGAGCACGACCCGAGCACCGCGCGCGAGCGCATGCTCGGCGACGACGTCGATCGCCGCCGCCTTGAGCTCGACGACGATACGTGTCGGCCTCGACTCCGTCGAGATCGGCGGCAAGCGCCTCGCGTCGCGCGAGGTTGCGCGAGACGTGCACGACCTCGGCATCCAGGTGGCTCGTCTGCGCCGGGCCGGTCGTGAAGACGGCGACGCGACCGGCGAGCTCCTCGACCGGACGGAGCCGCAGCTGGAAGTCGACGCCGGGTCGTCGAGCACGATGTCGCTGATGAGCGCGCGATACGCGTTCAGCCCGCTGCGCGTCGTGTGCGACGAGGAGGCGCGCCTGCGTGGCGATCGGCGGGATCGCAGCGCCGCTGCCGTCGAAGATGACGACGTCGGGCTCGAGCGACGCGGCGAGCTGCGCGCCTTCGAGCACGTTCGACGCGAAGGGCGCCCCGGCCATGCCGCCGCCTGCTCGACGGCAGCCGATCGTCGGCACGCGCGCGAGCGCCGCGGTCTCCAGGTGATCGGACGCCGCGTGCCGGCCCGTGCGCGAGAGCGCGACGAGCTCGTCGACGCCGGCGGCGTCGAGACGAGCTCCGGCTCCGCGGGACCGCCCCGTCCCATCGCGACGACGACGACCTTGCGGTCGCGCGCGAGCAGTCGCGCGAGATGACCGGTGACTGCGGTCTTGCCGACACGCTTGCCCGTGCCGATGACGGCGAGCGACGGCAGCTCGAACGGGTGGAACGTCGGCGGGTCGAAACGGAAGTCCGCGCCGACGTATGGCAGCCCGAGCGCGAGAAAGCGCGATGCGAGTGCGAGCCGCAGCTCCGGCGTCGAGTACCGGCTCGTCGGAGAGGTCGACGACGATCTGCGCCTCACCCGGCTCCTCGACGATCGGCACGCCGTAGTCGGGTTCGCCGCGCAGCTTCTCGGTGCCGCCGACGAGCATCACGCCGACGAACTCGTACGGCAGCTCCGCGAGCGCAGCGCGCACGACGTCGGGGTAGTGCTCGCCGTCGACGATCGCGATCGCTCTCACCGGTTCGACGTCACCTCGCCTTCGATCCGCGCCGTGTACTTCTCGTAGGTCTTGTCCTCGGCGTTGAACTGGATGATCCGCTCCTGCCCGTGGAACGGGTATTTCCGCCACACGTCGACGTGAGTCCCCGAGACCTCGACGATGTTGTAACAGGGCCGTCCGTTCCCTCGAAGACGCGAGGACGAGACGGTGCCTGCGTTGACGATGAAGAGATCCTCGAGCCGCCATGCGTAAGGCACGTGCTTGTGCCCGCTGAGGACGAGGTCGACGCCCGCGCGCTGCAGGCATTCGAGCGCGTCGCCTGCGTCGTTCACGATGTTGCGCTCACGGCCCGTGCCCGGCACCGGCAGCAGATGGTGATGGAGCGACGAAGACGCGAAGGTCTGCAGGATCGGCGAACTGCTCCTCGATCCAGCCGTAGCGCCCGCGGCCGATCTGACCGTTGTCGAGGTCGGGCTCGGTCGAGTCGACCGCGACGAGCGTGACGCCGTCCATGCGCAGCACCGAGTTGCGGTCGCCGAAGAGATCCTCGAAGTGGACGTAGCCGACGTTCCGCGAGTCGTGGTTGCCCGGGATGACGATCATCGACTCGCACTCGATCCGGTTCAGGAAGTCCCGCGCGACCGCGTACTCCTCCTTGAAGCCGTGCGAGGTGAGATCGCCCGAGATGACAACGACGTCGGGCGCGAGCTCGTTCGATCTCGGCGATCGCCCGCTCGAGCAAGCTCGGCAGGAAGAACTGCTGCCCACAGTGGAGATCGGACAGCTGGACGATCGTGAAAGGGCGGTCGAGCCCCTGAGCCATGCCTCAGCCTAGAAGATCCAGGTCACTGGGTAATACAGGGCGGCTGCGACGAGGCCGGCGGCCGGGAGCGTCAGCAGCCAGGCGACGAGGATGTTGCCCGCGATGCCCCACTTGACGGCCGAGACGCCGCGCACGGCCCCGGCTCCCATGACCGAGCCGGTGACGACGTGCGTCGTCGAGATCGGGAAGCCGAAGCGCGTGCCGAGGTACAGCGTCGAGCCGGCGCTCAGCTGCGCGGCAAAGCCGTGCTCGGGCTGCATCTTGTAGATGCGCTGGCCGAGTGTGCGGATGATCCGCCAGCCGCCGGCGTACGTGCCTGCCGCGATCGTCAGGCCGGCGGCGATCTTCACCCAGGTCGGGATGTAGAAGTGCGAGATCGTGCCGTGCGTCGAGAGCGCGAGCGCGATCACGCCCATCGTCTTCTGCGCGTCGTTCGCGCCGTGCGTGAACGCGACCCACGTCCCGCTCACGAGCTGGCCGTAGCGGAAGCCACGGTGCGCGACCCCCGGCGACGCGCGGAAGAAGACGTTGTAGATCACGACCATCAAGAGGAACGCGACGGCGAACCCGACGGCCGGCGAGACGGCTCCGGGGATCACCACCTTCTCCCAGACGCCGTGCCACTGCACGCCCCTCGAGCCCGACTGCACGAGCGCTGCGCCGACGAGCCCGCCGATCAAAGCGTGCGTCGAGCTCGACGGCAGGCCCACCCACCACGTGATCAGGTTCCAGACGGTCGCCCCGATCAGCGCCGCGAGCACCGTCTTCTCCGTTGCGAGGCCGGTGTCGATGATCCCCTTCCCCACGGTCTTCGCGACGGCGGTCGTGACGAATGCGCCCGCGAGGTTCGCCGCGGCGGAGATGAGCACTGCGACGCGCGGCGAGAGCGCGCGCGTGCCGACCCAGGTGGCGACGTAGTTCGCGGTGTCGTGAAAGCCGTTCGTGAAGTCGAAGCCGAGCGCGACAGCCACGACGACGACGAGCAGGACGGTGCTCAATGTTTCCGCTTCGGCACCGGCAAAGCCGGTACCTCCGCTCCTTGGTGAGCTCCGTCAAGCCTACGCTCAACGGTTCTTGACGAGGATCGCCTCGAGCACGTCGGCCGCGTTCTCGCAGGCGTCGACGGCTTCCTCGAGCTGCTCGTAGATGTCCTTCCAGCGGATCAGCGCGATCGCGTCGACGCCGCCGCCGAAGAGCTCCGCGATCGCGTCGCGCGCGATGCGGTCGCCCTCATCTTCGAGCTCGCGCAGCTCGATCAGCTGCCGCTTCGAGTCCTTGAACCCGTCGAGCATGCCGATCGCCTCGCAGAGCTTCGCAGCCGCGCGATGGATCACCTCCGCCTGGCGCCGCGCAGGCTCGCGGATCTCGCGCGCCCCATAGCCGAGGATCTTCTCCGCCGAATCGTCGACGTGGTCGCAGACGTCGTCGAGCACGCCGGCGAGCCGGTACATGTCGTCGCGGTCGAACGG
Organism: uncultured Actinomycetes bacterium; assembly: GCA_963838985.1. GTDB lineage: Bacteria > Actinomycetota > Thermoleophilia > Gaiellales > Gaiellaceae > Palsa-739. Next base: position 297,412 of record CAWITF010000001.1, read on the forward strand.
CGTCACGAACGTCCTGTTGATCAGGTCGACGAGCTCGTGCGTCAGCCGGTCGCCCTGATGCTCGAGCTCCTTGATGTCGCGCATCCGCTCCTCTGCGCGCTCCGGGAACTCGTTCAGAAGCTCGATCAGGCACTGCGAGATGTCGACGGTGTTCGCCGCCGCCTGGTTGAACAGGTCGAAGAACTCACGCTTCTGGGGAAGGAGGCTGATGCGGGCCACGGCCCCGGATTCCTAGCAGGCCCGGCCCTGCCGCCGTTTCACCGTCCGACCTCGTAGGTACCGTGACGAGCGGATGGGGTTCGATATCCCCGATTTCCAGGCATATCGGGGTACCACGCCACCGCGCTTCGCCAGCCAGGCCGAGCTCGAGTGCGCGAAGGTGCTCGACTACTACGGCATCCCGTGGCTCTACGAGCCGCGTACCTTCGTGCTGGAGGAAGACGAGGACGGCCGCGTGCGCGAGGCGTTCGCGCCCGACTTCTACCTACCCGAGCAGGATCTCTACGTCGAGCTCACGGTGATGAAGCAGTCGCTCGTCACCCGCAAGAACCGGAAGCTGCGCAAGCTGCGCGAGCGCTACCCGGATGTCCGGATCAAGCTCTTCTACAAACGAGACCTCGAACGGCTGGCTCAGCACTTCCGTCTCGATCTGGCGTCATAGATCCTCGCATCGGCGAGATCTACCTCTCGGCCGAGGAGCTGGGAGCGCGCGTGCGCGAGCTCGGGGCCGAGATCGCGCGCGACTACGCGGACAAGGAGCCGATCCTCGTCGGGTCGCTGAAGGCGAGCCTCGTCTTCCTCACCGACCTTTCGCGCGCGATGCCGATCCTGCATGCGCTCGACTTCGTCGAGCTCGCCGGCTACGGGAGCGCGCAGATGGGCGGCCACGAGCAGATCCGCGTGCTCAAGGACCTCGACGCCGACATCTCCGACCGCGACGTGATCGTGGTGGAGGACGTCGTCGACACCGGGCTGACGCTCAACTACCTCGTGCGCACGTTCGAGCTGCGCGGGCCGCGCTCGGTGGCCGCGGTGACACTGCTCGACCGTCCCTACCGGCGGCTCGTGGACGACCTGCCGGTGCGCTACGTGGGCTTCGTCGTCCCCGACGAGCTCTTCGTCGGCTACGGCTTCGACATCGACGAGCGCTGGCGCCAGTTGCCGGATCTCAGGCTGTTGAAGTTAGGCTAGTCTAACTTTGTGACATCGAGCGAGGCAGCAGCCGACCGCGGCGAGCGCATGCTCCGCGGCACGGCACGGCTGCGGATCCTGCCGTTCCTCGGCCCCGCGTTCATCGCGGCCGTCGCGTACATCGATCCCGGCAACTTCGCGACGAACATCGCCGGCGGCTCGAAGTACGGCTACACGCTCTTGTGGGTGATCGTCGCCTCGAACCTGATGGCGATGCTCGTGCAGACGCTCTCGGCGAAGCTCGGGATCGCGACGGGCCGGAACCTCGCCGAGGTGTGCCGCGACCGGCTCTCGCGACCCGTCGCAATCGGGCTCTGGCTGCAGGCCGAGGGGATCGCGATCGCCACCGACCTCGCGGAGTTCCTCGGAGCGGCGATCGGCATGCACCTGCTCTTCGGTATCGGTCTCTTCCCCGCGGCGCTCCTGACGGGGGTTGCAGCGTTCGGGATCCTCTGGTTGCAGCGGTTCGGCTTCCGCCCACTCGAGGCGACGATCGGCGTGATCGTGCTCGCGATCGGCGCGTGCTACGTCGTCGAGCTCTTCAAGGCGCACCCGGATCTCGGCTCGGTCGGGCGACACGCGCTCGTGCCGGGGTTCGCGGGCGGCGACTCCGTGCTGCTCGCGGTCGGCATCCTCGGCGCAACCGTCATGCCGCACGTGATCTGGCTGCACTCGGCGCTGACGCAGCATCGGATCCGGCCCGAGAACGACGAGCAGGCCCGCCGGCTGATGCGGCTGACGAAGATCGACGTCGTCATCGCGATGGCGATCGCGGGGCTGATCAACATGGCGATGCTCGTGATGGCGGCAAGCACGTTCTTCGCGCACGGCAGTCACGACGTCCAGTCCCTCGAAGTCGCGCACACGACGCTGAAGCCGCTCCTCGGGGGTGCGTCGAGCGAGCTCTTCGCGATCGCGCTGCTCTTCTCCGGGCTCTCGAGCTCGGCGGTCGGCACGCTCGCGGGCCAGGTCGTCATGCAGGGCTTCGTGCGGCGGTCGATTCCCGTCTGGGTGCGCCGGCTCGTGACGATGGCCCCCGCCTTCGTCGTGATCGGGCTCGGCGCCGACCCGTCGCACACGCTGATCCTCAGCCAGGTCGTGCTCTCGTTCGGGATCCCGTTCGCGCTCGTGCCGCTCGTGGCGTTCACAGCGCGCCGGTCGGTCATGGGAGCGCTCGTGAACGCCCGCGCGACGACGGTCGCGGCGGTGCTCGTCGCGGGGCTGATCGTCGTCCTGAACGTCGTCCTGCTCGTCGAGACGCTCAGCCCGTAACCGCCCGGGCGTCGGCGCCGTTTACCGGTTGTAATTCGGAAATGCTGGGCTTGTGAGGCTCGGCTCTTTTCCGCAAGTTCGTCTCCCGACGACGCCGGCCGCCTCCCCCCGGGGCGGCCGGGTGTTTTGAGCGAGGACGCCGCTGCGCGGCGTCCTCGCTCTCCCCACTTGCGACCGCTTCGCTTTGCTCGCTCGTGGGGCGAGGGCCGATCGGCTGCGTGCTGCGCCCGCGCAGGTCGGGCGCAGCGACGGCGCTCTAAGGCAGATACCCGAGCGGGTCGACGGGGGTGCCGTTAAGCCTGACTTCGAAGTGCAAGTGCGGGCCGGTGCAGAAGCCCGTGCAGCCGGTGTAGCCGATCACCTGGCCGGTCGTCACCTGCTCGCCGCAGCTCGCGGCGATCCGGGACTGGTGGCCGTAGAGCGTCGCGAGGCCGTTGTGGTGGTCGATCATGACGAGGTTGCCGTAGCCGGACATCCAGCCACACCAGACGACGGTGCCGGTGCCGGCGGCGTGGATCGGCGTGCCCTCCGGGACGCCGATGTCGATGCCCGGATGCAGCGTCCCCCAGCGCATCCCGAACGGGCTCGTGATCGGGCCGGAGAGCGGCCACGCGAACGTGCCGTTCCCCGCCGCCGGGGTCGAGCTCGAGCGAGACGCTGCCCCCACGCAGCTTCGCAGCGAGCGCCGCGCTCGCCTGCGCAAGCGCCTGCGACTCGTCGATCGCGCTCTGCACCTGCTTCTTCGTCGCGACGAGCGCGCTCGACTTGCTCGACCGCGCGCCTGCGAGCCGACCCTTGCTCGAGAGCAGCTCGCCGCGGAGGATCGCCTGCTGCTGCACGCGCGCGCTGATCACGTTCGCCTCGTGGCGCACACTCGCGCGCACCTTCGTCGTGGCGGCGCGCTGACGCCTGATCTGCGTCTTGGCCGTCGCGACCTGACTCGCCACGTGGTTGTCCTCCGCTGCGATCGCGTTCAGGTAATCCAGCTGGTCGAGCACGTCGTTGAAGCTCCGTGCGGCGAGCAGCACGTCGACGGTCGTCGGCTCCGACTGCTTGTAGATGTCGATCAGGCGTAGATTCAGGCGCTTCAGCGCCAGCTTGTACTCGTGCTTCAGGAAGCGGAAGCGCACGGTCTGCACGTGGTACAGCTCGTTCAGCTTGTCGAGTCGCTGCTGGTGCAACTGGAGATCGGACTGCAGGGAGGCAAGGCGTGACGACACGTTGCCGACCTGCAGCTCGAGCGTATGGATCTGCGACGTCAGGCTGCCGATCTGCGAGCTGAGGCGGGACTCCTTCGCCTGCTCGGTGGCGATCTTCGCGTGCAGCGCGTTCAGCTTCGCGTCGACCGACGCCTTCTGATCCCCGTAGTTGTCGCCGGCGCTTGCTGCAGCGCTCAGCACGAGTGCGGATGCGAGCGCGAGCAGAGGCAACAGGCGCCTGGCCATCGCCCGCTCCCTTCGCCGCCGGCCTCAGCTCTCCTGGGGCGACCGCTCCGGGTCCGGCCCCGGCGGGTCGGGCGTCGGCTCGGGGATGCGCGCCGGCTCGGGCGGGGTCGCCTCGTCGGGCGGCGGATACGGCTCGGGGACGACCGCCGGCTGCGGCGGCGTCGCCTCGCCGGGCGGCGGTGTCGGCTCGGTGGGAAGCACCATCATCGTGTCCTGTACCGGAAGTCGGGCCTGCCTAATCCTCTCGCCCGCATAGGCGAGTGCCTGCCCCAGGTGGGCGTGGAGGTCGGCCTCGTATCCGTCGAGCTCGGCGAGGCGGGCGCGGATCTCGGCCTCGGTCGCCGAATCGCCGGTGTGCGTCGCGACGCCGAGGTCGAGCAGCAGTGCACGCCGATCGGCGTCGAGCAGGGCGAGCGAGCGGCGGATGCGCTTCGCCTCGTTCGCGGCGAACGATCGCGCCCGCCACGTCTCCATCGTCGAGTACGCGCGCTCGCGCGCCTGCAGCGTCGCGTGCGCGAACCCCTTCGACGGACGACGCCGGGCGGCTTCGAGGAACGCGGCCGTGAGGAGTGCCGCGATGCCGAGCAGGATCAAGCCGAACGGCCAGTGGCCGGTCGCGAAGAGGATGATCGCGAGCACGACCGTCAGCACGACGAGGCCGAGCAGGAGGCTCTGCGGCGGGACGCCGAACCAGTGCGGCTCGGCGTGCCGGTAGTTCACGGGCACGCTTCCCGTCTCGTTCGGCGGCACCTGCTCGCGGACGGTCTCGCCCGCCTCGTCCACCGGCTGGCCGCACGAAGGGCAGAAACGCGCGCCCGCAGGCAACCCGGCGCCACACGCCGGGCAGAGCTCAGCCGCGGGTGCCGACGCGCTCATGCCGGGCTTCTGCCCGTGGCTCGAGGGCACGTAACGCCTCCGCGGCGCGACGGCGGAGCGGCCCGACGAGCGTGCGGTAGTCGTCATCGGTCACCTTGCCGGTGCGGTGGTCGAACTCGAGCTCTTTCAGCGCCGCGAGCGCACGGTCGCGCTCCTCGACGAGCTCGATCCGTCGCCGCTCGAGCTCGTCCGGCTCGTTCAGCACGTCGCTCACGGGCGCGGGCTCACGAAGGAACGGCCGCGCGACGAAGGCGACCACGACGAGCGCAAGCGCCCCGCCGAGCACGAGCGCGAGCGTCATGCGGGGATCGCGCCCGTCGCGTAGCGGTCGGCGAGCCGTCGCTGCTCGACGGCGTCCGGCCACAGCGCGATGAGCGAGCCGAAGACGAAGAGGAAGCCGGCCGCCCAGATCAGGTTGACGAGCGGCTTCACGAGCGCCTTCAGGTAGAGCACGCCGGTCTTCGGCTCGATCCCGTCGGCGATCAGGAAGACGTCGCCGAGGTTCCGGGGATCGTGGTAGATCGACACCTCGTTCGAGGTCTGCTTCTCGACGGGGTACGAGTTCTTCCCCGGATGGAGCGTCGCGATGTGCGACCCGCCGCGAGAGACGTCGACGGTCGCGCGCACCGCGACGTCGTTCGACTCCTGCTGGGTCTCCAGCTGCTTGTACGTGAGCGTGTAGCCGGCGATCTCCATCGACTGCCCGCGCTTGAGCCCGGCCTGCGGCTCCCGGACGGTCTGATACGCACTCGAGCCGGCGATACCGATCGCTAGCAGGAGGATCGCCGCGTGCACGAGATAGCCGCCGTAGCGGCGGCGATTGCGGCCGACGAGCCGGAACACCGAGCCGGCGGCACGTCTCCCGCGCACGAACTCGAGCACGATCGACGCCGCGACGAACGCGCTGAACGTATAGGCGAGGAGCCCGGGCACGGACGAGCCGAACCCGGCGGCGATCAACGCGACGCCCGTGACGACCGCGGCGGCGAGTGGGATCAGGAACGTCTTCCCGAGTGAGCGCACCGACGCGCGCCGCCAGGCGACGAGCGGCCCGATACCCATCAGCAGCAGGAGCGGCAGCCCGAAGCTGTGCAGGAAGAAGTTGTAGTACGGCTTCGAGACGGAGCGCACGTCGCCGGTGACCGCCTGCGTGAGGATCGGCCACATAACGCCCCAGAGGATCGTCAGGCAGAAGGCGACGAGCAGCAGGTTGTTGTAGAGGAACGTCGCCTCGCGCGACACGAGCGACTCGAGCTGCGTCCGCGCGCGCAGCAACGGCAAGCGCGCGTAGATCAGCACGACGCTGAAGACGACGCAGACCACGATGAAGCCGAGGAACCAGCCACCGAGCGGGCTCTGCGAGAACGAGTGGATCGAGTTGATCACGCCGGAGCGCGTCAGGAACGTGCCGAAGATCGAGAGGCAGAACGCGAGCGCGACGAGCACCATGTTCCAGACCTTCAGCATCCCGCGCTTCTCCTGGATCATCACGGAGTGCAGGAACGCGGTCGCCGCGAGCCACGGCATCAGCGCCGCGTTCTCGACGGGATCCCAGGCGTAGTAGCCGCCCCAGCCGATCTCGACGTACGCCCAGTGCGCGCCGATCAGCTGGCCGACGCCGAGAAACGCCCACGCGGAGAGCGTCCAGCGCCGCGTCGCGACGATCCAGCGCTCGTCCGTTTGTCGCGAGAGGAGCGCGCCCATCGCGAATGCGAACGGGACGGTCAGCCCGACATAGCCGAGGTAGAGGAGCGGCGGATGCGCGAGCATGTACGGGTTCTGCAGGCTCGGGTTCATGCCCGCGCCGTCGGCAGGCGCCGCCGCGGTCGCGAACGGGCTCGAGACGAAGCAGAGCATGAAGGCGAAGAAGCACGCGACGCCCGCGATCACCGGCACGACCCAGGCGACGAGGTCGCGCGACCGACGGTTCAACCAGACCGCGAGCGCTGCGTAGCCGGTGAGGATCAGCAGCCAGAGGAGGAGCGACCCCTCCTGCCCGCCCCAGAACGCCGACAGCTTGTAGCCGAGCGGAAGCGCGCGGCTCGTATGCTCGGAGACGTAGCTGAACGAGAAGTCGTTTCGCGCGAGCGCGGCCCAGAGCACGCCCGCTGCAACGGCCGTCGTCGCGAACGACGCGAGCAGCGCGTTCTGCGCGGAGACGGCGAGGCGGCGGCGGCGCTGCGCCGCGGCGTACGAGCCGGCGACGACGGCGTACACGACGAGCCCGAAGCTCAGTAGGAGCGCGGCGCGACCGAGCTCTGGCACGGCTAGGTCGTCTTCTTCGCCGGCGTGTACTTCGACGGGCACTTCGTCGACAGCGAGTCACGCTGCGCGACGAACGTCCCGTGTTGCAATGCTCCCTGCACGACGACCTCGCGCCCGATGCCGTAGAGGTCAGGAACGCTGCCGCGGTAGACGACGTTCGCGCGCGACGCGTTGTGGTGCGTCACGTCGCGGAGGACGAAATGCAGCCCGCCCGTCCCGTGCGCGTCACCGCGCGTCGAGACGACCTTGCCGACGAGCATGACGGTGCCGGAGTGCTTCGCGAGGTCGCTCGGCTGGATCTGCGGCGTACCCGCACCGGCGATCGAGGTGTAGAGGACGAACACGGCCAGCGCCGCTGCGACCGACAGCGCGATGACGAGCCGAGCCGGACTCCGCCTCACGGCGGGAAGGATACCCCCGCGCTACGAGCGCTCGGCCGGCTGCGCGCGGCGGCCGGGCACGCGGTAGCCGTGATCGTGGCAAAGGGAACCAGGCGAGTCCTCCGTGAGCGCGTCGCAGTAGCCCTTGCCGTAGGCCGCCCGCATGAACGCGGCGACGACCTCGAGGTTCCACTCCGTGATCTCCCCGGCCTCGCGCCAGAGATCGGCGAGGCGAAGGTCGATGTCGAGCTCCAGCAGGTCGATCCGCGAAGGCTTCTTGCTCATGGGCAAAACGGTAGAAAGCCCGTCGGACGACATACTGGCTCCGTGCCGTTCGAGCCGATGCCGGGCGACGATCTGCTGCCGGAGGCGACCGTGACGCTCGACCGCGAGACGACGTTCGACCGGCCGCCGGGGGAGATCTGGCCGTGGATCGCGCAGCTCGGCAAGGAGCGCGCAGGCTGGTACCTCCCGGCCTGGCTCGTGCCGGTCGTGCGTCATCGAGCCGCGACGTCGATCGTCCCCGAGCTGCAAGAGCTACACGTCGGAGACCGCCACGCCGATTGGGGCCCGGGCGACCCGTGGTTCACCGTGGCGCTCGTCGCGCCGCCGAACATCCTCGTGTACACGCGCACGAAGCCGCGCTGCACTTGGGCGCTCGTCCTCGACGAGACGGCGGCGGGCGGCACGCGGCTCCGGTTGCGGTTCCGCGCCGCGCCGCAACGGGTCGCATGGCTCGTGCGGCCCGTCGCCGACGCAATCGACTGGCTGACGGTCGCAGTCATGTTCGCCGGGCTCCGCGAGCGCGTGCACTAGGCTCGACCCGTGGGAGAGATCCGCGTCGGGCCGTCGGGCTTGCCGGAGCTCGAGTCGTTCGAGCTCGCCGCGGCGTGGCTCACGGAGCGCGGCTACCGCGCCGTCGAGATCGGCTTCGTCAGCGGCTTCTGGCTCGACTACGAGAGCGCGCCGGAGCTCGGCGCCGTGCTGCGCGAAGCGGACATCGCCGTCTCCGTGCACGCGCCGCTCGCCGCATTCATGGGCCATGTCGAGCGGGAGAAGAAGTTCAAGATGGCGCTCGGGATGCTCGACCACACGGCGGGCCTCGCGAAGGCGGTCGGCGCGGAGGTGATCGTCTTCCATCCGGGGTTCCTGCTCGGGCGCGAGCGCGAGCGTGCGATCGACGACGTCGTCGACCAGCTCGGCGACCTGCGCGCGCGGCTCGAGTCGAAGGACCGGCTCGTCCCGTTCGGCGTCGAGGTGATGGGGCGCGTTCGCGAGCTCGGGACGATCGACGACGTGCTCGAGATCGCCTCGCGCGTCGACTTCGTCCGCCCCGTGCTCGACTTCGCGCACATGCACGCGACGAGCGACGGCGCCTACACCGATCTCGACTCCTTCGCGACTGCGCTCGAGGCGACTGACGCGGTGATCGAGGACGGTGCGCCGTTTCACATCCACTTCAGCGACATCGCGTACGCGAACCGCAACGAGACGAAGCATCTGCCCTACGGCGAGGGCACGCTGCGCGCGGAGCCGCTGCGCGACGCGCTTGCGCGCTTCGACCGGCCGGCGACGGTGATCAGCGAGTCGCCAGACGAAGCGTCGACTCAGACCATCTCGGCGGTGCTGCTCGGCGCGAGTGCCACGCGTCGCGCCTCGTAGTCGGCGGCTTCCGCGTCGCGGCCGCGCGAGCGCATGAACTCCGCCAGATAGCGGAGTGCCCAGTGCTCGAACGCGCGAAGGTCGTAGTGCGCGAAGCCCTCGACGGCGGCGAGCATCAGCTCCTCGGCCTCCTCGTCGCGCCGCTGCGCGGCACGGACGACGCCGAGCCCGAGCTTCGTCGACGAGATCGAGACGCGGTCCTGCTCGCCGACGCTCTCGCGGGCCTCGAGCGCCATGCGTTCTGCCTCGTCGATGCGGCCGAGCTGGACGAGCACCATCGCGAGCGCCCGCTGCGCCTCGCAGAGCGAGCCGCGGTCGCCGATGCCCTTGAGCGCGCGTACCGCGACGCGCAGCTCCTGCTCCGCGCGCAGGTGATCGCCGAGTGCGAATGCCGCGCGGCCGACCATCATCGTCATGCTCGCCTCGCGCGTCGTGTTGCCGAGCTCCGAGAACATCTCGCGCGCGGCGCTGAAGTCCGCCTCGGCGTCGGCGGGCAGCTCCTGGAGGAGCTCGAACCAGCCGCGGACGCCGAGCGCGGCCGCGCGACTCGAAAGGCTGCCGCTCGCCTCGGAAAGCTCGAACGCGCGCAAGAGCAGCGGTGCCGCCTCGAGGAACTCGAGCCGCATCACGTAGCCGTTGACGAGGCCATGGATCGCCGTCGCCTCGAGGTCCTTGCGCTCCGCTTCCTGGGCGGCGGCGAGCGCGTGCTTCGCGGCGATCTCGAAGCCGTCGCCGTCACCGACCCAGGCGTGGACCTGCGAGGCCACCCACCAGGGCTCGAACATCACCTGCGGCGGTGCATCCGCGAGCACCTCGATCGCTTTGTGGACGAGCTCGCCCGCGCGGGTCGGGTCACCGCGGTGCTGCAGCATCGCCTCGGCAAGCGCGACGAGTGCGCGGCCCTGCAGGCGCGCGTCGCCTTCCTGCTCGGCGGCCGTCGCGACCTCCTCCATCTCGACGACGACGGCGGGGTAGTCGGCGAGGCGCCACGCGGCGCGTCCCGCGAGGTAGCGGCGTTCGAGCGTCGGTGCGAGCTCAACGGCGCGGAGCAGGAGCTTGCGTGCACTTCGGAACGCCTCGCGCGAGAGCGCGCGGTGGCCGGCCTGCTCGAGCGCGCAGGCGGCTTCCTCGCGGAGCTCGGGCGGCGCGGCGCCGTCGAGCTCGGTGAGCAGGCTTGCGGCCTGGTCGAGGTGGAAGGCGCGGATCTCGAGCAGCTCGTGGCCGGCGTGCATCCCGAGCCAGTCGGCGAAGGCGCGGTGCAAGTCCGCGCGCGCGCTCTTCGAGAGGCCCGCGTACGCGACCTCGCGGATCAGCACGTGCTTGAACTTGTACGCCTCCTCGCCGCTGATCGACGCGCGCGGCTCGCGCACGACGAGGTCGCGAAGCAGAAGCTCGTCGACGCAGTTCTCGACGTCCTCGATCTCAGGCGAGAGATGCGTGAGCGCCCCGCGCATGAAAATGCGGCCCATCACCGATGCGCGCTGGAGCGCGAGCCGCTGCGGCGCGGGCAGGCGGTCGATGCGGGCGGCGATCAGCGCCTGCAGCGTGTCGGGGATGCGCTCGCGGCCGCCGCGCGAGCCCTCGGCGAGCATGCGCACCGTCTCTTCCACGAACAGTGGATTGCCTTCGGTCTTCGCGAGCACCGTGCCGATGTCGAGCGGCAGGTCGAGCTCGGAGGTCAGGTGCTCGACGAGCTCGGCGCTCTCGGCGTCGCCGAGCGGCTCGAGCTCGAGCGTCGTCGCGCGGACGCGGCCGCCGCCCCAGTTGGGACGCACGTCGAGGAGCTCGGGACGCGCGAGGCAGAGCAGCAGCAGCGGCGCCTCGCGCACGGAGGCGGCCAGGTGCTCGATCAGCTCGAGGAGCGGCTCTTCGCCCCAGTGGACGTCCTCGAAGAGCAGCACGAGCGGTTGCGCCTCCGCGAGCTGCTCGGCCCACGCGCGCGCGGCCCACGCGATCTCCTGCTGCGAGCGCTCGCCTTCGACGGCCTCGAGCACGCCGACGGCGAGCCCGAGCAGGTCGGCGACGGCGTCGTCCTCGCAGTAGTCGCGGAGCTTGCGCTGCGCGTCGTCGAGTGGGTCGTCGTCGCTGATCCCGGACGATGCCTTCACCATCTCGGCGAGCGGCCAGTAGGTGACGCCTTCCCCGTACGGCAGCGAGCGGCCGACGAGCACGGTCGCTCCTTCGAGGCCGGCGACGAACTCGCGCGCGAGGCGGCTCTTGCCGACGCCGGGGTCGCCGTAGATCGTGACGAGCGACGCTCGGCGGGAGCGCACTGTGCGCTCGTAGGTGTTCTCGAGCAGCTCGAGCTCGGGCTCGCGGCCGACGAGCGGCGCCGAGAGTCCGCTGACCGGTGCGCCGAGATCGGCGACGCACGTGACGCGGTGCGCGAGGACCGGCTCGCGCCAGCCGCGCAGGGTCAACGGATGCAGTGGCTCGAGCTCGACGCGGCCGCGCAGCAGGCGCGCCGCCGCGGGGCCGACGATGATCTCGTTCGGCTCGGCTTTCGCCTGGAGCCGCGCGGCGAGGTTGACGGCCTCGCCGGTCGCGAAGGTCGAGTCGCTCTCGTCGGCGACGACCTCGCCGGACTCGATGCCGACGCGCGCCTCGAGACCGAGCTCGCGGACGCGGTCGAGGGTCGCGAAGCCGGCACGGACCGCCCGCTCGGCGTCGTCCTCGTGTGCGAGCGGGACGCCGAAGGCAGCCATGACGGCGTCGCCGGCGAACTTCTCGACCGTGCCGCCGTGCGTGACGATGCAGTGGGCGACCTGGTCGAAGAAGCGCGTGACGCGCCGGCGCATGACCTCCGGGTCGGCGTCCGCGAGGAGCGTCGTGGAGTCCACGAGGTCGATGAAAACGACGGTTGCGAGCTTGCGCTCCATGTCTCAATGGTAGTTGCGCGCGGGCGGGCTAGGATCCCGCGTCCATGCTCGATCCGAGGGTGTTCAAGGCATACGACGCGCGCGGGATCTATCCCGACGAGCTGGACGAGCAGGGGGCGTATGCGATCGGGCGCGCGTACGTGCAGCAGTTCGAGCCGCGGCGGATCGCGGTCGGGCGGGACATGCGGCTCTCGAGCCCGCAGATGGCCGCGGAGGTGATGCGCGGCGCGGCGGCAGAGGGGGCGGAGGTGCTCGATCTCGGGCTCGTCGGCACGGAGATGGTCTATTTCGCGGTCGGCAAGCTGGAGCTCGAAGGCGGGATCATGGTCACCGCCTCGCACAACCCGAAGGAGTACACCGGGATGAAGATCGTGCGGCGCGGCGCGCTGCCGGTCGGCGGCGAGTCGGGGCTTCTGGACGTGCGCGACAAGGCTCTTGCAGTGGGGGACTTCTTGGACGCGCCTCCGGGGGCGATCGTGCCGTATGACATCTGGCCCGAGTACGTCGACCAGGTGATGTCCTTCATCGACGTGTCCGCCGTGCGGCCGCTGCGCGTCGTGATCGATGCGGCGAACGGGATGGCGGGCGCGATGCTGCCGCGCGTTCTGGAGCGGCTGCCGATCGACGCGGTGCGGTGCTATTTCGATCCGGACGGATCGTTCCCGAACCACGAGCCGAATCCGCTGCTGCCGGAGAACCGCGAGTTCATCGTGCAGAAGACGCTCGAGGAGGGCGCTGACCTCGGAGTCGCGTTCGACGGGGATGCCGACCGGTGCTTCTTCGTCGACGACACGGGCGAGTTCGTCCCGGGCGACTTCGTGACGGCGCTCTTTGCGCGGTCGCTGCTCGAGAAGGAGCCGGGCGCGAAGGTGATCTACGACGTGCGCGCGAGCTGGGCGGTGCCGGAGACGATCGAGGCTGCGGGCGGCGTGCCGCTGATGAACCGCGTCGGGCATGCGTTCATCAAGGCGCGGATGCGGGCGGACGATGCGGCGTTCGGCGGCGAGGTGTCCGGGCACTATTACTTCCGCGATTTCTCGCAGGCGGACTCCGGCGTCGTGCCCTTCCTGCTGATGCTCGAGCTCGTCTCGAAGAGCGGCCGGCGGCTGTCGGAGCTGCTCGAGCCGTTCCGGTCGCGGTACTTCATCACCGGCGAGCTGAACACGCCGGTGTCGGATGTCGCGCTGAAGCTGCAGGAGTTGAAGGAGCGATATTCGCGCGAGGGGAAGGTGACGCATCTGGACGGCATCTCGGTCGACGCGGACGACTGGCACTTCAACGTGCGGCCGTCGAACACGGAGCCGCTCCTCCGCCTGAACCTCGAAGCGCGCTCGCAGGAGCTGATGGAGCAGAAGCGCGACGAGGTGCTGGGCTTCATTCGCTCGTAGCGGGCATCTCCTCTGTGTCTGACACAGCGAGATGTCCGGTATGGACGAGTCGCTCGAACGCGCGGACAGCGCTTGCCCGGTCGCGTCCGAAGAGATCGAGAATCTCATCGACGAGCAGCCACGGCGGCGCCGGCTCGTCGCCGACGGTTGCGCGATAGCTGCTCCACAGCCAGTCCCCGGCATGCGCGACGAGCCCGGCGGCGACCGGATTGCGTACGACATAAGCGATCGCTCCGATCAGATGGGCGGTGCTCTCCACCCCATTCGCTACCGGGCGGTTCCGGAACAGATGATCCGTCCGCGCATGCCGGCGGTTGGTGCGACGAGAGTGATTTCCGTTCAATTGCTGGAATCCGGACGAGAACTGCGACTCGCTCGTCTGTAGCACGGTGTGATGGTGGTTGGGCATGAGGCACCAGGCGTACACGCGCCAACTGAACTTCATCGCCACCGCGTAGAACTCGCTGACGAACGCGTCGCAATCGTGCGCGTCCCACACGATCAATTGTCGGTTGCTTCCGCGACAGACGACGTGGTAGACCGCGTCGGGATCGATGGCTCTCCGGTCGCGTCCCATGCCTGGCATGGTCGCCGAGAAAGCGTCACCGCTTTGTGCCGACTTCTCAACGGTGTCTGACACCAGGGACATGGCTCCGTCAGCCCCGCATAGGATCGCGTGCATGCGGGCGCGCGACCTCGGGATCGTGATCGGCGAGCTCGAGCCGGGAAAGCTCGACGCGATCACCGACGTTGCAGGCGTTCGCGTGGGGCACACCACGCTCGTCGAGGGCGACGCGGTCAGAACCGGCGTCACCGTGATCGTTCCGCCCGAGCTGCCCTGCTTCGCCGGCGCGCACCGGCTCAACGGGAACGGTGAGCTGACCGGTCTCGAGTGGATCCGCGAGTCCGGCCACCTGACGACGCCGGTCGCGCTCACGAACACGCACTCGGTCGGCGTCGTCCACGACGCGCTCGTCGAGCACGCGATCGCGGCCGGCAGCGACCTCTGGTCGCTCCCCGTCGTGGGCGAGACCTACGACGGCTTTCTCAACGACATCAACGGCATGCACGTGAAGGCCGAGCACGTGCACGCGGCACTCGCAGCGGCCGACACCGGCCCGGTCGCCGAAGGCTGCGTCGGCTCGGGCACCGGCATGATCTGTCACGGCTTCAAGGGCGGCATCGGCACCGCCTCGCGACGCGCCGGCGAGCACACAGTCGGCGTGCTCGTCCAGGCGAACCACGGCCGCCGCGCGCGCCTTTCGATCGACGGCGTCCCCGTCGGACGCGGAGCTCGGAGCCGAGAGGATCCCGCTCCCGGCCGAGGCCAAAGAGGGCGCGGGCTCGATCATCGTCGTCGTCGCAACCGACGCGCCGCTCCTTCCGCACCAGTGCGACCGCCTCGCCCAGCGCGCTGCCCTCGGCGTCGGCCGCTGCGGCGGCGCCGGCGAGAACTCGAGCGGCGACCTGATGCTCTGCTTCGCAACCGGCAACCGCGACCTCGACCGCACGACCGAGCCGATCGCCACGACGATGCTCCCGAACGAGAGGCTCGACCCGCTCTTCTACGCGACGATCGACGCCACGGAAGAGGCGATCGTCAACGCGCTCCTCGCCGCCGAGACGACGACCGGCAAGGACGGCCGCGTCGCGCATCGCCTCGACCCCGACGCGCTCGTCGAGGTCATGCGACGCTACGGCCGATGAAGCCTCCCTTCAAATTCAGCGCCCGCACGCGCGTCGGGTTCTCCGACACCGACGCGCAGGGCATCGTCTACTACGGCCGCTACAACCCGTACTTCGACCTCGCACGCGTCGAGTACCTGCGCGCGCTCGGCCAGCTGCACCGCGAAGCCGAAGGCGACTTCGTCATGCGCGCGAACGACGTCGAGTACTTCGCGCCCGCTCGCTTCGACGACGAGCTCGAGATCTACGCCCGCGTCTCGCGCGATCGGCCGGACGAGTGTCACCTTCGAGTTCGCCGCGTACAAGATCCCCGACGACACGCTGATGGTCACCGCGCACCAGACGCTCGTCTACGTCGACCTCCACGAGCGCAAGGCCGTCGCCGTCCCCGACGACTACCGCTCCGCCCTCTTCGCCTTCGAGGGAGACGATGTCGAGCACTAGCGGCGCGCTCGAGGCGATCGACCGGATCCTGAACCGCGGCGGCGACGCCGACGACATCCTGCGCCAGGTCGTCACGACGCTCCACAGCGCGCCGGCTACGCCTGGGCCGGCATCGCCTTCGTCGAGGACGGCGAGCTCGCGCTCGGCCCGCACGCCGGCACCGCCAGACGAAGACAAGCGCACGAGCGTGCCGGTCATGTGGCAAGGCGACCGCGTCGCCGAGCTCGCAGATAGACGACGCGCCCGAGGAAGACCGCATGTTCCTCGAGCGCGTCGCGCTCCTCGTCTCCGGGCACTGCCTCGTCGGCTGGGACACCGGCGGCGAGTCCTGGGAGACCCTGAAGTCGTATGTGCCGCGCGCCCGGCCGAGTCCTCGAGCGACCGGGCGCCGCAGCCTTGGTGCCCTCTCCCCCTTTCTCGTTGTAGTCGCGACGCGAAAAGTGTCGATCCCTCGTTCGAGGGTTCGCGGCCGATTACGCCCGATCCCTCGCACGAGGGAACCGCACCGCTCAACCATGCGGCGAATCCGCCCCCTCCCCCGGAAGGGGTACCCCGCGAACGCGGATCGAGGTACCTCGTTCGAGGGAGCTACTAGCGGCGTGACGCGGTACGCGTCGAAGACCGCGTCGACGTTGCGCAGCGCCGTGAGCAGCGCGCGCAGCGCCTTCACGTCGCCGACCTCGGCGACGTACCAGTTCTTCGCCATCTGATCCTCGACCGAGCCGCCGTAGGAGACGATGTTCGCGCCGTGCTCGGCGAACGTCCGGGCGACGTCCTCGAGCAGGCGCGGCCGGTCCCACGAGTCGACCGCGATCTGCACGCGGAAGCTCTGCGACGTGCCGCCGTCCCACTCGACCGGCGTGAAGCGCTCGGGGTTGCGCATCAGCGCGCGCACGTTCGGGCAGTCGCCGCGATGGATCGTGATGCCCTTGCCGAGCGAGATGTAGCCGACGATCTCGTCCCCGGGCACCGGCGTGCAGCACTTCGCGAGCCGCACGAGCACGTCCTCGACGCCGACGACCGTTGATCCCGTAGGTGTCGCTCGCGAGCGCGTCGCGCGCCTTCGGCTTCTTGCGCGGGAGCACCGCCTCTTCCTCGGCGACCTCCTCGGTCTTCAGCCGCTGCAGGACCTTGTTGACGATCGCGCCCGCCGTCAGCTTCCCGGAGCCGAGCGCGAGGTAGAAGTCCTCGGCCTTCTTGAAGCCCGTCTCGCGGATCACGCCGGCGAGCACCGCCGAGCCGGCGAGCTTGCGATACGGCAGGTTCTGCGCCTTCAGCGCGCTGCTCGAGCAGCTCGCGGCCCTTCGCCTCGAGATCCTCCTTCTGCTCGCGCGAGAAGAACTGGCGGATCTTGTTGCGTGCGCGCGACGACGCGACGAGCGAGAGCCAGTCGCGCGACGGGCCGCGCCCGCTCTTCGAGGTCAGCACCTCGACGCGGTCGCCGTTCTTCAGCTTGTAGTGCAGCGGGACGATGCGGCCGTTCACCTTGGCGCCGACCGTGCGGTGGCCCACGTCGGTGTGCACCGCGTACGCGAAGTCGATCGGCGTCGCGCCGGCCGGCAGCGTCTTCACCTCGCCCTTCGGCGTGAAGACGAACACCTCCTCGTCGAAGAGGTCGGTGCGCGAACGACTTGCACGAACTCGCGCGCGTCCGCCTCGTCCTCGTGCGCGTCCATCAGCTGCTTGACCCAGCTGAGCCACTCCTCGTCGGCCGGTTTCGAGCCCTTGCGTCTTGTACGAGCCCAGTGCGCGGCGACGCCGAGCTCGGCGGTCTCGTGCATCTCGCGCGTGCGCACCTGGATCTCGAGCGGCCGCCCTCCGGCCCGATCACCGTCGTGTGCAGCGAGCGGTAGCCGTTGAACTTCGGCATCGCGACGTAGTCCTTGAAGCGGCCCGGCATCGGCTTCCACAGCGAGTGGATGAGGCCGAGTGCGCCGTAGCAGTCGCGCGTCCCCTCCTCGCCGTCGCGCTCGACGATCACGCGCATCGCCGTGAGGTCGTAGATCTCGTTGAACTCGCGGCCCTTCTTCGCCATCTTGTCGTAGATCGAATAGAAGTGCTTGGCGCGCCCGGAGATCTCCGCCGGGATGTCGACCTTCGTCGAGCTCGCGCGCGAGCACGTCGGCCGCCTCGCCGACATGCCCTTCGCGATCGGCGCGCCGCTCGGCGACCATCGTCTTGATCTCCTCGTACTTGCGCGGATGCAGCGTCTGGAACGCGAGGTCCTCGAGCTCCCACTTGAGCGCGTGGATGCCGAGACGGTGTGCGAGCGGCGCATAGATCTCGAGCGTCTCCTTCGCCTTCTGGATCTGCTTCTGCTTGCCGAGGTACTCGATCGTGCGCATGTTGTGCAGCCGGTCCGCGAGCTTGATCAGGATGACGCGGACGTCCTCGGACATCGCGACGACCATCTTCCGGTAGTTCTCGGCCTCGGCCTGCTCGCGGCTCTGGAACTGGATCCGCGTCAGCTTCGTGACGCCCTCGACGAGCCGCGCGACCTCGTCGCCGAACTCCGCACGCACGTCGTCGATGTCGGTGGCCGTGTCCTCGACGACGTCGTGCAGCAGCGCCGCGGCGATCGTCTGCTCGTCGAGACGCAGCTCGCGCGCAGATCGCGCGACGCCGACGGGATGCTCGATGAAGTCGGTCGCCCGACCGCCGCTGTTGGCCCTCGTGCGCGGCCGCGGCGAAGCGGAACGCGCGCGCGACGAGCTCGCGGTCGACCGCGCTGCCCGTACTGCGCGATCTCCGCGAGCAGCGCGTCGAGCAGGCTCTGATGCTTCTCACCTGTCTCGACAGTCGCCATACATTCAGTGTACTCCGGGCCTCCGCCGCCGTAACCCCGCGGAAGGATCGGCCGTTCACAGGTCGAAGTGACCGATCCCATGTCGAAGCTCGAGCCGCCGAAACGCCCGCAAGGTCGCGAAGCTCGCACGCGCGCTTGCGGCGCTGGATGCAGCACGCCAAGGCCGTTCGCCCCGCGCCGTCGAGGCGCTCGGTGAAGGTCTCCTTCTCGGGCTAGCCCCGTCCCCGGAACGGCGCTCCGGTCAGACGACGCGCCCACGCGCCGGCGAAGCCTCCTCGTCGAGGATCGCGACCTGCGAACGCCGAGTCGTGCAGCGCCTCCGGCGGCGGCAGCCAGCCGAGCTCGTCGGCTCGCACGAAGCCGAAGCGCGCCGTAGTACGCCGGATTCCCTTCGAGAACGATGACCGGCTCACCGAGAGCGCGCGCGACCCGCAAGCGTCGCGCGCACGAGCTCCGACCGTGCCCGCGGCCCTGCGCTTCCGGCAGCACGCCGAGCGGGCTCAGCTGCAGATGTCGCGCATCCGTTCCTTCCACCTCCGACCAGCTCGACATCACGTGCCCGACGACGCGATCGCCTTCGACGGCCACGAGCGAGAGCGACGGAACGTGCAGACCGAGCTCGTGCAGCCCTTCCACGATCGCCGGCACGTCGGGGTCGTGGGTGAACGCACGCGCGTGCACGTCGAGGATCGCGGGGAAGTCCGCGTCGGTAGCGACTCGGACGCTCACGCCGCTTCCGCGAGCGCGGGAGCCTCCTCGAGCAGCGCGCGGAACCGCTCCGACTCGAGCAGGTGCCGCCTGCCGAGCCCGCCCTCCTCGATCTCGAGCTCGGCGAAGATCTGCACCGCGTCGACATGACGCGCCGCCGCGGGCTTGCGGTACTCGCCGACGAGCCAGTCGCGCAGCTCGTCGAAGCGCACCTCGGCTGCGAACACGCGACGCACGACGAGCTGCGGCGCGACGGTGCCGTTCCAGCGGTTCTCCTCGAGCCGGAACGCGACGTCGAAACGGCCGTCCGCGCTGTACGACTCGAGCCGCAGCCCGGCGCCGAATGGATCGCACTCCCCGCGTCGTAGCCGTCGCGCCGCACGCGGAAGCGCAGATGCTTGCCCTCCCGACGGTCGCGAGCTCGCCGAGCTCGCAGCCCGGCGCGAGGAGCGTCACCTCCGGGATTGCCGAGGCCGAACGGCGCAAGCTGCGCAAGCTCGCTGCAGAGGTCGAGCGAGAGCCGCGTCCCGCGCGGCACGACTGCGTCGACGCGCGTCACCGGGACGAGATCCTCGGTCAGGAGCAGGCCCGCGGCATGCTCCGCGAATGCAGCCGCGAACGCGTCGACGTTCTCGCGCTTGATCGAAAGACCCGCAGCGGCGCGATGACCGCCCCAGCGCTCGAGGAGGGACGAGCACGCGCGCGAGGCCGCCGTGCAGGTCGAACGACGGGATCGAGCGGCCGGAGCCCTTCCAGTCGCCTTCCGTCCCCGCGATCAGCACGACCGGGCGGTTGAAGCGCTCGACGAGCCGCGACGCGACGATGCCGATCACGCCTTCGTGCCAGCCCTCGCCGGCGACGACGTATGCGCGATCGCGCACGCAGCTCCTCGGGCCACGTCTCGACCTGCGCCGCCGCCTCGCGGAAGATGCGCGCCTCGACGGCCTGCCGCTCGCGGTTCAGCTCCTCGAGCGTCGTTCGCGAGCCGCCGCGCCTCGTCGGCGTCGTCGGTGAGCAGCAGCTCGAGCGCCGCACGTGGATGGCCGAGACGACCGGCGGCATTGATGCGCGGGCCGAGCCGGAAGCCGCACGCGCCCGCGTCGACCGTCGCCGGATCGACGCCGGCCGCGCGCATGAGCGCCTGCAGGCCGGGCTTCTGCGTGCGCGCGAGCGCGCGCAGCCCCGCGATCGCGAGCGCGCGATTCTCGTCGAGCGAGCGGAACGACGTCGGCGATCGTGGCGAGCGCGACCAGGTCGAGATGCCGCCTCGGCACGTCGGAGTCGACGCCGAAGAGCGCCTGGCCGAGCTTGTAGACGACGCCGGTGCCGCAGAGCTCGGGGAACGGATAGTCGGACGGCCGCGTTGCGACGATCGGGCAATCGGGCAGCGTCCGTCGCCCGGGCGATGGTGGTCGGTGACGATCACCTCGAGCCCGCGCGCCTTCGCCTCCGCGACCTCGGCGACGGCGGTGATGCCGCAGTCGACGGTCAGCACGAGGCCGCAGCCCTCGTCGGCGAGCCGCGCCGAGCGTCGTGCTCGAGACGCCGTAGCCCTCGTCGAAGCGGCTCGGGAGGTGCCAGTCGACGTCGGCGCCGAGCTCGCGCAGCAGCAGCACCGCGAGCGTCGTCGCCGCGATGCCGTCGACGTCGTAGTCGCCGTGCACGCAGATGCGGCGGCCGTCGGCGACCGCGGCCCGGATGCGCTCGCACGCGAGCCGCATGTCGCCGAGCGCGAAGGGATCGTGACGAGGGTCAGTCGCCCGCGAGGAACGCCCGCGCCGGCTTCGGGGTCGGTCGTGCCGCGCCGGACGAGGACGCTTGCGGTCAGCTCGTTGATGCCGAGCGCCTCGGCGAGCTCGGACTGCGTCCGGTGCGGGCACGGACGGATCGTCCAGGTGCCCTCGTTCATCGTGGAAATCACGGTACGGAGGCGCCGGACGGCATCGGGAAACGCGCAATAGTGCAGCCCGTGCGCGAGCTCTTCCTGCTCGATCCGGACGTCGCCTTCCTGAACCACGGCTCCTACGGCGCCTGCCCGCGGCCGGTCTTCGAGCGCTACCAGCGGTGGCAGCGCGAGCTCGAGCGGGAGCCCGTCGAGTTCATCGTCCGCCGCCTGCCCGACCTCCTCGCCGAGGCGCGGGCCGCCCTCGCCCGCTACGTCGGCGCCCGCCCGGACGACCTGACCTTCGTCCCGAACGCGGGCACTGGCGTCAACCTCGCTGTGCGAGCCGTCGATCTGCGGGCCGGCGACGAGGTGCTGACGACGAGCCTCGAGTACGGCGCCTGCGATGCTCGCGTGGGAGCACGCCTGTCGCCGAGCAGGCGCACGCTACGTCCGTGCCGAGATCCCGCTGCCGCTCGGAGACGTCGTCGAGCAGCTGTTCGAGGCGCGCACCGAGCAGACGCGCGCCGTCTACATCTCGCACATCACCTCCGAGACCGGATTGCTGCTGCCGGTCGAGAAGATCGTCGCGCGTGCGCGTGCGGAGGGCCTGACCACGATCGTCGACGGCGCGCATGCGCCGGGCCACGTCGAGCTCGACCTCGACGCGCTCGGCGCGGACTTCTACGCCGGCAACTGCCACAAGTGGCTGTGCGCGCCCAAGGGCGCCGGGTTCCTGCACGTGACCGAGGAATGGCAGGAGCGCGTCGGCGGCGCGATCGTGAACTGGGGCGACCTCGAGCCGTCGACGTTCCTCTCGCGCACGGAGCGACAGGGCACGCGCGATCCCTCCGCATACCTCACCGTCCCCGACGCGATCGCCTTCGTCGAAGCGCACGACACGCGCGACGCGTCGATCGCGCTCGCCCGCGAGGCACGTCGTGACCTCTGCGCGCTCCTCGGCACGGAGCCGATCGCGCCGGAGGCGAACGTCCTGCGCCTCGCCTGCGCGTTCGGCTGCCGCGCGCGGAGCCGACGCTGACGCAGCGGCTCTACGACGAGTTCCGGGTCGAGGCGCCGACGATGGGCCCGCGACGCGACGACCTGCTGCGCATCTCCGCCGCGATGTACACGACGCGGGAGGACGTCGAGCGGCTGCTCGACGCGCTCCCGCGCGTGCTGTCGCTCTAGCTCTTCCCGCAGCCGTTGACGAGCTGGAAGCCGACGAGCGGACGAAGCTCGGCGCCGTTCGCGAGCGCGCCCATCGTCGTCTTGACCGGATTCCAGAAGCCGGCGCCCGTGAGCTTCGCGGTCGCGCCGAGCATCTGCCACGTCCCCTGCGGTGCCGGGCACGCCTTCGTGAACGCGTTGCGCGCCGCGATCATCTGCGCACGTCCACGCGTCGTCTTCGAGAGGCAACTCGGATTCGGCATGTACGCGTCCATGTAGCTGCCCGACGGGATGTCGAAGAGCTCCATGACGATCTCGCCGTTCGACGCGACGCGATAGCGCTCGATCACCGCCTGCACCTGCCAGAGCTGCTTCTGGAAGCTCGTGCCGCGCGACGCGGTCACGCGTCCCGGAGCCACCAGCTTTGCGAGGTCGGGGATCGTCGTCGGCGATGCTGTCCACTTCACCGACGCACGACCGGTGTCGCTCAAGGTCATCAGCTTCCACAACGTCCCGCCGCACCAGGCGCCCGGCTTCGCGTCGACGCGCGCTCCGGCTGGAGCGGAGAGGGCGGCGAGCACGGCGGCTGTCGCGGCAGCAGTCACAACGAGGCGCATCAGGTACCTCCACGTTCGGTCGAGCCGCAGCACCCGGAAGTATCGTCAGGGGGTCGGCCGGCGACGACGCTCGATCGAGCGAATCAGCCCTCGCGCGGCAGCTCGACGCCGAGCACGCTCAGCAGCACGATCAACCCGATCGCCGCGAGCCAGATCGCGAGCACGAGCTTGGGGCGCCGCGTCTCGCGCAGCTGCTGCAGGGCGACCTTTCCCCAGAGGATCAAGAGCCCTGCGGCGGCGGCAAAGCCGACGACGATCACCGGGGCCAGATAGATCGCGCGCTCCGCGGGCCAGCCCATCAGCCACGCCGTCAGGAACACGAGCGCGAGCACGACGAGGACGGCGATCGGGATCCGGGCTCTCCGCATGCCACCAGGGTACGCTTCGGCCGTGGAAGGGGCCGGGAACTACGACTCCGGCGACGACTACGTCGTCGAATTCCACGGGCTACCGCTTCAGCTTCAACGCCGACGATTTCCGGGAGCGTGTGACGGCGGCCGCCGTCAAGCTCGGACTGCTCGGAGGCAACGAGCTCGACGACGACGAGACGGCCGACCTGGTCGAGCTCGTGGAGCGGGACGCGATCGAGGAGCCCCGCAGCGCGCTCGGCCGCTATCTGCTTCGCCACTGGGACGACATCTCCCTCGTCGACGGCGAGTCGCTCGTCTACTGGCTGAAAGCTCGTCTTCCGCGGCGCGTGGCTCGACCACCGCGTGAAGGAGGGGAAGCTCGAGGTCGGGTTCGACGAGGACACGGCCGAGTTCTCGTACCAGCGATCCGAACGGCGGCCGCGCGCTGCTCGAGCTGCTGCCGACGCCGAGCTGGCACGAAGTGCAGTACCGGCGGTGAGGCTGCCGAGCTGGTACGCACTCGCGGGGCCTGCGTACCTCGCAGCGCTGCTCGCCGTCGACACGCAGGTCGATCTCCACGGGCAGCTACTGCTCGGGGCGCTGACGTGGTGCGTGCTGATCGCCGCGCTGCGCCCGCTCGAGCCACTCGCGCGCGCACAGGCGCTCGCGGTCGTCGTGTTCGCAACGGTCGGCGAGGTGACGGGCTCGCTCGTCTGGGGCGTCTACCGTACCGGTTGCACAATCTGCCGCTCTTCATCCCGCCCGCGCACGGGCTCGTGTATCTCAGCGGGATCGCGCTGGCCGGGCTCGCCCGCGAGCGCGTCGTCGTCGCCGCCGCAGCGGTCGGGTCGATTGCCTGGGGGATCGCAGGGCTCACGGTGCTGCCGCGACTCGACGTCGCCGGCGCCTTCGGCGTGCCCCTTCTCTGCTTCTTCCTCTGGCGGTCGCGGTTCCGCGCCGCATACGCCGGCGTCTTCCTCGTCGTCGCCGCGCTCGAGCTCTACGGGACGTCGATCGGCGTCTGGCGGTGGGCCGCCGAGCTGCCCGGGCTCGGGATTCCCGACGGCAACCCGCCGAGCGGCGTCGCGAGCGGCTACGTGTGGTTCGACGTCATGGCGATGCTCGTGGCGCCGTATCTCGTTGTGTTGTCCGCGCCGCTGCGAAGTCTTCGGGCCTCGTGAAGCTGCTCCTCACCTCCGCCGGCGTCAAGAACGCGAGCATCCACGCCGCGCTGCTCGAGCTGTTGGGCAAGCCGATCGCCGACTGCGACGCCCTCTGCATTCCAACGGCGCTGTACGGGCACCCCTGGGCAGGCCCGCGCCAGGCTTGGCGCTTCATCAGCGGGCAAGAGCCTCGCTCACCCATGACGGGCCTCGGGTGGAAGTCCCTGGGGGTGCTGGAGCTCACGGCGCTCCCGAGCCTCGACGAGGAGCGCTGGCTCCCCCTGCGTCAGAGACACCGACGTGCTGCTCGTCGACGGCGGCGACGCCGCGTACCTCTGTCACTGGCTGCGAGAGTCGGGCCTGGCGGAGCTCCTGCCCACGCTCCACGACACAGTCTGGGTGAGCGTGAGCGCCGGGAGCATGGTGATGACCCCGCGAGTCGGCGAGAGGTTCGTCAGCTGGGACTCGCCGGCCGGCGACCGCACGCTCGGTGTCGTCGACTTCTCGATCTTCCCGCACCTCGACAACCCGGACCTGCCGAACAACACGATGGCCGACGCAGAGCGGTGGGCCGCCACGATGGCCGGGCCGGCGTATGCGATCGACGACGAGACCGCAATCGCGGTCGTCGACGGCGCCGTCGACGTCATCTCCGAAGGGAACTGGAGGCTCTTTCCCTGATGCCCGTCATCGTCGGCGTCGCGCTCGGCGGCGCGCTCGGGGCCTCGGCGCGCTACGGCGTCGACCGCCTGATCGAGTCGCGCAGCTCCGCCGTCTTCCCGTGGAGCACGTTCGCGATCAACATCAGCGGCTGCTTCCTCATCGGCCTGATCGCTGCGCTGCTGATCGACCGGCACCACCTGCCGGCGTGGCTGCGCGTCGGGCTCGTCGTCGGCGTCGTCGGCGGCTACACGACGTTCTCGACGTTCGCGCAAGAGGCGCTCGACCTCGGCGAGATCCACCACGTCGCGATTGCGGCTGCGTACGTCGTCGCGAGCGTCGCGATCGGGCTCGTCGCCGTCTACGCGGGTACGAAGCTCGGCCGCGCGGTCTAGCTCCGAGGCACCGAGAAGCCGAAGCTCGCCACGTGCTCCTCGGGCGACTTGCGCAGCTCGAAGCGCCGGATCGAGCCGAGCGGGACGATCAGCGCGTCGACGCCGTCGTCCTCCTCGGCGCGGACGTGCAGCGTCACCATCCCGGAACCGGGCTCCGGGTCGATCTTCTCGAGCACGAACCGCGCACTGTCGGCGAGCTCGACTTCGACGACCGGCGTCTCGACGCCGTGCGCCTCGGCGAACGCGGCGATCGCCTTGATCAGCCGGCCGACGAACTCCTCGTGCGGCCCTTCCGGGATCGGCGTCCAGATGCCGTCGCTCACGGACCGAGACTAGCCGGAGGCGGCGCGCGCGGCGAGCTTCGCCGTCACGCGCTGGACGATCGCCGCCGAGGGCGCGCGCGCCGGTGCGGTCCCGATCAGCTCGCAGACGATCCGCCCGCGCCGCAGCGCGACGAGCATGAAATGCACGCTCACGCTCTTCCCGGCCGACCGGTAGGTAAGGACGAACGCGAACGCAGTATCGGCGTGCTTCGGCGTGTGCGTCGGGACCGAGTGCAGCTTCGCCGACGGCGTGCCCGCGCGGATCTGCTTCAGGTAGTGACTCTCGAAGCAGCGTTGCTGCTTCGGGTCGCGCAGGCGCGAGAGCGCCGTGCGCGCGACGCCGGCCCGCGCGTAGACGAATGCGATCGACGTCACCTGCGCGCCGGCCTTTGCGAAGACCGGCGAGGACGCGCGATGGACAGGCAGGGACGACGAGCACCCGCTCTGCGATCCCTTCGTCGCCTTGGCCGCGACGACCCAGCCGGCCGGGAGGTCGGCGCGGCGAAGGGTGAACCGATGCGGGTCGGGCGCCGCCAGCGCTGCAGCGGCGGCCAGCGCGACGATCAGAAGAGCTTCGCCTCCCCTGCCTCGCCGGCGGCGCCGATGTGCGCGCGCCCGAGCTTCGTGATCGTGCGGCCGCGCGGCGTGCGCTGGATGAAGCCGAGCTGCAGCAGGTAGGGCTCGTACACGTCCTCGATCGTCTCCTGCTCCTCGCCGAGCGCGGCCGCGAGCGTGGAGAGACCGACCGGGCCGCCCTCGAACTTGGCAGCAATCGTACGAAGTAGTTCCCTCGCTTCGCGGTCCAAGCCTTGCTCGTCGATCTCGAGCAGCGTCAGCGCCTCTCGCGCGATGTCGGTCGTGATCGCGCCCTGGTGGCGCACCTCGGCCACGTCGCGTACACGGCGCAGGATGCGGTTCGCGAGCCGCGGCGTGCCGCGCGCGCGGCGTGCGATCTCCTCGGCGGCGTCGGCCGCGATCTCGACGCCGAGGATGCGGGCCGAGCGGTGGACGATCGCGCCGAGCTCGCCCGGGTCGTAGTAGTCGAGCCGGAACGTGAGCCCGAAGCGGTCGCGAAGCGGCGTCGTCAGCAGCCCGGTCCGCGTCGTCGCGCCGATGAGCGTGAACGGCGGCAGGTCGAGCGTCAACGTGCGCGCGGCTGCTCCCTCCCCCATGACGATGTCGATGCGGAAGTCCTCGAGCGCCGGATAGAGGATCTCCTCTGCCGTGCGGCTCATGCGGTGGATCTCGTCGACGAAGAGCACGTCGCGCTCCTCGAGCGCGGTCAGGATCGCGGCGATGTCCTTCTTCTCGACGGCGGGGCCCGCGATCGTACGGATGCCGACGCCGAGCTCCTCGCGGACGATGTGCGCGAGCGACGTCTTGCCGAGCCCCGGTGGGCCGGCGAGCAGCACGTGGTCGAGCGCCTCGCCGCGGGCTTTCGCCGCGACGAGGGCGATCTCGAGCTGCTCCTTGACGCGCTCCTGCCCGACGAACTCGTCGAGGCGGCGCGGGCGGAGCGTCCGCTCGACGGCGTCCTCGTCCTCCTGCAGGACCGGTGCGACGAACGCGCTCATGCGGCCTTCCGCAGAGCCTGGCGCACACGCTCCTCGGGTGTCGCGCCCGCGTCGGTCGTCGCAAGCGCGCGCTCGGCGTCGGCGAGCGAGTAGCCGAGCTCGACGAGCGCATCGCGGGCGACGACGTGCTCGTCGGGATCGTCGGCGGCAGCCGGCGCGATCGTCACCGACGCGGCGAGCTTCTCCTTCAGCTCGAGCACGATCCGCTCTGCCGTCTTCTTGCCGATGCCGGGGATCGCCTGGAAGCGCGCCGCGTCCTCGCGGACGATCGCGCGCCGAAGCTCGTCGGCGGGCGAGCCGGAGACGATCGCGAGCGCGACCTTCGGGCCGACGCCGTTCACCGATAGCAGCTGGAGGAAGAGCTCGCGCTCGGCGCGCTCGGCGAAGCCGTACAGCTGCATCGCGTCCTCGCGCACGTGCAGATACGTCTCCACGACGACCTCGTCGGCGCCGTCGGCCCCTTTCGAAAACTGACACAGCCGTACGGCGCTCGGCGTCGCCGCGACGAGATAGCCGACGCCGCCGACGTCGAGCAGAAGCCCGTCGGGCGTCGAGGCGACGGGCGTGCCTCGCAGCCGCGCGATCACGCGGACACCACCTTCAGGAGCGGCGAGGCGAGCGCGTGGCAGATCGCGACGGCGAGCGCGTCGGCCGCGTGGTTCGGCGTCGGCAGCTCCTTGAGCCCGAGGATCACCTTGACCATTCGCTGCACCTGCGCCTTCTCGGCGCGGCCGTAGCCGCACACCGTCTGCTTGACGCGTGACGGCGCATACTCGGCGCACTCGATGCCGGCAAGCGCGCTAGCGACGAGCACGGCGCCGCGCGCCTGTCCGACGGAGAGCGCGGTGCGGGCGTCTGCGCCGACGAACGACTCCTCGAGCACGACCGCATCCGGCTCGTGCTCGGCGATGAGCTCCGCCACGCCCACGAAGATCGTCTTCAGGCGCAGCTCCAAGCGCTCGCCGGCGGGTGTCCGCCACCAGCCGTGGTCGATGGCCTTGAGGCGGCCGCCGCTTTCGTGGACGATCCCGTACCCGCAATTCGCCGTCCCTGGGTCGATGCCGATGACCTTCACGACAACACGTTAGGCACGAGACCGGACGACTCCTGCCGTAGCCTTGGCGCCGTGAGCCTGCCCTCCGACCGCCTGCGCGAGCTCTACGAGGAGCGGGCTGCGCAGCAGTATGCGGCGCCGGCGGCGCTGCCGGATCCCCGGCTCGACCGCAAGTTCGCGCGGATCTGCGAGCTCGTTCGGTCCCGGCTGCCCGCGCAGGCGTTTCTCGACGCGGGCTGCGGCGACGGGCGCTATCTGGCTGCACTCGCGAACGAGCTCCCGGCGCGGCGCGCCGGCGTCGACATCTCGGAGCGGATCCTCGAGACGGCGCGGCAGCAGACCGCGGCTGAGCTCCGGCAGTCGAATCTCGAATCGCTTCCGTTCGCGGACGGCGAGTTCGACCTCGTGCTCTGCACGCAGGTGATCGAGCACGTGCTCGACGCGCCGGCAGCCGTGCGGGAGCTGGCGCGCGTGCTGCGCCCGGGTGGAGCGCTCGTGATCTCGACCGACAACGAGCGGAACGTCGTCACGCGGGTCCTGAACGCCCCACGCAGCGCGGTCGTGAGACTGCTGCGGCTGCGCGGACGCCGCGGCATGGTCGAGTCGCCGGCGACGCCGTACACGCGCGCGAGCTTCAGGCGGTTGCTCGAAGACGCAGGGTTCCGAGTCGAGCTGCTCGAGACGTTCCGCTTCCAGCTGCAGTGGCCGCTCGGCGCGCAGCCCCCTCCAGCGCGCGCTGAACACGCTCGACGAGCGGCTGCCGGCCCACGGCGTCGGCGACATCGTCGTCGCGCGTCGCGAGGAAGCCGTGACGCGGCGCACGGCACTCTGGCTGTGGGGCGCGGGCTCGCTCGTCTTCGTCGTCTGCTGCCTGCTCGTCGAGCAGGGCCTGACGAGCTCGGCGCTCTATTCCGATGTGCACGTGTACGCGGGCTACGGCCGCGCGATGGCAGACGGTCAGATCCCGTACCGCGACTTCTTCGACGAGTACCCGCCGCTCGCGCAGCCTGTCTTCCTGCTCGGGCAGATCGCCGGCGCGGCGAACTACGCGCTCGCCTTCAAGGCATTCATGGCGCTCTGCGGCGTCGGCGCGCTCGGCTGCGCGGTCTTCACATTGCGCGCACTCGGCGCGCCGCTCTGGCGCGCGGGTGTCGCCGCGGCCGTCGTCGCAGTGTCGCCGCTCCTCGTCGGCCCGATCTTCCTGAACGCGTACGACCTCTGGCCGGCGTTCCTGCTCTCGCTCGCGCTGCTGCTCCTCGTGTTGCGGCGGCCGTACATGGCGTTCGCCGTGCTCGGCGCAGCAGTCGCAGCGAAGATCTACCCGGTCGCGGCGCTGCCCGTCTTCGTGCTGGCGATCCCGGGCGCCTGCCGCCGGCGCGCGCTCATCTGGTTCGCGGGCGTCGTCGTCGTCGCGCACCTGCCGTTCGCGATCCTCGGGCCCGGCGGCCTGCGCCACAGCTACGTCCTGCAGGCGCGGCGCGGCCTCGAGCTCAACAGCCTCGGCGCCTCGATCCTCCTGCTCGCCGGGCACCCGAGCACCGCGAACCAGGCGCCGGGCTCGCTGAACGTGACGGGCGGCGCGGCGCACGCGCTCGCCGTCGTCGGCACGTTGCTCGTGCTCGCGGCGATCGTCGCCGCGACACTCGCCTTTCTCCGCGGGCGGCCGCTCGTCGCGTGCGTCGCCGCGTCGGTGGCGGGCTTCGTCGCGTTCAACAGCGTGTTCTCCGCGCAGTACGTCGACTGGCTCGTGCCGCTCGCGCCGCTCGCCGGGCTCGGCGCGTCGGCCGTGACGGTCGTCGTGCTCGTGCTGACGCGGCTCGTGTTCTCGCACCGCAGCGCGCTCGCGAACGACCACGACGTGCCGCTGCTCTTTGCGCGCGATCTGCTGGTGGTCGTGCTGTTCGCGGTGCTTTTGAACAGCGGGGTCAGACCCCGCTCTGCGGGGTCTGACCCCAATTAGCTCTTAGCCGGCGACGGCTTCGAGCACGCGCTCGGGGATGTCGAAGTTCGCGAAGACGTCCTGCACGTCGTCGTTGTCCTCGAGCTGGTCCATCAGCCGCAGGACTTTCTTCGCATCGCCTTCGTCGGCGACCTCGACGGTCGTCTTCGGGAGCATCGTCAGCTCCGAGCTCGACCGTGAAGCCGGCGCCCTCGATTGCCTCGCGCACGGCGGCGCAGCACCTCGGGCGCCGACGAGCACCTGGAACGACGACCCGTCGCGCGTCACGTCGTCCGCGCCGCCCTCGGCCGCGGCGAGCGTCAGCTCGTCCTCGTCCGCACCGTCGGCCGCGACGAGCACGACGCCGCGCCGCTCGAAGAGCCACGCGACCGCACCGGAGCCTCCGAGGTTGCCGTCGTTCTTCGCGAACGTGTGCCGAACCTCACCCGCCGTCCGGTTGCGGTTGTCGGTGAGCGCCTCGACGATCACCGCGACGCCGCTCGGGCCGTAGCCCTCGTACACGACCGTCTCGAAGGTGCTCGTGTCGGAGTCCGCGCCGGAGCCCTTCGCGATCGCGCGGTCGATGTTGTCCTTCGGCATGGAGTACGAGCGCGCCTTCTCGATCGCGTTCTGCAAGGCGAGATTGCCGGACGGATCGGGGCCTCCTTCCTGCGCCGCGACGATGATCGCGCGCGTGAGCTTCGAGAAGAGCTTGCCGCGCTTCGCGTCGGCGGCGCCCTTCTTGTGCTTGATCGACGACCACTTGCTATGCCCCGACACTCGATACCTCCCGTACCTGGTTCAGAAAGAGCTCGTGGATCCGCGTGTCGTCGGTCAGCTCCGGATGGAACGCAGCGACGAGGCAGCCGCCCGTCGCGCGCGAGAACAGGATGCCCGTCGACCTCGGCGAGAATCTCGACGCCGGGGCCGGCATCCTCGATCCACGGCGCGCGGATGAAGACCGCGCGCACCGGCTCGTCGCCGTGACCGACGTCCAGGTCCGCCTCGAACGACTTGACCTGCCGCCCGAACGCGTTCCGCTCGACGCGGAAGTCGCCGAGCCCGAGGTGGTCGCGATCGAGGACGATCATCCCGGCGCACGTGCCGAAGATCGGCGCCTCGAACGACCGCAATGCCTCGTCGAGCCCGTAGAGGCGCATCAGCCGCGTGATCGCGGTCGACTCGCCGCCCGGCAGGATCAGCCCGTCGAGCCCCTCGAGCTGCTCGGGCAGGCGCACCTCGACCGGCTCCGCGCCGAGGCGGCGGAGCACCGCCGCGTGCTCGCGGAAGTTGCCCTGTACGGCGAGCACGCCGATCCGAAGCGGCTTGTCCACGGCGAAAGTGTAGAGGCGAGCTAGCGGGCGCGCCGGTGCCGCGACCCGATGCCGAGCGCGACGAGCAGGAAGCCCGTGAAGGCGAAGACGAGCGGCGGCACCCAGCCGTGGTACGGCACCGAGACCCCGTAGAGCCCGACGCTCCCGCTGCTCGAGCCGCGCGCCCACGACTCGGCGAAGTGGCTCGTCGCCGAACAGCAGCCCGAGCGCACCGAAGACGGCCCAGCTCGAGCGGCGCGTCCGGTCGGCGATCGGGACGTACACGAGCGCGCGATCGCGAGAGCGCCCAGTTCCAGTCGCTCGAATGCCACCAGTAGAGGAGGCTGCCGCCGATCAGCACGCCCGAGCCGAAGTGGAGCCAGAACGCGGACGGCCGCGAGCGTCGCAGTGCGACAGCGAGGTAGACGAGGCCGACGACGAGCGTGACGACGGCCGTCCAGCAGCCTCCGCCCGACACGAGGTCGGCGACGAGGAACCAGCCGAAGACGATGCCGATCGACGCGATGAACGGGAAGCGGAAACGGCGCGAGTCGTCGACCACCGCTGCGAGTACGAGCGACCTCGAACGAGAGCCGACGCGAACAAGGACCCGTGGAGCGGCGACTGCGTCGCGTCGTGCGTGCTGAACCAGCCGAACCACACCCAGAGCGCTGCGACGAAGACCGCCAATGCGATCACGGACGCGAGCGAAGATGCCCGCCGCGACCCACGACCGGCCGCGCCGCCGGAAGCGTGCGCGATCGCGTAGAGGATCGACGAGGATCAGCAGCGACCAGCCTGCGAACGCGCCTTGCCGATTCGCCGCGAGATAGCTGGAGCGCGCCCAGCGCCGCACCGAGCACGGTGAGCCCGCCGCGTAGAGCGAGGAACGACGAGGTCGTCCAGACAGGCTTCGGCTCGTCCATCGGCCGTATGCTCGCGCGGTGACCGGACGGATCGTCTGCGTCGGCGAGGTGATGCTCGACGTGTTCGCCGCTCCGTCCCGGGAAGGCGGCCGCCACGGAGGTGCCTGGGTCCGTGTCGGAGGCACGCCGGTGACGGCCGCGCTCGCCGTCGCGCAGGCGGGTGGACATGCCACCGTCGTCGGCCGTGTCGGCGCCGATGCCGCGGCGGCGGCGATCCGCAGCGAGCTCGAGGGGGCCGGCGTCGACGTGCGCTTCGCCGTCGACGAGCGCCACCACACGGGGACAAGCGTGATCCGCGGCCGCCCGGCGGGTTACGTCAGGGCTCGCGCCAAGGAGCAGATCTGGGTATAGCGGCGCCTTTCGCGGGCGGGATGAACGGGAATGCGCTGCATCGAGTGCGGGTCTGAGGCGGTCGCGGAGCGGCTTGACCGCACCGCACAGGGCTACAAGCGCTTCCGCTGCCGCAACTGTGGCAAGCAGTTCAACGAGCGCTCCGAGACCCTGCTGAACCGGACCCAGTATCCGTCCGACGTCATCGCCCTCGTGGTGCTCTGGCGGTTGCGCTACAAGCTGAGCCTGCGCGATCTGCCGGAGATGTTCGCAATCCGCGGCATCGTCTTCAGCCACGAGGCGGTGCGAGAATGGGAGGCCAAGCTCACCCCGGCGTTGGCCGAGGATCTGCGCCGCCGTCGGCGCGGCAAAGCGGGATGCAGTTGGTACGTTGATGAGACCTACCTCAAGGTCGAGGGCCGCTGGTGCTATCTCTATCGCGCCATCGACCGCTCCGGCGCATTGGTCGACGTGATGTTCAGCGAGCATCGCGACATGGCAGCCGCCAAGGCGTTCTTCCGCTCGGCCAAGACGGTGACCGGGGTGATCCCGGATCGAGTGACAACCGATGGCCATGACAGCTATCCGCGCGCGATCCGCACCGAGCTGGGCAAAGACGTGCGGCATCGGACCAATGCCTACTTGAATAATAGACTGGAGCAAGATCATCGGGGCATCAAAGGCCGATACCGGCCAATGCGGGGCTTCAAATGCCCCAGATCGGCCGCCCGGTTCTGCCGGGGTCATGATGAGCTTCGCAACTTTCTCCGCTCCCGCACCCGCCAACATCAGCCTGTTCCCGCCGACCGCCGCAGACTCCAATTCCTCCGCCGCACGGTAACCGTATTGAACATCCTTAAAGCCGCATAACGGCCGCCATCCGATCCGGAAGTACAGGTTATACTTCCTGGCGCGAGCCCTGACAGAACCGTGCAGCGCGCCCCGCGCCCCGCCGCATCTGCGCCTGTCGCCGTAGCGCCGGAGCCTGCCTCCGCTCGCCGAGCTCCTGAGACACGCACCAAGACAAAGAACCTTCAGGCCCTGGCGTTCAAGGTATCTCCCGCGTTTCGTAAGCGCTTCAAGCAGCGCGCCACCAATGCCGACCTCAAACTCAACGAGCTTCTGTTCGAGGCGCTCGACGCCTGGGAAGAGAAGAGGGGCATCAAAAGGTAGAATTCCTGTTTTCTAGAATTCTCCCTTTCGAGAACGCCTTCGCTGCAAATAGTCGTCGTCTATAATGAATTGGTATACCAATTTAATACTATGCTTATTGTTGTCTGTATTGTGCCATCAGGCGTTTTTAATTTGCATTGCTGTCAGCCAGTAGGCTAATCCAGCTGTTATAGCTGGAAAGGCGTCTCCACCGTGGCACCCTCGCTCATCAATTCATACGACCCTGAACCAGGCAACGGGCAGGGTCCTGAATGACATCCTCTCCGAGTTGGCGCGGCAAAAAACAGGCAGGCGCCATTCCTCCCACGAAATTTCCGCATCCGAAATTCTCCACGAAAATGAGGGAATTCAGCGCACAAGCGGAAGTCCTCCAGTAAATCGGTAGACACGAGCGAAAATCAGTCCGAAAGTCGGTATCTAGGAACTGATTCGGGTTCGTCTATGTCGCAAGCCACAGCCTCTCACGACAAAGGTAAGGTCGCACGCTACCGCGAGCGCCTGCGTGCGTCCGGTGCCGAGGAAGTGCTGCTTCAGCTGCCGCGCGAAACCATCGCGCTGCTCGACGACCTAAAGAAACGCCACGGTTTGCGAAGCCGCAGCCTGGTGCTCTTGCAACTGATCGAACGGGGGATGGGAAGCGACCCAGTAGGTCTCAGAAATGCGGAAAGCCCACCTTGCCGGGTGGGCTTTAGCGAATTTCGTGACGGGCCTTAACGGCTAGGTTAGGGACAAACTCACTCCCCCAAATCTGGTACAAAGACGCCTCGAAGGCAAGTGGAAATTGCCGTTTCCGCCTATAGAGGGAGAGGTTTGCCCTGGACAGGTTGCTAAGAGAGAAGTCTTCGCTGTGGAACGGCCGGTTGGCCGGAGGTGAGACATGGCGAATACACGGAAGAAGCACAGTCCTGAGTTCAAGGCGAAAGTCGCTCTTGCGGCGGTCCGGGAGGAAGGCACCGTGGCCGAGCTTTCGAGCCGGTTCGGCGTTCACGCCAGCCAGATCCACGCCTGGAAGAAGACGCTGCTGGATGGCACGGCGGCGTTTGTTTACGCAGAACAAGGCTGCGGCCAATGGCGAAGCGGCGGCCGAGGCTCAGATGGCGCCGTTATATGAGAAGATCGGGCAGCTGACGGTGGAGCGGGATTTTTTTCGCAAAAGGTCTGGGCCATGAGCGCGGCCGACCGGCGTGCGCTGGTCGACCGTGATGACCCGGGCCTGCCGGTCGTGGCGCAGTGCCGGCTGCTGAAGATCGCGCGCTCGACGTTGTATTATCAGCCCGGCGGCGGTTAACCCCGACGATCTGGCGCTGATGCGGCGGATGGACGAGCTGTATCTGGCCTCGCCGTTCTACGGATCGCGTCGGATGGTGGCGGTGCTGCGGCGCGAAGGTCTGGGTGGTGAACCGCAAACGGGTGCGACGACTGATGCGGCTGATGGGGTTGGAGGCGATCTATCAAAAGCCGAACACCAGTCAGGGGCATCCGGATCACAAGGTATATCCCTACCTGCTGCGGGGTGTGA
>CAWITF010000002.1:0-474210 GCA_963838985.1 uncultured Actinomycetes bacterium
CGGCCGACCGCGATGAGCGCCGCGGCGGCCAGGAACACCGCGCCGACGACGGTGTCGAACGCGAGCAACGTGAACGCGATCGCGAGCGAGGCGCTCGCGTGGTCGCTCGGGAACGACGCGTCGGTCGACTGCGACCAAGGATGGCGAAGCGCGGGATGCGACTCATATGGCCGCGGACGGTCATAGATCGCATGGATCACGAGGTTGACGAGCAGCGCGAGCGCCGCTGCGAGGAGCCCGCTGCCGGCGGCGAGCTTCCACTTGCGGTCACCGCCCGGCCGCGCGAAGAGCCAGAGCACAACGGTTCCGATCACCATCACCGGGATGCTCGCCTTCTCGACGTCGCTGAAGAACGACCCCACCGCGTGGTGGTGGAGCGAGATGTCGTAGATCCCGTGGAAGAGCCGCCAGTCCATGCCGCGGCCGCACCCTAGCGAGTCGGCGGATCAGGACGCGGCCGGATGCGAGGCGTCGGTGAACTCGCGGAACTGCGCGGTCAGGAGATATGCAGTTTGCTCGCCTATGTCGACCGCGCGGTCGCCGATGCGCTCGATCGTGCGCGCGACGACCACCATCCGCAGCCCCCACTCGCGCAGCGCGGGCTCGGCCATCACGTCGACGAGCCGCTCCACGAAGCGGCGGTTCGCCCGGTCGATCAGCTCGTCGAGCTCGACGAGGCTCTCGGCGCCGGCGAGGTCGCGCTTCGCGAACGAGTCCAGCGCGACCCGGAGCATCTCCTCCGCGCGCTCGCCCATCTCGGTCAAGACGTCGACGAGCGCCGGGTCGGGGTCCGCATCGGCGACGAGGCGGCAGAGCTTCGCGACCGTGACGCAGCCGTCGGCGCTCCGCTCGAGCAGCAGGTTGATGTGGAGCATCGCGAGCAGGAGGCGCAGGTCGCGCGCGACAGGCCCCTGGAGGGCGAGCAGCGACTGGATCGACGATTCGATCGCAAGGAACAACGCGTCGATCTCGTCGTCGAAGGCGATCACCTCGTCGGCGAGCTCGACGTCGCGCTCCTGTAGCGCGCGGACGGCGCCGTGCACGGCCGAGACGACACGCTGCCCCTCTTCCTGGAGCTGCGCCTCCACCCGGTCGAGGGCTTCGTCGAGTGCCACGTTCACACGGTACACCGGGTATCGGGCAGGTTTTGAGGGTCGGTCACCACTTCGTCACCACCTCGCCACGACCCCGTATCCCACCCTCCTGACCGTCGGCCATACCGTCCCTCTCGAATCCAGAAGGAGGAGAGAAACCGATGCCGAAGTCCGGCAATTTCATTCGCACACTCATGTTCCTCGGTGCCGTGGCCATCGCGGTGGCGGCGGCGGTCGGGACCGCGACAGCCTCGCCGGCGAAGAGCTCCGGCGTCACGCTCAGCGGAGCGGGGAGCACGTTCGTCCAGCCGCTCGTCTCGCAGTGGATCCAGCCGATCGGTGGCGCGTACGGCTACGAGCTTCAGTACAGCGGTGTCGGCTCCGGAGCCGGTGTCGCGGCAGTCACCGCCCGCACCGTCGACTTCGGCGCGAGCGACGCGCCGCTGACGCCCGACCAGTTCGCGGCTTGCAAGGGTTGCGTCCAGATCCCCTGGGCGCTCTCGGCGACTGCGATCATCTACAACCTCGACGGCGTCAAGAACCTGCTCCACATGAACGGCGCCACGCTCTCGAAGATCTACTCCGGTCAGATCACCCAGTGGAATGATCCGGCGATCCAGAAGCTGAACAAGGGCGTCAACCTGCCGAGCACGAAGATCACGACCGTCCACCGCTCGGACAACTCGGGGACGACGTACAACTTCACCGACTACCTCTCGAGCGCAAGCTCGGCCTGGAAGTCGCAGTACGGCAAGGGCGTTTCCGTCAACTGGCCGAACGGCACCGGCGGCCGCGGCAGCTCCGGCGTCGCCGCGGTTGTCACGCAGACACCGGGCTCGATCGGCTACGTCGACGTCGCCTACTCACTGAAGAACCACCTCAAGTTCTTCGCGATGCAGAACAAGTCCGGCAAGTTCGCCACCCCGGGGCTGAAGGGCATCCTTGCCGCGGCAACGAGCGACCAGAAGCCGACTCCTGGGACGAACGAGCTCTCGATCGTCAATCCGCCGAAGAAGTTCAAGCTCGCCTACCCGGTCTCCACGTTCACCTACGTGATCGTCCCGACCGCGAGC
Organism: uncultured Actinomycetes bacterium; assembly: GCA_963838985.1. Lineage (GTDB taxonomy): Bacteria > Actinomycetota > Thermoleophilia > Gaiellales > Gaiellaceae > Palsa-739. The sequence continues at coordinate 2,168 of CAWITF010000002.1, forward strand.
GCGAAGGCCGCCGACCTCCGGAAGTTCCTCTTCTGGGCGGTCACGAAGGGCCAGACCTACGGGCCGAAGCTGCTCTTCCAGCCGATCCCGAAGTCGGTGCTCGTCGTCGCGGAGAAGACGATCAAGAAGATCCAAAGCCAGGGCTAGTGTCCTCCGCAGGACTCACGTCCGACGCCGCACGCCGCCCCTTCACGGGGCGGCGTGTTCGTGTCGGCGACCTGATCCTGCAGCTCGTCGCGGGCACCGCGGCGGCGGCGGCCACGCTGCTCGTCGGCCTGATCACCTGGAAGGTGATCGACGGCGCGCGGCCGGCGCTCGACCGCTACGGGTTCGGCTTCGTAGGCCGGATCGCGTGGAACCCCGTCATCGGCCACGAGCTCTACGGCGCCGGCAGCTTCCTCTTCGGGACCGCGATCACCTCACTGCTCGCGCTGCTCCTCGCCGCGCCGCTCGCGATCGGGATCGCGCTGTACCTCACCGAGCTGGCGCCGCGCCTGCTGCGCGCGCCGGTCACCGCACTCGTCGAGACGCTCGCCGCCGTGCCGAGTGTCGTGATCGGGCTCTGGGGGATCCTCGTCCTCGGGCCGATCCTCCGTGACCACGTCGAGCCTGCGCTCCACGGCGCGCTCGGGTTCATCCCGCTCTTCGGGACGCCGTCCTCGAGCGGATCCAGCATCTTCACGGCGACGATCGTGCTCGCGATCATGATCCTGCCGATCGTCTCGAGCATCAGCCGCGAGCTCTTCCTCGGCGTGCCGCGCGAGCTGAAGGAGGGCGCGTTCGCGCTCGGTACGACGCGTTGGGAGATGGTGCGCGGTGTCGTCTTCCCGTACGCGCGCGGCGGCGTGGCCGCGGCGCTCATCCTCGGCCTCGGCCGCGCGATCGGCGAGGCGATCGCCGTCTCGATGGTGATCGGCGGCGGCGTCTTCATCCACTGGAACCTCTTCGACGGCGGCGACACGCTCGCGAGCAAGATCGCGTCGTCCTACCAGGGCGCGACCACGAAGCTGCAGGTCGGCTCGCTCGTCTACCTCGCGCTGATCCTGCTCGTGTTCTCGCTCGTGATGAACGTCGCCGCGCAGGTCATCGTGCGACGCGTCGCACGGCGGCAAGGCGTGGGGACGAACCGGAGCGGTCTCGCGTGAGCTCGCACGGGATCACGCCGTCGATGCTGCGAGCCTCGAATCTCAAGCGGCGCCGCGCGGTGAACCGCACGATGGAGGCGCTGGCGACGCTCGCCGCGCTCGTCGCGGTCGCCGTGCTCGTGATCCTCGTCGTCTCGGTCGCACGTCGCGGCGCACCGGCGCTCGACTTCAACCTGCTGACGAAGGATCCCGTGCCCTTCTCGCTTCACGCCTGTCGCGCAGGGGATCGCGAATGCGTTCGCCGGCTCGCTCGTGCTCGTCGGCCTCGCGACCCTGATGGCGCTCCCCGTCGGGATCCTCGTCGCCGTCTATCTCACGGAGTTCGCCCCGCCGTCGGTGCGCACCGTCGTCAGCCTCGCGCTCGACGTGCTGAACGGCGTCCCGGCGATCGTGATCGGGATCTTCGTCTTCGGCCTTCTCGTCGTCGGCCGCGGCCAGAGCGGCTGGGCCGGGGCGTTCGCGCTCGCCTGCCTGATGCTGCCGCTCGTCGCCCGGTCGACGATGGAGGTGCTCCTGCTCGTGCCGAGCTCGCTGCGCGAGGCGAGCCTCGCGCTCGGGGTACCGCGCTGGCGCACGACGCTCAGCATCGTCCTGCCGCAGACGGTCGGCGGCGTCGTCACGGGGGGAGTGCTCGCCGTGGCACGCGTCGCGGGTGAGACGGCTCCGCTCCTCTTCACGTCCTCGATCGTCGGGACGAGAACCTCCTGGAATCCGCTTCCACGCGCTGCAGTCGATTCCCGTGGCGATCTACGAGCTCTCGGAGTCGCCCGACCCGCAGGATCACGCCCGCGCCTGGGCGGCCGCGCTCGTGCTCCTGCTCTTCATCCTCTTCGCGAGCCTCACGGCTCGCTGGCTCGCCACGCGCAGCCGCCGCCGGATCGCCACCTCGAGATGACAAGGGAGGACACCGACGTGTCGATTACGATCGAGCCCACCGTGCGCGTGGAGACGAGACGCCAGCCGCTGCCGCCCCGCGAACGACTCGAGCGGATCTTCAACATCGAGGATCTCGCTGCGATCTACGGCTCGAAGCCCGCGATCAAGGACGTCTCGCTCGAGGTCTACAAGAACCTCGTCACGGCGATCATCGGCCCGTCGGGCTGCGGGAAGAGCACGTTCATCCGCTGCCTCAACCGGATGAACGACCTGGTCCCCGGCTTCCGCCAGACGGGGACGATTCGCTACCACGGCCAGGACATCAGCGGCAAGGACGTCGACCCGGTGGCCGTTCGGCGCCACATCGGGATGGTCTTCCAGCGCCCGAACCCGTTCCCGAAGTCGATCTACGACAACGTCGCCTGGGGCCTCAAGGTGCTCGGCCTTCGCGACTCGGTCGACGAGCGCGTGGAGAAGGCGCTGACGCAGGCCGCGCTCTGGGACGAGGTGAAGGATCGTCTGAAGGCGAGCGCGCTGTCGCTCTCCGGCGGCCAGCAGCAGCGGCTCTGCATCGCGCGCGCGATCGCCGTCGAGCCGGACGTCGTGCTGATGGACGAGCCCGCGTCGGCGCTCGACCCGATCGCGACGCAGGCGATCGAGCAGCTGATGAACGAGCTGAAGAGCGAGTACACGTTCGTGATCGTCACGCACAACATGCAGCAGGCCGCGCGCGTCGCGGACATGACCGCGTTCTTCTCGATCTCGCGCGGCGAGGAAGGCCAGCGCTTCGGCCAGCTCGTCGAGTACGACGCGACCGAGAGGATCTTCACGGCGCCCTCCGACAAGCGGACGGAGGACTACGTGACCGGCCGCTTCGGCTAGCCGAGCTCGACGGCGAGGCGCTCGACGCGAGTCGCGATCTCGTCTCTGATCGCGCGCACCTCGCTGAGCGGCAGGCCCTTCGGGTCGGGCAGCTGCCAGCTGACGTAACGCTTCCCGGGTACGACGGGGCACGCGTCGTCGCAGGTCGCGACGACGACATCCGCCCAGTCGACATCTGCCTGAGCAAGCTCGTGCGGGACGTGGTCCGACGCATCGATGCCGAGCTCGTTCAACGCCACGACGACGTCGGGATGTGCGGCCTTCCCGGGTGCGCTGCCCGCGGAGCGCGCCTCGTGCCGATCGCCGGCGCGCCTGCGAAAGAGCCGTTCGGCCATGACGCTGCGGCCGCTGTTCGCGACGCACACGAACAGAACGTTGCTCACGATGCCGTCTCCCCCCGGACGAACTGATAGGCAAGCCCTCCGAGTGCGGCTCCGACGAGCGGCGCCGCGAGGTACACCCAGAGCGCGTGCACGTCACCGGCGACGACGGCGGGGCCGAGCGATCGCGCCGGGTTCATCGACGCGCCCGTGATCGGGCCGCCGAACATCGCGTCGAGCCCGACGGTGCCGCCGACCGCGATCGCCGCCGCTTCACCGACGGCACGAGTGTCGGTGGCGACGCTCATGATCACGAACATCAAGAAGAAGGTCAGGACGAGCTCCCAGAGGAACGCCTGACCGCTCGAGCCGGATGGAAGTGTGGCGCCGAAATGGGCGTGGTTGCCGAGCGACGCGCGAAGCAATGCGGCGGCGGCGAGTGCACCGACGACCTGCGCCGCCCAGTAGCCGAGGAGCCGCGGCCACGGAAAGTGGCGCGTCAATGCAAACGCGAACGACACCGCAGGATTGAAATGCGCGCCGGAGATGTGACCGACGGCGTAGATCATCGCCATGATCACGAGCCCGAAGACGAGCGCGACGCCGACGTGCCCGAGCGCATGCGTCTTCGCATCGACGACGATCGCGCCTGCGCCGGCGAACACGAGCGCGAACGTCCCGATCGCCTCGGCAACGAGAGCGCGCATCAGCAACAGCGTCCGAAGTCGACGATGGCCGACAGCTGCCGGCAGGCGTCCGCGTCGATCGAGAGGTACGTCCACTTGCCTCGTTCCTCGCGCTCGACGAGGCCGGCATCCACCAGCTTGCGAACGTGATGCGAGACAGTCGCCTGCGCAAGGCCAAGCTCCTCGACGAGATGGCAGATACACGCCGGCTCGCCTCGGATCGCGAGCAGGTTGACGATGCGTACGCGCGCCGGATCGCCGAGCACACGGAACAGCTCCGCCGTCGAAACGGCGTCGTCGCCGGAGAGCCTGTCGTCGGCGAGCGGGCGAACCGTCATCAAATCGAAGTATGACGATTTGAGCTACGGGAAGCGAGCGACGATCTCGAGCCCTGCCCCCGGGCGGCCGTGCGCCTCGACCGTGCCGCCTGCCGACGTCACGATGTGCTTCACGATCGCGAGGCCGAGCCCCGTGCCGCGCGACGTGCGTGCCGTGGTCGCGCGCGGTAGAAGCGCTCGAAGAGACGCGCGAGATCGGCTCGCCGGACGCCGGCGCCGTCGTCGGCGACCGTCGAGCGTCGCCTCGCCGCCCGAGCGCATGACGCTCACGCGGCACGTGCTCCCCGGCCCCGCGTAGCGGATCGCGTTCGCGACGAGGTTCTCGACGACGACGCGCAGCATGCGCGGGCGCAGCGGCAGCTCGACGTCGCGGCGCCGCCCGCGACGACGAGCGTCACTCTCGGCATGTGTCGGCGCGGTCGGCGAGCGACGCGACGACCTCCTCGCACGATCGGCAGCGCGCGACGTCGACCCGAGCGAGACGACCTCGCGGCCGGTCTCGAGCTCGCCGAGGAAAAGGACGTCGTCGATCAGCTCGCGCGCCTGATGGACCTCCGGCCTGCGCCTGCTCGACGAGCTCGTCGACGTCGGCGCCCGGCAGCGACGCGCTCTCGAGCAGCACGAGCAGCCGCGCGAGCGGCGTGCCGAAGCTCGTGCGAGACGGCGGCCGTGAAGCCCGCCCGCAGCTCCTGGTACGCCGAGAGCTCGGGCAGGTCGCCGAGGAAGAGCGACGACCGCGTCGCCCGACGTCCTCCCCGACCCGGCGTCCGAGCGGCAGGTCGCCCGCGGCCGAGGCTCGCCGCGACGAGCCGCCGCTCGTTGTCGAGCACGAGCACCGGCTCGGCGAGCCCGGCCACGAGCGCGCGGACGCGTTCCTCGTCGTTCACCATCCCTTCACCACTCCTTCACCGTCCCGCGACCCGGTCGCCACCCGGCCGAACTCGATAATGACACCGATGCCCAAGGTCCTGATCGTCGAGGACGACGAGGTCATCGCCCAGGGGATGGCGCGCCATCTCGGCGCGGCCGGCTTCGACGCCGATCTGGGTCGGCAACGGCGACCAGGGCCTCGCCCGCCTCCGCTACGAGAAGCCCGACGCGTGCGTGCTCGACCTCATGCTGCCGGGCCTCGACGGCTGGAAGCTGATCGAGACCGTCCGCGCACGAAGGCATCGCGACGCCGATCGTCGTCGTGTCGGCGCGCGGCACCGAGCACGACCGCGTGCACGCGCTCGAGATCGGCGCCGACGACTATCTCGTGAAGCCGTTCTCGATGAAGGAGCTCGTCGCACGCGTGCGCGCGGCCGTCGCGCCGAGCCGTCCGCCGCGAGGAGACGCCGCGCGGCGAGCCGATCGAGATCGAGGAGCTGCGCATCGACCCGCGCGAGGTGCAGGCGTACGTCGACGGCGAGAGCGCCGACCTGACGCCGACGGAGTTCCGGCTGCTGTACCAGCTCGCGCTCGAGCGCGGCCGCGTCGTCGACGCGCGACGAGCTGCTGCAGAAGCTCTGGGGCCGCCGCGAGTCGCATCGCGACCGCACCGTCGACGTCTTCGTCCGCCGGCTGCGCGAGAAGATCGACAAGCGCGCGTCGCAGCACACGTTCATCCAGACGCGCTACGGCGTCGGCTACAAGCTCGAAGCCGTCCCCAAGAGCTAACCACCGGTTCACCAGACCGACGCCCACGACGCGCTCGGGGCTCGCACCATTCGCGTCATGAGGTTCGCCGTCGTCGCGCACCGCCGCAGCGAGACGAACGAGGCTCTCGCCGGCGCCGCCGCAGCGCTGGGCATCGCCGGCATCCGTGCTCGCCCCGCGCGACGCGCTCCGCATCCTCGAGCCGGGTGACGTCGCGCTGGGGCGGCTCGACGTGCGCGACGCGCTCGACGGCATCGAGAGCGGCGAAACAGAGATCGCGCGGCTGACGGAGAAGGCGTCGAGGTGCTCAACCCGACCGGCGCGCTCGTCGCCGCGCACGACAAGCTGCTCACCGCGCGCGTGCTCCGCCGCGCCGGCGTGCCGCATCCGCGCACGTGGCTGATCGCGAACGGGACGCCGATGCCGGTGCCGGAGTTCCCGCTCGTTCTCAAGCCGCGGTTCGGCAGCTGGGGACGCGACGTCGTCCTCTGCAACACGCGCGACGACTTCGAGCTGGCGCTCGGGCGGCTCGCGCGGCGCGACTGGTTCGACGCAGGCGGCGTGCTCGCGCAGGAGCTCGTCGAGCCGGCGGGCTGGGACCTCCGCGTCGTCGTCGCGGGCGGCCGCGTCGTCGGCGGCGCGCGCGGGTCGCCGCCGAAGGCGAATGGCGCACCAATGTCTCGCTCGGCGGCAGAAGCGAGTCGGCGAGCGTGCCGCCGCTCGCGCGCAGGCTCGCGCTCGCCGCTGCCGCGGCGGTGAACGGCGACCTCGTCGGCGTCGACCTGCTGCCGACTCGGGCGGCGTACGTCGTCGCCGAGGTGAACGGCGCCGTCGACTTCCGTACCGGCTACGGGATCGGCTTCGAGGACGTGTACGTCAGCGCGCTGCTCGAGCTCCGCTCGGGTGATCCGCGCGCGGCTCGCCGCTCGGTCGGATCCTGCTGTCGAGCGCCTCAGGCCGCAGCCCGGTCTCGACCTGCCTGCGCCCGCAGCTCGTAGACGACGTCGACCGTCTCGTGCTTGCGATACGTCCCGGCGATCCCGAGCCACATCGACGCCCAGCGCCAGAAGCCGAGCCGGCCCTCCTGCGGCGATCGGCCGGGGGAAGACGAGCGAGCGGCCGATCGACCTCGTAATCGGCGCCACGATCCTGCTGGACGCCGCCGACGAAGACCTCGAAGTCGTCGGGGACGTGCGGCGGCAGGTCAATCCGCGTGCGGTCTGCCACCTTCATAGAATGCCCGGCGGGTGCGCCGGAAGCTCGCCGTCCTCGTGTCTCGTCGCGTTCGTCGCGCTCGCGACGGCGGGCGATCGCCGCAGCCGCGAACGGCGGCTTCACGCCCGATGAGCCGCACTCGCCGAACGCGCGCACACGAACACGGCGTACTAGGTGATCTTCGGCTTCACGGCGGCGATCTTCGTCGCTCGTCGAGGGCGCTGCTCGTCACGTTCATCGGTCAAGTACCGCGCCGCGGCCGCGCCGCGGACGGTCGAGGGCCCGCAGGTGCACGGCCACACGCGGCTCGAGATGATCTGGACGGTGATCCCCGTCGTCATCCTCTGCGATCATCGGCGTCGTCGTCTTCCACGAGCTGCCGGGAATCATCCGACGCGCCCGCCGCGGCGAACGCGCTCGCAGATCACGGTCGAGGGCCACCAGTTCTACTGGCAGTTCGACTATCCGAACGGCGCACGCACGATCAACGACCTGCACGTGCCGGTCGGACGCAGTCGTCGAGCTCAAAGTCGAACTCGTACGACGTCGTCCACAGCTGGTGGATCCCGGCAGCTCGGCGGCAAGATCCAGGCGATCCCCGGCCGCACGAACCACATGTGGTTCAAGGCGGACCGCGCCGGCACGTACTACGGGCAGTGCGCGGAGCTCTGCGGCATCTACCACGCGTCGATGACGCGCGCGTCGTCGCGACGTCGCAGGCGGAGTACGCGAGCTACGTCGAAGCACCGCGGCCGCGAAGGGCCTCGGCAAGCGCCGAGTTCAGGGCGTCTGCGCGACGTGCCACGGCGATGCAGGGCCAGGGCGGCTACGGCCCGAACCTCGCGAACAACCCGCTGCTCACGCAGACGTCCGGGCTGGCGTCGATCGTCCGCAACGGCCGCGGCAAGATGCCGCCGGTCGGTGACACGTGGACGCCGGCGCAGCTCGAAGGCGCTCGTCGCCTACGTGAAGGCGCACGTCTACAAGGGAGCGGCCGAGTGGCGGCTAGGTCGGAAGCGGTCTATCCGGTCGACGTGGAAGAGCGGGCGCGTCGCGCGCTGGCTCGTCACCGTCGACCACAAGCGGATCGGGATCATGTACATCGCGACGTCGCTCTTCTTCTTCGCGCGTCGGCGGCATCCTCGGCGCTGCTCATGCGCGCGCAGCTCGCGACGCCGAACGAGCACCTCCTGACGAAGAACTCGTACAACGAGGTGCTGACGATCCACGGCACGACGATGATCTTCCTCGTCGTCGTCCCGATCCTCGCCGGCTTCGGCAACTTCCTCGTGCCGCTGATGATCGGCGCGCGCGACATGGCCTTCCCGCGGCTGAACGCGCTGTCGTACTGGCTCTTCCTGCTCGGCGGGATCGTCCTCTGGCTCGAGCTGGTTCGCGACCGGCGGCACCGCGAAGGCCGGCTGGTGGTCGTACCCGACCCTCTCGGAGAAGATCCGTTCAGCCCCGGGCACGGCCAGGACTACTGGATCCTCAGCCTCCACATCCTCACGCTCTCGTCGCTCGCTCGGCGCGATCAACTTCATCGTCACGATCCACAACATGCGCGACGCGCGGGCATGACGTGGATGCGCATGCCGCTGTTCGTCTGGGCGATCGAGACGTACGCGATCCTGCTCGCTGCTCGCGCTGCCGGCGATCTCGGCCGGCGGTGACGATGCTGCTGCTCGACCGCCACGGCGTGCACGCACTTCTTCATCCCGTCGAAGGGCGGGAGCCCGGTGCTCTACCAGCACATGTTCTGGTTCTTCGGGCACCCCGAGGTCTACATCATGGTGCTGCCCGTGATCGGGATGATCTCGGAGATCATCCCGGTCTTCTCGCGCAAGCCGATCTTCGGCTACAAGGCGGTCGCGTTCTCGACGATCGGCGATCGCGTTCTTCTCGATGCTCGTGTGGGCGCACCACATGTTCACGACCGGGCTCGGCACCGGCCTCGACTCGTTCTTCATGATCTCGTCGATGGTGATCGCGGTGCCGACCGGCGTCAAGATCTTCAACTGGCTCGCGACGACCTGGCGCGGCAACCTCCACTTCGACACGCCGATGCTGTTCGCGCTCGGCTTCATCGCGCTGTTCACGATGGGCGGCCTGTCGGGGATCTTCCTCGCCGCGTTCCCGGTCGACTGGCAGCTGAACGACACGTACTACGTCGTCGCGCACTTCCACTACGTCGCTCTTCGGCGGCTCGATCTTCGGGATCTTCGGCGGCCTCTACTACTGGTGGCCGAAGATGTTCGGCCGCATGCTCGACGAGCGGCTCGGCAAGCTGCACTTCTGGCTGATGTTCGTCGGCTTCAACATGACGTTCCTGCCGCAGCACATGCTCGGCCTGCTCGGCATGCCGCGCCGCGTCTACACGTACCACCACGGCGGGCTGTGGGAGGCCTACAACATGATCTCGACGATCGGCTCCGGCATCCTGACGGCGTCGGCGTCGCTCGTCTTCGTCGTCGAACATCTGGCGCACGCACGTGCTCCGCACGGGCGACCGCGCGCCGAACGACCCGTGGCTCGCCGACACGCTCGAGTGGTACACGACGTCGCCGCCGCCCGGCGCACAACTTCGACTCCGTCCCGTACGTGACGAGCGCGCGGCCGCTGCGCGACCTGCGCCGCGGCTCGCGGAGGAGACGTGACCGGCTGTCGCGCCCGGCCCGTGGCTGCGCCTGACTGCGCGCTGCGTCGCCGCCGGCGGCGACGCTCCTCGCCGTCGTCTCCGGCGCCGCGCAGCCTCGGCGCGACGCACCGGCTGCTCGCGGCGCTCGTCGCGCCGCCGCTCGCGGCGCTGCGTCGTCTCCGCGTGGCTCGCGCACCGGCGGCTCGTCGCCGACCGTCGCTCGCGCTCGGCGGCGCTCTTCGCCGCCGCGGCCGCGCTGCCCGGCGCGCGACGCGCACGCCGCTGCTCGCGGCCGCTCGCGCTCGCGGCGCTGCTCGTCGTCGCGCGTCGCAGAGCTTCCGCGGCGAGCACGTCGCCGTGGGGCGCCTGGCGCGACTACGTCGACGCTGACGAAGCCGCGGATCATGTCGCTCCTGCTCGTCACCGGCTTCTGCGGGATGATCGCCGGCGCGCGCGGCTGGCCCGGGACCGGCGACGCCGTCGCGCGCGATGGTCGGCCTCGCGCTCGCGTGCGGCGGCGCGAGCGCGCTGAACCACGTGCTCGACCGCGACATCGACCCGCTGATGGGCGAGCGGACGAAGCAGCGCCCGGTCGCCTCCGGGCCGCGTCGCGCCGAGCCGCGCGCTCGAGTTCGGCCTCGCGCTCTCCGCGCTCTCGTTCGTGCTGCTCGCGAGCACGGTCAACGTGCTGACCGCGGTGCTCGCGCTCGTCGGCAACCTCTTCTACGTCCTCGTCTACACGCGCTGGCTGAAGCGGACGACGCCGCAGAACATCGTCATCGGCGGCGCCGCCGGCGCGGTGCCGCCGCTCGTCGGCTGGGCCGCCGCACCGGTCACGTCGGCCTCGCCGCGCTGGCTGCTCTTCGCGATCGTCTTCGTCTGGACGCCGCCGCACTTCTGGGCGCTCGCGCTGCTGATCAAGGAGAACTACGCGGACGCGAAGGTGCCGATGCTGCCGGTCGTGCGCGGCGACCGCGAGACGGCGCGCCAGATCGTCGCTCTACTCGGTCGTGCTCGTCGCGCGTGACGCTCCTGCCGTGGGCGCTCGGCGCGGCGCCGGCCCGCGTCTACCTCGCCTCGCGCGCTCGCGCCTCGGCGCGCGTCTTCGTCTGGCTCGCCGAGCGGCTGCGCCGCGACACGACGCCGCGCCGGGCGGTGCTCCTGTTCCACTACTCGCTCCTCTACCTCGCGCTGCTCTTCGCGGCGCTCGCCCTGGACGCGGTGGTCTGATGGATCCCGAGCTCGCACGCAGGAACATCCGCCTCGGCTGGCTCCTGTTCGGGCGTCTTCCTGCTGCTCTTCGCAGGGGCCTGGGGCGTGGCGCTCCTCTATCTGGCCTTCGATTAGCTAAAGGAAGGCCCTCCGGCAGCCGATCTGGGATCGGAATGCCCCTGCTGCGCCGATTTCTGCTGCTTGCATCCGTCGTTGCCGGCTCCGCGCTGCTCGCGGGCCCGGCGCTCGCGACGGCCCCGGATCCCGCTGCGACCAGCACGCTCGGCACCACGCATTTCCTCGTCCATTACTCGAGCGACTCCGGCCAGCACTTCTCGATGACAACGGCGCGGGCCGGAGACATCGGCGCGCTCGCCGAGGAGGCGCTCGCAGCGGAGCTCGCCGACGGATACCCGATGCCGCCGAGCGACGGAGTGAGCGGAGGCGACGGGCGAATGGACATCTACGTCCAGAGCCTCGGCGCCGCGCTCGGTGAGTCGGACGCGTACTCCGGCGGCGCGGGAGCCTCCGGCTACATCCTGCTGGACGCCGACCGCGAGGATGAACTTACACGGTCGCCCACGAGGTCTTTCACCTGATCCAGTACGGCTACTGGGCGGACCCCTATGTTGGGTCCCGACACGTGGCTCTACGAGGCCGGCGCGGAGTGGATGGGCTACCGCGTCGACGGTTACTCGCTCACTGCGCAACCTCTCGCGGTCGGGCACAACACACGTCGCTCGACTGCTTCGACCAGACTCCCAGCGGGAACGGGATCCTCTGCAGCACATCGGGCGCGTACTACGCGGGGATGGCTACTCACGCTGGCCATTCTTCGAGTATGTCGCCGAGAAATACGGCGCGTCGTTCCTGTCGGGCGTCTTCGCTCAGCTCCGCGATCCAGGGCAGTGGGGCGGCGACGTCCTCCCTCGCGAGCGCGCTTGCCGCGAAGGGGACGACGCTCTCCGACACGTACAACGGCTGGGCCGCGACGGAGTTGACCTCCGGGTACTCGATCTCCGCGCTGCAGAAGATCTTCCCCACGATCTACGGAGCTCCGATCGTCACCGGCGACAAGACCGGCTTCACGCTGACCCAACGCCTTCCACTGAACCACCTGGCGACGCGTTTCCTCCAGTTCGACCACGGCGCCGACAACGCGACGTCGCCGTGCTTCGCGGCCACCCTCTCACTGACGGTGACGATCCCCGCGGGCATCAGCTCCCAGCCCGTGTTCTGGTGGAACGCCGAAGGGCGATCCGCCGATCCCGCTCTCCGTCAATGGCAACACGGCCGTTGCTGCGGTCCCGTGGGACACGTGCACCTGGCAGGCGACCCACGGCATCCTCATGGTGCCGAACACGACCGCCGGCTCTGCCGCCGACGTCGCCGACTTCCAGGTCAGCGCCTCGATGACCGTTGACCCGAACACGCCGGCGACGGCGACTCCGCCGCCCGCGCAGACCGACGTGAACACGCCCGTCGTCTTCGTGCCGACGACCGGAGACTTCGCACCGGACACGCAGGTGCTCGGCTCGGAGGTCATCGAAGTCTCGCCCGACGACACAACGCTGCGGCTGATCGTGCTGTCGAACGCCGAGGGCAAGCTGCACGCCACGCTCGGCGGCGTCGATCTCGGCAGCCCGACGATCCGCGCCGGGAGCAACGACGTGCGGTTGACGCTGCCGAAGGGGACGCTCAGCACGCTTCGCAAGACCGCGGCGGACGACGTGCTCACGCTGACGACGATCTCCCCGCTCGGCACGCAGACGGGGACGACGGTGACCCGCAAGGTCCAGGTCGCAGGAACGCCGGCCGCGAAGAAGCCCAAGCCGAAGCCGAAGAAGAAGCACCCGGTCAAGAAGAAGCCGAAGCACCACGCGTAGGCATAGAGTCGGCGCGTGCCGGCGCTGGACGGGATCTGGCTCGCGCGGCCCGCTGAGCCGCCGGCGGGCGCCCCGGTCGCGGTCAAGGATCTGCTCGACATCGCCGGGCTCGTGACGACCTACGGCTCGATCATCTTCGACGAGCATCTGCCGACGGCGACCGCGTCGGCGGTCGCCCGTCTCGAGGCCGCCGGCTACGGGGTCGCGGGAAAGACGAACCTGCACGAGTTCGCCTACGGCATCTCGTCGCAGAACGAGCACTACGGCACGGTGCCGAACCCTCGCGTTCCCGGGCGACTCGCGGGCGGGTCGAGCGGCGGCTCGGCCGCGGCGATCGCCGCCGGCGACGTCGAGCTCGCGCTGGGCACCGACTCGGGCGGCTCGATCCGCATCCCCGCGGCGTGGTGCGGGATCGTCGGCTTCAAGCCGACGTACGGGCTCGTGCCGGCCGAGGGCTGCTTCCCACTCGCTCCGAGCTACGACCACGTCGGCCCGATGGCGGCGAGCGTCGAGGGCTGCCTGCGCCTGCTCGAGGCGCTCGCCGGCGGGTTCGAGCCCATCGGGGCGATTCGCCCGCCGAGCTGCAGCATCGGCGTCGCCTGGCTCGACAAGCCGATCCGGCGTTGCAGACGCGCTGGCCGCGGCGGTCCGCGCACTCCCAAATCGGCCGCGCGAGTCCACCTCCCGCTTCCGGAGCCGGCCGAGAACGCCCTCTTCATGCGCGAGGTGGCCGACGTGCATCGGGGGCTCTTCCCCGAGCGAGCCGATGAGTACGGCGAGGGGATCCGCTGGAAGCTCGAGCGCTGCCAGGAGGTGAGCGACGGCGAGGTTGCGACGGCGCGCGGCTCCGGCGCGACTACGTCCAGCGGTGCGCCGAGCTTCGAAGGCTTCGACCTGCTGGTGACGCCGACGGTGGCGATCGAGCCGCCCGCCGCCGACGCCGACGAGCGCGAGCTGCGGGGCCGCGGCATCCGCCTGACCTACCCGTTCGACGTCCTCGGCTGGCCGGCGCTTGCGCTCCCCTGCGGTCTGACGCGCAGACGGCTTGCCGGCCTCGCTGCAGCTCGTGGGGCGCCCGGGCGCCGATGCGCTCGTCCTGGCCGCAGGCGCCGCGCTCGCATCCCTCATCTGAGGGACAGCCCGAGCGCGGCGCATGCCGAAAACGAGGGAGTGCGCGTCCTCCGCCTCGCCTCGCTGCTGCGGTCGCAGCCCTCGCGGCAAGCGTCCACTCCTCCGCTGCCGCCCAGAGCGGGCCGACCGGCCTGCACGGCTTCCTGCTGCGCGCTGACGAGCCGGCAGCCACTGCGTTCCATCGCACACCCTCGTTCGCCTGGAATCCGGTGGCGGGCGCGTTCGCTACCAGTTTCAGCTCTCGACGAACAGCAGCTTTCGCGACAACGCGACGGTCTTCCAGAACGCGAAGCTGACGACGCCGGTCGTCGCCGCGACCGTCACGCTTCCGTGGATCACCGGTAACCCGCACGCGCTCTACGCACGCGTGCGCGCGTTCCTTCAGACGGCGCGACTCCGTGGAGCGATTCATTCGGCTTCGACATGACGGCGCCGGCAGCAGCTGCACCGCTGGCCGCTCCTGCCGGCCTGCTGCGCTGGACGCCCGTCGACGGAGCGAGCGCGTACCAGGTCTGGCTGATCGACACGGGCAAGGCTCCGGAGTGGACACGCTCGAACGTGCTCGACGAGCGTGAGTTCTACACCTTCCATCAGTCGAGCAAGTGGACGGCACGGTGCGCTGGCGCGTTCGCGCGGTGCGCAATGACTATTTCGGCCATCGCATCAACGGACTGCCCGCTTCCGTGTACGGCCCTTGGAGCCCGATCTACAGCTCGACGAACCCGGCCTTCCCCGGGACGGATGCTCCGGTTTCGTTGCAGTCGACGGTGTCCGACACGATCTCGAGCGGCCAGTCGACGTCGAAGCCACATCAGACGATGCCGGGCTTCACGTGGACGGGGAACGAGACGCTCACCGGTTCGACCGCCGAGTTCTACCGCGTCGAGATCTTCACCGACCGGCAGTGCCTGAACCCGGTGTATTACAGCTCCGTCGTCGGCAACCCTGCGTGGGCGCCGCGGCTCACCGGCCCGCTCTCGCTGCCGCAGGACGACGACGGCGTCACGGCCCGCGCGGAGGCTACCTCGGCGACGGCTCGGAGTCGACCTCCCGCACCTACGACGGTGACAAGATCACGCCGAACGAGCAGCTCGAGGCGGC
Source organism: uncultured Actinomycetes bacterium (assembly GCA_963838985.1). Taxonomy (GTDB): domain Bacteria; phylum Actinomycetota; class Thermoleophilia; order Gaiellales; family Gaiellaceae; genus Palsa-739. The sequence goes on from CAWITF010000002.1 coordinate 17,236, forward strand.
AACTCCGTCGACGACCATCCCCGGTGACGCGCCGGCAGCGCCGAACACGTCACCCGCAGACGACAACGGCCCCGGTAGCAGCTCATCCAGCAGCTCTTCGTCGAGCTCTGCTCCGTCGGGGAGCGGGCAGGAGAACACGACGACAGCGGTGATCGGCCCGCCGATCGACTTGTGGGACGTGGACTGGCCGTCGGGCGGCTACTACTGGACCGTCATCCCGGTCAATGCCGTCGGCCTGGGCTCGTCGGGCACGAACGTGACCGCGCCCGGCGCGATCAAGGGGACGAAGACGATCCCCGTCGACGACACGACCGGCTTCCACGTGGGGGACTCGATCACGGTCGGCCTCGTGCCCACGGCTGACTCGCTCACGGTCACCGCCGTCGGCTCGAACTCGCTGACGGTCTCGACCGCGACGACGTTCGCGCACCCGCCGGGCGACCCGGTCGTGCGCGCCGGCGGCTCGATCACCTACCAGGACATGGAGCTCGCGCAGGACGTCTGCGCCGCCGGCCGCGTGCAGCGCTTCGGCATCTCGAGCGACCCGGCGCTCACCGAGGCGCAGGCGCCGTTCGCAACCGGCCTCTCCTCGACCGGACGCCTGACCTCCGCGGCCACGACAAAGGTCTTCTACGGCGCACCGCTCGTCGCCTGGACGCCCGCGATCGGTGCGGGTGCGTACGAGGTGCAGTACTCGAAGAAGGCGTATCCGTTCACGCCCGAGGTCGACCCGCGCTCGTCGACGACCGGCATGCTCACGTTCTCCACCGCGGACGTCCTGCCGCTCGGCCCGGGCACGTGGTACTACCGCGTGCGCGGCATCGACTACAACCTGCCGACCGGCGTGCAGCAGATGGGCTGGTCCGATCCGCAGAAGCTCGTCGTCGCGAAGCCCAAATTCTCAGTGGCGCCGGCGCCGAAGCGCAAGTTCAAGATCGTCCCGTAGTGGCGCTCTAGTCTTCGAGCCCCCTCGGTGGGACACTCCTCGGCAGCGGACAGACCGTCCGCTCATGGACTGGGGAGGACACCGTGCAACCACTTCACAGCAGGCGCGGGTTTCGACTCGCCGCAGCCGTTCTCGTTCTGCTCTCGATCGCCGGCGGCGTCGCGTACGCGTCGATTCCCGACGCGGGCACGCTGACTTATCACGCCTGCATGCTCAAGGGCGTCGGGACGATCCGGATCATCGACCCGGCGCAGCAGCACTGCAGCGCGGCGCTCGAGACCGAAATCACCTTCAACCAGAAGGGCCCGGCCGGGCCCGCCGGGCCTGCTGGACCCGCCGGACCCGCGGGAGCCGCCGGAGCCAACGGCGTCAGCCCGACCGTGACGCAGCTCGCGGCGGGGGACGCGAACTGTGCGAACGGCGGCGCAGCGATCACCGACGCGGCGAACCACACGGCATACGTGTGCAACGGGGCGCAAGGCGCGGCCGGCGCACCCGGCCACGACGGACAGCCGTTCTCCGGCACGTTCACGAGCCCGAACGGGCAGTACACGATCAGCGTCACGAATACCGGGATCTCACTCGTGAGCGCCGCGGGCGCGGAGGTCGACATGACGTCCAACGGCGTCTCGGTCGTGGCGTCCGGGGCGGTCGCAATCCACGGCGGCACGGGCATCGACGTCTTGAGCAGCGGCGGCCTCAGCCTCACCGCCGCGAACAGCGTCGGGCTCGTGAGCGGTGCCGATCTGACCGTGAACGCCGGACACGACCTCGACATCGAGGCCGCGAACGACGAAACCGCACAGGCCGGCCGGGACCTGAGTGTCCAGAGCACGCGGAGCACGCTCATCCAGAGCGGCACAAGCTTGACCGCGAAGAGCGGCTCGAACCTCAGCATCGACTCCTCCGCGAACGCAAGCGTGAAGGCAAGCGGTAGCGGCACGTTCCAGAGCAGCGGCGCGATGAGCATTCTCGGCTCGTCGCTGCAGCTGAATGGGATCGGAGGCCCGTGCGGCCCGGCGGCGCGGATCGGCGACCAGATCCAGGGCACCGCCCCGGCGGGCGGTGGACCGGTACTCGGCTCGATCCTGACCGGCTCCACGACGGTCTGCATCGGCTGAAGCACGACGCACGGGGCTGTCTAGCGACGCATCCGAATGCTCGCGACGACAGCCCCGTGCAGTCGTGCAACTGCGGCTAGTCGAGCGCCGCGCGAACGGACGCTTCGTACACGGGATCCCGCGAGAAGTGGTCGAGCTCCTCCGAGAGCACCTCGCTCGGCGGCGGTGGGTCGCCCGGCGGGAACGGCGCGGGCTCGCCGTCGAGGTCGATGCCCTCGAGCCGCTCGCTCTCGACGTGCTCGAGGCGGATGTCGTCGCGCCCGAGTCGCGAGCGAAGCCAACCGACCAGGAGCTGCGCCTGTGCGGCGGTGCCGCGCACACGCACCACCCGAACCTCGGCGACCCCCGGCCAGAGCGTCGCGAGATGCGTGCGCCAGCGCGACGTGCGCGCCCACGCGATGTCCGAGACAGCGGTGCGCTCGAAGAGCTTCGTCAGATGGCGGTACGGATACGGCAGGTCGTCCCACTCCGTCGAGTCGACGATCAGGCGATCGGTGAGCTCGACGAGCTGGTCGAGCTCGGCGGTTCCCCACGGCAGCTCCCCGCGCCAGCGCAGGAAGACGGGGAGGTCGGAGATGAGCAGCGGCTCGACGATCGACGCCGGCGCCTTCGAGCGCGTGCCGAGGAGCTGCAGCTCGATCACCTCGGAGCAGATGAGCCGGTCCACGTCCGGCACCGCGTAACACTCGAGCGACACGAGCGCGTCGATCTGGTTCTTCCCCGCGTCGGGTTGCGGGAAGAGAAGGATCGAGCGCGACGGGTGCTGCTCGCCCATGCCCGCGAGCGCGGCGCGTGCTTTCTCTGTCCACTCCTCCGGCACCCACGCGAGGTGCGTCATCACCGACGTGCGGAGGTTGGGCGGTGCGCCCTCCCGTGCCGATTGCGCACGCAGGACCGCGAGTGCGTTCCCTACGTCGTCGAGGCGGACGTTCGTGCCGTCCCAATCCGACGTGATCGCGCTCAATGCCGGCGCCAGCTGCGGCCGTCTCGATTGAGCAGGTCGTCCGCGCTCGGAGGCCCCCACGTGCCGGCCGCGTAGTTCGGGAAGCCGGGCTTGTCGCGCTGCCACGCAGCGACGATCGAGTCGACGAGCAGCCACTGCTCCTCGACCTCGTCCGCGCGCGTGAAGAGCGTGCCGTCGCCGAGCATCGTGTCGAGGATCAGCCGCTCGTATGCCTCCGGCATGCCGGTGCGGAAGGCTCCGCCGTAGAGGAAGTCCATGTGCACGGTGCGGATCTGCATGCCCTGGCCGGGGACCTTGGCGCCGATCGCGAGCGAGACGCCCTCGTCCGGCTGCACGTGCACGAGCAGGACGTTCGGGCCGCAGCCCTTCCGCCGAGGTCTCCTCGAACGGCGGGTGCGGCGCGCGCTTGAACTGGATCGCGATCGTCGTCTCGCGACGCGCGAGGCGCTTTCCCATGCGGACGTAGAACGGCGTGTCGGCCCAGCGCCAGTTGTCGACGTACAGCTTCGCCGCGACATAGGTCTCGGTCATCGAGTCGGGCGCGACGTCCTTCTCCTCGCGGTAGGCGACGACTTCCTCGCCTTCGACGAACCCGCGCCCGTACTGGCCGCGCACGACCGACTTCGGGCCAGGCGTGTGCAGCGAGCGCAGCACTTTCACCTTCTCGTTGCGCACCGACTCGGCGGTGAAGTCGATCGGCGGCTCCATCGCGGTCAGCGCGAGCAGCTGCAGCAGGTGGTTCTGGAAGATGTCGCGGATCGCGCCTGCCGACTCGTAATAACCGGCGCGCCCCTCGATGCCGATCGACTCGGCGACGGTGATCTGCACGTGGTCGATGAACTGCCGGTTCCAGATCGGCTCGAAGATGCCGTTCGCGAACCGGAGCGCCAGCATGTTCTGCACCGTCTCCTTGCCGAGGTAGTGGTCGATCCGGAAGATCTCCGACTCGTCGAAGTGCTCCCAGCAGCATCGCGTTCAGCTCGCGCGCCGATGCGAGGTCGTGGCCGAACGGCTTCTCGACGATCAGCCGCGTCCAGCCTTTCGTCGATGCGGCGCTTGCCGAGCGCCTCGACGATCGTCGCGAACGCCGCCGGCGGCACGGCGAGGTAGTAGACGCGGTTGCCGCCGAGCTCGCGCTCCTCGTCGAGCTGCTCGACGCAGCTTCTCGAGCTTCTCCTCGCCGCCCTCGTCCGCGAAGTCGGTCGCGATGTAGTGCATGTCCTCTGCGAGCTCGTTCCACGACGTCCTCGCGGAACTCGTCCCGGGCGTGCTTCTGCACCGCGTCCTTCATGTCGTTGCGGAACGCGTCGTCGTCGCCTTCGGTGCGAGCGACGCCGACGATCGCGAAGCGCGGCGGCAGCAGGCGGCGCAGCATGCAGCGCGTACAGCGCGGGCATCAGCTTCTTGTGCGTGAGGTCGCCCGACGCGCCGAAGATCACGAGCGCGCACGGATCGGGCGTCCGCCGCAGCGAGAGGCCCTCCTCGAGCGGGTTCGTCGCGCCGGCATCAGTGCGATCGCGGGTCCTCGGATGCCTTCGGCTTTCGCCATCGCCTTGATCGCGTGACCGCCGAACTGGTTGCGAAGCGCGGCGGAGACCTTGGCGGCGAAGTTGATCTCGTCCCGCGACGCGAACCGCGCGAAGAGCGCGGCCGAGATCACAGGCGCGGGCACGTTCTCGGCGATCGCCTCCGCGATCGTCCAGCGGCCCTCGCCGGAGTCCTCGACCCACGGCGCGATGTCGTCGAGCTTGTTGCCGTGCTCCTCGAACGCGGTGTGCAGGAGCTCGAGCAGCCACGAGCGCACGACCGAGCCGTAGCCGCCAGATGCCCGAGAGCTCGTGCAGGTCGACGTCGAACTCGGAGTGCTCGATGATCTCGAAGCCCTCGGCATACGCCTGCATCAGTCCGTACTCGATCCCGTTGTGCACCATCTTCGTGAAGTGGCCCGCACCGGACGCGCCGACGTGTGCATAGCCGTCCTCCGGCGCGAGCGAGGTGAAGATCGGCTCGAGCCGCTTCACCGGCTCGTCGTCGCCGCCGACCATCAGGCAGAAGCCGACCTCGAGGCCCCAGATGCCGCCCGAGACGCCGGCGTCGACGAAGTCGACAGCCCTTGCTTCCTGCGCCTCCTCGTTGCGGCGCTGCGAGTCGCGGAAGTTCGAGTTGCCGCCGTCGACGATCGTGTCGCCCTTCTCGGCGAGCTTCAGCAGATCCTGGAAGACGGCCTCGGTGATGTCGCCGGCCGGGACCATCATCCAGAACGCGCGCGGCGCATCGAGCTGCGACTTCAGCTCCTCGAGCGACGCCGGCGGTGCGCGACTCCACCTTCGGGTCGTACGTCTTGATGTCGTGACCCGCTTCGCGCAGGCGGTCGGTCATGCCGTTTCCCATGCGTCCGAGCCCGATCATTCCGAGTTGCATCAGCTCTCCTTAGAGATCTTCGATGTGGACGCGCGCGACACGGCGGCCGCGCTCCTTCAGCGACGCGATAGTCCCCGGCAGCCTGCGCGCGAATCAGGCGGCGGAAGCCGAACGGCTTGCCGGGGATCGGCGATCTCCTCGCCCGGGTCGTCGACGACCTGCAGGAAGAGCCCGGTGTTCGGGCCGCCCTTGTGCAGCTGGCCGGTCGAGTGCAGGTAGCGCGGGCCGTAACCGTGCGTGACGACGAGCCCGCTGCGGCGGCGCAGCTTGCGGACGAGGTCGTCGATGCGGCGGTCGTTCTCGTCGTTCGGCTGGATGAACGCCTGCACGCACACGTAGTCGTGCTCGTTCGCCTGCGCGAGCAGGCTCGTCGATCGAGCCCTCCGGCTCGACCTCCGGCTCGTCGCCGGCGGCGAGCACCTCGTTCGTCTTGTCCTTCGCCGCCTGCACGTCCGGCTGGTCGAACGGATTGATCTCGAGGTAGGCGCCCGCGACGGCGACGGCGAACTCCCAGCGGAAGAACTCGCCGCCGAGCGAGTACGGGTCGGCGACCTGCGGCTCGGCGAGCTGGCGGTCGGGGCCGTCGGGCGACTCGCCGGGCGCGGGCACGAGCCCCTTGCCCTGCTTGCCGGTCGACTCGGCGATCAGCTGCTCGGCCCACAGGCCGAAGCCGCCGTCGGTCTCGGCGATGCAGATCTTGTCGCGGCCCTCCTGCCAGCCCGTGCCGAACTCGCGTCCGAGCTCGTAGCCGGGGTTGCCGTCGTCCTTGCGGCAGAGTGTCGGCCATCCGCGTCGGCGTTCGCGAGCAGGCGCGTCGATGTCGACGCCCATCAGCGCCGCCGGGACGATGCCGAACGGCGAGAGCGCCGAGTAGCGGCCGCCGATCGTCGGCTCGCCGGGGAAGACGTGCCGGAACCCGCGCTCGCGTGCCGGCCGCTCGAGCTCGGAGCCAGGATCGGTGATCGCGACGAACTGCGAGCCGCGCTTCCCCGACCGCTCCCAGAAGTAGTCGGTGTGCGAGCGCGTCTCGAGCGTGCCGCCGGACTTCGACGCCGAGATGAAGAGCGTGCGGCTGAGATCGATCGACGACTCGAGTGCGCGGATCGCCCGCGGGTGCGTCGTGTCGAGCACGTGGAACCCCTCGCACGCGGAACGTGCGGCGGATCACCTCGGGCGCGAGGCTCGAGCCGCCCATACCGAGCAGCACGACCGCGTCGAAGCCCTCGTCGGCGACCACGTCGGCGAACGGCGTCGAGCTCGCCGACGCGCTCGCCCATGCGGCGCGGCTCGTCGAGCCAGCCGAGCCACTTCGCCTCGTCGGCACCGGTCCAGACGGTCGGGTCGCGCTCCCAGATCCCGTCGATCAGTTCGGAACGTTCCCTCGACCGCGGCTGCTAGCTCACCGCGCTTGGACTTGACGCCGTCGAGCAGCTCGGCGAACGAGTCGGCGAACTTCTGCACGCCTTCGAGCTCGAGCGTCTCGACGACGTCGTCGTACGTCGACGCCGACTTCCTCGAGCTGCTGCAGCAGCGCGTGCGCGTCGGCGACGCCTTCGAGCACGGTGTCGCCTCGCACCTCGCCGTGATCCTGGAAGGCGCGGATCGTCTCCTCGGGCATCGTGTTCACCGTGTGCGGGCCGATCGAGCTCCTCGACGTAGATCACGTCGCGGTACTCGGGGTTCTTCGTCGAGGTCGACGCCCAGAGGCAGCGCTGCGGCGTCGCGCCCTTGCCTGCAAGGTAATCCCAGCGCTCGCCGCGAGAACGCCTCCTGGAAGTGCTCGTACGCGAGCTTCGCGTTCGCGATCGCGAGCTTGCCGCGCAGCGCGAGCGCCTGCCTTCGAGCCGATCGCCTCGAGCCGCTTGTCGGCCTCGGAATCGACGCGCGACACGAAGAAGCTCGCGACGGAGTGGACCTCGCTCGGCTTGCCGCCGGCGGCGACGAGGCGCTCGAGCCCGCGGAGGTACGCCTCGACGACCTCGCGGTAGCGCTGCAGCGAGAAGATGAGCGTCACGTTGATGCTCTTGCCGTGCGCGATGCAGTCCTCGATCGCGCCGAGCCCAGGCTTCGTGGCGGGGATCTTCACGTAGAGGTTCGGCTTCGGGAGCCACGCGTGCAGGCGCATCGCCTCGTCGAATGTCGCCTCGCGGTCGTACGCGAGCGTCGGATCGACCTCCCAGGAGACGTAGCCGTCCTGCGCGTTGGACTCGTGCACCTTCGCGAGCAGGTCGAGTCGCGGCGTCGACGTCGCGCGCCGAGAGCTGCAGGAAGATCTCCTTCGGATCGGTCTCCTCCTCGAGCAGCTCCTTCAGCTGCTCGTCGTAGGCGTCGCCCTCGGCGATCGCCTTCTGGAAGATCGACGGGTTCGTCGTGACGCCGACGACGGCGTCCTCCTTCATCATCTTCGCGAGCTTCCCGGACTCGAGCATCGTGCGGCGAGAGGTAGTCGATCCACACGGACTGGCCCCGCGCGTTCGAGAGCTTGTGGAGATTCGAATCAGCCATTGCTCATCTGCCTTTCCATGGCTTCGACTTTTTTCAACCGCTCTGACATAACGATCGCCGCCGTCGAACTGTGCCCCGAGGAAGGTGCGGACGAGATCGGCGGCGAGGCTCGGGCCGACCACTTCCGATCCGAGGCAGAGCACGTTCATGTCGTCGTGCTCGACGCCCTGGTGGGCCGAGTACCCGTCATGGCAGATCGCGGCGCGGATCCCCCGCATCTTGGAGGCCGCGACGGCAGCTCCGACGCCGGAGCCGCAGACGAGGACGCCGCGCTCCGCGTCGCCTCGCTGGATCACCTCGCCCAGCTCGCGCGCCTTGTCCGGGTAGTCGATGCGCACGGCGTCCGGTGTCGGTGCCGAGGTCGACGATCTCGTGACCGCCCGCGCCGAGCGTCTCGAGCACGGTGTCGCGCAGGTGGACACCGCGATGGTCGAACGCGACGGCGATCTTCATGGGGTCTGCCCCCGGGCAGCGGGGTCTGACCCCGCTGTTGTCAACGCCTGCATCAAGAAACGCGCGTACGAAGCGCGAGTGCCCGCGCCACGACGTTGTCGACCGTGTAGCCGAACTTCTCGAGCACGGTGTTGCCGGGGGCGGACGCACCGAAATGCTCGATCGAGATCGAGTCGCCCTCGTCGCCGACCCACCGCTTCCAGCCGAACGCGACACCCGCTTCCACCGAGAGCCGTGCCTTCACGTCGGGCGGCAGAACCTCGTCGCGATAGTCGCTTGCCCTGCGACTCGAAGAGCTCCCAGCACGGCATCGACACGACCCGCGCGTGCACGCCCTGCCGTCGAGCCGCTGCGCCGCCTCGAGCGCGACACGCACCTCGGAGCCGGTCGCGAGCAGGATCAGATCCGGCAGGCCGTTCGCCTCCTCCGACTCCCAGACGACGTATGCGCCGCGCGCCGACCCCGTCGACCGACGTCGTCTCGAGGGTCGGCAGCTTCTGCCGCGAGAGCGCGAGCGCCGACCGGGCCGTCCGTCGCGCTCGAGCGCGATCTTCCAGGCGCCGGCGGTCTCGGTCGCGTCGGCGGGCCGCACGAACCAGAGGTTGGGGATCGCGCGCAGCGCCGCGTAGTGCTCGACCGGCTGGTGCGTCGGGCCGTCCTCGCCGAGCCCGACGGAGTCGTGCGTCCACACCCACACCGACTGCAGCTTCGAGAGCGCCGAGAGACGCACGGCGGGCCTCATGTAGTCGGAGAAGATCAGGAACGTCGAGCCGTACGGCTTCACCATCCCGCTGTGCAGCGAGATGCCGTTGACGATCGAGCCCATCGCATGCTCGCGAATCCCGAACGCGATGTTGCGGCCGGCGTGCGTCGCCGAGAAGACGCCGCCGCCTTTGAACTCCGTCTTCGTCGACTCGACGAGATCGGCGGCGCCGCCGATCATCGTCGGCGTGAAGCGCTTGAACGCCTCCATCACCTTCGCGCCCGACGTCGCGCGTCGCGACCTCTTCGCCCGGCTCGAAGTCGGGCAGCGCCTCGACCCAGCCCGGCTTCGGCTGGCCGGTGTGCGCCTGGTCCCAGCTCTTCGCGCAGCCCCGGGTACTTCGCCGACCACGCGGAGAGCTTGTTCTGCCACTCCTCCTCGAGCGCGATGCCGCGGTCGGTGACGTTCATGTGCTCGCGTACCTCGTCGGGCACGAAGAACGTCTTGTCGGGATCCCAGCCGAGCGCTTCCTTCGTCGCCCGCACCTCGTCCTCGCCGAGCGCCGAGCCGTGCGACTTCGCCGTGTCGACGGCATGCGGCGCGCCAAACGCGATGTGCGAGCGGATCGACGATCAGCGACGGGCGGTCGGTCTCGGCCTGCGCGTTCGCAATCGCCTCGCGCAGCAGGTCGAGGTCGTTCACGTCGTCACGTGCTGCACGTGCCAGCCGAGCGCCTCGAGGCGCGCGCCGCGATCCTCGGTGAACGAGATCGACGTCGTGCCGTCGATCGTGATGTGGTTGTCGTCGTAGAAGTAGATGAGCTTCCCGAGCCCGAGCGTCCCGGCGATCGAGCGCCGCCTCGTTCGTCACTCCCTCCATCAGGTCGCCGTCGGAGGCGATGCAGTAGACGCGGTGGTCGACGATCTCGTCGTAGGGCCGGTTGTAGAGCTCGGCGAGGAAGCGCTCGGCGATGCCGAAGCCGACGCCGTTCGCGATAGCCCTGGCCGAGCGGCCCCGTCGTCGCCTCGACGCCCGGCGTGTGATGTACCTCGGGATGGCCCGGGGTCAGCGACTCCCACTGCCGGAACCGCTTCAGCTCTTCGAGCGAGAGGTTGTAGCCCGCGAGGTGCAGCGTCGCGTACTGGAGGACGCAGGCATGGCCCGCGCTCAGGATGAAGCGGTCGCGGTCGGGCCAGTGCGGGTTCGACGGGTTGTGGTGCATGACCTCCGTGTAGAGGAGGTACGCGAGCGGCGCGAGCGCCATCGCCGTGCCCGGATGCCCCGCGTTCGCCTGCTGCACGGCGTCCATCGACAGCGTCCGGATGGTGTCGATCGAAAGCTGTTCGATGTCAGCTAGTTCGCCACGAAGCTCCTCGTAGAGACTGCTGCTGTCGTTCCCGCGCCGAACGATATGCCTCTGCCCTGTCCTCCCGCGGATGGAACACGTCGCCGAGCGGCGCGGTTTCCACCTCGTAACCGGCGCGTTCGAGCGCGGCGACCGCCGCGCCGCGGAGCGAGGCCTCTCGACGCTTCGAGGCGGTGACCGGGCGGGCGAGCGCGTCGGCCATCAGCTGGATCCAGTTCGGGTCCTTCTCGAGCGCGCCGCCGGTCGCGACGACATCCTCGATCTCGGGCATCAGGTCGGCGATCGCGGCAAAACGCAGGGCGACGCCTTCGAGCGCGGCCTGGCGGATGTCGCGCGGCGTCGTGTCGAAGGTGAGCCCGACGATCGCTCCGGTCGCGTCGGGATCCCAGCCGGTCGAGCGCTCGCCGCCGAGGAACGGCAGGAAGGTGAGGCCGTGCTCCTCCGGGTCGCGGTCGGTCAACGCGCCGTCGTCCGCGGCGAGGGTCTTCTCGAGCCAGGCGTAGAGGTTGCCCCCGTCCGAGAGCGCACCGCCTTCGACGACGCGCCGCTCGTCGAGCCGGTAGAGGAAGAGGCCCGGCCGAGGCTGCGGCCGCTCGGTCTCGTAGAGGATCCGGAGCGCGCCGCTCGTCCCCACCATCAGCGCGGCGCGGCCCGCGCCGACGCAGCCGGTGCCGAGGTTCGAGCAGACGCCGTCGATCCAGACGGGCTGCGTCGGCGAGCCGCGGCAGCCGCTCCTCGTCGATGCCGAGCACCTCGAGGAGCTCGGCGTCCCAGCGGCTCGCAGTCAGGTCGAGCAGGCCGGTTCCCGATGCGATCGAGATGCTCGTCTCGGTCGTCGCCGCGCAGATAGTCGGAGAACGAGACGAAGCGAGCCGCGCGTCGGAACGTCTCGGGCTCGGTCTCCGCGAGCCACGCGAGCTTCGCGGGCCAGAACGCGGGATGAAGGTACGCGCCGGTGCGGGCGTGAACGGCGTCGGACGGCAGTCGGCGGCGAAGCCATTCCGCGGCGTCGGCGGCACGCGTGTCGCGCCAACCGAGGAGCTCGGTGAGCGGCTTGCCCGTGTCGTCGAGGGCGAGCAGGCTGTGGCCGAAACACGACGTCCCGTCGGGCTCCTCACCGTCGAGGACCTTTCGTGCGAGCGCGGACGATCTCGTCGGGATCGCGGCCGTCGTACTTCTCCTGCCGCAGCTCGCCCTCCGCGTTCCCGTGCTCGTCGAAGCGCTGGGCCCGTACCGAGGACGAGCCGACGTCGAGCGCAAGCACGGTCGGCCACGCGGCGAATCTACCCTGGTAGGGCAATGGCAGTCGTCATCGCCTCCAACCTCCGCAAGGAGCTCGCCGGCTCCGTGCTCTTCGACGGCGTCTCCTTCAGCGTCGAGCGGCGCGACCGCGTCGCGCTCTCCGGGCCGAACGGCGCCGGCAAGACGACGCTGCTCCGCATCCTCTCGGGCGAGACCGAGAAGCACGGCGGCGAGCTGGCGTTCGCAGAAGGGGACGCGCGTCGCGCTGCACGACCAGCGGCCGCCGCTCGAGCGCGACATCACGCTGCGGGAGTACGTGATCTCGGGCGCCGGCGATCTCGATCCGGCTCGAGGAGGAGCTCGCGGCGCTCGAGCAGGCGATGGCGGGCGGCGCGCACGACCAGGCGACGATGAACCGGTACGCCGAAGCGCAGGCACGGCTCGAGCACGCCGGCGGCTACGGGTGGCGGGACCACGCCACTGCCGTCCTGCGCGGGCTCGGGTTCGCGGACGGAGCATCTCGACCGGCAGCTGCGGACGTTCTCCGGCGGCGAGCTGACGCGCGCCTCGCTCGCGCGCGCGCTCGGCGGCGACCCCGACCTGCTGCTCCTCGACGAGCCGACGAACCACCTCGACGTCGCGAGTCTCGAGTGGCTCGAGAGCGAGCTGCAGTCGATCGACGCAGCGGTGATCCTCGTCGCGCACGACCGCTGGTTCCTCGAAGCGGTGACGACGGCGACGCTCGAGGTCGTGGCCGGGCGCGGCACGTTCTTCCCCGGGCCGTGGCACGCGTGGCGCCGCGAGAAGGCGGCGCGCATGCTGCATGCGCAGAAAGAAGTCGCGCGCGTGCAATCCGACATCGTTCGACTCGAGCGCTTCGTCGAGCGCTTCCGCTACAAGAAGTCGAAGGCGAAGCAGGCGCAGGCGAAGCTCACGCACATCGAGCGGCTCGAGCAGGAGCGGCAGGACGCGTCGGCCGAAGTCGCGCTGCTCTCGCGGAGAACCGGACGCTCGGCTTCGAGTTCCTGAAGCCTGCGCGCAGCGGCCGCATCGTCGTCGAGGCGGACGGCCTCGACCTGCGGATCGGCGAGCGGGTGCTGCTCGCGCGACGCCTCGTTCGCGCTGGAGCGCGGCGAGCACGTCGCCCTCGTCGGGCCGAACGGCTCCGGCAAGACGACGCTGCTCGAGCGGCTCGGTGCGCGGGCGCGAGGGAATCCGCTCGGCCACGGCGTGCAGATCGGCTACTTCTCGCAGCAGGAGCTCGAGCTCGACACGCGCGGCTCGGTGCTCCAGTGCGTGCAGACGATGACGGGCCTCGTCGCGTCCCGACGCGCAGAACCTGCTCGGCAGGTTCCTCTTCTCCGGCTGGGACGAGCACGAGAAGCCGGTGAGCGTGCTGTCGGGCGGCGAGCGGCGCCGGCTCGCGCTCGCCGTGACCGTCGCGTCGGGCGCGAACTTCCTCGTGCTCGACGAGCCGACGAACCATCTCGACCTCGAGAGCCGCGAGGCGCTCGAGGCCGCGCTCGACGCGTTTCCCGGCACGGTGCTGCTCGTGTCGCACGACCGCGCGCTGCTCGACGCGATCGCCGAGCGGACGCTCGCGATCGAGGACGGCGAGCTGCACGCCTACGACGGCGGCTGGGCGGAGATGCTGCGCCGGCGCGAGGAGCGCGCCGCCGCGCGCCGCTGCGCCGCGGAGCCGAAGGCGCAGAAGAAGCAGCCGAAGCCGGCGAAGCCGCGCGCCGCGAAGCCGCGGCCGAGCGAGCTCGAGCGCGTCGAGGCCGAGATCGCCGCGCGCGAGGCGGAGGTGCGCTGAGCTCGAGGCGAAGCTCGCCGAGGACTGGTCGAACGTCGAGCGTGCTCGCCGCGCACAAGCGCTCCCGCGACGCGCTCGCCGCGCTGCTCGAGCGCTGGGAGCAGCTCTTCGAGCAGGCGTCGGGGTCTGACACCGCGCAGCGGCGTCTGACCCCGCTGTTCGGTTGGCAACAGCGGGGTCAGACCCCTTCGGGGTCAGACCCCAAGACCTTCTCGAAGCAGAGGCTGAGGGCGCGCTCGGCGTACGGCGGGTAGCAGGGGATGCGCTCGTAGCCGGACGAGCGGTAGAGGCCGAGCGCTTCGGGCTGGCGGTCGCCGGTCTCGAGGACGACGGCCGCGGTAGCCGAGCCGTCGCGCTTCGGCTTCGAGCCTTCGAGCAGCCGCCGGCCGAGCCCTCGCCCGCGCGCCTCGGGCACGACGTACATGCGCTTCAGCTCGGCGCGACGCTCGTCGAAGCGCGCGACGCCGCCGCACGCGATCGCGCGCCGTCGTCGTCGCGGATGACGAGGAAGACGCCGACGGGCTCGACGAACATCGACGCTTCGCGCGTCGGGCCGATGTCGGCCTCGCCGCCGTAGCCGCCTCGCATCTCCGCCTGCTGCGCCTCGCAGAGCGCGGTCACGTCCGGCGGTGTCGAACGGCTCAGGCCCAGAACGCATCGAAGGCTGCGTCGAGCGGGACGGCTGTCACTTCCTTCCACATGCCGTCCTCGAAGCGGATCACGAGGCCTGGTCGACGTCGAGCTCGATCGCCGTTTCGCGTGCCGTACGCGCGATAGATCGCGACGGCCCACTCGTCGTCGGCGAGCACGGTCAGCAGGCTGCTGCGATAGGTCCCGTCGGTCTCGAGCCCCGTGCGACGCAGGAACTCGACGACGTCGCGGCGGCCGTGGTACTCCCCGCTCATCGAGCGTAGTGCCGGGCACGCGCCAGACGACGTCGCGGCCGAACGTCGCCGCGATCGCTTCGCCGTCGCTTGCCCGAACGCCGCGAACACGCGCCGCATCAGCGCGGCGTTCGGATGCTCGTCGGTCACGCGTTCCGCTCGAGCGTCGCGACGACGGCTTCCGCGATCACCTTCAACGGCCGCGCGACGCCTGGCTCGCCCTGCGCAGGCGCGCGAACGCCTCCGTCCTCGGTCAGGCTCTCCTTCTCCATCAGCAGGCCCTTCGCGCGCTCGATCACCTTGCGCGCGGCAAGCGCCTCGGCGAGCGACTCTGCCTCCTCGCGCACGGCCTGCAGCTCCTCGTGGCGCGCGCGCGCAGTCTGCGATCGCCGGCAGCAGGTCCTGCTCGCGGAACGGCTTGACGAGATAGCCGAAGACACCCGCCTCGACCGCGCGCGAGACGAGCTCCGTCCTGTCCGTAGGCGGTGAGCATGACGATCGGGATCGGGCGCTCCTCGAGGATGCGCCGCGCCGCCTCGATGCCGTCGAGCCGCGGCATCTTCACGTCCATGATCGCGAGGTCGGGCTGACTCGGCGCGGGCGAGCTCGACTGCCTCCTCGCCGTCGCGCGCCTCCGCGCACACCTCGAAGCCCGCGCGCTCGAGCATGTCCTTCAGATCGAGCCGGATGATCGTCTCGTCTTCGGCGACGAGGATCCTCATGCGGAGAGTGTCGCGTTTCGCAGGCGGATGCCGCTGAACTCCAGCGTCGACGCGACGACGTCGTCCCAGAGCGGATAGAGCGCGGGCGCGACGCGCAGCTCGATCCGCGCGTCGGCGTGCAGCGCGAGGAGGTCGCCGAGCTCGACACGCTCGAGCGGCTCGACGGTCTCGTACGCGAGACCCAGAACCTGGTCCTACGGCTCGAACGTCTCGTCGGGAAGCCGATAGGCGCACGACGGAGCGATCCGCATCCGCTCGAGCCAGCGCCGACTCGATCGACGTGGACGCGGCGCGAGCGGTCGCCGTCGAGCCAGCGGCCGACGTCGTCGTCGCTCGTCCCGGAGTTCGCCCAGAACGTCGCGCGCGGGCAGTCGCGCGGGAACCAGTAGAGCGGCAGGTGCCGCGTGTCGATCGCCCAGACGAGCGCTCGTCGCCGTCGGCATCGAAGCGCGTGATCGACGGATCCTCGCTCGCATGCCAGAGCGCGCGCGGCCCTTCACCTGCATACGGCGGCGCCGGCTCGTCACAGTCCGCGCACAGCTCCTTCGGCTCCGGCCAGTGCAGAAGCTCGACCGCGTCGTCGCGCGAGCACCAGCGGTAGTCGTCGTGCTCCTCGTTCAGCTGCGGCTCCCACGCCGGCCGGGACATCGACGAGGAAGCAGCGAACGTTGATCGGGCAGCCCGTCGTCGATCACATAGACGAACGGCGCGGCGATCTCGACGGGCTCGCCGGCGAGGCCCGTCTCCTCGGCGAGCTCGCGCGCCGCCGCATCCGCCGTGGTCTCGCCTTCCTCGACGCCGCCGGCGATTCCGTGCCAGTAGCCACCGCCTTCCGGAGTCCGGTGCACGACGAGATACTCGTCGCCCCGCCGCACGACGATGAACACCTCGGCGGTGCGCGTCATGCGGGGAAAACCACTTCCGCGCGCGTGCCCGCATCGTGCTGTCAGGTCGAAGGTGCCCTGCAGCTCGTCGCGCACGAGCGCACGCACGATCGAGAGGCCCGTGCCGGCATTCGCGTCCTCGGCGCCGTCGCCTTCGTCCGCGATCGCGAGCACGACGTCGCCGTTTCGCTGCCCGAGCTCGATGCGCACCGCTCCCGAGCCGTGCTCGAGCGCGTTCTGCAGAGCTCGGAGAAGACAAGGGCGAGCGCGGTCGCGCGATTGCCGCCGAGCGCCACCGGCTGGAGCTCCGCGTGCACGTCACGGCCGCCGGCGAGGCCTTGAACGAGCATCGCGCGCAGCCGGTCGATCAGCTCCGCGAGCTCGACGTCCTCGTCGCGCTGCTCCGTCAAGACTTCGTGCACCGCGGCGATCGCGAGGATGCGGTTGACCGAATGCTCGAACGCTTCGCGCGGGTCGACTCCCTCTGCGCGCGCCTGCAGCCGCAAGAGCGACGCGACCGTCTGGAGGTTGTTCTTCACACGATGGTGGATCTCCTGGGCAAGCACGCCGCGCATCACGGCACGGCCGTGCTCGAGCGCAACTGCGGCGTGGTGCGCGATCGCCTCGAGCAGCGCGCGGTCGTCGTCGGAGAACGGAAGGTCGCGGTCGGCGACGAGCTCGCCGATCTGGCGCCGCTTCCAGCGAAGCGGTGTTCGCACCGCGTGCTTCCCAGGCTCTCCTTCAGGCCACGCGATGCGGCCATCCTCGAGAACGAGCGCGGCGCCCGTCGCGCCGACGGCCTCCATCGTCGTGCTTGACGATCGACTGCAGCGACTCCTCGAGATAGAGCGACTCCGAGACTGCTTCGGAGATGCTGCGCGAGCGCCTCGAGCTCTGCGACTCGTCGCTGGGCCTGCGCGTAGAGCTGCGCGTGCACGATCGACTGCGCGACCTGGTCGGCGATCGACTCAAGCAGCTCGACCTCGTCGCGGCGGTACTCGCGCGGCGCCAGCGTGCGGACGTTGAGCGCGCCGGCGAGCCGCTCTCCCTGCGCACAGGATCGGCACGGCCAGGATCGACTCGTACTCGTCCTCGGGCAGATTCGGGAACTGCTTGAAGCGCGGGTCGAGATGCGCGGCCGAGGCGATCATCACGGGCGTACGGCTCGCCGCGGCTGCGCCCGTGATGCCCTCGCCCGGCCGCATCCGCGGTCGTCGCGTCATCTCGTCGACGCTCGTGCCGTGCGTCGCGCGCAAAACGAGCTCGCCCCTCCGTTCGTCGTAGAGGTAGACGAAGCACGCGTCGGCGCCGAGCGCATCCGCCACCTTCTCGGCGACGAGGTGGAGCACCTCTTCGAGGTCGAGCGTCGAGTTGACCGCGGCCGTCGTCTCCGTGAGCAGACGGAGGTGCCGCTCGGGCGCGTTCACCGCTCAATCGTAGGTGGAGCGGAGGGGCCTCGGCACGAACCGAGGCCCCTCCGTCGCCGCTACGCGAAGAACATGAAGTCCGCGCTGTGGACGGTTTCCGAGCCGTCGTTCAGCACGATCTCGAAGCGCCGGCACGTGCCTGCCCACGAGCTCTGCGTCTGCCAGCCGAAGACGTAGTGGCCCGATGCCACGCCGAAGGCCAGGCCGGGCGTCGTGCCCGCACCTGCGGCCGGAACCGAATGCGGCGTCCCTGCCGGGCACGGAATCTCCTCCGAGGTCGGATAGCCGTCGGCAAACACGTTCGCGCCTCGATCGCCGTCGAGCCCGAACCCGAGCTTGATCAGGTCGCCGGCGTGCACGAGGTTCAGCTGACCCGAGTCGGTGTTCGAGATCGGGCTGAAGAAGCCCGTCCACCGGTACACGACCTGGTAGTGCACCGTCACGGTCGTGACGTTGCCGGCGAGGTCGGTGCCGGTGACGGTGAACGTGTGGTCGCCGACCGTCGAGGTGTCGAGCGACGAGCCGTTCGGGACTGTCCCGACGCAGGAGTCGAGCCCGGACTCACGGTCGACGCACTTGTACTTCGCCGCCGTCACCTTGTCGAGCGGGATCTGCGCGCCATCCGCTGGTGCGGTGATCGTCACCGACGGCCGGACGGAGTCGGCCTTGAACGCGAGCAGATTCACGGTCGGCTCGACCCGGCCGGCGACGTCCGTTGCCTGGTACTGGACGAAGTGGTTACCGGTGGAGAAGCCTGACAACGGGCCCGTATAGGTATGCCACGTTGCCTCGCCGTCGATCTTGTAGCTGATGTGGTCGATGCCGCTTCCGGCGCCGTCGTTGCCGGTCAGCGTGACGGTCGGACTCGCGTACCAGCCGTTCCGGATCGCCGGCGAGATGCTCGCGCTCGACGTCGGGTTGTTCTGGTCGACCTTCACGGTCACCGACACCGGGCCGGTCGAGCCGCCCGCGTTCGACGCCGTGCACGTCAGCGTGGTCGCGCCGTCGGCGGAAACGGTCTGATCGACGCAACCGGTCTTCGTCGCGCCCGGATCGTCGATGTGCCACGTGACGGCGGCGGGCGAGAGGTACCAGCCGTTCAATCCGTCCGGGCTCGACGGGGCGACGGTCACGGTGACATTCGGTGCGCACACGAAGCCGGGGCCGGCGAGGCCGGGCCCGGTCTGCTGCGGCCGGTTGGCGCCGCCGCCGGTCGGATACACGGTGTCGAACCACTGCTTGAAGAACGTGTCGAGACCGGTCTGGCAGCCCGCGCTCGGGTTCGGCAGGAACGCCTTGAAGCCGGACTCGAGCTGAGACTCGGTGACCGTGCCCTGCCGATGGTCCGCCTGGATCCTCTGCATCGCGGCGTAGAAGTTCGCCGGGCCGAGGATCTCGCGGAGTGCGAGATACGCAGTGCCTGGCCGCGTGTACGTCGTCGCCGTCGTGAAGAGGCTGAACGGCGTCGGGTTGGACGGCGCTGCGATCCAGCTGCTGCCGGTGTTCGCGTAATTCGAGTTGAAGCGGTTGACGAGGCTCGTCTCGAACGCGGTGTCGCCTGCCGGCGTGCCGAGGCCGCCTGCGGTCGTCGCCGCACCGCGTGCCGTATTGAGGTACTCGCCGAGCGTCGCCATGCCTTCCTTGAAGAAGGTGAGGTTGAAGTTCGCCTCTGAGACGTTGTCGCCCCACCACTGGTGCATGTTCTCGTGGTTGAACGTGCCGAGGCTGATCGAGCCGCCGGCAAACGTGATCTTCGTCTGCATCTCCTCTTCGAAGCTCGCCGACGGGACGCCGATCACCACGCCGTCGGTCGTGAACGGGAAGGCGCCGTTGAACATGCTCTGGAAGTTCACGATGTCTTCCTGCTGATCCATGATCGCCTGGTTCGACGCCTTCTTCGCGGCGGTGATCGAGCTGCCCTGCGCCTCGTAGTAGTGGATCCCGCTCGCCGCGAGGCGCGAGCTCAGGTCGAACGAGCCGACGCTGTTCTCGACGAGGTACGACGCGACGCCTTCCGGCGAGTGCCAGTGCCAGGTGACCGAGCCGGCCGGAAAGTTCGTGTCGGGCAGATTCGTGTCGCTCGAGACGTAGTTCGCCGTTGGCGATTCCCGTCTTGCCGATCGGCACGGTGTCATAGAAGTCGTAGGTCGGCTTCGCGCTCGGATGGTCGTTGAGCGGCATCCAGTCTTCCGTGCCCGCGGGCTCGGTCGTGACGAAGCCGCCGTCACCCGCCGGGTTGTTCGAGCGGAACCAACCCTCGGTCGTCCCGTCGCCGTCCTGGTGCACGCCGGGGCGCCCGGTGTAGTTGACCGTGACGACGAATGACGAGCCGCTCGGGATCGGGCTCGAAGGCGTGATCACGAGCTTGTTCGCCGGGCACGGCGTCCCGTTCTTCGAGTTCTGCTGCGACGAGCTCGTCGACGTGAGCTGCGGGCTGCAGGCCGGCGGCAGCGGATTCGCGTTCGGCCCGCCGACCGGGTTCAGCTGCGATGCCTGATGTGCGTTCGGATCGGCGTCGTTCTGCCCGTTCGGGTCGCCGGGATACGTGGGCTGCACGAACGCGAACGTCGCCGGCTCCCCGTTCACGGTGACGGAGCCGACCGTCAGGCTCGGGCCGGCTGCGTTCACGTTCGACGTCTCGAAATCGAGGCTGAAGTCGGTGAGGCATTGCGTCGCGCGATCGGTGAGGCTGACGTGCGTTCCCGGCAGGAACAGGTTCGTCGCCGGGTCGTAGGCGAGGTAGACGTCGCTGTGGACGCTGACGAGTACCCGCCGTTCCCGAGCTCGGGATACACGTGGTCGCCGAAGCTCGAAAGCGTGTGCGCGCCGGAGGAGCAGCTCGCGTCGGACGTCGACGCAGCAGTGACGCGAAGAGCCGCCGGCTTCCCGACCTGCAGGTGGCGCTCCGCGGTGGCGCAGCCGAGGGCGCCCGACCTACCGTGGCGCGGCGTGCACGCAACCAGGGCGTACGAGCCGTTGCGGAGGGCGCGCGGGATCGCGATGCGGACCGCGTAGCTCGCCGAGTGGCGCCCGCGAAGCGCGACAGGAGCGGCGCCGATCGAGATCGGGCGCATGCCGACGCGAAGGAGATGGACGGTCACGGCGCCGCGCACGGCCTTCGGGCCGGTGTCCGCGACGAGCCCGCGCAAGAGATAGGAGTGCCCGGGGGTCGCCTTCACGGGGGCGGAGCCGAGCGCGGTGACGAGCAGGCGAGATCCGGTCGTCAGGACGCCCTGGTCGGCCGGGGCGAACGGCACCGGCCCGGGCGCGAACGGCGCTCGGAAGCTCGGTCGCGCCGATGCCGCGAAGGGTGTGGCGAGCGCCAGGCCGGCGCACAGCGCTAGAAGGACGAGCCTGCCCGAGTGTCTCATCTTCAGTTCTCTCCCGATTCGTCGGCGTCGGCCGGGCTTCCCCCAGCGGCGCACAGGTACTGCGTTTATCCGACTTCGTGATCACGGAGTCAAGCCGGAGTGCGCAGGAGAGGCTCCGCCGAGGACGAACCGGGGAGCGTCCTCGTGCCTGTCGCCCTAACAAACCTTTTACCCTGTGCCGCCTATTTTCCTAGCAGGCCGGGCATAGCGTCAGATACATGAGCGCCCTCGCCATCGACCTCCGCCGCACCGCCGGCTACATCGTGGCCGACCGGCAGGGCCGCCTCGTTGGGAAAGTCGAGTGCCCGATGTACGGCACCGCTCCCGACGTCCCGGATGCACTCTCCGTGAAGTCCGGGCTCTTCTCGCGCCGCCGCCGGCTCGTCCCTGCCGACACGATCGAGCAGATCGACGGCACGAGCGGCGTCATCGGCCTCCGGGTCGACCGCGAGAGCATCCGTTCGTTCCTGTAACCCGCCCGCCGGCGCGCGATAGGAGCAACCAGGTTGGCCGGCTTATGCCTGCCCTTTCGCGTTCCCAACCTGGTTGCAGACTTTGCAATGCCCGGACGGGCCGAGTCCTGCGACCAGGTTGCAGTGCAACCTGGTTACTTCCAAAAACCGGCCTAGAACGACCACGAGCCGCGATACGCGACTCGCAGTCGGCCGTCAGTTGGGCTCACCTCCGCAGGTGGCGAGCCGCGCACGATTGTGACACGTTCGCTACAGGACGGCTAGGTACTTCTTCATCTCCCAGTCCGTGAGCTGGACGCGGTACTCGTCCCATTCCTTGCGCTTCAGCTCGACGTAGCGGTCGAAGATATGGGGGCCGAGAGCCTTGCGCGCGAGATCGGATTGCGCGAGCGCGTCGATCGCCTCGCCGAGCGTCTCGGGCAGGGAGACGATCCCCTGCTCGCGCCGCTGCTCGGCGGTCAGGTGGTACAGGTTCGTCTCCATCGGGTCCGGCAGCTCGTAGCCGTGCTCGATCCCCTCGAGGCCAGCCTGGAGCAGGCACGCGAACGTGAGATACGGGTTGCACGCGGGGTCGGGGCAGCGCAGCTCGGCACGCGTCGCCTGCTCCGAGCCCGGCTTGTAGAGCGGGATCCGGATCAGCGCCGAGCGGTTCCGCTGCGACCACGCGACGTAGACCGGCGCCTCGAACCCGGGCACGAGCCGCTTGTACGAGTTCACCCACTGCGCGAACACCGCCGAGATCTCGCGCGCATGCCGCAGCTGGCCGGCGATGAAGGCCTTGCCGACCTCGGAGAGGTGCCACTTGTCGTCGGCGTCGAAGAACTGGTTGCGGCCGTCCTTGAAGAGCGACTGGTGCGTGTGCATCCCCGACCCGTTCTCGCCGAAGAGCGGCTTCGGCATGAACGTCGCGTGGAAGCCGTGCTTCTTCGCGACTTCCTTGACGACGAGCCGGTACGTGAGCATGAAGTCCGCCATGTCGAGCGCGTTGGCGAAGCGGATGTCGATCTCGTGCTGTGACGGCCCGACCTCGTGGTGGTGGTACTCGACCGGGATGCCCATGTTCTCGAGCGCGCGGATCGTGTCGCGGCGGATCGTCGTCGCCGCGTCCATCGTCGTCTGCGCGAAGTAGCCGCCCTCGTCGAGCGTCTCGGTTCCCTTGTCGTCCTTGAAGAGGAAGTACTCGGCCTCCGGGCCGACGTTGAACGTGTCGAAGCCCATCGATTCCATGCGGTCGAGCGCTCGCCGGAGCACATGGCGCGGGTCGCCGTCGTAGGACTCGCCGTCCGGCGTGACGACGTCGCAGATCATCCGGCCTGTGACGCCGTCGGGGAGGACGCGGAACGTCGCCGGATCGGGGATCGCGACCATGTCCGACTCCTCGATCGCGTTGAAGCCGGTGATCGACGAGCCGTCGAAGCCCATCCCGTCGTCGAGCGCGCCTTCGACCTCGCTCGTCGTGATCGAGAAGCTCTTCAGATGACCTTCGAGGTCGGTGAACCAGAGCAGGACGTCCTCGATCGACCGCTCCTTGATCTCCTTCAACACGTCCTTCCGCGCGCCTGGATCCGACGTCGCGCGGTTCTTGCTCTCGACCTGGGCCATCCCGCTCCTCCTCTTCGACTCGACACGCGGAGTGTATGGCGGACGGAGCTACGCTCGAACGATGGTCGAGCGGACCCTCGGTCGACTCGCCCGCGGCGTCTCGCGACGCCGACGCGCCGTCTTCGTCGTGTGGGTCGTTGCCCTCGCGGCGGGCGGGTGGTTCTCGCTCCACCAGAGCGACCACCTCTCCGGGGGCGGCTGGGAGGTGCCGGGGAGCCCGTCGGTCAGGGTTGCGAACGCGATCACCGACGATTTCCCGAACGTGCACGTGCCCGTCTTCACGGTCTTCGTCCAGGGCGGCGACACCGGCCCCCGCATCGCGCGAGTGCGCCGCCTCGTCGGCGCGTGAGCCACACGTCCGGCCCGGCCGGGCGATCGTCCTCGACCGCGGGCGCGCCGCCCTCGTCCCGCTCACGTACAGCGGCAGCACCTCGAACGCGATCGACGAAGCGACACGCTTGCGGTCGCTCCTCGTCGACGGGCACACGAAGGTGATCGGCGAGCCTGCGATCTGGTCGAACTTCACGAGCATCTCGAAGCAGCAGCTCGCGCGCGGCGAGGCGATCGGCTTTCCCCTGATCCTGCTCATCCTGCTCGCGGCATTCGGGACCGTCGTCGCGGCGGTCGCGCCACTCGCACTCGGCTTCGCGGCGGTCTTCCTGACGGGCGCCGTGATCTACGGGCTCTCGCGCTCGCTCGAGATCTCGGTCTACGTGACGAACATGGCGTCGATGATCGGGATCGGCGTCGCCGTCGACTACTCCCTCTTCATCGTCAGCCGCTTCCGTCGGGAGCTGCATGCGGGCGCGTCACGCGACGATGCGCTCGCGCGCGCGATGTCGAGCTCCGGCACCGCGGTCGTCTTCAGCGGCGCCACTGTCGCCGCGTCGCTCGCCGCGCTCTACTCGATCGACGTCAACGCGCTCCGTTCGATGGCGACGGGCGCGATCGTGGTCGTCAGCATCTCCGTGCTCGCCTCGATGACGTTGCTGCCTGCGCTGCTCGCCGCGGCCGGGACCCGCATCGACCGCTTCCGCCTGCCGCTGCCCTGGCGTACGAGCGAAGCCGGGAGCGATGCGTTCTGGAACGGCTGGGCGCGCCGCGTGATGCGGCATCCCGTCGCCGGGCTCGCGGTCGGCGCCGGGTTGATGCTCGTGCTCTCGATCCCGTTCTTCTGGATGCAGACGTACAGCCGCGGCCTCGACGAGCTGCCGCAGAACGCAGAGGTGCGCGTGGCGACGCTGCAGGCGCAGAAGCTGACCGGGCCGGGATTCGGCGTGCCCGTGCACGTGCTCACCTCGCGGCCGTCCGTCGCGCGCGAGCTCGCCCGCGTGCCGAACGTCGTGCACGTCGCGGCGCCCGTTCGGAGCCAACGCACCGGGCGCTGGCTCGTCGACGCGACGCTCTCGGTGCCGCCCGAGTCGGCGGCGGCCCACACCGCGCTCGACCGCATCGTGCGGGTCGCGGGCGCCGACGCGGTCATCGGCGGCAGCACCGCCTTCGACCGAGACGTGACTCATGCGATCTTCGGCGGGCTCTGGCGGATGCTGCTCGTGATCCTCGCCGCGTGTTACGTCGTGCTCTTCGTCCTGCTGCGCAGCGTCCTGCTGCCCCTGAAGGCGGTGGTGATGAACCTGTTGAGCGTCGGCGCCGCGTACGGCGTGCTCGTCGCTGTCTTCCAGTGGGGTTGGCTCGACTGGACGGGCTACAACTCGCCGGGCTACATCGAGACGATCGTCCCGGCACTCGTGCTCGCAGTGACGTTCGGGCTCTCGATGGACTACGAGGTGTTCCTGCTCACGCGGATCCGCGAGCGATGGCTCGCACACGGCGACAACGAGCGCGCCGTCGGCGAGGGACTGACGCTGTCGGCGCGGATCATCACGAGCGCCGCGCTCGTCATGGTCGCGGTCTTCTTCGCGTTCGTCGTCGCCGGCGCGCCGTCGCTCAAGGAGCTCGGCGCAGGCCTCGGCGTGGCGATCCTGCTCGACGCGACGATCGTGCGGCTGCTCGTCGTTCCCGCGGCGATGCGCCTGCTCGGCGCGTGGAACTGGTGGCTGCCGCAGCCCCTCGCCCGCCTTCTTCCAGCCCACTCGCACTAACCTTGAATCGATGCGCATCCTCGTCTCCAGGTGGTGCCGGCTTCATCGGCTCGCACTTCGTCAAGCGGCTGCTGCGCGAGGGCGACGACGTCGTCGTCCTCGACAAGCTGACCTACAGCGGCAACCGCGCGAACCTCCCGGACGACGTCGAGCTCGATCGAAGGCGACATCGCCGAGCCTGCCGATGTCGCGGGCGCGGCTCGCGGCTGCGACGCGATCGTCAACTTCGCCGCCGAGACGCACGTCGACCGCTCGATCCTGAGCGCCGACGACTTCGGCCGCACCGAGTTCCGCGGCACGCAGGTGCTGCTCGAGCACATCCGCGAGTCCGGCGCCCGGCTCGTGCAGGTCTCGACAGACGAGGTCTACGGCGACCTCGAGGCAGGCGGCTCGTCGACCGAGCTCGACGCGCTGCGTCCGTCGAGCCCGTACAGCGCAGCGAAGGCCGCGGGCGAGCTGCTCGATCCCGGCGTACGTGCGCACGTTCGGCGTCAATGCGTCGATCACGCGCGGCTCGAACACCTACGGGCCGAACCAGTACCCGGAGAAGTTCATCCCGCTCTTCGTCACGAACGCGCTCGACGGCGAGCCGTTGCCGCTCTACGGCGACGGCAGGCAGGTCCGCGACTGGCTCTTCGTCGAGGATCATTGCGCCGGCATCGAGCTCGTCCTGCGCGAGGGCGGCGCCGGCGAGATCTACAACGTCGGCGGCGGCGCGGAGCGCGAGAACATCGAGATCGCCGAGCGCCTGCTCGAGCTCACGGGCGCCGAACGATCGCTGCTGCGCCGCGTCGACGACCGGCCCGGCCACGACCGGCGCTATTCCCTCGACACCGCCAAGCTGCGCGCGCTCGGATGGGCGCCGCAAACACCGCTCGAGGTCGGGTTGCAGGAGACGGTCGCGTGGTACCGCGAGAACCGCGGCTGGTGGGAGCAGATCAAGTCCGGTGCGTATCGCGAGTACTACGAGCGCCAGTACGGCGAGCGGCTCGCAAACGCCGGTTCAGTGTGAGCAGTGCCGTGCCTGCTTGATCGCGTCCTTGACCTCGTGGCGGTCGGGCTGCAGCGAGAGCGAGGTCTGGAGGTACTGCATCGCGTCGCTGCAGTTACCCAGCGCCATCAGCGTCACGCCCAGGTTGTAGTTCGCATACGCATTCGCGAGGTCCTGACGGCCCTGCATCTGTGACACCGCGCTCTGCAGCAGCGGTAATGCCTGCTGATATTGCCCCTGCTTCATCAGCTCGTACGCCTGGTTGTTGAGCGCGACGGGATCGCCGGTCGCGGGTGGCGTCGAAGCCGATGTCGTCGTCGCAGCTGCGGCCGTGGTCGTCGGCGGGGGCGCCGCCGGAGCGGTCGCCGTCCTGACGACGGTCGTCCCGGGCTGCGTCACGGTGTGCACCACGGTCTTCACCTGCTTCACCTGCTGCGGCGGCAGTGCCTTCTTGCCGCCGCCGCGCGTGAGCCCGACGGCGAGCGCGGCACCGGCCGCGGCGAGCACGAGCACCGCGAGCGCGGGGACGAGCCAATTGCGACGGCGCGGGGGCGCGTACTGCGCCGGCGGCGGGGTGCGGCGGCGCGTCGGCGGCCGTCGCGAGGACACCGGTCGCGCCGGCCGCCTCCGCGAGCGAGCCGCGCAGAGCCGCGACGAACTCGGCGCAGCTCCCGAAGCGCTGCGACGGGTCCTTAGCGAGCGCCTTCGCGAACACCGGATCGAGCTCGCACGGCATCTCCGGGTTGACGTCGCACACGGACGGGATCGTGGCCGGTGACGTGCGCGGCCGCCTCGGCCGCCATCGTGTCGCCTTCGAAGGGCCGCCGTCCGGTCAGCAGCTCGAACGCGACGACGCCGAGCGAATAGAGATCGCTCGCCGGAGTCGTGCGCGCGCCCTGCGCCTGCTCGGGCGAGAGGTAGGAGGCGGTGCCGAGGACGGTTCCGGTCTGCGTGAGGGAGTTGAGACCGGCGGCGCTCGCGATCCCGAAGTCCGCGACGTGCACGCGGCCGTGCCGGTCGAGGAGCAGGTTGGCCGGCTTGACGTCGCGATGGATCACGCCCTCGCGATGCGCCGTGTCGAGCGCAGTCGCCGCCTGCTCGAGCCACTCGAGCGCGCGCGCCGGCGGCTGCGCTCCCTCGCGGTCGATCGTCTCCTGCAGCGAGCCGCCCGAGAGGTACTCCATGACGATGAACGGGCGCTCGCGCCACTCGCCGACGTCGTAGATCGTGACGATGCCCGGATTCCCGGAAAGGCGGGCGACGGCCAGCGCCTCGCGGGTGAAGCGCTCGCGCACGCCCTCGTCCTGGGCGTAGCGCCGGTCGAGCACCTTGATCGCCACGGCGCGGCCGAGCGAAGTGTCGGTCGCCCGGAAGATCTCGCCCATGCCGCCGCGGCCGATCGGCTGCGGCCCGGAATAGCGGTCGGGTAGGAGTCCGTCGTGGCGGCCATCAGTGCGGGCGGTTCCCCGCAGGGATGAAACGAACCGTCAACCACGAAAATCTGCTGCTAGCTTGGAAATCCGCTCGTCTGGGGTCGGCGGAGCCGGGCTCGCCGACATGGTGCGTCGAACACTCGTTCTCGTCCTCGCCGCCGCCGCGATCGCGGCAGGCTCCGCACGCGCCGCGCTCGGTCTGCACCGGCAGCTGCTACGCCGCGCCGGCCGGCTCAGGGGCGCTCTTCGTCTTCAGCGGCCACGGCTGGGGCCACGGGGTCGGGATGAGCCAGTACGGCGCCTACGGCTATGCCGAGCACGGGTTCGCCTACCAGCAGATCCTCTCGCACTACTACCCCGGGACGACGCTCGGCCCGGCGCCGATCTCGACGATCCGCGTGCTCCTCGCCGACAAGCGCAAGACGCTGACGATCTCCTCCGAGGCGCCCTTCACGGTGCGCGATGGGCCGGGAAGCGCCACACGCTGCGCGGCCGGTGCGGTCACGCTCCGCCCCGCGCTGACGATCGGCGGCAAGCCGCTGCCGCCGCCGCTCACCTTCGCGCCCGGCGCGGGCAGCCCGCTCACGCTCGCGAGGCCCTACCGCGGCCGGATCCTCGTCGATGTCGTGGACGGGAAGCTGCGCGCGATCGGCGTCGTCGGGCTCGAGCAGTACCTTACGGCGTCGTGCCGTCGGAGATGCCGGCGACGCTGGGCGCCCGAGGCGTTGAAGGCGCAGGCGGTCGCGGCTCGCTCGTACGCGCTCGCGACGCGCGCGGTCGGCGCGCCCTTTGACGTCTACTCGGACACCCGCAGCCAGATGTACCTCGGCCTCGCCCACGAGTCACCCTCGACGACCGCGGCCGTCAACTCGACGAAGCATCAAGTCGTCCTCTACAACGGCTAGGTCGCGACGACGTACTTCTCGTCGACCTCGGGCGGCAAGACGGAGTCGAGCCAGTCCTGGACGGGAAGCTGCGCTGCCGTATCTCGTCTCCGTCGCCGACCCGTACGACGACATCTCGCCGTACCACACTGGGGGCCCGTGCCGATGACGGCGCAGTCGATCGTGAAGGCGCTGAAGCTGTCGAGCACGATCGTCGACGCGTCGACGACGCCGAGCGCGACGGGTCGCGTCGCGCAGCTGACGTTCGCGACGCCGTTCGCCCCGGTGACGATCACGGCCACGAAGCTGCGCGCCGCCGTCGGCCTCCGCTCGACGTGGTTCAGCGTCGGCGTGCTCTCGCTGACGCCGCCCGCGCCGAACGGCATCGTGACGTATGGCGGTCAGGTCTCACTCGGCGGCAGCATCCGAGGCGTCAGCGGCGTCACGCTCGAGCAGCGTCCGCTCGGCGGTAGCTGGCAACCGGTCGCGCCGGTCGTCGAGCGGCAGTGTCGCCTGCTCGAGACGCCGAGCTCGACGACCGACTACCGGCTGGCGACGTCGATCGCTGCAGCGGGCTCGGTGCGCATCCGCGTCGCGCCCGCGGTCACCGTCACGAGTCTCACGGGCGCAGGCGCCACCGGCTCCGTGCAGCCGCTGCTGCCGAGTGCGGCCGTGCAGCTCCAGCAGCAGAACGCCGACCTGACCTGGACGACCGTCGGCACAGGCGCGGTCGCCGCCGACGGCAGCTTCGACGTCCCGGCGGCGCTCGCCGCCGGCGCGACCTACCGCGTCACCGTTGTCGCGACGGGCTACGCGACCGGCACCACGCCCGCGCAAGTCGTGGCGCGCTGATGTTGCGCGCACTGCTCGCGGCGGTCGCCGTCGCGCTCGCCGCGGCCACGACGGCCGCGGCGTTCGTGCCCGCCGACCCGCTGGTCGCGAAGCAGTGGTACCTCCAGGACGACCATGCCTTCGACGCGTGGGCCGAGCCGCCGACGACGCTCCAACCGGTCAAGGTCGCGGTCATCGACTCCGGCGTCGACTGCTCGCTGCCGGACTTCCAGGGTCGGATCCTCGACGCGCGCAGCTTCGTCGGCGGTGACCCGTGCTCCGACGTCGAGGGGCACGGCACATTCGTCGCCGGGATCATCGCGGCCAACCTCGACTCGGAAGGGATCGTCGGGATCGCGTACACCGCGCAGCTGCTCGATCGCGAAGGTCGTGCGCAACGACGGCCACATCCCGCTCGATGCGGAAGCCGCCGCGATTCGCTGGGCCGCCGACTCGGGTGCGCGCGTGATCAACCTCAGCCTCTGCGGGCTGCGCGACCCCGTGCACCCGGCGAACGACAGCTATTCCGCCGAGGAGGCGGCCGCCGTCGCGTACGCGGTGAAGAAAGGCGCGCTCCTCGTCGCAGTCGTCGGCAACGGCGACGACGCTCCGACCGAGCCGTGGCCGTACGCCGGCTATCCCGCGGCGCTGCCGCACGTGCTCGGCGTGAGCGCGCTGACGAGGCTCGGCAACGTCCCCGACTACTCGAACCGCGACACGACCTACAACGACCTCTCGGCGCCGGGCTCCGGCATCTTCTCGACGTTCCCGCTCACGATCACCTCGCAGCGGCCCTCGTGCCCCGACCAGGGCTTCTCCGACTGCGGGACGGACGACTACCGCAATCCCGAGGGAACCTCGTTCGCTGCGCCACAGGTCGCCGCAGCCGCGGCAGTGCTCTTCGCGTCGCAGCCCTCGCTCACCGCCGCACAGGCCGAGTCGATCCTGGAGCGCACGGCCGACGACGTGAACGCGGCGAGCGGCTGTTCGCGCTGCGGGCTCCTCCGCGACCCGCTGAGCGGCTGGGGACGCCTCGACGTCGCGAAGGCGGTCGGCTGCGCTCGCGGGCCCGCTGCCGGCTCCCGACAAGTACGAGGCGAACGACGACGCGGGTCAGGACGCGTACACACTCTGGGGTCAATCGGCGACGTTCACCGCTTCGATCGACTACTACGACGATCCGCGCGACGTCTACCGGGTCTCGATCGGGCCGCACCAGAAGCTGACGGCGAAGGTCGCGGGAACGTGGCCCGGCGCGCGCGTGAGCCTCTCGCTCTGGCGACCGGGGACGAAGCGCGTCGACGTCGCGAGCACCGTGAAGACCCTGCGCGCGGCGCAGTCGGCGTCGCCTGGCTCCGTGCAGCGCGTGACGTTCACGTCGCCGCACCGCGGTTGGTACTACCTCGAGGTGAAGGCGACCGCGCCGGAGTCCGGCGCGTACACGCTCTCGCTCGTCGAAGCGCTAGAGCAGCTCGTCGGCCGGCACGTCGCGCAGCACGCGCGCCGGGTTTCCGACGACGACCTTGCGCGCCGGCACGTCCTTCGTCACGACCGCGCCTGCGCCGACGAACGCCTCCTCGCCGATCTCGATGCCCGGGCAGAGGATCGCGCCGCCGCCGACGCGCGCGCCGCGGCGGATCGTCGGCCCCTTCATCAGTTCCTTGCGCCGCTCGGTGCGACCCATGAAGTTGTCGTTCGTCGTGACGACGCACGGCGCGATGAACACGTTCTCCTCGAGCGTCGAGTAGGCGGTGACGTACGCCTCCGCCTGGATGCGCGTGCCGCGAGCCGATCGTCGTGTCGTTCTCGACGAGCGAGCCGCGCCCGACGACCACGTCGTCGGCGATCGTGACGCGCTCGCGGACGCAGGACTGGTCGCCGATGATGCAGCCGCCGCCGATCGAGGCGCCGGCGAAGACGATCGCGCCGGTGGAGACGACGGTGCCGTCGCCGATGACAGCAGGCGGAAGCGGGTCGCGCTTTGCCGTCGACTTGGGGCCGAGCGAGGGCTGCTTGCCGACGACGGCGTTCTCGAGCACGCGCACGCCTTCGCCGAGCACCGTGCCCGGGTAGCACGGTCGCGGTGGGATGCACCTCAGCCATGGAGGGACGTGGTCAGGCGGTCGAGCGCCCGCACGACGCGAGCGCCGTCCTCCGCCACCTTGCGGCGGTCGCCCTCGCCGTCGATCAGCCGCAGGAACTCGCTGCACTCGAGCTTCAAGCGGCTCGTCGGTCGCGATCTTCGGGATGTAGATGTCGCCGGAGCGCGTCTGCCACTCGCCGTAGGTCTCCGCCCGCTTCCACGGCGACTTCTCGTACACGGTGACCTTGCGCTCGAGCTCCATGTCGTCGAACACGACCATCTTCTCGCGGCCGACGACGGTCATCTTGCGCATCTTGTGCGGGTCGAGCCAGGAGAGGTGCATGTGCGCGATCTTGCCGCTCGGGAAGCGCAGGTAGCAGAAGACGACGTCTTCGACGCCCTCGGTCAGGAAGTCGCGACCGTGCGCGGTCGCCTCGTCCGGCTCCTCGTCGAGCAGGTAGAGGATCACCGAGAGGTCGTGGACGCCGAGCGACCACAGCGCGTTCTCGTTCGTGCGCACGATGCCGAGGTTCTGCCGGTTGCCGTACACGCAGAGCACATCGCCGAGCTCGCCGGCGTCGATCAGCTCCTTCAGCTTGCGCACGGCCGGGTGGTAGAGCAGCAGGTGGCCCGGCATCAGCACGAGGTCGCGCTCGTTCGCGATCGCCACGAGCTCGTCGATCTCCTCGGCGCGCATCGCCGGCGGCTTCTCGACGAGCACGTGCTTGCCCGCCTCGAGCGCCTGCTTCGCGAGCGCGTAGTGCGTCGGCACGGGCGTCGCGATCACGACGCCGCGAACGTCGTCGGCCGCAAGCAGCTCGTCGAAGGAGTCGGTGACGCGGACCGACGGATAGCGCGCGGCGAACGTCTTGCGCAGCTCCGGGTCGAGGTCGCAGAGCCACGAGAGGACGCCGAGCTCGGCGAAGTTCCGCGCGAGGTTCGGGCCCCAGTAGCCGAGCCCGACGACGCCGACTCACAGCTTGAAGACCTTCGGCGACGCGGTCCCCTTGGCGCCGGTCGCGTTGCGCAGGTCGACGACGAGCTGCGCGTCGTCGACGAGCTGCTCGTAGTCGATCGCGTCGTGATCGGTTGACGATCACGACGCAGTCGTACGCGACCGGCTCGAATGCGACCGAGCTCATCTCGATCCCGTTCTCGCGGAACGACGGGACGTAGCGGGTCGTGGTAGGAGACGTCGGCGCCCGCGTTCGCGAGCAGCGAGATCAGCTTCACCGCAGGCGACTCGCGCATGTCGGCGATGTCCGGCTTGTACGCGACGCCGAGCACGAGGATCTTCGAGCCTTTCATCGCCCGCTGCGATGCGTGGTTCAGCGCCTGCGAGACGAGCGAGCGGCAGAAGTACGGCATCTCCTCGTTGACCTTGCCGGCGAGCTCGATGAACTCGGTGTAGAAGCCGAACTCGCGCGCCTTCCACGTCAGATAGAAGGGGTCGATCGGGATGCAGTGACCGCCAAGGCCCGGCCCCGGGCTGAAGCGCATGTAGCCGAACGGCTTCGTCGCGGCGGCGTTCGACGACCTCCCACACGTCGATGCCCATCCGGTCGCACAGCTGCGCCAGCTCGTTGACGAGCGCGATGTTGACCGAGCGAAAGATGTTCTCGAGCAGCTTCGTCAGCTCTGCCGCCTCGGGCGTCGTCACCTCGACGACGGTGTCGATCGCGCGGCGGTAGACGTCGGCGGCGCGCTTCGTGCACGCGGGGGTGATCCCGCCGAGCACCTTCGGGCGTCGTCTTCGTCGTCCAGTCCTCGCGGCCCGGGTCGACGCGCTCCGGCGACAACGCGAGATGGAAGCCTTCCCCGGCCTTCAGCCCCGCACTCCTCGAGGATCGGCTGCAGGACCTCGCGCGTCGTGCCCGGCCACGTCGTCGACTCGAGCACGACGACCTGGCCCTCGCGCAGCACCTTCGCGATCCCGCGCGTCGCCGACTCGACGATCGACAGGTCGGGCTCGCGCTGGCGGGAGAGCGGCGTCGGCAGCGCGATCAGGATCGCGTCCGCCTCCGTGAGCTCGCCGTAGTCGGTCGTGGCGTGGATCAGGCCGCGCTCGACGAGCGGCCCGAAGCGCTCGTTCGAGACGTCCTCGATGTGGCTCTCGCCGCGGTTCAGCGCCTCGACGACCGGCTCGACGACGTCGACGACGAGCACGCTGCAGCCCGCCTCCGCGAAGGTCGGCCGAGAGCGGCAAGCCGACGTAGCCGGCCCCGATGATCGCGACGTCATACGCCACGACCGGGCAACGTTAGCCCGCTAAGGCCCGCGCGACGCGTTCTGCCGCGCGGCCGTCGCCGTAGAGCGGCGGCAGCTCGGCCGGGAAGCGACGCCGTCCGCACGGCGGCAGGGATCGGGTCCGGCTCGACGAGCACGTTCGCGCCGAGCTCGACCGTGTCGACCCATTCGGTCGACGGCCTGACGGTCACGCAGGGGACGGCGTACCAGTACGCCTCCTTCTGCAGGCCGCCCGAGTCGGTGACGATCACGCGCGCCTGCGAGGAGAGCGCAGCCATGTCGAGGTAGCCCACCGGCTCGGTCAGGTGGACGTGGCCGCCGAGCGTCGTCCCTAGCTCGGCGAGCGTGCGGCGCGTGCGTGGATGGATCGGGAACGCGACCGGCTCGTCGATCGCGTCGATGGCCGCGGCGATGGCGCGCAGCCGCTCGGGCCGGACGTTCGCCTCGCGATGGATCGTCGCGACGACGTACGCCTGCCGGGCTCGAGCTCGAGCCGCTCCAGGATCCGCGAGCGCTCGCGCGCAATCGGGGCGAAGCGAAAGCACGCGTCGGCCATCACGTCGCCCACGACCTCGATCCGACCGTCGACGCCCTCGGCGCGGAGCGTCGCGCGCGGAGCGCTCGTCCGGTGGCAGGAGGAGCGCCGCGAGCCGGTCGACCGCGATCCGGTTCCGCTCCTCGGGCATCTCGAGGTCGCCGCTGCGGAGGCCCGCCTCGACGTGCGCCACCGGCACGGCAGCGGCGGCGTTCGCTCCTGCGAGCGTCGAATTCGTGTCGCCGTAGACGAGCACCCAGTCGGGCCGCTCTCGCTCGACGGCTCCGCCGATCGCGGGCTCGCATCGCTCGAGCGTCGGCGGTGTGCAGGTCGAGCGGTACGCCGGCTCCGGCAGCTCGAGCTCGTCGAAGAAGACGGCCGACATCTCCGCGTCCCAGTGCTGCCCGGTGTGGAGGACGACCTCGTCGACGCCGGCGGCGCGGAGCGCGAGCGACACCGGGCCTGACTTGATGAACTGCGGACGGTTGCCGACGACCGAGAAGACCTTCACGCGGGCGAGGCTACAATGGCCGCCGCCCGATGTCGGGCATTGGGCCGTTAGCTCAACTGGCAGAGCAGGGGACTCTTAATCCCAAGGTTGGAGGTTCGATTCCTCCACGGCCCACTCGTTTGCCTCTCGCGACCGCTTCGCTTTGCTCGCTCGAGGAAAATGTCCGAGCTGGGGTTTTGAAGGCAGGCGGGAGTCAGCCGCGCCCGCCAGGTCGGGCGCGGCTCGGGCGGCTCGGGCTTTGCAACAGCAGAAAGCTCGTGCACACTGATTCTTAGGTGGCGACGTGACTGAGGGGCTGTCGCAGGCGGGGGTTGCCGAGGGGCTCGAGGCGCTGCGGGCGCTCGTGCTCGAGCGGTCGCACGACCTGATCACGGTGCTCGACCCGGTCGGGACGATCCTCTACGCGTCGCCGTCGTGGAGCGCGACGATGGGGTGGGATCCGGAGGCGCTCGTGGGCACACCGGTTCTCGAGCTCATCCACCCGGACGACCAGGCCCGCGCGGCGGCCGGCGTCGCGAAGGTGGTCGCGGGCAAGCAGCTCGAGTCGATCACCGCCCGGATGCGCGCCGCCGACGAGCGGTGGGTCACGGTCGAGTCGACGGGCACGCCCGTCTTCGACAGCGAAGGCGCGCTCGCGTACGTGCTCGGCACAGCCCGCGACGTCACCGAGCGCGAAGAGCTTCGCGCGCGCGTCCGCGAGGTGGATGCCCTGTACACCGTCGCCGACGCGATCGCGCGCGCGACGAGCCTCGAGGATCTCTTCGACGAGGCGATCGACGTCCTGATCGACACGACGTCCGCCGACCGTGCGTCCGTCCTTCTCTACGACGACGCCGACGTCATGCGCTTCGTCTCCTGGCGCGACCTCTCGGAGTCGTATCGCGCCGCGACGGAAGGCCACGCGCCGTGGAGCCCGGACGCGGTCGCGCCCGAGCCGGTTCTGATCGGCAACACCGCCGACGCGAGCTTCGACGAGCGTGTTTCGGCGGCTGTCCGCGCCGAGGGCATCTGCGCGCTCGCGTTCATCCCGCTCGTGCACGCCGGCGGCTTGCTCGGCAAGTTCATGCTCTACCGCGACGAGTGCGGCGACTGGGGCGAGCGCGAGGTTCGGCTGTGCAAGACGATCGCGAATCACCTCGCGTCCGCGACGGTGCGTACACGGGCTCGCACCGGGCTGCGCGAGTCGCGCGAACAGCTCGAGGCGATCATGCACACGGTCGACGAGGGAATCATCGTGCAGGCCGGTGACGGCCGCATCGTCTACGCGAACGAGGGAGCTGCGCGCATCATCGGCTTCGAGAACGCCGCCGAGTTTCTCGCGGCGGACCGCGCTGAGGTGGTCGACCGCTTCGAGATGCTCGACGAGGCCGGGCGGCCGCTCGCGCCCGCCGGTCTCCCCGGTCGCCGTGCGCTCGCCGGCGAGTCGGTCGAGATGGTGATCCGCTACCGCGTCCGCGCGACCGGAGCGGAACGCTGGTCGGTCGTCCGCGCGAATCCGGTCGCGAGCCCGGAAGGCTCGCCCAGCCTCTCGGTCAGCGTCATCCACGACGTCACCGAGGCGAAGCTGGTCGAGCAGCGCGTCGGCTTTCTCGCGCGCGCCAGCGAGCTGCTGAACGAGACGCTCGAGGTCGAGGCGACGCTCGCGTCGCTCGCCGCGCTCGCGGTGCCGGCCTTCGCGAGCCACGTCACGATCGACCTCTACGAGGACGGCGTGCTGCGCTGCGTCGGCGCACGGCACATCGACCCGGCGAAGACCGAGATGATGATCCGGCTGCGGCGCGAGTACCCGCCGACCGTGCCGGAGCATCCGGTGCAGCGGGCGCTCGCGACCGGGGAGCCGTCTAGTTCGTCCCGGACGTGCAGGCCGAGGCCGAGTAGATGGCGCACGACGAACGCCACGCCGCGGCGATCCACGAGCTCGCCAACACCTCCGGCATCGTCGTCCCGCTGATCGCGCGCGGGGCCGGACGCTCGGCGCGATCCAGCTCGGGACGGTCGCGCCGCAGGCGTTGTTCACGGCGAGCGAGCTCGAGCTCGCCGCCGAGCTCGCGCGGCGCGCCTCGCTCGCACTCGACAACGCGCTGCTCTACCGCGAGGCGCAGAGTCGCGCGCTCATGCAGCGCCAGCGCTCGAGTTCGTCGACGACGGCGTGCTTCCTGCTCGACGGGCGACGACGTCGTCCGGCTCCTGAACCCGGCGGCCGCGAAGACGTTCCGGGTCAAGCCGGCGAAGGCGATCGGCCGTGCGGTCGACGAGCTCATCCGCGACTGGGCACCGTGCAGGACAGGATCCGGGTCGCCGCCGAGCCGAGCAGCGGCTCGGGCGCGCGCAGATGGTGCCGGTCGACGTGCAGGGCGAGGAGCGCTGGCTCTCGATCTCCGCCGTGCGCTTCCCAGGCGGCGCGGTCTTCGCATTCCGCGACATGACCGAGGAGCGAGCGGTCGACCAGATGAAGAGCGACTTCGTCTCGACGGTCTCGCACGAGCTGCGCACCCCGCTCGCGGCGATCTACGGGGCGGCACTGACGCTCCAGCGCGACGACGTGACGCTCGAGGAGTCGCAGCGCGACGGACTGCTCGCCGTCGATCTGCGAGCGAGGCCGACCGGCTCGCGCGCATCGTGAACGACATCCTCTGGGCGAGCAGGCTCGACTCGGGGCAGATGGGCGTCGCGATCGAGAGCTGCGACGGCGAGCGAGCTCGCCCGCCAGCGTCGTCGACGCGGTGCGCGCGCACGCGCCCGGCGACATCGAGCTCGCGCTCGACGCGGCGAGCGCGCTCCCGAAGGTCGCAGCCGACCCGGACAAGCTCCGGCAGGTGCTGACGAACCTCGTCGACAACGCGGTCAAGTACTCGCCCGACGGCGGGCGGGTGCTGCGTCCGGTCTCACACAGGCAGGCGGACGGATCCGGTTCCGCGTCGAGGACGACGGCCTCGGGATCCCGCCGGCCGAGCAGTCGCGCATCTTCGAGAAGTTCTTCCGGCTCGACCCGAACATGACGCGCGGCGTCGGCGGCACCGGGCTCGGGCTCTACATCTGCCGCGAGCTCGTCCACCGCATGCACGGCCGCATCTGGGTCGTCTCCGACGGCCGCAGCGGCTCGACGTTCACCGTCGAGCTGCCCGTGGCATAGAAGAACCGAGGCGAGGGCGGCCGCGCAGCGGCGCCTCTCAGGAGTCTTGCGCGTGCCGGGATCCGCGCGGCGGATCCCGGCACTGCGCCGACTAATCGGCTTAGCCGGAGGAGGGCCGGCGGGGCCGTCGTCGACGTACGTCGTGCGGCGGCGGCCGTTCGACCAGTAGCCGGGGCCCGCCCACGAGGACCAGAAGATCATCGAGAGCACGATGCCGATGATGCCGACGATCAGCAGGATCCAGCCGATCGTGTGGATGTTCACGCCGTTGACGTTGTCCGTCACCGCGAAGGCAAGGACGGCGCCGACGGCGGAAAGAAAGATGCCAACTCCAAGACCCATGTGTCGTCTCCCTTTGTCGTGACTCTTTTGCCGTGACTGGGCTACTTCGAGGGGGGTTCACCGGGGTAACGCTCGAGCGCGCTCTTCGGTTGCGGGTCCGGCCTGCCTCGAATGAGGGTTTCGACTAGGCTCCGCGCGGGATGCGCAGGGGCCCGATTTTCGCCTTGCTCGCGATCGGCACGGTCGCCGGAGCGGCCGCCGCCGCGGTGGCGATCTTCTTGCCCTGGCTCCCACCCGTCGCCTCCCGGGAGCGCGACCGGATCGATCTCGTCTTCTGGTTCACGGTCTCGATCTGCATCCTGATCTTCGCGATCGTCGTAGCGGTGCTGCTCTACGCGATCGTCCGCTTCCGGGCCGCCCCGGACGACGACTCCGACGGGCCGCCGGTGCACGGCCACACGGGGCTCGAGATCGTCTGGACGCTGATCCCGACGGTGCTCGTGACGGCGATCGGGATCATCAGCGCGATCGTCCTGTCCCAGAACGACGCGCTCGGCAAGAACGTCCTCCAGATCAACGTCACCGCGCAGCAGTTCGCCTGGAGCTTCACCTACCCCGGCGGCCAGAAGGTGACGAGCGGCACGTTGCGGCTGCCGCTCGGCCGCTCGGTGCTGCTGCAGCTGCACTCGAAGGACGTGATCCACTCGTTCTGGGTCCCGGAGTTCGGGCAGAAGGAAGACACGGTGCCGGGGATCGAGACGCAGCTGCACTTCACGCCGTCGAAGATCGGGACGTACCCCGTGATCTGCACGGAGCTGTGCGGGCTCGGTCACTCGGTGATGCGGACGCAGGCGATCGTCATGCAGCCGGGCGCCTTCGACAAGTGGCTGAAGGGACAATCGACGGCGACCGCGTCGCCGAACGCGAGCATCTCGGGCGCCGCGGTCTTCAAGAACAACCCCTGCGGCTCGTGCCACACGCTCGCAGCCGCAGGCGCGAGCGCGACCACCGGGCCCGACCTCGACAAGCTCCCGGCGTACGCGCAGCAGGCGGGCCAGCCGCTCGAGGCGTTCGTCCGCCAATCCATCGTCGACCCGAATGCATATGTTCAGCCGCACTACCCGAAGGGCGTCATGCCGCCGTTCGACACGCTGCCGAAGCAGCAGCTCGACGCCCTCGTCCAGTATCTGATCCAGTCGAGCAAGAAGGGGTGAGACCGACCACGTGACCGCAGTCACCGCCGACACGCAGCACACGCACGCGCCCGCACCGCCGCGCCGCGGGCCGTGGCGTCGGTACCTGCTCGGTCCCGGCTGGGTCCGCGCGGCCTGGATGACCGTGCTGCTCGGCGCGTTCGGCTTCGGCCTCGTGTGCGTCCTGCGCTGGTGGGGCGGCTGGCACCCGATCCTCGACGGGCAGCCGCTCGTGCTCGTCTCGCTGCTCGTCGCAGCGCCGCTCGGCTTCCTCGGCGGCCTCGGAGCGTTCGACTACTGGGTCTACTACGTGCTCGGGCACCCCACGCGCCCGGAGGATCACTCGGGGCACGGCGCGCGATCGTGGCGCGACTACTTCCGCGTCAACACCGACCACAAGGTGATCGGTGTGCAGTACCTCGTCACGACGATCTTCTTCTTCCTCGCCGGCGGGATGCTCGCGCTGCTCGTACGCGCCGAGCTTGCGAAGCCGGGGATCCAGTTCTTCGATACACAGACGTACAACGGGCTCTTCTCGGTCCACGCGTCGCTGATGATCTTCCTGTTCGTCATCCCGGCGTTCGCCGGTCTCGCGAACTTCGCCGTGCCGCTGATGCTCGGCGCGGGCGACATGGCGTTCCCGCGGCTGAACGCGCTCTCGTTCTGGCTGCTGCCGATTGCCGGCCTGATGATGCTGCTCTCGTTCGTCGTCCCCGGTGGCGCATTCGCGTGCGGCTGGACGGGCTACGCGCCGCTCTGCTCGACGCATCAGCCGATGGGCGCGATCTTCTTCAACCAGGGCGTGCAGTGGGCGGGCGCGTCGTCGATCATGACGGCCCTCAACTTCCTGGTCACGATCATCACCATGCGCGCGCCGGGAATGACGTTCTGGCGGATGCCGCTGCTCGTGTGGGCGAACTTCACGACGTCGCTGCTCGTCGTGATCGCAACGCCCTTCATCGCCGGCTCGCAGTTCTTCTCGATGTTCGACCACGTGATGCACACGTCGTTCTTCGACCCGGGCAAGGGCGGTTACGCGCTCGGCTATCAGCACATCTTCTGGTTCTACTCGCACCCAGCCGTGTACATCATGATGCTGCCCGGCTTCGGGATCATGAGCGAGGTCATATCCGTCTTCAGCCGCAAGCCGATCTTCGGCTACCGGCTGATGGCGCTCTCGCTGATGGCGATCGTCGTGCTCGGCTTCTCCGTGTGGGCGCACCACATGTTCGTGAGCGGCATGGCGTCATGGTTGCGCGTACCGATGATGATCACGACGCTGCTGATCGCCGTGCCGACGGGGATCAAGATCTTCAGCTGGCTCGCGACGATCTGGGAAGGGAAGCTCCACTTCAACACGCCCTTCTTATTTGCGCTCGGCTTCCTGTCGATGTTCGTGATCGGCGGGCTTTCCGGCGTGATGCTCGGCGCCGTGCCGATCGACATCCACGTCAGTGACACGTACTTCATCGTCGCGCACATCCACTACGTGCTCTTCGGCGGCTCGGTGTTCACGATCTTCGCGGGGATGTACTACTGGTTCCCGAAGATGACCGGCCGCATGTACGACGAGCGGCTCGGCAAGCTGCACTTCTGGATGACGTTCATCGGGTTCAACCTGACGTTCTTCCCTATGCACCTGATCGGCGTCGAGGGAATGC
Organism: uncultured Actinomycetes bacterium; assembly: GCA_963838985.1. GTDB lineage: Bacteria > Actinomycetota > Thermoleophilia > Gaiellales > Gaiellaceae > Palsa-739. The sequence goes on from CAWITF010000002.1 coordinate 58,022, forward strand.
CGCGTCGCGTTGCGGACTACGCGCCGAAGTTCGCGGCGTGGAACATGTTCATCTCGATCTCCTCATTCGCGCTCGGCGCGTCGGTGCTCGTCTTCCTCTACAACATGATCACGAGCTGGCGGAGCGGGCCGATCGCCCCGTCGAACCCGTGGCGCGCGCTCACGCTCGAGTGGCAGGTGAGCTCGCCGCCGCCGATCTTCAACTTCGCCGAGATCCCGCAGGTCGTCGGCTCGCCGTACGAGTACGGCGTCCCGGGCGCGCAGCACGCGATCCTGACGCCGTCGCGCACACGGGAGACCGAAGAGGTTGCAATTACATGAGGCAGATCGTCGTGATCGCGAACGAGACCGTCGTTTCGAAGGCGCTCGTCGAGCTGATCGAGGAGAAGGCGCAGGCCGACGACGTGACCGTCACCGTCGTCGCGCCCGTGAACCAGCCCCGGCAGGGTTACGTCGTCTACTACGACACGCGCCGCGCGGCCGCCAGGCGGCGGCTCGACAAGACGCTCGAGCTCCTGCGCGGCGCCGGCGTGCACGCTGACGGGATCGTCGTCGAGTCCGACCCGGTCGCGGCGCTACGCGATGCGATCGACCAGCTTCGACCCGACGAGATCATCGTCTCGACGCACCCGCAGCAGAAGTCGGGCTGGCTGCGGCGAAACGCCGTCGAGCAGATGCAGCGCGTCGCCGGCGACCTGCCGTTCCAGCACGTCGTCGTCGACTTGAACGAGGAGCGCGGCGACAAGAACGTCCTCGTTGTCGCGAACCAGACGGTGCTCGGCGAGGCGCTCCTCGACAAGATCCGCGACCGCGCGAAGAACGGCCCGGTCAGCTTCCTGATCATCTCGCCGCAGGGCGAGACCGAGGGGAGCTACGACGACGCCGAGAAGCGGCTACTGCGTGCCGTCACGGTGCTGCGCGGCGAGGGGATCGAGGCGCACGGCCAGATCTCGCATCCCGACCCGTTCGCCGCGGTGATGCAGACGCTCGAGGACGAGCGGGTCGACGAGATCATCGTCTCCACGTTCCCGAACGCGCGCTCCGGCTGGATGCGCCGCAACCTGCTCGAGCGGTTACGCGGCGAGGCGAAGCTGCCGATCGATCACGTCCAGGTCGACGTGCCGGCCGCGGTGACCGCGTAATGGCGGTGCACGCAGAGCACCTCGAGCACGGCGGCCACGAGCACGAGGATCACCCGCCCGAGCCGCACTACAGCTCGCGCGTCTCGCCGAGCATCCTCGGCATGTTCCTCTTCATCGCGTCGGAGATCATGCTCTTCGGCGCGTTCTTCACGGCGTACTTCTTCGTCCGCGTCGTCAACGGGACGCCGTGGCCGACGCCGCCGTTCCACCTCCCCGTCTACGTCGCGTTCATCAACACGTGCATCCTCGTCACGTCGTCGTTCACGATGCACTGGGCGCTGCAGTCGGTGAAGCGCGGGAACGTCTGGGGGTTGCGGGCCGGGCTGCTGCTGACGTTCCTGATGGGGCTCACGTTCCTGATCACGCAGGGACGCGAGTACTCGCGCGTCGGCTTCGCGCCGAAGGACGGCGCGTTCGCGACGATCTTCTACTGCCTCACCGGCCTGCACGGTGCGCACGTCTTCGTGGGCCTCTCGATCCTGCTCTTCATGACGATCCGCGCCTTCCGCGGGCACTTCTCGCCCGAGCACCATCACGGCGTCGAGATCGGCGGCATCTACTGGCACTTCGTCGACGTCATGTGGATCGTCGTCTACCTGACGGTCTACATCCTCTAAGTGGCGCGCAATCCGCTCCGGAGCGAAGGCGAGGCGTTCCGCTTCCTCGTCGTCGTGATCGTCGCGGCGCTCGTGATCGCGGGCGCGGCGTGGATCAACCGGTGGCTCGGTGTCGGCGTCGCGGTCGTCGCGGTCGCAGGCATCGTCTGGTGGCTGATGCAGGAGCCCGTACCCGGTGCAGCCGACCCCCCGCGGAAGGTCGATCCGTCAACACCCACAGGCGAGCACCGGGTCCTCGTCGTCGCGCCTCCGGGAACGTCGGACGTGCGGCTCGACTCAGCGCAACCGAGATAGTCGTCGTCGTCCCCGCACTTGCCTCGACCGTCGAGGCGTTGACCGGCGCCGTGGACGACCGCCGCGCGGACGCCGAGCAGACGGTTCAGGCGCTGACGCGGCGACTCTCGCGCCCAGGCGTGTCGGTGCGCGGCGACGTCGGCGCGGACAATGCGCTGCTCGCCGTCGAGGACGCGCTTCGCACCTTCGGCGCCGACGAGATCGTCGTCGCGGGCGACGATTCGCTCGCGGCCGAGATCCGCGGCCGCGTGACGATTCCCGTCAACCGGACGTAGCCGAACAGCGGGGTCAGACCCCGTTCGGGGTCTGACCCCCGATCTCAGAGCTGCCGGCGGTAGCGGACTTCGTCCACCGTCACGCCGAGGAACTCGTCTTGCTTGCGGGCGCCGTCGAGCGTCCAGCCTTCGCGCTCGTAGAAGCGGCGGGCGCGCGGGTTGTCGTCGAGCACCCAGAGCGACGCCTCGGCGAAGCCCTGCCGCCGGAGCTCATCGACGCCGGCCGCGAGGAGCGCCGAGCCGGCGCCGCTGCCCCACGCCTCGGGCGCCGCGTAGATCCCCCAGACCTCGCCGACGTTCTCGATGTCGGCCTCGCGCGCCGTGCCCACGGTGCACCAGCCGAGCACGCGGCCGTCGTCGTCCTCGGCCAGGAAGCACGCCTGCTCGTCGGCCGCGAGGATCTCGAGCCAGCGGGGCAGCCGGCCCTCGACCGAGATCGACGCCAGCTTCTCCGCCCCGAAGACGTGCTCGTAGCCGACCTGCCAGGAGCGCACGTGGATGTCCGCGACTGCCGCGGCGTCGTCGACCCCGGCGCGCCGCACTCGCACGCGGCGCTACTTCCCGGCCGACGAGGAGACGAACTTGGCGACCGCCGCGATCTGCGCGGCGGAGAGCGTCCCCTTGAACGCAGGCATCACGCCGCCGCCGACCTCGACCTGGTGCTGCACGACCGCCTGCGACGGCTTCAGCTGATCGAGATTCGGGCCGATCGTCCCGGTCGTCCCCGCCGCTTTCAGCGTGTGGCAGCTCGCGCACTCCCCCGTGAAGATCGTCTTTCCGTCGGTTCCGAGCTGCGACGGCGGCTTCGTCTCGCCTCCCACCCCGGCTGTCGCGGCCACGTACGCCGCGACGTCCTGCGCGTCCTGGCCCTTGACGAGGTTCTTCGGCATCGGCGGCGACGGCTCGCGAATCTGGTCGAGGACGACGTTCTGGATCGTGCTCTCCTTGAACCCTTGCTTGCGATCCGCGTCGAACGCGTCGTCGAGGTTAGGCCCGACCGTGCCCCGAGCACCCGCCGCTGCGAGCGTGTGGCAGCCCGCGCACTTGGAGGTGAAGAGCTTCGACCCGTTCTGCTGGTCGCCAGACGTGGCCTTGCCGCCCGTGCCGCAACCGGCGCCGAGCACGAGAAGCGCACCGAGGAGCGGAAGCGCCTTCCGCACTACGCCGGCGGGGCGCTGCCCGTGGTTCCCAGCTTCGAGACCGCTTCGTCGCGCGTCGGGTAGATCGTGAAGACCCGGTCGAGACCCGTGATCTCGAAGATCTTCGTGATGTTTCGGTCGCTGCAGACGAGCGAGAGCTGGCCGTCGTTCGAGCGGAGCCGCTTGACCCCGCCGACGAGCACGCCGAGAGTCGTGGAGTCGATGAAGGTCGTGTCGCTGAAGTCGACGACGACTTCCTTGCCACCCTGGCCGATCACCTCGAGCAGCTGCTGCTTGAACTCGGGAGCGGTGTAGAGATCGACCTCTCCGGCGAGCGAGATGACGTACTTGTCGTCGCTCAGCTGCTCGGTCTTGATGTCGAAGTTCATGATCCCCCCGTAAAAGTCAGCGTCGGTCCCGTCGGTCGGGCCGGATACTACTTTTTCTTCTTGGAGGGAGCAGGGGCGACAGCCGGCGAGAGCTGCTTGATCAGCTGCTGGATCTGCGCCTTGCTCGACGAGTCCGGGTTGAGCTTCAAGTACTGCTTGTAACCCCGGAGCGCGGTGGTGTAGTCGCCCGACTGCTGCGCCGTCTGCGCGAGCTCGATCCACGCGTTCGCGTTGGTCGGCTGCAGCTTCGTGACCTCGTTGTACGACGTGACGGCGCCGTTGAAGGCGAGCTGCGTCTGCTGCTGCAGGTTCGTCACGACCCCGTTGACGCCGTTCGCCTGAACCTGCTCGACCGTGTTCGTGCCGAGCGCCTTGCCGAGCTTGCCCGAGGGCAGGAACGACGCGCTCGGCGCCGCGAGATCCTTGTCCTGCGACGCGGCCTGGTACTGCGTCAGGTACGTCTGCGCCTGCGTGACCTGCAGGCCGGCGAGCTCGTTCCAGGCCGCGGCGTCCTTCTTCTTGATCGCCGTGTACTGCTGCAGCGCGCTGATCGCGCTCGCGTTCTCGCCCTTCGACTCGTACGCGGTGGCAAGGTCGCGATAGCCCTTCGGGTCTTCGGGCTCTTCGTGATCTCCTTCTCCGCCTTCGCCACCGCGTTGCCGCCGTGGTGGAAGATGTTCAGGCCCTGGAAGAGCTGGTCGAGGCCCGTTCGGCCCGGAGCCGACGCCGAGGAACGCGAAGGTGATGGCGAAGAGGACGGCGAGGATGACGTACACCGGCTTCGCGCTCCGGCGCATCCGGACGAAGAAGAGCTGCTGGTTCGGGTTACCGCCGCCGGCGTGCCCGCGCCGCTTCTGGGGGCGCTTTGCCGCGGCTTCGCACCCTGCGCGAGCCGCCTGCTTCGCCTTGACTGCTGCGCGCGCCATCGGCCGCTCAGAGTAGCGCCTCGCGGGGCGCCGGCTGGCGGCGCTCGAGGAGGACGGAGAGCCAGATCGAGCCCTCGAAGAGGACCCAGAGCGGCACCATCTCGAACGTCGTCGTCACCGGGTCGACGCCCGGAAGCGCCACCGCGAGCGCCGCCATGATACGTAGCCGAGTCGGCGGTTCCTGCGAAGCTTCGCCGAGCTGAGCACGCCGATCGCACGAGGCCGAGGATCACGATCGGCACCTCGAAGACGAGGTGACATGCGAAGAGCACGATCGCGGCGAACGAGAGGTAGTCCTTCGCGCGGATCTGGACGTTGTAATGTGGTCGTCGTAGTGGGTCAGGAATTCACGGCCGCAGGCAGCGCGACGAAGTAGCCGAAGACGAGCCGGCACGCGGCGAGCAACGCCGCGAACGCGGCGAGGCCGACGACCAGGCGCTGCGTTGCTGCGAGAACGCCGGCGCGAAGAACGCCCAGACCTGGCAGAGGATCACGGGCAGCACGAGCAGGAAGCCGGCGTAGAGGCTGATCCACATCGACGTGAGGAACGGCTCCGCGAGGCCGAACGTGAGCAGCTTGACGATGGTCGGCCGGCAGCCGGTTCGAGCCGCGAGCAGGTGCCGTGGAACACGTACGCGCCGACGAAGCCGACGGGGAGCGCGCCGAGGCAGACGAAGATCCGCTGGCGCAGCTCTTCGAGGTGCTCGACGAGCGTCGCCTCCTCGCCGTGCTCAAGGCGGCGCGGGAGTCGTCTTCATGGCGGTCGCTAGACGGTCTCGCGCTCGGCGCGCCTCGGCGGGCGGCGGCGTCGGGCGGCAGCTCGGCCGGCGGCGTCTCTTGCCCGAGACCGAGTCCTTGAACTCGCGCATTCCCGATCCGAGCGAGCGACCGATCTCCGGCAGCCGCTTCGCGCCCGAAGAGCAGCAGCGCCAGCAGCAGCGAGGATGAATGATCTCGCGCGGATCCGATACTTCGGCATATGCGTAGCGTAGCCCGTTTCCGGGCACAGAGAGCTGCGATGGCCGACGGATGCAAGAAACCGCTGTCCGAGCAGGTGATCCTCGTCACGGGCGCCTCGAGCGGGCTCGGCCGCGCCGTCGCCCGGCTCGCCGGCAAGCGCGGCGCGAAGGTCGTCGTCACCGCCCGCGACGGCGAGGCGCTCGACGCGTGCGTGCGCGAGATCGAGGCGTTCGGCTCGGAGGCGCTCGCCGTCCCGGCCGACTGCACGGTGCAGGACGAGGTGCAGCAGGTGGTCGAGCAGGCGGTCGACCGCTTCGGGCGGATCGACACGTATGTCGCGAACGCGATCGTCACGGTCTACGCGGAGACGTACCGCTACGAGGCCGACGAGCTGCGGCGGATCATGGACGTCAACTTCTTCGGGCAGGTCTACGGCTACTGGGCCGTGCTGCCGCACCTGCGCGAGTCGCAGGGGACGTTCGTGTCGATCCAGTCGGCGCTCGCGTATCGAGGCATCCCGCTGCAGGGCGGCTACTGCGCGTCGAAGGCGGCGCTGCGCAACTTCTTCGAGTCGCGCGCGGGTCGAGCTCGAGAAGGCGGCTGGGGCGTCGACATCTCCGTCGTGCATCCGGCGTGCGATCAACACGCCGCAGTTCGACCGCGACCGCCAGAAGCTCGGCAAGCAGCCGCAGCCCGTGCCGCCGATCTACCAGCCGGAGCCGTTCGCGGACGCCGTCCTGCACTGCTGCGAGCAGCCGATTCGCGAGCTGCCGGTCGGCTGGGGCGCGCAGAAGCTGATGTGGGGCCAGAAGCTCTCGCCGCGCGCCGGCGACCTGATGCTGCTGCGGATGGGCTGGAAGGGCCAGCACACCGGCGAGGACAAGCCGCTCGACTCGCCGGACAACCTCTTCCAGACGCTGCCGGGCGACCCGGGCGCGCACGGGCGCTTCGACGCCCGTCTCGCGCGCTCGACGCCTGGACGTCGTTGCGTCTCCGGCGCTGCCTCGTCGGTGCGGCGTGCGGCGGCCGCGGTGGTCGCAGGATCCGTTGAGGTGCTCGCCGCGCGCAAGTCGGCGCTCGGGCGTCCTCCGCTAGACTGCGCCGCAGGTTTGTGCGGGGCAAAAGCCCCGCTTTTCCGGGAGAAGAGGTCAATTTCGTGAGCACTGCTGAAGCTCGAGAACCTGCACGTCGTCGCTGGAGGACGGCACCGAGATCGTCAAGGGCGTCGACCTCGAGGTCGACGTCGAACGAGGTGCACGCGATCATGGGGCCGAACGGGTCCGGGAAGTCGACGCTCTCGTACGCGATCATGGGCCATCCCGGCCTACGAGATCACCGAGGGCCGGATCCTCGTCGACGGCGAGGACGTGACCGAGCTGGCGGCGAACGAGCGTGCAGAGCGCGGCCTCTTCCTCGCCTTCCAGTACCCCCACGCGATCCCGGGCGTCACGGTGCACGAGCTTCCTGCGCAGCGCGATCAATGCCGATCCGCAAGTCGCGGAACGGCGGCGTCGACGATCCCGATCCCGATCACGGAGTTCCGCAAGGAGATCCGCGGCGAGATGGAGCGGCTGAAGGTCGCGCCGCGAGCTCGCGTCGCGCTACCTGAACGACGGCTTCTCGGGCGGCGAGAAGAAGCGCGTCGAGATCCTGCAGATGGCGATGCTCAAGCCGCGCATGGCGGTGCTCGACGAGACCGACTCGGGTCTCGACATCGACGCGCTTCGCGTCGTCGCCGGCGGCGTGAAGGAGCTCGTCGGCCCCGAGATGGGCGCGCTCGTGATCACGCACTACCAGCGGATCCTCGACTACATCACGCCCGACCACGTGCACGTCTTCGTCGACGGGCGCATCGTCGAGACCGGTGGCCCCGACCTCGCGAAGCAGCTCGAGGCCGACGGCTACGACCCTTTCATCCCGGCGGGAGCTGAAGCCTGATGACGCAGACCGAGACAGAGATCGTCGAGGGGATCGGCTCCGACTACGCGATCAAGTACGGGTTCTCCGTCACCGAGGACTACTTCTTCAAGTCGGGACGCGGCGCTCTCGCACGAGCTCGTCGACGCGATCTCGTCGCACAAGAACGAGCCGGACTGGATGCGGCAGTTCCGCCACAAGTCGCTCGACTACTTCTACGCGCGCCCGATGCCCGAGTGGGGCGGAAACTCGGCGACATCGACTTCGACAACATCTTCTACTACATCAAGCCGACCGAGAATCAGGCGAACAGCTGGGAAGACCTGCCGGCCGACATCAAGGACACGTGGGACAAGCTCGGCATCCCCGAGGCGGAGAAGAAGTACCTCGCCGGCGTCGGCGCGCAGTACGAGTCCGAGGTCGTCTACCACAAGCTGCAGGAGGATCTCGAGCGCAAGGGCGTGATCTTCCTCGACACCGACACAGCGCTTCGCGAGCACGAGGACGTCTTCAAGCAGTACTTCGGGACGATCATCCCGCAGAACGACAACAAGTTCGCAGCGCTCAACTCTGCGGTGTGGTCGGGCGGCTCGTTCATCTACGTGCCGAAGGGCGTGTCGATCGACATGCCGCTGCAGGCGTACTTCCGCATCAACGCGGAGAACATGGGCCAGTTCGAGCGCACGCTGATCATCGTCGACGAGGGCGCGTACGTGCACTACGTCGAAGGCTGCACCGCTCCGATCTACTCGACCGACTCACTGCATAGCGCAGTCGTCGAGATCGTCGTCAAGGACGGCGGGCGCTGCCGCTACACGACGATCCAGAACTGGTCGAACAACGTCTACAACCTCGTCACGAAGCGCGCCGTCGCGTACAAGGACGCGACGATGGAGTGGGTCGACGGGAATCTCGGCTCGAAGCTGACGATGAAGTACCCGGCGATCTGGCTCGTCGGCGAGCGCGCGCACGGCGAGGTGCTGTCGATCGCCTTCGCAGGCAAGGGCCAGCATCAGGACGCGGGCGGCAAGGCCGTGCACGTCGCGCCGAAGACGACGTCGGTGATCACGTCCAAGTCGATCTCGAAGAACGGCGGGCGCGCGGGCTACCGCGGGCTGCTCGAGGTCGCGAAGGGCGCGAAGGGCGCCCGCTCGAAGGTCGTGTGCGACGCGCTGATCCTCGACGAGGAGTCGCGCTCGGATACGTACCCGTACATCAAGATCGAGGAGGACGAGGTCGACATCGGCCACGAGGCGACGGTCTCGAAGATCGGCGAGGAGCAGCTCTTCTATCTGATGTCGCGCGGCCTTTCGGAGTCGGAGGCGTCCGCGATGATCGTCAGCGGCTTCGTCGAGCCGATCACGAAGGAGCTCCCGCTCGAGTACGCGGTCGAGATGAACCGCCTGATCCAGCTCCAGATGGAAGGGTCCGTGGGTTGATCGTCGAGCGCACCGATTTCATCTCGGTGCCCGTGACAGATACCGAGCGGTCGACCCGCTTCTACGGCGAGACGCTCGGCTTGCAGCGGGTGAACGACGCGGGCTTTCCCGAGTTCCAGCTCGGCGAGAACGTGAGCCTCTACCTGCTCGACCTGTCGCAGACGGGCAGTGAGTTCACCGCGCCGCACACCGCGCAGATCGCGCTGCGCGTGGCGGACGTCGCCGAGACGCGCGGCGAGCTCGAGTCGCGCGGCGTCGCGTTCGACGGCGACACGCTGGACACGGGCGTCTGCCACATGGCGTTCTTCCGCGATCCCGACGGGAACGCGCTCATGCTGCACCGGCGGTACGCGCCGTGAGCAGGACGGACGCACTCGCCGCGTACGAGCGGCTGCCGATCCCGGACACGACCGAAGAGCACTGGCGCTTTACGGACCTGCGAGGGTTCGATCCGACGGAGTTCGAGGCCGGTAGCAGCTACCGCGACGAGAGTGTGACGACCATGCTCGATCTGGACGTGGCCGGTTACGCCACGGTCACCGAGAACGGGATCGAGATCAGCACGGCGCCCGACGGCGTGACGTTCGAGCCGCTGACCGACGAGACGGCCGAGCTCTATTCGCTCGTCGGCTGGGACGAGAAGTTCGCAGCGCACAACGCGGCGATGTGGAAGCACGGGCTCCTCGTGCGCGTGCCGAAGGGCGTGCAGCTCGAGAAGCCGCTCTACGTGCGCATCGCGGTGACCGGCCAGACGTTCTGGCGGCTCGTCGTCGTCGCCGAGGAGGGCGCGCGCGCGTCGCTGATCGAGGAGTACGCGTCGCCGGCTGCCGACACCGCCGCATACTCGAACGCGGTCACCGAGCTCTTCGTCGATCCGAGCGCGAAGCTCGAGTACGTGTCCCTGCAGAACCTCTCGACCGAGACCTGGCACTTCGCGTCGCATCACGCGCGCGTCGAGCGCGAAGGCGAGCTCGACTGGGTCGCCGGCGGCTTCGGCTCCAAGAAGGGCAAGACGCGCATCCAGAACGACCTGAACGGCCCCGGCGCGACGTCGCGCGTGACCGGCGCGTACTTCGCCGACGGCACGCAGCACCTCGACTACGACACCTTCCAGGAGCACATCGCGCCGAACTGCGAGAGTGACTTCGCCTTCAAGGGCGCGCTGCGCGACCATGCGACCGCCGTGTGGCGCGGGATGATCCGCGTCGAGCCGAACGCGCAGAAGACGAACGCCTACCAGGAGTGCCGCAACCTGATGCTGTCGCCGACGACGCACGCGGTGCCGATCCCGGGCCTCGAGATCATGGCGAACGACGTGCGCTGCACCCACGGCGCCACCGTCGGGCGCGTCGACCGCGAGCAGCTCTTCTACCTGATGGCCCGCGGCCTCTCGCGCCCCGAGGCCGAGCGGCTGATCGTGCGCGGCTTCTTCCAGGACGTGCTCGACCGGATCGAGCTCGCTCCCGTGCGCGAAGCCGTAACGGCGGCGCTCGAAGCGCGCATCCCGCAGGTCTAGCTCACACATCGTTTGCCGTTTCGCTGCTCCGGCGACACACCTCGGGACCACCCGACAAACGAAGGAGCTGCAAATGGCGGAACTGACGAACCTCGAAGAGAAGCTCGCCGAGGTCACCGGCCTCGCGATGGCGGCAGAAGCCGCGGGCGGCAAGGTCACGAAGCTGACCGAGGAGCAGGACAAGGACCTCGTGAAGACGCTGCAGCAGATGGCGAAGGAAGCGGCCGAGACCGCGCAGCGCTGCGAGGAAGTCGCGAGCACGTTCGAGGGCAAGAAGACGGCGATCCTCGACGAGGCGCGCGAGGTCAAGAAGAAGGCCTCCGACATGATGTCGACCTATCTCGACAGCGACTCGGACGCGCTCGACGGCTTCGAGTTCCTGACGATGGCCGAGGCGGCCGAGGTCGGTCACTGGTCGGTGCTGCAGACGATGAACGAGTCCGCAGGGAACGAGAAGGTGCGCGACCTCGTCTCATGGGCGCTGCCGATCCAGCAGCGGCACTTCGAGCAGGTGCTGCAGGGCTCGCAGAAGCTCGCCGCCGAGGAGGATCCGAACGAAACCTCCTGATCCCGATCCACTACGCGCCTTTCGCGCGTGGTGGGACGAGGAGCAGGTGCCGGCAGTGGTGGCGACGGCGACGCGCGACGGGAAGCCGTCCGCGCGCGCCGTCGTCGTCGAGCACGTCGACGAGCGCGGCTTCGCGTTCTGGTCCAGCAGCGAGAGCCCACTCGGCTGCGAGCTCGCGACGAACGCGCGCGCGGCTCTCGTCTTCCTCTGGGACGGACGCCAGGTGCGCGTCGAGGGAACGGTCGAGCTCGCGGGCGACGACGAGAACGAGCGGCACTGGCAGGAGCGCGAGGGCAAGCGCCCCCTCGCGGCCTTCCACCAGAGCGAGCCGATCGCGAGCCGCGAGGCGCTCGAACAACTCGTCGAGCAGCAACCCGATGATCCGCCGCGGCCGTCGTTCTGGATCGGCTACCGCGTCGTGCCCGACCGCTTCGAGCTCTGGAGCGAAGACGACGACTACATGCACGACCGCTTCGCGTACACGCGTGAGGACGGCGGATGGCGCGTCGAGCGGCTACAGCCGTAACGCAGCCGCGAGAATCTCGATGCCACGGTCGATGAGCGACTCGTCCACCATGCTGAACGACAGCCGGATGTTCGACTCGCCGCGGCCGTCGGGATAGAAGAGCGCGCCCGGAACGACGGCGACGCCTTCGGCGGCGGCGCGCTTCGCAGCCGCGGCTGCGTCGCCCGGGATCGTCAGCCACGAGAAGAAGCCGCCGCGCGGCGTCGTCCAGCGCACGCCGTCCGGCATCGACTGCTCGAGCGCAGCCAGCAGCAGCGAGCCCTTGCGCGCGTAGAGCGAACGAGAGCGATCGAGCTGCTCGTCGATCCAGCCGCGCCGCGCGTACTCCTCGAAGAGCCGCTGGCCGAGCGCGCCTGAGCACTGGTCGGTGTTCTGCTTCGCGGACACGAGCTGCGCGACGACGGCGGCCGGGCCGACCGCCCAGCCGAGGCGCACACCCGGGAAGAACGTCTTCGAGGTCGTTCCCGCTTGCACGACCACGTCCGGCGCGAGGCTCCAGAGGCTCGCCGGCGCCGTGCCGTCGAAGCCGAGCTCGCGGTAGGCGACGTCCTCGACGATCAGGAAGCCGTACCGCCGCGCGAGCTCGACGAGCGCCGCACGGCGCTCCGGCGCGAGCGTGACGCCGGCTGGGTTCTGGTGGTCGGGGATCGTGTACAGGAGCTTCGGCCGCAATCCACCCGCGAGCTGCCCGTGCAGCTCGTCGACGTCGAGGCCGTGCTCGTCGAGCGGCACCGCGACCACGTCGGCCTCGAAGCTCCGGAACGCCATGATCGCGCCGAGATACGTCGGGCCCTCGACGACGACCAGGTCGCCCTTGTCGAGGAACGACTTCGACACGAGCTCGAGCGCCTCGATCCCGCCGGAGGTGACGAGCAGCTCGTCCTCGGCCGGCCGCGCGCCCTGGAGGCGCTCGAGCCGGTCGGCGAGCGCGCCGCGCGTGCCGGGGAGCCCGGTCGTCGGCGCGTACTGGAACGCGAGCACGTCTCCGGCATCTGCGAGCTCGGCGAGGAGCGCGGCGGCCTGCCGGGCCGGGAAGGTCGCCGGATCCGGGAAGCCGCCGGCAAACGAGATCAGGTCGGGGTTCGCGAGCAGGCCGAGGATCGCCGTGATCGCGTCGCCGGCGCCCGCGCGCGTCCGCTCGGCGAAAGCGGCCTCCCAGCTGCGGGCCTCGTGCGTCACGGCCATGAGAGAGACGATAGCCCCTCAATCCGGCCGGGGTCTCACCCAGAACTTAGGGGAGCCTGCAAACTTCGGGGCAGAATTCAAAGCCACAAGGGAGGCGACGTGGAACCGAGCGAGATCAGCGAACGGCTCGAGCAGGCGCTCTTCGAGATCCGGCGCGTCATCGCAGGCCAGGATCAGATGCTCGAGCGCGTGCTCGTATGCCTGCTCGCGCAGGGGCATCTGCTGATCGAGGGTGTGCCCGGCCTCGCCAAGACGCTGACGATCAAGACGACCGCCGGCGTGCTCGGCGGCTCGTTCGCACGCGTGCAGTTCACGCCCGACCTCGTTCCCGCCGACCTCGTCGGCACGCGCGTCTACCGCCCCGACCAGGGCACGTTCGAGACGGAGCTCGGCCCCGTCTTCTGCAACTTCCTGCTCGCCGACGAGATCAACCGCGCGCCCGCAAAGGTGCAGAGCGCGCTCCTCGAGGTCATGCAGGAGCGCCAGGTGACGATCGCGCACACGACGTACCCGGTTCCCGATCCGTTCCTCGTCATGGCGACGCAGAACCCGATCGAGTCCGAGGGCACCTACCCGCTGCCGGAGGCGCAGGTCGACCGATTCATGCTGAAGATCCTGATCGACTACCCGGCGCACGACGAGGAGCTCACGATCGTGCAGCGGCAGCTCACGGCGCCCCCCGAGCTCCGCGAGGCGCTGTCGCTCGACGACCTGCGCGCACTTCAGCGCGAGGTCTTCGACGTGTACGTCGACCCGTCACTCGTGAGCTACGCGGTCTCGGTCGCGACCGCGACGCGCAAGCCTGCCGAAGCGGGACTCGCGAATCTCGCCGAGTACGTCGACTTCGGCGCGAGCCCACGAGGGCCGATCAGCATCACGCAGGCGGCGCGCGCGCTCGCGCTCATCCGAGGGCGCGACTATGCGACGACCGACGACGTCGCCGCGCTCACGAAGGACGCGCTGCGCCACCGGCTCGTGCTGAGCTACCAGGCACTTGCCGAAGGCGTCACGGCCGACACGATCCTCGACGCGGTGATCGCAGCCGTGCCCGTCCCGGAGGTGAGCCTGTCGCGGCCGACCACCGCGTGACCGCTGGGCTGCTCGGCCCGGTCACACCGGAGCGGCCCGGCCCCGGGCCGCTGCCTGCCGCCGCCCTGCGCGCGCTGCAGATCGAGGTGGGACGGAAGCTGCAGGGCATGCTCGCCGGCGAGTACCGCTCGTCGCAGTTCGGCGACGGCGTCGAGCTCGCGCAGGTACGTCCGTACGTTCCCGGCGACGACGTTCGCCGCATGGAGTGGAACGTCACCGCGCGCATGGGCGAGCCGCACGTTCGCGTCAACATGGCCGAGCGCGTGCTCGTCACGTGGCTGCTGCTCGACGCGTCGACGTCGATGCACTTCGGAACCGCCGACCGCCGCAAGGCCGACGTCGCCGACGGAGTCGCACTCGCGATCGGTCACGTCGCGACGCGGCGCGGCAACCGGCTCGGCGTGACGACGTTCGGCGAGCGGTCGCCGACGACGCTGCCGCCGCATCAGGGCCGCGCGGGCTTGATCGGGCTGCTCACGGCACTGCAGCGCGATCCCGAGCCGGAAGGCGGCGGCGCGACGTCGCTCGGGCAGGCGCTCTCGCGGACGAGCTCGATCGCACGACAGCGCGGGGTCGTCGTGATCGTCTCGGACTTTCGCGGCCCGCTGGACTGGCGCAGGCCGCTGCTGCAGGTGATGAGCAGGCACGAGGTGCTCGCAGTCGAGATCCGCGACCCGCGCGAGCAGGAGCTGCCGGACGTCGGCGAGCTGTGGCTCGTCGACCCGGAGACGGGGCGGCAGGTGCGCGTCGACACGCGCAGCCGGTCGCTGCGCGAGCGCTTCGCGACGGCGGCCGCGGAGGAGCGCACCGGCGTCGCCCGCGTGCTCTCGGCGCTCGGCGTCCCGCACTGCGTCTTGACGACGCAGGGTGACTGGCTGCGGCCCTTCGCAACGTTCCTCGGAGCGGCGCGCAAATGAACTTCGACCGGCCGCTGGCGCTGATCGGCCTGCTCGTGATCCCGCTCGCCGTGCTCGCGTGGGTCGCACTGGAACGGCGGCGCGCAGGCCAGGCAGCCGCGTTCTCGACGCCGGCGCTCGTCCCGAACCTCGTCTCCGAGCAGCCGGGACGCCGCCGAGTGATCCCGCTCGCACTCTTCATGCTCGCGCTGACGGCGCTCGTCGTCGGCGCGGCGCGCCCCCGCGCGGAGATCAGCACGCCGCGCAAGGAGGCGACGATCGTGCTCGCCGTGGACGTATCCCGGTCGATGAGCGCGCAAGACGTCCACCCGACGCGGCTCGACGCGGCACGCACGGCCGCGGAGCAGTTCCTCAAGGAGGTGCCGAAGGAGTACAGCATCGCCGTCGTCGGCTTCGGAACGCGAGCCTTCGTCGCAGTGCCGCCGACGACCGACCGCGTGCTCGCCGAGGACGCGCTCGAGTCTCTCGCACCGAGCGAAGGCACTGCGATCGGCGACGCGGTTGCGCTCTCGACCAAGCTGGGCGAGAAGCAGCGCACGGCCGACGGCGTCGTGCCGCCCGCGTCCGTGCTGATGATCTCCGACGGCGCGCGAGACGGGGGCCGCACCGCGCCCCTCACCGCGGCGCGGCGTGCGCGGGCGGCCGGCATCCCCGTCTCGACGGTCCTCGTCGGGACGCGCGACGGGATCGTGATCAACAAGCTCGTCGGCGGCTACCAGGAGCAGATTCGCGTGCCGCCGAGCCCGGGCACGCTGCAGGCGATCGCGAAACTGAGCGGCGGCGAGTTCTTCCGGGCGCGCACGAGCAAGGCGCTGACCGACGTGTACAAGAAGCTGTCGACGCGCATCGGGCATACGACGCAGAATCGGCAGGTCGCCGACATCTTCGGCGGCGGGGCGATGGCGCTGCTCCTCGTCGGCGCCGCGCTCTCGGCGTTCTGGTTCCGGAGGCTCGTGCCGTGAGGCGGCTCGCCGTTCTCGCCGGCCTCGTCGCCGCGTACGGCGTCGTCGCGGTCGCGCCCGCGGGCGCGACGAACGAGTGCCGCGGCCTGCAGGTCTGCGTGCCGGTGGCCGGCCCGTGGGTCGTGACGCCGCGCAGCGGCGTGCAATACCAGCTCTCGTGCCCGAAGCGCTACATCGTCGCGGGGCTCGACGCCGAGCTCGCCGCCCGCGGCATCGACGTCGGCTTCGTCGGCAAGCTCGGCAGCCCGGTGAATCCGGGGATCACGACCACCCAGGCGGCGCTCTTCCTCGGCAGGGTCGTTCGCGGCCCGACCTCGAGCT
Source organism: uncultured Actinomycetes bacterium (assembly GCA_963838985.1). Classification (GTDB taxonomy): domain Bacteria; phylum Actinomycetota; class Thermoleophilia; order Gaiellales; family Gaiellaceae; genus Palsa-739. The sequence continues at coordinate 74,203 of CAWITF010000002.1, forward strand.
TCCGGCCGCACATCGGCTGCGTGCCGGCCACGGGCGGAGGCGGGAGGACGCCGACCGCGTATCACGCGTTCCCGCCGAGCAATCCGACGACCATTCGAGCCGTGCAGGTGCGCGTCCACGCCGGGACGACGCGGAAGACCGCGCGGTGCTCGAGCAACGAGTCGCTCGTGTCAGCGACGCACGCAATCGGCTTCTTCGGCGACCGGCCGCCGAGCACGGCGCTCGCGCAGGCGGTCACCGCGTCGCATCGCATCCGCAACGGCGGCGTGGCGCTCATCGTGCACGCGTCGGCCGCAGCGGCGGGAGTGTCGGCGGTCGTCCAGCTCGACCTGGTGTGCACGCCGCGATGATCTTCAGCCATCCACTGCTGCTGCTCCTCCTGCTCGTGATTCCGGTCGGGTATCTCGTCTACCGCTTCGTCGTTGCGCGACGCCGCATGAAATACGCGGTGCGCTACACGAACGTCGACGTCCTGGCCGCCGTCGTGGCGACGGGCCGGCCCTGGCGGCGCTGGATCGCCGCCGGCGTCTTCCTGCTCGCAATCGCCACCCTGTGCGCGGCCGTTGCGCGGCCGCGCGTGCATCACATGGTCGTGAGCGACAACGCGACCGTGGTGCTCGTCCTCGACGTCTCGGGCTCGATGCAGGCGGTCGACGTCAAGCCGACCCGGTTGATCGCGGCGCAACGCGCGCTGCACACGTTCCTCGCGAAAGTGCCGCCACGGCTCAAGGTCGGGCTCGTGCTCTTCGCGGGCGAGGCGCAGGTTGCGACGCCGCCGACGACCGACCACGCGCTCGTCAGCCAGGCGATCGACGACGTCGGCTTCTTCAACGGATTCGGCGGCACGGCGATCGGCGACGCGATCGCCACCGCTGTGCAGGTCGGGCTGCGATCGGCGGGCGTGCAAGGAAGCTCGATCACGGCGGCGCCCGCAAGCAATGACCTCGCCGCATACGTGACGCAGACCCAGCGCGCGTCGAGCACGCTCGTCTCGATCCTCTTCCTCTCCGACGGCCACCAGACGCGCGGCGTGCTCGAGCCGCTCGCGGGAGCCGATCGCGCCCGCGCCGCAGGGATCCCGGTGTACACGGTCGCGCTCGGGACGACGGGGAACACGACGATGCGCGGCTTCCCGGGCGGCTTCAACGGAGGCGGCCCCGGCGTCTTCGGCGGCGGCGGTCTCGGCCCGCGCGGGCTCTCGCCCGACCCGACGACGCTGCGTGCGATCGCGGTGCGGACGGGCGGCAAGTTCTACCGCGCGAAGACGGCGGGCGCAGTGGAGGACGCGTACGCGTCGCTCGGCTCGAAGCTCGGCCGCAAGCCGGGGACGCGCGAAGTCACCGACCTCTTCCTCGTCGGCGCGGCGGCGCTGCTCGTGCTCGCCGGAGCGCTGTCGATGCTCTGGTCGCCCCGGCTGCCCTAGCTGCCGTGGACGTCCGCGTCGCCGACAATCCCTCCGAGCTTCGCTACGAAGCGTGGATCGACGACGAGCTCGCGGGGATCATCCGCTACACACTCGATCCCGGGACGATCACACTCGTGCACACCGAGGTCGAGCCGCGCTACGAAGGCGAAGGTGTCGGCTCAGCGCTCGTCAAGGGGGCATTCGACGACATCCGGGCCCGCGACCTCCGCTTACGCCCGCTGTGCCCGTTCGTCGCCGAGTACCTCCGGCGCCATCCGGAGTACGACACGCTCGTCTACAAGACGCAGCGCGGCAACGCTTAAGCGCGCAGGAGAGGCTTGTACTTGATTCGGTGCGGCTCGAGCGCTTCGGCGCCGCGCGTTTCCTTCACCCACTCGACGTATTCGCCCCACGTCCCCTCGAACCACGTCGTCTGCGAGTCGCCCTCGAACGCGAGGATGTGCGTCGCGACACGGTCGAGGAACCAGCGGTCGTGCGTGATTACGACCGCACAGCCTGCGAACTCGAGCAGCGCCTCCTCGAGCGCGCGCAACGTGTCGACGTCGAGGTCGTTCGTCGGCTCGTCGAGCAGCAGCACGTTGCCGCCGCTTCGCAGCAGCTTCGCGAGGTGCACGCGGTTGCGCTCGCCGCCCGAGAGATCGCCGACGCGCTTCTGCTGATCGGAGCCCTTGAAGTTGAACCACGACACGTACTGCCGCGAGTTCACCTCTTTCTTGCCGAGCTCGATCAGGTCGGTGCCGCCGCTGATCTCCTTCCACACGGTGCTCGCGGGGTCGAGATCACCGCGGGACTGGTCGACGTACGCGAGCTTCACGGTGTCGCCGATCTTCAGCTCACCGCTGTCGGTCGGCTCTTCGCCGGCGATCATCCGGAAGAGCGTCGTCTTGCCCGCGCCGTTCGGCCCGATCACGCCGACGATCCCGGCAGGAGGCAGCGAGAACGTCAAGTCCTCGACGAGCAGGCGGTCGCCGAAGCCCTTCTGCACGTGCTCGGCGTCGATCACGTTGTCACCGAGCCGTGGGCCGGACGGAATGTGGATCTCGACCTTGTCGAGCTTCACGGCCTGCTCCTCGGCGAAGAGCTTCTCGTACGCGCCGAGGCGCGCCTTCGACTTCGCGTGTCGCGCGCGCGGGCTCATGCGCACCCACTCGAGCTCGCGCGCGAGCGTGCGCCTGCGCGCGGACTCCTGCTTCTCCTCGACGGCGAGCCGCTCCTGCTTCTGCTCGAGCCACGACGAGTAGTTCCCCTGGAACGGGATCCCGCGGCCGCGATCGAGCTCGAGGATCCAGCCCGCGACGTTGTCGAGGAAGTACCGGTCGTGGGTGACCGCGACGATCGTGCCCTTGTAGTCGGCGAGGAAGCGCTCGAGCCACGCGACGGATTCCGCATCGAGATGGTTCGTCGGCTCGTCGAGCAGCAGCAGGTCGGGCGCCGAGAGCAGCAGCCGGCAGAGCGCGACGCGGCGGCGCTCGCCTCCGGACAGCGTCTCGACGTCGCGATCCCCCTCGGGGAGACGCAACGCGTCCATTGCGTGGTCGAGATGCTGGTCGAGCTGCCACGCGTCGGCGCGGTCGATCTGGTCCTGCACCTTTGCCTGCTCGGCGAGCAGCGTGTCGAAGTCGGCGTCGGGCTCGGCGAACTTGGCGGAGATCTCGTTGAAGCGGTCGAGCACGTCGCGCAGCTCGCGAACGCCGTCCTCGACGTTGCCGCGCACGTCCTTCTCGGGGTCGAGCCACGGCTCCTGCTCCAGCAGGCCGACCGTCGCATTGGGCGCGAGCTCGGCGACGCCGGACGACGGCTCCTCCTTCCCCGCCATGATCCGGAGCACCGTCGACTTGCCGGCGCCGTTGGGGCCGAGCACCCCGATCTTCGCGCCTGGGAAGAAGGACAGAGAGATGTTCGCCAGCACCTGGCGATCCGGGCCGTAGAACTTGTCGACCCGGTACATGGTGTAGATGTACTCGCTGCTCATCGGACGGCGACTGTAGCGAATGTCCTTGCAAAGCCTTAAGGGCTTCCTGACGAACCGCCACTACGTTCCGTCCGTGAAAAAGCAGCTCGCGCTCCTCGCGCTCACGCTCGTCGCCGTACTGGTCGCGAGCGGCGAGCTTGCGCGCGCAGCAGCGGGGCCGGAGGCGAATGACGTCCAGGACAGCCAGCCGGCGTGGTTCGCGGCCGGGAAATACGTCGCCTTCGAGCGAACCTCACCGAGCTTCGAGCACGTCCTCGTCGTCGCCTCGGGGAACGGCGAGACGACGCTCGTGGCGGAGAATTGGCACCTGCGCGGCACTGTCCCTCACACGAACTACCTGCTGATCGAGCAAGGCACGACGACGCTTGTCACGACCGGCAGCCGCTTCGAGGGACCGCACGCCGTAGTCGAGGGCACCGACGCCTCGGCCTCACCCGACGGCACGCGTCTCGCCTACATCCGCGACGGCACGCTCTTCGTCTCGACACTCGAAGGGACGATGGAGCGCGCCGTCGCAACCGACGTCGAGCCGCCCGACTCGGATGTCACCGGACCCGCCTGGTCGCCGGACGGGACGCGCATCGCCGTCGCGTCCGGCTCGTCGCTGCTCCTCGTCCAGGCGAACGGGTCGGGGTCGCGCGTGCTCTTCAGCGGAGCCGGGCCGAGCGAGAACCCATCGTGGTCCCCGACGAGAACGGGATCGCGTTCGAGCGGAACGTCGACGGGCGCTGGGCGATCTTCCTCGTCGCTCCCTCGAACGGCGTCGCCGGCGAGCTGGTCGGTACCGCGGCGGAGAATGCCCGCTTCCCGCAGTTCTCCCCCGTGTCGGACGGGCTCGCGTACATCAGTGACCGCCGGCACCTCGTGGGCGGCGCGACGCAATATCAGTACGCCCTCTTCCTGATGGGACTCACGATCTTCCCCGACGGCGGCGGATTCGGCGCCGGCCCATCCATCAGGCTCGTCGACGACGTCCACCCGTACTCACCGCCGCGCTGGTCGCCCACTGCGGCGTTGATCGCCGTCTCCGCCGGCCAGGAATGCCGCCGCTGGGGGATCTACGTCGTGCGCTCGAGCGTCGGCGCGCGCGCGAATCGCATCTCGAACCGGTGCCGCTACGACGGCACGACCGGCGTCGACGTGATCCACGGCTCGCCGTACTTCGACCGCATCAACGGGCTTGGCGGCAACGACCGCCTGTACGGGCTCGACGGCAACGACGCGATCTACGGCGAGAACGGCAACGACACGATCTACGGTGGCGCGGGCAACGACTTCATCATGGGCGGGCTCGGCGACGACAGGATCTTCGGCGGTCCCGGCAACGACGTCATCATCGGCGGCAACGGTCACGATCGCATCGACTGCGGCGCAGGCAACGACATCGTCGAAGGCGCCGGCCCGCTCGACACGATCGCCCGCAACTGCGAGCAGGTGCGCCGCTAACGGAGGATGCCGGTGTGCCCGAGCGAGTAGTCGCCGGGCTGCGGCCAGACGCAGACGCCGTGTGGGCCGGCGCCGACGGGGATCTTCGCGAGCAGGCGACCGTCCTTCGTCGAGATCGCATAGAGCACGCCGTTCCAGCGGCCGGAGAGCCACAGCACCTTGCCGTCCGCCGACACGTTCCCCATGTCCGGGCTGCCGCCGCCGGGGATGCGCCACGTGCGCACGATCCGCCGCGTCTTGAAGGAGACGACGGAGATCGAACCCTCGCCCCGGTTCGTCACGTAGAGGTAGCGGGCGTCGCGGCTCGGGTAGAGACCGTGCGCTCCACGGCCGGTCGGCATGAAGCGCAGCACCCTCAGCGAGTCGCCGTCGACGAGCCAGACGCCGTTCGAGTTCATGTCGGCGACGTAGAAGACGGTGCCGTCCGGCGAGAGCTTCACGTCCTGCGGCGCGGCGCCCGGGCGCAGGTGCAGCACGCCGACGACGCGCTCGTGGGCGATGTCGACCTTGAGCATCTCGCCGGAGAACTCGCACGAGACGATCGCGTAGCTCCCGTCGGCGGAGAAGTCCATGTGGTCGGCCCCCGAGCATGGGACCGTGAGCGAGTGGTGCAGCTTGAAGGAGTGCGCATCGCGAAAGTCGAGGCGGTGCAGCCGCTCGGCGACGACGATCGCATAACGGCCGTTCGTCGTGAAGTACATGTTGTACGGGTCGTCGACCGGGATCGTGCGACCCGGCTTGCCCGTGCGCGGGTCGATCGCGGTCAGCGAATTGCCCTCGTCGTTCGTGACGTAGAGCGTCTTCAAGTCCCACGCGGGCACGACGTGCTGCGGCAGCGCGCCGACCGCGAAGTGCTCGACGACCTTGAAGGTGCGCTGGTCGACCACGTCGACCGTGTTGCTGTCGCTGTTCGGGACGTAGACCAGGGGCCGCGCGAGCCGCGCCTCGGCGCTCAGGTTGCCGACGCGATCGGCCGCGTAGATGTTCAGCGAGGCGCTCGAGCTCGCGACGACGCGCTTCGCCTTCGCAGACGGCACGAGCAGCGTCACGGACGAGACGGTGCCGGAGACACTGTGGCCGCCGGCGATCATGATCCCGCGCGGCGTCGAGACCGCGGCGAGATCGGAGAGCGGCTCCGGCAGCGAGCCGAGCGTGCGCACCCGCCGCGCAACCGGGTCGACGGCGACGATACGGCCGGTCGGCGTGTTGAGCGTCGCGCTGCGGCCGCCGACGACGATTGCGAGCGAGCCGAGCGCCGCCGCCGCTGCATGCGTGGTCGGGGCGGGCAGCGTGCCGACCCGTGCGACACGTCCCGTCGCGGGCGTGAACGCGTAGACCGCGTCGCTCGCGCTACCGGACTCCAGTGAGCCGCCGGCGACGATCACGCGCTTGCCGACCGCCGTGACCGCCGCGTACCGCAGCGTGTGCGGAAGGTGCGCGACCACGCGCGCCTTTCCGCCCGGCGCCCAGGCGACGATCGTGTCGAGCCAGTGCGCGCCCGTGTAGCCGCCGACGATGTACGCCGTCCGACCGATGGCTGTTCCGGCCTGGTCCGAGCTTGGCGCCGGCAGCCTGCCCGCCTGCTGGGTCGCGCCTGTGCGCGGATCGACCATCAGGATCGTGTCGAGCTGCGCGACGCCGTTCCCGCCGCCGAAGAGGTACGCGTCACCGCCGACCGTCACCGCCGCGGCGTCGTGCAGCGCGCCGGGCAGGCGGCCGACGCGGCGAGCGCCGGCCCGCGTTGCCGTGACGATTGCGTCGGTCGAGACGTCCGACGGTGTCAACCCGCCGAGCAGCACGGCGCCGCCGTTGTAGGACGCGGCCGCAGCATCCTGGACGGCGGCGTCGAGCACGCCGGCCTGTTGCGGGACGAGTCGTCGCACGGGCGGCGTTCTGCGCGCGACCGCGGACGCAGCGGGCCGCGTCGTCGTCGTGCCGGAGGTCGCCTGCGCGTGATGGGAACCGCCGCAACCGGCGAGCGCCGCAGCGACCAACATGAAGGGAAGCGCCCGGCGCACCCTCCGATGCTGCCAGAGGAGCGATGAAGCCGGGATGAACGACCTTGCGAGCGGGCAATTCCGCTGGCATCGTCGGAGCATGCGCCTTGTCGCACTCGCCCTCGGCGCGCTCGCATTCGCGCCGGCCGCGTGGGCGTGGACGCCGCTCGCTGCAAGCGGCCTGGACAACTCCGTCGTCCCCTCGATGCTCGTGACGAAGCAGGGGACGCTCCTCACGGCCTGGGGCGCGCCGCTCGCCGACACGATCTCGCTCGCGCGAAACCATCAAACGGCGAAGGTCCTCGTTTCCGGGGATGCCGCTGCGAACAGGGTCCAGCTCGTGCAGCAGCCGAGCGGTGCGATCCAGCTCTACTACCCGAACGCACAAGGTGTCGGCAGGCTCACGTCGACCGACGATGGCGTCACGTGGAGCGGCCCGATCCAGACGCAGTCGCACGCCGTCGGGTCAGTGATGGCCGCCGCCGTCGCTCCGGACGGCACCCCGTATTTCGCGCAGGACTCGACCGCGGGCATCAACGTCTTCCGCGGCCTGAACGGCGAGGACGTCAAGAACGTCTTCCCCCGCTGCTGCGGCTACGCGGAGTCGCTCGCGATCGACTCGACCGGCCGCGTGCAGATCGCGTTCTTCTCGAATGCGGACCCGGACGGCACGTTCGTCTACGAACAACTCGGCCCCGATCTCACGCCGGCCGGAACGACGAACCTGAAACCGACCGCCCAGCACACCGATCGGGTGCCGCTCGTCGCCGACGCGCTCGGCAACACCTTCCTCGCCTGGCCGCCCGGCGCGCAGGCTCTGAGTGTCACCGTCGTCCCATTCAGCGGCGGCCAGCCGGCGGGCGACGGCGTGAGCTTCCGGGGGACCTTCGTCGGCGGCGACCCGCACATGGCGCTGACGCTCGACGGCCAAGATCGCCTCTGGATCGTCTGGAGCGGCAACGGGCGGATCTACGCGGCCCGCTCGCGCAGCCACGGCGCGCATTTCGGCGCCGTCGTCTCGGCGGCCCTCCCGGGCACCGACTACCAGGTGTCGGCGGCTGCGATCGACGGCAGCCCGGGCTCGGTCGACGTGATCGCGAACACGGGCGCGAGCCTCGTCGAGCAGGCGCTCCTGCCGGGCCTCTCGGTACGGCTCTCGAAGACCACCAAGAAGGTCGGCAAGAAGCGGATCGTCACCCACTTCGCCCAGGCGCTCGACGACGGCCTCGGCGTCGCCGGGGCGACCTTCAAGATCCACGGCCGCACGTATCACGCGAACGCCGCGGGCAAGGCAAAGGTGCCCGTCGGCTCAGGGAAGGCTGCGGCGCCGGGCTACGCCGGCGCGTCCTTCACCGTTCGGTAGGGCCTACCATGGACCGCATGGCGGTCACAGCCGATCAGGCGAAGCTCGACGCGCGCGCGATCCGCGCCGACTTCCCCATCTTCGAGCAGCTGATCCACGACAAGCCGCTCGCGTTCCTCGACTCGGCGGCGAGCTCGCAGAAGCCGCGGCAGATGATGGAGGCGATGACGGAGTTCTACTCGACGTCGTACGCGAACGTGCACCGCGGTGTCTACGTGCTCGCCGAGCGCGCGACCGCGGGGCTCGAGAACGCGCGCGAGAAGGTGCGCGCGCTTGTCAACGCGCCGGATGTCCGCGAGATCGTCTTCGTGCGCAACGCAACCGAAGCGATCAACCTCGTCGCCTACTCGTGGGGGATGTCGAATCTCGGCCCCGGCGACGTCGTGGTCGTCAGCGAGCTGGAGCACCACTCGAACTTCGTGCCGTGGCAGTACGTGGCCGGCCGCACCGGCGCCCGGCTCGTGATGATCCCGCTCACCGAGGAGGGCGAGCTCGACCTGTCGTCTCTCGACTCGATCGCCGCGCAGGGACAGATCAAGGTCGTCGCGACGAATCACGTTTCCAACTCGATCGGGACGATCAACCCGATCGAGAAGCTCACGGCCTGGGCGCACGAGCAGGGCGCGATCTTCGTCTGCGACGGCGCGCAGTCCGCGCCGCACGTCCCGCTCGACGTGCAGGCGCTCGGCATCGACTTCCTCGCGATCTCTGCGCACAAGCTGTGCGGCCCGAGCGGCATCGGCGCGCTCTGGGGGCGCGGCGAGCTGCTGCAGCGGATGGAGCCGTTCCTCACCGGCGGGCACATGATCAACTCCGTTCAGCTCGAGAAGACGACGTGGGGCGAGCTGCCGCACAAGTTCGAGGCGGGCACCGCGCCGATGGCCGAAGCCGTCGGCTTCGGCGCCGCGATCGACTACCTGCAGGCGGTCGGCTTCGAGGCGATCGAGGCGCACGAGCACGAGCTCGCCGCGTACGCGCTCGGCCGGCTCGCCGAGATCGACGGGATCACGCTCTACGGCCCGCCCGCGGAGCGACGCGCCGGAATCGTGTCGTTCAACATCGAGGGCATCCATCCGCACGACGTCGCGCAGATCCTCGACATGCAGGGCGTCGCGATCCGCGCGGGCCATCACTGCTGCCAGCCGCTGATGCGCAAGCTCGGCGTGGCCGCGACGAACCGCGCCAGCTTTTATCTGTACACCGTGCCCGAGGAGATCGACCAGCTCGTCGACGGCCTGCACACCGTCCGTAAGGTGTTCGCGTGACCGAGTTCGACCAGATGTATCGGGAAGTGATTCTCGATCACTACAAGAATCCACGCGGTCACGGCACGCTCGAGCACGCCGACGCGGAGGCCGACGGGCAGAACCCGCTCTGCGGCGACGAAGTGTCGATCTATGTCGCCTTCGGCGACGACGGGGAGACGATCGACGAGGTGAAGTTCTCCGGCCGCGGGTGCGCGATCTCGCAGGCGGCGACGTCGATGCTGATGGAGATGGTGCAGGGCAAGAGCGCGACGACCGTCGCGACGCTCGACAAGCAGGAGCTGCTCGACGAGATCGGCATCGACCTATCGCCCGTGCGTCTCAAGTGCGCGCTGCTCGGCCTGACGACGCTGAAGGTCGCGCTGCACAAGGCCAAGGGCACGCCGCTGCCGGACGGGCTCGCGGGCTTCGACGAGCTCGAATTGAACTGACGTTGGCCGAAGTCGACGTCGCGCCGGCGGACGAGTTCCCGCCGGGCTCCACGAAGCTCGTCGTCGCCGGGCCCGGCGTCTACATCGGCGTCTACAACTGCGGCGGGACGCTGTACGCGATCGAGGACCGCTGCTCGCACGACGACGGGCCGCTCTGCGAGGGCGAGTGGGACGAGGCATCGTGCACGGTCGTCTGCCCGCGCCACGGCTCCGCGTTCGAGCTGGCGACCGGGCAGCCACGGTCACTGCCGGCGTACCTGCCGGTCGAGACGTATCCGGTGAGGATCGTCGACGGTGTCGTCAAGGTCGACGTCCCCTAGCCGCTGCTGGGGCGCGACCGACCCGCTCTACGTCACGTATCACGACGAGGAGTGGGGCCGGCCGGTGCGTGACGAGCACGGCCTCTACGAGCGCCTCTGCCTCGAAGGGTTTCAGTCCGGCCTCTCGTGGCTGACGATTCTCCGCAAGCGCGAGAACTTCCGCGCAGCGTTCGCCGGCTTCGAGCCGGAGGCCGTCGCCCGCTTCGGCGAACGCGACGTCGAACGGCTCCTCGGCGACGCCGGCATCGTGCGCCATCGCGGCAAGATCGAGGCGGCGATCGCGAATGCGCGCGGCGTGCTGGCGCTGCGCGACGCCGGCACACCGCTGCACGAGCTCGTGTGGTCGTTCGCGCCGGAAGCCTACGGCGTCCCCGCCACGACCGCAGACTGGTTCGCGCAGACGCCCGAGTCGAAGGAGCTCTCGAAGCGCCTGAAGGCCGCCGGCTTCCGCTTCGTCGGCCCGACGACGGTGTGGGCCGCGATGCAAGCGTGCGGCGTCGTCAACGACCACCTCGCAACCTGCTGGGTCCGCGACGACGTCGAACGCGAGCGCGTCAGCTCTCGAGCAGCTTCTTGAGCCGCTCGAAGTCCTTGCGGAACTGCTTCTCGGCGCGGCGCGTCATGATCCCGGCCGCGAAGCCGGGCAGCATCCCGGCGTCGCCTTCGCCGATCACCGTCAGCTTCGTGCCTTCACCGAGCGGCTCGAGCTCGTGCCGCACGGTGAACGGGACCGGGCTGTTCGTCGCGCGCAGCACAAAGACGCGGGGACGTTCTTCCTCCTCGACCGCGAGCGTCGTGTGCAGCTCGCGCCCGAGCATGTGGCGCGACTCGTGGATCTCCGCGCCCTCGCGCCGTGCGGAGTGCACGCCCGACTGCCAGCTCGGCAGGTTCGACACGTCGGTGAGGTAGTCGTACACCTCCTCCGGCGTCCGCGCGATCTCGACGGTCAGCTCTGCGCGCACGCGTCGGAGGATAAGCGCGATACCCTCAGCCCGTGCTCGACGACCGCGTCCGCACCGTGCTCGCACGGCTCGAACAAGAGGACGCGAACGAGCGCGAGCTCGGACTACCCGCGTCGGAGCGGTCGCGTCAGGTCGCTGCGACGACCGGACGGTTCCTCTTCTCGCTCGTCGCGCCGCAGACCGACTGCGAGGTGCTCGAGATCGGCGGGTCGCGCGGCTACTCGACGATCTGGCTCGCTGCGGGCGTCCGCCACCTCGGCGGCCGCGTCCTCTCGCTCGAAGCCGACCCCCGTAAGATCGACGCGTGGCGGCGCAACGTCGCCGAGGCCGGGCTCGAGGACTGCGCGGAGCTCGTCGAGGGCGACGCCGGCGAGACGCTGCCCCAGATCGACGACGTCTTCGACATCGTGTTCATCGACGCGGAGAAGGAGGACTACGAGCGCTACTTCGAGCTCGCCCGCACGAAGGTCGAGCCCGGGGCGCTCTTCGTCGCCGACAACGTCCTCAGCCATCCCGACCCGCTGGCCCGCTATTCGGCGGCGCGCCAGGCCGACCCGACGCTCGAGTCGGTGACCGTCCCGCTCGACCGTGGCCTCGAGCTCAGCGTCGTCCTCCGCTGATTGCTATTTTTGGGTTACCGCGGAAAGGAGGTGGTCCGGCAGTGATTTCATCAAGTACGGGCAGTGGAGGTACCAGCGGGTAGAGGCGTGGTCCCCGGACCTACGGGGAATCGCCTAGCCAGCGTGGGGGACGACGCGTTTCGCGCCGCCCGGCCGTACTACCTCAGCCGGAGCGAGAGAACGCCTCTGCCAATACGAGCTGGTAGCCGAGTTAGGGGGCCCCGAAAGGGCCCCCTTTCTTATGCCGTGACCTGAGCCGGCGCCGCCTCGACCGCGAGCGTCTCGAGCAGCAGCCGCAGCCGCTCGACGAGCTCCCCGTCGACGAGCCGGCCGGCGTGGTCGAACTTCTCGTGCGCCCGGGTGACCGGGAGCTCGTCGCCGAGCACGCGTGCGCCGGCGACGCCGAGGATCTTGCGCAGGTCGGCCTGCGCCCACATGGCGCCGAACTGGCCGGTGCTCGCGCCGATCACGGCGACGTTCTGGTTCGTGAGCGCGGACTCCCGAACAGGGCGGGACGCCCAGTCGATCGCGTTCTTCAGCCCGCCGGGCACCGAGCCGTTGTACTCCGGCGTCGAGAAGAGAATCGCGTCGGCGTCGGCCCAGTCCTCCCGGAGCCGGCGAACCGACTCCGGAAGGTCGGGCTCGAGGTCCTGGTCGTAGATCGGCAGGTCGCCGATGCCTTCCCAGAGCTCGATCTCGACGCCCGCGGGGGCGGCCTCGATCGCAGCCCGGAGCAGGCTCGTGTTGTGCGACTCGGCGCGCAGGCTGCCGGAGACGGCCAGGACCTTCATCGTTAGCCCTCCTGCTTCACGAACGCGAGCTCGGCGATGAGCTTCACGTCGTTGCCGAGGTAGTCGCCGCCGCCCTGGTTCGGCGCGTTCCAGCTGACGCCGTACTTGGTGCGGTCGATCTGCGACTCGAGCCGCAGGCCGAGGCGCTCGCGGCCGAACGGGTCGATCGAGGGCTCCGGCGCGATCGTCCCCGTGAGGGTGATCGGCTCGCTGACGCCCTTGATCGTCAGCTCGCCCTTGCCGGTGACGGTGTGGTCGTCGCCGCGGATGAGCTCGGTGGCCGTGAACGCGATCTCCGGGAAGCGCGCGGCGTCGAAGAAGTCGGGCGTCTGGAGATGGCCGTTCAGCTGCTCGTCCTTGACGTCGACGGACGCGACCTTGGCCGAGCCCTCGAGCTTGCCGCCCTCGAGCGAGGCGGTGAACTCGCGGAAGCCGCCGCGGAACGTGTTGACGCCCGCGTAGGCGACCTCGAACGAGACGTTGGAATGGACGGGGTCGGCTGCCCAGGTGCCTGCCGGGGCGAACTCCCGTGTGCTTTCGATGACTGACATTGTTGCTATTGCCTCCTAGGCCGGAATCTGTATACTTGAGCTGTCAACGATCATAGCGGGAGAACCTTGCCAAGTCAAGTATTGAGGACTCAAGCAGGAACGGCGGAGGCCTGGCTCAAATTCCTCCGCGCCCATGCCGCCGTGACCCGGGAGCTCTCGGCACGGCTCGAGGCGTCGCACGGCCTGACGCTCAGTGACTTCGACGTGCTCGTCCAGCTCTTCCACGCCGACGACAACCGGCTGCGCCGGATCGATCTCGCGCGCCAGGTGCTGCTGAGCGCCTCCGGGATCACGCGGCTCCTCGACGGGCTCGAGCGCGCCGGCTGGGTCGAGAAGGCCCACTGCGCGAGCGACGGCCGCGTCACCTACGCGGTGCTCACGGATGCCGGCATGGCCAAGATCGCCGCCGCGCGAAAGACGCACCACGCCGATGTCGAGGCGCTCTTCGGCGGCAAGTTCTCGGAGGACGAGCTCGCGACGCTCGACGAGCTGCTCGGCCGCCTGCCGCTCGCCGACACCGAGTGCCCCACGTGAGCCACGCCTTCTCCTCTCTCGACGAGCTCGGCGAGGGCTACGGCTTTCGCAAGGTCCGCGGCCCACTCGGAGTGTCGGCGTTCGGCGTCAACGCGCTCGTCTACCCACCGGGCTACGAGGGATTCGCCCACTACCACGACACGCAGGACGAGCTCTACTTCGTGCACCGCGGCACGGTGCGCGTGGAAGTCGACGGCGAGACCCGCGACCTCGGCCCCGGCGGGCTCTTCCATGTCGAAGCGACGACGCCGCGCAAGCTCTCGAACCCGGGTGACGAGGACGCGATCGTGTTCGTCGTCGGCGGCAAGGGCGGCTACGTCGAGCGCGACGGCCACCTCGTGGACCCAGAGCGCGACGCCGAGCGCCGCGCGTCGTTCGGCAAGTCCTAGAGAACGACCACTGTACGCACGCCCTTGGGGGCGTGCAGCTCCTCGAGCGCAGCGGGGACGTCCTCGAGCGCGATCGTCCTCGTCACGAAGCGCTCGAGATCGAGCCTGCCGTCGAGCGCGGCTTGCGCCAGGAATGGGAAGTCCTGCTGCGGGATCGTGTCGCCGCCGTGCGTCACGGCGATCGACACCTTCGGCCCGAACAGGTCGCGCTCGACGTCGACCTCCAGCGTGCGGCCCGGCGGCGGCACGCCGACGAGCGTCGCAGTGCCGGCATACGCACACATGCGCACCGCATCGACAAGCCCCGCAGTCGACGTGATCGCGGAGAACGCGTAGTCGACGCCGTCGGTCAGCTCCCGCACCTCCGCGACCGCGTTCTCGGCGAGCACGGCGTGCGTGGCGCCGAGCTCGCTTGGCTAGCTCGAGCTTCTCCGGTGCGATGTCGACCGCGACGATCGTCTCCGCGCCCGCGAGCCGCGCGCCCTGCACGACCGCAAGACCCACGCCGCCGCAGCCGATCACGGCGACCGACGAGCCCGGCGCGACCGGCGTCGACCAGAGCGCGGCGCCGGCGCCTGTCGAGAAGCCGCAGGCGAGCAGGCAGGCCTGCTCGAGCGGAAGCTCGTCGGGCATTCGCACCGCGCAGGCCTCGTGCACGACGACCGCATCCGCATAGGTGCCGCAGCGCAGCACGGGCGCGAGCCGCGTCCCGTCGGCGCGGAACATCCGGCTGCGGATGCGGAGGTTGTTCGAACAGCGCCGCTGATCGCCGCGCCTGCACGCTCGGCACGAGTCGCCGCACGGAGCGCGCCATGCGATCACGACGCGGTCGCCCGGCGCGACCGACGTGACGCCGTCCCCGACCGACTCGACCGTGCCCGCGCCCTCGTGGCCGAGCAGGATCGGGAACTTCAGGCCCCACCCGCCGGTCTCGACGACATGGAGATCCGTATGGCAGACGCCGCAGGTCTCGACGCGGACGCGAACCTCGCCCGGCCCGGGCTCCTCGACATGGATCTCCTCGACCACCGGCGCCGCGCCCGGCTCGGCGAAGACGAGCCCGCGCGTCACGACGCGGCGCGTCGCAGCTGCTCTTCCAGCGGGACGAGCGGGATCCGGAACGTCTCCACCGCGTCGTTCGACGTGACCACGTTGTCGCCGAGCTGAAGCATCGTCAACTGGTCGCGCGTCACCGGCGCGCCCGGCAACCGCTCGGTGAGCGCCGCCTGTGCGCGCATGAAGCCGATCGGGACGTGCAGCGAGGGGCGGTGCGCGCCGAGCACTCGCTTCAGGCGATCCCAGAACTGGTTCCACGTCGGCGCGTCGGGGCCGCCGACCTCGAAGGTGCGGTTCGCCGCCGCCGGCAGCTCGACGGATGCGGCGAAGTACTCGGCGAGGTCCTCGACCCAGATCGGCTGCAGCCGCCGCGTCCCGGTACCGACGATCGGCGTCACCGGCGCGAAGCGCGCCAGCTTGACGAACGTCGGCAGCACGCCTCCGTCCTTGCCGAAGACGAAGCTCGGCCGGAGGACCACGTGCTCGATCCCCGACTCCTTCACTGCGCGCTCCATCTCCCACTTCGCCGCGTAGTACGGCACCGCGTCCTTCGTCTGCTCGTCGAGACCGAGCGCGCTCGCGAGCACGATGCGCCTGACGCCTGCGTTCTTCGCGGCCGCGACGACGTTCCGCGTTCCCTGCGCCATCACGCGCTCGAAGTCGGCGCGCGAGCCCTTGATGATCGCGACGAGATGGACGACTGCGTCGACTCCGGCCGTCGCCCGCGCGAGCGATGCCGGGTCGGTGACGTCGCCTTCGACGACCTCGGCGCCCCAGGCGACCGCACGGGAGCCGCGCTTCGCGTCGCGGACGAGGACGCGCACCGGCAGGTCGCGGGCGCGCAGCGCATGCACGACGTGCGGGCCGATGAAGCCCGTGCCGCCGGTGACGAGAACGGTCACGAGCCCTTCTCGAAGTTCTTGAAGTAACGGCTCGCCGTCGGCCCCTGCTGCCCCTTGTACTTCGAGCCGATCGCCGACGCCCCATACGGCGTCGTCGCCGGCTCGGTCATCTGCATGAACGAGATCTGCCCGATCTTCATCTCCGGATAGATCGTGATCGGGAGGCTCGCGACATTCGAGAGCTCGAGCGTCACGTGGCCGTCCCAGCCCGGGTCGATGAAGCCCGCAGTGGAGTGGATGAGCAGGCCGAGCCTCCCCAACGAGCTCTTGCCGTCGAGGCGGGCGACGAGGTCGTCCGGCAGCCGGATGCGTTCGAGCGTCGAGCCGAGCACGAACTCGCCGGGATGGAGCACGAACTGGCGCGTCGCCGTCCACCTCGACGAGCTCGGTCAGCTCCTCCTGCTCGACCTTGACGTCGATGAACGGGTAGCGGTTGTTGTGGAAGACACGAAAGAGGCGGTCGACCCGGACGTCGACGCTCGAGGGCTGCAGGAGCGACGCGTCGTAGGGGTCGATCTCGATGCTGCCCTCGGCCAGGAGCCGGGAGATCGTCGCATCGGAGAGGACCACCAGGCAATCCTAAGGGAGCTACCATCCCGGGTCCTCGTGTCGATCGCCTCGGACATCCCGACGACCGACGTGCGCCGGCAGCGCCGTGAGGCGCGCCGCCGCCAGGTCCGCCGGCGCCGCCTCACCGCCCTCGGGATCCTCGTCGTGCTCGCCGCCGCGGCGGTCTTCGGCCTGACCCGGCTCTTCGCGGGGACGAGCGCGGGCGCCGCGATCGTCCTGACCCCCGTGGGATCGGCCCTGCCCGCAAGCGCGTTCCACACGCCGCTGCCGGAGGAGATCCGCGGCGTGCACGTGACCGGCCCGCTGATGACGCTGCCCGGAAAGTTCAAGGAGTACCTGGCGCTCAAGAAGGACGGCCTCAACACGATCGAGCTCGACGTGAAGGACGAGAGCGGCAACGTCGCCTATTTCCATCGCGCCCCGACGATCGCGCGAACCGACGGCGCCGCCGAGCGCTACTACGACCCGCGCACGGTCGCCGCGCAGGCGCACAAAGCGGGCATGTACCTGATCGGCCGCGTCGTCACGTTCGAGGACCCGATCACCGCGGTCGCACATCCCGAGCTCGCGATCCACACGAGCGACGGCTCGCTCTGGAAGACGAGCGGCGGCCTCGCCTGGCTCAATCCGTACTCCCGCACGGCCTGGAAGTACGACGTCGACGTCGCGGTCTCGGCGGCGAAAGCGGGCTTCGACGAGATCCAGTTCGACTACGTCCGCTTCCCGAGCGACGGCGACCTCTCGCTGATGCGCTTCCCCGGCCCGCACCCGCAGCCGAAGAACGAGACGATCCCGGCCTTCTTCCGCTACGCGGTCTCGCGGCTCCATCCGTACGGCGTGCGCGTGTCGGCCGACGTCTTCGGCCTCTCCGCGACGCAGGAGCTCGGGATCGGCCAGCACCCCCACCAGATCGGGAAGCTCGTCGACGCGATCTACCCGATGACCTACCCGTCCCACTACACCTCGGGCGAGTACAACCTGCCGGATCCGAACGCGGTTCCCGGTACGACGGTCGCCGACTCGCTCCGCGACTTTCGCCGGGAGCTCGAAGGCGGCCGGGCGCTCCTCGTCCCCTGGCTCCAGGACTTCTCGCTCTATCGGACCTACACGTACGCAGACGTCGCGGCCCAGGTGGCCTCGGCTCGGGCGGCCAATGCCGGCGGGTTCATGCTCTGGAACGCAGCCGGCGTCTACACGCCGCAGGCGCTCCACGGCGGGGCGCCCCCGCCGCTGCCGGATCTCGAGCGCCCCCAGCTCTAGCCTGTATCGCCTTTATTCGTCTATGCGCTCCGTTATGGTGAGCGCATGGCCACGACGCGCGCGATCAGCCTCCGGACGGACGTCCCGGGCCCGAAGTCCCTGGCGATCCTCGAACGCAAGGAGCGCGTGGTCGCAGACCCGCTCTCGATCTACGTCCCGATCGTCGTCGCGGAGGGCCGCGGTGCGACGCTCACCGACGTCGACGGCAACACCTTCATCGACTTCGCCGGCGGCGTCGGCTGCCTGAACGTCGGCCACGCGCACCCGCACGTCGTCGAGGCCGCGCAGGAGCAGGCCGCACGCTTCTTCCACACCGACTTCACGATGTTCCCGTACGAGGTCTACGTCACGCTCGCCGAGCGGCTGCTCGCGGTCGCGCCCTTCACCGGCCCGGCGAAGGCGGCGTTCTTCAACGCCGGCACGGAAGCAGTCGAGAACGCGGTCAAGTTCGCGCGCGCGTACACGAAGCGACCCGCGGTGATCGGCTTCGAGGGCGGCTTTCATGGACGCACGCTGCTCGTCGCTGACGCTGACCTCGAAGACGCATCCGTACAAGGCGGGGCTCGGCCCGTTCGCGCCCGAGGTCTACCGCGTTCCGTTCCCGAACGCGTACCGGGGCGTCACGGCAGCCGACGCGCTCGAGGCGCTCGAGCGCGCCTTCACGACCCAGGTCGCGCGCGAGACCGTTGCCGCGATCGTGCTCGAGCCCGTGCAGGGTGAGGGCGGCTTCGTCGTCCCGCCGCTCGAGTTCGTCCAGGGCGTGCGCGAGATCTGCGACCGGGAGGGAATCGTCTTCGTCGCCGACGAGGTGCAGACCGGCTACGGCCGCACCGGCCGGATGTTCGCGATCGAGCACTTCGGCGTCGAGCCCGACCTGATCACCGTCGCGAAGTCGATCGCCGCCGGCCTGCCGCTTTCAGGCGTGCTCGGCAAGGCGGAGATCATGGACGCACCGGGAGACTCGGCCGTCGGCGGCACGTACGTCGGCAACCCGGTCGCACAGGCTGCGGCGCTCGCCGTCCTCGACGTCTTCGAGGACGAGGGGCTCGTCGACCGTGCCGCCCGCATCGGCGAGACGATTCGGGGCAGGATGATGGCATGGCAGGATCGTTTTCCACAGGTCGGCGACGTCCGGGGGCTGGGCGCGATGCTCGCGATCGAGCTCGTGCGGGATCCGGAGACGAAGGAGCCGGCGCCGGAGCTCGCCTCGCGGGTCGCCGAGGAAGCGGCCAAGCGCGGCCTGCTGCTCCTGAAGGCCGGCGTCTACTCGAACTGCATCCGCGTCCTCTGCCCGCTCGTGATCAGCGACTCGGAGCTCGACGAGGCGCTCGACGCCTGGGAGGACGCGCTCGAGCACGTACTGGCGTAGCCGCTCCGGCGGCTCACGCGTTTCACCACCGTGGCAGTCCAGCGCCCCCTGACGTCCCCTGCGCGCACCGGCATGACTGACGAGGTGATCGCCGGCCGGTACGAGCTCGTGGAGCTCGTCGGCACGGGCGGCATGTCGAGCGTCTACAGGGCGCACGACCGGCTGCTCGAGCGCAACGTCGCGCTGAAGGTGCTCCATCCCGCACTACGGCGACGACGAGGAGTACGTCGAGCGCTTCCGGCGCGAGGCCCGCGCGGTCGCGCAGATGTCGCATCCGAACATCGTCACAGTGATCGACCGAGGCGAGGACGAGGGTCAGCAGTTCATCGTCTTCGAGTTCGTCGACGGCGAGAACCTGAAGCAGCACGTCGAGCGCTCGGGCCCGCTTCCGGCGCGACGCGCGCGTCGAGCTCGCGCTGGCGATCGCCGACGCGCTCGCCTTCGCGCACGAGCATGGGCTCGTACATCGCGACGTGAAGCCGCAGAACGTCCTGCTCGACGGCGACGGCGAGGCGAAGGTGACCGACTTCGGGATCGCGCGCTCGCTCGACGTCGAGCAGGGCGTGACGCAGACCGGCACGGTGCTCGGCACGAGCAACTACCTCTCGCCCGAGCAGGCGAGCGGTAAGCCGGTCACGCCCGCGACCGACGTGTACTCGCTCGGCGTCGTCCTCTACGAGCTGCTGACCGCCGAGGTGCCGTTCCCGGGCGAGAACTTCGTCGCCGTTGCGATGAAGCACATGAACGAGCCGCCGCCGGACTTGCCCGAGAAGCGCCCCGACGTCCCGCTGCGGCTCGTCGCCGCCGTCGAGCGCGCGCTCGAGAAGGACCCGTTGCGCCGCTTCGCGCTCGATGGACGAGTTCGCGTGGGAGCTGCGCCAGTGCCTGGCGGAGATGGGCGCAGCCGACGCCGATCGCACGTTCATCGCGCCAAGCCCCGTACTACGGGAGAGCCGTCCGCATCGCGCGCGTGCGCGCAGCGGCCGCCGCTGGTGGGCGTACGCGCTCGTGCTGGCGGTCGCGGTCGCGGCGATCGTCGCCGGCATCCTCGCGCCTCGGCGGCTCGGGCCACACGAGCACGACGGGATCCGGCGCAACGGCGGTGCGACCGGCGCAGCGATCGCGTTGAGCGGCGTGCGGCGCCGACGATCCGTTCGGAAGCGGCGGCGAGCACGACAGCGAAGCACCGCGCGCGACCGACCGCGACCCGAAGACGTTCTGGGAGACCGAGCACTACGACAGCGGCCTCGGCAAAGCCCGGCGTCGGGCTCGTGCTGAGCGCGGGTGGGACGAAGACCGCGAAGCAGATCGTGGTCACGACCGACACGCCGGGCTTCACGGCTGTCGTTCGCGGCGGCTCCGCGCGCACGGGCCCGTTCGCGGCCGACTCGGCGCCGAGGACGGTCGAGCGCGCACGACGATGTTCGCGCTCGACGGCAAGAGCGGCGAGCTACTACGTAGATCTGGATCACGAACCTCGGCTCGTCGAGCTCCGTGCACGTGAACGAAGTCACCGCCCGCAGTTAGTACTCGAGGGACGACCGGCGCTCGTGCCGCTCGAGCGCGAGCGCGATCAGCCGGTCGACGAGCTCGCCGTACGGGATGCCCGACGCCTCGAAGAGCTTCGCGTACACGCTCGTCGCCGTGAAGCCGGGCATCGTGTTCAGCTCGTTGACGACGACCTCGCCGTCGCTCTCGCGCACGAAGAAGTCGACGCGTGCAAGCCCTTCGCACTCACTCGCGATGAACGCGTCGACCGCGCGCGCGCTGCACGAGCTCGATCGTCTCCTGCGGCAGATCCGGCGGGATGACAGCTCCATCCCGTCGGCGTCGTACTTCGACGCGAAGTCGTACCACTCGTGCCCGAGCGTGTCGATCGCGCCGGGGAGCGAGGCGATCGGCGGCGGCACGCGGTTGCCGAGCACGCCGCACTCGACCTCGATGCCGCGCACGAACTCCTCGACGAGCACCTTCTCGTCGTGCCGGCGCGCGAGCGCGACAGCCGGCGCGAGCTCCGACGCGTCGTGCACCTTCGAGATCCCGACCGACGAGCCGAGCCGAGCAGGCTTCACGAAGACCGGGTAGCCGAACGGGTTCTCGACGGCGTCGCCGAGCCGGATCGCGTGATGGCGCGCGACCGGGACGCCGCTGTCGCGCATCACCTTCTTGAAGAGGTCCTTGTCCATCGCGACCGCAGACGCGGCGACGCCGGCTCCGACGTACGCGACGTCCGCGAGCTCGAGCAGGCCCTGGACGGTGCCGTCCTCGCCGAAGGGCCCGTGCAGGATCGGCAGCACGACGTCGACGGCGCCGAGCGCGGCCAGGGTCGCCGTCGGCGCGGGCACCGGCAGGGTCTCCGCGGGACCCGCGGGTCAGACTCCGAGAGCGGGGTCTGACCGCCGCTGTCAGCGCCCAGCGCCCGTCGCGGCCGATCGAGACGCTGACGACGTCGTAACGCTCGGGGTCGAGCGCCTCGAGCACCGAGCGTGCGGAGGCGAGCGAGATGTCGTGCTCGCTCGAGCGCCCGCCCGCGAGCAGCGCGACGCGGAGCCGGGTCACGGGGTCGTCGTCGTGTCCGCGGTGGTCGTCGTGTCGCGCCGAGACGAGCTTGCCGACGACGAGCGTGACCACGGTCTTGGCCGGCTCCTGCGCACCGCCCGCCGGCGTCTGGCTGAGGACGACGCCGTCCGAGTTCGGATCGGTCACGTCCTGCGTGATCACGTGTGAGCGGAAGCCCGACGCCTGCAGCGTCTGCTGCGCGGAGCCGAGGTCGCTCGAGGTGACGTCCGGGACGGTCGAGGTCTTCGGCCCCTTCGAGACCGTGAGCGACACGACCGAGCCCTTGCCCGCGGACTCGCCCGACTGCGGGCTTTGGTTGATCACGGTGTTCGACGGCTGGGTGTCGTCGACATAGCGCGGCTGCACCTTGAAGCCGAGGCCCTGCAGCTGGAGGTCGCCTGGTCGATCGGCTCGCCGACACGGCGGGCACCGACACCGGCTGCGGCCCCTTCGACACGTTGATCCGCACGGGGCTTCCCTGCGTCAGCTTCACATCGGCGCGGCGGCTCCTGCGCGAGCACCTCGCCCGCGGGCTTCGAGGAGGGAACGTTGTGGATGTCCGGCTTCAGGTGCGCGCGCGTCAGCGCAGCGACGGCGAGGTCGACTGCTGGCCGACGAGGTTCGGCACCTTCGACCTTCGGCAAGCCGGTCGAGACGTAGATCGTGCACCTGGCTGCCGCGCGGCGATGCGCTTGCCTGCGTCCGGGATCTGCTTGAACACGAGCCCGATCGGCGTCGTGCGGCTCGAGTGATGGTCGACGAGCGGTGCGAAGCCGTCGGCTGTGATCTTCTGCCGCGCCTGCGTCTCCGGCTCGTTCAGGTACAGGTTCACCGGGATCGGCTTCGTCGAGTTCAGCTTGTTCGAGATCTCCTTGTAGAGGAGCCAGCCGCCGACGCCGGCGGCGATCACGAAGAGGAGCGCAGCGATCCACGGCCAGACCGGCCGCCGGTGAATCGGCTCCTCGAGGTCGTAGTAGACGGGCGGCGGCGGAGGCGGCAGCTGCGTCGTGCGCCGCCCGGGGCGAGATCATCGTCGCCGCGGTCGCGGCCAGCGGGCCGACCGGCGCGCGCATGATCTGCGTCGCCGACTCCTCCGTCTCGGGCGAGACCGCAGAGCCGCGGGCGAAGCGCTCGAGGTCAGCGTCCATCTCCTCTGCGCTCTGATAGCGGTCGGCAGGGTCCTTCGCGAGCGCGCGCATCACGATCAGGTCGAGGTCGCGCGGGATCTCGGGGCGCTTCGTCGACGGCGGCTCCGGCACGGTCGAGAGGTGCTTCATCGCGATCTCGACCGGCGTGTCGCCGTTGAACGGCACCGTGCCGGTGAGCAGCTCGTAAAGGACGATCCCGAGCGAGTACACGTCGGAGCGCTGGTCGACGTTCGTGCCGCGCGCCTGCTCGGGCGACAGGTACTGCGCGGTGCCGACGATCGATCCCGCCTCCGTCATCTGCGACGTGCCGGCGCGCGCGATGCCGAAGTCGGTGACCTTCACCCGCCCTTCTGCGTCGACGAGCACGTTGTGCGGCTTGATGTCGCGGTGCACGATGCCGTGCCGGTGCGCGAAGCGGAGCGCCTGCAGGATCTGCCGCGCGTACTCGACCGAGACGCTGATCGGCGCCGGCCCGCGCGAGACGATCAGCTCCTTCAACGACCGGCCGTCGAGGAACTCCATCGCGATGTAGTACGTCCCCTCCGCCTCGCCGCGGTCGTAGATCGAGACGATGTTCGGGTGCGAGAGCGCAGCCGCGTTCTTCGCCTCACGCCGGAAGCGCTCGACGAACTGGTCGTCGTTCGCGTGCCGGTCGTTCAGGATCTTGATCGCGACGCGGCGGCCGAGCTCCTGGTCCTCGGCGAGATAGACGTTCGCCATCCCGCCCGCGCCGAGCTTGCGGACGACCTGATAGCGCCCGTCGAAGAGCGTTCCGATGAGCGTGTCCGAGACGGCCACGGGGGTCCTACAGGGTAGTTACGTCAGCGGGCGAGCAGGGCCTGCATGACCTGCTTCGCGATCGGGGCCGAGACCGCACCGCCGAAGCCGTTCAGCTGGTGCTCGAGCACGACGGCGACCGCGACCTGCGGGTTCTCGGCGGGCGCAAAGGAGATGAACCACGCGGTATAGACGTTCGGGGTGCCCGTCTCCGCGGTGCCGGTCTTGCCCGCCACGTGGATGCCGGGAATCGCCGCGGACGTGCCGGTGCCGCCCTCGACGACGAGCTCCATCATCTGCGTCAGCTCCGGCGCGGTCTCCGGCTTGATCGCGCGGCCGAGGTTGCCGGGCTTCGTCGTGCGAACTGTGGAGCCGCCGTTCGCGACGATCTTCTGGACGACGTACGGCTTCGGCACGACGCCGCCGTTGCCGATCGTCGCCGCGACCATCGCCATCTGCAACGGCGTCGCGAGCAGGCGCTCCTGCCCGAAGGCGAGCCGGCCGGGGTCGACTTGCGCTGCGGGATCCTTCGGATCGAAAAGGTGCGTGCCGTTGTAGAGGCCGCTCGCATACCGCTCGCTGCCGGGAGTCTCGAGCGGCGGCGTCTTGTAGAAGCCGAACTTCTTCGCGTACTCGAGGATCGTCGCCCGCGCCGATCTGCTTGCCGATGTTGCAGAAGACCGAGTTGACGGAGTGCTCGAGCGCCCTCGAGAAGTTGAGATGACCGAACACCTCGTGCCCGCCCTGGTCCGGGTTGCCCGCGTTCGACACCTGCTTGCCGTACTCGGTGCAGTAGCCGGGATCGTCGAAGCCGGAGTCGGGCGTGAACGCGCCGGTGTCGAGCGCGGCGGCCGCGGTCACGACCTTGAACGTCGAGCCGGGCGTGTAGAGGCCCTGCGTCGACCGGTTGTAGAGCGCGGATGCGCCGTTGCACTGGCCGCGGATCTTCAGCACCTTCGCGTACCCGCCGGGCTGGTCGATCAGGTTCGGGTCGTAGCCCGGCGACGAGGCCATGACGTACACGGCGCCCGTGTGCGGATTCAGCGCGACGACGGAGCCGCAGCGCGTTGCCGAGCAGCTGCTCCGCGAGTCGCTGCACCTTCGGGCGGATCGTCAGGATGCAGGTTGTCGCCGTGCACGGTCGCGTTGCCGAGCTTGTCGAGCACCTGCTTGAACGCGTCGCTCAGGTTCGTGTTCGAGCCGGTGAGATAGTCGTTCATCGAGCGTTCGAGCCCGGCCTGCGAGCGCGACGCGGTCGAGTAGCCGATCACCTGCGCAGCGAGCTTGTGCTGCGGGTAGCGGCGGAAGTAGAGCGTCTGTCCGCTCTGCTTGCGCTTCTTGTTCGCCGCGAACACCGCCTGCTCGCCGGGGCCTTGGATCAAGCCGCGTGCGACCGTGAACTGCGCGACGCGCTGGATCGCGTTGTCCTGGCGATCCTGCAGACCGCCTGCCGCCCACGTCTGCCAGTACGTCGTCGCGACGACGAGCGCGACGAGCAGCACGACCGCGACGACGGCGAGCCGGTTCAGCTGGCGGTTCAACTGACGCCCTCGAGCTCGCGGTTGGCACGGTTCGAGATCAACATCAGGCCGGCGAGGACAGGAAGTTGGCGATGATGCTCGAGCCGCCGTACGACACGAGCGGCAGCGTGATCCCGGTGAGCGGAATCACGCGCAGGATGCCGCCGATGATGATGAAGGTCTGCAGCGCGAAGCCGAAGGTCAGGCCGGCGGCGAGCAGCTTCGAGAAGCCGTCACCGGCGAAGAGCGAGATGCGGAAGCCGCGCAGCACGAAGACCATGTAGACGAGGATCAGGCCGGCGGCGCCGATCAAGCCGAGCTCCTGGGCGAGCGCCGAGTAGATGAAGTCGGTGTTGAGGTACGGGATGATCTGGCCGCCCGCCGCGTTCCGGAACGTGCCGCTGCCGAGCCCGGTGCCGCCCATCGCGCCGTGCGCGATCGAGTAGAGCGACTGAACCTCCTGGTAGCTCTGGCAGTCCTGCCGGAACGCCGGCTTGCCGCTGATCGGGCAGTAGATCTTGTGCGTCGTCCACGGCTGGATCCAGTTCTGCACGCGCTCGCGGACGTGCGGCGTCCCCTGGTAGACCGCGAACGAGCCGGCGATGAAGAGCCCCAGGCCGACGGCGATGAACGTGAGGCGCGCGGTCGCGACGTAGAGCATCCCGAGGAAGATCCCGTAGAAGAGGAGGCCGCTCCCGAGATCGTCGGTGACGAAGAGGATCATCATCGCGGCGCCCCAGATCACGAGCAGCGGCCCCCAGTCCTTCAGCCGGCCGGCGGCGAGGACCTCCCGCTTCTCGCGCAGGTACGCCGCGAGGAAGACGATGAGCGCGATCTTGCCGAGCTCGCCCGGCTGGAACTGCAGCCCGCCCGCGTGCACCCAGAGCCGCGCGCCGTTCACGCGCTCGCCGATCACCGGCAGCAGCGGCATGAAGAGGAGCGCAATCGCGCCGAGGCCGAACAGGTACTTGTAGTTCTCGAGCAGCCGGTAGTCGCGGCGCAGCCCGAAGATCGTGATCGCGAAGAGCGCGACGCCGACGACGACCCACGTTCCCTGCTTGAACGCGTCGCTCGGGCCGAGCCGGTAGATCTCGGTCAGGCCGACCGCGGTGAGGAGGGCCGCGATCGGCAGCACGTACGGGTCCGCGTAGGGCACGGCGAAACGCGCGACGACGTGCGCGGCGAGATAGAGCGCGAAGAAGAACACCGCGTAGGTGAGCGACGCGCCCGAGACCTTCGAGCTCGACGCGATGTAGACCGACGCGAAGCCGACTCCGGTCAGGAGGCCGACGACGACGAGATAGAAGAGCTCGCGGTTCCGGTTGGAAGCCGTGGAGATCAGCGCACGAGCCCCCAGACGAGCAGCACCGCCGCGACTCCGAGGAGTGCCAGCATGGTCAGCACGAGACGGATGCGTGCGGCCCGCGTGATCGGCTGCGGCCGCGACACCGCGTCGGCTTCGGGCGATCCGGGCTCGACGAAGACGTGCTCGACCTGCTCGGGCGGCACGACCATGGTGTCGACGGCGGGCGAAGGCACCGGGATGCCCTCGAGCGTGTCCTCGTCCGACTGTGCAGCGGGCATCCGCACGGTCTCGTCACCCTCGGCGGCGATCGCGAACGCGATCACCGTGATGTTGTCCTCGCCGCCCCCGCGGTTGGCCGCAGAGACGAGCGCCTTCGTCGCGCGGTCGAGGTCGTCGCGGTGCTTCTCGACGATCTCGAGGATGTCGTCGTCGGCGACCATGTCGGTCAGCCCGTCCGAGCAGAGCAGGAAGACATCGCCTTCGCCGGTGCCGACCGTGAATGCGTCGACGTCGACATCCGGGTCCGTGCCGACTGCACGCGTGATCACCGACCGCTGCGGGTGCATCTCCGCTTCCTCGCGTGAGAGCTTGCCGCTCTTCAGCAGCTCGTTGACGAGCGAGTGGTCCTCGGTCAACTGCTCGAGCTCGCCGTTGCGCACCACGTATGCGCGCGAGTCGCCGACGTGGCCGATCGTCACCTCGTTGCCCTCGACGAGCGCGACCGTCATCGTCGTGCCCATGCCGGAGGTGGACGGGTCGTTGTTCGCACGCTCGTAGACGCGGCGGTTCGCCTCCTGGATCAGCGAGGTCACCTTCTCCGGCCCGGCGACCGTGCCGGGGTCCGTGTCCTCGAGCGCCGCGGCTGCGAGCTTCGACGCGACCTCGCCGGCCTGCGCCCCGCCCATGCCGTCGGCGACCGCGAAGAGCGGCGGCGCGACGACGTAGGAGTCCTCGTTCCGGCGCCGCTTCTTGCCGGTGTCGCTCGCGCGTGCGTACGACGCGATCACTCTTCCCGCTCCAGCGGCGGCGAAGCCGCCGCCTCCGCTCTCTTGGATGCTCCGTCGAGCCTACGCATCTTCGAACCGCAATTCGGTCTCGCCGACCCGGACGAGGTCGCCGTTCACGAGCTTGCGCGGCCGGTCGATGCGGACGCCGTTCACGTAGGTGCCGTTCGTCGAGCCGAGATCGTGTACCCAGACGCCGTCGCGGCGCGGCTCGATCCGCACGTGCCGCGCCGACGCGAACTCGTCCGCGTCGATCGAGACGTCGTTCTGACCGCCGCGACCGATCGTGAGCGGCGAGGCGGCGAGCTCGTATTCCTCGCCGTCGGCGAGCACCGGGCTCGCCGCGACGACGAGCCGGCCGGGATGGATCCCCTGGCCGATCGCGCCGCCCGCCATCGCGCGGGCGCAGGATGAAGCTCTCCTGCGGCAGCCGCAGGTCGCGAGCCGCCGTGCGCACGATCCGCCAGATGAACAGGTAGAGCAGCACGAGGAACGCGATCTTCAGGATGAGCAGGACGCTCTCGTACGTCGTACTGCCGAGGAGATTCATTCGCGCTCCGTCGTGAAGGTGATCGTGGTCTCGCCGACGGTGAAGGTGTCGCCCGAGTCGAGCTTCGCGCGCTTGACGCGCCGCCCGTTCACCTCGATCCCGTTCGTCGAATCGAGGTCGACGATCCAGTACGTCGCGCCTTCCTGACGAAGCTCCGCATGACGGCGCGACACGTTCGGGTCCTCGACCTGGATGTCGCACTCGCGCGAGCGTCCGAGGAGCACGCGGCGCTTCTGCACGCGCATCGTGCGGCCGTCCCACGAGAGCACCGCGACCTCGCGCTCGACGCCGAGCTCGACGGGGGAGGCGGCTTCCGTCGCCTGCGGAGGCGCCGTCGGCTTGTAGATCATCGTCGCGCCCGGCTCGACCTGCTCCTCGGGCTCGCCGTCTGCGCGCGCGGCGCGGCGCGGCTGCACCATGCGCGTCGCGATCCCGAACTCGCCGACCGCGAGATCGTCGTCGGTCTCGAGCAGGACGCGCGGCGCCGTGAGCAACGCATAGTCCTCACGCTTCGCGTGCTCGGTGATGTACTCCTCGAGCTCGGACTGCAGCGACGACTCGTAGCCCTCGAACTGCTCGCGGTCGGCTGGGGAGAGATAGACCGTGTACTCGTTCGGCACGTAGACGCGAGAGACGGAGACCGTCTTGTGGTCGTCCATCTCCTTCGCAAGCTTGCGCGCGAGCTCGACCGGCTGCACGTTCGTACGGAACGCGCGCCCGAAGACGCCCTCGAAGAGCGCCTCGATCTTCTGCTCGATTGCCCTGAGGACCATGGGTGCGGGAGGACATTACCCCCGGCAGGGCCTATGCAACGCGCTCGGCGAGGAGCGCGGCGGCGAGCGCCGTCACCCAGGCTGCCGCCACGAGCGGAATCGCACTGACCCCCGGCGCGGCAAGCACGCCGAAGGCGAGGAGCGCGGCGCCGACCGCCGCGGCTCCCCAGCTGCCGCGCGAGCGGGCGAAGGGCAACGCGACGGCGACGCCCGCGAAGACGAGGGACTCGAGCAGAAGCTGCGGGTGCGCGACGAGCGAGCGCCAGAGCGTGCCGGCGACATCGAGTGGGTCGCCCGCGCCGTGCACGCCGAGACCGAGCGGCGGCGGCCCGCTCGTGAACGGAATCGACACGCCGCGAACGCCGGCGACGAGTGCTGCGACGAGCACCGATACGCCTGCCTGCGCGATGCGGCGCGCAGGCGCACGCACGCGCGAGACGGCGAGCGGCATCAGGCCGAGCAGGGCGAGCGGCGCGAGCAGCGGCCCGAGCGCGAAGAGGAGCGCGGACCGCGGCTCGCGCCATGAGAGGACGATCCAGCCGGCCGCGAGCACGGCGTAGAGAACAGCGAGCCCGGACGAGATGTTCCCGAGCGGGAAGACCGGTACGGCGAGCGCGACCGCGAGGCCGAGGCGCGCCCGGAAGGCGGTGATCGCGGCCGCCGCCAGGCCGAGGCCGATCGCCCACCCCGACGGGATAGAACGGCAAAGTGGCTGCGGCCCAGACGGTGTAGACCGCCGCGAGCACGGCGCTGCCCGCACGTGCGGCAGGCTCCGTGACCGTCGCGGGCGCCGTCCGCGCGCGCGTGCGCGGGCGCTGCACCGAGGCGCCGCGAAGCGCGGCCGCGAGCTCCGCCGCCGAAGGCCGGCGCGCCGGGTTCAGCGCGAGCGCGCGGTCGACGAGCTGCAGCAGGCCCTTCGGCAGGTCGGGCCGCAGCGTCGCGAGCGGCGGGGCGCCGAGCTCGATCGCGCGCGCCGTGTCGAGCATCGACGTCTGCCAGAACGGATGCCGGCCCGAGAGCGACTCCCACAACATCACGCCGACGGCCCAGACGTCTGCAGCGGCCTGCGCGTCGTCGCCCGCCAGCCGCTCGGGCGAGATGTAGGCGAGCGTTCCCGGCACGTCGCCCTGCGCGGTCAGGGTCTCCGCCTCGGCCATCCGCGCGAGCCCGAAGTCGAGCAGCCTCGCCGAGACCCTGTCGCCTTCGGCCAGCAGGACGTTCGACGGCTTGACGTCGCGGTGGAGGATCCCGGTCGCGTGGGCATGCGCAAGTCCCTCGCACACCTGAGCGCAGGCCTCGATCGCGTCGGCGTCGGGCAACTCCCCCGCGCGAAGCGCCTCCCGGAAGGTGCGGCCCGGGACGAACTCGTAGGCGATGTAGACGTGTCGCGAGTCGCGGGCGAAGGCGTAGGCCCGCAGGCAGCTGGGATGCCGGAGCTTCGCGGCGGCGGCGGCCTCGCGCTCCGCGCGCGCGGCGGCCTTGCCCTCGCGGGCGACGATCTTCAGGGAGACGTCGAGGCCCGTCTGCTCGTCACGGGCGAGCCAGACCGACCCCGAGCCGCCGCTCCCGAGCGGTCGAAGGGGCCGGTATCTGTTGAGAACGAGCCCGTCGCCTTCGAGCGCGAGCGCAGCGTTGGACATGGGTCAGAACTCGTTGGCGGCCGGAGGGTTATTTCCTCCACGGGCGAACCCCGCAGTACAGTCTGGGCCGACCTGCCAACGGTATGAGCACCTACGACGACGACAACATCGAGTTCGACTTCTTCGACGAGCCCGAGACCGTCGAGGCGACCCAGCGGCGGCGGCTGCCGCGGCTGGAGATGCCCGGTGGACGCGGCGGGGGCGGGGAGCGCCCGCCTCGGCCTCCCTTGCAGACGCCGACGGGGCTCGTCCCGCTCGCACGACTCGTCGGTCTGATCGCGATCGCGATCGTCGTGGTGGTCGGTCTCGTCTTCTGGGTCGGCTCGTGCCAGGGCAAGAGCAAGCACGACGAGTACGCGTCGTACGTCGACAAGGTGAAGGTGCTCGCCGACGGCGACAAGAAGCTCGGCGAAGAGTTCTCCGGCAAGCTGATCTCGCCCGGGCTCAAGCAGTCGGAGCTCGAGAGCCTGCTGCAGCAGTACGCGCAGCAGGAGCAGCAGGCGTATACGCAGGCACAGCAGATCCGCCCGCCGGGGCCGCTGCGCGCTGCGCACCAGAACCTCGTCAACGCGCTCGAGCTGCGCGCGAAGGGATTCGCGGGGCTCGGCGACACGCTTGCGCGCGCGAACATCAAGAAGAACACGACGGGCATCGCCGACGCGCTGACAACCGACGGTCAGGTGCTGAGCGCAGGCGATGTCGTCTGGGAGCAGCTCTACCGCCTTCCCGCGACGCAGCAGCTGCAGAACGTCGGCGTCAAGGGCGTCGCCATCCCGACGTCGAAGCTGATCCCGAACGCCGACCTGCTGAGCGCGCGCTCGTTCTCGCTGCTGCTCACGCGGCTCGGCGGCGCGTCGTCAGGCGGCGCCCCCACGACGGGCAAGCACGGCGACGGGCTGATCTCGGTTCGCGTGACGCCGCAGGGAACCGACCTCTCGTCGAGCAGCCCGACGACGGTGACGGTCTCGCAGGACCTGACGATGACGGCGACCGTCGAGGACTCCGGCGACTCGACCGAGACGAACGTGCCGGTGACGCTCACGATCACTGCGGGCGGCAAGCAGATCTACAAGAAGACGAAGACGATTCCAGTGATCGGCGCCGCCGAGCAGAAGACGGTGGGGTTCACCGGCTTCGACGTGCCCCCCTCCGCGTTCGCGTCGCAGGCGAGCGTCACGGTGTTCGTCAGCCCGGTTCCCGGCGAGCAGAACCTGACGAACAACAAGGGCGTCTACTCGATCCTCTTCACGCTCAGCCAGTGAGCGGATGCACCTGAGCTCGTCGGTCGCCGGCTGGATCGCGATCGGGGCGGCGGCCGCGGCGGTGCTCGCGCTCGTCATCGCGCTCGCGCACTACCTGACGCTGCGCCGCGTGCGCCGTGCGCAGCTGACGCTGCTCGGCGACGGCAAGGAGGACCTCGTCGACTTCGCCGTCTCCTTGCAGGCGCGCATCGACGCCCTCCATCGCGCCGTCGACACCGTGACGGGAGAGGTCGGCCGGATCGACCGGCGCGTCGACGACTCGGTCTCGAAGACGGCGATCGTCCGCTACGACGCCTACGAGAACTCCGGCGGCCACCAGTCCGCCTCGGTCGCCCTGCTCGACTCGGCGCGGAGCGGCGTCGTGCTGACGGCGATCCAGGGCAGGGACTACGCGCGCATCTACATCAAGGAGCTCGACCGGGGCCACGCCTCGATCGCCCTCTCCCCCGAGGAGCTCGAGGCGGTCGAGCGGGCCATGGGCGGGGCCGGCTGAGCCTCACGCGAGGCCTTCGCTGGTACCTTTTGCCGCAGGGTGCAGCACGTTCTTGTCCTGAACGCCAGCTACGAGCCGCTCAACGTATGCACGGTGCGGCGCGCCCACGTGCTCCTCTACAAGGGCAAGGCGGAGGTCGTCGAGCACCTCGACCAGCCGCTCCGCTCGGCGACCGGCAGCTTCATCTGGCCGCACGTGATCCGGCTGATCCATTACGTCCGCGTTCCTCGGGCGATCCAGCGGAAGATCTCGCGCCGAGCACTTTTCGCCCGCGACGGCTGGCGCTGCGTCTATTGCGGCACCGCGAACGGGCGGCTGACACTCGACCACGTCGTCCCGCGCTCGAAGGGCGGCGAG
This sequence comes from uncultured Actinomycetes bacterium, assembly GCA_963838985.1. Classification (GTDB taxonomy): domain Bacteria; phylum Actinomycetota; class Thermoleophilia; order Gaiellales; family Gaiellaceae; genus Palsa-739. The sequence goes on from CAWITF010000002.1 coordinate 106,816, forward strand.
TCGATCTGGGAGAACGTCGTCACCGCCTGCGCGCCGTGCAACCTGCGCAAGGGCGACCGCACGCTCGAGCAGGTCGGCATGGAGCTGAAGACGCTCCCCCGCGCACCGCAGCCGGTGCTCTTCATCAAGCTCGCCGCCCCGCGGATCCCGCAAAGATGGACGCCCTATTTGGGCGAGCTCGGCACGAGCACCGCCGCCGCGTAGCGCGCTTTCCCCTGTGACAGTCCGACCGGCCGGTGCCGTATTACGTGCGTGATGCGTGCTTCCCGGGTGATCCTCCTTGCCGGCGTGCTCCTCGGTGCCTCGGCGCTCGCCGGGGTCGCGCAGCCACACCTCGGCCGCTCGGCGACGCCGCCGGCGAAGACGATCGCCGTCTCCGGCCACGGAACGGTGACGACCGTCCCCGATCGAGCGTCGTTCGACTTCACCGTCGAGACGCACGCTGCGACGGCGACGGGCGCGATCGCGCGGACGAGCGACGCCGCCGCAGCGCTCGCTCAGGCCGCGAAGAACGCCGGCGTCGCCGCGGCCGACCTGCAGACGAGCCAGCTGTCGCTCGACCCGCAGACGAACGAGGACGGCACGCAGGTCATCGGCTACGTCGCATCGACGACGGTGACCGCGAAGACCACGCTCGAGAAGGCAGGCCCGCTCGTCGACGCAGCCGTGAAGGCCGGCGCGACCGGCGTCTCTGGGCCGAGCCTCTCCCGGAGCGACAGCGACGCTCTCTACCGCGACGCGCTGAAGGCCGCGGTCGCAGACGCGCGGCAGAAGGCAGCCGCACTCGCCGCAGCCGGCGGGCTGACGCTCGGCGAGGTCCAGTCGCTCTCCGAAGGCGGAGCTGCGACGCCCTTGCCGTTCGCCGCGAAGACCGCCGACGCCGGCGTTGCGATCGAGCCGGGCACGCAGACGGTCGAGGCCGACGTCTCGGTCGTCTTCGCCGCGACGAGCTGAGTCTCTCTGCGACCTGGCTTCAGCCAGGTCGCATGCCTCTCTGTCAGGCAGGCGTAGAGCCCCAAGGCAGCGACCAGGTCAAGACCTGGCCACGTACTTCGGACCCGCACGCATCTCGCGCTCGTACCACTCGACGAGCGCTCGCGACGCCGCATCGTCGCGACGTCGCGCCTTCCACGAAGCTCCCATGCCGATCCGATGAACCCGAACATCCCTCAGGTAGGCACGCAGCTCACCTGCGCGAGCGCCGTCGCGGAGCATCGTTCCGACGGTCCCGACGTAGCTGTCGTACTCGTCTGCCGCTTCCGGGATCCCCTGGGCGCCGATGGGATCCCATTCGCGCATCAGCCGCGCGCGGATGCCGGCAGCTCCGCGCTTCTTCCACCACATGTGCCATTCGCTCAGCTCCACGCTGACTCAGCCGCGTTCGAGCGGGAGCCCGCGCTGCGACCACTCGCTCCACGAGCCTGGATAGAGCCGTCCTTCGCGACCGCGCAGCCAGGCACGGTGCAGCTGCACGCAGGCGGTGACGCCGGAGCCGCAGTAGGCGACGAGCTCGCCGCCCGGCAGCCCGTCGGGAAGCGGCTCCGCCCACGGCGTGCTCAGCGCGCCGGGGATGCGCCCCGGCGGATCGTCGACCGGGTTCGGCTCGCCGCGCCAGCGATTCGCGGTCCGCGCGTCGATCAGAACGAGCGAGGGGTCACCGAGCCGCCCGCCGAGCTCGGCTGCGTCGATCGTGTCGCCGCTCCGCTCCCGCGCCACGAACTCTGCAGGCTCGATCTCCTCCTCGCCCGCACGAAGCGGGCCGCCCCAGGCCTCGATACCGCCGACGAGGACGCCGCAGTCGTCGTGACCGAAATGGCGGAGCAGCCACCAGAGCCGCTCCGCGCCGCCGAGCGAGCCGTAGGCGACGACGAGCACGCCCGGCCCGATGCCTGCCCTGGACGCAGCCGCCTCGAATTGCGCCGCCGAAGGCAGCGGATGCCGGCCCGCATCCGGAACCGACAGGTCCGAGAGGTCGCGCTCGACGTCCAGGAACGAGGCGCCGGGGACGTGGCCCTCGAGGTAGAGCTCCCGGCCCCGGTCGGGGCTTCCGAGCTCCCAGCGGCAGTCGACGACCTGGGCGCGCACCGCCGGAGAGCGTACTCGGGGGATTGCGCGACGTCGCACGAGGGGAGTACAACGCGCAGAGGATGAAGCGCAAGCTTTGGGTCGCAGCAGGGGTCGTGCTCGCCGTGGCCGGGATCGTCCTGGTCGCCGGCGGCGCGACCGCATACCTCTGGGACTCGAGCCGCGCCGACCGGATCGCCGAAGGCGTGACGGTCGCGGGCGTCGACGTCGGCGGCCTGCGCGCGCCGGAGGCTACGACCCGCGTCCAGGCGTCGCTCTCCACGCGGCTCCGGCGCTCGATCGAGGTCGTCTCCGGCGAGCACCGCTTCCGCGTTCGGCCGACCGGCGCCGGGCTGCACGTCGACGTCGCGCACATGGTCGACGAGGCCGTGCAGGCGAGCCGCTCCGGCGGCCTCGCGCATCGCGTGCTCCGCGACCTCCGCGGCAAGCGGGTCGACGTCGCGATCCCGCTCCGCGCGGCGCTCTCGCAGCAGCACGTCGACGACTTCGTCGCGCGTGTCGCACGCGTCGTCGACCGCCCCGCACGCAGTGCGCGCGTCGTTCCCACGCCGCTCGCGACCGGCCTGAAGGTGATGCCCTCCAAGGCCGGCCTCGCCGTCAAGCAGCCGCAGCTCGCACACGCGATCACGAACGCGCTGCTGCGACTCGAAGCCGCCACGAGCACGATCGACGTGCCGACGCGCGCAGTCGCGCCGCGCTGGTGGACGTCGACGATCAAGCGCCGCTATGGCACGTACATCCTCGTCAGCCGCGAGACGTACACGCTGCGCCTCTACAAGCAGCTGAAGCTCGCGAAGACGTATCGCATCGCCGTCGGCCGCGCCGGCCTCGAGACGCCCGCCGGCGAGTACACGATCAACGACAAGCAGGTGGACCCGTCCTGGCACGTCCCCCTCTCCTCGTGGGCGGGCGACCTCGCGGGCCGCGTCATCCCGCCGGGGCCCGACGACCCGATCAAGGCGCGGTGGATGGGCTTCTACGACGGCGCCGGCATCCACGGCACCGACGAGACCTGGTCGATCGGCTCCGCCGCGTCGCACGGCTGCATCCGGATGATGATCCCGGACGTCGAGCAGCTGTACGACCTCGTCCCGCTGCACACGCCGATCTACGTGGGGTAGACAGCCGTCCGGCCAGCAGCCTAGGGTGACTCCCAGGCTGCACGGGACGATCTTCGACCGGACGAGAGAGCGGGACGCGTGCGGCGTCGGCTTCGTCGCGGATGTCGCGGGCCGGCCGTCGCGCCACATCCTCGATCTCACGCTCGCGGGGCTCGAGCGCGTCTCGCATCGCGGCGCGTATGCGGCGGACGGCGTCAGCGGCGACGGCGCCGGCGTCCTGCTGCCGCTCGTTCCCGCGCTCGTGCCCGCCCCGTGGTGCGGCCTGGCGATGGTCTTCCTGCGGGACGAGCAGGCACGCGCCGCGATCGAGGCCGCCTGCCTCGCGGAAGGCATCGAGCCGCGGGGCTGGCGCACCGTGCCGGTCGAGCCCACGGCGCTCGGCGCGGTCGCGCGCGAGAGCATGCCGCGGATCGAGCAGCTCGTCCTCGGGCGCCCGCCCGGTCTCCTCGACGACGAGGCCGAGCTCCGCGCGCATCGCGCCCGGCGCCGCGCCGAGCTCGCGGGCGGCGCCTACATCGCCTCCTTCTCGTTCCGGACGGTCACGTACAAGGCGCTCTGCGCGGCCGGCCAGCTCGCGGCGTTCTATCCCGACCTGGTCGACCCGGCTCTCGCCGTTCCGTTCGCGATCTTCCACCAGCGCTTCTCGACGAACACGGCGCCGACCTGGGAGCGTGCGCAGCCGTTCCGCCTGCTCTGCCACAACGGCGAGATCAACGCGATCGAAGGCAACGTCGCCGCAATGCGTGCGCGGCGCGGGCGCCTGGGCATCGAGGGGGACGAGCTCGCACCCGCGTTCGACGAGTCGGGGTCGGACTCCGCGCTCCTCGACAACGCCTTCGAGCTGCTCGTGCGCGGCGGCCGCGAGCCGCAGCACGCGTTCGCGATGCTCGTGCCGCCCGCCTGGGAGCTCGACGAGCACGTTCGCGAGTTCCACCGCTACCACGCGACGCTCGTCGAGCCCTGGGACGGGCCGGCAGCGGTGATCTACACCGACGGGCGCATCGTCGGCGCGTCGCTCGACCGGAACGGATTGCGTCCGCTGCGTTACGCGGTGAGCGACGACGGGATCGTGGCCTGCGCGTCGGAGGCGGGCGCGGTGCCGCTCGACGGCCGGCTGCGACGGGCGCGTCTCGGTCCAGGGCAGCGGATCGCGGTCGACCCGGCGGTCGGACTGCTCGAGCACGACACGATCGCCTCGACGCTCGCCGCGGGCCGCCCCTACCGGCGACTGCTCGGCGCGGTGCGGTCGCGCGGCGTCGGCACGCCTGTCGCGGCGCCGGCGGCCTCGCTCCTGCCGCGGCAGGCCGCCGCCGGGCTGACGCGGGAAGAGCTCGCGCTCGGGCTCCGCCCCACCGCAGGCAGCGGCCACGAGCCGATCTCCTCGATGGGCGACGACACCGCGCTGCCCGCGCTCGCGGGCCGCGCGCGCCCCGTCTTCTCGTACTACCGGCAGCGCTTCGCGCAGGTGACGAACCCGCCGCTCGACCATCTGCGTGAGCGCAGCGTCTTCTCGCTCCGTACCCTGCTCGGTGCGCGCGCGTCCTTGCTCTCCGACGGGCCCGCACCGCCGCTCACCGAGCTCGGCTCCTTCTTCCTCTATCCGGACGCGGTCGAGGGCCGGCGACTCGACATGACGATCGGACGCGAGCCGCTCGCCGCTGCGCTCGAGCGCCTCGCCGCCGACGCTGCAGCTGCGGTCGCGGCCGGAGCCGAGCTGATCGTCCTCACCGACGAAGCGGCCGGCGACACGCGAGCGCCGATCCCGTCGCTGCTTGCGGTGCAGAGCGTGCAGCGAGGCCTCGTCGCCGAAGGTGTCCGGACCCGCTGCTCGGTCATCGTGGTCGCCGACGACGTCCGCGACGCGCACGGATGCGCCTGCCTGATCGGCTACGGCGCCGACGCGATCTGCCCGCGACTCGCCCTCGAGACCGTCGCCGAGCTCGCGTCCGACGACAAGCTCGGCGGCGACCACCCGTCGCCCGCGGAGGCGCAGGCGCGCTTCCGCGACGCAATCGAGGACGGCGTGCTGAAGATCATGTCGAAGATGGGGATCTCGGATCTCGCCGCCTACCGTGGCGCCGAGCTCTTCGACGTGCTCGGCGATCCCGGCCTGGCCCGCTTCGAGCAGGAGCTTCGCGGGCGCCACGCCCACGCGTGGAGCGACGGCGCCGAGCTCGAGAACCCCGGCTACGTGAAGTTCCGCAAGGGCGGCGAGCGTCACGAGACGGATCCGCAGGTCGTCGCGATGCTGCAGGCGCACGTGCTTCGAAAGGGCGACTACGCGCGCTTCGCGGAGCTCGTCGACGGGCGCGAGCCGATGGAGATCCGCGATCTGCTCGAGCTCCGCAACACGAGCCCGGTCCCGCTCGAGGAGGTCGAGCCCGCCGAGTCGATCGTCAAGCGCTTCTCGAGCGGCGCGATGTCGCACGGCTCGCTGTCGGCCGAGGCGCACGAGACGGTCGCGATCGCCTTCAACCGGCTGGGCGCGAAATCGAACTCGGGTGAAGGCGGCGAGGATCGCGACCGCTTCCGCGACGAGCGCAACTCGCGCATCAAGCAGGTCGCGTCCGCGCGCTTCGGCGTCACGCCGGAGTACGTCGCGTTCGCGGACGAGCTGCAGATCAAGATCGCCCAGGGATCGAAGCCCGGCGAGGGCGGCCAGCTGCCCGCAGCGAAGGTGAGCGAGGAGATCGCGCGGCTGCGTCACACCGAGCCGGGTATCCAGCTGATCTCACCGCCGCCGCACCACGACATCTATTCGATCGAGGACCTCGCGCAGCTCGTCTTCGACCTCCGCCAGGCGCACCCGGCGGGCGCGGTCTCGGTGAAGCTCGTCGCCGAGCGCGGCGTCGGCGTCGTCGCGGTCGGCGTGGCGAAGGCCCTGGCCGACGTGATCCACGTCGCGGGCTCGGACGGCGGCACCGGCGCGAGCCCGCTCTCCTCGATCAAGCACGCCGGGCTGCCGTGGGAGCTCGGGCTCGCCGAGACGCACCAGGCGCTGACGGCGTCGGGCCTGCGCGGCCGGGTCCGCGTGCGCGTCGACGGCGGGATGAAGACCGGCCGCGACGTCGTGATCGCTGCGCTGCTCGGAGCCGACGAGGTGTCGTTCGGCACCGCGCTCTTGATCGCGGAGGGCTGCCTGATGGTGCGCTCGTGCCATCTCGACACGTGCCCGGTCGGGATCGCGACGCAGAAGCCCGAGCTGCGCGCGAAGTTCGCAGCGACACCGGAGCAGGTGCAGGCGTACGTGCTCGCTGTCGCCGAAGACGTCCGGCGGCGGCTGGCGGCGCTCGGCCTGCGCTCGCTCGGTGAGGCCGTGGGGCGCACCGACCTCCTCCGCGCGCGCCAGAGCGTCTTCGACCTCGACGCGCTCGTCGTTCCCTCGGGGAGCGGCTACGCGCGCGTGCCCGTGCCGACCGCGCCGGGCGGCCGACTCGGCGAGCAGCTCGCCCTCGATGCGGAGCCCGCGTTCGCCGAGGCTCGCATCGTCGACCTCTCGTACGAGATCGCCACCCGCGACCGCGCTGTCGGCGCACGCGTCGGCGTTCGCGTCGCGCGCGAGTTCGGGACCGCGACGCCGCCGGGCCGCGTGAACGCGCACTTCCGCGGCAGCGCAGGCCAGAGCTTCGGCGCGTTCCTCTCGGCCGGCGTCGTCCTCAAGCTCGTCGGCGAGGCGAACGACTACGTCGGCAAGAGCATGGGCGGCGGCCGCATCGTGATCGCCCCGCCCGCCGACGACGCCGGCAAGCCCGTGCTCGTCGGCAACACCGCGCTCTACGGCGCGACCGGCGGCAAGCTCTTCTGCGCGGGGCGTGCGGGCGAGCGCTTCGCCGTGCGGAACTCGGGTGCGACCGCGGTGGTCGAGGGAGTCGGCGCGCACGCCTGCGAGTACATGACCGCGGGCACGGTCGTCGTGCTCGGCTCGACCGGCCCGAACCTCGCGGCGGGCATGACCGGCGGACGGCTTGTCGTTCGCGATCTCGATCTCGCACAGTTGAACGACGAGCACGTTGCGGTCGCGGAGCTCGACGCCGACCTGCTCGTCGAGCTCCGCACGCTGCTCGAGCGGCATGCGCGGTACACGGGATCACCGCGCGCGACCGTGATGCTCGAGGAGTGGGAGCGCGAGGCCCGGCGCCTCGCGCTCCTGCTCCCGAAGACCGCCTACGCGGCGCGGCGCGACGGCGCGAGCCGCAGCGCCACCGGCTGATTGCAGCGTGCGCACACGGTGCTCGCCGCGCCCTTGCGCGTGGCGCGCTGCACCGGCACCGGCGTGGTGCACGTACAGGTGTTCATGCCGTCACCTCCTTCGGAACGGGAGCCGGCGCGGGCCGGTGCACGTGGCCGTGCCCGAGGCCGAGATGGCCGTGCGACTCGGTGCCGTACCCGCCGGGGACCGGGATGTAGAACTCGGGGTAGCCCCACATGCCGTGCTCGTGCACGTCGAGGCCCTGCGCCTCGACCTCGGCTCGACGCGGATGCCCCAGATCCTGTGCAGCACGTCAGAGCGCGGCGAACGACGTGCGCGAACGTGAACGCGCCGACGGCGACGAGGCCGAGCGCCTGCACGCCGAGCTGGTGGAAGCCGCCGCCGTAGAAGAGGCCCTTCGTGCCGGTCGCGAGGTTGCTGCGCGAGCACCGGCACCGCGAAGAGGCCGCAGGCGAGCGTGCCCCAGACCCCCGACATGCCGTGCACCGCGACCGCGCCGATCGGGTCGTCGATGCCGATCCGCTCGACGAAGACGACGCCGAAGACGGCGATCGTCGCCGGAGCCGACGCCGATCAGGATCGCCGCCCACGGTGCGACGAAGCCGGACGCCGCGGTGATCGCGACGAGCGCGGCGAGCGCGCCGTTCAGCATCATCGAGATGTCGGGCTTGCCGAGCTTGACCCACGCGACGCACGATGCCGGTGAGCGCGCCCGCCGCCGCCGCGAGGTTCGTCGTCAGCGCGACGTAGGCGAAGTAGCCGAAGCCGCCGAAGTCGACCGAGAGCGTCGAGCCCGGGTTGAAGCCGAACCAGCCGAACCAGAGGATGATCGTCCCGAGCACGGCGAACGGGATGTTGTGGCCCGGGATCGGGTTCGCGCGGCCGTCGGTGCCGAACTTGCCGATGCGCGGCCCGAGGATGAGCGCCCCGGCGAGCGCGGCGAGCGCGCCCTGGTAGTGGACGACCGTCGAGCCGGCGAAGTCCTGCATGCCGTGCTTGAAGAGCCAGCCGTGCGGGCTCCAGATCCAGTGCGAGACGATCGAGTACGATCAGCGTGAAGTAGACGCCGAAGACGAAGTAGACCCAGAGCTTCGCGCGCTCGGCCATCGCGCCCCAGACGATCGCGAGCGAGACGCCGGCGAAGACGACCTCGAACAGGTAGCCGGCGGCGCCGGGGATCTCGCGAGAACCAGTCGAACGGCGCCTTGCCGACCGAGGTCAGCGCGTCGACCGACGGGAAGAACCCGTGCGTGCCGATGATCGCGCCGCCGTCGCCGAAGGCGAGGCCGAAGCCGACGGCCCAGTAGACGATCGAGCAGAGCGCCGAAGATCAGCACGTTCTTGCCGGCGATGTGGCCGGCGTTCTTCATCCGGGTCAGGCCCGCCTCGAGGAACGCGAAGCCCGCCTGCATGAACATCACGAGGACGGCCGTGATCGACGACCCAGATCGTGCTCGCCGCGACGAGCAGGTCCTTGTTGCAATCGCAGCCGCGATCATCCGACCTCCACCTCCTCGAGCCGCATGCCCGTGCGGTTGTGCGTGACGTTGTCGACGCGCGTCGTCCAGACGAGGCCGTCGCCCGACTCGTTGCCGCTGCGGCGGCGTCGACGATCGCCGCGACGACGCCGTCGGCGTTCTCGTCGTCGACGACGAAGACGAGCAGCGCCTTCGGCAGGAAGCGCGACTCGAACACGCGCCCCCGGTACTCGTGCGTGATCGCCGCGCTGCCGGCCGTGGCCGACCGCCTCGATCACCGTCACGCCGACGTGGCCCGTCTCATCCTCGACCGCGTCGATCACGGTCTCGATCCGCTCGCGGATGACCACCGCCTCGACCTTCGTCATCGACCAACCACCTCCGATCGTCGTTCCAGCAACACGACATCGCGCCAGACCCCGTTCGACTCGCCCACCCGCTCCTGCGTGCCGAGCACGCGGAAGCCGCACGAGCGATGGAGCCGGATGCTCGGCTCGTTCTCGGGGAAGACCCCGGCGTTCAACGTCCAGATCCCTGCAGCCTCGGAGCGCTCGATCAGCCTCTCGAGCAGCACGCGACCGACGCCGCGGCCGCGCGCCCACCCGGCGACGTAGACGCTCTCCTCGGCGACGCCGCGGTAGCAGCAGCGCGAAGACGACGGCGCGAGCGCGGCCCAGCCCGCGATGCGATCGTCCAGCATCGCGACGAGCCGGAGCTCGGGATGCGCCGTGCCCCACGCCTCCCACGTCGGCACCGCGGTCTCGAAGGTGGCGTTACCCGTGCCGATGCCGTCCGCGTAGATCGCCGCGACCTCCGGCCAGTCCAGTGGCTGGAGGTCGCGGATCTCGATGCGCGTTGCCGTCGGCACGCGCCTAGCAGTCGTAATAGAGCGCGAACTCCATCGGGTGCGGGCGCAGGCGCACCGCGTCGACTTCGTTCTCGCGCTTCCAGTCGATCCAGGTCTGGATCAGGTCTTCGCTGAAGACGCCGCCCTTCGTCAGGAAGGCGTGGTCGGCCTCGAGCGCGTCGAGCGCCTCGGCGAGCGAACCCGGCACCTGCGTGACGCCGTGGTCGTCCTCGAAGAGGTCGAAGTCGCACGGCTCGCCCGGGTCGAGCCCGCGCTCGATCCCGTCGAGCCCGGCCATCAGCATCGCCGAGAACGCCAGGTACGGGTTCGCGGTCGGGTCGGGGCAGCGGAACTCGATGCGCTTCGCCTTCGGCGACTCGCTGTACGTCGGGATCCGGATGCACGCACTGCGGTTGCGCGACGAGTACGCGAGATTGACCGGCGCCTCGTAGCCCGGCACGAGCCGGCGATACGAGTTCGTCGTCGGCGCGCAGAAGGCGAGCAGCGCCGGCGCGTGCTCGAGCAGACCCGCGACGTACGCGCGTGCGAGCTGCGACAGCCCCGCGGGGCCGGACTTGTCGGCGAAGAGCGGCGTGCCTTCCTTCCACAGCGACTGGTGGCAGTGCATGCCCGAGCCGTTGTCGCCGAAGATCGGCTTCGGCATGAACGTCGCGGTCTTCCCCGCGGCGAGCGCCGTGTTCTTGATCACGTACTTGTAGAGGATGCACCTGATCGGCCATGCGCGCAGGCACTCGAAGCGCAGGTCGATCTCGCACTGGCCCGCCGACGCGACCTCGTGATGGTGGAACTCGCACTGCACGCCGAGGCGCTCGAGCGTCAGCACCATGCGCGTGCGCAGGTCGCTGCAGCGTGTCGTGCGGCGCCGGCGGGAAGTAGCCCTGCTTCTCGCGGATCGTGTAGCCGAGACCGGGGTCGCCCGAGTTCCAGTGGCCCTCGGAGGAGTCGACCTTGTAGCGCGCCTCGTTCGGCGCCGCTCGTGTACGAGACCTCGTCGAAGACGAAGAACTCGCACTCGGGACCGACGTAACACGTGTCGGCGATGCCGGTCGAGCGCAGGTACTCCTCGGCGCGCTTCGCGACGCGGCGCGGGTCCTTCGAGTACGGCTCGTAGGTGAGCGGGCTCGGCGATCTCGCAGAGCGAGCGAGAGCGTCGGCGCCTCGGTGAACGGGTCGAGGATCGCCGTCGAGGCGTCGGGCATCAAGATCATGTCGCTCTCGGCGATGCCCTGCCAGCCGCGGATCGACGAGCCGTCGAAGCCGAGGCCCTCGTCGAACGCGGACTCGTCGAACGAGCCGACCGGCAGCGTCACGTGCTGCCACGTGCCGAGCAGGTCGCAGAACTTCAGGTCGACCATCGCCGCGCGGGTCTCGCGCGACCATTCGAGCGCCGTCCGGGGCTCGACCTGCCCCTCGAGGTAGTGCCGGAGCTCCTTCTCGATCTCTGCCATCGCCCTCTCGTCTCCTTCCGATCACCCGTGCTGGACCACGAAAAAAGCCCCACCACCGCGCAGCGTCGAAGCTGCAGGTGATGAGGCGTCGTTGCCTCGGCGCCCGCCGCCGGTGGCGGGCGTCTAGGGCACGAAGATAGCGGACCGTGCGGACGGCATGTCAACGATCCGACATGGCCGAATACACGCTTCTCAACCTCAAGCAGATCGACAACGCGGCCGAGCAGTTCGGGCTCGGCGACAACCTCGAGACGCGCTTCGCGCGCAAGCCGATCGGGCTCGCCAAGTTCGGCATCAGCTACCAGAAGCTGGAGCCGGATTTCGGATGCCGTTCGGGCACGAGCACGCGCAGCAGGAAGAGCTCTACGTGATCATCGCCGGCAGCGGCCGCGCAAGCTCGACGACGAGATCGTCGCGCTGAAGCAATGGGACGCACTGCGAGTGCCGGGGAACGTCACGCGCGCGCTCGAGGCCGGTGCCGACGGGCTCGAGCTCGTCGCGATCGGCGCTCCGGCCGCCGACGACACGGAGATGAAGCAGGACTGGTGGTCCGACTAGTTGCTGCGATTGAGGCGCGGGGGCGGGCGATGGACGGTCGAGCTCGTCGCGCCGCCGCGCCCTAGAAGAACCGCCCAAGTCGCGATATCGTCGCCTCGAGGCAACACTCGAGGAGGTCGAGACGGTGGCATCTATCCCCTGCCCGACAGGCGACAAGGGAATCTGCTCGATACCGAGCCACACGCTGGTTGTTCGGGCACATGAGGTCATGGTGCGTTCGCGCGCGGAGGTCGAGTCGGCGTTCCCGGCGATCGACCTCGATCACGCGGAGCTCGTGCCGGTGGGCCTGCACTCCTCGATCCCCGACCTGGGCGCGATGTTCCGCGCGGACGAGGTCGACCGATCTGCTCTGGAACGCTTCGCCGGCACGGTCGGCGAGGAGCTCGCCAAGGCGGTGCACCACGACGCGAACCATGAGGCCACCAAGGTGCTCGTCTACTGCACCCCGTGCGGTCACATCTTCAAGGTCGAAGTATGAGCGAGCACCCCGCGGGCAGGCACGGCGTACCCAAGCTCGAAGGCCTCACGTTCGGCGAGGCCGTTGGGGTCGACAATTACAAAGGCGCGTTGAACGGAGCGCTGGCGGGCGCTGACTCGCTGGCAGACAAGATCGTCACGGCGGCGCTCGCAGTCGGTAGCGCATATGGAGCGGTGATCGCGCTCGTTGCGCCGAAAGACTCTGCGACACCGTGGCAGGTCGTGTGGCCGTTCGTCCCCTTGGCGGGGGCAGTTGGTCTCGCTCTCTGGGCGCAGTCGCGGAGCGTCTCCATCGCGACAGAGGACGAGGTAGACAAAGTTGTCGCGACCATCAACTCGACGATCAGCGAGAAGCGCAAATACGGACGATGGGCCTTGTACGCCCTGATCGCGGCTCTGATTCTTGCAGGCGTGATAGTCGCCAAGTACTACGGTCCGTCGGCGAAGACCGATTCGCAACCCGCGAATGTCACCGTCTATTTGAATGCAGCAGGCGCGAAGGCGGTCGGAGTCGCCTGCGGTGGAACGAACCAGACATCCGTCACTGGAACGACCACGGACGCCTCTGCCGATCCGCTCGTGCTCAAGGTCGATGACAAGGCGTGCGCGAACGGCGGTGGGACTCTCGTACTTCCCCGTCGGACCGTTGCAGCGACGAAGCAGACGCCCTAGCTCTCAGCTGCTGCGATGTGGGGCCACGAGCGCCGCCGCGAGGCCGAGCCCGATCAGCACCGTCCCGCCGAACCAACGCTCGACGCGGGCGATCGTCGGCGTGTCGCGTAGGCGGTCCGCGACGCTGCCTGCAACGAGCGCGTAGAGGCTGTCGCTCGCGAGGCCGAGGCCGGCGAACGTGAAGCCGAGCAGCATGATCTGCAGCCAGACGTGCCCGGCGCCGACGTCCACGAACTGTGGGACGAACGCGAAGATGAAGACGATCGTCTTCGGATTCAGGAGGTTGACGACGAGCCCCTGCGTGTAGAGGTCGCGCCGCGTCCGCGGGGCTCGCTGCTCGACGCCGTCGTCCGCGCGCTTCGTCAGCAGCCGCCGGATCCCCAGGAAGACGAGGTACGCCGCGCCGACGTAGCGCACGGTGTCGAAGGCGACGTGCGACGCGAGCACGAGCGAGGAGAGCCCGACCGCAGCGAGCGTCACGTGCACGATCGTCCCGGTCGTGATCCCGAGCACCGACGCGAAGCCGGCGCTCCGTCCCTGGTCGATGCTCCGGCTGACCACGTACAGGACCGCAGGGCCGGGAATCGCGAGCAGCGCGAGCGCCGTGAGGATGAAGAGGCCGTACGTCGTTGGGGACGGCATCAGGCGCGAGCGTACAACGCAGCGACTTCGTGGCCCGTGCGCGCGATCCGCTCCCGCAGCTCCGCCGGCTCGAGCACCTCGAGCTGCGCGCCGAAGCGCAACAGCTCGCGGTAGGCGTCGCCGAGGTGAGAGAACGCGAGCACGGCGCGGCCGTCGGGCTCGACGCGGGGCTCGCCCGGGAGAAAACGCCGCACGTCCTCGGTGACGCGAACCGTCACCTCGACGCGTGCGAGCCGCTGCTCGAAGTCCCGCGACCACTCGTCCCAGAAGCGCCGCAGCTCGAAGGCGTCGGGGCGCCTGCACGCCGCCTCGAGCAGGTGGACGGCGGCGACGCGCGAGACGCGGTAGACGCGCATCCCTGCGACCGGTGCGCGACGAGGTACCAGACGCCGCCCTTCAGCACGAGGCCGAGCGGGTCGATCGTCCGCTGGACGACGCGCCCGCCCTCGCGGTAGCGGAGCCGGACGCGGCAGCCGCGCCAGACGACGAGGCGAGCGCCGGCAGGTGCGGCACCTTGTCCTCCGCCCGGAACCAGCCGCGGCGTGTCGAGGTGGAAGAGCGCCGACGCGCGGCTCGCGCGTTCCTGCAGCTCCTCCGGCAGCGCCGCGAGGAGCTTCAGCCGCGCCGCCGCGAGCTCGCCGCCGAGCCCGAGCTCCGCGGCAGGGCCGGGCATCCCGGCTGCGAAAAGCGCCTCTGCCTCGTCGCCCGTCAGCCCCGTGAGCCGCGTGCGGTAGCCGCCGGCCAGCCGGTAGCCGCCCGCGGCGCCGCGCACGGCCTCGACCGGCACGCCGGCGGCGGCGAGCGACTCGACGTCGCGGTGCACCGTCCGGATCGAGACCTCGAGCCGCTCGGCGATCTCCGCGGCGGTCAGCCGGCCGCGCGTCTGGAGCAGGAGCAACAGCGAGACGAGCCGCGTCGCACGCATTTTCGAATCATGACAGAAGATGTCCTCTTTTTCTGCCAGGATCCCGGCGTGAGCATCTGGACGGACGAGTGGGACGACGCCGAGGACTGGTCGGGTGGGGGCGCCAAATCCCGCGCACTCGTCCCCCGAGGCGCCTTTCTCGGCGCGACCGTCTACGAGCTCGACCCGGGAGCCTTCGCGATCTACCACGCGCATCATGGGTCGGAAGAGCTCCTGCTCGTCCTGCGCGGACGGCCGACGCTGCGAACGCCCGCCGGAGAGCGGGCACTCGACGAGGGCGAGGTCGTCAGCTTCCGACCCGGCCCGGAGGGCGCGCACGGCCTCCGGAACGAGACCGACGAGCCCGTCCGCTACGTGATGGCCGGGACACGCGTCTCGCCTGAGGTCGTCGACTACCCGGATCTGAATCAGCTGACCGCACAGTCACGCCACGGCGTGTTCTTCATCCACGACAAGGAGGGGGAGGGCAAGTGAGCGACCGAGACGAGGGTGGGGAACCGTGATCGAGCTGTTGCTGCGCGAGCCGGAGGTCGTCGCCTGGCTCGAGCCCGCGGCCCGACGGACGAGGCCGACGACGACGACGAGCCGCCGAGCGCTGCATGAGTGAACAGGGCATGAGCGACGCACTCGAGAACGCATTCGAGCCGGGCGAGTGGGACGACTACGGGCCGGGGCCGGAAGGCTGGTGCACGCAGGCGCGGCGGCTCGTCCGCACGCCCGGCCAGAGCCTGACGATGAGCG
This sequence comes from uncultured Actinomycetes bacterium, assembly GCA_963838985.1. Classification (GTDB taxonomy): domain Bacteria; phylum Actinomycetota; class Thermoleophilia; order Gaiellales; family Gaiellaceae; genus Palsa-739. The sequence continues at coordinate 122,041 of CAWITF010000002.1, forward strand.
TCTACGTGCTCGACCCGGGCGAGAAGCACCTCCCCTACCACTTCCACCACGGCGCCGAGGAGCTGCTGCTCGTGCTCGAGGGCACGCCCAGCGTGCGCACGCCGGACGGAGAGCGACGCTACGCGCCGGCGACGTGCTCCATTTCGCGCGCGGCGCCGACGGTGCACACCACGTGTGGAACGACGGCGACATGCCCACACGCTTCGTCGTCGCCGCAGCGAACACGACCCCCGAGATCGTCGAGTACCCCGATGCCGGCAAGATCGCGGCGATGGCAAAGACGCCGTCGCAGAAAGGCCCCGGTCTCTGGTCGATGCACTTCCTCACGAACGAGGTCGGCTACTGGGACGGCAACGACGCGTAAAAACGATTTGACGCCGTACGCTTACGGTCCGTATCCTGCGTGCGTCATGTTGCTCGGAATCGTGATCGAACGGAACCCGGCGGGCGGTAGCTCTCGCTTCGCCGGCAGCGCGGCCACCGTTAGGTCCGCGCACCGCCCGACCGGCGGCTTTCCGTTCTCCGATTCCACCTTCGTTTCAGCGAAGGAGCAGCATGTCCACCATTGCAGCACCGCACAACCGATGACGACCGTTCGCCGTGATGTGCCGGCGGTCGAAGTCCACGACCTGACGAAGGACGTTTCGTCGAAAGGACCGCACGGCCGGCCGGTTCTCGCGGCGGCGCCCATGCCGGCGCTGAAGAACGTCACGTTCACGATCGAGCGCGGCGAATGCGTCGCGATCCTGGGCCAGAACGGCTCCGGGAAGTCGACGCTCGTCCGGCTGCTGTCGACGCTCCTGATCGACGACGGCGGGGAAGCGCGGATCTTCGGGCACGACGCGTTCCGCGAGCACGCGGCAGGTCCGCCAGCTCGTCAACCGCGTCTCCGTCGAGGCGAGCTTCTTCAAGAAGATGTCGGCGTCCGAGAACCTCTCGTACGCCGCGCGCTTCTACGGCATGGCGCCGTCGCAGACACGCCATGCGATCCCGGAGATCCTCGAGCAGGTCGGCTTCCCGGCCGACCGTCGCCGCGAGTCGATGGAGAACCTGTCACGCGGCATGCAGCAGAAGGTCGCGCTCGCGCGTGCGTTGCTCACGTCGCCCGTGCTGCTGCTGCTCGACGAGCCGACGACCGGTCTCGACCCGCGCTCGAAGCTCGAAGTGCAGGAGTTCATCCGCAGCGTTCGCGCCAAGCACGACGCAACGATCCTGCTCTGCACGCACGACATGAACGAGGCCGAGGCGCTCGCCGACCGCGTCGGCCTGCTCGACCGCGGCGAGCTGCTCTTCCTCGAGCCCGTAGCGGACGTGAAGCGACGCTACGGCGTCGAGACGCTGGAGGAGGCGTTCTTCGCGGCGACCGGGCCGCGACGTTCGAGGACGAGAAGACCGAAGACGACGAGTACAGGGAGGTGTTCGGCGGATGACCGCAATCGGAGCGACATTGCGACAAGAGCTGATCGGCCTCGGCGGCATCGTCGAGCGCAACGTGTATCTCACGAAGCGGTACTTCCTCTGGGATCTCGCGTTCATGGTCTGGACGATCGCGAACACGCTCACGATCGTCTTCATCGCGCGCGTCGGTGCACCTGTCGGCCGCGCAGGAGAACGAGCTCGCGACGAAGCTGCTCGTCGGCGCGGTGATCTGGGCGTTCCTCGGGATCATCTTCGAGTTCGTGACCGAGACCGTCGCGTGGGAGCGCTGGGAAGGGACGATCGAGTACACGTTCATGGCGCCGCTGTCGCGGTCGATGCACCTGTTCGGCATGGGCGCGTTCGCCGTCCTCTACGGCCTGATCCGGGCGACGATTCTCTTCTTCGCGTCGCAGCGTTCATCGGCATCCACATGCCGCACGCGAACTTCGGCGCTGCGCTCGCGCTGCTCGCGATCGCATCGGTGTCGTTCATCGGCATCGGGATGATGACCTCGGTGCTGCCGCTGATCTCGCCGGAGAAGGGCGCGCAGCTCGGGTTCGTGGCGCAGGGGATGATGCTCGCCGTCTCGGGCGTCTACTACCCCGTGTCGGTGATGCCGGGCTGGATGCAGGCGATCGCGAAGGTCTCGCCGGCGACCTACGCGCTTCGCGGCGACCGCGCCTCGATCGTCAACGGCGCGGGCCTCGCCTGGGCCGACGTCTGGCCGCTGCTGATCATCGCGGTCGTCGCGATCCCGCTGGGTCTCGCGATCTTCAAGCGCGGCGAGCGGTATGCGAAGAAGCACGGAAAGCTGAAGCGGTCGGGTTAGAACCCGGCACGCTTCCGGCCATACGCCCTCTGGGGCCCTGCGGCGGTGATGGAAACAATGGCCGATAACCAGCAGATTCGCGTCTTGCTCGTCGACGACGAGCCGATGTTCCTCGAGGCCGTGCGGGCGCTGCTCGCGCTCGACGACCGCATCGACGTGATCGGCACGACGCGACAACGGGCGAAGCCGCTCTCGAGCTCGCGCGACGAGCGGCGTCCGGACGTTGCGCTCGTCGACCTCGCGATGCCGGGGATGAGCGGTTCGAGGTGACGAAGCGGCTGCTGAAGAATTCGCCGTCGATGCGCGTGCTCGCGGTCAGCGGACTCTCGTCGGAGCACGACGAGCATCGTGCACGGGAAGCCGGCGCGACGGCGTTCCTGCTCAAGGGCGGTTTGCACGACGAGGTCGCCGAGGCGATCGTCGCAGCCGTGCGTTACTGAAGGCGTTCGAGGCAGGCGCGCAGGCCGTCGCGCCAGTGCGGCAGTTGAGGTGCGCCCGGCGCTCGCTGCGCAGGACCGAGTACGCAGGCCGCGGCGCAGGTCGTCCGAGCTCGGCGGTCGAGATGCGGCGCACGCGGCAGTCGAGACCCGCTTCCTCGAAGATCGCCTCCGCGAACTCCGCCCACGTGCAGTCGCCGTCGGCTGCGACGTGCCAGACGCCCTTGTCGGCAGTTGCGACGAGGTCGCGTCATCGCATCGGCCAGATGGCCGACGTACGTCGGGCAGCCGCGCTGGTCGTCGACGACTGCGACCTCGTCCCGCTCTGCGCCGAGCCGCGAGCATCGTGCGCACGAAGTTGCGCGCTCGTCCAGCCGAAGAGCCACGAGGAGCGGACGATCCAGGCGTCTGTCGCCGGCGGCTGCCTCGCCGTGCAGCTTCGTCCGCCCATATGCCGACTGAGGGCTCGGCGCGTCGGACTCGACGTACGGCGTCCGCTTCGGCGCCGTCGAAGACGTAGTCCGATCGAGAAGTAGACGAGCGGTGCGCCGAGCTCCGCCGCGTGCTGCGTGCCGCCGACGTTGACCGCCGCCGCCTCCTGCGGATTCGCCTCCGCACCGTCGACGTCCGTCCACGCAGCCGCGTGCAGCACGAGGTCGACGTCGCCGAGCGGCGGCGGCGGCAGCGTGACGTCCCAGTCCGCACGCGTCAATGCCCGCGCGCCGCGGGAACGCCTCGACGAGCGCCGCGCCGAGCTGCCCGCCTGCGCCGCGTTACGACGACGCGTCGCGTGCCGAGAGAATCGGCGATGTCGTGCTCCACAGGTGGCGGACGCGCTCGTCGTCCCAGGGAATGCCGTGCTCGTCCGGGTTGGCGGCGTCGTACTCCTCGGTGACGAGATACATGAAGAGGCAGTCGGTCAGCGCCTCGTAGCCGTGCGCGTGGATGCCCGGCACGTAGAGCGCGACAGGATTGTCGTCGCCGATGTCCTCGCTGAACACCTCGCCCGTCTCTCGGTCGAGCACGACGACGCGCACCATGCCCGTCGAGGCAGACGAAGAGATCGTCCTGTCCGCGCTCGTGGTAGTGCAGGCCGCGGATCACGCCCTTGCGCGAGCGCGAGAGGTTCGCCTGCTTGATCGGCTTCGGCAGCGCGCTCGGCGCGGATCGAGCTCCGCGAACCAGCCGCGCTCGTCCTCGTGCAGCGTCAGCGGGAACTCGCGGACGTTCATCGCTGCCCGCTGCGGCGCACGAAGTCGTTCACCTCGTAGTACGCCTCGATCGACTCGCCCGCGTCGCCCCAGAAGCCGTCGACGACGTCCGCCTCCATCTGCGCCGCGCTCGACGTACCAGTTGTTCACGTCGGTGATCTCGAGCTCGCCGCGTCCGGACGGCTTCAACGTCGGCAGCACGTCCCAGACCTGGGCGTCGTAGAAGTAGACGCCGGTGACCGCGTACTTCGACGGCGGCGACTCCGGCTTCTCGACGATCTGCGTCACGCGCTCGCCGTCCATCTCGGCAACGCCGAGATGACGCAGGTGCTCGTCCTCCTCGACCTGCGACAGCACGATGCGCGCGCCGCTCGCCTGCTGCTCGAAGTTCTCGACGATCGCCGGCAGCGAACGCTCGAAGATGTTGTCGGCGAGCATCACGCAGACCTTGTCGCGCGCGACGAAATGCTCCGCCAGCCCGAGCGCCTCGGCGATCCCGCCCGCCTGCTCCTGGTAGCCGTACGTGAGCCGATCGACGCCGTACTCGCGGCCGTTGCCGAGCAGGCGGAAGAACTCGCCCGCGTGCGTCCCGCCCGTGACGAGCATCACCTCGTCGACGCCGGCCTGCACGAGCGCCTCGACCGCGTACGTGACCATCGGCCGGTCGTAGCAGCGGCAGCAGATGCTTGTTCGTGATCCGCGTCAGCGGGTGCAGCCGCGTGCCCGAGCCGCCGGCGAGGATGACGCCCTTCACCCGGGCGATGCTAACCGCTACTGATGCACGGGAAGCACGAGAAAGAGCAGCGTGAGCGCTGCGGCGAGCGTGACGATCAGTCTCATGGAACGGACCGTACGACCACGAGATGAAAGATCCATGTCAGTCGTGCTAGGAAACGGTTAGGTTCGGCAGATGCGCCGCCGCCGCACCTGCCTCACCGTGCCGGCGTCGAGCGAGCGGATGCTCGCGAAGGCCGCAGGGCTCGAAGCCGACGAGATCGTGGTCGACCTGGAGGACGGGGTCGCCGCAGCGGACAAGGACGCTGCGCGCGCGAAGCTCGGCTGCGGCAGCGGCGCGCGGGACGCTCGCCGTGCGGATCAACGGCATGCGCACTTCCTGGTGGCGCGACGACCTGGCGGCGGCGAGCGCGGCACGCGCCGACGTCGTCGTCGTGCCGAAGGTGGAGTCCGTCGACGAGGTCGAGGCCGGTTGCGGCCGAGCTGCCTCAGGGAATCGGTCTCGAGGTGCAGATCGAGACCGCCCGCGGCCTCGTCGAGGTCGAGCGGATCGCCGCGCACGGGGCGCCGCTCGAGGCGCTCGTCTTCGGGCCGGGCGACTTCGCGGCGTCGATCGGCGTACCGGTGCTGACGATCGGCGCCGCGTCGTCGGCGTACGCGCTTGCGCGCATCGTCGTCGCCGCGCGTGCGTACGGGCTGCAGCCGGTCGACGGGCCGTACGCCTCGATCGGAGACGAGGCGGCGTTACGCGCGTCGGCAGAGCAGGCGCGTGCGCTCGGTTGCGACGGCAAGTGGGTGATCCATCCGAGTCACATCGCGCCCGTCAACGCGGTTTTCACGCCATCCGCGGACGAGCTCGAGCGTGCCGCGCGCATCCTCGCTTCGGCCGACGGCGCGAGCTCCGTCGACGGCGAGATGGTCGACGCGGCGACGAAGCGCCTGGCAGAAGGCGTCATTGCGCGTGGCGGCGAGCCTTCCGCGCCCTGACGCGCGGGAGACTCCGAACGGCCGCGAACCACGTGTACAGCAGGAATCCGAGCGCCGCGAGCACGAGCCGAAGGATTCGTGCCATGCTTTTACCGTAGCCCAGCGCGGGTACGAGAGAACGACATGACCGGGCGCAAGCGCGACATCGACGATCTCCAGAGCGAGATCCAGGAGCTGTTCGCCGACATGTGGCAGGTGCCGCGGTTCTCCGGGCATGCGCCACGGCTTCCGGCCGCAGTGCGACTGCTTCCGCACGGAGACCCGCCGGCACTGCACGTCGTCGTCGAGCTGCCCGGGCGTCGACCCTGCGTCGGTCGAGGTCGTCGCGTCGGGCACGCACGCTCGTCGTCGGCGGCGTCGCGTGAGCGGCCGACTGCGTGCCGGGCGCGCGTTATCTCGCGATGGAGATCGAGTACGGCGCATTCCAGCGACGCATCGAGCTCGGCGAGGACGATCGACCCGCTCAGACGACGGCGAGCTACGAGCGGGGCATGCTGAAGGTGACGCTGCCGCTCGCCGAGCGCGTGCCGCCGGCGGGCCCGGTTCCGATCGAGGTCACGCGACCGTGAGCGAGCCCGAGTACGAAGTCGTCGTCTCGGCGGAAGAGCAGCAGCGCGCAGACGAGCTCGGCGATGAGCTGCCGGCGACGCTGCCGGTGCTGCCGCTGAAGGAGACGGTCGTCTTCCCCGAGTCGATGACGCCGCTCGCGATCGGCCAGGAGCGGTCGATCACGCTGATCGACGACGTCGTCGGCGGCGACCGCCTGCTCGCGCTCGTCACCGTGCGCGACGAGGATCGTCGAGACGCCGGAGCTGGGACGATCTCTACGACGTCGGCACCGCCGCGGTCGTGCACAAGATGATCCGCGTCCCCGACGGGACGCTGCGCATGCTCGTGCAAGGGATCCGGCGCGTCAAGCTCGAACGCCGTGTCCTCGACGAGCCGTACCTCGTCGGCGAGTTCGTCGAGCTGCCCGACCACCTCGAGGAGACGAAGGAGCTCGAGGCGCTGACACGCAACGTGCAGAGCCTGTTCGCGCCGCATCATCGGCCTCGTCCCGTATCTGCCGGAAGAGCTGCAGATCGCGGCGGCGAACGTCGACGACCCGAGCGCGCTCTGTCATCTCGTCGCGTCGACCCTCCGCCTGAAGACGGACGAGAAGCAGCAGCTGCTCGAGCTCGTCGACGTCGAGCGAGCGCCTGCGCGAGGTCTCGCTGATCCTCAACCGCGAGCTCGAGGTGTTCGAGCTCGGCACGAAGATCCAGTCGCAGGTGCAGTCGGAGCTCGAGAAGGGCCAGCGCGAGTTCTTCCTCCGCCAGCAGCTGAAGGCGATCCAGGACGAGCTCGGCGAGGGCGACCCGGAGCAGGCGGAGATCGACGAGCTCGCGCGAGCGGCTCGAGGCGCTCGAGCTGCCGGAGGACGTCGAGAAGGCGGCGATGCGCGAGCTCGGCGGCTCGAGCGGCTGCCGTCGGCCGCCGCCGAGTACGGCGTCATCCGCACGTACCTCGACTGGATCGCGACGCTGCCGTGGGGCGTGACGACGACCGGACAACCTCGACCTCGATGCGCGCGCGCGAGGTGCTGGACGAGGATCACTACGACCTCGAGAAGGTCAAGGACCGGATCATCGAGCACCTCGCGGTCTCGAAGCTCCGCGACGACCCGTCGGGGCAGATCCTCTGCTTCGTCGGGCCGCCCGGCGTCGGCAAGACGTCGCTCGGCCAGTCGATCGCGCGCACGCTCGAGCGCAAGTTCGCGCGGCTTTCGGTCGGCGGCGTGCGCGACGAGGCAGAGATCCGCGGCCACCGCCGCACGTACATCGGCGCGATGCCCGGGCACGATCATCCGCGCGCTCCGCGACGCGGAGTCGATGAATCCGGTGCTGCTGATCGACGAGATCGACAAGATGGGCGCCGACTTCCGCGGCGATCCCGCCTCGCGCGATGCTCGAGGTGCTCGACCCCGAGCAGAACAAGACGTTCCGCGACCACTACCTCGACCTGCCGTTCGATCTCTCGAAGGTGCTCTTCATCTGCACCGCGAACACCGTCGACACGATCCCGGGCCCGCTGCTCGACCGCATGGACGTGATCTCGCTCTCCGGCTACACGGAGGACGAGAAGCTCGGCATCGCGAAGCGATACCTCGTGCCGAAGCAGATCGAGGCGCACGGCCTCGACGCCGAAGCGCATCACGATCGCCGACAAGGCGCTGCGGCTCGTCATCCGCGAGTACACGCGCGAGGCGGGCGTGCGCGGCCTCGAGCGGCGCATCGCCGACCTCTGCCGCAAGGCCGCGCGCAAGGTGGCCGAGGGATACGAGGGGAAGATCCGTATCGACGAGCCGAAGGTGCGCACGTGGCTCGGCGCCGCGCCAGTTCTCCGGCGAGGCGCGCCGGCGCACCGCCGATCCGGGCGTCGCGACCGGGCTCGCCTACACGGCGGCCGGCGGCGACGTGCTCTTCATCGAGGCGCAGGCGTATCCGGGCAAGGGGAAGCTGACGATCACCGGCCAGCTCGGCGAGGTGATGCAGGAGTCGGCGCAGGCCGCGCTCTCGTGGGTGCGCTCGCACGCCGACCGAGCTCGGTCTGCCGGACGAACTGGTTCGCCGAGCACGACGTGCACGTCCACGTGCCCGCCGGCGCGGTGCCGAAGGACGGCCCGTCGGCGGGCGTCACGATGGCGACGGCGATCGCGTCGCTCGTGCGCGGCACGCCGGTGTCGGCCGAGGTCGGCATGACGGGCGAGATCACGCTGACCGGGCCAGGTGCTCGCCGATCGGCGGCGTGCGCGAGAAGGTGCTCGCCGCGCAACGCGCCGGGCTGCAGCGCGTGATCCTGCCGCGGGAGAACGAGCACGACCTCGACGAGCCTGCCGGCCGAGACGCGACGGGAGCTGGAGTTCGTCCTCGTCGACTCGATCGAGGAGGTCTTCGACGTCGCGTTCGGCCTCGACGGCAACGGCGCCGCGCCGGGCAGCCGGCGCCGCTACGCCGCCGAGCTGAAGCTCGAGAAGAGCAGCGCGCACGCGCCGTCGGCGTCGGCTGACCGTCGGGCGGCAGCGGCAGAGGAGCTGGAACTCGCGCTTGCCCACGAGCACGAAGCCGATCCGCGTCGAGTCGCCCGCGGTATAGCGGTAGGCGCGCACCTTGCGGCCCGTCGACCGTCGATCGTCTCCTCTCCGGCTCAGCGCCACGCGCGTCCTTGGCGGCGAGCTGCGCGGCGACGCGGTCGAGCTCCTTCGACAGCCGCCGCGAAGAGCGCGGGCCGGTACGGCTTCAGCAGCGGATAGACGTCGACCGAGACGACGCGCTTCCCGCCCTGCGGCGACCGGGACGCGGTCGGCTGTCCGGGTCGCCTTCCAGCCGGACGGCGCCGCGAAGCTGAAGCCCGGGCCCTGGACACGCGTGTCGAAACCGCCTTGCCGCTGCGTCGAACCCCCGCAGGCTGCGAGAATGAAAAGGAGTGCGAGGGGTACGACTGCCCTCGCCAGCAACCGAAAGGAACCGCCGACAATGGCCAAGACGAAGGACAAGGTCTCGGACGCGGCGAGCAATGTCAAACCGTACGTCGATCGCGCGCTCCACGACGAAGAGCTGCGCGAGAGCGTGCGGAACGCGTACGAGTCGGCTCGCACGATCTACAACGAGGTGATCGGCAACCGCGGCGTGACCGGTATCGCCACACGCGTCGCAACCGACAAGGACATCCAGGACGAGCTCCGCTCGACGATCGCCGAATTGCGCAAGGCAGCCGATCGCGTCCAGGGCAAGGAGCAGCACAAGGGTCGCAACTCGCGGCCTGCTGCTCGTCGGGATCGCGCTCGGCGTCCTCTTCAACCCGCTCACCGGCTCCCAGACGCGCAAGTGGGTCTCCGACCGCCTCTTCGGCGGCGGCGACGACTTCACGTATCAGGGCGGCGGCAGCGGGAACGGCTCTGGCGGCAGCGACACCTAGCCGCTAGCCGCCGGCGGACACGACCGGCTTCGAGGTGGGCGGCTGTGCCTGCGGGTACAGCCCGCCGCCTCCTCCTTCGTCGCCGGGACGGGCGCGAGCGCGCGCCGGAGCGACGCGGGGTCGAGCCCGCTCGCCGTGGAGATGTCGCTCGAGCTGAAGCAGGATCGCGCCGGCCTTCGGCGCGTTCGCGAGCGCCGCGCGGCGTCCAGCCGGTGACCGCGTCGAAGCGCACGTCCTGCAGCCGCCGCCAGGCGTCGAGGTAGTTCGTCGGGTCGACGGCGCCGTCGTAGCCGAGACCGAGCAACCGCACCGGGTGCACCTCGAAGTGGAGATGGAACGGCGTGCCCTGCGCGTCGCCCGTGTCGCCGACGAAGCCGAGCACGTCGCCGGCGTCCACGACAGCGCCGTTCACCGCGAGCGGCGAGTACGCGGAGAGATGGGCGTAGTAGAACTCGTCAGCCTCTGTCGTCACGCAGCCAGAGACGCCAGCCGCCGATCTTGTTCCAGCCGACGGAGAACACGGTGCCGTGCGCGACGGCGAGGATCGGCGCGCCGAGCGGCGCGAAGATGTCGTCGCCGTGGTGCCAGCCGCCCGAGACGTCGCCCCGGACCGCCCCGAAGGTGTCGCTGTACGAGGACTCGCCGTACACCGGGAACACGTAGCCGCTCGCCAGTCAGCTTCGGCGTCACGTCGAGCGGCTGCGAGAGCACCGGCGGCAGGCCGTTCGACTTCGGCTCCGGCGGCTTCTTGCTCTTCGTGGTCGTCGTCGTCGCCGTCGACGGAGCCTTCGGGCAGCGGCGGCGCCTCGCTCGCCTGCGCATCGGCTTCCGCGTAGCCGATCTGGATCTCGCTCTGCGCGGGCAGTCCGCCGTGGTCGGCCGTCAGGAAGACGTCGAGCGCGGTGACGAAGTCGTGGTAGCCGGGCGTCGGCGTGTCGACGCGCTGCCCCTTCTGCTCGAGCGCGATCGCGTACCCCCAGTCCGCGAGGGGGATCTGCTGGTTCGCCGTCGGCGTGACCGGCTGGCCCAGCACGACGAGGCCCGTCGAGCCCGTGACGCCAGTGTCGCCCGACGCGCTCGACGCGCCTGCGGACGCATGCGTCTCCCCGGTGACGCGTCTGCGCGATGATGTCGCCTTTGAAGAGCGAAAGTGACGTCAGCTGCGACGTCGCGCCGGCGCTCGCCTGCGTGCCGCTCGTCGCCGACACGCTCGTCGTCACCGAGCTCGCGCTGGCGACCGAGCCGTCGGACGGATACGCGAACGGCCCGTCGAACGCGACCGCGTCGTCGGGCGCGGTCAGCACGCGGGTGCCTGCATCCGCCTGGCCCGGCACGATCACCTCGATCGCCCAGGCGCGCGCGGTCGCGCCGGCCGAGCGGTCGGCCGATCCGCGCTCGGCGCGCCGACGACGAGCGCCAGCAGGCACACGGCGAGCGCGGCGGATCCAGAGAGGGCGACGCACGAGCGCCCTCATTATCGGCCTCAGGCGGTCTGGCCGAGATGGTCGCGGGCGAAGCGGCGGAACCGCTCGCGGGCCGCCTCGTCGGGGCCGAGCGGCTCGTCGTCGGCGTAGCTCGGGTCGGCGGCGATCTCCTCGCGCGACCGTGCGCACCTCGTCGGTGAGCGTCTGGTGGTGCGCCGGGTCCCTCAGCAGCGCCTCGACCCAGCTCTCGGAGCCGTCGTAGGCCGGCACGTCGTTGTCGAAGAGCAGCTGGCCGAGCAGGAGGCCGCAGCGGATGTAGGCGAACGTGCGGAAGGCGAGGATCCGGTGCGGCGACTCGACGAGCTTCGCGATTCCGGGTTCTCGCGATGGATCGCTGGACGATGGAGCCGATCGGCTCGTCGACGAGCGGGATCCAGAGCTCTTCGACGGTCGGTCATCGCGCCTCCGATTATTGCTGCTTTTGGCGAGCCCGCCAGGCGATCTGGGCGGCGGTGAGGATCATCAGAACCGCGAAGAGCTTTCGGAGGACGTGTTCCGGCAGGGATTCGGCGACCTGAGCGCCTCCGACCGCCGCTCCGATCGAGGCGACGCCGATCACGAGGGCGGGGCGCCAGCGGACGTTGCCGTACCGCTGCTGGCGCCAGACGCCGACGAGCACCGTCGGGATGATCGCGAGGAGCGAGCTCGCCTCGGCGTGCAGCTGGGTGAGCCCGAGCGCGGTGAGCGTCGGCACGAACAGGATCCCGCCGCCGACGCCGAAGAGGCCGGCGAGGACGCCGGCGACGATCCCGAGCAGCCCGGCGAGCACGTAGCTCACTGCAGCAGCATCCGGATCGCGATCGCGACGAGCAGGGCCGCGAAGAGGAACGAGAGCGTGCGAACCGGGACGCGCTGCTGCAACGTCGTCCCGCCGAGCGGCGCCGATGGCCGCGGGCACGCCGACCAACAGCGGCATAGGCGGGCTCGACCTCGCCGTGGACGACATAGGTGATGACGCCCGCCGTCGCGGTGATCCCGATCGCCGCGAGCGATGTCGCGGTCGCGGGACGCAGCTCGCAGTGCAGTGCGAGCAGCAGCAGCGGCACGATCACGATCCCGCCGCCGACGCCGAAGAGCGCACTGAAGAACCCGGCGGCGAGTCCGATCAGGATCAGGCGCACGGGCCTATGCTACGAACGTGGCCGTGGCGACGGACGCGCTCCTCGGTCGTCTGACTGCGGCACCGGCTGAGGCCGGGCTCTTCCTCGACTTCGACGGTGTGCTCGCGCCGATCGTCGCCCGGCCCGAGGATGCGCGCCTGCTGCCCGAGACGGGCGCCGAGCTCGAGCGGCTGGTGCTGCGCTATGCGCTCGTCGCGGTCGTGAGCGGCCGGGCGGGCGACGACGTGCGTGAGCGCGTCGGCGTCGACGGCGTCGTCTACGTCGGCTCGCACGGGCTGGAGCTTGACCGCCAGGCGGAACGCTGGCGGCAGCAAATCGTCGAGTTCGCCGGCGCCACGGCGTGGCCGCCGATGGAGGTCGAGTTGAAGGGGCTGACAGTCGCTTTCCACTTCCGCCACCGCGACGACGAGGAGACCGCAGTGCTCGAGCTCGAGGCTGTCGCGGAACGCGCGACGTGACGAGGGGCTCGTGGCGCGCTTCGGACGCAAGGTGCTCGAGGTGCTGCCTCCCGTCGGCTCGAACAAGGGCACGGCCGTGCGGCATCTGCTCGACGGCGCCGGCTTGACGCGTGCGCTCGTCGCCGGCGACGACACGACCGACCTCGACGCGTTCCGCGCAGTCGAGGAGCTGGAGCACGCGGTGCGCGTCGCGGTGCTCGCTCCGGAGTCGCCGCGCGTGCTTGCCGAGCACGCCGAGGTCGTGGTCGACTGCGCCGCGCGAGTTCCTCGATTTGCTGCGCAGGCTCTAGTGCACGTCGACGAGGCGATGCTCGCCGCGGTGCGGGCGCGCTACGGCGAGCCGCGCGAGCTGCGCTGGGACGGCGAGATCAGCGAGCTCGAATGGTCGATCGCGACGCACAATCCGGTGCGGACGCACGACGTCACGCTCTTCATCCTCGATCCGGCGGAGCGCATCGCGTTGATCCGCAAGCCGCACTTCACCGCCGGCGTCTGGCGGCCGCCCGGCGGCGGCGTCAAGCCGGGCGAGGACTTCGCCGCAGGGGCCGTGCGCGAGGCGCTCGAGGAGACGGGCCTGCACGTCGAGCTGCAGCGCTACCTCGTCGAAGCGCGGGCGCGGTTCACGAACGGCGGCCGCGAGCTCGCGTGGCGCACGCACGTCATGCTTGCGACGACGGCGGACACGGAGCTCGCCCCCGGCGATCCCGACGAGATCGCCGCGGCGCGCTGGGGCACGCTCGGCGAGCTCGCCGGCCCGCTGCGCGACACGCTGCTCGCAACCGGCCGCGCCTTCTGGCGCTACCGCGTCGCGCTGCACGACGCCGCGCTTGCAGCCATGTCCTGGGGGTAACCCCCGTCAAGGAGATGTGCCGCCTTCGTCAAGCCTTGTGCACGCGCACCGCCGTCCCGTAGGCGCAGATCTCCGTCCAGTTCTGGCCCATCTCCGACGTGTCGAAGCGCATGGCGATGATCGCGTTCGCGCCCTTCTCCTCCGCCTCGGAAATCATCCGGTCCATCACCTCGTGCCGGCTGTCGACGAGCGCCTTCGTCATTCCCTTCAGCTCGCCGCCGAAGATCGACTTCAGCCCGGCCCCGAACTGCGAGCCGATGTTGCGCGAGCGGACGGTCAGCCCCATCACCTCGCCGTAGACCTCGTCCACGTCGTAGCCCGGGATGTCGTTCATCGTCGTGACGATCATCGGTTCAACACCTCCCATGCGCGGCGCACGTCCGCCTCGGTCGTGCGCGCGTTGCCGATTGCCAGCCGCAGGACGTAGCGGCCGTCGAGCTTCGTGTGCGAGAGAAAGATCTCACCGGTGCCGTTCGCGCGCTCGACGATCGCCTCGTTCTCCTCGTCCGTCCCGTCGCGGCGGAAGACGACGAGCGAGAAGCGCTGCGGTGCGACGAGCTCCCAGCCCTCCGCTTCCTCGACGAGTGACGCAAAGAGCTGGGCGAGCCTGATGTGCTCACGTTGGATCGCGCGCAGCCCTTCGGCGCCGTAGCAGCGGAGGACGGCCCAGAGCTTCAGCGACCGGAACCGCCGGCCGAGCGCCGGGCCGTAGTCCGAGAGGGCGTACACGTCCTCGGGCGTGCGCAGGTACTCGGGGACGAGCGAGAACGCGCGGCGGAAGTCGTCGGGTCGCGGACGTCCAGAGGAGCGAGCAGTCCATCGGCAGCATCAACCACTTGTGCGGATTGACGACGAGCGAGTCCGCCAGCTCGACGCCGTCCGCCGACCAGCGCTCCTCCTCGCAGATCCACGACGATCCTGCATACGCCGCGTCGACGTGCAACCAGGCGCCGGCCGAATGCGCGCGCTCGCCAAGCTCGCGAACGGGATCGACTGACGCGAACGATGTCGTGCCGACCGTCGCGACGACCGCAGCTACGTCGTCCAGCGGCTCTTCCACGCGCATCCGGAGCTCGCCGTCGACCGGAGCCTTGCGCAGCTCCATCCCGAGCATCCGCGCAGCCTTCTCCACGGACGAATGCGCGTGCTCCGAGCAGACGACGACGTTGCGTCCCGTGACGTGTCGCGCGGCGATGATCGCCGCGAGCGTCGAGGTCGACGCGGTGTCCTCGATGTGGCCGTGCCAGCCGTCGGGCAGCCCGAGCAGCTGCCGCACCCAGTCGACGACGCGAAGCTCGAGCTCGGTCGACGCCGGCGACGCGCGCCAGAGGATCGCGACCTGGTTCATCGTCGCGGCCAGGAGCTCGGCGAGGATGCCTGGCTCCGCAGCCGTCACCGCGAAGTACGCGAAGAAGCGCGGATGCTGCCAGTTCGTGAGCGCCGGGACGATCAGCTCGTCGAGGTCGCGCAAGACGTTCGCGAACGGCTCGCCGGACTCGGGCGCAGACGACGGCAGCTTCGCGGAGAGCTCGCCCGGCGCGACCTGCGCGAGCACGGGCAGGTCGGCGACACGGTCGAGGTACGACGCCGCCCAGTCGACGGCGGCGTAGCCGTCGTCGCGAAACGTCAAGGGCGCTTCCTGCGCAGCTTGTCGAGCTGCTTCCACGTGTGCGTGTTTGCGACATCCGACTTCGCAAGCCAGCCGCGCCGCGCCTGCCCGATCCCGAACTCGACGTAGTTCTGCGCGGCGATCTGATGCGCGTCCGAGTTGACGCAGAGCTTCAGCCCAGCCTCCTTCGCCGCGCGAGCGTGCACGTCACGCAGATCGAGGCGGTCGGGCTGGCCGTTGATCTCGAGGAGGCAGCCGACCTCGAGCGCCTTCGCGATCACGCGCTCGACGTCGACGTCGCGCGGCCCACGCGTGCCGATCCGGCGACCCGTCAGATGACCGATGCAGTCGACGTACGGGTTGTCCATCGCCTCGAGCACGCGCTCCGTCGGTCGGTTGTGCGGCGCGTTGTGCACCGACGCGACGACCCAGTCGAGCGCTGCGAGATCGTCCTCCGGGACGTCGACCTCGCCGTTCGAGCGGATGTTCGCCTCGACGCCCGCGAGGATGCGCAGCTTCGGGTAGCGCGCACGCATCTCCTCGATCTCCTCGAGCTGCCGCGCGAGCCGGCCTTCCCGCAGGTAGTGCGAGTGGTCGGTGATCGCGTAGTACTCGTAGCCGCGCGCAATCGCGGCGACGACCATCTCCTCGAGCGTGTTCTTGCCGTCCGCCGACCAGTGCGTGTGCGTGTGGAGATCGCCGCGCAGGTCGCCGAGCTCGACGAGCTCCGGCAGCTCGTGCCGGCGCGCCGCATCGAGCTCGCCGCCGTTCTCGCGAAGCTCGGGCGGGATCGGCTGGTAGCCGAGGTACTCGTAGAGCGCGTCCTCGTCCTCGGTCTTGAACACCTCGCCCGTCTCGACCGTCGTGACGCCGTACTCCGAGATCGACAGCCCCCGTCGCACCGCATCCTCGCGCAGCGCGACGTTGTGCTCCTTCGAGCCGGTGAAGTGCTGCAGCAGGTTGCCGTACGACTCGGGCGGGACGACGCGCAGGTCGAATCGCAATCCTTCGTTCGACAGCACCGTTGCTTTCGTGTCGCCGTGCGCGACCACCTCGACGACCCACGGCAGCTGCGTGAAGAAGCTCGTCAGCTCGGCCGGGTCCGTCGCGGTGGCGATGATGTCGAGGTCGCGGAACGTCTCCTTGCGCCGTCGCACCGACCCTGCTTCGGAGACATGCACGGCAGCCGGATGCTCGCGCAGCACGGCGACGACGGCTTGCACCGCAGGCAGCCCGAGCCCGAGCAGGCGCCGTCCCTCGTCGGGGTTCTCCGCCTGGAAGGCGAGCGCCTTCAGGATCTTCTCCTCGCTCTTCGCACCGAGCCCCTGCAACCCGCGCAGCCGCTCGCCCTCCGCGGCCGCCTTCAGCTCGTCGAGCGTCGTGATCCCGAGCTCCCGCCAGATGCGCGCGGCCGTCTTCGGGCCGAGCCCGGGCAGGCGCATGAAGAGGACGACCTCGGGCGGCACCTGCGACTTGCGCTTCGTGAGCGCCTCGATCTCGCCCTGCTCGACGACCTGGACGATCTTCTCCTCGATCGTCTTGCCGATTCCCTGCAGCTCCTTCGCGCGGCCGTCGAGCGCGAGCTGCGCGATCGAGCCGGACGTCTCACGCATCCGAGTCGCGGCGCGGCGATACGCGAGCACGCGGAACGATTCCGCGCCTTCGAGCTCGAGGAGATCTGCGAGCAGGTCGAATTGCTCGGCGATCGACACGTTGCCCGGCAGAGTCGCGGCCATCGGCTCGATCTTACGGACGCACGGTCAGCAGCCGTTCATGTCGACAGCCCTAGATTCTGCGCGTGCGCACCATCGGCCTCGCCACGGCGGTGGCGGTCGTCGTCGCCGGCATCGGACTGAGCCTCCAGACGGGAGTGTTACCGGGAGCCGCGCCGGGCCGACTTGCTGCTGTGCGCGCCGTGCGCTGGCTCGAGCGCTACCGCTACGCAGCCAGCACGCTTCGACTCGACGGGCATCAGGTCCGCGGCCGGTGCTTCCACGGGTGGTTCGGCGGCGGCGGCGACCGCTCGCTTCACGGCACGGAGCTGGAGCTCGCCGACGGGCTCTCCGTCCAGGCGCTGGAGAACCAGCTCGTGACGCGCGGGACGACGACGCTCGCACCGCTGAACGCACTCGAGCTCGCGGGCTGCACGAGAATTCTCGGCTCGCGCCTCGCGACGCTTGCGGTCGACGCGCCAACCGTGACGATGAGGCGCGCGCGCTTCGACGGCACCCGCGTGCTCGCGCTCCACGCCGAGCGGCTGACCATTCTCGTCGCGCCGCGATCCGATCGTCCGCTGGGGGTCGAGCTGCACGGCGTCCAGAGCAGCATCCGCCTGCTGCCGATCACGCGCGCGCGTCTCGAGCCGTTCGAGCCTCGCGCATGAGCGGGCTCGCATTCGCAACCCGGCCGACTGTCGCAACCTCGCTTCGTGCGAGGTCGTGGATCGCGGGCTGGTGGGCCGCGGGCCGGATGCTCGTCGTCGTGCCGGCGATCGTGCTGCACAGCCTCGGGCCGCGCGGATTCATCGCGAGGGAAGAGCAAACGCATCTGCTCGGCGCGCTCGGCGCCTGGGACGGACGCTGGTACGACATCGTCGCTGCGAACGGCTACCTCCTCGTTCCGGGCAGGCAGAGCGACCCGGCGTTCTTCCCGCTCTTCCCGCTGCTGCTGCGGCTCGCCCATGCTTTCGGCGTGGGCTACGTCACGGCCGGGGTCGTGATCGCGAACGTCACCTTCCTCGCCGCCCTTGTCGCCTTCGAGGCGCTCACGCGCGAGCTGCTCGGCGCCGCGACGGCCCGGCGGGCGACCGTGTACCTGGCGCTCTTCCCCCTCGGCTTCGTCTTCTCAATGGCGTACCCGGAGAGCCTGGTGCTCTTGACGATCTCCCTGACTGCGCTCGCGGCGCTGAGTGGCCGCTGGGGCATCGCGGCAGCGTGCGGCGCGCTCGGCACGCTCGCGCGGCCGGAGACGATGTTCGTCGCGGCGCCGCTACTCGTGCTCGCGCTTCGCGAGCGTCGACCGGCGCGGCGCGGCATCGCGTTCGGTGCGGTCGTCGCGCCCTTCGCAGCACTCGGCAGCTTTGCGCTCTACCTCGGCATCCATCTGCACGATCCGCTGGCCTGGACACATGCAGAGCGCGCGTGGGGACGCCGGTTCACGCCCTTCGGCCTCGTCGTGGCGGTCCGGCAGCTCCCGCGCGCCTTCGCGGGAAACCCGTGGGTCGCGCGCGACGTCGCGTTCTTCGTCCTCTATCTCGGGCTGATCACGCTCGCGCGTCGCAGCGGTGTCGGCTGGGCGTGGATCGTCGCCGGCGCCGCGGTCGTCGTGCTGCCAACCTTCAGCGGCTCGTTCCACTCGCTCGGGCGCTTCGGGCTGCTGGCGCCCGCCGTCTACTGGGGGCTCGCCGCCGCCGGCCGAGGCCCGCGGGCCGACCGCGCGATCCGCTGGGGCTGCGCCGTGCTGCTCGTCGCCGCAACCTTCTCCCTGCCCTACGTCTTCCCGTAGCCTGCGGCTTCGTGGCGAACGCCGTCGTCTGCCTGCCGACGTACAACGAGCGCGAGACCCTGGAAGCGATGGTGCACGCCCTCGAGCCTCATGGCGTGCGTGTGCTCGTCATCGACGACAACTCACCCGACGGCACGGGGGAAATCGCCGACCGGCTCGCGTCCGAGCTCGACTTCGTCTCGGTACTGCATCGCGCGCGCAAAGAGGGCCTCGGCCCCGCGTACCTCGCCGGCTTTCGCCGTGCGCTCGCCGACGGCGCCGACTACGTCCTCGAGATGGACTGCGACTTCTCCCACGACCCGAAGGACGTCCCGCGCCTGATCGCGGCCTGCGACGACGGCGCCGACCTTGCGCTCGGCTCGCGCTACATCACCGGCGGCGGCACCGAGAACTGGGGGATCGGGCGACGCATCGTCTCGTGGGGCGGCTCGTTGTACGCGCGCCTCATCCTCGGCGTCCGCATCCGCGACCTCACCGGCGGCTTCAAGTGCTACCGCCGCGTCGTGCTCGAGACGATCGACCTCGACGCGATCGAGTCGAAGGGTTACGCCTTCCAGGTGGAGGGGACGTACCGAACCTTGCGCAAAGGCTTTCGCGTCGTCGAGGTGCCGATCCGCTTCATCGACCGGGTCTACGGCGAGTCGAAGATGAGCCGTTCCATCTTCCTCGAGGCGGTAGGCCGCGTGCCTGCGCTCCGCTTCGCGGCGCTCACCGGCCGGCTGTAGCGAGCGCCGCGTAGAGCTGCACGAGCGCCGCCTGGTCGAGCAGGCGCGTCGGCCTGCCGAAGGCGAAGAGCCCGGTGGCGGGATTGCGCGCGTCCGTCCACGCGGCGTCGCCGTACGCCTCGGCGGCGTCGACGTAGTCGGTCCGCCCGGTGAACGCTGCGAGCTGGAGGAGGTTGCGGAAGAAGAGTGCGGCAAACTCCGGCGGCTCGCCGTTCTGCCAGCGCGCGGCGAAGTGCTGCAACGCCGCGTCGCCGATCGTCTGCGCCCGCTGGAGCGCGCTCATGTCGCCCGTCGCGCGATAGAGCTCGAGGTAGGCGCCGAGCATGCTGCCCTGGTTGTAGCTCCACTCGGAGCGGTCGACGTTACCGTCGGAGTCGATGTGGTCCCAGTAGAGGCCGTCGTTTCCTCGCAGGCAGCGCTCCACCCAGGCGAGCATCGTCTTCGACCACGCCAGGTCATGGTGATCGTCGGTGGCGCGATACAGCCGGAGCCCGACAAGCGCGCCGTTCGCCGTCGACACGGTGTTGCGATCTTGATTCATGCTTGCCGTCGTCCAGCGCACACCGCCCGCGCAGGGATGATCGGCGACCGTGTCCCAGGCAGCGACGACCGCGTCGAACAGGCGCTGCGCTCGTAGGAGGGCGCTGCGATCGTGCGAGATCGTGTTCCAGTCGAGGAGGTCCTGTGCGAGCCACTCGTTGTCGTCGAGATACACGTGGCCCCCGGGCCACGCGGTGAACGTCGAGCCGTCGTCGAAGCGCTCCAGTTGCCTGAGCCGCGCGCGCACCGCGACGCCTGCGTCGTGCGGGAGCACGCTCTTGACGGCGATGTGCGCAGCAAGCGCCTGCGAGAACGGCCACGCATGCGTGCCCGCGCGCGCTCCGACCGTCTCGCGATAGTCCCCCGCTCCGCGAACGAAGAGCAGTCGCTCCATCGCCGCGAGGCTGGCCGCTGCGCGCGCACTTGCGACCGACGCATTCGCGGGGCCGGCCGCCGTCACCACCGCGACGAACGCTGCCACCGCGACGGCGACCAGGAACGCCGTCGAAAGCCGTCGCACAGTTGGCACGGTACCCGGCTACCATCCCCAGCCGTGGACGAGCTCGACGCAAGGACCTTCGACGAGGCGATCGCGATCGGGCCGATTCTGGTCGACTTCTGGGCTCCCTGGTGCAAGCCGTGCCTGGCGATCGAGCCCTCGCTCGAGCACCTGTCCGAGCGCCTGCCCGTGGCACGACTGAACATCGACGAGCATCCGGAGATCGCCTCGCGCTACGACGTGCTCGCGATCCCAACGGTGATCGCGTTCGAAGACGGCGAGGCTCGCGGCGCCGTTAGCGGCGCGCGGCCGCTCGCCCATTACGAGCGCTGGCTAGCGGAAGTGCTCCCAGCCGGGCAGCTCGACGGGCTCGCCGTGCAGCAGCAGCGCGACGCCTGAGCCCTCTTCGCAACGGCCGACGACCGGGAAGCCGAGCGGGTCGCGCGTCGTCGCGAGCAGCTCGTAATCCTCGCCGAAGCCGAGGTCGTCGATGACCGCGCCTTCCGCGAGCGGCACGCGCTCGACCTCGATCACGAGCCGGCAGCCCGAGCGGCGCGCGATGTGCCCCGCGTCGACGGCGAGGCCGTCGGAGATGTCGAGCATCGCAGAGGCCTCGCGGGCGAGCCGCCGTCCTTCGTCGACTCGAAGCGGGGGCCGCGCGAGCCGGCCGGCGCGAAACGCCGCGCCCGCAGCGCCGAGCGGCCCGCTGACGACGATCGCATCGCCCGGACGCGCGCCCGCGCGGCCCGGCACGCGGTCAGCGCGTCCGATCGCCGTGACGGACACCATGACGACCGGTGCCTGCGTCGTGTCCCCGCCCCGGATCGGGACGCCCGGCTCGTTCAGCCCTTCGTACAGCTCGAGCACGTGTGCGAGCTCGGTGACTCCCGGCACGCCGAGCGAGACGACGAGTGCGAGCGGCTCGGCCCCCGAGGCCGCGAGGTCGCTGATGTTCGCGGCTGCAGCCCGGTAGCCGAGGTCGCGCCACGAGACGAGGTCGAAGCGGAAGTGCACGCCCTCGACGAATGCATCCTGCGTGACGACGAGGTCGCCGATCTGTGCGGCGTCGTGCTCGATGCCCTGCGCGAGGCCGAGCCGCTCGAGCTCCGCGAGCAGCCCGAGCTCGCCTGCCTCGTCGAGCCTCACAGCTCCTCGATGCGCGTCCGGTCGTCGAGCGAGTCGGGATCGAGCGCGTAGAGCGCGTCGTAGAGTCGTGCGTGGAAGGTGCCCGGTCCTTCGGCGCCTGCCGCGGCATCCTCGGCGGCGACGCCGAACGCTGCAAGTGCCTCGACGGCGGCCTCGAGCGGCTCCGACGGCTTGCCGGCGAGGAAGCAGCCGGTGAGCGCCGACGACATGCAGCCGGTCCCCGTCACGGTCGAGAGCAGCTCGTGCCCGTTCGACACCGCGAGCACCCGCTCGCCGTCGCTCACGTGGTCGACGGGACCGGTGACGGCCGCGACGACGCCGAGCCGGCGTGCGGCCTCGCGCGCGAGCTCAGCCGGCGGCAGGCCGCTTCCGATCGACTCGACGCCGCGTACCTCCGCATCGACCCCGACGAGCGTCGCGACCTCGCCGGCGTTCCCACGCAGCACAGTCACAGAGACGAGGTCGAGGATGCGGCGCGACGTCGCCGTGCGGAACTCGGTCGCACCGGCGCCGACCGGGTCGAGCACGATCGGGATCTGGCGTGCCGTCGCAGCGCCGCCCGCGAGCAGCATCGCCTCGATCCAGTGGCTCGAGAGCGTGCCGATGTTGAGGACGAGCGACGATGCGAGCCGCGCCATCTCCTCGACCTCTTCCCCGCATGCGCCATCACCGGCAGCGCGCCGAGCGCGAGCGTCGCGTTCGCCGTCTCGTTCATGACGACGTAGTTCGTGATCTGGTGGACGAGCGGCTTCTGCTCGCGCAGGGCCCGCAAGGTCGTTCCGGCAGAGATCATCGTGCGCTCACCCCCAAGACGTCGACTGGTCCATCGCCCGCTCCGATCTCGACGAGCCCTTGTGCGACCGCGCGCGATGCCGCTGCAGCTGCGCCACGCGCCGCGGCGGTGAGCGTCTCACCGCGGGCGAGCAGCGCTGCGAGCGTCGCCGAGTGCGTGCAGCCCGCGCCGTGCGTCGCTGCGACGTCATGACGCTCGACCCGGATCTCCGTGTGCGTCTCGCCGTCGAAGAGATGGTCGACGGCATCGTCGCCGTGACCGCCGGTGACGACGGCGGCCGCGGCGCCGAGCTCGTGCAGCCGCTCGGCTAGCGCACGGCGCGGCGCGTCGAGGCCGGTCAGCGCCTGCGCCTCGAGGAGGTTCGGCGTCACGACCGTCGCGAGCGGAAAGAGCAGCTCGATCAACGCCTCGACCGCGTCGTCCTCCAAGAGCTTCGCACCCGAGCTCGCGACGAGCACCGGGTCGACGACGAGCGGGATGTCGCGCCCCTCGAGATAACCCGCGACCGTCTCGATCAGTCGACGGGAGAAGAGCATCCCGGTCTTGGCGGCATCGACGCCGATGTCGCCGAGCACCGCGTCGAGTTGCGCGACGACGAACGCGGGCGGCAGCTCGTGGATCGCGCTGACCTCGACGGTGTTCTGTGCCGTGAGCGCGACGAGCGCCGACGTCCCGTGCACGCCGGCGGCCGCGAACGCCTTCAGATCGGCCTGGATGCCGGCGCCGCCACCCGAGTCGGACGTCGCGATCGTGAGGACGCGTGGAACGCTCATGTGCTCCCTTCGCCGGTACGAGCCGGATCAGGTTCGACGGGTGTGATCTCAGCCGCGTGGGCGCGGCACCCCGGTGTCGTCAGGCTAGCAATGCACCATTCTCGGGAGTGCGCTTCCTCGCCCTCGTCGGCCTCGTCGGCATCTGGCAGGCAGCGGCGTCCCTCGGCGCACCTGCGGCGGTGGCTGCCCTCTTCACGCTCGGCGCCGCCGCGCTCGGCGGCTGGGCGGTCGCAGTCCTCCGCGACGGATGAGCCGCATCCCACCTGCACTCGCCGCGGTTGCGACCGAACGGATCCTCGCACTGCTCGGCGACCCGCCGGCGCGCGTGCTCGAGCTGGGCTTCGCGGGCATCCACGCGACGCCGCTCCGGCTCGCCGGCTACGAGGTCGTCGTCGTCGAGCCCGACGACGCGCACCGGGAACGCGCCCGGCAACGGGCCGGAGACGTGCTCGACGCGATTCCGGAGGGCCGCTTCGACACGGCGATCGTCCCCGAAGGGGCTGGCGTCGAGGGCATCGACGCGCCCAGCGTGCTCGTCGTCGGGCACGATGGCTCGGTATGGAGCTCCGGCTCGTCCTGACGGTCGACGACCTCGACCAGGCGCTCGCCTTCTATCGCGACACGCTCGGCCTCGAGCAACTCGAGGACTGGGAGTCCGGAGACGGTGCGCACGGTGTGCTGCTCGACGGCGGTCGCGCGACGCTCGAGCTGTTCAACGAGGCGCAGGCCGCGCTTGTCGACGAGGTCGAGGTCGGCCGCCGAGTCGCAGGCCCCGTGCGCGTCGCGTTCCGCGTGGCCGACAGCGAGGCGGCCGCGCAGGCGCTTGTCGCCGCCGGAGGCACGCAGCTCGCCGGGCCGGTGACGACGCCGTGGAACGACCGGAACGTGCGCGTGCAGGCGCCCGACGGGATGCAGCTGACGCTGTTCTCCGTTGTGGACTGACCTGCTCCAGGGCGACGAGCTCGCCTACCTGACAACCGCACCGTCACGCGCGCCGCGCCTGGAGGCACTGCCGTCGGGCCTGCATCCCGGGGTGCGAGACGTTCTCGCGCGACAGGGAATCAGGCAGCTCTACACCCATCAGGCCGAGGCCTGGGAGGCGGCGCAACGCGGCGAGAACGTGATCGTCACGACAGGCACGGCGTCGGGCAAGACGCTCGCCTTCAACCTGCCGGTGCTCGACGCGCTCGCGCGCGAGCCGAAGAATCGCGCGCTGTATCTCTACCCCACGAAAGCGCTCGCACAGGACCAGGCGCGCGCGCTCGGGGCGCTCGCGGTCCCGCGCGTGCGTGCAGCCATCTACGACGGCGACACGCCGTCGGAGCGTCGCTGGCAGATCCGCAAGTGGGCGAACCTCGTGCTCACGAACCCGGACATGCTGCACATCGGCGTCCTTCCGCGCCACGACTTGTGGGCCGACGTCCTGCACAACCTGCGCTACGTCGTCGTCGACGAGGCACACGTCTACCGCGGCGTCTTCGGCTCGCACGTCGGCAACGTCCTGCGGAGGCTGCGGCGGCTGGCACGCGTCTACGGCGCCGAGCCGCAGTTCCTGCTTGCCTCCGCGACGATCGCGAATCCCGGCGAGCTCGCACGCTCGCTGCTGGGCGTGGACGCGACGGTGATCGGCGACGACGCCGCGCCGCGGGCGGAGCGCACGATCGCGCTATGGAATCCGGAGCTGCTCGACGCCGAGCTCGGGTTGCGCGCGAGCGCGCTCGGCGACGCGGCTCGACTCATGTCCGAGCTCGTGCAGCGGGAGTTGCGGACAATCTGCTTCGCGAAGAGTCGCAAGCAGGCGGAGTTGATCCACCGGATGACGGCCGACCGCGTCGACCCGGCAACCGCGAAGCGGCTCGCCCCCTACCGCGCCGGTTACACGCCCGCCCAGCGGCGGGACATCGAGCGCCGGCTCGTCGAGGGCGAGCTGCTCGGCGTCGCGGCGACCGACGCGCTCGAGCTCGGGATCGACATCGGGCTTCTCGACTGCGCGATCTCCGTCGGCTTCCCGGGGACCGTCGCGAGCCTTCGCCAGCAGTGGGGACGCGCGGGGCGCCGCGGGCATGGGCTCGCGCTGCTCGTCGCCTCTGAAGACGCACTCGACCAGTACTTCATGCGCGAGCCGGAGACGCTGCTCCAGCGGCACGTCGAGGCGGCGATCCTCGACCATGCGAATCCGCGCGTGCTCGACGGGCACGTCGCCGCCGCCGCGTACGAGGCGCCCGTGGACGACGCCGACCGGCAGACGCTCGGCGACGAGGCGCTGGAGCGCGCGCCGCACGTCCCCGATCTGCAGCTGACGAAGAGCGGCTGGGTGTGGGCGGGCAAGGACTACCCCGCCGCGCGAGCGCCGCTGCGCTCCGCGACCAACGACTCGTTCACGATCGTCGACGCCGAGACCGGCACCGTGCTCGGGATCGTCGAGCGCGAGCGCGCGTATTCGACCGTCCACGAAGGTGCGGTCTACCTCCACCTCGGCGAGCCCTGGCTCGTCCGCGAGCTCGACCTGCTCGCACGGCGCGCGGTGGTCGAGCCGCACACCGGCGACTGGTACACGCAGGTGAAGAAGGAGACCGATACCGCGATCGAGCAGCCGCTCCGAGCCGAGCGGCGCTGCGGGCTCGAGCTGACCTTCGGGCGCGTGTCGGTCACCGAGCGCGTCGTCGCCTACCAGCGCAAAGGGATCCGCGACCAGGCGACGATCGCAACCGTCGAGCTCGACCTGCCGCCGACGGTCTTCGACACGGAGGCGATCTGGTACATCCCGACCGCGAGCCAGCTCGAAGGGCTCGAGCAGATGCCGACGCTCCTCTCGGCGCTGCACGCGGCCGAGCATTCGATGATCGCGCTGCTGCCGCTCTGGGCGATGTGCGACCGCTGGGACATCGGCGGCCTCTCGACGAACATCCACCCGGACACCGGCGCGTCGACCGTCTTCATCTACGACGGGCATCCCGGGGGCGTCGGGATCACCGAACGAGGCTTCCACCAGTTCGAGGGCTGGGTTGCCGACACCGCGCGCATGCTCGAAGGCTGTCCGTGCGAGCGCGGCTGCCCATCCTGCGTGCAGAGCCCGAAGTGCGGCAATCTGAACGAGTGGCTCGACAAGGACGGCGCCCTGACCCTTTTGCGAAGGATGTCGAAATCGGCCTGAGTCGTTCGTCGTAGAGACGTCAACCAACCGCGAGGAGGCAAGAGATGCAGTACGCACTGTTGATCTACGACGACCCCAAGGCCTGGGAGAGCGTGACTCCCGAGGAGATGCAGAGCATCTACGGCGAGTACATGGCCGTGTCCGCGCTGCCGGCGACGACGGGCGGCTCCCAGCTGCAGCCGGCGGAGACGGCGCGAAGCGTCCGCGTGAAGAACGGCTCGCCGGTCGTCACGGACGGCCCGTTCGCGGAGACGAAGGAGATCCTCGGCGGCTTCTATCTGATCGAGGCCGGTTCGAGTGCCGAGGCGGAGGAGATCGCCGCGCGCATCCCGTCGGCGCGCATGGGCGGCACGGTCGAGGTCAGGCCGCTCGTCGAGCGCTGATGCGCTACGCGCTCCTCATCTACGGCGATGCCCAGGCGGCCGACGGGATGCTGCGGCTCGAGCCGGCGGCGACGGCAACGAGCGTTCGCGTTCGCGCGAACGAGACGCTCTTGACCGACGGCCCTTTCGACGACGCGGCTGCCCTCGACGCATTCGCAGTGATCGACGTCGCGTCGCTCGACGACGCGATCGAGCGTGCGAGCGTGCTCGCTGCCGCGCAGACCGGAGCGGTCGAGGTCCGGCCGCTCCACGAGGAGCACGGCGCATAGACGACCTCTCCCGCGCGTATCGAGACGAGCGTGCACGTTGCATCGCAATCCTGGGCCGCGCCCTCGGCGACCTCGACCTCGCCGAGGACGCGGTGCAGGACGCGTTCCTGCGCGCGGCGGAGCGCTGGGCGCGTGACGGCACCCCGGCGAACCCGGGAGCGTGGATCGTCACGACGGCACGGCGGAGCGCGATCGACCGGATCCGCCGCGAGCAGACGCTCGCGCGGAAGACGGGATTGCTCGCCCGGGCAGAGGCATTGCCGGCCGACGAGGAGGCCGTGATCCCCGACGCGCGGCTCGAGCTGATCTTCGCGTGCTGCCACCCGGCGCTCGCCCCGGACGCACAGGTGGCGCTCACGCTCAGCCTCGTCGGCGGGCTGACGACGCCGGAGATCGCGCGCGCGTTCCTCGTCCCCGAGCCGACGCTCGCGCAGCGGCTCGTCCGCGCCAAGCGAAAGATTCGCGACGCGGCGATCCCGCTGCGTGTGCCGCCCGAGCATCTGCTCCCGGAGCGGCTTCGCACGGTGCTCGCGACGATCTATCTGATCTTCAACGCCGGCTACGGGCCGCCGGTGCGCGGCGAGCTCTGCGCGGAATCGCTCCGCCTTGCGCTGCTGCTCGCGACGTTGATGCCCGACGAAGCGGAGGTACACGGCCTGCACGCGCTGCTCCTTCTGCAGGATGCGCGCCGAGACGCGCGGGTCTCGGCGACGGGCGCGCTCGTACTGCTCGAGGAGCAGGACCGCGACGCATGGGACGCTGCCGAGATCGAACAGGGCCGCGCCGCGCTCGAGCGCGCACTCGCGCTACGGATTCCAGGCCCGTACCAGCTCCAGGCCGCGATCGAGGCGCTGCACTCCGACGAGCCGATCGACTGGCCGCAGGTCGCGCTCCTCTACAGCCGCTTGCTCGACTTCACGCCGTCGCCGGTCGTCGAGCTCAATCGCGCAGTTGCCGTCGCACTCGCGCACGGCGCCGAGCGCGGTCTGACGCTCGTCGACGGGATCCGCGGGCTCGACGACTACTACCTCCTGCACGCCACCCGGGCCGACCTGCTCCGCCGGATCGGAGACCTCGCGGGTGCGACGACCGCCTACGACCGCGCCGTGGCACTCGCGCCGTCGGACGTCGAACGCGAGTTCCTCACGCGTCGGCGTGCCGAGACGGACGCGTCCGCTTCGGCGAGCTGAAAACTTTTTGCCTTTCGTTGCGAAGGCGACACATCTCCGTTTGGGGGGTTACCCCCGTTTTCTGTCAAGTTGTCTGTTGCGGTGCAGTCCGTTCCAGCGCCTCCCAGCCGACGTCGTGCGCTCGCTCGCGCGCTTCCGCGGCGCCGCCGCCGCGCACGCCGAAGAGGCGCTTCGCGTAGAGCAGATAGAACGCGATCGCGAGATTGATCACGAGGGCGACGACCTTGAACGGCGAGACCGTCTTCGTCAGCTCGTAGATCTCGTACGGAAGGAAGACGATCGTCGCGATGAAGGTGAGGTACTCGGCCCACCGCTGCTGATACCACAGCCCGACCGCCTCGAGGCCCTCCAGCACCGCATACACGGCCGCTGCCAACGCCACCCAGTAGAGCGTCGACGAGCGGAGCGTGAAGACATGCTCCACCGTGTGCACGAAGCCGTGCCCCGCGTGCTGCGCCGGCGTGCCGCTTGTCCCCTGCACGGCGTTCAAGACGCGGTAGAACGCGTCGCGCACGCGAACCTCGTGCGCCGCGAAGAGAAAGATGGCGACGGCGACCGCGGCCAGCACGACGAAGTGGATCGCACGGTCGATCGCGATGATCCGCAGGACGACGCGGTCCCGCAGTGCTTTGCCCCGCAACGGCAGCTCGATCTGCTCGCGCGGGGGCGGCGTCTCCCGCTCGGGCTGCTCCGGCGGCGGCAGCGGCAGCCACGAGTCGCAGCGCACGCAGCGATACCAGCGAATGCCGCCGTCCTCGCGCGCGAACACGGCGTCTTCCGGCCGGAGCGTCTTCGCGTCGGTGCCGATCAGCTCGTGCCCACGGACGCCGCACACGAGCAACTCCCAGTGAAAGCGCGGCCGGAAGCGCCGCGGCGGCTGCGTCCCCGGCGGGCGTCCTAGACCTGCGATCCTGGAGCGATGACCGTGCGCGACGCGAGAAACGGGACGCTCGTCCTCGGCGGCGGCTTCGCCGGCGCGTACGTCGCCCGCCTGCTCGGCGAGCGTGGGGCGACGATCGTCAGCCACGAGAACTTCATGTTGTACACGCCGATGCTTCCGGAGGCAGCATCCGGGACGCTCGAGCCGCGACACACCGTCGTGCCGCTGCGCGTGATGTGCCCGCACGCGGACTTGCTGATCGGCGATCTCCGCAACGTGGACCTCGACGCGCACACCGCGACGGTCGCGACCGAGGAGGGCGAGATCGAGGTCGGCTGGCAGGAGCTCGTGCTCGCGCTCGGCGCCGTCCCGCGCACAGTCCCGGTCCCGGGACTCGCCGAGCACGCCCTCTCGTTCAAGTCGCTGCCCGACGCGATCAACCTGCGGAACCACGTGCTGCGACGGCTCGAAGCGGCAGATGCGGCCGACGACGAGGCCGCACGCAAGGCGCAGCTCTCGTTCGTCTTCGTCGGCGCCGGCTACGCCGGCGTCGAGGCGCTCGCGGAGCTCGCCGACCTCGTGCACGACGCGCTCCGCTTCTATCCGCGGCTGCGCGGCGTCCCGCAACGCTGGGTGCTCGTCGACGCGGCGCCGAAGATCCTGCCGGAGATCCCGCGCCGGCTCGGCGAGTACGCGGCACGCGAGCTCGCAGCGCGCGGCGTCGAGATCCACGTCGGCACGACGCTGGATTCCGTGAGCGCCGACGAGGCCGTCCTCGGCGACGGCACGCGCATCCCGACGCACACGCTCGTCTGGACGGCCGGCGTCCGGCCGAACCCGCTGCTGCGCGAGCTCGCGCTCCCGCTCGACGAGCGAGGCCGGGTCGAGGTCGACCAGTACCTCCGCGTGCGCGAGCGACCGCACGTCTGGGCACTCGGCGACTGCGCGCGCGTGCCGAACACCCGCGCGAGCGAGCCCGACCCGCCGACCTGCCAGCACGCGCTGCGCCAGGCGCGGCGGCTCGCGAAGAACCTGCAGGGCGAGCTCGAGCCCTACGGCTACCGGATGCTCGGACAGGTCGCGACCCTCGGCCGCTACAAGGGCATCGCCGACGTGCTCGGCCTCCGGCTTCGCGGCTTCGTCGGCTGGTTCGTCACGCGGACGTATCACCTCTACCAGCTGCCGCTGGCGCAACGCCGCACGCGCGTCGTCGTCGACTGGACGGTCTCGCTGCTCTTCCGGCGCGACCTCGCCGAGCTGGGATCGCTCGGCCACCCGCAGCGGCTCGACTAGCGGAGCGCGTTGAGCGCCTTGTCGAGGCGCTGCCTCGTCGTCAGAACGCCCTCGAACAGGTCGCCGTGCTTGCGGATGCGCTCGAGCACGACATCCATCGTGAACGAGGACGGGTCGAGCGACTCGTTCACCTCGTCCCAGCGAAGCGGCGTCGACACGGGCGCGCCGGCGCGTGGGCGCACCGAATAGACCGACGCGATCGTCTTCCCCTCCCCGTTCTGGTTCGAGTCGATCAGCACCCCACGGCGCTTCGCCTTCGACCATTCGGTCGTCGCGAGCCCGCGGTGCGTGCGTGCAATCGCGCCACCGACGATCTCGGAGAACTCGCGCGTGTCCTCGTAGGAGTAGCGACGCTCGATCGGGACCAGCACGTGCATACCGTCGGCGCTCGACGTCTTCGGGAACGACACGAGGCCGAGCGCATCGAGTGCCGCCTTGACGACGAGCGCGACCTGCACCGTCTCCTTGAAGCCCACGTCGGGGGACGGATCGAGATCGAACAGGACGAAGTCAGGACGATCGGGCTTGTCGACGCGGGAGTACCACGTATTCATGTCGATGCAGCCCATGTTGACCATCCAGATGAGCGCGTCCTCGCTGTCGACGATCGGCGCGTCGATCCACTTCAGCCGCTTCGGCGACTCGCGCGTCGACACCTGCACGTGGAAGCGCGGGATCCACTCGGGCATGTGCGACGGCGCATCCTTCTGGAAGAACGCCTTGCCGGTCGCGCCGTCGGGATAGCGGCGCATCGTGAACGGGCGATCGCGTAGGTGCGGCACGAGCACGTCCGCAACCGCGCGGTAGTAGTCGATCAGGTCGCCCTTCGTGATCCCCTCGTCCGCGAAGAAGACCTTGTCGAGGTTCGAGAGCTTCACCTTCGTCGGCGCCGGCGTCTCGCGGTGCACGTCGCGCGCGCTCTTGTCGTCGCGGAGGCCGAGGAACACCGGCGCGCGCAGATGGTCGTCGTGCGTCCATTCCGCGAACTTCACCTCCGCAACGAGCTTCGGCTCGACCCAGACCACGTCGTTCTTGCGAACCTTCGGCATCTTCGGGACGACCGCGAGCGGCGAGCTGTCGCGCACGAGTGGCTCGAGCGCCGCCAGCAGCTCAGCGAGCGTCTGCTCGTTGAAGCCCGTGCCGACGTTCCCGACCCACTCGAGCGCGCCGTCTCGCTCGACCGCCAGCACGAGCGAGCCGAAGCGACTCGACCGGCGGCCCTCGCCTTTCGTGTAGCCGACGATCACGAACTCCTGGCGGCCGCTCGTCTTGATCTTCAGCCAGTCGCGCGTCCGCCGTCCCTCGCAGTACTTCGAGCTCGGCTTCTTCGCCATCACGCCTTCGAGCCCGTTGTCGCGCGCCGCCTGCAGCAGCGCCTCCCCGTCGTCGAAGAGCGCCGAGATCTGCACGTTGCGCACGCGTTTGTCGAGCAGGGCCTCGAGCCGCTCGTGCCGCTCGGCCAGCGGCGCATCGACGACGGGCACGCCGTCGATCTCGAGCACGTCGAAGACCGCGTAGACGAGCGCCGTGCCGCTCTTCCCTTGCTGCATCGCGGAGAAGCTCGGGCGTCCCTGCTCGTCGAGGGCGCACACCTCGCCGTCGACGACGCACTCGGGCGACCGCGCTGCTTTCACGAGCGACTTTGCGAGCTCCGGGAAGCGTGCGGTCAAGTCATTGCCCCGTCGTGACACGAGCCGCGCCTCGCCTGCCCGGATGTAACCAAGCGCGCGGTAGCCGTCCCATTTCACCTCGTAGACCCAGTCGCCGCTCGACGGCAGCTCCTCGGCCAAGGTCGCGAGCATCGGCCTGTACGTCCGGGGCGACTCCGCCGCCACCGACGCCTCGTCGCGCTTGCGCATCAGCAGCCAGTTCTTCTCGTTGCCGTCGAGGTGCGCGGGGATGAGCGTCCACGTTCCCTCGAGCCGCTTGCCGTGCAGGCGCACCGTCAGTCCGCCGTCGCGCTTCTCTTCGACGAGCTCGTACGTGCCGTTGTCCCAGATCTCGACGCTGCCGGCGCCGTAGTTGCCCTTCGGGATCTCGCCCTCGAAGGTCGCGTAGTCGATCGGGTGATCCTCGACGTGCACTGCGAGTGCGCGCTGGCCGTGCTCGAGCGGGACGCCCTTCGGCACCGCCCACGACGCGAGTGCGCCGTTCCGTTCGAGGCGGAAGTCGTAGTGCAGACGCCGCGCGTCGTGGCGCTGGACGACGAAGATCGGATCCTTCGCGCCGCGCTTCTTCGACGAGAACGGCTCGGGAGTCTGCTTGGGGTCTCGCTTGCGGTTGTACTCGCGAAGCTTGGAGTCCGGGCTCACGAGGCCTTTTTAGCTGGCCGCCGCTTCGCGCGCTGCGTCCGCTCGACGGACTCGCGGAGCGCCTGCATCAGGTCGACGACCTCGGCCTCCTGCTGCGGCTGCTCGGGCAGCGGCACGCCCTCGGCCTTCTGGCGGATCAGCTCCATCAGCTCGGAGCGGTATGTGTCGGTGTACTTCTCCGGGTCGAACGGCGCGCTGAGGTTCTCGACGAGCGACTTCGCCATGTCGACCTCGGCTTTGCGCACCTCGGCGTCGCGGAATGCGAGGTCGCCGTCGAGCGACTCCGGCTTTCGCACCTCGTCGGCATAGAACATCGTCTCGACGACGAGCACGCCCTCGAACGTGCGCAGGCACGCGAGGTGCTGCTTGTTGCGGATCACGACCTTCGCGATCCCGACGCGGCCGGTCTCCTCGAGCGCCCGCTCGAGCAGGCGGTACGGCTTCTCGCCACCGGTCTGCGGCAGCAGGTAGTACGCCTGCCGGAAGTAGACCGGGTCGATCTCGTCGAGCTCCACGAAGTCGCAGATGTCGATCCCGTGCGTGAGCTCGATGTCGAGCCGGTCGAGATCGTCGGGCTCGAGCGGGACGAAGCGGCCCTTCTCGATCTCGAACGCGCGGACGATGTCGTCGGCGTCCACGTGCTCGCCGGTGTCCTTCCTGATCTTGTCGTAGCCCACCGGCGCGAGGTCGTTGCGCTCGACGAAGTGGAATCGGAGCTCCTTCGACTCGGTGGCCGAGAACATCCGCACCGGGATGCTGACGAGCCCGAAGGAGATCGAGCCGGTCCAGATCGAGCGCGCCGCCATCGCTCCGGTTGTCCCCAGGTGAAAGTCCCTGGAAACGAGGTTCCAGGTTTGGCTTCCTGCCGCCCGCGAAAAGAGCCGATCAGTCTTCTCCACCCAGCGGGGGGGTCGCTGCTCGGGGCCGGCTTTGCCGGCCTCGAGGCGTACTGGGCCCGGTTTCAAGCCATACGAGCCGCAGGGGATAAGCCTGTGGACGCTGTGGACAGCCTGTCACGAAGAGGTTCGGGTGGGTACCCCCAATCTGTGCGAACCTGCCGGAACCTCAGGCGAAGACGCCGAGCGAGCGGAACTTGGCCCGCCGGAGGCGGCGGAGCTCCTCGCCCGGCGTGTCGGCAAGATCGTCGAGCGCCTCCCGGAGCGAGTCGCCCAGCAGGCGCGCGGCTTCGTCGTGGTCCGTGTGCGCGCCGCCCTGCGGCTCCGCGACGATGCCGTCGATCACGCCCAGCTCGAGGCAATGCGCGGCGTCCGGCTTGAACGCGGCCGCGGCCTTCTTCGCCTCACCCGCGTCGCGCCAGAGGATCATCGCGCAGCCCTCCGGCGAGATCACCGAGTAGATCGCGTTCTCCTGCATCAGCACCCGGTCGGCGAGGGCGATCGCGATCGCGCCGCCCGAGCCGCCTTCGCCGATCACGCAGGCCACGGTCGGCACGGTCAGCCGCGACATCACGGCCTGCGAGGCGGCGATCGTTCCGCCCTGGCCGTGCTGCTCGGCCGCGACCCCGGGGTACGCGCCGGGCGTGTCGACGAGTGAGATCACGGGGAAGCCGTGCCGGTCGGCGAGCTCCATCACGCGCATCGCCTTCGCGTAGCCCTCCGGGTTCGGCATCCCGAAGCGGCGGTCGGCCCGCTCCTGGATGTCGCGCCCCTTCTGCTGGCCGACGAGCGCGACCGTGCGGCCGTCGAGCTTGCCGAGACCGGCGATCATCGCGCCGTCGTCGGCGCGCCGGCGGTCGCCGTGCAGCTCGAACCAGTCGTCGAGCAGCCGCTCCACGTAGTCGAGCGTGTACGGGCGCTTCTGATGGCGCGCGAGCTCGACTGACCGCCAGATGTCCTCGTCGGTCGCCTCGGCTCCCATGCGGTCGAGCTGCCGCTGCAGCCGCTCGAGCTCGCCCGAGAGCTTCGCGCCGCCGAGCAGCGGCATGTTCCGCAGCCGGCTCAAACGCTCGCGGAGCCGCAGCTCGTGCTCAGACGGGGGCATCGAAGAGCCTCAGGAGGCGTGAGAGCGTCGCGCGGAGCTCCGCACGTGGGACGATCTCGTCGATGTTGCCGAAGCGGTAGTTCTGCTCGGCGCGGCCGAAGTCGTCGGGAAGCTTCTCGCGCGTGAGCTCCTGAACGACGCGCGGGCCGGCGAAGGACATCAGCGCGCCCGGCTCGGCGAGGAGCACGTCGCCGAGCGTCGCGAAGCTCGCGAGCACGCCGCCCGTCGTCGGGTGGGCCATGACGCTGAACATCGGCTGGCCTGCGTCGCGCAGGTCCTCGACCGCTGCGACCGTCTTCGGCAGCTGCATGAGCGCCAGGATCCCCTCCTGCATACGCGCGCCGCCGGAGCTCGTCACCGCGATCAGCGGGACGCCGCGCTCGGCGGCCGAGTCACACGCGCGTGACAGCTTCTCGCCGACGACACTCCCCATCGATCCGCCCATGAACGAGAAGTCCATGACGGCGAGCTCGCAGCCGCGGCCGTCGAGCGTCGCCTGCCCGATCACCATCGCGTCGGTGAGGCCGGTCGACATCTCGGCCTCGGCGAGCCGCTCCGTGTACGGGCGGAGATCGAAGAACCCGAGCGGGTCCTCGGAGTGGAGCTCGGCCGCCTCCTCGCTGAAGGAGCCCTCGTCGGAGAGCATCGCGATCCGTGCGCGCGACGGCATGACGAAGTGATGCCCACAGTGCGCGCAGACCCAAAGGGCCGCCTCGAGCTCGTCGTCGCGATAGTGCGAATGGCAGCTCGGGCAGGTGTTCGGGTGCTTCGGCGGCGGGGGAGGCAGGTCGTCGGTCTCGACGGAGACGTCGATGTTGGCCACGGCGCTAGCTTAGACCTGCGTCTTCGCGGGTGGGTTGCGCTAGAAGCCCAGGGCGGTGGTGAGCCGCTCGAGCTTCTCGACGTTCGCCGGTGTCGGGCGCGAGACCGGTGAGCCCGGCGCCCACGATCGTGCCCGTCTCCCGGATCCGGCCGAGGGCGAGCTCCAGCTCGGCGACGGTCGGGCCGCCCGGCTCCGGCATGTAGACGGACAGCTCGCCCGGCCGCACGACGTCGCAGTCGAGGGCGACGTAGACGCAGTCGACCCGGTCGAGCACCGCCTGGGGATCGTCATGGATGCCGGCCGACGCGATGTAGTCGGCCTCCGGTGGGTCGAGATTGCGCGCGCCGACGACCGCGACGTCGGCGGCCTCGACGGCGCCGCCGTCGATGATCATCCGCAGCGGCATCCCCCACTCGTTCCCGGACGGCGAGGTCTGCGGCGTGTTCAGATCGCCGTGCGCGTCGAGCCAGACGACGCCGAGCCGCTCGTGACGCGCGGCGAGGCCCTCGACCGCGCCGATGTGCGCGCAGCAGCAGCCGCCGAGGACGAGCGGCCGTGCGGGCAGGTCGGAGGCGACGGCGAGCGTCTGCGCATTCAGCGAGTCCTCCTGAACCACGGTCGCCTCGGGATAGTCGAGCTGCAGCCAGGCGGCTTCGACCATCGGCTCGCCCCCGTCGCCCCACGCGCGAGGCACCCGCACGAGCCCCGCCGCGAACGTGCGCCCGCAGGAGTGACACTCGTACTCCTCGCCGACGGCGACCGCGGTCAGGGTTCGGCAGGTCGGGCACTTCGCACGGAGGATGCTCATACGAGCGCCTTCTCGAAGACGACGTTCTCGTGCTCGACGTGCATGCCGACGCGCTCGTACAGATGCGTGGCGCCGGTCGGGCTCTGCGAGTCGACTCCGAGCGTGACCCGTGTGATGCCGCGGTCGTAGAGCTCGCGGAACGTGTGCAGCAGCAGCGCCTTGGCGTAGCCCTTCCCGCGCCACGGCCGGCGCACTCCGATCGCGGCGACGTACCCGCCGCCGTTCCGGTTCGCCTCGTTGCGGGAGGCGGCTGCGATCTCGTCGCCGTCGCGGATCAGGAAGTAGAGGGAGAGGTCGAGGCCTTCACTCGCGCTGTGCCGAGCCCACCACTTGTCGAAGCCGAGACTGTGATGCTCCCAGTGATCCTGGAACGCCTCGTCGAGCGCGGAGTGGAACTCGCGCGCCTCCGCTTCGTTCAGTGTCTCGATCGGCACGCCGAGGGCTTCCGGTCGCTCCTTCAGCTCGATCGCCATGTCGTAGAAGCGCCGCACCTCGGCGTAACCCTGTGCGGTCATCAGCGTCGCCGCGGCGGCGTCCTGCGCCGAGCGCGAACTGATGTATGCGCTGCGCGCCTGCGCGCGGCGGCGCGCGAAGCCGAGCGCTCGACGAGCTGGGCGCCGAGACCTTGCCCTTTCGATCCCGGCCGGACGATCCCGACCGCGAACGCCGCGTCGCTCCCCGGTGCGAGGTCGCACCAGCCGAGCGCCCGCAGCGTGCCGTCCGACTCGTACAGCCAGGTGTCGTCCGCGAGCTCGATGCGCGACAGCCAGTCACGCAGATCGCCGAGCGACAAGCGCGACGGCTGACCGAGGAGATGCTCTTCATCCTCGACGATCAGCTCGAGCATCGCGGGAAGATCCGCTTCTGTCGCCGGCCTGACGTTCACGGAGCAACGAGTGAGTCGAGTGCAGCGCCGAGACCGGTGAGCGAGTGCAGCTCGACGTCCGGCTCCGGCTCGGGCTCCTCGCCGAGCCGGTTGATCCAGATCGTCGGTAGGCCGAGCTTCGTGGCCGGCGCAATGTCGTGGAACAGACTCGCGGCGACGTGGACGTGCGCGTCACGAGAGGCTCCCGTTCGCGCGTCGAAGGCTTCCCAGTGCGCGAGCGCCGGCTTGTACGAGCCGATCTCCGAGGCGACGATCGTCTCGTCGAACGGCACTCCGATGCGCGCGAGCGAGGCGTCGAGGTAGTCGCGGTCGGTGTTCGAGAGGATCGCGAGCTTCCAGCCCCGCTCGCGAACGTCTTCGAGCGCAGCCGAGACTTCGGGGAACGGCTGCCACGACGGGAGCGAGCGTGCGAGCGCGTCCTGCTCGTCGGCGGCGAGCGAGAGCCCGTCGCGCTCGACGAGGCGGCAGAGCGCCGTCGTGAGGACGGTCGCGGTACGTCGCGGTGGGCTGCTCGCGCTCGATCTCCTGTTCGAGCTCGTGATAGCCGTTCAGCAACTGCCCGACGTGCTCGGCGCCGAACAGCCGCTCCAGCTCGCGGCCGATGCCGCCGTTCCAGTCGATCAGCGTGCCGTAGCAGTCGAAGGTCGCCCAGCGGTCCATAGACTCCAATCATGGCCGAAAGCGCGCGGCACTACCGCTGGGAGGAGCTCCCGCGCGAGGAGCTCAGTCCGTTGATCGGCCGGCGCCTGATCACGGGCGACCAGATGATGATCGCCCACGTCTATCTCGCAAAGGGCGCGATCGTGCCGATGCACGAGCATCTGAACGAGCAGCTCACGTACATCCTCGAGGGACGTCTTCGCTTCTGGCTCGGCGAGGGCGGCGAGGACGTTCGCGACGTCGGCGCCGGCGAGGTGCTGCACATCCCCGCGCACGTGCCGCACAAGGCCGAGGCGCTCGAGGACACGCTGGACGTGGATGTCTTCCACCCGCCGCGCCAGGACTGGCTCGACGGCAGCGACACGTATCTCAGGCCGCAGGCCTGAACGCGAGCAGCTCGGGGCCGTGCTCGTGCAGCCAGTCGCGCTGCGCGCGCCAGTCGGGGCGCCTCTGCTCGACGAGCTTCCAGAAGCGGCGCGAGTGATTCGGCTCGCGGAGATGGCACAGCTCGTGCACGACGACGTAGTCGAGCACTTCGAAAGGTGCGAGCACGAGCCGCCAGTTGAAGGAGAGCGTGCCGCGCGTCGAGCACGATCCCCAGCGCGAGCGCTGGTCGCGGATCTGGATGCGCTGCGGCTTGACGCCGATCGTCGGCGCCTCCTCGTCGACGAGCATCGCAACGAGCTCGCGCACGGCTTGGCGCGCCTCGGTCTCCGACACTTGACGGGGATTCAAGCGCAGCCGCGGGCGTTGCTTCGCGCGCTCGTCGGCGACCCATTCGCGATGCGCGTCGATGATGCTGTCGATGTCTTTGTCGGACATCCATGTGGGGACGGTCAGGAGGGGCGGGGAACCCCAGGGCACAGACAGCGTCCATCGCCGGGCGCGCCGCGAGCGGCGCACCTCGATGAGCTCGTCCACCGTGTAAACGCTAGTGACAGCACCGGCCGACATTCGCTGCTTTCGACACCGAACGGCGAAATCTTTGTAACTCCTCCGAGTGCTTTCGGCTCTCACGTGCAACCAGGTTGCACGCAACCTGGTTGCGACACCCACGCGTCAGTCGGTGAACTTCGTGAACACAACACACGCGTTGTGCCCGCCGAAGCCGAAGCTGTTGCTGACGGCGATGTCGACGTCGGCGTCGCGTGCGACGTTCGGGACGTAGTCGAGATCGCACTCGGGGTCCTCGACGTCGTAGTTGATCGTCGGCGGCAGCTTGCTGTCGCGAATCGCGAGCACCGTGAACGTCGCTTCGATCGCGCCGGCTGCGCCGAGGCAATGGCCGGTCGCGCCCTTCGTGCCGGACACCGGAGTCGCGTGCGCATTCTCCTCGCCGAGTGCGAGCTTCAGCATCTTCGTCTCCGACGCGTCGCCGATCGGCGTCGACGTCGCATGCGCGTTGATGTAGTCGATCTCGCTCGTCTCGACGCCTGCGTCGCCGAGCGCCATCGCGAACGCGCGCACCGGTCCGGTGGGGTCGGGCTCGGTGATGTGATTCGCATCGGAGGAGAGCCCGTAGCCCGCAACCTCGGCGTAGATCTTCGCGCCGCGCGCACGTGCGTGCTCCAGCTCCTCGAGCACGAGCACCGCGCCGGCTTCGCCCATCACGAAGCCGTCGCGGCCCGCGTCGAACGGGCGCGACGCGGCCGGCGGATCGTCATTCCGCTGGGACAGAGCGCGCATCGCGGCGAAGCCGGCGATGCCGACCTCGTTGACTGCCGCTTCGGTGCCGCCGCACAGCATCACGTCGGCACGGCCGAGCCGGATCGAGTCGAGCCCGTCGCCGATCGCCATATTGGACGCCGCGCAGGCCGTGCATTGCGCGGAGAGCGGGCCTCGCGTCCCGAGCATGATCGAGACCCAGCCGGCACCGAGGTTCGGGATGATCGACGGGATCGCAAACGGGTTGACGCGATCGGGGCCCTTGTGGATCAGCGTGTCGTAGCACTCCTGGAAGGAGCGGATCCCGCCGATGCCGGTCGCGATCGATGCGCCGATGCGGTCGGCCTCGGAGCGGATGTCGAGCTGCGCGTCCTCCTGCGCCTGATGCGCGGCCGCGAGCACGAGGTGCGCGAAGCGATCCATGCGCCGCGCGTCCTTGCGGTCGATCCACTGCGTGGGATCGAGGTCCTTGACCTCGCAGGCGAAGTGCACCTTGTAGTCGGTGTGGTCGAACTGCGTGATCGGCCCGGCGCCCGACTCGCCCGCGAGCAAGCGCCGCCACGACGTCTCGACGTCGTTGCCGAGCGGGGACACCGCGCCCATGCCGGTGATGACGACGCGCCGCCGTCCATTCTGAGAGAAGTTCTGAGTCATTACATGCCGAGTCCGCCGTCGACGAGCAGCACCTCTCCGGTGATGAACGCCGCCGCGTCGGAGCAGAGGAAGCGTACCGCTCCCGCCACGTCCTCCGGCTCGCCGAGCCGGCCGAGCGGGGTGTTGGCGAGCATCGCCTTCGTCGCCTCTTCCGGCAGGACATCGGTCAACTGCGTCTTCACGTAGCCGGGTGCGACGACATTCGCCCGCACGCCGCGGCTGCCGAGCTCGCGGGCAAGCGACTTCGTGAAGCCGATGATCCCGGCCTTCGAGGCGGCGTAGTTCGTCTGACCCCAGTTGCCGTGCACGCCGACGATCGACGAGACGTTCACGATCGTGCCGCCCCGCTTCTTCATCATCGGCCTGCAGACGGCGCGGCACGTGTAGAAGACGGACGAGAGATTCGTCTCGATCACGGTGCGCCAGTCCTCGTCCGGCATGCGCGCCAGCAAGCCGTCGCGGGTCAACCCGGCGTTGTTGACGAGGATGTCGAGGTCGCCGGCCTCGGCAACGAGTCGCGCCGCATCCTCCGCGCTCGACACGTCGGCCTGCACTGCCCGGCCCCCGATCTCCGTGGCGAGTGCCTCCGCTTCGTCACCGCCTGACCGGTAGCCGATCACGACCGTTGCTCCTGCACGTGCGAGCTCCGCGGCGATCGCGCGTCCGATCCCTCGCGACGCTCCGGTGACGAGCGCCGTCTTGCCGTCCAGCCCTGCGAAGGTCACGAGTCGGCGGCGAGTGCTTCGTGCAGCTTGTCGAGCTGCGCCAGGCTGTTGACGGAGATCGCCTTCGCACCCTTGTCGATCCGCCGAACGAGCCCCGTGAGCACGTTGTTCGGGCCGACCTCGACAAACGTCTTCACGCCTTCGCGCATGAGCTCCGACGCCGCCTGCGTGAAGCGCACCGGAGCCGTCAGCTGATCGACGAGAAGCGGCGCCATCCGCTGTGCCGACTCGATGCGCGCGGTGACGGTCGACATGAACGGCGCGACCGGCTCCTGGAACTTCACCTTCTCGATCGCGGGCCGGAGGCGATCGGCGGCGCGCGCGACGAGCGGCGAGTGGAACGCGCCCGACACCTTCAGCTTCACCGCACGGCGCGCGCCCTCTTGCTGCGCACGCTCGATGCACTCGTCGACGGCGTCGTTCTCGCCCGAGACGACGATCTGGCCCGGGCAGTTGTAGTTCGCCGGCCAGACGCCGAGGATCTGCCGGCAGAGCGTCTCCACGACTTCGTCGGGCAGGCCGAGGATCGCCGCCATCGAGCCTGGATGCTTCGCAGCGGCTTCGGCCATCGCGATCCCGCGCTCGCGCACGAGCGCGATCGCGTCCTTCACGGCGACGGCCTTGCCGGCGGCAAGCGCGGCGAACTCGCCCACGGAATGACCGATCACGTAGTCGGGCTCGATGCCGCGATCGCGGATCGCAGCGAGAATCGCAAGCGACGTCGTGACGAGCGCGGGCTGCTGCACCGCCGTGTCGACGAGCTCCTCCGCGTCGCCGTGGAAGCAGAGCCGCTCGAGGTCGAGACCGGACGCCTCGCTTCCCTCGGCATAGACCGCGCGCGCATCGGGCACGGCCTCGGCGATGTCGCGGCCCATGCCCGCCTCGATCGCACCCTGGCCTGGGAAGCAGAACGCGATCTTGCTCACGCGGCCGCCGTCCAGCGGATCAGCGCCGAGCCCCATGTGAGGCCTGCTCCCATGCCTGTCATCAGCACGAGCTTGCCAGGTTTGAGCCGCCCGTCGGCCGCGGCATCGGCGAGCGCGAGCGGAATCGAGCCGGATGAGGTGTTCCCATAGCGATCGACGTTCACCACCACCCGCTCAGACGGGACGCCAAGCTTCTTGGTTGCGTGGTCGATGATCCGCATGTTCGCCTGGTGCGGCACATAAACGTCGACGTCGTCGATCGAGACGCCGCACTGCTCGAGCAGGGCTTCTGCGGACTGGACGAGGATCCTCGTCGCGAACTTGAAAACCTCGCGGCCATTCATCTTCACGTACCGGTCTGCATCGTCGAAGAGCCGGGAGCCGCTCCCGGGCAGCCAGAGGTTCTCGCCCCCTGCGCCGTCGGCACCGAGCTCGAAGCCGAGGAAGCCCCGTTCGGGGACCGCTTCGAGGACGACGGCCCCGGCGCCGTCGCCGAAGAGCACGAGCGTCGAGCGGTCCTCCCAGTCGAGGATGCGCGAGAGCAGATCTCCGCCGACGACGAGTGCACGCTTCGCGAGGCCGCCGGCGAGCATCCCGTACGCCTGCGCGAGCCCGTACATGAAGCCGGTGCACCCGGCCGACAGGTCGTACGCCGCGGCGTCGACCGCACCGAGCTTGTCGGCAAGGATCGCTCCGGTCGAGGGGAACGCCATGTCGGGCGTGACCGTCGCGACGATCAGAAGGTCGATGTCCTTGCCGTCGAGGCCCGCCTGCCGGAGCGCATCGAGGCACGCCGGCAGCGCGATGTCGGAGAGCGCTTCCTCCTTCGCCGCCATGCGGCGCTCACGGATGCCGGTGCGCTCGCGGATCCATTCGTCCGACGTGTCGACGTATTGCGCTAGCTCATCGTTCGAGACGACCCGGTCCGGGACCTTGCAGCCGAGGCCGGTGATCGAGACCTCGAGCCCCGCTTTCGCCGACCCGATCATGGGTCTCCGACGAAGACCGTGAGCAGCGCCTCGGCCGCGAGCTCGTCGCCGACGCGCGCGCGACCTTCGCCCTTTGCGATCGCACCGCGGACGCGCACGAACTCACACTCGAGTGTGAGGACGTCGCCCGGTTCGACGACGCGCTTGAAGCGGCAGTTGTCGATGCCCGCGAAGAACGGGATCTTCCCGGCGTTCGCCGGGTCGGCGAGAACCGCAACGGCGCCGGCCTGCGCGATCGCCTCGATCGTGAGGACACCGGGCATCACGGGCCGGCCCGGGAAATGGCCGGGAAACCACCAGTCGTCGGCGCGGATCTCGCGCCTGCCGACAACGCGCTTGCCTGCCTCGAGCTCGAGGATCTCGTCGACGAGCAGAAACGGCGGACGATGCGGGATCAACGACTCGATCACGTCGCGTCCGAACGGCGGAACCGGGATCATCCCCGCCCTCCGTCGAGCCTACGGCCGGTCATGCCGCAGCGTCTTCGAGCCGCTCGCTCAAGCGAGCGCGGCCGCGGTGCGCGTGGCACTTCGCGGTGCCGACGGGCATCCCCGCGGCTTCGGCGATCTCCTCGAACGAGTAGCCGAGTGCATCCTTCAACAGCACGATCTGCGCCTGCTGCGGCGACACACCCGCGAGCGCGTCGCACAGCTCGCGCCGGAGCTCGGCGTTGCCGGCGACGCGCGCCGGGTCGTGATCCGGCGCGGCGTGGAGCTCGTCCGAGAGCGACTCGTGCACGCGTGCCTTGCGGCGCTCGGCCGCGTCGACGCAGGTGTTGAAGACGAGGCGGTGCAGCCAGGTCGAGAATTGCGCCTCGCCGCGAAACTGCCGCAGTCGCACGCAGACCTTCGCGAGCGCCTCCTGTGCCGCGTCACTCGCGTCTTCCGGATCCCGTAGGACATGCCGAGCGAGCTGCTCGACCTTGGGCGCGTGCCGCGCGAGCAACGCATCGAGCGCGCGGGCGTCGCCGTCCTTCGCGCGCGCGACGAGCACGGCGTCGCTCAACCTGTCGTACGCGGGAGCGGCGGCAGGACGAAGCGGCTGCGTAATCGAGCGGGCTCGACGCATCGGGCTAGTCTAATCCGGGTGTCCGACCTCGAGCCCGCGTCGGTTCTGCCGCTGCTCGAAGGCAGGCTCGGGCAGCCGTACCGCTTCATCGCGAGCTGCCCGTCCACGCAGCGGCTGCTCGGCGAAAACGAGCCCGAGGGCGCGACCGTCGTCACCGATCACCAGACGAACGGCCGCGGACGCCTTGGCCGCACGTGGGAGGACGTCCCCGGCACGTCGATCCTGATGTCGGTGCTGCTCCGTCCACCCGCGCCGATGCCCCTCTGGCCGGAGCTCTCCCTCGTCGCAGGCGCAGCGATCGCCTCCGCGCTCCAGGCGGAGACGGGCATCGACGCGTCGCTCCGTCATCCGAACGACGTCGTCGTCGCAGGCCGTAAGCTCGTCGGCGTCCTGCCGGAGGCGAGCACCGGACGCGTAGTTCTCGGCATCGGCGTCAACGTCAACCAGACGGAGGCGGAGCTCCCGGCAGACACCGCCAAGCCGCCGACGTCGCTGCGCGTCGAGCTCGGGCACGAGGTGGAACGAGCGCCGCTGCTTGCAGCGATCCTGCGCGAGCTCGAGCGCGCCTACGACGCCTGGGCCGAGCGCTACCGGCGGTAACGCACCGCGCTCACGTTGCCCGCGGCGTCGGTCGCGGTCAGCACGTAACGCGTCGGCTTCGTCTTCAGCCAGA
Organism: uncultured Actinomycetes bacterium; assembly: GCA_963838985.1. Lineage (GTDB taxonomy): Bacteria > Actinomycetota > Thermoleophilia > Gaiellales > Gaiellaceae > Palsa-739. The sequence continues at coordinate 166,477 of CAWITF010000002.1, forward strand.
ACTGCGTCGTCGCCGACTTCGGCAGCACGCGACGGTAGGTGTGCCCGCCAGCCGTGAGCACGAGTGTGGCGGCTTCCGAGATGCGGAAGCGCAAGTTGCGATAGGAGAGGACGGTGACACGCGGAGGCGACGTGTCGATGCCGAGCGGCAACGAGCGACTGAACGTTCCGACATCGTCGGTGATCGAGAGCGAGACCGTGTACGCGCCGTCGCGCAGCTTCGGCAGCGCGATCGTCTGCGCTCCCGCGGCCGGCATCGCGGTCGGTGTCGCAACGACCGACGGGCCGCGCAAAACCTGCAGCGACACTGCCAACGGAGCGCGCGCGAGCGTCAGCGCCACGGTTTTCGGCGACACGGTGAAGCCTGCGACGATGTCGTCGATCTGCAACGGGATCGCGACGCTGACGCTGCGCGTCCCCGCGGTCGCGTTGATCTGCGCCGTGTACCTCCCGTTCGGCAAGCCCGGCTGCGGCGTAAAGGCCAGCGTCTGCGTCCCGGCGAGCTTCGGCGCCGTCAGGAGCGTCGACATCACGTCGCCCGTCGGCGAGACGAGCGTGACGCTCACGGTCGCCGGTGTGGTCAGCGTGTAGGAGAAGGTCGTCGTCTCGCCGGGCGCGAGCTCCGCCGGAGCAGCGGCCGCCTTCTGCACGGCGAGCGCGGCCACGGCGCCGAGCGTGCCGGTGGCGGAGCGCGCATTCGGGGACGCGATCGTCCACGCGTACTTGTCGGGCGGCGCCGCCGACGCATCCCAGGTCCAGTCGACGGCGCTTCCCGTGCCCGTCCCCTGCGCGACCTGCGCGCCGGTCGAGCCCGTCACCGTCACGGTCCACGGCTGCGGCGCCGAGAGCCTCGCGGTGAACCGAACCTGGCTCTCGGCGCTCTGAGCGGCGAGTGGCGCATAGATCTTCGGGCCGCCTAGTGCAGCGACGTCCTTCGCGATCTGCGGGAGCTCCGCGTAGAGCGCATTGCCCGGGCAGTCGGTGAAGCCCGTGTCGCGATGACCGGAGATCGCACGCAGGAAGACCGGGACGCCGGTTGCGAAGCGGGGATTGCCGCCCGACTTCCAGGTCAGCGTCGACAGCGGATCGACGTGCGCGAGATCGAGTTTCCAGGCGAGCAGCTGCTCGAGCGACGCCTTGGCGGCTACCGAGATGGGAGCGGAGCCATAGCTCCCGAGCACGGCGATGCCGACGGAGCCGGTGTTGAACCCCTGCGCGTGTGCACCGATGGTCGCCTTGTCGATGCCGCCGTAGCGCCCTTCGAACACCTGGCCGTACTTGTCGACGAGGAAGTTGTAGCCGATGTCGTTCCAGCCGTTTCCCTTCACGTGGTAGATCTCGATGCCGCGCACGATTGCCGCCGACTGCGCGCGGGTGTAGCTGTTCGTGCCGGCCGTGTGATGCACGACGGCGAAGTGGATCGCGTCGCTGTACTGCGGCGGCGCGCGGCGGATCGACTCGTCCGCCTGCCAGTCGAAGCGCGAGATGATGAGCGGCGATCCGGCCGTCTGCAGGCGGCGTATAGGCACGGCTCCGACCGGGCTCGAGACGTAGTACGCCCTCACACCCGACACGGCGCCCGCGGTGCGGACGCGAAGCGCGTCGGCCTCGCCGGTCCAGTCGAGGTTGCCGAGGTGCCAGCCCCGCTGCACGCGGTCGTCATCATCGGCGCGGCGCCACAACGTCCAGTGCCCGTCGGCCAGCCGCGCGCGATACGACACGCTGCCCGAGCCTCGCCAGTGCAGGCCGACCATGTCGAAGGCCGGCGTTGCCGAGGCCGTGGAGCGCGCGTTGCTCAGGGAAAGGTCGCGGACGACCAGCGTCGGGCCGCCCGCGAGCGCCGATGCGGGCAGGACGAGCGCGGCTGCAACTGCGGCGAGTGCGAGCTTCATTCGGGAACCAGGGTGCCAGAGATAGAATTCGACCGATCGTGCGCGCGTTCCTCGCCGCACTCGGACTCGGACTCGTGCTCGCCGCATCGGCCGGGGCGGCGACGGTGCAGCCGCGTGTGCTCGCGATCCGCTTCGGGCCCGACCTGGAGGTGAATCCGGTCACCCAGGACTACCTGACGGGACGCCTTTCGCGAGCGGCGCACGACGGGTACGACGCGGCCGTCATCCTGCTCGACACGCCCGGCGGCCTCTCGACGTCGATGAAGACGATCTACACCGCGGAACTGAACGCGAAGCTGCCCGTGATCGTCTACGTCTCGCCGAACGGCGCGCGCGCCGCCTCTGCCGGTGTCTGGATCGCAGAGGCCGCCGACGTCCTTGCGATGGAGCCGACCTCGAACATCGGGTCGTCCACGCCGATCGACTCGAGCGGGCAGAACCTCGGCTCCGACCTCCGGCGCAAAGTGATCAACGACTCGGCCGCGTCGCTCACTGCGTTGGCCGCAGCGCACAAGCGCAACACGACGTGGCCGGGGCTCGCCGTTCGCAAAGCGTCGAATCTCACGGCGCAGCAGGCGCTGCACATGCACGTGATCGACTTCATCGCCCCGTCGCTGCCTGCGCTCCTCGACACGCTCGACGGCTACAAGACGAAGGATGCGCAGCGCCCGTACACGCTGCACCTGAAGGGCGCGCACATCGACTACGCCTCGCCGGGCTTCTTCACGCGGCTCCTCAACACGTTGATCGATCCGAACATCCTGAGCCTGCTCTTCCTCGCCGGCATCGTCGGCATCGGCTTCGAGATCTTCCACCCCGGGATCGTCCTGCCCGGTGCGCTCGGCGGCATCTCGCTGCTGACCGCGCTGTTCGGCTTCTCCGTCCTGCCGATCGCGTGGTCCGGCCTGGCGCTGATCCTGCTCGGCGTCGTCCTGCTCGTGATCGACGCGCACGTGACGTCGCACGGCGCTCTCACCTTGACGGGGTTGATCAGCCTTGCCGTCGGCATGCTGATGCTGTTCCACAACGCTCCGCGCCCGTACCACACGTCGACTCCGCTCGTCGTCTCGATCACGGTTGCGCTCGGCCTGCTCTGGGCGTTCGCGATGTCGAAGGCAGTGCAGGTGCGACGCCGTCCCCCGGAAGTCGGGCCGCTGCGCGTCGTCGGCGAAAACGGCGTCGTTCGCACGCCGAGTCAGGTGCTCGTCGCCGGTGAGCTCTGGCGCGCGCATCGCGAGGATGGCCGCGAGCTCGTGCCCGGCGAGCACGTGCGTGTCGCCGGCGTCGAGGACGGCCTCGAGCTGAGAGTGGAGTAGTAGGGTTCGCTCATGACCGCTGCGCTGATCATCCTCGTCGTCGTCGTGTTCATCGTCGTGTTGTTCGCGTTCTCGGCGATCAAGGTTGCGCGCGAGTACGAGCGTGGCATCGTCTTCAGACTCGGGCGGCTGCTACCTGAGCCCAAAGGGCCGGGCCTCTTCATCCTGATCCCCATCGTGGACCGGATGGTGAAGGTCGACCTGCGCACGATCACATTGAACATCCCGCCGCAGGAAGTGATCACGAAGGACAACGTCCCTGTTCGCGTGAACGCTGTCGCGTACTTCCGCATCGTCGCGCCGAAGGACGCGATCGTGCAGGTCGAGAACTTCATGGTCGCGACATCGCAGATCGCGCAGACGACGCTGCGGTCGGTGCTCGGCCAGCATCAGCTCGACGAGCTGCTCTCGGAGCGCGAGAAGATCAACGCGATCCTGCAGGAGATCATCGACGAGGCGACCGGGCCGTGGGGGATCAAGGTCTCGATCGTCGAGGTGAAGGACGTCGAGATCCCGAGCGGCATGCAGCGGGCGATGGCGCGCCAGGCCGAAGCGGAACGTGAGCGGCGCGCGAAGATCATCAACGCCGAAGGCGAGTTCCAGGCGGCCGAACGGCTGAAGGACGCTGCGATCGTGATCGAGGAGCACCCGATCGCTCTGCAGCTCCGCTATCTGCAGACGCTCCTCGAGCTCGGCGCCGGCAACACCTCGACGATCATCTTCCCCGCCCCGATCGACCTGATCCGGCCGTTCCTCGACCGGCACAACGCGAGCGGCTAAGCAACAGCTGGGGTCAGACCCCTTCGGGGTCAGACCCCAGAGGCATTTCACCGTCGCCGCGACCGACCCGCGCGGGCGCGGCACAACTAGATCCGAACGCTCAGACGCGCGCCGAAGGCGCGCTCACCCGAGCAGGACAGCGGAGCGGAGCGGTGCGAGGGACGAAACCCGAGGCGCGGGCTCGCGCCTAGTGCCCTTGCTCCCGGAACCGCCTGGCCGCCTCGATCGCCGCGCCGAGGTTCAGGCCCTTGTCCTTTGCCTGCTTGATCAGCATCACGGTCTCGAGGGCGTCCATGTCGTAGATGCGCTGCTTCTTCCCCTTCGTGGGGATCTGGGCCTTGTTCGTCCAGTAGTCGAGCTGCATCTTCGAGATGCCGGCGATCTGGCAGACCTGCCCCAGGTAGAGCTCCACCTTGTCCAGGTGCTCCGCCAGGTTGATCGGCTCCAGCAGGTCGACGTGTCTCGTCATCGCCATCGGTCGTCTCTCTCGATTCGTGGGTTGGACTCGGACTTGAGAGTTATACGCCCCCCATTTCCATTTGGGAAGCCCAACCTTCCGAAACCTCCCTCGATCGAGGGACGAATCTGCTCAATCCGAGGGAGAATCCTCGACCGCGGGCTCGTCCTCCGAGTCCACGACGGGGGCGAGCGCCGAGACGCGCTCGTCGCCGCGAAGCCGCATCACGATCACGCCCTGGGTCGCGCGGCCGAGCCGCTTGACCTCGTCGACGGGCATGCGGATCACGGTGCCGCCGGTCGAGATCAGCATCACCTGGTAGCCGTCCCGAACGACGCGCGCGCCGGCGAGCGTGCCCTTCGACTCCGTGAGCTGGATCGTCTTCACGCCCATGCCGCCGCGGCCCTTGCGCGGGTAGTCGGCGACGCGTGTTCGCTTGCCGTAGCCGTTCTCGGTCACGACGAGCAGATCGGAGTCGTCCTGCGCGATGTTGATCGAGATCACCTCGTCGCCGGCGCGCATGCGCATGCCCTGGACGCCCGACGCGTCGCGGCCCATCGCGCGCGCCTCCTTCTCGTTGAAGCGGATCGCCTGACCGAGCTTCGAGACCATGAGGATGTCGTCGTCACCCGACGAGTGGCGCACGCCGACGAGCTCGTCGCCCTCGCGCATCTTGATCGCGATGATCCCATCTGCCTTGAGCGAAGTGTTGTAGGCCTTCAATTCGGTCTTCTTGATCACGCCGTTCTTCGTGCCGAAGACGAGGTACTTCGCCTCGCCGAAGTCGCGCGTCTGCACGACGGCGCGCACCGTCTCGCCTTGGCGGAACGGCAGCAGGTTGACGATGGCGCGGCCCTTCGACTGGCGGGAGCCGAGCGGCAGCTCGTGCACCTTCAGCCGATAGACCTTGCCGACGTTCGTGAAGAAGAGGATGTAGTCGTGCGTCGAGGCGACGAAGAGGTGCTCGATGTAGTCCTCGTCCTTCAGCTCCATCCCCATGACGCCGATGCCGCCGCGCTTCTGCTCGCGGTACGCGGTCACGGGTAGGCGCTTGATGTAGCCGGACTGCGTGATCGCGATCACCATGTCCTCTTCCGCGATCAGGTCCTCGAGCTCGAGCTCTTCCTCGGCGTGCACGATCTCGGTGCGGCGGTCGTCGTTGCGGCCGTACACCTGCCTGATCTCGAGCAGCTCCTCGCGGATCAACCCGTCGATGCGCGCCTGGTCGCCGAGGATCGCGCGGAGCTCGGCGATGCGCTCGCGCAGGTCCTTGTACTCCGCCTCGATCTCCTTGCGCGCGAGCCCGGTCAGCCGCGCGAGACGCAGATCCAGGATCGCCTGCGCCTGGATCTCGGAGAGGTCGAAGCGCTCGATCAGCTGCGTGCGCGCCTCGTCGGAGTCGGCAGCCGCGCGGATCAGCGCGACGATCGCGTCGATGTTGTCGAGCGCCTTGAGGTAACCCTCGAGGACGTGCGCGCGGGCCTCCGCCTTGCGCAGCTCGTCCTTCGAGCGCCGCGTGACGACCTCGCGCTGGAAGTCGAGGTAGTGCCGCACGAGCTCGAGCAGCGACAGCGTGCGCGGCACGCCGTCGACGAGCGCGACTGCGTTGTAGCCGAATGTCGACTGCAGCGGCGTGTGCTTGAAGAGCTTGTTGAGCGCGACCTGCGGTACCGCGTCGCGCTTCAGCTCGACCTGGATGCGCATACCCGTGCGGTCGGAATGGTCGGCGAGATCGGAGATCTCGGTCAGCACCTTCTCCTGCACGAGGTCGGCGATCTTGCGGATGACGCCCGTGTCGCCGCCCTTCTTGACGCCGTACGGCAGCTCGCTGATCACGATCGCGGACTTGCCGCCGCGCAGCTCCTCGATGTGCGCGCGGGCGCGCATGACGATGCGGCCGCGACCACTGCGATACGCGTCGCGGATCCCGGAGCGGCCGACGATGTAGGCGCCCGTCGGGAAGTCGGGTCCCTTGATGTGCTTCATCAGGCCCTCGACGTCGATGTCGGGGTTGTCGATCATCGCGACGACCGCGTCGATCGTCTCGCCGAGGTGATGCGGCGGCATGTTCGTCGCCATCCCGACCGCGATGCCGGCGGAGCCGTTCACGAGCAGGTTCGGGAAGCGCGACGGCAGCACCGACGGCTGGCGCAGCGACTCGTCGTAGTTCGGCTCGAAGTCGACGGTGTTCGCGTCGATGTCGCGCAGCAGCTCGGTCGCGATCTTCGAGAGCCGCGCCTCGGTGTATCTCATCGCGGCTGCCGGGTCGTCGTCGATCGAGCCGAAGTTGCCCTGGCCGTCGACCAGCGGGTAGCGCAGCGAGAACGGCTGCGCCATGCGCACGAGCGTGTCGTAGATCGCCTGGTCGCCGTGCGGGTGGTAACGGCCCATCACGTTGCCGACCGTCGTCGCCGACTTCTTGTACGGGCGATTCGGCTGCAGGCCGGCCTCGTGCATGCCGTAGAGCACGCGCCGGTGCACCGGCTTCAACCCGTCGCGCACGTCCGGCAGGGCGCGCGAGACGATGACCGACATCGCGTAGTCGAGGAAGCTCGAGCGCATCTCCTGCTCGAGCTCGCGCGGCTCGATGCGGCCCGAGCCGAGTGCGCCGGTCTCTACCTCAGACACTCATCCACCTCAGACGTCGAGGACCTTGACCTCGCGCGCGTTCTCCTCGATGAAGATGCGTCGCGGCTCGACCTGATCGCCCATCAGCATCGAGAAGAGCTGGTCGGCCGCGTGTGCGTCCTCCACGTCGACGCGCACCATCAGGCGCTTCGACGGATCCATCGTCGTCTCCCACAGCTGCTCGGAGTTCATCTCGCCGAGCCCCTTGAAGCGCGAGAGTTGGATGCCGACTTCCTTGGCGAGGTCGAGCGCTGCATTGCGGAGGTCGGAGAACGTCTGCGCCTCGGCCGTCTTCTTGCCGAGCGCGAGCGTGAACGCCGGCGACCCCGCGACCTCGACGAGCTTCGCGTACGACTTGCGCAGGTGCTCGTAGATCGGCGACGAGAGCAGCTCGGCGCTGAGCGGGATGCTCTGCGCAGCGGACGTCTCTTCCTCGACGACCTTCACCTTGACCTGGTTGTCGTCGTACTCGAGCACGGAGAGCGTGTAGCCGTTCGACGGCAATGACGCGAGCGCCTGGTGCAACTCGGCCGGCGTGGACGCGTCGAGCTCGACGAGACGATGATCGATCACGAGATCGGCGGCGTGCGTGCCGAAGTCTGAGCGCAGTCGCGCGAACCAGCCTTCGAACTCCGCGAGCAGCCCGGTGAACCGCTTCCAGCGCGCCTCGGTGAGCTTCACGTCCTTGCCGTCGCGGTCGGTGATCTGCAGGTCGTCGAAGCGCTCGCGCACGAGCAGGTCCTCGAGCTGCGACTCCTTCTCGAAGTAGTACTCCTGGTTCCCCAGCTTCACCTTGTAGAGCGGCGGCACGGCGATGTACACGTGGCCGCGCTCGAAGAGCTCGCGCATGTGGCGATAGAGGAAGGTGAGGATCAACGTGCGGATGTGCGAGCCGTCGACGTCGGCGTCGGTCATGACGATGATCCGGTGGTAGCGCAGCGCGGAGACGTCGAACTCGTCGCCGATGCCGGTTCCGATCGCGGTGATCATCGCCTGGATCTCGTTGTTCGAGAGCACCTTGTTGATGCGGTTCTTCTCGCTGTTGATGATCTTGCCGCGCAGCGGCAGGATCGCCTGGTAGGTGCGGTCGCGCCCGGTCTTCGCGGAGCCACCGGCGCTATCGCCCTCGACGATGAAGAGCTCGGCCGACTCGGGGTCGCGGATCGAGCAGTCGGCGAGCTTGCCCGGCAGCGACGAGCTGTCGAGCGCGGACTTGCGCCGCGTCAGCTCACGTGCCTTGCGCGCAGCGAGCCGCGCACGCATCGCCGCGATCGCCTTGTTGCAGATCGCGCGCGCGTCGGACGGGTTCTCCTCGAGGTACTGCGCGAACTGCGCGTTCACCGTCGTCTGTACGAGGCCCTCGATGCCGGGGTTCCCGAGCTTCGCCTTCGTCTGCCCTTCGAACTGCGGGTTGCGAAGCTTCACGGAGACGACGGCCGCGAGACCCTCGCGCACGTCCTCGCCGTCGAGCTTCTCGTCCTTCTTCAGCAGCTTGAGATCGGTCGCCTTGCGGTTGAGCGTCGACGTGAGCGCGCTGCGGAAGCCCGAGAGGTGCGAACCGCCCTCGATCGTGTTGATGTTGTTGGCGAACGTGAAGACGGACTCCTGGTACGACGCGTTCCACTGCATCGACACCTCGACGGCGCCCTGGTCGGTCTCGCCCTCGAAGTAGACGATCGTCTTGTGGATCGGGTCCTTCGCCTCGTTGATGTAGTTGACGAAGTCGCGGATGCCGCCCTCGTAGTGGAACTCGACCGTCTTGCCCTCGGCGCGCTCGTCGACCAGCTTGATCAAGAGCCCCTTCGTGAGGAACGCCGTCTCGCGCAGGCGCTGCACGAGCGTGTCCGCGTTCATGTCCAGCTCCTCGAAGATCTCGGAGTCCGGGAGGAAGCTGATCGTCGTGCCGGTGTCGGTGGCTTCGCCGACGATCTCGATCGGGCCCAACGGGTTGCCGCGCTCGAACTCCTGGCGATAGAGCTTGCCGTCGCGGCGCACCTCGGCCACGAGTCGCTCGGAGAGCGCGTTCACGACGGAGACGCCGACCCCGTGGAGGCCGCCGGAGACCTTGTAGCCCTCGCCGCCGAACTTGCCGCCGGCGTGGAGCTTCGTCAGGACGACGGTCAGCGCCGACTCGCCCTGACCCTCGACGTTGTCGACCGGGATGCCCGAGCCCCAGTCCGTGACCGTCACCGAATGGTCCGGATGGAGGGTCACCTCGATCCGGTCGTTCCGGCCCGCGAGGGCCTCGTCGACCGAGTTGTCGACGACCTCGTAGACGAGGTGATGGAGGCCCCGAAGACCGGTCGAGCCGATGTACATGCCGGGCCGCAGCCGGACGGGCTCGAGGCCCTCGAGCACGGTGATGTCTTTTGCGGTGTAGGACGTTTCGGCCATGAAAAAAGCCCTGCAAATTCCGCATTTGCGGGCAAGTAATACTGTATCAGACGGAGCGGCTAGCCGGAGCGTCTCGCGAGGCTCGCCGCGGCCGCTCTGGACACGAGCTCGCGCAGCTCCTCGTCCTCGATCGCCGCGGCCCATTCGGCGGCCTGTGAGCGCTCCTCCAGGGTAGCCGCGCGGGGTGCGGGCGGCGCCTCCGCAGCCGGGCCGAGGCCGGTCTCGGGTACCGGTCCCGGGACGAACTTCAACGCCGGCTTCCCCGGCAGCCGCGAGCCGATCTCGGCCGCGCGGCTCGTGAGCTCGAAGCCCCAGATCGCGTCCTTCGCGTGGACGATCAGCGTGCCGTCGCGCTGGAAGCGCGCGGGCCAGGCGTTGCGCGCGATCTCGGGACCGACGGCGGCCTCCCAGGCGGCGAGGACCTCGCCCATCGCCGCGTTCGGACCGTGCCGGCGCAGCTCACGCTCGAGGTCGCCGCCGAGCGGCGAGAGATCACGCGGTTCGATCGTGCACCTCCCCCGGGCTCACCTCGAGCAGCTGGTCGGGGTCGGCCGGGAGCATCGCGGCGTCGGTCGCCGTGATCAGCGCCTGTCCGCTGCCGGCGACACGGGCGGCGAGGATGCGGCGCCTTTCGGGGTCGAGCTCCGAGAGGACGTCGTCGAGGAGGAGCAGTGGCGGCACGCCGCGGCGCTCGGTGATGAGCGCTGCCTCCGCGAGTAGAAGCGCGAGCACGGCCAGCCGCTGCTCGCCCTGCGAGCCGAAGCTTCTGAGGTCGCGCGTGCCTGACGCGATCACGATGTCGTCGAGATGCGGACCGAGACCGGTGACGCCGCGTTCGAGGTCGCGGTCGAGCCGTTCCTGCAACGCCTCGAGCGACGGTGGGGCGCCGTCGTAGCGGAGCTCCGCCTCGAGCAGGCCCAACTCGGCGGCCCGCTCGGCGAAGGGCGGTGCGAGCAAGGCGAGCGCCTCCTTCCGCGCCGCGACGAGCGCGGCACCGAGCTCTGCGACCTGCGCCGTCCACGGCGCGAGCGCCTCACGGTTCGAGTAGCCCGCCGCCGTACGCCGAAGCGCGGCGTTGCGCTGGGCGACCGCGGCGCCGTAGTCGGCCGAGAGCTGCGCTCTCGCCGGGGTCAACCTGCCGAGTGCGCGGTCGAAGTAGGCCCGGCGCGCAGCAGGGGCTCCCTTCACGACCCCGAGACGGTCCGGCGTGAAGACGAGCGTCGCCGCCTCGCTCCGCAACGCCTCCGCCGCCCGGAGCGGGGCGCCGTTCAGGCTCGCACGCTTGCCGGCGCCGCTCTCGAGTCGAACCTCGATCTCCACCGGCACCGTGCCGCGCGTCCCCCGCACGCCGATCCGAGCGGCATGCTCGCCGAAGCGGATCAGCTGCGCGTCGGCCCGCGTCCGCGGTGAGAAGCCCTGTGTCGCCACGTGCAGCGACTCGAGCAGATTCGTCTTGCCGACCCCGTTCGGGCCGACAGCGAGCACGAGGCCGGGCCGCAGGGCCACGTCCAGGCGGGCGTACGACCTGATGTTCGCGAGCTGAAGCTCGGAAACGATCAGCCGGGAAGACGGATCGGCATGACGAGGTACGTGAAGTCGTCGGCCTCGCCCTGCAGCACCGCCGGCCGCAGCGGGCTGATCAGCTTGAACCGCACGTCGTCGCCGTCCATCGACTCGAGCCCGTCCCGCAGGAAGTCGGCGTTGAACCCGATCTCGAGCGTCTCGCCCGAGAACCCAACGGGCATCGACTCCTTCGACTCGCCGACCTCGTGCGTGCGCGCGATCACGGTCAACTCGCCCTCGGCGAAGCGGAGCTGCAACGGCGTTGCGCGCTGGATCATCACGCTCGCGCGACGGACCACCTCGAGCACCTCGGCGCGCGGCAACGTCAGCTCGTGCTCGAACTGCTCCGGGAGCAGCTGCCGGTAGTTCGGGAACTGACCGTCGATCCGTCGCGTCGTCAGCCAGGCGCCTTCGACGGAGAACAGCACCTGGTTCTCGTGCACGCCCACCTCGACGGTGTCGCCGGCGTTCGCGATGCGCGCGAGCTCCTGCAGCGCCCGGCTCGGGACGATCGCCTCGAGCTCCGGCGCGGTGCCCTCGAGCTCCGTTTCCTTGACCGCGAGCCGGTACGAATCGGTCGCCGCCATCACGAGCTTGCCGCCGGTGAAGCTGACGAGGATGCCCGTGAGCACCGGGCGCGACTCGTCACGCGACGCCGCGCGGGCGACGCGCGTGATCGTCTCGAGGAGCGGCTCCCGCTCGACGGAGAACGTCTGAACCGCGTCGAGTTCCGGCAGACGCGGGAAGTCCTCCGGGTTGTACGTGTGCAGCGTGTAGCTCGCGCTGCCCGACGTGATGTGCACGACCGATTCGGACGGCTTGTGCTCGATCGCGACCTCGTCTGCCGGCAGCAACTTCGCGATGTCGGCGAGTGTCTTCCCCGGCAGCACGATCGCGCCGTCGCCCTCGATCTGCGCAGCGACGCCTGCCCTCAATGAAAGCTCCATGTCGGTGGCCGCAAGGCGCAGCTCGCCACCCTGCGCTTCGAGCAAGATCCCGGACAGGATCTGCACCGACGTGCGCGTCGACACGGCGCGCGCGACCACGCCGAGAGCCGAGACGAGCTCGTCCTTGGCGACGGTAATCCTCAACCCCGAGCCCACCATCACTTCAGTTTCAATCATCTTTTAAATCCTTGTAGAGGTAGTAGGGAGTGTGGACGACGGGGAAGACGGTGCCAAGCCGCATGGTTGAGCCATGTTCGGTCCGTACAGCATCTGTGGAGAGATGACTGTTTTCGACAGGGCTCATCGGCTAGCGCACCTGCTTCACACGAGCTGTCAATTCCTGGACGAGGTTGTACACAGACCTGTCCTCACGGATCAGGCGGGCGATCTTGGAGGTCGCGTGGATCACCGTCGTGTGGTCGCGACCGCCGAACTCCTTGCCGATCTTCGGCAACGACGAGTCCGTCAGCTCGCGTGAGAGGTACATCGCGACCTGCCGCGGATAGACGATGTTCTGCGACCGCTTGTCGCCGCAGAGCTCCTCGAGCGAGAGGCTGAACCGCTCGGCGACGAGGTCCTGGATCCGCTTGATCGAGACCTCGGCCGCCTCACCCTGGGGGAAGACGTCCTTCAGCACGTCCTGGGCGAGCTCGACCGACATCGCGCGGCCGGTGAGTGACGAGAACGCGACGACGCGCGTGAGCGCGCCTTCCAGCTCGCGGATGTTGGTGGAGACGCGACTTGCGATGAAGGTGAGCACCTCGGTCTCTGGGACGTGGATCCCGTCCGTCTTCACCTTCTTGCGGAGGATCGCGATCCGCGTCTCGAGATCCGGCGGCTGGATGTCCGTGATCAGCCCCCATTCGAAGCGGCTGCGAAGCCGCGCCTCGAGCGTCGCGATGTCCCGCGGCGGCCGGTCGCTCGACATGACGATCTGCGAGCCGGCCTCGTAGAGCGAGTTGAACGTGTGGAAGAACTCCTCCTGGATCCGCTCCTTGTGCTCGAAGAACTGGACGTCGTCGATCATCAGGACGTCGTAGGCGCGATAGCGCTGCTTGAAGCCCTCGATGCGCTTGTCGCGGAGCGAGTTGATGAAGTCGTTCATGAAGGTCTCGCTCGTCACGTAGCGGACGGACAGATCGGAGGAGTGCTCGCTCACGTACTGCGCGACCGCCTGCAGAAGGTGCGTCTTGCCGAGGCCGGTGCCGCCGTAGATGAAGAGCGGGTTGTAGGCCTGGGCCGGCGCCTCCGCGACCGCGAGTGCCGCCGCATGGGCGAACCGGTTCGACGAGCCGATCACGAACGAGTCGAACGTGTACTTCGTGTTGAAGCCGCCGCTCTCGGGCCGCGCCTGCGGCGGCTGGATCCGCGCGACGACGATGTCGTCGGGAGTCTCGTCGTCGAGGCTCGCGCCGGCTCCGTCCTCGGCGGCGGCCAGCTCCGCGACGCGCAGCTCGACGGGGCGCTCGTGGCCCGTGACGTCGCGGATCGCCGCGCCGATCAGGCCGAGGAAATGGCCCTCGATCCAGTCCCGGGTGAAGTCGTTCGGGACCGCGAGGACGAAGCGGTCGTCGGCGAGCTCGAGGCCGTGCGCCTCACCGAACCACGTTCCGTAGGTTGTGTCGTTGAGCGCCCCTCTGAGCCGACCGGAGACCTCGCTCCACAGGCTTTCCGCAGTCAGCTCGATTTGGTGCTCCACCCCGCGACTGCCCCCTGGTTAGCCCGTGAACGACAGGAGCGGCGAGCATACCAACCTGCGAAAACACTGCAAAAGAGGGCACTTTGCAGGCGTTTCGAAGACCTGCATTCTCCCTCCACAGCTGTGGAAAGCGGTGGGGGAAACTCCGCTTTTCGGCCTGGCTCCGAGGAGTTGGACTGTGGATAAGTCGGTGGATGAACCGCGGCTATACTGGCGCCTCGCGTGGCCCCCTTCAGGGGGATCTTTCGTCCGGTCGACCCCTTTCTCTCGATGAAGCGCACCTACCAGCCCAACGTTCGACGCCGCAAGCGCAAGCACGGCTTCCGCGCGCGCATGTCGACGCGTGCCGGCCGCTTGATCCTCAAGCGCCGGCGCAGCAAGGGTCGCGCACGCCTGTCGGCGTAAGCTGGCCGACAGCATGAAGCGCGCGAATCGTCTGTCCCGGTCGCGGGACTTCGACGCCGTCTACCGTCACGGCCGCTCGGTGTCGTCGCGCTTCCTCGTCCTCTACTGGTTCCCGCAGGAGGAAGCTGCCTCGCCGCGGTTCGGCTTCTCCGTCCCCCGCTCGGTCGGCGGCGCCGTCGAGCGCAACAAGATCAAGCGGCAGCTGCGCGAGGTCTGGCGCGCGCGGCTCGAGCGGGTGCCGTCCGGCAACGATTACGTGCTGATCGTGCGGCCCGGGCTGCCCGAGGCGGTCGCCGCGAACGGCTTCGACTGGCTCGGCGAGCGCGTCGACGAGGTGCTCTCGATGACGAAGGCGGCTGCGTGACCGCCCGCATCGGAGTCGCGTTCGTCTGGCTCTACCGGCTGACCTTCGGCGCGCTCTTCCCGACGACCTGCAAGTACCACCCGTCCTGCTCGCAGTACGCGATCGACGCGGTGCGCGCGAAGGGCCTCTTCCGCGGCTCGCTCTATGCCGGCTGGCGCCTCCTTCGCTGCAACCCGTGGAGTCGCGGAGGGTACGACCCGGTCGCATGACGCACCTGATCCTCTTCTCGCCGCTGACGCCGCTCGAGCATGCGGCCCGTCACGTCCTCAACTGGCTGCACGGAAGCGTCGGCCTCTCGTGGGCGTGGTCGATCGTCGCGCTCACGGTGATCGTGCGGATGCTGCTCGTGCCGCTGACGGTCAAGCAGATCCACTCGATGCAGAACCTGCAGCGCTTCGCGCCGCAGATGAAGGAGATCCAGAAGAAGTACAAGGCCGACAAGAAGCGGCAGAACGAAGAGCTGATGAAGTTCTACCGCGAGAACAACGTGAACCCGGCGGCCTCGTGCCTGCCGATGCTCGCGCAGTTCCCGGTCTTCATCGCGCTCTACTACTCGCTGCGCCATTTTGCGCACGAGCCCGCGTCGCAGCATCCGGGATCGCTCTCGTTCCTGCACTTCATCCCGTCGATCGCCGACCACACGACGTCGCACTGGGGCGGCTTCGTGCTGCTCGTGATCTACGTCGCGTCGCAGATGGCGTCGACGCTCTACATGTCGGCGACCGCGGACAAGACGCAGCGGATCATCTTCATGTTCATGCCGGTCGTGTTCGTCTTCGTGATTGCGCACTTCCCGGCCGGCCTCGTTCTGTACTGGGTGACGACGAACCTCTGGACCGTCGGGCAGGGTCTCGTGACGCGGCGCCTGATGCCGAAGACGCAGGCGCCGAACCTCGAGAAGAAGAGCTCGCGGACGCCGCCGAAGCCGCCGCCCGATCCGACTGACGGTGACGGAGACGGCAACGGCGCGCGCCCGTCGCCGAGCTCGCCGAAGCCCTCGCCCGCACGCTCGCAGCAACCGCGCAAGGTCAAGAAGAAAAAGAAGGCCGGCCGTCGTTGAGCGACGAGCTGACGGTCGAGGCGACGGGCGAGACCGTGGGCGAGGCGAAGTGGGCGGCGCTGCGCGAGCTCGAGCTGCGTCATCCCGCGCTCGACAAGTCGGCCGTGCGATTCGAGGTCGTCTCCGAAGGCGAGCGCGGCTTGCTCGGCGTCGGCTACGAGCCGGCACGCGTCGTCGCGTTCCTCCCGGCGGAGGCGGCCGAAGCCGCAGCGTTCGACGACAGCGACCAGGCAGGCGAGGCGCGCGCACTCGTCTCGCGCGTGCTTGCGGCGATCGGCGTCGACGGACGCGTCGACGTGCGCGAGGGCGACGACGCGGTGACGGTGACGTGCTCGGGTGCGGACGTCGCACTGCTGATCGGTCGGCACGGGCAGACGATCGACGCTGTGCAGTACCTGTTGAATGCGATCGCGCATCGCACGTTCGGTGACGAACGCAAGGAAGTCGTCGTCGACGCGGCGGGCTATCGCGAGCGCCGCCGCTCGACGCTCGAGTCGATTGCCGTGCGAACGGCGCAGCAGGTTTGCACGAGCGGCGAGCGTGCCGAGCTCGAGCCGATGACGGCGGTCGAGCGCAAGGTCGTGCATCTGAGGCTGAAGGAGTTCGAGGGCGTGGAGACGACCTCGGAAGGGACGGAGCCGAATCGCTACGTCGTCGTCCTTCCTGGCTGACTGGCTTCGCGCGGTCGTCGCGACACCGGGGTTGACGTCGCTTCGCGACGAAGCGGCCGCCCGCTCGATGCTGCTCGACGACGCGTTGCGTGCGGTGCCGCTCGTGCAGGAGTGGGACGGCGCGATCGTGGACGTCGGCTCGGGGGGCGGCTCGCCCGGCATCCCGCTCGCGGTGTCCCTGCCGGAGCGTGAGGTGACGCTGCTCGAGGCGGAGCGCCGCAAGTGCGAGTTCCTGCGCGAGTGGGCGCCGCCGAACGCAAAGGTCGTCTGGGGCCGCGCGGAAGAACAGGAGCCCGAGTCGTTCGGCGTCGCGGTTGCGAAGGCGCTCGCGCAGCCGGTGACGGCGCTCGAGTGGTGTCTGCCGCTCGTTCGGATCGGCGGCGCTGCCGTGCTCTGGCTGGGGCCGTCGGCCGACCTCGAGCTGCTGGCACGCGTCTCGGGGCAGCTCGGCGGCGGCGCCCCGGAGCTTCGCGACGGTCTTGCAGTCGTCCCGAAGCGCGAGCCGACTCCGCCCGGCTTTCCGCGCCGCGTCGGCATGGCGAAGAAGCGCCCGCTCGGCTGACGCGGCTCCCCCAGGCGGGTGAGGGAGCGCGCGGCATGCTTGTCGATAGGAACGGCATGAAGCGCGCACTCGTCGTCGCCGTTCTCTTCGTTCTCGCCGCCGCGCCGGCAGCATTCGCGGACGCCGGCGGCTCGATCCAGAAGCTCGCCGCGGACGCGCAGGGCTTCCACGCGACGCTCGTCACGGATGCGCAGAAGCTCGAGGCAGACGTTGCGTCCGGCGACAAGGCGACGCTGAAGGTGGACCTGCGCCAGCTGAAGGCGGATCTCGCCGCTTCGCGCGCCGCGCTCCAGGCCGACCGAGCGCAGCTTCACGCCGATCTGAAGACGCTCCGCCGCTCGAAGGCGGGCGCAGCCGCCGTGCAGCAGGTGACGCTCGCGCTGCAGCAGCTCCAGAGCACGCTGCGGAGCGACCGCCAGGACATCCGCTCCGCCAAGCGCGCCGCCCGCGCCGCGCTCAAGTCCCGGCACTAGCGGGACACGGCCGACGGAGCCACGTCTGGTGCCAGGCACCGGATACGTCTGCGTCACGAGATCGTCACGCGATCGGCGTTTTGCCTGTAAACGGGGTTTCGATCTCATGACGAAGCCGTCTCGGTAGCGGCTACCCGACTGTCCGGGGCTGTCGCGACAATGGACGGCAATGGCCCGGATCTACGCGCTCGCGAATCAGAAGGGCGGCGTCGGCAAGACGACGACGGCGATCAATCTCGCCGCGTGCCTCGCCGAGGCGGGCGAGCGCGCGCTCGTCGTCGACCTCGACCCGCAGGCGAACGCGACGTCCGGTCTCGGCATGCGCGCGAACGGCACGTCGAGCTACGACCTGCTCGACGGTGCCCCGCTGCAGGAGCTCGCGAAGCACACGCAGTTCCCGAACCTCGACCTCGTGCCGTCGAAGCCCGAGCTCGCCGGCGCCGTCGTCGAGCTCGCGCAGCGCACCGACGGCGAGCGCTACCTGACGCAGGCGCTCGCGTCCGGAACGTCGCAATACGACTTCGTCTTTCTCGACTGCCCGCCCTCGCTCGGCCCGCTGACCGTGAACGCTCTCGCGGCCGCGCATCGCGTGCTCGTGCCGGTGCAGGCGGAGTACTACGCGCTCGAGGGGCTGTCACAGCTGATGCAGTCGATCGACCTGATCCGGCGGCGGTTGAACCCGACGCTCGGCGTCGGCGGCGTGCTGCTGACGATGGTCGATGCGCGCACGCGACTCGCGCAGGACGTCGAGGCGGAGGTGCGGAAGCACTTCGGGCCCCTCGTCTTCCGCACGTCGGTGCCGCGTTCCGTGCGGCTCGCGGAGGCGCCGAGCCACGGGCTGCCTGCGATTGCATACGACCGCCGCTCGGCAGGAGCGGACGCGTACTGGAAGGTGGCGATGGAGCTTGTCGAGCGCGCCTAACAGACGCGGCCTCGGGCGCGGCCTCGAAGTCCTCGTCGGCGGGCTCGACCCGATCGCCAGCGAGCTGCTCGAGCTGCCGGTCGAGGCGATCCACCCGAACCCGAAGCAGCCGCGCAAGCGCTTCGACGGCGAGGCGGGCTCCGGGCTCGCCGAGTCGATCAAGCGGCAGGGGATCATCCAGCCGCTGCTCGTCCGTCCGCGCGCAGCCGGCGGCTACGAGCTGATCGCCGGCGAGCGACGCTGGCGCGCCGCACGCGAAGCCGGTCAGGCGACGGTTCCCGCCGTCGTACGCGACGCAGACGATCGCGACACGCTCGTGCTCGGCTTGATCGAGAACGTCGCACGCGAGCAGTTGACGCCGGTCGAGGAGGCTCGCGCCTACGCAGCGCTGCTCGACGAGTTCGGGCTCGTGCTCGGCGAGGTCGCGGACCGTGTCGGACGCTCGAAGCCGTCCGTGTCGAATCGCATCCGCCTGCTCGACCTGCCCGACGACGTGCTCGGGATGCTCGAGCGCGGCCAGCTCACCGAAGGGCACGCACGCGCGGTGCTCGCGGTGCCGGATCACGAAGGCCGGCGCAAGCTCGCGCGCGAGATCGTTCAGAAGGGGCTGTCGGTCCGCGCGGCCGAGCAGCGAGCGAAGTGGGCCGGCGCGAAGCAGAAGCCACGCGTGCGCGCGACGCCGGTCGATCCCGCGCTCGCCTCGCGCGTCAAGGATGCACTCGAGCGCCTGACCGGCTTCCACGCGAAGGTCGGCACCGGTCGCGTCGAGCTCGGATTCGCCGACGAGCACGAGCTCGCGGAGCTCGCCGAGTCGCTCGAGCGGGCCGCGACCAAGCTTTAAGTCGACATCAAGCGGACAGCGCCCTCGCACGCGGGCGCCTTCAGGGGTCTTAGCTGCGCAACAAGCATGGGCGATCCTGGATTCGAACCAGGGACCTCCGCCTTATCAGAGCGGCGCTCTAACCAACTGAGCTAATCGCCCGTACGGGAGCGGAAGTGTAGCGGCCCTAGTGAACGCGCTGGGTCTTGCGCAGGTACTCCTCGACCGCGAGGAGGAACGAGCGGTCGGAAGCGAGCTCAGTCAGCTGGCCTTTGGTGTGATCGTCCAGCTCGTCATCGCGTGCGATCTCGGCGAGGAGGCTCGGCAGCCGGCCGTCGTGCGACATCGCGGCCATGCGCAGGAAGATGCGCCGCGCATCGTCGTTCTGCGAGATCGCCTCGAGCGCGTCGAGGTCCTGGAGCCACAGGCCGAGCATCGGTTTCTCAACGTCACCGGCGAGCGCCGGGATACGGCTCGTTCGCTCGGGTTTCGGCTTCGGGGCCTGAGCTATATTCGGCTCGAGGTCGGCCTTTTGCACGAGATGCTCATCTACGGCGTCAGCTTCGACTTGGTCGGCAAGCAGCCGATCGTGCTGTTGAAGACCGCCGACGGGAACAAGTTCCTCCCGATCTGGATCGGCCATCCGGAAGCAGCGGCGATCCTGATGAAGCTGCAGAGCCAAGCGCCGCCGCGCCCGATGACGCACGACTTGCTCAGCGACCTGCTCGAGCAACTCGACGCGCAGATCACTCGCATCACGGTCACCGAGCTCCGCGAGAACACGTTCTACGCGCAGATCACCGTGCAGCAGGACGGCCGCGAGATCGACGTCGACTCTCGCCCGTCGGATGCGATCGCGCTCGCGATCCGCGCGGAGGCGCCGATCTTCGCCGCCGACCGCGTGATCGAGGAATCGGCGATCGAGTTCGAAGGCGAGGATGTCGACCAAGAGCAGCTCGAGGCCGAGGTGCAGAAGTTCAAGAGCTTCCTCGAAGAAGTCACTCCCGAGGACTTCGCCGTCGAGGAGAACGGCGAAGAGGAATAGCTCAGAAGGAGATGACCGACAGCGCGAGCGCGGCGCCGTTGAAGACGGCGTGCACGACCATGCCGGGGTAGACGCTGTCCGTGCGGTCGCGCACGTAGGCGAGCGCGATCCCGAAGGGCACGAGCACGAGCAGCGCCTCGAGCAGCCCGTGCGTGACGCCGAAGAGCACGCCGACCAGCACGATCGACGGCCAGCGTCCGAGGAAGCGGAGCAACGACTGGCCGACGCCGCGGAACATCAGCTCCTCTACGAACGGCGCGACGACTGCGAAGAGCACCACGTTGGCCGCGAACGCAGCGGCGTGCTTCGGCTCCCAGCCGGTCGGCGTCAGCCCCTGCTCCTTGCTCGGGCTCTGCGGCAACGGCAGCACCGAGACGATCGCGGACGCCGCGTAGATGACACCGATCGCCGCGAGCGCGAAGCCGCCGGCGCGCCGCCACGAGCGCGGGCGTCGGAGCGCGAGCAGGTCGGCGCGGTCGACTGCGATCGCGAGCAGCAGCACGAGCCAGAGCGCGTAGAAGATGATCCCGCCTGCGAACCCCGACCAGCTGTAGACCTCGTCGCGGGTCGACTTCGTCGACGAGGACGATGTGAAGCGCGAGATGTAGTTGAGCGATGCGATCGCCGCGACGAGGACGCACCACCACGCGAGCCGGATGCGGCTCGGCGGTGTCGCTTCCGTGGGGACGCCGGTCTCCATCGCGGCATAGGGTTGCACTCGTGCGCCACTTCACTCCCGAAGAAGCGAACGCCGCGCTCGAGGACGTGCGGCCGCTCGTCGAGGCGATGGTCTCGCACCGGCGCGCTCACGCCGGCGCGCTCGCCCGCCAGGAGGAGCTCGAGGGGCACATCCGCGGGAACGGCGGCGGCATTCCGCCGGCCGAGCTGGCGGACACCGCCGCCGAAGTGGACCGCGAGGGTCGCGAGCTCGCGGCCGTCATCGACGAGGTCACGGCGCTCGGCGTCGAGGTGAAGGACGTCGACGAGGGCCTCGTCGACTTCCCCGCGCTCCGCCGCGGGGAGACGGTGCTGCTCTGCTGGAAGCTTGGCGAGGACGAGATTGGGTATTGGCATACGGTCGACGGCGGGTTCGCCGGTCGCCGCCCGCTCCCACTGGACGAATGATCGAGCTCACACCGCTCACCGACTTCGAGGGATCCTTCGCGACCTATCGCGAGGCGTTCGCGATCGACGACGACTCGCCCTGGATCACGTCGTTCCGCTCCTATGTCGCGCGCGACGGGGGCTGGACCGCGATCGTCGACACCGGTGTCGGGCCGCCGGGGGAGGACCCGTTCCTCCCCGAGCGCGACGGGCGGCTGCCCGAGCTGCTGCGGGCGGCGAACGTGCAACGCGAGAATGTCGACGCGGTGCTCTTTACGCACCTGCACGTCGACCACGTCGGCTGGAACATGCTGGACGGCGCGCCGTTCTTCCCGAACGCGCGCTACGTCGCACATGCCGCCGACTTCGAGTTCTTCTCGCAGCGCCCTGAACGGCCGTACATCCGTGACCAGCTGCTCGCGTTGCAGTCGGCAGGCGCGCTCGACCTGTTCGACGGCGACCGGGTAGAACCGCTGCCCGGAGTCGCGCTCGAGTGGCTGCCCGGGCACACGCCCGGCCATTGCCAGATTGCCTTCGCCGACGGCCCGCTGATCTTGGGCGACCTGGTCGTGCACGAGTTGCAGCTGCGTGACCTCGACCAGTGGTTCTCCTCCGAGGAGGATGCGGCCGAGACCGCAGCTGTGCGGCGGCGCCTCATCCCGGGCTCGCCGACGCAGGAAACACTCGTCGGGCTGCCTCACCTGCCGCACGGGCTCGGGCGTATCCGCCGCGACGGCGACGGCTACGCCTGGCAGCCGCTCGACTGAGGATCCGGCGCGCCGCCGTCGAAGGAAGGGCGACATGCCCTTCTGGCACCGGCTGATCATCGCGGGCGCTGTCTTCGTCGCGGTCTCGCTTCTCGCGCGCGTCATCGACTGGCGGCTCTCGCAGCACCAACTCGCACCCGAGTCGGCGACGCGCTATCGCGTGCTCCGGCGCACCGTCAGCGTGTCGATCCTCGTTGTCGGGTTCTTCTCGGCGCTGCTTGTGATCCCGGAGGTGCGCGCGATCGCCGGCGGCCTACTCGCGTCGTCGGCGGTGCTCGGCGTGATCATCGGCTTTGCGTCGCAGCGCACGCTCGGCAACTTCGTCGCCGGCCTCTTGATCGCGATCACGCAGCCCGTGCGTCTCGGCGATCGCGTCAGCTATGCAGGCGAGGACGGCGTCGTCGAGGAGATCGGGCTGACGTACACGTTCATCCGCACGCAGGACGGTGCAAGGCTCGTCGTGCCGAACGAGAAGCTGGCCTCCGACACCATCCGCAACGCCTCGATCCGCAGCCGCGAGACGTTCGCGGAGATCATCTGCAGGTACCGCTGTCCGCCGACCTCGAGGCTGCGCTCGACGGGTTGCGCGCCGAGGTCGCCGCAGAGCGCGACGCGTCCGTCTACGTGAGCGCGCTGAACGGCAACGCCACCGTGACGATTCGCGCAGCAGCAAACGACGAGGACAACGCACAGAGCTCGAGCGCGACCTGCGGGTGCGTGCGCACGGGCGCCTCCGCGCACTGGGCGTCTGGGGATGAGCCCGCCGCGTCAGCCGCACCACCGCCGGCGGCCGGAGCGACCCGCCGCAGGCGCAAGCGCCGCACTCGCACGCGTAAGCAGCGCTCGCGGCGCACGCTGCTGATCGGGCTGCTCGTCGGCGTGCCGGCCCTCGCCGTCGTCGCCGGCACCGTCGGCGCGACGGCCGTCTTCGGCTCCCGGTGCGACTTGAACTCGCTGCAGCCGGTGGCTGTCGGCCAGAACACGTTCGTGTACGCGGCGAACGGCTCCGAGCTCGGCGTCATCCCGGCTGAGCGAAACAGGACGCCGGTTTCGCGCGCGCAGATCAGCCACTGGGTGCCCGCAGGCGACGGTCGCGATCGAGGACCGGCGCTTCTACTCCCACGGCGGCGTCGATCCGGTCGGCATCGCGCGCGCAGTCGTCGCCGACGTGCGCGCGGGGAAGGTCGTCCAGGGCGGCTCGACGATCACGCAGGAGCTCGTGCGCAACCTCTACCTCTCGCGCGAGCGAACGTTCAAGCGGAAGCTGATCGAGGCGTGCCTCGCGATCAAGCTGTCGCAGCAAGTGGTCGAAGGACAGGATCCTGACCGCGTACATGAACCAGGTGTTCTACGGCAACCACGCGTACGGGATCGAGGCGGCGGCGGAGACGTACTTCTCCCTGTCCGGCGAAGCGGCTCGTCGCTCGACCAGGCGGCGCTGCTCGCCGGCCTGCCGCAGGCGCCGACGAGCTACGACCCGTTCCGGAATCCCGGCGCCGCGCTCGCGCGTCGCAACGAAGTGCTGCGCGCGATGCTCGTCGAACGGCGACATCACGTCGTCGCAGTACGAGGCGGCGAAGGCGCAGACGCAGCCTGCACCTCAAGCCGGGTCGCCGCTTCATCGAGATCCGCGAGCCGTACTTCTTCAGCTACGTGCGAGGACCTGCTGCAGAAGGAGTACGGCATCGAACACCGTGCGCGAGGGCGGGCTGCAAGGTCTATACGACGATCGACCCGGGCCTGCAGACGCGCCGCGACTGCCGCGATCACGCACGTGCTCACCGACGCCGACCGATCCGGCGTCGGCGATCGTCTCGATCGATCCGCGCACCGGCGCGATCAAGGCGATGGCGGCGGTGACGCCGAGCGCCGCAAGGAACCAGTTCAACTTCGTGACGAGCGCACGCCGCCAGCCGGGCTCGACGTTCAAGACGATCGCGTTGACGGCTGCGGTCGCGCGCGGGCTCGATCCGTTCCACACGTCGTACCTCTCGGCGCCGTTCCACTATCAGCCCGACTCGACGTGCAACCCGAGCGATCCGAACTGCGCGTGGAACGTCGAGACGTACGAGCACACGTATGCCGGCGTCGAGTCGCGTCGCGAACGCGACGATGCAGTCGGACAACACGGTGTACGCGCGCCTCGCGCTCGACGTCGGCCCGGACGAACATCGTCGCGATGGCGCGCAAGCTCGGCATCCGCACGTCGCTCCGCTGCCAGGCGCGTGCCGTCGATCGCGCTCGGCTCGATCGGCGTCACGCCGCTCGAGATGGCGTCCGCCTACGCGACGCTCGCGGCGGGCGGCGTCTACTCGAAGCCGATGGCGATCACGAAGGTCGTGCTCCCGAACGGCAAGGTCGACACCGACGCCGGCTGGGGCAAGCCGCAGCGCGAGCGCGTGATTCCCGACTGGGTCGCCGCGACGGTGACGCAGGTGCTCGAGCAGAACATGCTCTACGGCACCGGCCGCGGCGCGCACGTCTACAACCACACCGACGCCGGCAAGACGGGCACGACCGACAACTACGCGGACGCGTGGTTCTCCGGCTACACGCCGCGGCTCGCGGCGACGGTCTGGATCGGCTACCCGCAGGGCGAGATCCCGATGCTGAACGTGCACGGGATCGCCGTCTCCGGCCCGACCTTCCCGGCGCAGATCTGGCACCTCGTACATGGAGCACCGCGATCGGCAAGCGACCCGACGTCCCGTTCCCGCCCGCGAAGACGCACGCCCGTGTGGACGTACTGGCGCGGGCAGTACCAGTACAGCGGCGCGTACGGCGCGTACGGCGGCCACGACGCCGACGAGCGGCACGACGCTCGAGCCGGTACGACGACGACGCGCGCGGCCTCGACGACGTGCACCGCTGCCGACGACGGCGTCGCGACGACGACCGCGGCGACGACGACGTCGCGCCGCCGCCGGCGACGACGAGTCGCCGCCGCCGACGACGACGCCGTACCGACACCCACGACGACGCCGTAGCCGGCTTCAGGGACGCGTGATGGTCGTCGCCGCGGTCGTCGGTCGGCGGCGGTCGTCGGTGCTGTCGTGGGCGGCGGAGCGGTCGTGGTCGTGGGCGGCGGCGGCGCGGTCGTCGTCGGCGGCGTGCGTCGTCGGCGGAGCCGTGGTGGTCGGCGGCGGCGCGGTCGTGGGTGCGCTCGTCGTCGTCGGCTCGTCGTCGTGCGTCGGCGCGGTCGTCGGAGCAGTGGTGTCGCCGCAGTGGTCGTCGCCTTGTGCGTGTCGTCTTCGGGAGTCGTGAGTCGGCAGGTGATCGACGGCGCGTTCGTCCCGATCGCCGGGCGTGTCAGCTCGTACGCGAGCGCGGCGCCGGCGAGCAGCGAGCACGAGGAGCGCGCCGCGACGAGCGGCGCGCGGCTCGCGCCGCGGCGGCGGCGGTCGGCGGCACGCCGTCGTAGGCTGCGGCGGCGCGCGACGGCGCCGCGGCAGCAGGCAGCACCTGCGTCGCATCGCCCGCGGCGATGCGCGTCGCCGACGTGAGCGGCGCAGCCCGGCGGGACGCCGAGCGCGGCGAGCAGCGCCGCGCCGTCGGGCGGGCGGGCGGCCGGATCCTTCGCGAGCGCGGCCGTCGCGGTCGATTCGAGCAGGCCGGGCGCGTCGTCGCGGAACTCCGTGACCGGCGGCGGCGGCGTGTCGCGGTGCAGCAGCACGAGCTCCATCGGGTCGTTCGACTCGAACGGGAGCCGTCCCGTCAGCATGCGGTAGAGGATGACGCCGAACGAGTAGACGTCGGACGCCGGCAGTCGCGGGCTCGCCCGACGCCTGCTCGGGCGAGATGTAGGCCGCCGTGCCGAGCACGGTGCCGGCCTCGGTCAGCGTTCCCTCGCCGGCGGCCATGCGCGCGATGCCGAAGTCGGCGAGCTTCGGCGCGGCCCTCCTCGTCGAAGAGCACGTTCGCCGGCTTCAGGTCGCGATGCACGACGCCGCGCGCATGTGCATGCGCGAGACCCGGCGGCGATCTCGGCCGCGATCGCCGTACGTCTCGTCATCCGGCAGCGGCTTGCCGTGCTGCAGCCGGTCCTCGAGCGTGCCGCCGGGCAGGTACTCGAGCACCATGTACGGGCGGCCGTCCTCCTCGCCGTAGTCGTAGAGCTGCGTGATGTTCGGATGCGCGAGCGACGCGACGGCGCGCGCCTCGCGCTCGAAGCGCGCCGTGTCGGCGTCCGGCGCGAGCAGCTTCAGCGCGACGCGGCGGCCGAGCTCCGAGTCGTCGGCGCGCCCAGACCTCGGACATGCCGCCGCGTCCGAGCAGGTCGTCGAGGCGGTAGCGCCCTGCGATGACGTGTCTGCCATGCGGCTACGTTATGCGCTGCACGTGAGCGAGCTTACTCACCCTCGAGCAGGCGCAGGCGCTCGTGCTCGCGCGCGCGCGGCCGTCTGGGCGCCGAGACCGTGCCGGTCGGCGACGCTGCGGGACGCGTCAGCGCGGAGCCGGCGCTCGCCGCCGTCGACCTGCCGCCGTTCGCCAGCTCGGCGATGGACGGCTTCGCCGTTCGCGCGCGCCGATGTGCCCGGGCACGCTCGCCGTCGTCGGCAGCATCGCGGCGGGGCGTCCGGCCGAGCGGCGGCGCTCGCGGCGGGCGAGGCGATGGAGATCTCGACCGGCGGCGTCGTCCCCGCCGGCGCCGATGCCGTCGTCCCCATCGAGTACGTTGTCCAACATGACAACACGATCGAGTCGGCGCGACGCGGTTGCCGCCGGCGCGCACGTTCGTCCGCGCGGCGGCGACGCGGCTGCGGGCGACGTCGTCGTTCGCTGCAGGCGTCCGGCTCGGCGCGGCACAGCTCGGCGCGCTCGCGGCCGCCGGCATCGCCGACGGTGTCTGCGCGCGCCGACCGCGCGTCGTCGTGCTCGCGACCGGCAGCGAGCTCGCGCATCCCGGCGAGCCGCTCGAGCCGGGCCAGGTCTACGAGTCGAACGGCGTCATGCTCGCGGCCGCGCTCGCCGCCGCCGGCGCCGACATCGAGCGTGCTGCCCGCCGGTCGCCGACGACGAGTCGGCACACCGCGCGGCACTCGAGCGCGGACTCGACGGCCGACGTCCTCGTCACGTCCGGCGGCGTGTCGGTCGGCCCGCACGACCTCGTGCGGCGGATCGAGGCGGAGCTCGGCGTCGAGGAGGTGTTCTGGCGCGTCGCGATCAAGCCGGGCAAGCCGGTGGCGTTCGGCGTGCGCGGCGAGACGCTCGTCTTCGGGCTGCCCGGGCAATCCGGTGTCGTCGCTCGTCGGCTGCGAGCTCTTCGTGAAGCCGGCGCTGCGCGCGCTCCAGGGGCTGCGCGATCCGCTGCCGCGGCTCGAGGCCGGCGTGCTCGCGGCGCCGCTGCGGCGGAACGACGCCCGCGACGAGTTCGTGCGGGCGCGCTCGCGCCTGGACCAGGACGGTGTCGTGCTCGAGCCGCTCTCCGGCCAGGAGTCGCACATGATCGTGCGCGCGGCGGCCGCGACGCGCTCGTGCACGTGCCGCGCGGCGAGGGCGAGCTCGCGGCGGGCAGCACCGTCCGCTGGTTGCGTCTCTAGCCGTGCTGCTTCGGTGCGTCGCCATCAGCCGTGCAGGGCGCGCTGCTGCGGCGGCTCGGATGCTCGCGGCGCCTTCGCTGGGCGAGCGCGAGGTGGCGGACGAGCTCGCGCAAAGGGCCGCGGGGCGGCCGCTCGGCGGCGGCGGGGTACGGCGCGTAGCGGCCGGCGACGATCGCGGCGAGCTGTCCGGCCGCGGCCGCCCAGCCGAGCGCGATCACGAAGGCGGGCAGCGGCGCGTAGCCGAGGGAGAAGAGCCACGCGACATACCACGGCGCGTCCAGCCGAGGCCGTAGCGCGCGCCGAACGACCAGAGCAGGAGCCCGACGCCCGACGAAGCCGGCGGCGAGGACGAGGCCGCGAGCCCACGCCGGGCTCTCGCGGACCTGCGGGAGCCACAACCAGATGTGCAGGGAGGGCAGCAGGAAGATCAGTGCGAACGGGTTCGTGGCGACGACGAGCAGCGCGACGACGCCGAGCGCGAGGAGCGCGCCCGCATGGCCCGCGAGCTCCTCCTCGGGGCGAAGCGGCCGGCGTGGCAGCAGCCGGTCGCGCGCGACGAACCAACCGACGCCGACGAGGACGACGAACCCGATCAGGGCGCCCATCGGCCAATGGACGCTGCCGAGCGCAGGCGGGCGCGGGCCGCCGCCGGGCCACGCGCCGGTGACCGAGAAGAGCCCGAAGACGAGCCCCGCCCAGATCCAGAAGCCGAGGCGGCTCCGGTAGCTGCGAAGCGCCGGCGCGACGCGGATCCGGCGCCGCCGGCACCGCGCGAAGAGATCGACGGTCGCGGCGAGGAAGGGCAGGAGCGCGCCGATCAGGACGAGCTCGATCGCCCAGCCGCGCACGATCCGCGTCCCGAGGAAGACGTAGCTCGGCGGGCCGGGACTGCAGCGCGATCCCCTGCTGCATCGCGTCGATCGCCTCCTGGGTCGCGCGGCCCACCTGCTTCAGGCGATTCGCCCGCAGCCCGCCCGTGTCGTCGTGGAGGCCGGAGGGGGGCCGGTCGGGCGAGGTCGTGATCGTCACCGCCGGCAGGCCGCGGCTGACGAAGGGCGCCTGCTCGTACCGGCTGTACGGGAAGCCGAGGTCGATCAGCTGCCGGAGCGTGCTCGGCCGCGTCGGCTCGGTACCGGTCTCCGCGACGAGCCGCGCGCGCACCGTCTCGACGAGGCCCGGCGTCGGCGAGCGGGGCGTGTCACCTGCGAGCTCGAGCCGCGGCTTGGCGGCACCAGCGATCGAGTCGAGGTCGATCACGGCGATGACCGACGACCGCTCCGAGGCGTGGGCTGCGAACCAGTCGGCGCCGAGCCCGCCGTAGACGGCGCCGTCGGTCGAGAGGAAGCCCAGCGTGTACGGCAGCCGGACCGGGACGGAACCGGTCGTCGGGGCGTAGACCCGCGCGAGCTCGAGGATCGCCGCCGTGCCCGAGGCATTGTCGTTGGAGCCCGCGCCGACGCCGTCGTCGTCGCGATGGGCGACGAGCAGGATCATCTTCGGCGAGCGCCCGGGGCGGATCGCAAGCAAATTGACGAGGTGGACGCGGCCGCGGCCCGGGACGTCGGCGGCGAAGGGCTCCCGGCGGATCTGGTAGCCGTACTGCACGAGCTCGCCGCCGAACCAGCGTGCGGCGCCGAGCGCGCCGGGCGTGCCGGGGAGGCGGCTCGGCCAGCGGGTCGCGAGGTCGCCTGCCAGGGTGGCGGCCGCGTCTTTGTCGAAGGCGGGCGGAAGGTTGGGCGGCTGGAGCGCGGCCGGCCGGGCGACGCTGAAGGCCAGGATCAAGAGGGGGAAGCCGACGAAGACCCACGTGCCGCGGTAGAGGCGCCCGTTGATCGGCCGCTCGAGCGAGCCGCGCCGCGGACGGCGTCGCGGCTGCGCTGGCGGGTGGGCGGCCACGGCGCCCAAGTCTAGGACGCGGCCTAGGACGTGGTCTCGACGGCCTCTCGTTTTCACGTGGAAACGCCGACGCGGTTTTCACGTGGAAAGGACGGTGGGGGCTAGGCTCCTGGCGTGCGCGTCGCCGCCCTCGCGCTCCTCTGCGCCGCCCTCGGCGCCGCCGCTGCGCTCGGGATCGCTGTCCTGACGGGTCTCGTCGGCACCCGCTCGGGCGAGACCGTGGTGATTCGCGAGCCGCCGCCCGCCCGGAACGCCCCGGCCGCCGTCCGAACCGTCCCCGCACCCGGGACGTCGGGCTTCGCGCCGGCCCGGATCTTCGCGCAGCGCTCACCCGGTGTCGTGACCGTGTTCTCGTATTACGGCGGCACGGCCGCCCAGGGATCCGGCTTCGTCGTCTCACGGGACGGGACGATCCTGACGAATGCGCACGTGATCACGAACGCCGGTGAGACGACGGGGGCCGTGCACCCCGCGGACGAGGTGTACGTCGAATTCGCCGACAACGACCGCGTCGCGGCCCGCATCGTCGGCTGGGACGTCTTCGACGACGTCGGCGTGCTTCGCGTCGCGCCGTCCCTGCACCGGCTCGCACCCCTGCCGCTCGGCCGCTCGGCCCGTGTCGTCGTCGGCGAGCCCGTGGCCGCGATCGGCAGCCCGCTCGGGAACGCCGATTCGCTCGCGGTCGGGATCGTCTCGGCCGTCGGCCGGTCGATCGCGGCGCTGACGGCGCCGCACTTCCAGCTGGTCGATGCGATCCAGACCGACGCGCCGCTCGCGCACGGCTCTTCCGGTGGGCCGCTCCTCGACGCCGGCGGCCGGGTCGTCGGGATCAACGCCCAGATCCGAAGCGACAGCGGCGGCGCCTCGGGCATCGGCTTCGCGGTGCCGATCGACGCCGCCCGGCGCTCGCTCACGGCGCTGCTCGCCCACGGGCGGGTCGACTACGCATACGCCGGCGTCCAGACGGAGGATCTGACGCCTGCGCTTGCAAAGCACCTGCACCTGGGCGTTTCTCGAGGCGCGCTCGTCGACGTCGTCACACCGGGCGGGCCTGCGGCCGCGGCGGGGCTGCGCGGCGCGACCGGCGATCAGGAGTTCGAGGGCGAGCGGGTGCGGACCGGCGGGGACGTCGTCGTCGCCGTCAGCGGCAGGCCTGTTCGGGATGCTGACAGTCTCGTGCGTATTGTCACAAATAGCCTGCGCCCGGGCACGACGGCGGCCTTCGAGGTCGTTCGGTCGGGCCGGCGGCTGACGCTTGCGATCAAGCTCGCCGCGCGCCCGCGTTAGCTTCCCCGCGCCACGGGTACCTCCCGAGCGCACGGCCGCGCACCGGTACCCGCCGGATCGCGTAGATATCGGCGGGTTTAGCTTTCGGAATCTGTGGAAACGGGGTGACCGTGCAAGAGGCAGCGCAGCGGGAAGGGACGCGGGCGATCAGCCTGCGCATCCCGGCGAAGCCGGAGTTCATCACCCTTTGCCGGCTCGCGCTCACGGGGCTCGGCCAGGTGCGTGAGATCGCCGACGATGCGATGGCCGACCTGAAGCTCGCGCTGACCGAGGCGGTCTCGAACTCGGTGCGGCATGCCTATGGGCCTGAGGGCGACGGGCACGTCGACGTGACGTACGAGCTTCGTCCCGACGCGATCGGGATCGAGGTCGTCGACGACGGGGCCGGCTTCGACCCGGACGAAGCGCCTGCGTTCGAAGGTGACGAGCTCTCGGAGGGCGGCCTCGGGATCGCGATCATCCGCTCGATCGCAGACGAGTTCGAGATCCAGTCGAGGCCCGGCGAGCGCGGCTCCCGCCTTCGCTTCGTCAAGAAGCTCTGACGAAGCGAGCAGCGCGCCGCGCCGCGGGTAGGTTCATTCCCGCATGACGGAACGACGCAAGCTGATCGTCGTCGCGAACCGCGGTCCCGTGTCGTACGGCCGCGGCCCTGACGGCACGCGCACGACACGTCGCGGAGGCGGTGGCCTCGTCACCGCACTGCGAAGCCTCGTCGTGCACCACGACGTCACGTGGATCGCGAGCGCGATGAGCGACGAGGACAGGGCGGTCGCTGCCGAGCACGACGGCGCTGCCTTCGAGGAGACCTGGCGCGACGGCTCGCCGTACCGGTTGCGGCTTGTCGCGCACGATCCGTCTGCGTACGACTGGTACTACAACGTCGCCGCGAATCCGACGCTGTGGTTCCTGCAGCACTACATGTGGGGGCTGCCGTACGCGCCCGATCTCGACCTCGGCCTGCACAACGCGTGGTTTCACGGGTACCTGCCGGTCAACGAGGCGTTCGCCGACGCGGTGGTCGACGAGCTCGAGCGCGATCCCGACGCCACCGTCTTCTTTCACGACTACCACCTCTATCTCGCGCCGCGCCTCGTGCGCGAGCGGCGCCCCGACGCGATCACCGCGCACTTCGTGCACATCCCATGGCCCGACACGGATTACTGGTACGTGCTGCCCGCGCACCTGCGCGCCGCGATTCACGACGGCACGCTCGCGAACGACATCCTCGGCGTGCACACCGACCGGTGGCGGCGCAACTTCCTGCGCGCGTGCGAGGACATCCTCGGCGCGGAGGTCGACCATTCGGCATCCACGGTCACGCACAACGGTCGCCGCACGCTGGTGACGCATCACCCGATCGGGATCGACACGCAGGAGTTCGACGAGCTCGCGAATGCGGACGCCGTGCTCGAGCAGGAGCGCGCGATCGTCGCGACCCGTCCCGAGCATCTGGTCGTGCGCGTCGATCGAACGGATCCGTCCAAGAACGTCGTGCGCGGCTTTCGAGCCTTCGCGCTCTTCCTCGACATGCACCCGGAGTTCCACGGTCGCGTGACGCTGCTCGCATTGCTCGATCCGTCGCGGCAGGACATTCCCGAGTACTCGGAGTACCTCGCAGCGATTCAACGCGAGGCGCGAGGCGTGAACGACCGCTTCCAACGCGAGGGCTGGGTGCCGATCGACCTGCAGGTCGGCGACAACTTCATGCAGTCGGTCGCTGCGTACAAGCAGTACGACGCGCTGCTCGTCAACCCGGTGTTCGACGGATTGAACCTCGTCTCGAAGGAGGCGCCGCTCGTGAACGGCCGCGACGGCGTGCTGATCCTCTCCGAGAACGCCGGCTCGCACGAGGAGATCGGCGAATGGGCGCTGACCATCAACCCGTTCGACGTGTACGGACAGGCGCAGGCGATCCACACCGCGTTGACGATGCCCGCCGCCGAGCGAGCCGACCGCCTCGAGCGTCTTCGCGCGCACGTGCGCAAGCACGACCTTGCCGCCTGGATCGCCGCACAGCTCGCCGACCTCGACCGCGCGTCGTCTCGCGCACCCGCGTAGGCGTACGATTCGCCCATGGCGAGCGACCTGAGTCACGTCGACGAGAGCGGCGCGGTGAAGATGGTCGACGTCGGCCACAAGCCGCTGTTACGGCGCCGCGCCGTCGCGCGCGCGGAAGTCCCGATGGCGGCGGCGACGGCGAAGCGCTGCACGACCTGCCGAAGGGCGACGCGCTCGCGACCGCGCAGCTCGCGGGGATCATGGCGGCGAAGCGGACGAGCGAGCTGATCCCGCTCTGCCATCCGCTGCCGCTCTCGCACGTCGGGGTGACCTCGACGGTCGGCGACGGCCGCGGTCGAGATCACGGCCTCGGCGGAGACGACTGCGCAGACCGGAGTCGAGATGGAGGCGCTCACCGCCGTCGCCGTCGCAGCGCTCACGGTCTACGACATGGCGAAGGCGATCGACAAGGGGATGGTGATCACCGGGGTCACGCTGCTCGAGAAGACGAAGGAGCCGGTGTGAAGGCCGCCGTGCTGACGGTCTCCGACCGCGTCTCGCGCGGCGAGGCGGAGGACGGCAGCGGCGACACGCTCGAGGAGCTCCTGCTCGGCGACGGGCTTCGAGGTGATCGCGCACGGCTCGTGCCCGACGAGCGCGACGCAGATCGCCGCGCGCGATCGCGAGCTCGCCGGCGACGGCGCAGCTCGTGCTCACGACCGGCGGCACGGGGCTCGCGGCGCGCGACGTGACGCCCGAGGCGACCCGGTCGGTGCTCGAGCGAGAGGCGCCGGGGATCGCCCAGGCGATCCGCGCCGACTCGATCGCGAAGACGCCGCACGGCGCTGCTCTCGCGCGGAACGCCGGCACGATCGGCCGCTCGCTCGTCGTCAACCTCGCCGGCTCGCCCGGGGGCCTGCCGCGACGGCTACGCCGTGCTGCGGCCGGCGCTCACGCACGCGCTCAAGCTCCTGGCCGACCAGCAACGCGCCACGAGCGACGTGCATGCACGTGACGCCTCCGCGCCGACGCTCGCACCGCTGCCAGGCGCGCTCTTCGCGCGGCTGATCAAGGTCGAGCACACGATCTTCGCGCTGCCGTTCGCCTACGTCGGCGCGTTCCTCGCCGTCGACGGCGGTGCCGTCGCGCGCACGACCTGCTCTGGATCACGCGTCGCGATGGTCGGGGCGCGCTCGCTCGCGATGGCGCTCAACCGGCTGATCGACGCCGGCATCGACGCGCGCAACCCGCGCACGGCCGGCCGCGAGCTGCCGTGCGGGCGAGCTGACGATCGGCGCGGTCGTGGCGCTTCTGCGCCGCGTCGCTCGCCGTCTTCCTCGTCGCGGTCTGGCAGCTCGACCCGGTCGTCCGCTGGCTCTGGCCGATCCCGGTCGTCGGCGTTCGTCGTCTACCCGTACCTGAAGCGGTTCACGTGGCTCTGCCATCTCTGGCTCGGCGCGGTCGACGGCCTCGCGCCGGTCGGCGCGCTGGGTCGCGATCACGGGCGATCTGCCCTGGCAGGCCTGGGCGCTCGGCGGCGCCGTCGCGACCTGGGTGGCGGGCTTCGACCTCTTCTACTCGCTCTTCGACGTCGAGATCGACCGGGCGCAGGGGCTCCACTCGTGGTCGACGCGCTTCGGCGAGCGAGGCGCGTTCGCCGGCGCGCGGCTCCTGCACGCTCGCGACGGTCGCGCTGCTCGTCGCCGCCGGGCTCGGGCTCTGCACGTCGGCGCGTGGTACTGGGTGGGCGTCGTCGCCGTCGCGGCGCTGCTCGCCTACGAGCACACGCTCGTGCGGCCGGGCGACCTGCGCCGCCTCGACGCCGCGTTCTTCACGATGAACGGCGTGATCAGCGTCGCGTTCTTCGCGTTCGTGCTCGCCGACGTCGTCTAGTCATGCACGCTGATCGCCGCGCAGCGACCGGCTCTCGAAGCGCTACGGCGACAAGCGCGTCTTCGACCAGGTCGACGTCGAGCTCGAGCCGGCGGCTTCCTGCTCGTCACCGGCCCGAACGGCTCGGGCAAGACGACGCTGCTGCGCGTGCTCGCCGGGCTCGACGCGCCGACCAAGGGCGAGCTGCGCGCTGCCGCGAGCGGGCACGATCGGCTATCTCGGCCACGAGCCGCTCGTCTACCGCGAGCTGACGCCGCTCGAGAACCTCCACCTGTTCGGCGCGCCTCTACCGCGTGCCGGAGCGGCGCGAGCGGATCGGGATGCTGCTCGAGCGCTTCGGGCTCTGGGAGGTCCGCGCACGAGCGCGTCGTCGACGTTCTCGCGCGGGATGCGCGCAGCGGCTCGGCCTCTGCCGCGTGCTGCTCCACGACCCGGCCCTGCTCGTGCTCGACGAGCCGTTCAACGCGCTCGACGACGGCCGGGTCGCGCTGCTCGACGCGACGCTCGACGAGCTCGCGCGGCGAGCGGACGCTCGTCGTCGCCACCCACGATCCGGAGCGCGTCGAGCGGCTCGCGACGAGCGGCTCGCGTTCGCATGAGCTACTTCTCGCGACGTCGGCGCGCTCGCGCGCAAGGACCTGCTGCTCGAGCTGCGGGCGAAGGAGACGGTGCCGGCGATGCTGCTCTTCGTCGTCGCGTCGCTGACGATCTTCCACTTCGCGGTGCCCGCGCGGCTCGTGCGCGAGCTCGCGGCGAGCTCGGGCTGCTCTGGACGGCGATCGTCTTCACGGCGCTCCTCGGCCTCACGCGCGCGTTCGTCCCCGAGCGCGAGCAGGGCATGTTGGACGCGCTCGTGCTCGCGCCGTGCGACCGGAGCGCGATCTGGCTCGCGAAGGCGCTCGCCGTGCTTCGCGTTCCTCGCCGTCGCCGAGGTGGTCGCGCTGCCCGCGTTCGCGCTGTTCTTCCACGGGGTCGGCTGGCGCGACGTCGCCGCGTTCGCTGCTCGCCGACATCGGCATCTGCGCGGTCGGGACGCTCATCGGCGCGATGGCGGTCGCGGGCCGCGCCCGCGAGCTGCTGCTGCCGCTGCTCTTCCTGCCGCTCGCGATCCCGATCGTCGTCGGCGGCGTCGGGGCGAGCGTCGTCGCGCGGCGGGAAGTACCTCGCTCTTCCTCGCGCTCTACGACGCGCGTCTTCGCGCTGCTCTCGCTGGGCCGCGTTCGAGTACGTCGTCGCGGAGACCTGAGCCGCGCCGCTGCGGCACGATCGACGACCGTGGCGCGGACGCCACGCGCATCCCCCTGCCCGCGCTCGCCGCGGCCACGGCTCGTGCTCGTTCGCGCTCGCGATCGCGCTCGATCTTCTTCTACGCGCCGACCGACGCCGACCAGGGCCTCTCGCAGAGGATCTTCTACTTCCACGTCCCGATCGCGCTGACCGCGTACGCCTGCTTCGGCTGGGGCGCCTGGAAGGCGCTCCTCCACCTCTGGAAGCGCGACCCGAGCGCCGACCTCGAGAGCTACGTCGCGATCCACCAGGGCGTGATCTTCGGCTCGCTGACGCTGATCACGGGCTCGATCTGGGCGAAGATCTCGTGGGGGGTCTGGTGGGTCTGGTGCGACGACCAGCTCGTCCTCTTCCTCGTCCTCTTCCTCTTCTACTGCGCGTACTTCATGCTGCGCTACTCGGTCGAGCCCGGGCTCGCAGCGCGCGAACATGTGCGCCGTCTACGCGCTCTTCGGCGTCGTGCTGATCCCGATCTCGTTCCTCGCGATCCGGCTCTCGCGCAGCTTCATCCACCCCGTGGTCTTCACGCGGCACGGCCCGCAGATGACCGGCAGGCGCAGTTCCTGACGTTCTGCGTCGTCCTGGCTCGCGATGCTGCTCGCTGTTCGCGACACGCTCTACCAGCTCGAGCTGGCCGGCAAGCGGCTCGACCTCGCGGCTGCGCGAGCTGCGGGAGCTCGCTCGCATGACGCCGTCCGAGAAGTACACCGCCGCCGCCTACCTGCGTCGTCTTCGTCGGGCGTGCTCGCCTACGTGCTGATCATCGCGCTCGAAGCTGCAGCGGCTCCAGCGCCAGGTCGGCGAGCTGCGTCGAGCGAGCTGCGAGCGAGCGCGAGACGATGACGTGGCTGAGCTGCTCTTCTGGCCCGCGCTCCTCGGCTACGGCGAGGCGGCGTCGCGCTACGCCTCGCCCCGCGTCACAGCGCGCGCGGCCACCTGGGGCGTGCGGCTCGGCTGGCTCGCGCAGACGGCGCTGCTCGCCGTGCAGGCGGCGCGCGAGTCGACGGGTTCCCGTGGTCGAGCTGGGCGGGGTCGCTCAACCTGTTCGTCTGGCTCGTCGTCGGCGCCTACCTGATCTGGGGCTGCCGGCAGCGCTACCGGCTGCTCGGGCTCTCGGTGATGCCGCTCGCGGCGCTGCTGCTTCGTCGTCTCGCGCGTCGGCGGCGGCACCGGCGCGGCGAGCGCTCGCACTACTCGCAATCTCTTCCTCATGCTCCACGTCGGGCTCGTGCTCGCCGCGTTCGCGGGCTTCACGCTCGCGGCCGCGCTCGCCGGCGCTCTACCTCTGGCGAGGAGCGGCGGCTGAAGCGGCGCGACGCCCGACATCCTGCGCCGGCGCCGCGCCGTCGCTCGTCGTGCTCGAGCGGCTGACGGTCGCGGACGGTCGCGGTCTCGCTGCCGCTCCTGACGCTCGGCCTCGCCGCCGGGTTCGTCCGGCTGCGCGCGGACAGCGGCGGCATCGACGCGCTCGATGGCCGCGACGATCGTCACCTGGCTCGTCTACGCCGGCTTCCTCGTCGCTGCGCGCCACCGGCCGACGGGCGGCGCGCGCCTACTCGCCCTCGTCGGGTTCGCGCTCGTGATCGTCGTGCGGATCGCGCTCGCCGGGAGCCACTTGTTGACGCTCTCGCCTCGTCGGCATCTCGCACCACGTCGCGCCCGGTCGAGCTGCGCGAGCGGGTCGCGCTCGCCGCTCGAGCGCGCCGCGTGCGCTCGCGCAGCGAGCTCGGCGACGCGGTCTGCCTCTCGACCTGCAACCGCACCGAGCTCTACCTCGCGACGGCGGACGCCGACGACGGCGAGCGCTCGCGTCGCTCGAGGAGCTGGCGGGCGAGCCGCTCGCGGTCGGTCGCGCTACCGGATGCACGACGAGGCGGCGGCGCTGCACCTCTTCCGCGTCTCGGCCGGGCTCGACTCGCTGGTCCCCGGCGAGAGCGAGATCCTCGGCCAGGTGCGCGCCGCGTTCGACGCCGGCATCGCCCGGGCCGCTGCTCGACCGGGTGTTCCGGCAGGCGCTCCAGCTCGGCAAGCGGGTGCGCACGCGAGACGGCGATCGGCGAGAGCCCCGCGTCGGTGCCGTCGGCGGCGGCCGCGCTCGCCGCGCAGGTCTTCGGCGATCTCGCCGGCCGCAAGGTGCTGCTCGTCGGCGCAGGCAGGATCGGCGAGCTCGCCGCGCGCAACCTCGCGCGCGCGCGGCGCCACGATCGCGCTACGTCGCCAACCGAAGCACCGAGCCGCGGGCGAGCTCGCCGGCCGTTCGGCGGCGCGCCGATCGACGCTCGACGATGTCGCGGCGAGCTCGGCGACGTCGACGTCGTGCTCACCTCGACGAGCGCGCCGGACGTGCTCGAGCGCGGCGACGTGCCGCCGGCGCGCCACCGCTGCTTCTTCATCGACATCGCCGTTCCGCGCGACGTCGATCCCGCCGTCCACGAGCTCGACGGCTGCTTCCTCTACGACATCGACGACCTCGAGGCGGTCGTGTCGGAGACGCTCGCGGGACGGCGCGGCGAGGCCGAGCGTGCCGAAGCGGCTCGTCGCGCGGGGAGGCGGAGCGCTTCCGCGAGTGGCAGGCGTCGCTCGACGTCGTGCCGGCGATCGCGTCGCTTCGTGCGCACGCCGAGGAGATCCGCGCAGCCGAGCTGCGCAAGGCGGAGCGCGTGCTCGGAAGCTCGACGACGGCGAGCGGCGCGCGTCGAGTCGGTCACGGCGCAGATCCTCAACAAGCTGCTGCATCTGCCGACCGTGCGGATGAAACAGGCGGCCGTGGCGGCCGACGGGGTGACTAGCGAGGCGGTGCGCACCTGTCGGTCTCGGCGAGGCGACGCTGACTCGGCAGCTGACGGCGTCCGCTGCCGTTGCAGGTGCCGACCGCATTCGTGCGCGTGCGTCCTCGTGGCGCGTCGAGATGCGGCAACCGGTGCGGCTCGTTCGCGTCGTGCTGATCCGCGTCGGCAGCGCGGCAGTAGGCTCGCGCTCACGCAGGCGGAGCTCGCGGCGGCTCGGCTGCGCGCGCCGGGCGACGAGATCGCGCTCGTCCCGATCACGACCGCCGGCGACCGCGACCGCTCGAAGCCCGTTCGGCGCAGATCGGGGAGCGCGGCGTCTTCGTCAAGGAGCTCGAGGAGGCGCTGCTCGCCGGCCGCATCGACGTCGCCGTGCACTCGGCGAAGGACATGACGTCGACCGACACCGCAAGGCCTCGTCGTCGGCGCGTACCTCGAGCGCGACGACCCGCGCGACGCGCTGTGCGGAGCGTCGTCGACTCGAGCCCGGGATGCGGATCGGCACGGCGTCGGCGCGTCGAAAGGCGCAGCTGCTCGCGCTCGAGCCGTCGCTCTCGATCGAGCCGCTGCGCGGAAACATCGACACGCG
The DNA here is from genome assembly GCA_963838985.1 of uncultured Actinomycetes bacterium. Taxonomy (GTDB): domain Bacteria; phylum Actinomycetota; class Thermoleophilia; order Gaiellales; family Gaiellaceae; genus Palsa-739. Next base: position 205,621 of record CAWITF010000002.1, read on the forward strand.
CCTGCGTAAGGCGCGTCGAGCGCGGGCTCGACGCGCTCGTGCTCGCTGCGTGCGGGCTCGACCGGCTCGGGCTCGGCGCGCGAGATCGGCCTGCGCTTCCGAGCCGAGACGATGCTGCCCGGAGGCGGCGCAGGGCGCGCTCGCGCTTGCAGGTGCGAGCGGGCGAGGAGCAGCTCGTGGCGCGTCGGCCGATCCGCCGAGACGCGACGGCGCGTCGAGGCGGAGCGGCGCTGCGGTCGCCGCAGTCGGCGGCGGTTGTCTCGCGCCGGTCGCGGCGCATCACGACGGGACGACCTTGACGGCGCTGATCGCCGCCGAGGACGGCTCGTGGGTCGAGCGCCGCAGCGGCGACGACCCGGTCGCGCTCGGCAACGAGCTCGTCGCGCTCGGGCGCGCATGAGGGTCGATCGTCACGCGGGCCGAGGCGCAGGCGGACCCGCTCGTCGCGCGGCTCGAGGCAGCTCGGGCACGAGGTCGTGCGAGTGCCCGTTGATCGAGATCGAGCCGCTCGGCGACGAGCCGGTCGATCTGCGCCGGCTACGAGTGGGTCGTCGTCACGAGCCCGAACGGCGCGCGACGAGGTCGCGCGCCGGCGCGCAACGGCGCCGGCGCACGTCGCCGCGATCGGGCCCGGCACGGCGGAGACGCTCCGCGAGCACGGAATCGAGCCGTCGACTTCGTGCCGGCGGTCTCGACCGCAGGAGGGACTGCTCGCGGAGCTCCCGGCCGGGGCCGCGTGCTCCTCGCCGCGGCCGAAGTCGCGCCGGCGCGTGCCGATCGACGCGCTCGATGCCGACTTCGTCCCGCTCTACCGCACGCTCGCTGCTTCGGCCGCCGGCCGCCGGAAGGCGACGTCGTCGATCCTCGCCTCTGGCTCGGCCGCGCGCGCCTACGCGGCGATCGGGCGGCGCGGCTGCCGGTCGTCTCGATCGGCCCGGAGACCGCAGCCGAGGCGCTCGAGCGACGGGCTCGACGTCGTGGCCGTCGAGGCGAGACCACGACCTCGACGGGCTCGCTGGACGTCGTAAGTTCGCCCTTGATGTTCGACCATCACCTTCCTGACCGACTTCGGCCTCGAGGACGACTTCGTCGGCATCTGCCACGGCGTGATGAAGCTGATCGCGCCCGAGGCGCAGATCCTCGACATCACCCACGGCGTGCGGCCGCGGCCGTGTGCTGCAGGGCGCGCTCGTGCTCGCGAACGCGCTCCCGTACATGCCGGCCGGCGTGCACCTCGCGGTCGTCGATCCCGGGGTCGGCAGCGAGCGGCGCCCGCTCGCGCTGCGGGACGCGGAGGGCCGCGTGTACGTCGGCCCGGACAACGGCCTGCTGCTCCCCGCGACCGAGCGGTTCGGCGGTGTCGTCGAGGCGCACGAGCTCGCGAATCCCGAATACGCGCTCGAGAGCGTGTCGCGCACGTTCCATGGGCGCGACCTGTTCTCGCCCGCTGCGGCGCACCTCTCGCTCGGCGTCGAGCTCGGCGAGCTCGGGCCGCCGATCGACCCGGAGGCGCTCGTCCGCCTCGAGCTGCCGCAGCCGGAGGTGGGGCGCGCGAGGATCCGCGCGACGGTGCTCGCGGTCGATCGCTTCGGGAACATCGCACTGAATCTGACGCGGGAGCACCTCGACGAGGTTCGCGTCGTGCCCGGGATGCGGGTCGAGCTCGACGCGCACGGGAACCGCTACTACGCCGTCGCGGCGCGCACGTTCGCCGACGCGACCCACGGCGAGCTGATCCTCTACGAGGACAGCTCGCGGAACGTCGCGGTCGCCGTCTCCCGCGGCAGCGCGGCCTCCCTCCTCGGCGTGGAAGAGGGCTCCGAGCTCGTCGTCGCGGTCGACTCGATCTGAGTTATCGTCCGCCTACAGGGAGTTCGCGACACGGTCACACCGGTCCGGACACCTGAGAGCCCCCAAGGACGCGCAAGCATCGTTGGGGGCTTTGCTCGTTCGGGGCCTTTCGCGTTCGGGCGGCGCCGCACGTGCGACGCCGCCCGATGCGTGCGGCTAGATCCAGCTGACGTGATCCTGGAGCAGCGGCACCAGGAAATAGAGCGTGAACGCCGCGGACGCGACCCACATGAGCGGATGCACGTCGCGGACGCGGCCCTGCGTCGAGCGGATCAGGACGTAGGCGATGAAGCCGAAGCCGATGCCGTTCGTGATCGAGTAGCTGAACGGCATCAGCATGATCACGAGCGCAGCCGGGAGGCCGATCGCGAGATCGTGGAAGTCGATCCCGGCGAGCCGTGACCGCGACTTCGCCGCGATGCCCTCCTCGATCTCCGCGTCGTCCTCGCCCTCGGTCAGCTGGCTGATCATCAGATAGCCGACGATGATCAGCGCCGCCGCAGTCGCCTGCGCCGGCACCATCGCGATCAGCGGCGCGAAGAAGAGGAACGGGATGAAGAGCGCACCTGCGACCACCGCCACCCAGCCTGTGCGGCCGCCGGCAGCGACACCGGAGCCCGACTCGATGTACGTCGTCGCCGAGGAGGTCGACGAGGCCCCGCCGGCGATCGCGGCGAGCGAGTCGATCAGCAGCGGCTTGCGGATCTCCGGGAACTCGCCCTGTTCGTTCAGGTAGCCCGCCGGCTTGCCGACGCCGACGAGCGTGCCCATCGTGTCGAAGAAGTCCGACAGGAAGAGCGCGAACACCCAGACGATCGCCGAGACGACACCGAGCTTCGAGAACGCATGGAAGTCGAACTGGCCGAACGTCGACCAGTTGCCCCAGCCCGCGATGTGATGCCAACCCGGCCACGTCGCCGTCGAGCTCCCGAACGCCTTGTGGCTCGTCGACGCGTTGACGATCGTCGCGACGACGGTCGTTCCGAGGATGCCGACGAGCAGGTCGCCGCGGAAGCCGCGGGCGCGGAGCCCGAGCGTCAGCACGATCCCGAGCAGGGTCACGAACACGGGCCACGTCGTCCAGTGGCCGAGCGTGACCGGCTCGCCTGCGCCCTGCACGACGAGGCCGGAGTTGTAGAGGCCGATGAACGCGATGAAGAGACCGATGCCGATCGCGATCGCCTTCTTCAGCTCGAGCGGGATCGCCCGCATGATCTGCTCGCGGACGCCCGTCAGCACGAGCGCGGTCACGACGACGCCCTCGAGCACGATCAGGCCCATCGCCGACGCGTACGTCAGCCCGTTCTGGCCGACGAGCTGGAACGCGACGATCGCGTTGATCCCGAGACCGGGCGCGAGCGCGTACGCCTTGTTCGTGTAGAGCCCCATCGCGATCGTCATCACCGCTGCGACGACGCAGGTCGCGGTGACCACGCCTTCGAACGCGAGCGGCTTTCCATTCACGTGCTTGACGCTCGTGAGAATGATCGGATTCAGAAAGATGATGTACGACATGACGATGAACGTCGTCACGCCGGCCATCGTGTCCCGTGCGAGCGTGGTGCCGTGCTCGGCAAAGCGGAACCGCCGCTCCAGGATCGACTCCTGGAACGCCGCGGCCATCGTGCTCATAGAGGCAGTCCCTCCCCCTTCGAATGCTCGGACTAAAGGAAGGCTCGAACTTAAGAGTCCGGTCAGACGGATCCCATAGGCCGTTCGGCCTACGCCCGCGCAAATTGCGAGCTTTTCTTCTTCGCGTGATAGGTAGCTCGTCTGATGAGTGAGTGGAGCGAACGCCGGTCGCGCCGGGCCGGCCTCGTGTGGGCGTTCGTGGGCGTGCTCCTGTTCTCGTTCTCCGTGCCGCTGACGAAGAAGGCGATCGGCGGCTTCGACCCGTTCCTGACGGCCACCGGCCGGGCGGTGATCGCCGGAGTCCTCGCCGCGGTGCTGCTCGGGATCCGGCGCGTGCCGCTACCGGCACGCCGGCACTGGGCGCCGCTCTTCTTCACGATGCTCGGCGCGGTCTTCGGCTGGCCGATCCTGCTCGCGCTGGCGCTGCGGCACACGACCTCCGCGCATGCCGCCGTGATCGCCGCGTTCATGCCGTTGACGACGGCGGTGATCGCAGTCCTGCGGATGCACGAGCGGGTGTCCCGACAGTTCTGGATCGCCGCGTCCGCCGGCACGGCAGCACTCGTCGCGTTCGCGGTCTCGCAAGGCGGCGCGTCCGGCGGGAATGTCGAAGCCGACCTGCTGATCGTCGGAGCCGTCTTCGCGTCGTCCTGGTGCTACGTCCTCGGGGCGTCCGTGACGCAGGCGATGCCGGGCTGGCAGGTGATCTCGTGGGTCGTCGTCCTGGCTTTGCCGCTGACGATTCCGGCCTCGATCGTCCTCTGGCTCGAGACGAGCAGCCGGTACCACCCGGACGCCGGGGCGTGGAGCTCGCTCGTCGTCCTCGGCGTCTCGTCCATGTACGTCGGCTTCTTCGCCTGGTACCGCGGGCTCGCGCTGGCCGGCATCGCCCGGGGCGGCCAGGTGCAGCAGCTCCAGGCCCTGCTGACCCTCGGCTGGTCGGCGCTCCTGCTCGGCGAGCACATCACCGCCGCGACGGTCCTCGCGGCACTCGCCGTGATCCTCGCGGTCGTCTGGGCGCAGCGCGGCCGTTCACCGGCCGTGGCCGTCCCGCAGGAATGAGAGGAATGGCGAGGGCCGGACTCGAACCGGCGACACCCCGGTTTTCAGCCGAGTGCTCTACCAGCTGAGCTACCTCGCCGCTGGCGAGCGCCAGTGTATCCGGCGTCCGCTAGGCGGAGGTGGAGGCGGAACGGACGGCCGAGAGGCGCTCGACGAGGGTGTCGACGAGCTCGCCCTTCTGCAGCACCGCGTCGGCACCGGCCTCCGCGACCGCTTCGTGCAGCTCGCGATCGGGGTCGCCGGTGAGCGCGATCAGGCAGAGGCTCGGGTGATCCTTGCGCAGCCGGGCGACAGCCGTCACGCCGTCGACGAGCGGCATGTGCAGGTCGATCACCACTGCGTCGGGATCGAGCTCGTCGGCCAGCTCGATTGCGTCCAGGCCGTTCGCGGCGATGCCGACAACCGTCAGCTCGGGCTGATGCTCGATCAACGGCCGAAGCGATTCGAGGAACGAGCCGTCGTCGTCCGCCAGGAGAACGCGAACCGGGGCCGCAGTTCCCGGTGCCGCATCGACCGCATCCGGCTGATCCACCAAGGCCCGGACGTTAGCCTTGCTGCCGTGAGCGCGCAACCGGCTGAGCGGCACGTCGTTCTCATTGGTGCCCCGCTCGATCTCGGCTCGGGTCGGCGCGGCGTCGACATGGGCCCGTCGGCGATTCGCTATGCCGAGCTCGCAGAGCATCTCGAGGCAAAGCTCGGGATTCGTACACATGACTATGGCAACGTCGACGCGCCCGTCGCGGAGTCGACGGCGATGGGAGACGAGGATGCGCGCTTCCTGCCGCAGATCCTCGCGTTGTGCGACCGTGTCGCGACGCTCGTCGCCGACGCGACGCGCACGCACAAGACGCCGATCGTGCTCGGCGGCGACCATTCGGTTGCACTTGGTTCGCTCGTCGGGATGGCGAACGTGCACGGTCCGGGCGGTGTCGTCTGGGTCGATGCGCACGGCGATCTCAACACGCCGCAGACGTCGCCGAGCGGGAACGTGCACGGGATGGTGCTCGCGGCGGCGCTCGGGCTCGGCGGCGACGCGTTCGCCTTCGACGGCTGGACGCTCCCCGCGATCGAGCCGGGCCGGCTCGCGCTCGTCGGCGTGCGCTCGCTCGACAAGGGTGAGCGCGAGCTCCTCGGCCGGCTCGATGCGAAGGTCTTCACGATGAGCGAGATCGACCGCGTCGGCATCGAGCCGTGCATGCGCGAGGCGCTCGAGCATGCGGGCGGCGGCGCGTTCCTCCACGTCAGCCTCGACATGGACGCGGTCGATCCCGAGCACGCCCCCGGCGTCGGCACGCCCGTGCGCGGCGGCCTCTCCTATCGCGAGGCGCACCTCGCGATGGAGATCGTCGCCGAGGCGGACACGCTGTGCTCCTTCGACGTGGTCGAGGTGAACCCGGTGCTCGATCGCGAGAACGCCACCGCGAAGCTCGCCGTCGAGCTGGTCGCGTCAGCGCTCGGCGCGCGCATCCTCTGATCCGGACGTGTCTCCGCCCGTGACGGAGCCGTGACGGGGGTAACCCCCAAAACGTCTATGTGCCAACTTCCGAAAAAGTTCTGCACCACTCGTTCCGAGTGCTTTCCCACGGCTAGCTCGAGATCTGTGCATAGCCCGTCACGAAGGGGGTAACCCCCTTTACGAGAGGAACCGCTCGACTGCGGCGGCGACCTCGGCGAAGGCATCCCAGATCACCATGTGCATCCCGGGAACGGCGAGCGCCTCGACCCGGCCTGCGTATGCGGCGAGCTGCTCGTCGCGCACGAGCCCGTACGCCGGCGCGTGCACGAGCAGTGTCGGTGCGCGCAGCGTCTCGGGCGGCGGCGGCGCACTTGCCAGCTCCCCGTAGATCGAGACCATCGCCGCCTGGAACGTCCGCCGCCGCAGGCGGCCGTCGGGCAGCACGTCGCAGTGGAGCGCCGCATCCTCGAGGACGAAGTCGCGCGGCCCCGTGTCCTCCCGCGCGTCCACGTAGGCGTCGGCCGAGTCGTAGACCCGCTCAGGGCGCTCGAGGTCGGCGCCGAAGGCTGCGACGTGCGGCAGCACCTGAATCGCCGGGTCGAGCAGGACTGCGCGGCGGACACGCTCCGGATGCGCCGCCGCCAGCTCGAGCACCAGCCGCCCGCCGAACGAGTGGCCGACCCAGTCCGCTTTGCCGATGTCGTGCGCGTCGAGCGTCTCGACGACATCCGCGACGTGCGTCGGGAACGTCCAGGGCGCGTCGGTGCCCGAGCGTCCGTGGCCGCGCAGATCCGGCGCCACGACATGGAAGCGCGCCGCCCAGTGCTGCTCGGCGAGTCGCTTGAAGCGCTCGCCGTGACCGGTGACGCCGTGGAGGCAGACGAGCGGCGGCGACGCCGGGTCGCCCCACTCGTGCACGTGCAGCTTCACGCCGTCTCTTCGCCGTTACCCGACGGTGTGTAGTACGTCGTCCCCTTCAGCTCGTCCGGCAGATAGTCGACGTCGAAGCCGCGCGGGTCGTCGTGCGGGTAGACGTAGCCCTCGCCGTGCCCGAGGCGCCGGCCGTAGTAGGAGCCGTCGCGTAATGCCTTCGGCGGCGGGAAGTTGCCGCGCTCCTGCACGTCGCGCGTCGCCGCCTTGATCGCCACGTAGCTTGCATTCGACTTCGGTGCACGCGCGAGATAGACGACCGCCTGTGCGAGATTCAGCCGCGCCTCGGGGAGCCCGACGTGCTCGACCGCCTGCGCTGCCGCGACCGCCACGAGCAGCGCACGCGGATCGGCGTTGCCGATGTCCTCGGATGCGAGGACGATCATGCGCCGCGCGATGAAGCGTGCGTCCTCGCCGCCCTCGAGCATCGCGGCGAGGTAGTAGAGCGACGCGTCCGGGTCGCTCCCGCGCATGGACTTGATGAATGCGGACGTGAAGTCGTAGTGCGCGTCGGACGCCTTGTCGTAGACGATCGGCCGCTTGCGGGCCGCGTCGTCCACGTTCTCCTCGGTGACGGGGCCGCGGGCCGTCTCGGCGGCAAGCTCGACGATGTTCAGCGCAGAGCGCGCGTCGCCGCCTGCGCGCTGCACGATCAGCGCAATAATCTCGTCGGGCGCCTCCGCCCCGAGCTCCTCGAGCCCGCGCCGCACGACGACGGCGAGATCCTCCGGTGCGAGCGACTCGAGCTCGTACACCTGCGAGCGGGACAGGAGCGCCGAGTTCACTTCGTAGTACGGGTTCTCCGTCGTCGCGCCGATCAGCGTCACGAGTCCCTCCTCGACCGCGGGAAGAAGCGCGTCCTGCTGCGCCTTGTTGAAGCGGTGGATCTCGTCGAGGAAGAGGATCGTGCGATTTCCGCTCGTGCCGAGGCGCTCCCGCGCGCGTTGCAGCACCTCGCGTACGTCCTTCACGGTCGCCGAGACGGCGGAGAGCTCCTCGAATGCGGAGCCGGTCGACGCGGCGACGATGCGCGCAAGCGTCGTCTTCCCGGAGCCGGGCGGCCCGTAGAAGATCGACGAGCGCACACGATCCTCGGCGATCGCGGTGCGGAGCACCGAGCCCTCGCCGAGCACATGCTGCTGGCCGACGAACTCGTCGAGCGAGCGCGGCCGAAGCCGCTGCGCGAGCGGCGCGACCTCGCCGGCACGCTCACGCGCCGCGTCGGAGAAGAGGTCACCCACGCCACAAGTATGCTCCGCGCGTGGCCGTGACCAGCCTTCGCGGCGAGGTGACAGACCTCCTCAGCCGCCTCATCCAGGTCGACACGACGAACCCGCCGGGCAACGAGACGGCGGCGGCAGAGCTGCTGCGCGAGTATCTCGAGGCGAACGGGCTCGAGTGCGAGCTCTACGCACGCGTGCCGGAGCGAGCGAGCGTCGTCACGCGCATTCGCGGCTCGGGCGGCGGGCCGACGCTGCTGCTGCTCGGGCACACCGACGTCGTGCTCGCGGATGCCGGCGAGTGGTCGGTGCCGCCGTTCTCCGGTGAGGTGCGCGCCGACGAGGTCTGGGGGAGGGGCGCGCTCGACATGAAGGGGCAGGTGGCCGCGAACGCGGTCGCGATCGCCTCGCTCGCGCGCGAGGGGTTCCAGCCCGCAGGCGACGTGATCTTCGCCGCGACCGCCGACGAGGAGGTCGGCGACCACTTCGGCCTCAGCTGGCTCTGCGAGGCGCATCCGGACGCGATCCGCTGCGACTACGCGATCAACGAGGGCGCCGGCGACCGCGTCGAGCTCGGTGGCAACACCTATTACTTCTGCGGCACCGCGGAGAAGATGACCGCGCCGTTTCGCATCCACGTGCACGGCCGCTCCGGCCACGCGTCGATGCCGGGCATCGCCGACAACGCCCTCGTGCACGCAGCGCAGCTGATCGAGCGCATTGCGGCGTTCGACCCCGAGCCGCAGATTCAGCAGGAGGTCGAGGCGTTCTTCCGCATCGTCGTCGGCGATGTGCCCGCGCCGCGCGAGGCCGCGGCACGCGCGCGGCAGGTGAGCGAGCTCGCCGGCGCGTTGATCGAGGCGCTGCTTGCGCCGACGTTCTCGCCGACGATGATCTCCGCGTCGCGCAAGCGCAACGTGATCCCCGCGCTCTGCGAGGTCGAGGTGGACTGCCGCATCCTCCCGGGCCAGGCGCTCGCCGAGGTGGAAGCGATGGTGCGCGGCGCGCTCGGGGACGACGTCTCGTACGACCTCGAGTTCCTCGAGGCGCAGGGCGGGACGCGCTCGGCGCTCGACACGCCGCTGTGGGAGGCCGTCGAGTCGTTCGTGGCCGAGACCGATCCGGGTGCACGCGCCGTGCCGAGCTGCGGCGCCGGGTTCACTGACAGTCACTGGCTGCGCGAGGCATTCGGCACCGTCGCGTACGGGTTCTTCCCCTCTCGCACGATGCCGGCTGAAGTCGCGGCGACGCTGATCCACTCCGCCGACGAGCGCGTGCCGGTCGCCGACCTCGAGCTCGGGGTCGACTGGCTGCGCTACGCCGCGCGCACGCTCTGCGGGTGACGACCGAGCTCGCGACTCTCGCCGAGCTCGAGCCGGCGCTCGCAGCGGACGGCTTCTTCGAGCGTCGCGACGACGCTGTCGCCCGCGTCTATGTCGGTTACGCGGCGACCGACGCGCTTCGGCGCAGCAGCGAACCGGCGCCGCCCGAGCCGTGTGTGCTGCCGAGGGTCGCGTACACCTACGAGCCGGCGCGCAGCACGACCGCGCCGTTCACGGTCGGCGAATGGACGCAAAGCTGGACGGAAGACGCCTACGCAGATGCGATCGACGCCGTTCGCGCTGCGATCGCCGAAGGCGACGTCTACCAGGTGAATCTCGTGCAGCATCTCTCGGCCCCGTTCGCCGGCGATCCGGCGGCGCTCGCGTCCGCGCTCCAGCCGCTTCACCCGCTCGAGCCCGAGCCGCTCGAGGGTGACGGTTGGACGATCGTCTCCGCGTCGCCGGAGCTCCTGCTCTCGCGGCGGGGTCGTACCGTGCGCACGTCGCCGATCAAGGGCACGCGTCCCGCGGGCATCCCGGTCGAGTCGGCGAAGGACGCCGCGGAGCACGTGATGATCGTCGACCTCGAACGGAACGATCTCTCTCGCGTCGCCGTCGCGGGCAGCGTCCGCTGGCCGGAGCTGCTCGCCGAACGCGAGCTCGCAGGTGTCACGCATCTCGTCGCAACGGTCGAGGCGCAGCTCCGCGAGCACGTGACGTTGACGGAGCTGCTCGAGGCCGTGCTTCCGGGCGGGTCGGTGACGGGTTGCCCGAAGCTTGCTGCGCTCGACCTGATCGCGACGCTCGAGCCGGTCGGCCGCGGCGCGTCGATGGGGGCGCTCGGGCGCATCTATCCGAACGGCGACCTCGACCTCGCGCTGACGATCAGGACGTTCGCGGTCGTCGACCGTCGCATCCACCTCTGGGTCGGAGGCGGCATCGTCTGGGACTCCGAGCCGGCCGCAGAAGTCGAGGAGTCCTGGGTGAAAGCGCGCCCCCTCCTCGAGGCGATCGGCGCGCCGCTGCCGGTCGGCGTCGGGTGACGCTCGTTGCACTCGCCGTCCTCGGCCGCGGCGTCGTGTCGCCGGCCGAGCCCGTCGTCTACGCCGACGACGAAGGCATGTTGCGCGGTCGCTCGGTCTTCGAGACGCTCCGCGTCTACGGCGGCGTGCCGTTCATGCTCGGCGCGCACCTCGACCGGCTCGCGTCGTCCGCCGACCGGCTGCGGCTGCCGCCGCCGCGACGCGACGAGCTAGAGGCGGCCGCGTTCGAGGCGATCGCCGCGGGAGGCGAGCTCGACGCGACGTTGCGGCTCCTGTGGACCGCCGGCCGCGAGGGCGGTGGCGCGCCGTCGGGGCTTGCGCTCGTCTCGACCTTGCCGCCGGGGCTCGACGCCCTTCGCGCGCGGGGGTTGCGGGTCGCGGTCGTACGCTGGGCGGCGGGCGCACTGGCGGGCACGAAGTCGACGAGCTACGCGGAGAACATGGCGGCGCAGGACGACGCGGCCGAGCGCGGCGCAGACGATGCGCTGCTCGTCGCCGGTGACGACACCGTCCTCGAGGCCCCGACGTCGAACGTCTGGTTCCGCGAAGGCGAGCGTCTGTTCACGCCGTCCCTCGCATTGCCGGTGCTCGCCGGCGTCACGCGCGCCGCGATCCGGCGGCTCGCGCCTCAGGCGGGCTACGAGGTCGAGGAGGGGACCTTCGCGCTCGCGCGCGTGCTCGCCGCCGACGAGGTCTTCCTCACCTCGTCGGTGCGGGAGGTGGCGCCGGTCGTCTCGATCGACGGCGAGCCCGTCGGGGGCGGGGCGCCCGGCCCGGCCGCGGCATCGCTGCAGTGCGCTCTCCGGGTCGCCGCGGGTTACCCTGACATGGCATGAGCAGCGAGAACGAGAAGCTTCGGCTCGGCGGGATGGCGTTGCCGAACGGCGTGCTCGTGCACGGGCCGACGTCGTGGGCCTGCGCGATCCGCACCGACGAGGGCCGCATCGAGGTCGCTGCACAACGCAAGACCTTCCTCGCGTCGAACGTGAACCGGCCGTTTCTCCGTGGGCCGGCGCGGCTCGCGGAGGCGATGGCGGTGCTCCCGCAGGTGAAGCGCGCGCTGCCACGCGCGAAGCTGCCGATGCAGAGCCCGCGCGTCGTCGCGTCGATGGTGACCGCAGCCGTCGCGGTGCGCGGTGTGCGCGAGTCGCGCTCATTGCGGCCGGCGGCGCAGGAGCTCGTGTCCGGGTTGCTCTCGCTCGCGCCCGCGCTCCTCGCGCTTCGCGGCACGGAGCTCGCGGCGTATCACGGTGCCGAGCACATCTCGATCGGGCGCTACGAGCACGGCGAGGGCGCGACGAAGGAGCACGAGCGTTGCGGCGGTCATCTGGTCGGGCCGCTCGTCGCGACGACCGCGGTGGGCAACGTGCTCGCGAATCTTGCGCCGCCGCGCTTCCGACCGCATGCACGTGCCGTCGCTCAGGTCGGCGCCGTCGCCGCGTCGACGGAGATCTTCGGCTGGATGACGCGCCATCCGCGCAATCTCGTCTCGCAGGCGCTCTCGAAGCCGGGACACGAGCTGCAGCACCGCCTCTCGACCGCGGAACCGACGGACGAGCAGCTGGAGGTCGCCGAGGCGGCGCTCGCCGCGTGCCTCGAGCTCGAGCATGGCGCAGACCACTAGGCAGCGGCTCAACCCCGAGATCTTCGACCTGCCGGTCGAGAAGATGCGCGCCGGCTGGTACACGGACGCGTACTTCAACCACACGCGTGACACGTTGCTGCAGGACGGGCGGCGTCCGAACGTCGTCATGCAGGTCTTCCAGAAACGGGACGGTTGGCTCGGCGGCATGGACGAGGCGATCGCGATCCTGAAGCTCTGCGCATTCGACTTCGACGCGCTCGAGGTGCACGCGCTGCACGACGGCGACCGCATCGAGCCGTACGTTCCGGTGATGCACGTGGCGGGCGACTACACGTCGTTCGCGCATCTCGAGACGCCGATGCTCGGCACGCTCGCCCGCCGCACGCTGATCACGACGAACGTCGTGCACGTGCTCGAAGCGGCGAACGGCAAGCCGATCATCTTCATGCCGGCTCGCCACGATCACCATCGCGTGCAGACGGGCGACGGCTACGCCGCGTACGTCGCGGGCCAGGTCGTCGGGGCGGAGATCGGCGTGACGACCGACGAGCAGGCGTCGTGGTGGGGCGGCCGTGGGATCGGCACCGTGCCGCACGCGCTGATCGCCTCGTACGGCGGCGACACGGTGCTCGCTGCTCAGAAGTTCGCGGAGTGGGCGCCCGCTGACATGAACATCACGGTGCTCGTCGACTTCGAGAACGACTCGGTGCGGACGGCGCTCGAGGTTGCGGACGCGCTCGGCGACCGGCTGTGGGGCGTGCGGCTCGATACGTCGGAGGCGCTCGTCGACCGTTCGCTCTGGGACGAGATGGGCGACTTCAAGCCGACGGGTGTGAACGAGCGGCTCGTCTGGAAGGTGCGCGACGCGCTCGACGCGCGGGGATACGAGCGGCTGCGCATCGTCGCGTCGGGCGGGTTCACGGCGGAGAAGATCTCGAGCTTCGAGGAGCAGGGCGTCCCGGTGGATGCGTACGGCGTGGGCTCGTCGCTCATTCGCGGCTCGAACGACTTCACGGGCGACATCGTCATCACCGACGGCGAGCCGTCCGCAAAGGTCGGCCGGCACTACCGCGAGAACCCGCGGCTCGAGCGCGTTTCCTGACCGCCCGGCGGTGCCCCTGTGTCAGACACGGGGGTGGGTTTCGCCCGGTCTCCGGATCGCCCAAAGGCCGGCGAAGCCCTGTCCCGGTATCAGACGTGACACTTTCGCGCAGAAGTCGTGACGCGTCCTTTCCGGCGGTGCCATGGTGTCAGACACGGTGACGCTTTCGTGACGAAGCCGTGACGCGGCCGTTCCGGCCGCGTCGGCAACAATGACGTCATGCCGGGCCGCATCTTCTGGGACGTCGACACGCAGGTCGACTTCATGGAGCCGGACGGCAAGCTCTACGTGCCCGGCGCCGCCGAGATCGTCCCCGCGCTCGAGCTGCTCGTCGCTGCCGCACGAGATGCGAACGCGATCCACGTCGCCTCCGCGGACGACCACGAGCTCACGGATCCGGAGATCTCCGACGACCCCGACTACACGAGCACCTACCCGCCGCACTGCCTGCGCGGCACGCGCGGCGCCGAGAAGATCGCCGCCACGAAACAGCGCGACCCACTCCCGCTCTCGCTCGTCCCGTACCCGCCTGGCCTCGTTCCGGGCCTGGCCGAAGGCCGCCGCGAGATCATCCTCCTGAAGAAGAACTTCGACGTCTTCACGAATCCGAACACCGACGCGCTCCTCGACGCGCTCGACCCCGACGAGATCGTCGTCTTCGGCGTCGCGACCGACGTGTGCAACGACGCCGCCATCCGCGGCTTCCTCCGCCGCGGCCGCCGCGTCGTCTTCGTCGAGGACGCCGGCCGGGGCCTCGACGCGGCCCGAACCGAGGCCTGCAGAGCCGTCTGGCGCGAGGGCGGAGTCGAATTTCGAACCGCCGCAGAGGTCGCGGCCTAACTCGGTTAAGGGATCCGTCCGGCCTGCCGATAGAGAGCGAGATGGTGGGGCACTGGTTCCATTCGGCGGCTGATTTCGCGACGACCTGGCTGCCGCTCGCGTTCTTCGCGATCCTGATCCTCACCGCGTGGCTCCTCTGGAAGACGGTCGGGATGATGCCCCGCGTCCGCCCGCAGCACATGGATTCGCGCTCGAAGTCGAGCGTGACCTGGGAGGACGTCGCGGGCGTCGAGGAGGTCCGGTCGGAGCTGATGGAGGTCGTCGACTTCCTCCGCGAGCCGAAGCGCTTCGAGCGGCTCGGCGCCAAGGTGCCGAAGGGCCTGCTCCTCTACGGGCCGCCCGGCACCGGCAAGACGCTCCTCGCCAAGGCCGTCGCGCACGAGTCCGGCGCCAACTTCTACTCCGCGAGCGCGTCGTCGTTCGTCGAGATGTTCGCGGGCCTCGGCGCCGCCCGCATCCGCAAGCTTTTCGCCGAGGCACGGAAGCACGCCCCGGCAATCGTCTTCATCGACGAGCTCGACGCCGTCGGCGCGCAGCGCACCGGCCACGGGTTCAACCGCGAACAGGATCAGACGCTCAACCAGCTGCTCGTCGAGCTCGACGGCTTCGAGGGTGCCGAGCAGGTCGTCGTCATGGGCGCCTCGAACCGCATCCAGGATCTCGACCAGGCGCTGCTCCGCCCCGGCCGCTTCGACCGGCAGATGCTCGTCCCGCCGCCGGATCTCAAGGGCCGCGAGGCGATCCTCGAGGTGCACACGCGCGGCAAGCCGCTCGCGCCCGGCGTCGAGCTGTCGCAGGTCGCCCGCCAGACGAGCGGCCTCACCGGCGCCGAGCTCGCGAACATCTGCAACGAGGCCGCCATCTTCGCGGGCCGCCGCAACGACGGCTACGTCACGCAGACGGATTTCGACCAGGCACTCGAGCGCGTCGTCGCCGGCCTGCAGCAGAAGAAGGTGCTGACCGAGAAGGAACGGCGGATCCTCGCCTTCCACGAAGGCGGGCACGCATTGATGGCGCACCTGATGGGCGCCGCGATGGAGCTTCAGAAGGTCACGATCGTCTCGCGCGGCGACGCGCTCGGGTACGCGTTCTATCTCCCCGAGGAGGATCGCTACCTCCACACGAAGGAGGAGCTCGTCGACCGGATGATCGTCGCCCTCGCCGGCCGCGCAGCGGAAGAGGTCGTGTTCGGCCGCGTGACGAACGGCGCCGCCAACGATCTCGAGAAGGTCACCGACATCGCGCGCTCGATGGTGTTCGAGTGGGGCATGGCGGACAGCGTCTCGTCGCGCACGCTCCGCGCCGACAACTACGCGCTCTCCGAGGAGACCAAGCGCCTGCGCGACTCCGAGCAGGCACGGCTCACCGACTCCGCCTACGAGGAGGCGCTGCGCCTCCTGCAGAAGCACCGCCCCGCACTCGACCGGCTCGCGGCGGCGCTGCTCGAGAAGGAGACGCTCGTGCGTGACGAGGTCGTCGCGCTTCTCGTCGACGTCGAGGCCGAGTCCCGCGCCTCCGACAGCGTCGGCGTGCCGCGCGTCGTCGCGGCGAATCCTCAGGGCTAGTTAGTCGGACGAAACCCGGCAGACGCAGTCGTAAGCGGTCCCGCTCAGCCGCCGAGCTTCGACATGTCGACCGCGTCCTTCGGCGCCTGCACCGACACGGACTCGTTCCACTTGTCGAAGCGAAGCTCGCCGCGACCCTTGTCTTCGGCGATCGCGACCGGGTACGGCGTCCCGGACCCGGCGACGTAGAGCGTCCCGCCCTGGCCCGCGTCACGGATCGCGACGACCTTCTTGCCGTCGTGCGTCGTCTCGCCGAGGTTCTTCAGCGTCCCGTGCTTCCCGAGCGCTCCCTGGAAGAGCTTTGCGATGTCGGTCAGCGGCGTGATCGCGGCGAGGTCGCCCTTCGTCGCGGAGCCCTTCAGCCACTTGCCGTGCAGGAGCGCCTGGCCGCCCGCGCCTGCGAACTTGCGCAGGAACGCGTCGCTGCCGCGAATGTATGCCGCGTTGCCGACGCGGACGAGGTCGAACGGCAGGTGATTCTCGGACATCGACCCCTTCGCGCCCGTGCCGCGCAGGAGCTGCAGGTCGAGCGTGAGCGGCGTGCCGCTGTCGACGATCGAGCCGGCGATGTGGACGGACTCGGCCGCGAGCGCCGCCTGCTTCGCGTCGGCGAGCACGTCGGCAGGAGCCTTCGTCGCTTCGCCGTTCGAGCCGGAGCCGCCGCCGCAGCCCGCGAGCACGATTGCAAGCGATACGAGCATGATCCGAATGCGACGCATCGAGCTGCCGGACAGTAGCCGAGCGCACTCCGGGCTGTACGATCCGGCGGGGGTGAACGCGCGGGGGATCCATCACGTAGGCGTTGCGGTGCGGCAGCTCGACGAAGCCGTGGCGACGTACGAGCGCCTGCTGGGCGGCCGGGCCGAGCATCGTTCGCGCGTCGACGACCAGGGCGTCGAGGCCGCCTCGATCCGCGTCGGCGAGAATCGCGTCGAGCTGCTCGCCCCGCTCGACGACGACACGCCGGTCGGCCGCTTCCTCGCGAAGCGCGGGCCCGGCATGCACCACATCGCGTACGAGGTCGCCGATGTCCGCACCGCCATCGAGGAGCTCCTCTCGGAAGGAGCGGAGTTGATCGACTCCGAGCCGCGCCGCGGCATGTTCGGCCTCGAAGTCGCGTTCGTGCATCCCGATTCAATCCACGGAGTGCTGTCGGAGGTGGTTGCGCATGAGTGACGCACAACGCGTGCGTTTCGAGATCGGCTTCGAGGGCGGTCAGTCGATCGCAGGCTTCGCAGATGCTGGATCGGTGGAGAGCCTGGAGCGCGCGCTCCACGAGGACGGACCTCGGGTGATCGTCCTCGAGACCGACGACGGGCCTTGCCACGTCGTCGTGCCGCGGGTCGCTTTCTTGAAGCGCTCGAGCCGTGTCAGCCGTGTCGGGTTCGCGACGGGTTAACGGGGGAACCTGAGCTCCATGAGCTCCGAAGCGACCGAGAAGCCCGCCCGCGAGTCGACCGAGAACGTCCGCAAGCTCGTCGACCGTGCGCAGCAGGGCGACCGTGCCGCGCTCGAAGAGCTGTACCTGATCCATTTCGACCGGATCTACAGCTACCTGCACGTCAGCGTCGGGAACAAGCACGACGCCGAAGACCTGACGACGCAGACGTTCCTGAAGATGCTCGAGTCGATCAACCGCTTCCGCTGGCAGTCCGCGCCGTTCTCCGCGTGGCTCTTCCGGATAGCGCACAACCTCGCGATGGACCACTTCCGCGCGCGCCGTCGCTGGCAGCCCGAGGAGGACGTGCCGGAGCCGCCCGGGTCGGAGGAGCCGTCGGCCGAGCTCGAGGCGATGCAGTCGATCGGCCGCCAGTCGATGCTCGAGCTGATCGACAAGCTCTCGCCCGAGCAGCAGCAGGTGCTGACACTGAAGTTCGTCTTCAACTTCCCGAACTCCGACGTCGCGAAGATCCTCGACAAGACCGAAGGCGCGATCAAGTCGCTGCAGCACCGCGCCCTCGCGTCGCTGCAGAAGCAGATCGCCGCGAAGTAAGCGTGGCACTCGAAGTCGGGATCGTCGGGCTGCCGAGCTCCGGCAAGTCGATGCTGTTCGAGGCGCTCACCGGTGCACGCGCGAGCGGCGAGGTCGGCATGGCCGCGATCCCGGACACGCGCCTCCAGCAGCTCGCGGAGGTCGTCGCTGCGCGCAAGGTCACACCGGCGGCCGTCCGTGTCGTCGAGGTGCGCGGGACCGGCCCGGCGCTGCTCGGCAACCTGCGCCAGGTCGACGCGCTGCTCGTCGTGCTCGACGGCTTCTCCGGCACGCGCGTGCCCGCCGACGACCTCGAGACGCTGAAGCTCGAGCTGCTCGTCGCCGACCGCGACCACGTCGAGCGGCGGCTCGAGCGCGTCGCGAAGCAGGCGAAGTCCGGCGACGCGACGTTGAAGAAGGAGGTCGACCAGCTCGGTGCGTTGCTTGCGCACCTCGACGCGGGCCACACGCTCGCCGACTGGACAGAGGAGCTGCCGCCCGAGCTCGACCCGCTGACGACGAAGCCCCTGATCGCGATCGAGAACGGGCCGAATGGGATCGACCTGAAGCTCGAGGCCGAGCTCGCGGAGCTCTCCGACGAGGAGGCGGCGGAGTTCCGTGGCGAGGACGCGGCCTCGGCGCTCGGCGAGGTCGTCCGCCGGCTCGCGGAGACGCTCGACCTGATCACCTTCTTCACGGCGGGCGAGAAGGAGACGCGGGCCTGGACGCTCCGACGCGGCCAGACCGCGATCGAGGCGGCGGCGACGATCCACACCGACATCGCACGCGGCTTCATCCGCTGCGAGGTCATCCGCTGGGACGACCTCGTCGCCGCGGGCTCGCACGCGGAGGTCTCGCGGGCCGGCAAGCAGCGCCTCGAGGGCAAGACCTACGTCGTCGAGGACGGCGACGTCTTGAACATCCGCTTCAACGTCTGAGAGGATCGCCTCGAGGGACGTGGCGGCGTCCGGGGATTCGCTCGAGGAGGATCGATGAAGACTCGCTTCTTGCTGGCCGCCGTGCTCGCGGTGCTCGTCTCGCTCGCGGGCGCGGCGCAGTCGCGCGCAGGGAGCGCGGCGGCTTCGTGCCTCGCGCACCACCCGCAGTACATCGAGGACGTGATCGAGGTGCAGTACTCGACGGGCTGCACGGGCCACGACGAGCCGGAGCTCGATCCGCTCTCCAGCGCGCCGGGCTCCGGAAAGGACCTGACCTGGACGGTCGTCCTCCCGAGCAACGGGCTCTTCAACGTCGATGCGGTCGGCCCGACCTTCTGGTTCGGCGGCACCGTGACCGACCCCGCGAGCCTCTTCGGCCAAGCCTTCGTCGAGCTGCAGTTCTATCCGAACGCCATCGTCAGCAATTGCAACCCGAACGGATCGTTCATCCCGAAGTTCTCGCTCAACGACTACACGGTGTGCTCCCCCGTCTGGAGCGTCACGACGACCGGCCGGCCGGGGAACTTCCACGAGCCGGCGGCCTTCAACGCGATGCTGACGACTCCCGGCTCGACGGCCGCGATGGTCATGCATGCGGGCGACGCGGTGAAGATCCACTGGTTCGTGACCCCGGCACGGGACGGCTACCACGTCACGGTCAGCGACCTGACGACACGTCAGTCGGGCACGATCGTCCTGAACGCGAAGAAGGACGGCCCGCTGATGCCGGCATACGATCGGCAGCAGCTCGGCAACTCGCTCGGCTGGGGCCTCGTGAACGACGCGCCGAACTCCTTCGTCTGGGAGATCGGCCACACGTCGCCCTTCACCTCGCCGGCCTCACAGTTCTGCCTGCCGGGCGAGCCGATCTGCGACTCGTACTTCAGCGACGCGTGGGCGGGCACTTCGCCGATCCAGATCAAGTCCGTCTCCTTCGGCGACGGCTCGGCGGCGAAGCACTGGGCCGTCGTGAGCGACTTCGGCGGCCGGGCGGAAATCGATGCGAACTGCGGCGCCGCGAACTATGGCAAGCCGTTCTGCATCTACCCGTGGTACACGCTCGGCCGGAGCGGCTTCCACTACGGCGTCGACTTCTCCGACACCGTGAACGACTTCGGCAAGGTCAATCAGTTCCAGCAGACGCTCGAGTGCGGTGGGCCGTTCGGCCCCGATTCGACCTACTGCGCCACCGTCGTCCAGTAGGCATCCCGGGGTCAGACCCCTTTTGGGGTCTGACCCCGCTGTTGGCTCCGTCAGCAGCAGTCCGAGCCGTCGCAGCAATCGCTGCCGGGCGTACAGGTGTCCGACACGGCGCCTCCTTTCATCGATAGGTGTCGATATACTATATTGAGATCGATCGATGAAGACGTTGCCCGTCATCTGCTGCGGCCCGGCGACCGAGCCCCTCGCTCCCAAGGAGCGCGAGACGCTTGCGGAGAGGTTCAAGGCGCTGGCCGACCCGACACGGGTTGCGATCGTCAACCGCCTCGCCGCCGTCGACGAGTGCTGCGTCTGCGACCTGAACGCCACGTTCGACCTCTCCCAGCCGACGATCTCGCACCACCTGCGGGTCCTCCGCGACGTCGGGCTCGTCGAGTCGTCGCGCCGCGGCACCTGGGCCTTCTACCGCCTGGTTCCCGAGGCGATGGACGAGCTGCGCAAAACGCTCGGCGGCTGACCCGCGTCCTCTTAGCCCGCGCTGATCAGCGCGACACCCGCGAGCGCGACGCCGACGCCGGCGAGCTGCGGCCGCGCGATCCGCTCGGCTAGGAGCACGCGCGCGAGCACGACGATCACGATCGGGTAGAGCGACGAGAGCACCGCGACGATGCTCAGCAACCCGCGCGTCGAGGCGATGCCGTAGAGGAGCGTCGCACCGGTGTCGAGTGCGCCGACGCCGAGCAGCAATCCCCAGCCGCGCGACGAGCTCGGCAGCCTGGGCTTCAGGGTGACCGCTGCGACGAGTACGAGCGGTACGACGACCGCACGCATGACCAGCACGGCGAAGCCGCTGCCGCCGGGGGCCGCCCGCGCGAGCCCGACGAGCGAGCCGCCGAACGAGAGTGCGGCGATGAGTGCGAGCCCGACCCCGACGCCGAAGCGGCGGCGTGCGTGCTCCGCCACGCGTTCGCGCGAGGCGGCGACCACGCCGACGACCGCGAGCACGGCGCCGACGCCCTGCAGGACCGACGGGCGCTCACCGCGCGCGAGCCCGAAGGCGACGGGCACGATCGACGCCGTCGCGGTGATCGGCCCGACGATGCCCATCGTGCCGACTGCGAGCGCGCGGTAGAACGACGCGATCCCGATCACGCCGATGAGCCCCGCGAAGACGGCCCAGAGGATCTCGCGTGTCGACGGCACCGATGCGCCCGTCGCGAGCACGACGATCGCAGCGACGGCGAGGCCTGCGGTCTGCGAGATAGCAGCGACGACGAACACCGGCAGGCGGCGCGCGCCGACGCCCGCACCGAAGTCGGCGAAGCCCCACGAGAGGCTCGCCGTCAACGCCAGCAGGATGCTCAATCGCCGACGGGTCTCGTCGCGGCGACGGCGTCGAGCGCGTTCGCGTGGAACAGCACGGCGGCTTCCGCAGTTCGTGCCGCGCGGACGTCGTGATGGCACGAGACCGCGTGCAGGAGCTCCGCGCGCACACCGAGGTCGAGCGACTCCGCGCGCTCCTCGATCACGCGCAATCCCAGGTGGACGTGCCCGAGGAGGCGTCCCTCGTCCGTCTGCTTGAAGACGGGGCCGCGTCCGAGCTCCAGCACGCGCCCGACGTCGTGCACGAGCGCGGCCGCAAGCACCAGGTCGTGACGGAGCCGGGGATGCAGCTGCGCCGTCTCGCGGCAGAGCGTCGCAACGCCGACGGTGTGCTCGAGCAGGCCGCCGGCGTAGGAGTGATGCGAGTCGAGGGTCGCCGGCAGTTCTCGCATCGCCGAGCGCGTGCCCGCATCGAGCACGCGGACGACCGCCCCGTGCAGACCCTGGTGCGCGACCTCCGCGACGAGGAACTCGAGAAAGCCTTCGAGCTCGTCTGCGTCGCGGCGCATCGCCGGTGCCATCGAGGCCGGATCGACGTCCTCGGCCGGCTCGAGCGTCCGAACGTCGAGTTGGAGCCGATCGCGGAACCGCTCGACGCGGCCGAGCACGTGTACGGCATCTCCCTCCGCGAAGCGCCCGTCGAGGAGCTCGACGTCGTTCCAGACCCGCGCAGCAATTCGTCCACTCGGATCGACGAGCTCGAGCGCGAGATAGGCGGCGCCGTTTCGCGTGCGCAGCCGCTCCTTCTTCGCGACGGCGTAGACGCCGTCGACGGTCCGGTTCTCCTCGAGCTCCGCGATCGCGGTCACGCGAACGAGATCACCGACCGGATCCCGTCCTGTGCCTCCATCAGCTCGAAGCCGCGGTTGACCTCGTCGAGCGTCAGCCGGTGCGAGATCAGCGGCGCGACGTCGATCTCGCCGCCGAGCCAGCGCTCGACGAGTTGCGGCACCTGGTCGCGTCCCTTGACGCCGCCGAACGAGGAGCCCGCAACGCGACGGCCCGTGATCAGGTAGCGCGGCACGACGTCGAGCGTCTCTCCCTTGCCGGCGACCCCGCACACCGTCGCGAGCCCCCAGCCCATTCGCGCCAACTCGACCGCCTGCCGCATGACGTCGACGAGCCCGGTCGCCTCGAACGTGTAGTCCGCACCGAAGCCGCCGGTCGAGTCGAGGAGCTGCTGCACGGTGTCCGGCCCGCCGACGAGCGTCTCGGTCGCGCCCTGCCCGCGCGCGAGCTCGAGCCGGTCCTCCGAGAGATCGACCGCGACGATGCGCTCGGCGCCCTGCAGCCGGCAGCCGGCGACCGCGCCGAGCCCGACGAGCCCTGCTCCGAAGACGACGCAGGTCGAGCCCGCGCGCACCTTTGCCGTGTTGATCGCGGCGCCGAGCCCCGTCGAGAGGCCGCACGCGAAGACGCAGGCATGGTCGAGCGGAGCCTCGGGCGTGATCTTCGCGAGCGCGATCTCCGGCATCACCGTGTACTCCGCGAAGGTCGACGTGCCCATGAAGTGCCGGATCGGCTCCCCGTCGCGCGAGAGTCGCGTCGTCCCGTCGGGCAGGTAGCCCTGGTTCTGCTGCTCGCGGATCGCGAGGCAGAGATTCGTCCGCTCGTCGCGGCAGTGGACGCACTCCCGGCACTGCGGCGAGAAGAGCGTCACGACGTGGTCGCCGGGCGCGACCGAGGCGACGCCGTCTCCGACGGCCTCGACGACCCCGGCTCCCTCGTGGCCGAGCACCGTAGGGACGTACCCCGACGGGTCGGCGCCCGAGGCCGTGAAGAGATCGGTGTGGCAGACGCCGCACGCCGCAAGGCGAACGAGCACCTCGCCCGCCCTGGGCTCCGCCAGCTCCACCTCCTGCACGGCGAGCGGCGAGCCGAACTCCTCGAGAACCGCGGCCCGGATACGCATGCGGCGATTATCGTCGCAAGCGTGGCCCGCATCCGCCCCTTCCGGGCTCTGCGCTTCGACGTGCCCGATCTCGCGGCCGTCGTCGCTCCGCCCTACGACGTGATCTCGCCCGCCGAACGCGACGAGTATCTCGCCCGCGACCCGCACAACATCGTCCACTTGACGCTTCCGGACGACGAGGAGCAGGCGGCATGCGACCTCGCGGACTGGCGGGAGGCCGGCGTCCTCGTCGAGGATCCGGAGGCCGGGTACTGGTGGCTCTCCCAGGACTACGTCGGGCCCGACGGCGTCGCGCGCTCGCGGGCCGGCCTCGTCGCCGCGCTCCGGGCAGAGCCGTACGAGAGCCGGGTCGTCCTGCCGCACGAGCGCACGCACGCCGGGCCGAAAGAAGGGCGGCTGCGGCTGCTGCGGGCGACGCGCACCCTGCTCGAGCCGATCTTCCTGCTCTGGGACGGGACGATCGAGGTGGACGGGCTCGGCGAGCCCGATCTCGAGGCCGACGTCGGCGACGTGCATTCGCGGCTCTGGCGGCTCGACGCCGGCTTCGGCGACGCGCTGACAGACGAGCTCGCCGACGCGCAGCTCCTGATCGCCGACGGGCATCACCGCTACGAGACGTCACTCGCCTTCCACGAGGAGGACGGCGGTGAGGAGTCGGCCTGGCTGCTGGTCGTGATCGTCCCGACCGACCAGGAGGGATTGACGATCTTCCCGACCCATCGCGTCGCGCAGTCGGTGAACGGTGCGAGCGGAACGCCTGTCGACCCGCCCGGCGCCGAGCTGCCGGGCCTGCTCCTCTACCGCGACGGGAAGTACGAGCAATTGCAGGGCGAAGGGCTCGACCCTGAGCTTGTCGAGAGCTTCTCACCGGAGGGCGTGACCTATACGCCGAGCCGTGAAGACGCCGTTGCGGCCGTCGACCGCGGCGAGGCGGAGGCCGCGTTCCTCTTGCGGCCGACGCGGATCGAGGACGTGTGGGAGGTCGCCCGCCGCGGCGAGGTGATGCCGCAGAAGAGCACGTTCTTCTACCCGAAGCTCACGAGCGGGCTGCTGCTCTTTCCGCTGTGACGACGGGCGTAGGCTCGACGGAGCCCGACAAGAGCGGAGGTGGCGGCCGCGCCGGCGCCGAAACAAACTGGTTGGAAGTCTGCCGCGCCGCCGTCAGCGACGTCGAAGGCGTGCTCGCGGAGCTGCCGACCCGCGCCGAGCGCGAGCCGGTCGTCGGCCAGGGCCTCGGCGGCGACGAGACGACTGCGGTCGACAAGGCCGCCGAGGACGCAATTCTCGCGCGTCTGCGTGGGATCGACGACATCACGATCGTCTCGGAAGAGGTCGGAAAGCTCGGAAACGGGCGGACGACGGTCGTCGTCGACCCCATCGACGGCTCCCTGAACGCCAAGCGCGGGATCCCGTTCTTCTCAGTATCTATTGCAGTCGCTGACGGCGATCGCATGGGAGACGTCGAATTCGGGTTCGTCCACGACTTCGGAAGCGGCGAGGAATGGGTCGCGCGGCGCGGCGAAGGGGCGCTGCTGAACGGAAAACGGCTGACGGCGAAGCCGAAGGACACGATCGAGATCCTGAGCTTCGAGGCGACCCGCACGCCGCTGATCGCGCGCGACGCGCCGAAGGTCGCCGAGATCGCGTATCGCCTGCGGATCATGGGCTCGCTCGCGCTATCGCTCTGCCACCTCGCCGCCGGCCGCGTCGACGCGGTGTGCTCGCTCAAGGGCGCGCGATCGGTGGACATCGCCGCCGCGCAACTCCTCGTGCGGGAAGCGGGCCTCGCGATCGAGCTCTTCGACGACCCGCGGCCCTTCGAGGAAGCGGAGCTCGATCTCGAGGGACGTTCACGTGTCGCCGCAGCGGGAACCGCCGAGCTGTGCCGCCAGGTCGCGAACGCCCTCTCCGCATAGGCTGCTCCGGCTGGAACTACGCCAGCTGGAAGGACGAGCTCTACGAAGGGTTGCCGGCACGACTGTGGCTCGAGCGCTACGCGCGCTACTTCGACACGGTCGAGGTGAACAACACGTTCTACCGGCTTCCGAACCGCGAGGCTGTCGCGAATTGGGAACGAACGGCACCTCAGGGATTCCTCTTCACGATCAAGGCATCGCGGTATTTGACGCACATCAAGCGCCTCTCCGACCTCGGGCCAGGGCTCGAGCGGTTCTACGAACGGATCGAGCCGTTGCGCGCGAGCCCGAAGATGGGGCCGATTCTCTGGCAGCTGCCGCCGACATTCCGGCGCGATGACGAGCGCCTCGCGAATGCGCTCGCACGGCTCGCGCGCACGAAGGAGCGGCATTGCTTCGAGTTCCGCCATCCCTCGTGGTTCGCCGAGGACGTCTATGCGCTGCTGCGCGCGCACGGCGTCGCGCTCGTGATCGGCGACCGGCCGGAGGTGAAGCCGTTTCAAGCCCACGTCTTCACGGCGGACTGGACGTTCGTGCGTTTCCACTACGGCTCTCGCGGGCGGCGCGGGAACTACAGCGAGACGGAGTTGAAGGAGTGGGCCGCGCGGTTTCGCGACTGGAGCGCCGAGGTGGAGATCCTGGCGTACTTCAACAACGACTGGGAGGTCTTCGCCGTACGGAATGCCTTGCGGTTGAAAGCGCTGCTGAGCCTCGCGTGAGGCGTGCATGGGCCGTCCGGCCCTTGCACTTGCCTCTGCCCGGGCTACGCTGACGCCGTGAGGTCGGGCAGGGCATTGCTTGCGGCACTCGTGGTCGCGCTCGTCGCCGCGCTGCCGGCGGGCGCAACGGACTGGCTGCCGCACGCAGCCGATGCGACCTGGACGTATCAGTGGACGGACAGCGTCTACCAACCGGATCCGGTCAACGAGAACGTGACCGTGAAGTCGCAGTCCGGGAACTCCTTCGTGCTCGCGTGGGACACGAAGGACGCCGGCACGCCGGATGCGCCGCAGAGCGCCGGCACGGTCTCGTTCCAGCAGACGAGCTTCGGGATCGTCAACACGGACTGGACGAGCAACCCGCCGCCGACGACATATCCGATCCTCTGCCCGTCGCTGGGCTCGTGCGGCAACAGCCTCGCAAGCACGTTCTACAACGTGATCTGGGGCACGCGCGCGCCGGTGCTCGCCGAGCCGCTGCTCGACGGGATGACGTGGACGACCACCGGCGGTGCGCAGAACGACGTCTCGAGCTCGTCCTCGTATCTCGGCACCGAGGACGTGACGGTCCCCGCATTTCCGCAGGGTGTGCTCGCGTCGAAGGTCCAGTCGCAGATCACGCAGGCCGGCGCGCTCGGCGATCCATACGGAAGCGGCGTGCGCACGATTTGGTGGGTCTACGGCGTCGGCCCGGTGAAGATCGTCTTCGCGCACAGCGGCGGGACGGGCGCCCCGGTGACGACCGCGGTCCTGCAGACGACGAACCAGACGCCCGCGACACCGCCGGCGAGCACGAACTACTTCCCGCTCGACACGAGCGTCAAGGGCTCGTATCGCTGGACGAACGCCCGCTACTTCAAGAAGCCGGAGGTCGAGAAGTTCAACATCGACCAGGCGCAGAACGGGACCGCAATCACGAAGTTCTCGAGCGTCTCGGGCCCGATGAAAGTCGCAGGCGCCTATCAGTTCACGGTTCGCGCCGACGGCGTGACGAGCGTCTCGAGCGCGACCAAGGCCGCTTCGCTCGCCAAGCTTCCTCCGCTCGGGCCGAAGAGCATGCCCGTCGGCAAGCGGCGGCACTTCTTCACGCCGTACGACCTGATGACGTTCGGCATCAATCCGATCCTGCCGGCGTACCCGGCCGTCGGGAACTCGTGGTCGGTGAGCCCTGACGGGCGCGACTTCGCGGTCTACGGCGTCACCGGCTCCTCGACGGTCGTCGGCATCCAGACGGTGAAGGTGCCGGCGGGGACGTTCAAGGCGCTCGAGGTCAAGAGCGTCCTGAAGCAAGCGGGCTTCCCGTTCGGGAGCGGCACCCGCCTCTCGTGGTTCGCGCCGGGCCGCGGCCTCGTCAAGCTCCAGTTCAAGCACGGCGACGGCAGCGTGTCGCTCGTCGAGCTCCTCCACTAGGTCTCGTGGCCCTCCGTCTCGGCGACCGTCGAACGGTGGCGCTCGGGGTCGCCGCCGCGGGAGCGGTCGCCGCGGCCGTGATCGTCACGCTCGCGAACCACTCGTCCGGCCCGTCGAAACAGCGGGCCGCCGTGACGAGCTACATCACGCGCGTGAACGGCCTCGAGCAGCGAATGCAGACCCCACTGGCGCACGTGTTGACCGCGTATCGCAATTTCGCGCACCCGACCGCGAAACACCGCGATTCCTCTGGAGAACTGCGACGCGCTGAGGGAACGTTGAGGCAACTCGAAGCCCGGATCGCCGCAATCGACGCCCCGCCGGAAGCAAAACGACTTCGTGCTCGGCTGCTCACGCTCGTGACCATGGAGCGTGGAGTCACGCACGAGGTCGACCAGCTCGCCGTCTTCGCACCGCGGTACAGCGCGCTGCTCGCCGACGCGAACGAAGCCGGTGTGAAACTCGGAAAAGCCCTTGCCACCACGAAGCTCCCGCACCCGCACCAGCTGCGGGGCACGAAGGCCCAGATCGCAGCCGCCCAGCATGCGTACGCCACCGAGGCTGCGGGCGCAGCGGCACACCAAGCCGGCGCGATCGAGGCCTACGACGCCTCGCTTCGGTCGGTCGTAGCCCGTCTCCGCCGCCTGACCCCGCCCCCCGCCTACCGGCCCTCGTTTCGCGCGAGGCTCGAGGCATTCAAGGTTTCCGCAAGCTCCGGTGAAAACCTGGCGTCGGTCTTGCGCAGCAGCGACCGCTCGAATGTGGCCGTGCTCGGGCGAAAGTTCACGTCCTCGTCGCGAATCGCGCAGTCGCTGAGCGCGCAGAAGGCCGAGATCGCGGCGATCAGGTCGTACAACCGGCGGGCGCGCGCGATCAGCGCGGCCGCAGGCAACGTGCAGACAGAAGTCGCACGGCTGAATCGCACGCTGCCGTAGCGCACCGAACCACGCGCGGTTACTCCTCAATAGGTCCAGGGACCTATTGACCTTTGCGTGCGCCGCGTGCCACTGTGCGCCTCGGCCGCGCTGGGGAGCGGGTCTGCAAGGGCAACGAGGGAGAGGGGACGACGCACGTTGTACGCGTCGGTGGCTGAAAGCAATCCGTACGGCCTGGTCGCACTGCGCATGCGCGGTGTGAAGTACGTGTGGGCCGGGGTCAGCCTTCTCGTTCTCGCCGTGATCTACGTGGCGCCGACGCTCGCTGCGTTGCGTCAGCCCACGATCCCCGCTGCGAAAGCCGCGCTCCCGTCCCTCACGCTCCCCAACTTCTCCGTCCCGCTCCTCAAGGTCCCGAAGGTTCACCGCCTCGCACCGCTCCCCCCGCTCCACCATGCAGCGCCCGCCACGCAGTCGGCGGTGACGCCCGTTCAACAGCCGGTCGCCCAGCACGCCGTGCGCCGCAGGGTTCCGGTCGTCAGCGACAGCCACGCCCAGGCGCCGAAGCAGACGACGTCCGGCTCCGCAACGGCGAAGGACCCGTTTGCAAATGTGCCGGTGGTCGGCGACAGCGTCGGCACACCTGTCGCACTCCCCTCCTCGAGCACTGCAGCAGCACCGACGGCGCCCGCAACGGCGCCGTCGCCGTCTGACGACGGAACGACGCCGACGTCGGCCGGCGCTGACGGCGCGACGCCGGCGCCGCCTGCGACGTCGTCGACGACGACCTCGGACTACGGCTACATGTCGGTCGAGCTGTCGAACGACCCGATCGCGTCCGCTCCGCAGGCCGACGCGAGCGCCGCCACGGGTGCACCGGCCGCTGCAGCCGCACCCGCGGCTCCGCCGGTTCAGGTCACCGCGACGATCGGCTCGTCCGACACGGGCACGATCGACGCAGGTCAGACGGCTCAGCAGATCCTCAGCGCCACCGGCGGCACGACCGGAACGGTTGATTCGAGCGCAACGCCGCAGAGCGATTCGACTGCAGCGCCGGCTGTCGCGGGCACTACGCAGTCGAGCGCAGGAGGCGCAACCGCTACGGGCGCCGACACGCCGAGTGTGGAGAGCGCAGCTGCAGGAACGTCCGCCGGTTCCGGTTCGAGCGCGAACGGCGGCAGCGCCGCCGACGCGACCGTCGCCGCGCCGCTCGACGACTCTGTCGCCGGTGCGAGCAGCGCCGACGCGAGCGCTCCCGATCCGAACGCGAACACGTCGAGCGGGCTTTCGCCGCCCGCGGGCTCCGGCCTCGTCACCGCCGCCGCCGGCGGCAGTGTCACGAGTGCAGACGGCCTCGCCACCGTGACGTTCGCTCCTGGGGCGGTCGCTTCCGACGTCACCGTCACCGTCACGAAGACGTCGTCGTGGCTCGGCACGAGCTACGACCTGAAGGCGGTCGACGCGTCCGGGGCACTCGTCGAGACATTCGCGACCGCGCCCGTGCTGACGCTCCACTACGACACCGCGAAGCCGGCGCCGAGCTCGATCTACTACGTCGACCCGGTGAACGGCAGCACGCCGATCGCTTCGAGCGTCGACGCGAGCGCGCACACGATCAGCGCAGCTCTGCATCACTTCAGCGTCTATAGCTCGAGCACGCCGGATGCCGTGACCGTCACCGTGACGACGTTGACCCCGGTGCTCAACGGACCGCTCCTGCCGGCAATCGTGAACGTCCACGTCGACGACATCACGCAGGGCGGGCCGGCCGAGAGCGCGACGGTCACGATCACGACGACAGGCGGCGTGGTCGGCATCGCGTCACCCCTGACCTGCACGACGAATTCGAGCGGCGACTGCCTCGTGCCGATCGTCGTCACCCCGGTGACGCCGATTCCGGGCGTGATGCTCGTGAGCGGCCAGGTCATCGGCTCCGCGGCGGCCAGCATCTCGATACCCGCGATCGTCACGTACATCTTCGACTGGAACGTCCTGCTCGGAAGCAGCGACAGCTCCGCGACGGTCACCACGACCGCTGCTACCGACGCCGACCATCCCGCGACGGTCAACGTCACCGTGGGGGGCACGACCCGGAGCGCCCCCGCCGCCGACGTCACGAGCCTGACGGTGGACGCGACCTCGGCAGCCGCGACCACCTTTGACGTCTCCAACGTCCAGTCGAACTTCACCAACCCGATCACGCTCAAGGGAAGCGCGGCGGCCGACACGTACAAGCTCGGCAACGGCTACGGGAACGTCTCGATTCAGGGCGCCTCGTCCGACACCCTCAACTTCGACGGGAACACGGGGCACGTCGACTACGACGGCACGCACTTCGTCGACGGCTCGACCGGCGATCAGGCGAGCGTCTCGGGCGTCACCCAGATCGACCTCGCGCTCAGCTCGGCCACCGCGACGCTCCAGCAGGTCAAGGACGCGGTCGACAACGTCTTCGGCGCGATCTCCCAGGCCGTCACCACGATCGACCAGGCAAACGCAGAGCTCTCGAACGCGCTGCCGCTCTTCGGCCTCTCCGGCCCCTCGAGCATCGACAAGGTGGTCGGGATCGTCGACTCGTTCGGCCAGCTCGCCGCGCAAATCCACGCCGACTTTGCGTCGTTCAACCCGTCCGTGCCGACGCTCTCCGACATCATCGCGAGGTTCAACACGCTGCTGGCGTCGCTGCCCCAGATCTCGACCGGGATCAACAACCCGCTCGGGAACCTCCAGCTGACCACGAGCTACGGCTCGGCCGGCGGGCACCTGATCTTCTACGTCGACGCGACCCTGTCCGGCG
Source organism: uncultured Actinomycetes bacterium (assembly GCA_963838985.1). GTDB lineage: Bacteria > Actinomycetota > Thermoleophilia > Gaiellales > Gaiellaceae > Palsa-739. The sequence continues at coordinate 236,312 of CAWITF010000002.1, forward strand.
GGACCTTCCACCGCTCGATCCCGCTCGACTTCGGCGCGACGCTGACGAGCCTCGGCATCGCGCTCGACTCGAACCCGACGGCACCTGGCAACCAGGCGCCGACGTTCGACGTCACTGCCGGCATCGGCGCGAACCTCGGGGTCGGCATCGACGTCAGCTCCCCGAGCATTCCGTTCCTCCGGCGTGACGGCTCGGTCAACCTGACCGTGAGCGCGTCGCTGACGAGTGCGACTGCGAAGCTGAGCCTCGGGATCCTCTCCGCGTCGATCTCCACGACCGGGATCACGTTCAACGGCGGCGCGTCACTCGCCCTCAACGACCCGAACTCGAGTGACGACGGCATCACCGTCAGCGAGATCACGGGGCACCTCGGGTCGATCTTCACGCCGAGTGTCAGCGGCACCATCACGAGCCCGATCACGATCGCCGTCAACTTCGACTCGGGCGTGCAGATCGGCACCACCGACCTGTCCGCCGGCGCCACGCTCTACCTGTGCTTCACGGGTACGTGCCCAGCGTCGTCGACGCCGACGACGGCGGTCTCGATCTTCGACGCACCGACCGTGAACGTGAACGTGACGACGAGCGCGACCGATCTCTTCAGCTCGTTCTCGAACGCGACGAATTTCAGCAACATCGGCCCGAACGGGATCATCTCGATGCTGAGCCAGATCGCCGGCTTCTTCGAGTCGATCGCCGGCCAGAGCTTCCTCGGCCAGCAGATCCCGTTCACGTCGATCTCGATCGGCCAGGTCCTCGACTACGCGAAGCAGTTCAAGCACGACATCCTCGATCCGCTGTTCAAGAGCGGCGACGCGAGCAAGCCGGATGCCAACGGCGACGGGCAGGTCGACTTCAGCGACTTCAACTTCTCGAGCATCCAGGATCTGCTGAACCGGCTGACGAACGCTCTCGGGCTCGGTACGCCGCTGAAGGCGACGTACGACCCCGGCTCGGGCGACCTGACCTTCCCGTTCAGCTTCAACGACGTCTTCGGCATCGGGACCGGCGCAAGCGTGCTGCAGCCGGGCATCGACCTCGTCTCGAGCGCGGCCGCTCGGCGGCGGCGGCACGTTCACGCTCGCCGCGGTGAGCGGCGGCTACACGGTCACGTACAAGGGCGCGACGAGCGCGACCATCGGCTACACGGCCGACCTCGGCGACACGACGACGGCCGGCACGTTCACGAAGGCGCTCACGACGCTCGGCCTGCCGGGCGGCGTCGACGTCTCCGGCGGCACGATCGTCCGCTGCGAGAACTACACGACTGCGCATCCGAGTACGAGCTGCGTGGGCGGGCCGTTCCGCGTCTTCTTCCCCGACGGGACGAGCGCGATCCTGAGCCCGAACCAGGCCGTGCAGGTGATCGTCGGCGCGAGCGGCGGCACGTTCGGGCTCACGAACGGATCGCAGTCGAACCCGGCTCCGATCGCCTACAACGTCAACCTCGCGGACTTCACGAGTGACCTGAACGCCGTCGGCCTCGGCTCGGGTGTCGTGCGCGTCGCGTGCGCGAACGGCGACACGACGAGCGGGACGAACTGCGGCGGCGTCTTCCAGATCGTCTACGACGGCTCCTCCGTCCACGGGGCGGCGCAGACCGGCCTCTCGTTCGACAGCGCGAAGCTCACCGACGCCGGCAACAATCTGCAGGTCCTGTCTCTGCCCGCCGGCACCGGCGCCTTCTGGGCCGCGTACAAGAACGGCGGCTCCCTCCAGGTCAGCAGCAAGATCCCGACCGGCGCGAACGCCGCGGACGTCGAAAGCGCGCTCCTCAGCCTCGGCGGCCTGTCGAGCCATCTCTCGCCCAACTCGGTTCGCGAGGTGGACGGCGACACGACCGCGTTCATCGTCCCGTTCACCGGCTTCACGTCCGCGTCGCCTGCCGACCCGGTCGGGCTCGCGGGCGGCTTCAGCCTCGACTTCGGCGCCAGCCTCGGCTCGCTCGCAAGCGTTCAGACGACCGGCGACATCATCCCGCTCGCCCAGTTGATCGCGCAGGCGACGTTCGGGATCAACCTGAACCCCTCGTCGTCGCTGACTGTCGCGCCCTCGCAGTTCCAGTCAGGGCCGCGCGTCGACGTCTCGACGGTGCATCAGGGCGGCCACTCGATCAGCGCGACCTTGATCCGGCCCGGTACTGCGACGTCAGGTGCAGTGCAGATCATCACGATCAACGGGCAGGGCGGCAGCTTCAGCGTCAACGGTCACAGCTTCACGTGGAATCCCAGCAGCCCGACGAGCGCGACCACGCTCGCGACGACGATCGGCGCGGCGTCCGGCACGCTCAACGACAAGAACGCACAGGGCGCCGTCTACACGATCACGTGGGCCGCGAACGCGACGGCGGTTCCGCTCGTCACGGTCGACGGCACCTCGCTCACGAACCGGAACGAGGTGCAGGCGATCGACGTCAAGAACGCCGACGGCGGCACGTTCGCTCTCAGCTTCGGCACGAACGCACTCACGCCGTCGAGCGAGCTCGCCTACAACGCGAGCCCGACCGGTTCCCCTGCGACGACCGCGTTCGACACGCTCTTCGGCTCCGGCAACTACTCGGTCGACGTGACCAGCACGGCCGGGCACTACGTCATCAACTTCCAGGGCTCGAACGCCGGCAAGGACGTCGGCGACATCGCGGTCACCGACACGAGCAAGCTCGCGGGGACGATGACCGACGGGAACGTCACCAACGCGAACTTCTCCGTGACGGTCACGAACCAGCCTGCAGTCGAGACGAAGATCAGCCAGGACGCCGCGGTCACTGCGAACACCGTCACCGACGGGACGAGCACTGCGAACGAGGTGCAGCAGCTCGTCATCAAGGCGACCAGCGGCACCTACACGCTCAACTTCGGCGGGCAGACGACCGCAGCCATCGCGTTCAACGCGAACGCAGCGGCGGTGCAGGCCGCGCTCGTCGCGCTGTCGACCATCGGCTCCGGGAACGTCGCCGTCTCGCCGCAGAGCCTCGGTACCGCGTTCCTGATCACCTTCCAGGGCACGCTCGGGAACAAGAACGTGAGTCAGATCGTCGCCACCAGCTCGGTGAGCGTCCCCGAGATCGAGAACGTCGACCTACTGAACGCCACGGGCGGCACCTTCACCCTGACGCTCGACGGCAAGACGAGTGGCAAGATCGCCTACAACGCCAGCCCGACGGTCGACGCGACGGGTAACCCGAGCGTCACGACGCAGCTCGCGACCGTTCTCACCGGCCTCACCTACACCGTGACGGGCAGCGCGGGCCACTGGGTGATCACGTTCGCCAACGGCGCGCAGCACGTCGACAAGTTCGTCGGTGACGGCGGCGGCCTCGAGAACTCGACGGCGCTCGCGACGCTCAACGTCACGGGCTTCAACTCGACCGGCGGCACGTGCGCGTCGACCAACCCGAACTCCTGCGCGCAGGTCGTCGCACAGCAGCTGCAGCTCGCGCTCGACGGACAGGCCGTTGCGCAGGGGCTCGAGCCGATCGACCATGTCGATGCGACGACGCATGCGATCGCCGTGCACGTCACCAGTGCGGGTACGAGCGGCGGCACGCCGTTCGGCGGCCACACCGCGCCGAACGACCAGGCCTTCGAGATCGACATCGCAGCGCCGCTCACCCCGAACACCGGCTCGACCGGCGCGTTCCAGATCACGGAGACGGGCGGGACCTTCACGCTGACGCTCAAGAACGGCTCGATCATGGCGACGACGTCGGCGCTGACGGTCGGCGTCGGCGCGAGCGTCGTCCAGGCTGCGCTCGGCGTCCTGCTCGCCGCGCTGAACATCACCGGCACGACGGCGAACGTGACGCTTTCAGGTAACACCTACACGGTCAAGTTCAACGGCGGCGGCGAGACGGTCGACAACCTGAGCGTCAAGGTCGCGCTGACCGGCACCGCGACGATCGCGGGCAAGACGACGGCGGCTGACATCGCCGCGGGCCTGCAGCAGGCCGTCCGCCAGACGCTTGCCGCGGCAGGCGTCAGCTATCAGCCGACCTTCACCGTCAGCGGCGGCGCGATCACCTACGCGTCCGGCCAGTCGGGCTTCGACTTCATGCTCGCGTTCCCGTCGCCGGTCGTGGCGCAGGGCGGCTCGACCGGGCTCTCGCTGAGCGGCCCCCCGGTGCAGTACACGTTCGACGCGAGCCAGCCTGCGGTCGCCGTGTCGCGGCACGTCGACGTGAGCGTCTCGAGCTACGACGATCCGTCGTTCCAGCAGCTCGGTCTCTCGAGCTCGCCGACGAAGCTCACGTACGCCTCCGCGCCGACGCGGGGCATCGACCTCAACTTCTTCGTGAACGGCAAGGAGGTCCCGGTCTCGGTCACGACCGCCGACCTCGCCGGCGTCCTCACCATCGACCAGCTCGTGACGGCGCTCCAGACGAAGATCGACAGCACGATCGCGCAGGCAGTCGGCGCCGGAGAGCTGCCGGCCGGCACCTACAAGATCACCGTCTGCCGCCCGAACATCGATCCGAAGGGCGAGCCCTGCGATCACATCGGCAACCGCATCCAGTTCGAGGCGTTCCCGGACAACAGCAACGGGATCACGTCGCTCGCGCTCGACGTGCCCGCGTTCCTCGCGGACGGCACGGTCAACGGCGCGGTCACCGAGCTCGGCTTCCAGGCGGTCAGCGGCGCGACCCAGCGGGGCAAGGCCGGGACGTTCTTCCTGCAGGACGTGAGCCTGAGCGGCGAGGCGGCGGTCGCCATCCAGAATCTCGGCCTCACCGCCAACCTCGGCTTCCTCGGTATCGCCGCAACGGCGACCGGCACGGCGACGAACGGGCTGCTGCTCGACCTGCACGCCATCTTCGCGCTCAAGAACCCGATGGTCGCGAAGAACTCGCCGAACGACGCCGACAACATCCTCGACCTCGGCGTTCTCGTCCAGGCGATCACCGCAGGCCAGTTCCTGTACGACTCGAGCAAGGCCGGCACGGGCGACGGAATCACGCCGCCGACCGGCTTCTTCTCGGGCTCGCTCCAGGGAGGCTTCGGCGTCGCGCTGCACATCGCCCCGAACGGTGTGCTCGCCGGCCTCGGCGACTCGCTCAACGTCGAGCTCGACGTGTCGGTGGACTCGGCCACCTACTGGTTCAACACCGACCCGACGCCGAGCTTCACCATCCCGTCGCCGACCATCGCCTTCCACGGCCCGGACCTGAACGCGATCCTCGCGAAGTTCCAGAACCTCAGCCTGAGCTCGATCGCACAGGCGCTGCAGCTGCTGATCCAGTTCGTCCAGAGCCTCACGAAGCCGGGCACGACGATCGGCGACCTGATGAGCCAGAAGCTGCCGCTCATCAACCAGAGCCTCAGCGACATCATCAACGTCGCCTCGAGCATCACGAACGAGATCCAGGCAGCGATCACGAGCCCTGCGAGCGCGGTTCAGCAGCTCAACAACGTCCTCGCGGCCGCATTCGGCCTGCCGACGCCGTCGGCGGCCGTGGCCGTGCAGCACAACGGCTCGGCGACCGACGCCGAGGTCGAGACCCTCGTGATCAACGCCGACGGCGGCAGCTTCACGATCAGCTTCACGACGACGAGCGGCACGACCGAGACGACCTCGCCGATCCCGTACAGCGTGAGCGCCGCGGCCGCGATCCAGACCGCGTTGAACAAGCTCGACGGCGTCGACGTCACGGTCTCGAAGACCGGGACGGACACGTACACGATCACCTTCAACCATCCGGGCCAGCGCGCCCCGTTCTCCACGAACGTCTCGAACCTCGCCCGCGGGCCGCCGATCCTCACCTGGAACAACGGTGAAGTCGACTTCAGCTTCGATCTCAAGACCAGCATCCAGAAGGCGGTTCCGTTCGACCTCAGCCTGTCCGACCTCATCGGCAGCGGCGGTCTCGCGGATATCGCGAACGCTCTCATCGGCCTCGGCGGCAGCGGCAGCCTCACGCTCGACGCGTCGGCGGACCTCCATATCGCGCTCGGCCTGCAGCTCGGCCAGCACCTCGACATCGGGGACGGCCAGAACCTCGACACGGGTGACGGCCAGCACGCGGTCACGCTGACCCAGAACGCCACTGGCGGCACGTTCACCCTCTCGTACAACGACGGCACGACGCTGCACACGTCGGCGGCCCTCGCGTGGAACGTCTCGGCCGACAATCTGAAGACCGCGCTCATCGGGCTGTCGCTGTCGGTCAACAGCGTGACGTGCACCGGGTCGGCGAGCTCGGCGGCCTGCGGCAGCGGCATCTACACGATCGATCTCGGCGGCACGCTGACCGACGGCCAGCTCGGGCAGCTGAAGGCCGACGGCGGCAGCTTGACCGGCACGCAGCAGCAGCACATCAGCCTGTCGAACAACGCGACCGGCGGCACGTTCACCGCGACGTACAACGACGGAACCGCGCACACGACCGCGGCGCTCGCCTACAACATCTCGGCGGATGCGCTGAAGACGGCTCTCTCCGGCATCAGCCTCACGGTGACCTCGGTCACCTGCCAGGGTGGCGCCGCCAACGTCAACTGCGCGAGCGGCAATTACACGATCAATCTCGGCGGCACGTACACGCGCACGCAGCTCGGCAAGATCAGCGTCGACGGCGGCAACCTGACGGGCAGCCAGAACGCGTTCTTCCTCAAGACCGGCGACGGCGCCGACGCAACGCACCTGACGCTCACCGCGCAGGCGACCGGCCAGAACCTGAACTTCCACGCGATGGTCGGCCCGTTCGGCCTCTTCGTGAAGGACGGGTCGGCAAGCCTCGGCGGCACGATCTCGCTCCACCTGCTGGACGGGCCGCGCGGCGACGGGCATCTCAACCTGATCGCGTTCGGCGGCTCCGGGTTCCAGAGCGACCTCGGCTCGATCGGCGACTACATCGACACGTCGAGCGTGTGCCTCAACCCGCACTCGAACGGCAGCGGCGGCACCGCCTGCGACAACAGCAACTTCCAGATCGCGACCGCGACGCTGCCGCTCTACGTCGGGACTGACAGCTTCCAGATCCCGATCAACGACCCGATCCTCGAGTCGGGTACGCAGGCATTCAGCAACAAGCTGATCGTCGCCGTCATCTTCGGCATCGACCCGCTCGCATTCTCGTTCCAGTTCGGCGACGGCCATCCCGGCGAGCTGCCCTGGACGGGCTTCTCGCCGCAGCTGCCGAGCCTCTTCGCCCTCCTCGCCGACCCGTCGGTCGTCGTCGACGGCCTCGACGCCGTCCTCCAGCAGATCGAGAACGTCGTCCAGGGCCAGATCTTCGGCGTCAAGCTGCCGCTGATCGGCGACGCGCTCGCGGACAACCCGGTCAGCCAGGCGATCGAGAGCATCCGCGCGAACCTGCTGCAGCCGCTCGCGAACCTCCTGCGCCAGAACAACGCCGGCCTCGACAGCCTCGTCGGCTTCATTCAGAACGAGCTCTTCAGCGTCCTCGGCCCTGCGGGCATCAACCTGCTGCAGGACTTCAACAGCGACGGGAACATCACGAAGGACGACATCCACGTCGCCCTGATGAACGACAACCGGCAGCACTCGTGCGCTTTCGGCGCGACCTGCAGCGGCGCCAACGACGTCAACATCTTCAACGCGCAGCAGATCGAGCTCGACATGCGCCTCGGCATCGCGAAGACGATCACGCTGCCGACGATCAACCTCGATCTCGGCATCCCGGCGCTCGGTCTCCAGGCGAGCTTCACGCCGCAGGTGACGCTGACGGCCAACCTCAACTTCGGCTTCGGCGTCGACGAGAACAACGGCTTCTACTTCGTCACGGACGGCGGCACGCCGACGAACACGAGCGACGACCACGAGCTGTCACTCGGCGCGCTCGTGACGCTCTCGAGCACGTCGTGCCCGTCCGGGACCGTCACGCGCGCGTCCGTCAACGGGCAGCTGCTGTTCCTGGCGCTGCACCTGACGGACGGCACGGACCTGAACAACAACGGCACCGTGACGGTGACGTGCACCGGCGGGGCAAACAGCCACGTCGACCCGACGGCGATCGACCCGCAGACGCTCGAGGTCAGCTCGCTCCACTTGAGCGGCTACGTCGACATCGTCACGCCCGGGTCCGCCGCCGCCGCCCGGATGCACCAACCCGCCGGATCCGCAGCATCCGCCGAAGGGCTGCTCGGGCCACCCGGGCGAGCTGACGCTCAGCGACCTCTTCGGCAGCAGCCTCGGCGACGTCGTCAAGGTTGCGATCACCGGCGGAGCGGACCTGCGCGCCGACGCCGTCGTCGACTTCAGCAGCCTCGGCTCCGACTTCGCGAACATCCTGCCGTCGATCTCGATGAAGATCCTGGTCGACTTCGGCCTCGCCTGGAGCACCGACAACGGCTTCGTCATCTCGTCGCCGCAGGTCGTCTTCGGCGACATCACCCTCGACCTCGGCTCCTTCATCTCGAAGTTCGCCGGGCCGATCCTCAACTCGATCAAGCAGATCCTCGACCCGCTCGCGTGGCTGATCGGGCCGAGCGGCTTCCTGAACGAGCGGATCCCGCTGATCTCCGACCTCGCCGGCCACACGGTCACCGGCGCGGACATCGTCGAGTTCTTCGACCCGACCGACGCGCCGACGATCAAGGCGTTCCTCTCGTTCGTCCAGGAGCTCTACCACCTCGTCGACCTCGTCCAGCAGGCGTCGAGCGAGGGCGACGTCAAGCTCAACTTCGGCGACATCCTGCTGACGGGCGAGTGCACGCCGGCGAGCGGCCACACCCGCGCGCAGGACTGCCCCGGCATCCCGAATCCGCACGCGTGGACGTTCTTCAACGCGCCGCTGAACGTCGGCCTCGGCTCCGGCACGAACATCTCCAACCAGCCGGATCTGAGCAACCTGAACGTCCCGGACAACCTCGGGCAGGCGCCGTCGATGGAAGGCGCCGGCGGCCCCGCGACGTCGGGCCTCCTGGACGCGATCGATCCGACGAAGGAATTCGACTTCCCGTTGCTCGACAAGCCGTCCGACATCATCAATCTCCTCTTTGGGAAGCCGGTGACGCTGGTCCAGATCAACGTCCCGACGCTGACCTTCAACTTCACGTACATGCAGGAGTTCCCGATCATCGGGCCGCTCGTCGCGACGTTCGAGGGCGGCATCGGCGCGACCATCAACCTCAGCCTCGGCTACGACACGCAGGGCCTGAGCGACTTCCTCGCTTCGAAGAACCCGGCCGCGCTGATCGACGGCTTCTTCTTCAACACGCACGACCCGAACGACGCGACCAAGCTGCTCCCGGTCGCGACGCTGACGGCCGAGGTCGCGGTCGGTGCGGCCATCGACCTCGGTCTGATCAAGGCCGGCGTCGAAGGCGGGATCACGGCGACCATCAACTTCGCGTGGGACGACCTGAACAAGGACGGCAAGGTCCGCCTCGACGAGATGAAGGCGAACATCCTCGCGAACGGCGGCGACCCGCTCGCGGTGTTCGACATCACCGGTGAGATCGATCTGTTCCTCAAGGCGTACGTGACGATCGAGCTCTTCATCACGTCGTTCACGCTGACGTACGAGTTCCCGACGATCACGCTCTTCAAGTTCAGCGTCGACTTCACGCGACCGTCGTTCATGGGCACGGTGAGCAACGGCGCACTGACGCTCGCCATCGGCCCGAGCTCGAAGAACCGCATCCAGGGCGACCTGACCGACACCTCCGAGACGATCCACGTCAAGGGCAGCGGCAACGGCGACGTGTTCGTGTGGTCGGATCAGTTCGGCCGGGGCGAGGACAACGCCCAGGAGTTCACCGGTGTCACCTCGCTCATCGCGAACGGCGGCTCGGGTGACGACGTTATCGATCTGAGCGGGCTGAACGACTCGAGCGTCACGGTCGTCGTGCACGGCAACGACGGCAACGACGTCCTCGTCGGGCCGAAGGGGTCGAAGTGCGACGCGACCACGCTCGTCTGCGCGCAGCTCTTCGGAGACGCGGGTGACGACACTCTCGCCGACTCGAGCACCCAAAACGACTTGCTCTCGGGCGGTGCCGGAAACGACACCCTCTACGGCCGCAACTCCGACTACAGCAGCCCGAACGTCGCCACGTCCACGAGCAACAACGGCGTCGCGACGCTGCACGGCGATGCGGGCGACGACACGATCACCGGCAGCCCCGGCGTGGAGACGATCGACGGCGGCCAAGGCGACGACACGATCAACGGCGGCGGCGGCGCGGACCACATCCTCGGCATCAACTCGGCGAGCGTCGTCCACATCACCAACACGAATACGGACGGCTCGGTCGTCCTCGACATGTCGGGCCGGCAGGAGAACCTCACCGTCTGGATGGCGAACGGGAAGATCGTCGTCGGCTGGGGCCAGCAGAGCGCGTCCAACGACGCGACGGGCGTCACCGACATCAACGGCAACACCGTCAACGGCTACACGCACATGATCATCGTCGACACGATCGCGTCGGTCGGCACGATCCTCGGCGGCAAGGGCGCCGACACCTTCAACGTCCTGCAGACCGGTGGCACGTTCCAGACGCTGCTCGACGGCCAGGGCGGCAACGACACCTACGACTTCTTCGGGTTCGGCAGCGGCGGCGCCTCGATCAACGCGCTCGTGAACGACGACGGCAACGCGTGGGATTCCGGCGACCAGATCGTCATCGACGGCGCGAATCAGAATTCGTCGGCGAACGACTCGATCGACGTCAAGTCGATCGACTCGACGCACGGCGAGATCAAGGGGACCGGGAGCCAGACGGTCGACTACGCCGCGCCCGCACGCGACGCGAACGTGCTGTCCGTGCTCGTGAACGGGAACGACGGCGCCGACACGATCCACGTCGAGAGCACGAACGAGACGGTCCCGGTCAAGGTCGACGGCGGCCTCGGCAACGACATCATCACCGTGGGCAACGGCCACCTCTCCGGCGTGCTGGGCTTGACGCGTCCCGGCCTGAACACCCCGTTCGGCGTCGGCCCGGTCGTGGTCGTCGGCGGCGGCGGCATCGACACGCTGATCGTCGACGACAGCGCCGACGGAACGGCGGAGAGCGGCACGCTCGAGTCGTGGGTCGAGCGGCGCCAGACGGCGCCGGACGGCACCGAGGTCGGCGCGGTCGGCGGGCTCGGGACGTCGCTGACGGCGATCGACCCGGACACGCACGCCGTCTCGACGGGCCCCGGCCGGATCGAGTTCGAGGACGTCGAGGCGCTGACGGTGAAGCTCGGCACGCAGCCGAACACCTTCACGGTCGGCGGCGACTCGCTCTTCTCGCAGCTGCCGCAGGCGCGTCAGCAGGGCGTCTTCTTCTTCGACCAGTCGCCGGCGGTGCTGACGACGATCACCGGCGGCGCGAGCTCCGACACGCTCCAGGTCATCTCGACGGTGGCGCTCGACCGCACCGCCTTCGACGCGAGCGACGGCCTCATCACGGTGAGCGCGTCGAACAACGGGCTGAAGCAGCACATCTCCGTCCGCGACGGCAAGATCGACGGCGAGAACCACTTCTCGCTGACGTACACGACGAGCGGCGGCGCGACGGAGACGACGGGCTTCCTGGCCTTCACCGCGACCGCAGCCCAGGTCCAGGCCGCGCTGAACGCGCTGCCCGGCCTCTCCGGCGTGACCGTCTCGGGCGGCAGCGGCGTCTTCAACGTCACGTTCCCGAGCGGCTCCTTCACGAGCGTCGCCACGCTTCTCGCAACGCACCAGGAGAAGCTCGTGAACATCACGCAGTCCGGGAGCATCCAGACCCTCGCGGTCTCGAGCGTGACCGGCGGGAACGGGTTCTTCACGATCAAGCTCGACTACCAGGAGACGAAGCCGCTGCCGCTTTCGGCGAGCGGGCTCGACGTCCTCAATGCGATGCGGGCTGCGTTCACCGAGCTCGGCGACCCGGTGTCGAACATCACGTGCCCGACGACGAACTGCACGGATTTCCGGTACCAGTTCGCCGCCGGCCTCGGCAACGTCGACCTGATGCAGGCGCAGATCGTCCCGCTCTACGTCGGCGGCGGGGCGGCGGATGACCAGCTGAACGTCCAGTCGATCTTCGAAGACATGTTCTTCAACGGGGGCGGGGACAACGACACGTCGAACGTCAACGTGAACGCGATCACGCTCGCGAAGTTCCACCCGAGCGACGTCGTCGGCCACATCGACATCACCGAGGACAGCGCGAACGGCCACGTGCAGCACGTCACGCTCACGAACGTCACCGGCGGTACCTTCGAGCTCGCGTTCAAGGGCGAGTACACCGGGCCGATCGCCTGGGATGCGCCCGCCACCGGCGCGTGCACGACGCTTTCCGACAACGTGACGAAGTACTGCAGCGTGCAGGCGGCCCTCCAGGCGCTGAGCACGATCGGCAGCGACTCGCACGGCAACCCGAACGTCGGCGTGACGCGGAGCGCGCTGGACGGCTCGTACACGATCACCTTCATCGGTGATCTCGCGAGCCAGACCGACCCGCTCCTGCAGACGAACGTGCTCGTCGCGAGAACCGCCACGAATGGCTCGACCCAGACGGTCACGCTCGCCACCGGCACCGGGCAGACGCTCTCCGGCGCGTTCAGCCTCGACTACACGTACTACGTGCGCCCGCTCGGGCTCGCACTCGACCCGAACGCGGTCGGCCTGCTCACCCAGCAGACGTACTACTACGTGGTCACGGCGATCATGCCGGGCAACATCCAGTCGCTCCCGTCGGAGGAGATGGCGACGACGCCCGACTCGAACGGCGGCATCCGGCTCACGTGGGGCGACGTCGTCGGCGCCGCGAGCTACCGGATCTACCGTGGCACGACCTCTGGCGGCGAGAACCACTACTACACCTCGAACGTCGCGAACTTCTTCGACGACGGCGCGACCGGGTTCGCAGGCGCCGGCACGCCGCCGACCTCGACCACCGTCACCGCGGTCGAGTCGACGATCCCGCTGTCGGTCAATGCATCTGCGGCGGACGTCCAGGCCGCCCTCGTCGCACTGCCCGCGATCGGCACGGACATCCACGGGAACCCGAACGTCACGGTCACGGGCGGCAGCGGCTCCTACACGATCACGTTCGCAGCCCCGCCCGCCGGCCAGCCGATCGCCGCGCTCGTCGGCAACCTCTCGTCGCTCCGCTCGAACGGGCTGCACGCGGTCATGACGCTCGACGGCGACACGGGTAACGACACGTACGCGGTGAACATGATCGGCGGCCGCACGAACTCGCTCGTCAACGTCTTCGACTCGGGCGGCGACTCGGGCGACGCGCTGACCATCAACGGCACCGACTTCGCCGACGTCTTCCTCTTGCGCGCGGCCACCGCGTCCGACGGGCTCGCGTTCGTCGCGCTCATCAACGGGCCGACGCCGCTCACGCCGAGCGCGACGGACCCGGTCGAGCGCGTGAACTACAACAACAACCTCAAGGGCGGCATCTCCGTCAACGGCGGGAACGGCGACGACCAGTTCTTCATGGACGACACCCGCGCGCCGATCACCGTCAACGGTGACGAGGGCAACGACTTCTTCCAGATCGGCCAGCTGTATCGCTCGCGCCGCACCCCGCAGCTGGCCGGCGTCGCGGTCGAGGACGTCTTCGCCACGATCGACACGACGCAGGGCTGGCTGAGCAACGGCATCTCGTTCCCGATGACGATCAACGGCGGCATCGGCGACGACAACTTCATCGTCTTCCACAACGTCGCCGTGCTGAACCTGAACGGCGACGCCGGCAACGACACCTTCATCGTCCAGGCGTTCGCGCTCGCCGGGTCGCAGGAAGACCACCGCGCGATCACCGATCTGAGCGGCGGCGCCGGCGCCGACAAGATCCAGTACGCGGTCAACGCGCCGGTGAACATCGACGGCGGCGACGGCTTCGACACGGTGATCGTGATCGGCACCGAGTTCAACGACGACTTCGTCGTCACGCCCACCGGCGTCTTCGGCGCCGGCCTCTTCGTGAACTTCGTGAATATCGAGAAGCTCGTCGTCGACGGCGGCGCGGGCGACGATCGCTTCTTCGTCCTCGGCACGGGCGCCGGCTTCACGACCGAGATCGACGGCGGGCTCGGCTCAGACTTCGTGAGCGTCCTCGGGCCGACGCCGGGCAACGGTGTCATCGCGAACGACCTGCTCGGGCACAGCGGGATCATCACGAACGACGTCGAGAGCACGACTGCCACGTCGTCGTACAACGGCCTGCCGGTCGTCGGCATCTCGGCCAACGTGCAGGACAACGACACGCCCGGCGCGATCATCATCCTCAACCCGGCGGGCGAGCAGATCGTGCAGTCGAGCAACTGCACCGTCGACATGACGAGCTGCACGTACACGACCGCCAATGGAACCGAGAACTACTTCGACGTCGTGCTGACGCGGCCGCCGGACGGAAGCTCGAGCGCGACCGTCACCGTCAGCCCGCCGCTGGGCCTGGTCCTGCTCACGATCGGCCTGACGCCGACGTCGGCCGAGTCCGGCGGCACGCCGCTCGAGACGATCCAGAACGAGAAGCAGGCCGTCTCGCTCGTCAACGACAGCCAGGGCACGTTCCAGCTGACCTTGCCCGGCATCGGGACGACGGCCGCGATCTCGTGGGATGCCCCCGCGGCAGGCGCCGGCAGCGTCAAGCAGGCATTGGACAATCTGCTCGCCGCTCACGGCGGTGGCACGGTCACCGTCTCCCAGACCGGCACGTCGTATGCGATCACCTTCGACGGCGGCGCCGCCGCGAAGCGGAACTTCGACACGATGACCGCGACGCTCGCGGGGCAGTCGCCGAACGCGGCGATCTCCGTCACGACGACGGTCGAGGGCGGCTTCTCGCAGGCGACCGCGATCGGGCTGAAGTTCACGTCGTCGAACTGGTACATCCCGCAGCGCGTCTACTACGCGGTCGACTACCACGCGCAGACGATCGCGCCCGACCTCGCCTTCAACAACGCCGTCTCGGTCAGCGGCACCGGCTCGACCATCGTCGGCAATGTGCAGAGCGCCGTCACGATCGAGCAGGATCCTGCACATCCGGAGAACGACTACGCCGTGATCGTCTCGCAGCAGCCGGCGTTCCAGAACGACCTCCCGTCGGCCGCGCTTCCCGAGGGCCTGCGCGGCGAGCACCTGAAGATCACGAGCGGCGACCCCGAGGCCCAGGGCCAGGTCGCGCTGATCCTCGGTAGCTACGCGGAGACGCTGACCGCCTCCAGCTCGTTCACGCTCGGCTTCGCGGGCGCGACCGTCAGCGGCGTCGCGGCCACCGTCGCCGGCATCCAGGCCGCCCTCAACACCCTGCTCGGCGCCGGCAACGCGCGGGTCGTCGACCTCGGCGGCGGCACCTTCCGGCTCGAGCTGCTCGGAACGCTCTATCTGACGAACGCGGCTCAGTTCACGGCCAGCGGCGCGACTGTCGCGATCGACAAGTACTCGCTGAAGCTCGCCTCGCCGTGGGCGGTCGAGCCGCAGTCGCCGGCCGGGTACGAGATCGACACCTTCTCGGGCGTCGAGCTCCCGTCCGTCCGCGTCAGGGTCTACGCGCAGGCGACGCCGGCGATCGTCGTGTTCGAGCCCGCCGGTGGGACGGCCGTGACGCAGGGCGGCGCAGCGGCTCCGGTGCAGGTGCGGCTCTCGTCGGCGCCGCTCCCGGCTCTGCTCGACGGCTCCGGCAACTACCACGTCACGATCAGCGACAACGGGTCGGGCCTCCTCTCCTTCGACGGCCACCGGGGCAGCGAGACGCTGACATTCACCGCCTCGAACTGGAACGTGTTCCAGACCGTGCAGGTCGCCGGCTACGACGACGGCGTCGTTCGCGGCTTCCACCCGTCCGACCTGCTCGCGACGGGCCTCGGCTACTACTCGTATCTGTCGACGATCACGATCGGCGACAACCACTACGCGGGCGTCACCGTGACGGAGTCCGGCGGCTCGACGAACGTCGTCGAGTACCAGAACGCGGCGATCGACCCGTCGCAGAGCGCGCTCACGTCGGCCGGCTTCCCGTGGAAGGACTCGTACACGCTGTCGCTCACCTCGGCGCCGCACGCGGGCGAGACCGTGACGATCACGTCGCAGGCCCAGCCGACGCGGACTTCCGAGACCGGCGGCATCCTCTCGTTCCAGCAGCAGCTCGACGTCTCGCTCGACGGCGTCAACTGGTACCCGAACGTCCTCGTCTCGTTCAACTCCGACGGCACGGGCGCCGGGATCACGGGCGCCGGCCGGAACGGCCTCGCGCAGTGGAACGTGCCGATCACCGTCTACGTCCGCGCGCACGAGAACCAGCGCGTCGACGGCGGCGACACCCACGTCTTCGCGCCCGAGCTCGACATGTTGAACGCGGTTCAGGGGCCGCTCTTCGTCAACGGCGCCGAGGGTCAGGATCGCACCGGTCTCCTCGAGCGCGAGCCGGTCATGCTGCCGGGCGAGAAGAACATCACGCCGCCGATGGGTCACGTGATCAGCTCGACGCCGGGCACCGTCGACGGCACGATCGCGGCCACGGTCACGATCGAGCACAGCCAGCTTCCGTCGGTCAGCATCACGTCGGAGACCGGCACGAACAACACCGTCCAGACGATCGCCGTCGACGCGATCAGCGGCACCTTCGAGGTCAACTACGACGGCAGCGCCTTCAGCGACCCGATCGCGTGGAACGCGCCGGCAGTGACGGTGGAGAACGCGCTCCGCACGCTCATCCAGAACGCGCACCCGACGTGGAACGTCACCGTGTCCGCGAACGGCGCCGTCTACCAGGTGACGATCCTCGGGAACGGCGCGACCACGCCGGGCGCGATCGGCGTCCAGGGTCAGAACCTCGGCCCGACCAATCCGTCGCAGCTCGTCGGCCAGACGATCCTGATCACGACCGGACCGGCGAAGAACAAGAGCCGGATCGTGACCGGCGGGATCGTCGCGAACGACGGCTCGGGCAACTGGGTGCTCACGCTCGACAAGGCGTGGTTCAGTCCGTTCACGAACGACGCCTCGACGCCGACGTCCGACAGCACGTACACGTTCCAGCCGACGAATCCGAACCTGCTCGTCGACGAGAAGACCCAGGCGAACCTGCTCTACCTGTACGACGACGCGAACCCGGCCTCGTACAACGACCCGGCTTGGCTCGCGCAGCATCCGGGCACGGACAACCCGTTCGCCTCGGGCCAGCTCTTCTACGACACGAGCCAGTTCGGCCCGGCCGACGAGCACGGGATCATCGCTGCGCTCAACCAGTTCCGCATCACCGGCTTCGGCATGGGCGGCAACCGCTGCATCGGCGGCCCGTCGCAGCAGATCGACGCGACCGATGTCCACGCCGACGCCTGCGCCGGCCCGGTGGGCGCGAACGAGCCCGGCGGCATCACGTTCGAGGGCATCAGCAACCTGCAGATCGAGCTCGGCGCCGGGGCGAACCACGTCGTCGTCGACACGTTCGTGAACGTGCCGACCTCAACGGGTGTCGACGCGCCGCTGACCCGGATCGACACCGGCGCCGGCAACGACCGCGTCGACATCAAGGGCATCACCGGCCACACGTTCGTGAACCTCGGCGCCGGCAACGACACGCTCAACGTTGGCAGCGGCACGGTGGGGAGCACGAGCCAGACGCTCTCGGAGATCGGTGCGCTGCTGACGGCGAGCGGCGACAGCCCGCAGGCGAACGTCGTCGCCCTCGTCAACGGCTCCGCGGCGCAGGGAACCGCGGTCGACGCCGTCGACGAGATCCAGCGGCTGACGATCGACGCCACGGGCGGGACGTACACGCTGACGCTGCCCGGCCTCGGCGTGACGTCGGCTCCGATCGCGTGGAACGCGCCGGCGACCGGTGCCGGCAGCCTGCAGGCGATCCTCGCCGCGGCCCTCGGCACGAGCCTGAGCAACCTGGACGTGCAGGTCCACGGCAACGTCTACCGGATCCACTTCACTGGCACGCTCGGCGGCCAGCTGCTCCAGCTGCTCGTCACCGATCCGTCCGGGCTGACGAACGGCGCCGGCGAGACCGACACGCTCGTCATGAACGACCAGGGCGCGACCGCGGACGCAGCCGCGATCCTCACGTCGACGTCACTGACCGGGCTCGACATGCCGAGCTCGAACTCGACGCAGCAGCTGATCGTCGACGCGACCTCCGGCTCCTACACGCTGACCTACACGTACGGCGTTGCACCGACGAACCTCGTCGGCACGCAGGCCGGCGCCGGCACGCTCCACGCCGGAACTTGGTACTACAAGGTCACGGGCGTCAGTGGCGCGAACGAGTCGCTCGCGTCCAACGAGATCGCGGTCGTCACGGCCGACAACGGTGCGGTGTCGCTCACCTGGCACGGCATCACCGACGTCCCGGTCACGTCGTACCGCGTCTATCGCGGCACGACCGAAGGCGGCGAGAACATCCTCGTGGCGAGCGGGATCGTCGGTACGAGCTTCACCGACGTCGGCGGCGGCTCGGCCGGCTCGCTCGCGAACGCCGGCACGCTGCTCGCATCGGTGACGACCACCGCGCTTCCGTACAACGCGACGGCCGCGCAGATCCAGAGCGCGCTCCAGGCACTCGGGCAGATCGGCACGGGGAACGTCGTCGTCCAGCAGGCGGACGACGTCTACACGATCCGGTTCCAGGGCTCGCTCAGCAACATGCAGATTCATGCGCTGACGACGACCCCGAGCCTCTCGCGGACGTTCGAGGGCGCCGGCGGCGTCAACTACACGGTTTCCGGCACGGCGGTCGTGACGGTCCGGACGCCCGGCTCGTCCACGAGCGAGGTGAACCAGGAGCAGCTGCTCGTGGTGAACGCGACCTCCGGCACGTATGAGCTCCAGTTCCATGTGAACGGCGTGCCGTACATCACGGCGCCGATCGCCTACAACGCGAGCGCCGAGCAGCTGCGGCAGACGATCCAGAACGCGATCGCGGTCGGCGAGAGCTCCGACCCGTTCATCCAGGCCTTCCTGGTCGACAAGCTCGACGTCATCGTCGACCGCTATCCGAGCGGCTACCTGAACCAGGACATCTACGTCTTGAGCTTCCAGGGCCAGCTGCGGAAGATCAACTTCGGCCAGGGCCTCGACAGCGTCGTGATCGTCAACCCGACGGCCGACTTCACGAGCACCGGCGGGGCGACGTTCACCACGCGGATGGACGGCATCGACTACTACGGCTTCGAGACGGTCAACGTCGACACCGGTTCCGGCGCGGATGTCTTCGACGTGCAGGGGACGACGCAGGGGAGCAACGGCTTCCACGCCCTCGGCGGCGTCGCGCAGACGAACATCGGCCTCCACAACGGCAACAGCGACGTCTTCCTCTCGTCCAACGCGAACCTCGACCAGTGCTCGTGGAACGGGCCGGCGGCACCTGTGTCGACGTGCAACGGCCCGACGGCGCTGAGCCGCTTCGACTTCCTCACCGGCAACCTCGACGACTTCCGCGGCACGCTGAACCTCGACCTCGGCACCGGCCGGCACAGCCTGTTCATGAGCGACGAGGCGTCGTCACACGCCGACGACTGGACGATCACCGGGAACGCGGCGGGCAGCGCGATCTCGATCGCCCGTGCCGGCCGGACGGCGATCAACTACAGCTTCGACGCCGCGCACGGCGCCAACCTCTACGACGGCGTCGCCTACTGGACGGGCTCCGGTGACGACCACGTCACGATCGGCCAGATCGCGCGGCAGGCCGGCAAGCGGACGACGACGTCGCTCAACACCGGTCTCGGCAACGACAACGTCACGGCCACGCTCGCCGACGGCGGCGACGCGTTCTTCGTCGCGAACCTCTCCGGGGGCTCGGCGACCGGCGACTCGAAGCAGCACAGCGCCGGCGCAGCGTCCGACGACGATTCCTTCAACGGCGTGGCCTCGACGCTGCCGCTCGTCGTCTTCGGCGGCTTCGGAAACGACTCGATCTCCGGCGGCCAGTCGATCGACGTCATCCTCGGCGACCTCGGTCACGTGCAGTACACGTCGGTCGCCGATCCGAGCACCGTGATCGCGCAGTTCGGGTTCGGCGGCCGCGGCGACGTGTTCAGCGACCAGATCCTGGATCCGCGCTGGGTCTACACGACCGTGGTCGACATGACGACCGGCGGCGCGGACACGATCTACGGCAACCAGGGCGAGGACGTCCTTGTCGGCGGCGCCCGGGGCGACCGGATCGACGGCGGCACGCAGGACGACCTGATCTTCGGCGACGCCGTGCAGCTCTACCGCCGCGACGTCACGCCGGGCCCGGCCAACCCGCTCGCGATCGCGAACCCGCGGTACCAGACGGTGAACGGCGCCATCTACCCGGCGACCGGCCTGCCGACCGACGCCACGAACGCGAACAACAACGGCCTGCCGCAGAACTACCGCGATCCGGACGGCGTCTACGCGCCGACCTGGGCCGAGTATCAGATCGTCAACCTGTACCACTCGAGCGACGTCACGGTGAGCCCGGTCGGGAGCTACGGCGACGACTACATCGCGGGCGGCCCGGCGAACGACGAGATCTTCGGCCAGCTCGGCAACGACACGATCCAGGGTGACGGCTCGATCGACTACCACGCGACCGGCTGCACCGGCGTCTCCTCGAGCTGGAACACCTCCGGCGACTTCGCGATCGCCACGTGCCCGTCGCTCGACGGCGCGGGCGACGGCTCCGACTACATCGAGGGCAACGGCGGCAGCGACGTCATCTTCGGCAACCAGGGCCAGGACGACATCGTCGGCGGCAGCTCGAGCCTCTTCACGCTCGATACGCCGGCGAAGCGCGTCGACGCGACCGGCAAGGACATCATCTACGGCGGCTCCGGCACGGCGGCCGGCCAGGACGACCCGGGCAACACGTCGTCGAACGGCCACGCCGCGGACAGCGACGCGATCATCGGCGACAACGGCAACATCGTCCGGCTCGTCGGCGGCGCCACCGGGTTCCTGAGCTTCGCCTACGACAACTTCGGCACCGCCAAGATCGTCCCGCGGGCGATGGTGCTGCTCGACTACACGCCGGGCGGCCCGGACTTCGACCCGGCCCACGCCGCGACCGACATCGGCGGCATCGACCTGATCCACGGCGAGGGCGGCGACGACTTCATCTACGGCATGGTCGGGAACGACGCCCTTTACGGCGACGGTCAGAACGACACGATCGTCGGCGGCTACGGCGCCGACTGGATCTCAGGCGGCGGCGGCGACGACGGCATCCTCGGCGACGACGGCCGGATCGTGCTCAGCCGCGTCGGCACCGCCGAGCCGCTCGCCGGCGCACCTGCGCTCCCGACCGCGAGCCAGAACGTCGAGATCTCGATGCAGGGCGGCCAGCAGGACGTGCTGACGAACACGACCGGCACGCTTCTCTGGGTCGCCGACCTCGCGCCCGACAATCTCGATCACTCGACGTACAACACGGCGTCGCCGAACGAGCTCTTCGTCCCGCTCGACGCGAACGACATCATCTACGGCGGCCTCGGCAACGACGCGATCCACGGCGGCGCCGGCGACGACGCGATCTCGGGCGCGGAGGCGCTGACCGAGTCGTACACGAACAACTACGCGCTGGGCGCGGCGCAGACCGGCGTGAAGACCGGGACGATGATCCGCAGCGACTACAACCATCCAGATAACCCGGGCAACGTCCTCGGCTACAGCGCGACGCTGACCTACCAGGCGCAGTACGACCCGAACGACCCGTTCCGCGCCGTCACCCTCAACGCCGACGGCACGCTGAACAAGACGACGGGCGGCCAGGCGTGGCTCCTGAACTTCAACCCGAGCGACGGGCCGATCGACGGCTTCTGGGCGCCTGGAACCGGCTACCCCGGTGTTGCGACCGACGGCAACGACATCATCTTCGGCGACCTCGGCAACGACTGGCAGGTCGGCGGCACCGGGCGCGACATCATGTTCGGCGGCTGGGGCAACGACTACCTGAACGGCGACGACCTGCCGAGCTCGCAGGACGGCCTCAACACCGGCCCCGACACGAACCCGTCGTGGGAGGACTTCATCTACGGCGGCGCCGGCCTCGACGTCCTGCTCGCGAACACCGCCGGCGACCGCCTGGTCGACTGGGGCGGCGAGTTCAACAGCTACCTCGTCCCGTTCGACCCGTTCGGCATGCCGACGATCAGCCGCAACCCGTCCCCGCACCTCCAGGATCTGCTCTACGCGTTCGCGAAGAGCTCGGGGGCCGACCAGTTGCTCACGTCGATCTACTCGAGCGATCCGACGCGCGACGGCGAGCCGTTCGGCGAGCTCGGGCTCGTGCTCAGCGGCGACGCGGCATGGGGCGACCAGCACGGCGGCCCGCGCGACCCGCAGCCCGGCCACGAGCACAACCACCGCGACATCCACCGGACGACGAACGTGCTGCTGATCGGCTCCGGCCCCGACGGGACGCCCGGTCAGATCGGCTCGCACACGCCCGACCCGGTGCTGCTGCCCGTCACCGTCAGCGCGACCGGGCCGGTCACGTCGCTCAACAAGTCCGCCTTCCAGCTGACGTTCACCGGTCTCGCCGGCGCGTTCGTCACCTGGACGGTCACGGACGGCGTCACGACCGTGACCGGAACGGCGACGGTCGGTGGAGCCGGCATCGCCATCGTGCTCGCGGACCTCTCGAGCCTTGCCGACGGCACGCTGACGATCGCGATCAGCGAGGACGACGGCTTCGGGAACACGGACACGGCGAGCGCGACGGTGGCGAAGCACGCAACGCCGCCGGCTGCCCCGGTCGTCTCGCTCGCGCCGGGTAGCGACTCCGGCGTGCTCGGCGACTGGGTCACGAACGCGTCGAGCCCGGTCTTCCTCGCGACCGGCGATCCGTCGCTCGTCCGCACCTTCTACGTCGACGGAGTCGTCTGGGATGGCACGACGCCGCTCGCGAACGCGACGCACACGGTCTCGGCGACGTTGACCGATGCCTACGGGAACGTGTCGGCGATGAGCGCGGTGCAGACGCTGACCGTCGAGGGCGCGACCGCATTCAACGTCTCGATGACGCTGAACAGCGGCCTCTCGCTCGTCAACCACGCGACGAACGTCCTGCTCGGTCTCTCGGGCACGGGCGTCGGCACCGTGAACGTCGTGATCAAGATCAACGGCGTCGTCTACTACACCGGCACGCTCGCGGGCTTCACGGCCGGCAAGATCAACCTGCCGACCACCGAGGGCCTCTACACCGTTGCGGTCACGTTCACCGACTCCGCGAACACGCTCACGCTGACGCAGACCGTCACGCTCGACAGCTCGGGCCCGACGATCACCGTGCAGCTCTCGCCGCCGACGAACGGCCAGTACTACGACATCGGTGGCAACAGCACGCTCACGTGGACGGCGACCGACATCGACGGCGTGGCGTCTTCGAGCGCCTGCCTCGACACCACGCAGGTGATCTGCGGCCCGGGTAACCAGTCGATCTCCTCGAGCGGCGGCCACATCGACCTCGATCAGCTGACCGCCGGGACGCACGTCATCTGGGTGACGGCGCTCGACAACGCGGGCAACCAGCGCCAGGTCTCGCTCACCTTCACGATCCGCGTCACCGCCCCTGGCCTCAAGGCCGCGATCGCCGACGGCATCGGCCGCGGCTTCGTGCCGAACGCGAGCCTCCAGGCGACGCTGCTCTCGCAGGCGCAGTCCGTGATCGACTTCCTCGGCAAGGGCAACTCCGCGTCGAACCGCCTCAAGACGCTCATCGGGACGATCACGAGCGCGACGGCTGCGCAGCTCTCGGCAGCATTCAAGGCGCTGCTGCTGAACTGGGCGAACGATCTGATGACCCGGCTCTAGTAGCCTCCCCCGTGTGGGGTCGATCCTCGTTGCCGACGACAATCAGGGCTTCGCCGACCTGCTGCGGGCGACCCTCGAGGACGCCGGCTACGAGGTACTGACCGCGTCGACGGGCCTCGCCGCCGTCGCGTGCGTCGAGCGGAACGACGTCGACGTCGCCGTCCTCGACGTGCTGATGCCCGGGATCAGCGGCGACGCCGTCGCGCAGCGGCTCCGACAGGTCGAGCCGGAGCTGCCCGTGCTGCTGATGACCGGCTCGGACGACGACTTCGCCCAGGGCAGCGGCTTGCCGGTGCTGCGGAAGCCGTTCCCCGAGGAGGAGCTGCTCGAAGCGGTGCGCCGACTCTCGCGGCCTCCCCGCTAGAGGAAGTGCAGCGAGACGACGAAGAACCAGGCCAGCATGGCGGCGTAGAAGACTCGCTCGATCGCACCGAACCACGGCTCCACGTAGCGCCGGAGCGCCCGGGTCATCGCAAGGCCGCACGCGACGGCGCTGACGACGACGAGCCAGCCGAGCCCTTTCAGGAGCCCATCGATCGCGGGCCAGTCGACGCGGGTCGGGAGGGCGGCCCCCGTCCAGGCGATCGCGGCGAAGGCGACGCCCGCGAGCACGATGTGGATCCGTCCGGTTCTCGTCGGCCGCAGGCGGTTGACGTCGGTCGGGAACCACCAGATGGCGAGCCGTGCGACGGCGAAGACGAGCAGCAGCACGATCGGCAGCAGCGGCGCCGGATCGACAGCGCGGGCGAGCCCGAGCGCGACGAAGACGGCCGCGATTGCGAGCGCAGCCGTCTGGAAGCGGTAATAGCGCGCGTAATGGCCGACGCCGTAGTCGCTCACCGCGTTCCGCAGCGGGCGGTAGCCGGTCGGCAGCTGGTGCACCCGCACGAGGGCGGCAAGGCAGGCGAGCGTGGCGGCCGCCGCGACGGCGCCGAGCGCGGCCGTCACGTGGCGGTGAAGACGCGCTCGAGCGTCCCTTGCAGCGGCAGCCGCTTGCCGTCGAGGACGATCTCGAGGTTCGCGGCGGCGCCGAATCGCGCCCAGATCCGCGGTGCCCGGACGTGGAGGCTGCGGCCGGCGGGCAGCTCGCCCGAGTAGACGATTCGGCCCGTGCTCGAGCCCCGCCGAAGCTCGAGCCAGGACGTCCGAGTCGCCGTGACGGCAAGCCGCGCAGTGCGAGTGGGAGCCGGGGCGTCGGGCTTCGGCTTCGCCTTCGCCTTGGGGGTCTTCGCCGCAGTCTTGGCTGGGGCCGAGGCAGCCTGGGCCGGCAGCGTCACGAGCCGCGTGTGCTTGTTCGAGCCGGCCGCGAGGATCGCGTAGGCGAGGACACCCGCGACCGCGAGCCCGGCGATGCTCATCGCGGGCACGAGCTTGCCTCCCGGCCGCCGCCGCGGCCGCGCCGGTGGCTCAGGCGCGGGGGCGTCGGGTGCGGTCACCGCGACGACCGCCGGCACCTCGAGCTCGGGGCCGACGAGCGCGACGAGCCGCTCGAGCCGCGCCGAGTACCAGGGGCCTTTCTTCCGCCCGCCCACGAGGCGCCAGCCCTGCGCGTCGAGCGCGGCGACGAGTTCCTCGCGCGCGGCCGACGTGGACGGTGTCGCCTCGGGCTCCTCGCAGTCGTCCGAGCTGAACGCGGGCGAGACGGCGACGAGCGTCCCGTCGCTGCGGCGGGCGACGAAGGCGCAGGTGCCGTGGCCCTGCCAGGCCTCGAGCGCGCACGCGTCGAGCTCCAGCCGCAGGCGACAGCCGGAGCAGTGCTCCCCCGGCCGGGCGCCGGGCGTCAGGCAGTTCGGGCAGACGGATCCCGGTCCGGCCGACCTGAGCGTCGAGGCGGCCATTCCTCGGAGCGTAGCGTCCTCTGCGGCGATTTTCGCCAGACGATTGGCTTTTTCCATGCCGGCGACCCCAGGGGGTGTATGTGATTGGGGAGCTGCCGGGGCTGGCGCGGGGCGCGGATCTGACTACGCTTTGTGAACCATGCGGGTCCTGATTGCGGACGACCACAAGCTCATCCTCGAGGGGATCAAGCGCGCGCTCGACGAGACCGAGGACTTCGAGGTCGTCGGCGAGTGCTCGTCCGGCTCACAGGTGCTGCCGATGGTCGGGCGGACGAAACCGGAGCTGGCGCTCCTCGACCTGCGCATGCCCGGCATGGACGGGCTCACGTGCCTCAGCCAGATCCGCAAGCGCTACCCCGACGTGAAGGTCGTGATCCTCTCCGTCTCGACGGACGAGAACCTGATCCAGACCGTGCTCAAGCGGGGGGCGAGCGCCTACATTGTGAAGAGCATCAATCCGATCGACCTGCCGTCGGCGCTCCGGCAGGCCGTCGAGGGGACGGTCTACAACGCGATTGGCCTCCCGTCCGAGGTCGACAACCCCGCCCGCGCCGCCGGCCTCACCGAGCGCGAGACGGCGATCCTGTCGGCGCTCGCGCGCGGCCTCTCGAACGACGCGATCGGCAAGGAGCTGTGGGTCGCCGAGCAGACCGTGAAGTTCCACCTGACGAACGTCTACCGGAAGCTCGGCGTCTCGAACCGCACCGAAGCAGCGCGGCTCGCCTACCAGCACGGGCTCGTCGAGAGCCCGCTCGCCGACTGACCTTTCGAAAACCTTGCAAAACCGGCGGTTGCCCGCCGTCGTACCGGGCACGACGAAGGGTGAGGGACGACCGGGGCTTCGGTCCGTGGCCGTCTCCAGAGAGTCCAATCAGGGTTAGACGCGCTCGTCGATCGTCGAGCCGCGATCGACATCGTTCCGGGAGGTCACGGTGCACGTAACGTCCAGATTCCTTCGCTCCGCGCTCGTCGCCGCGGCAATCGTGCTGTTCGCCGCGACGGGCGGAGCGAGCGCCTCTGTCCGCTCGTCGGCTGCGGCATCCCCCGCCGTCGACGTCGAGATCGCCGTCGACACGACCGGAAGCATGGCGCCCTCGGTCGCCCGCGCCAAGGCGCTCGGCGTCAACCTCGTCGCGGGCGTGGTCGGCGACCTCCCGAATGCGCACATCGCCGTCGTGCAGTTCCGGGATCCCGGGAACCCCGCCGGTGAGTATCAGCTGCTGCAGCCGATGACGGCGGATCCGCAGGCGGTCACCGCGGCCATCGGCAAGCTCGCGACGTCGCAGAACCCGACACCTGGGAACGTCGCCGAGGAGTCGTACAACCTCGCCTTCCACCAGAGCTGGGCCGACACCCGCATGGGCTGGCGGACCGACTCGCGCAAGGTCGTCGTCGTGATCGGCGACGCAGAGCCTTTCGGGGCGGGAGCCGCCGGTCTCGCCGGCTGCAAGAGCAGCGCCCGCGACCCGCACGGCTACAACACGGCGAAGGAACTCGACCTGATGGCGCAGCATCAGCGCACGCTCGTCTTCGTCCGCGCGGTCTCGCCCGCCACGTCCGCGAGTCTTGCCTGCTATCGCTCGATGGCCGCACGCGCCTACCCGGGCGGGACGGCTGTCGACGACGCTGCGGCCGGGAACCTCAGCGTCTCCGTGCAGCGTCTCGTCGAGACCGGCATCGCGCCGCTGAAGGCGCTCGTCACGCCGCTCTTCTCGGCGCCCGGCTCGACGGTCAGCGTCGCCGTGACGCTGCGCAACCCGAACCCGTTCGCCTTCACGCTGCACAACGTCACCTTTACGCTCCCGACCGGGTTCACGCTCGCTGCCGGCCAGCAGCAGTGGTCGATTGCAGCCGGCGGGAAGATCCAGTTGAGCGGCGACGTCGCCGTCCCGAAGTCGGCCACGGTCTCGGCCCGACTCAAGTCGCCGGCGGCGGCGACGAAGGGATCGCTTCTCGCGACGACGACGGTCGTCCTCCCGGACGGCAACTCCTTCGACGAGACCGCGACCGTCGCGCTCGCAACGGCGAAGTCCTACAAGGTCGGCACGCCGGTGGGCTCGGTCGTCGTGACCTTCGCAAGGCGGAGCACGGCGCGCGGCACGCTCCGCGTCGGAAGCGGCAAGTCCGCGTGGCGCCTGCGGCTCTCGACGGCAGCGCTGAGCCAGACGAGCGCGAGCTCGCGTCTCGTGCTCGCCGGCGGCTGGGCGGCGTCACGCACGTGCACCGCGTCCCGCGGTCAGCTCGTCGCGACGTTGCGCCGCGACCCAGCGACGGGTCGCGTGCGGCTCTCGTACACGACGACGCGCGCCTGTCGCGGCGCGCTGCTCCACCGCCGGGGAACGGTCACCGCGACGGTGAGCGCACTGCGCTGACCGCGACCGCATACGCGTAGCCGACGCCGGCAGCCGTCACGCCGGCGATCATGCGCGCGGCGCGCCCCAGCGCCGACACGTCGCCGCGGGCAGTCTCGGCTGCGCTCGAGACGACGCCGCCCGCGATCGTGCGCGCCACGTAGCTCCGCTCCGTACGGAGTGCGTCGGCGCGTCCTGCCAGCGATGCGACGATCGCCTTCGAGATCCCTTCGCCGTAGCAACGCCGGATGAAGTAGCCCCACGTCGCGCGTGACGGCGGCACCGAGTGGACCACACGCGCATCCGGCTCGTACACGATCAGCGCGTCCGGGCGCGCGCGTGAGACGCGAATGCAGAGCTCCGTCTCCTCGCAGCCGACCGGGCGGGTGCCGACGCGGCCGATGTCCGACCGGAAGCCGCCGACCTCGGCGAAGACGTCGCGGCGAAAGGACATGTTGGCGCCGATCAGGTTCCGCACCGGCGTGCGTGTCGTCGGGTGGCCTCGATAGGTGCAGCCGACGACCCAGTCGAACTCCGGCGGGAACGACGCGGGACGCGGCGTGAGCCAGTTTGGCTCGATCGCGCCGCCGACGCCGACGACCCGCTCGTCGTCGTAGACAGCCGCGAGCTTCTCGAGCCAGTCGCCTGCTGCGACGGCGTCGTCGTCGAGGAAGGCGATGACGTCGCCGCGCGCGGCTGCGATACCCGTATTGCGGGCGTGCGAGAGCCCAGGGGCGCCGTCGCCGTCGACGACCTGGACCTCCTCGGCCGGCGCGAAACGCTCACGAGCGCGCTCGGAGAGCGCGTCGTTGTGGTCGATCACGACGACAGTCTCGAGCGCAGGACGACTCTGTGCCCGAACCGACTCCACCGCGGCGACAAGATCGTCGAAGCGGTCGAGCGAGTACGCGCAGATGACGACGGAGATCGTGGGTATCAGAGCGACGCCTCGTTCCGAGCGGACGAATGCCGGCCGGCTTGCAGCCGCTCAGCCGTCGCGAAGAGTAGCGGCCTGTCTCAGGCTGCCGGAGCTTTGCGCAGCAGCAGCCGCTGCCGCACGGCGCGCACGGCGCCGATGTCCGTCGCTGCGACGATCGAGAACCCGCTCTCGGCGAACGCAGCGCCGCAGCTCATGCACGTATCGGTGACACGAGCGGCCTTTGCACCGCACGCGCCACAGGCGACGCGGTGCGAGCGCGAGACGACGTTGATCCCGAACGGCGAGGCGGTCATCTTCCTCCCTCATCGGCAGGCGGCTGGCATCCCTTGAGCCCTTTTTCCTTTCCCGCGGGCGACCGTACTCCTGCACTCGGACGGATCGCGGTGGGTCCTAGCTCGTTCGAGCGATGCCGAGACGGAGTGTGTCCGCCGATGACCGGTGCGTACCCGCCGCAAACGATTTCTGGGGGAGCACCAACCAATGTCTCGGAAGCTCATCGCCGCCTCGTTCGTCTCCTTGGCCTGCGTCGGGTTGTCGTCGGCTGCCGCGCTCGCGCCGCAGGCGAACGCTCGTTACGCTTGCCCCGGCAAGACCTGCCGCAACGCGACAGCCAACAAGTCCGGATCGCACACGACGACGAGCGGGACGACGACGGCGAAGCCGACGACGACCGCGCCGGCCACTGCGGCGGCGGCGGCGGCGGCGGCGGCGGAGCGCAGACCTCGACGTCCACGAGCCCGACGACGACGGCGCCCCAGTCCACGACAGCCTCGACGACGACGTCCACGACGACCACCGCGACGACGACCACGACCCAGCAGACGACGACGCAGCAGACGACGACGGCGGCCACGCCGCCGCCGCCGGCGCAGTCGCCGATCTACTGGGGCGCGTACATGGACGGGAACGACACGTACGGCGCGTCCTTCGGTGATGCGCCGTGGGATGCGACCACCTGGCGGACCTTCGAGTCGCACGCCGGCAAGAAGGCGTCGATCGTCCATTGGGGCGTCCCCGCTCCGTGGTCGGCGAGCTTCAACTCGCAGCTGACGGCGCAGCAGGCCGTGGTCGGAAACGGCGAGATCAGCCTCGTCGACATGAACTCCGGCAGCGTGCCCCTCGCAGACATCGCCTCCGGCGCGTACGACGCCTCGATCACCGCGTGGGCGCAGCAGGCGAAGGCATTCGGCCACCCGTTCTTCCTGCGCTGGGACTGGGAGATGAACGGCCGCTGGTTCGCATGGGGCACGACGCCCACGAACGTGAACACGGCGTCCTCCTACGTGGCCGCCTGGCGTCACATGCACGACCTCTTTGCTCAGGCCGGCGCGACGAACGTCACGTGGGTTTGGTGCCCCAACACCGTCTTCAGCGGCAGCACCCCGCTCTCATCGCTCTATCCCGGCGACAACTACGTCGACTGGACGTGCCTCGACGGCTACAACAAGGGCGGCAGCAACTGGACGAGCTTCACCGATCTCTTCGGTGCGAGCTACGACCAGCTGCAGCAGCTCGCGCCGAGCAAGCCGGTGATGATCGGCGAGACCTCGTCCGCCGAGGACGGCGGCTCGAAGGCCACGTGGATCCAGAACGCGCTCGGCTCGCTGCCGACGCGCTTCCCTCAGATCCGCGCCTTCGTGTGGTTCAACTGGAAGATCGCCGACAGCGGGACGACCTGGTCGTGGCCTATCGAGTCGTCGGCCGCCGCGACGTCCGCGTTCGCAGCGGGCATCGCCCCGAGCTACTTCCAGGCAGGCGGTGGGCTCGGCGGCTTGCCGCTCCTCACCGCGATCAAGCCGCTGCAGTAAACGAGGGCGTTACAGCTCGTCGACGATCGGGCCGCGCGACACCGGCTCGAGCACGCGCGACCGCCGCGGGCTGCGGCACCGCTCGCCCACGATCGTGCGCAGCACGCGAAGCCCGTCGCGAACGGCATTGAGGTTGCTGATGCCGTGGATCCGCGAGTCCTCGTAGCTCGGCACCTCGACGACCGCCAGACGCGCCTGCACCGCGCGCAGGTTCAGCTGCGTCTCGATCTCGAATCCGTCCGCGTCGAGCGCGAGCTCGTCGAGCACGTGGGTCCAGAAGGCGTTGTACCCGTAGCAGAGGTCCGAGAACCTGCTCCGGAAGAGGACGTTGACGAGCCGCGTCAGCGTCGCGTTGCCGAGTGAGCGCAGCCGGGTGATGTCCGCGCTGCCGCCCCCGTCGAGGAAGCGCGACCCCTTGGCGAAGTCGGCGCCGGCGACGAGCGCCTCCACGAACTGCGGGATCTCCTCGGGGCGGGCCGACCCGTCGGCGTCCAGCATCACGACGACGTTCCCGCGTGCGCTCCGGAAGCCGCACGTCAGCGCGTCGCCCTTGCCTCGCCCGGGCTGGCGGAGGACGCGGATGTCGGGCAGAAGCTCCCGGGCGGTGTCGACCGTCCCGTCCTTCGAGCCGCCGTCGACGAGGATCACCTCGTAGACGTCCGGAATCCGCGGCAGCACGTGGGGGAGGTTCCGCGCCTCGTTCAGCGCAGGCACCACCACCGACACCCGTACTTCCGACATCGCTCTGTTCCCGTTCTCGCTCAACGTGCCCCCCGGTTCCTCGATCTGCCGCAGCGGCCTTTCGGCCTTGACGCGTATTTACGTCGCAGGCTTGGACGACCGCGCCAGCCAAAGGGTTAGGTCGATCCAGGACCCGGCCGGCCAGGCTATCCTCGCGCCGGTGGACGGGGCACGCCCCCTGCGGCTCGCGCTCGTCTGTGCGCGGTACCTCCCGTTCGTCGGTGGGATCGAGCTCCACGTTCACGAGGTCGCCCGCCGGCTGGCCGCGCGCGGCGTCCAGGTCACGATCCTGACCACCGATCCGGCAGGGACGCTGCCGCCGCAGGAGTCGGTCGAGGGGTTCGAGGTGAGGCGCGTCCGCGCGTACCCGTCAGACCGTGATTACTACGTCGCCCCTCGTATCTATAGAGAGCTGGAGCGGGGCTCGTTCGACCTCGTGCACGTCCAGGGCTACCAGACGTTCGTGGCCCCGATCGCGCTGCTCGCGACCGCGCGGCGGCGACTCCCCACCGTCTTGACGTTCCACGGGGGCGGCCACTCGTCGCGCGTCCGCCAGGCGATCCGACCGGTCCAGCTCGCGGTCCTGCGGCCGCTCCTCGGCCGGGTGGACCGGCTCGTCGCGCTCGCGCCGTTCGAGCTCGAGGACTATGCGCGGCGGCTTCGCCTCCCTCGAGATCGCTTCGTGGTGATCCCGAACGGCAGCGACCTTCCCGCCGAGGCGGCCGCCGGCGTCGCGCGCGAGCCCGGGCTCATCGCATCCATCGGCCGCCTCGAGAAGTACAAGGGGCATGAGCGCGTTCTCGCCGCGTTCCCGCACGTCGTCGCGCGGCGGGCAGACGCTCGCCTGTGGATCGGCGGCCATGGCGCGGAGGAAGTCGCGTTGCGGCAGAGCGCGGAGCAGCTCGGCGTCGCCGACAAGGTCACGATTCGGGGGATCGCGCCCGGTGATCGCGAAGCGATGGCGCGAGAGCTCGGGCGTGTCGACACGGTCGTCAGTCTCAGCGAGTTCGAGACGCAGCCGATCGCGATGCTCGAGGCGTTGTCGCTCGGCTGCAAGCTCGTCGTCGCGACCTCGCCCGGTCTCGACGCGCTCGCCGCGGCAGGGCTCGCCACCGCGGTCGACCGCGATGCGCCCCCCGCCGTCGTCGCCGACTCGATCCTCGACACGCTCGAACGGCCGCCCGTCGCGGACCCGCCGCAGCTTCCGAGCTGGGACGACTGCGCCCGCGCGCTGCACGCCCTCTACGATGACGTCCTCTCGTCCAGGAGCGTGCGCTGAGAGGCTGCGGCAGGTTGCCCGGCTATCCTGGCGAACGGCTTCTCCGGCCCTCCCTGTGCGCATCCTCGTCGCCACCGATCATTTCCCGCCGCACATCGGTGGGGCGCAGATCCAGAGCCGCACACTGGCGCTGGAGCTGCATCGCCGCGGCCATGACGTGCAGGTCGCCACGGTCTGGCAGAACGGGAGCAAGCCCGGCGAGCTCGACGAAGGCGTCCCGGTGCACCGCCTGCGTCAGCTGCGGACGCTGCCGGGTCTCGCCCGAATCCGTGCGCAGCATCACCAGCCGCCGTTCCCCGATCCGGTCACGGTCCTGCAGATGCGCCGGCTCATCCGCCGGTTCAAGCCGGAGATCGTGCACTCGTACGGCTGGATCAGCTACTCGTGCGCGGCAGCGCTCACGGGCCTCGAGACGCCGCTGATCATCACCTCGCGCGACTACGCATACGGCTGCGCCAAGCGGACCCTGATGTACAAGGACGGGACCGAGTGCTCCGGCCCCGCGCTCTTCAAGTGCATGGACTGCGCGGGGCAGCACTACGGCCTCGTGAAGGGTTGGACGTCTGCGATCGGCGTGCTCGGCAGCCGCCCGCTCCTGCGGCGGAAGACCTCCGCGATCCACAGCATCAGCAGCTACGTGCAGACGATGGTGCGCCGAGACTTCCTCGACGATCGCGTTACCGGTGCCGGCGAGGGCAGCAACTCGGTGATCCACGACGTGGTGGGGAACGCGCCGTCGCGCTTCGGCGAGGCGAGCGGCCAGGACAACGTCGAAGCGCGGTTGCGCGAGCTGCCGGACGAGCCGTTCATGCTCTTCGTCGGCGCGCTGCGACGCGTCAAGGGCGTCCAGCAGCTGCTCGACGCGTACCAGATGCTGGACTCGCCGCCGCCCCTCGTGCTCGTCGGGACGCTCGAGCCCGACACGCCGGCGAGCTTCCCGCCGGGAGTGCACGTGCTCACGAATTTCCCGCACGCGGCCGTCATGGAAGCCTGGGGACGGTGCCTGTTCGGGGTCCTGCCGTCGCTCTGGGCGGAGCCGTTCGGCACCGTCGTCTGCGAGGCGATGAGCCGCGGCCGCCCGGTCATCGCAACGCGGCCCGGCGGCCACACCGACATGGTGGTCGACGACGAGACGGGCCTGCTCGTCGACCGCGGCGACGTCGCGGCTCTCGCGGCGGCGATGCGCACGCTCCTCGAGAACGAGGCGCAACGTGAGCGCCTCGCCGAGGCGGCGGCCGTGCGTGCGCAGCAGTTCACCGTCGGCGTGTCGCTACCGCGGCTCGAGCGCATGTACGTGGAGACGATCGCGCGCAAGACCCGGTCGTGAGCCCGGGCAGCGCTTCCGGACGCGCTCGGCGGCCGAGCTTGCGCGAGCACCTTCGCGTGCCGCTGCACGTGAACGCGCTCGCCCTCGCGACGAGCGCGGGCCTCACCGCCGTCTTCGGCCTCGCCTACTGGGCCGTCGCGGCCCGTAGCTACTCGGCTGCCGAGGTCGGCACGCAGTCGGCGCTGGTGTCGGCGATGCTCCTCGTCGGCGGCATGTCGGAGGTCGGTGCCGACTCGCTGCTGATTCGCTTCCTGCCGATCGCCGGGCGAGACGGGCGCCGGCTCGCGGCACGGCTCTATGCAATCGCCGTGCTCACCGGTCTCGTCGCTGCGGTCGTGTTCGCGCTCGGAACGAGCGTCTGGTCGCCGGCGCTTCGCTTTCTCTGGACGGATCACTGGTGGCTTGCGGCGTTCACGGTGTCGACCGTCGTCGCCTGCATCTACGCGATCCAGGACAGCGTCCTCACCGGCATGCGCCGCGCCCGCTGGGTCCCCCTCGAGAACGGCCTCGTCAGCCTCCTGAAGATCGCGCTCCTTTTGATCTTCGCGATCTTCGTCGGCGCCGGCGGCATCTTCGCGTCGTGGAACGTGCCGACGACACTGGCCGTCCTCGTCGTGACGGTGTTCGTGTTCAAGCGGCTTCTGCCGGCTCGCACGGGACCGGAGGGACGTCTCCCGCCGGGTCGCACGCTCGGTCGCTACATGCTCGGCAACTACGTCGCGTCGCTCTTCGCGCTCGCGTCGATCAACGCGACGCCGTTGATCGTCATCAATCGCCTCGGCGCGGAATCCGCAGCGCACTTCTTCGTCCCCTGGGCGATCTTCAACGGCCTGCAGCTCCTTGCGACGAGCATCTCCTACTCCCTCATCGTCGAGGCGGCGGCCGACGAGCCGCAGACCGTCCCGCTGTTCCGGCGCGCGCTCGTGCTCACCCTGCTGGCGATCACGCCGATGTCGCTCGCCGTCGGGCTCGTCGGCCCGTACGTGTTGCGGGTCCTCGGTCACAGCTATGCGGCCGGCGGCGGCCCGTTGCTCCGGTGGCTCGCCGCTGCGGCGATCCCGGCCGTCGCGGTCCCGCTCTCGATCACGCTCGCGCGACTTCGGAACCGGCCCGACCTCGTGATCCTGATTCAGGCGACGTGGTCGCTCCTCATCCTCGGCGGGAGCTACGTCGTGCTGCGCCACACGGGCGTCGCGGGCGTCGGCATCGTCGCGCTCTCGACGGCGGGCGCACTGAGCGTCGTGCTCGGATCGACGATTCTCAGGTCGGTGCTTTGGCGCCGACCGCAGGCGTGACGTCCGAGAGCGCGGTGCGTGCTGCACCGAGCACTGCGTCGACATCGACGATGTGGTCGCGATACGAGTCGGCGACTCGGAGGTATCCGTAGCGAAGCCCGACGAGCGACGCAAGTGCGGCGTACATCGGGTTGACCACCTTGTCCCCCACGAGCTCGAGGAGCCAGGTTCCCTCGCGGCACACGATCGTGTTTGCGAGGCCGGCGCCGTGCGCGCCGATCACGATCTCCGCCTCCGCGAACAGACGGAGCTGCTCGGCGAAGGGTTGCGCGCCGAGCGTGACCTTCTCGAACCCGAGCTCGACGAGCGCCGCGACGAGCTCGCCTTCGTTCAGGACGCGGCGATCAGGAGCGTCGTCCCGGCTGATGTAGAGGCGGCGCGCGGCAGTTGCGTCGTGCGGCAGCCGTTCGAGCAGCGCCTGGCGGATCCGTTGCACGTGCCGCGGGGACGGCCTGTCGAGTCCGTGCCCGGGCAGCGAGGCGACGACGAGCTCCTCGCACGTGTACACGCCGTCGTCGAGTGCGACGCAGCGGTCGCGCAGGCCGAGGAAGTCGAGCGAGTCCGCCGTGAACGGCGGGCCGTTGGCCGGCACGTAGAGCGGGAGCTCGGTCTCGTCGCGCAGCGTCAACGCGAGTGGGAGCATCGCCACGAGCCAGTGGTACACGTTGTTCCAGTGCGGGAACGCGAAGACGCACCCCGGTGCGACGGAAACGGCATCCGCACGGCCGATCTTCGCCAGTGGCACGTACTGGTAGCTGTGCGGCCAGATGCGCTGCACGAGGGTCTCCTCCGGGACGACGCCGTCGACGGTGACGAGGCCGGCCGGAAAGGTGAAGCGCGCGTTCGGCAGCGTCCACGTCCCGCAGGCCGACGTGCGATACCCGCTCAGGACGGTGGCGAGCTGCGTGTCGAAGCGTCCGGGTGTCTCTTCGATGCGAATCGCCGGCGGCGATACCGCGACGTCTTCGGCCGGGTCGATCGTGGCGTCCCGGGGCGCTGCGCGTCCGCTTTGCGCGAGCGCTTCGAGCGAGCGCCTCCCGGGTTGGGGCAGGACCCGAGCGCGGGCGAGGCCGCGGGCAAGCCCTTCGACCCCGAGATGGCTCCACCACCGCAAGGTGCCGACCGGCGGCAGCCGCAGCACGCGGCGCATGGAGCGGGAGGAGGCGGTACGAGATCGCTTCGAGGCCATGGCGGGTGCAGCACGAGGCGGCGCTCGCCGCTGTGTCCGACGGAACGCGGACTATAGCAGCGTGTCGAAACAAAACCCGTCGCCGGTCCTGATCGTGAACGCTGACGACTTCGGGTTGACCGACGGCGTCAACCGCGCGGTCGAAGAGGCGCACGCGCGGGGCATCTTGACCTCGACGACCGTTCTCGTCGGTGCGGAGGCCGCGGAGGCCGTCACCGACGTCGCGCGCCGCTGCCCCGAGCTCGGCATCGGCCTCCATGTCAATCTCACCCACGGCTCGCCGCTTCTCGATCCGGCGCGGGTCAGCTCCCTCGTGGATGCGGACGGCATGCTCGTCGCCGACCTGCGCCGCCGTTCGCTGCTCGCCCGAGTCGACGCGCGCCAGGTCTTCGCGGAGGTGTCGGCTCAGGCGGGCCGGCTCCGCGCGCTCGGCATCGAGCCGACGCACTGGGACAGTCACCAGGGAATCGCGTTCTGGCCCGGCATCGTCAAGCCGGCCGCCGCTGCGCTTGCCGAAGCCGGGTTCGCCCGTGCGCGCACGCACCGGAGCTGGGGGCTGCACGCGTCGTCCTCTCCTTCTGCCGCTGTGCTCCGACTCGGCGAGCGGTTGGCCGGCACTCGGCTTCGTCGGTTCGCGACGCCCGCGCGACGCACGTCCGCAGGCTTCGTCCAGGACGGCAGCCTGGACTACGCGCACGCCTGGTCGCGACTCTTCGGCGTGATCCCCGGGACTGGTGTCACGGAGATCGTCTGCCACCCGGGTCATGTCGACGACACCCTGCGCCGTGCGACCCCCTCACTGGTGGACGATCGCGCCGTCGATCTCGCTGCGCTACTCGATCCCGGCAACCGCGCGACGCTCGCCGAACGGGGCTTCGAGCTGCGGAGCTTCGCCGTGCTCGAGCGCAGCAGACCGTTGCAGGTTTGACACACTTTTGGGTGTTTTTTGTGCAAATTTCACCCTTGACGTGACGGCCAACGTTGGTACCGTGCTCGGGCAGACGGTCGCAGCTTGCTGCGGTTTCTCGTCGCAAAATCTGCGGTGACTTGATGTAATCCGCGTCGCTCAAGCGGCGCCCGCAAAGTTAGGAAGTGTCCTCTTGAACAACCAGGCCAAGCGGCTCACCACGATCCGTGCCCGATGCGGTGCGTGCGCGGTCCTCGTTTTCATCCTCAGCGCGCTCGTCAGCACGGGCGGTGCGGCGGCGGCGACCGACACGGTCGTCCCGACAGGAGCGTTCAAGACCCCCGCGAGCGGCGCAACCGTCTCGGGGACGATCACGGTCAGCGGCACGGCCGCCGACAACGTCGGCGTCTCCAAGGTCGAGGTGCGCGTCGACGAAGGCTCATATGCCCTCGCCTCCGGCACGTCCAACTGGTCGCTGCAGATCAACACGACCGCTTTTGCCGACGGCGCCCACAACCTCAAGCTCCGCATCACCGACACCTCCGGGAACCAGGCGTGGGAGGACGACCCGATCGTCGTCAAGAACGCCTCGGCGCCGTCCGGAGCGACGGACGTCGGCTTCAGCAGCCCGGCCTCCGGCGTGACCGTGGGCGGCACGGTCACGGTGACGGGCACCGCCTCGGCGGCCCCGGGCGTCTCGAAGGTGGAGGTCCGGGTCGACGAGGGCTCATATGTTCTCGCGTCCGGCACGTCGAATTGGTCGCTGCAGATCAACACGACCGCGATCGCCGACGGCGCGCACAACCTGAAGGCGCGCGTCACCGACGCGGCCGGCGGTCAGGCGTGGTCCGACCTCCCGATCGTGATCTCGAATGCCGCACCGACCGGCAGCGCGACACCGTCGGTGACGTTTACGAGCCCCAAGGCCGGGTCGACGGT
Organism: uncultured Actinomycetes bacterium; assembly: GCA_963838985.1. GTDB lineage: Bacteria > Actinomycetota > Thermoleophilia > Gaiellales > Gaiellaceae > Palsa-739. The sequence continues at coordinate 274,603 of CAWITF010000002.1, forward strand.
CAGCGGCACGATCACGGTCACCGGCACCGCCGGCGGCCTCGCCGGTGTCGCGCGTGTCGAGGTGCTCATGGACCAGGGCAACTACCAGCTCGCAAGCGGCACGACGAGCTGGTCGTTGACGATCAACACCTCGTCGTTGTCGGCCGGTTCGCACAACCTGAAGGCCCGCGTCACAGACCTCACCGGAAAGCAAGCGTGGGCCGACGATCCGTTCGTCATCGGCAGCACCACGTCGACGGGGACGAAGATCTACTGGGGCGCGAACATCCAGGGCTCGCTCTATGGGTTCTCCAGCCCGCCCTGGGACTGGCGCCCGGTCGACACCTTCACGTCGCACACCGGCAAGAAGCTCTCACTCCTTGCGCTCGGCTCGAACTGGGGCTCGTCCGACAACACGTTCCCCACCGGCGCGATGACGACGATCCGCAACAACGGGAGCATCCCGTTCTACAACTGGGCGTCGACGTCGACCGGCACCGCGACCGATCCGAACTACCAGCTGTCCGACATCATCAACGGCACCTACGACTCGTACATCAGGACGTTCGCCCAGGCCGCAAAGGCGTGGGGCCATCCGTTCTTCCTCCGCTTCGACTGGGAGATGAACCTGATGGGGACGTACCCCTGGGTCCAGACCGTCAACGGCAACAGCAGCGGTCAGTACGTGACGATGTGGCGGCACGTCCACGACATCTTCACGAGCGTCGGCGCGACCAACGCGACGTGGGTGTGGTGCCCGAACGCCGAGTACAACGGCTCGTTCAAGCCGCTCACGAGCCTGTATCCGGGTGATTCGTACGTCGACTGGACGTGCATCGACGGCTACAACTGGGGGACGAACCCGATCACGCCTGGGCACACGTGGCAGACGTTCAGCTCGGTGATCGGTCCGACGTACACGAACCTCACCGGCACGGTCGCCCCGTCGAAGCCGGTGATCATCGGCGAGACCGCGTCGACCGAGTACGGCGGGTCGAAGGCGAGCTGGATCACGGACATGCTCGGGACGCAGCTGCCGAAGTCCTTCCCGAAGATCAAGGCGTTCCTCTGGTTCAACTGGCAGGACAAGGGCGATTGGCCGATCGAGACGTCCTCCTCGGCGCAGAGCGCGTTCGCGGCCGGGATCAAGTCCTCGTACTACGCGGCGAACGACTTCGCCACGCTCGGCGGCACGAAGGTCGTGCCGCTGCCCTAAGAGGGTCTGGACTGCGACGACTCGATGAGGCGGAGCATGGCCTCCGCCTCATCGGGTCGCGTCAGATGAACGACCTTGTGGCCGTACGGCTCGAGCGCCGCGCGGAGCTGGCCTCGCGAAACGTGGTAGCGGCGCGGTGCGCCTTCGCGGTTCCAGTACTCGCGGCTCGTCACGAGCACCCGCACGAGATGCCGGGTGTGCCGCGAGTAGTCGCGGAAGCGGAAGAAGCGCTCGGTGCCCCGGCGCGTCGCGGGCTCGCGGAGCGCCTGGGTGAACCAGCGGCCGGCGATTCTCCTGGCTGCCTGCCCCCAGCTGAGGTGGTCGAGCCAGATGATCACGTCGGCGCGCTCGAAGAGCGGCTCGACCCAGCCCACGAAGATCCCCTCGACGATCCAGCGAGGCTCCTCGGCCATGGCCTGCGCCTCGGCTCGGATCAGGTCGTACGGGCGGAGCGTGAACTCGGGCCCGACGAAGGCCGTCTCGTCGAGGTGATGGAGGTCGAGCCCGCAGGCGTCGGCGATCGTCGAGGCGAAAAGCGTCTTCCCGACGCCCGGCCCGCCGACCACGTGGACGCGGTCCGCGGCCTGGATTCGCGCCGCGCCGGCGGCGGTATCAGGCCGATCGACCGGGCGCGGCCCCGACGAATGACGGGGACGCCGCCCCGGATCCGGAGTATCTCTGGTGGAGCGAGTCTCGGGGCGCACGGCGTGAACAATTCGGGACTATAGTGAGCGCCTCGCCAAAACCGGCGGGGCTGCTTAGAGGGTAGGGGGAGTTGTGAAGAGAGGTTCAGCCAGCGGACGCTCGTTCGCCGTGGCGGCCGTTGCGGCCGTTCTCACCGTGGTCCTGGTCGTCGCCGGGGCCGGCTCTGCCGGCACACCCCGCCCGACCCTCGTTCTTTCGGGCGTGCCTTCGCAGGTCACGGTCGGTCACCCGATCATGCTGACACTCTGGGCGAAGAACGTCTCGCCCGTGGCCGGCTTCCAGAGCGGTGTGTTCTTCGACGAGAGCGCCGCACATCTCGTTCAAGTGTGGAACCCGACGGCCCATGCGCTCGCGCAGGGGAAGCGCCTCGTCGACCTCGGCCCGCTCGAGGTGAGCAACGGCTATCTCTTCGGCTCGTACACGTGTGCAGCGACCGACTGCACCCAGGCAGCGCATGCTCCCGTCTCTGCGCACGGCAACGTCGCGCTGGCCAAGATCGAGCTCCGCGCCGACAAGCCGGGCACCCTCCAGCTTCGCTTCTCGGGCACGCAGCTCGTCGACGCGTCCGGCGCCTCGGTCGGCGCCGCCGGGGCGAACAACGTCGTCACCGTCAAGGTCAAGGGTGTCGGCGGCAAGCCGCACGTCGCGCCAGCTGCCGGGCAGTTCGGGCACCCCTCGGCCAAGGCACACAAGGCCGTGGTCAAGGACGCGACCGGCGACGGCCGACTGAACGAGGCCGACGTCGCCGAGGCGGCGCTCCGCTGGAACATGGCGCGGATGGACGGCGCCGCGTGTGGTGACCCGCACGTCGCGGCCGCACTCGACACGAACGGCGACGGCTGCCTCGACATCGCCGACGTGCAGAGCTTCGCGACCGCCGTGTCGAAGCTCGCGCTCGTCAGCGAGCAGAGCGTCAAGGCTTCCACCACGGCCGCCGTGAACTCTCCGCTCGTCGTGAACTCCACGGGCGACGCGGATGACGCATTGCCGGGCAACGGCGTCTGCGCGACGAGCACGGGCACGTGCACTCTCCGCGCGGCGATCGACGAGGCGAACGCCCGAAGCGGCGCCGACACGATCAACTTCAACATCGCCGGCAGCGGCGTGCAGACGATCCAACTCGCGAGCGCGCTGCCGACGCTGAGCGACACGACCGGCGGCACGACGATCGACGGCTACACGCAGCCGGGCGCCGCAGCCAACACGGCGCAGTTCGCCGACAACGCGCAGATCAAGATCCAGATCCGCGGTACGGGTGCGAGCGGCGTCGACGGGATGATGATCACGTCGGCCAACAACGTCCTGCGCGGCCTCAGCTTCTTCAACCTGCGGCGCGTCCTCTACCTCTATCACCCGGGCGCGAACAACAACGCGATCGTCGGCGACTTCGTCGGCACGGACGCAGGGGGCACATTCGGCCACACCGCGTCCGACACGTACGCATCGGGCATCGCGATCGAAGCAGGCGCCGCGAACAACACGGTCGGCGCCGCGACGCTCGCGGACCGGAACGTCATCTCCGGCAACTCGCGCCACGGGATCGTCACCTACAACGAGGACTCGAACAACAACACCGTGTACAACAACATCATCGGGCTCTCGCCTGACGGGACGCAGCGGATCGCGAACCTGAAGCACGGGATCGACATCAATGCCGGCTCGTCGTTCAACATCATCGGCGGCACGGGCCCGCTGCAGCGCAACGTCATCTCCGGCAACGGGCTGCGGAACGACCCTGACGGCCCGGCGGGCGTCGAGGTGTCGCACGCGACGGACACGACGGGCAACCAGATCGTCGGCAACTACTTCGGAACCGACGTCACCGGCGCGACGGCGGCGAGCTGGACGTGGAACGGCCTCTGGGGCATCCACCTCGAGGACGGCACCAACAACACCATCGTCCGCGACAACGTGATCGTGAACAGCCAGGGCGGCGGGATCAAGATCCAGGATCCGGACACGCACGACAACACGGTGACGAACAACAAGATCGGCGTGACCGCCACGGGCCAGGCCGGCCCGAACTCGGTCTACGGCGTCCTCCTCGCGCACGGGACGATCAACAACACGATCGGACCGGGCAACACGATCGCAAACAACCCGGTCGGCGTGTGGGTGACGGATGCGGACACCGACTTCAACAAGATCACGCAGAACTCGATCTTCTCGAACAGCGGTCTCGGCATCGACCTCGATCCGTTCTTCCAGGTCAATCCGAACGACCCGGGCGACGTCGACACCGGCTCGAACCAGCAGTTGAACTACCCGGAGATCTCGGACGCGTCCCCCACGAGCGTGAGGGGAACGGCGTGCGCCGGCTGCACCGTCGAGGTCTTCATCGCGGACTCGACCGGCCCCGGCTCGCAGTCCGGGCCGAGCGGCGGCGCCTACGGCGAAGGCAAGACGTATCTCGCCTCGGCGACGGCCGACGGCAGCGGCAACTTCAACGCGGCCGTCTCCGGCGTCTCGGCCGGGCAGTGGGTGACCACGACCGCGACCGACTCGAGCGGCGACACCTCGGAGTTCTCCCAGAACGTCCAGGTGATCACCGGCTCGGCAAGCCCGCCGAGCGCTCCGTCGCTGACGTCCGCGACGGGTGGACCGAGTGACATCGCGCTGCAGTGGAATCCGCCGAGCTCGAACGGCGGCTCGACGGTGCAGAGCTACAAGATCTATCGCGGCACGAGCACGGGCAGCGAGACCCTGCTCACGACGACCGCGAGCGACGCCACGAGCTACGACGACACGTCGGTCTCGCAGGGCACGACCTACTTCTACCAAGTGTCCGCGATCAACGCGGCCGGCGAAGGACCGCGCTCCAACGAGCGCTCCGCGGCCGCGACCGGCTCCGGCCTGATTGCGAGCGACCGCTTCAACCGCACCGTGAGCGCGGGCTTCGGCAACGCCGACATCGGCGGCCCCTGGACCGTCAGCGTGCCGGCACGCACGAAGGTCGCGAACGGGCAAGGGATCATGTACGGCTGGACGGCCGGGAACCAGGACACGCAGGCGTCGCTCGCGGTGACGCGCACCGACACCGAGTCGCTGGCGGAGATCGTGCTCGACTCGGCGAACCCGACTGGCTCCTCGTACCAGCCGCGCGTCGTCGCCCGCGCACAGGCAGATCCGCGCAACGGCTACGTCGCCCGGGTCGTGCACCTGCCGAGCGGCGGCGTCAACTGGGCGCTCGCCCGCGTCGACAACGCCGGCGGCACCGGCTCGCTCAACCTCGGCAACGGCACCCTGATCACGTCCGGCGGCGCAGGCACGAAGTGGTGGATCCGCCTGCGTGTGCAGGGCACGACGATCAGCGCGCGCTTCTGGCGCGACGGGACGCCGGAGCCGTCGGCCTGGACCGCCCAGGCGACCGACAGCTACTACGCGTCGGGGACGCCTGCACTCGGCGTCTACGCCGGCAGCGGCCTCACGTCGCCGTTCCCCACGAGCGGTTTCGAGAGTCTCGACGTCGTCGACCTCAACTCGAGCTCGCCGCCGACGACGACCGCCCCGAGCGCTCCCACGCTGACGAGCGCGACCGCCGGCAACTCGAGCGTCGCCCTGCAGTGGTCTCCGCCTTCGTCGAACGGCGGCGCGGCGATCACGAACTACAAGGTCTATCGCGGCACGTCGAGCGGCACCGAGACGCTGGTTGCGACGCTCGGCAACGTGACGAGCTACTCCGACACGGGCCTGACGAACGGGACGACCTACTTCTACGAGGTCGCCGCCGTGAATTCCGTCGGCACCGGGCCGCAGTCGAACGAGCAGTCCGCGACGCCGCAGGCGACCGCGACGGCGCCGGGCGCGCCGAATCTGACGAGCGCGTCGGCAGGTAACGCGAGCGTGTCGCTGCAGTGGTCGGCGCCTGCGAGCGACGGCGGGTCGGCGATCACGAACTACAAGGTCTACCGCGGCACGTCGAGCGGCACCGAGACGCTGGTTGCGACGCTCGGCAACGTGACGAGCTACTCCGACACGGGCCTGACGAACGGGACGACCTACTTCTACAAGGTCGCCGCCGTGAACTCCGTCGGCACCGGCCCGCAGTCGAACGAGCAGTCCGCGACGCCGCAGGCGACCGCGACGGCGCCGGGCGCGCCGAATCTGACGAGCGCGTCGGCAGGTAACGCGAGCGTGTCGCTGCAGTGGTCGGCGCCTGCGAGCGACGGCGGGTCGGCGATCACGAACTACAAGGTCTACCGCGGCACGTCGAGCGGCACCGAGACGCTGGTTGCGACGCTCGGCAACGTGACGAGCTACTCCGACACGGGCCTGACGAACGGGACGACCTACTTCTACAAGGTCGCCGCCGTGAACTCCGTCGGCACCGGCCCGCAGTCGAACGAGCAGTCCGCGACGCCGCAGGCGACGACGAGCTCGACGATCGCGAGCGACGCCTTCAGCCGGACGGTTGCCGCGGGCTTTGGCAACGCCGACACCGGCGGCGCGTGGAGCGTCAGCAACAGCGCCCGCACGAAGGTCGACGGCTCGCAGGGCGTCATCTACGGATTCAGCGCCGGCAACCAGGACGTGCAGGCGTGGCTCCCGTCGATCACGCGCACCGACACCGAGACGCTCGCGGAGATCACGCTCAACTCGACCGACCCGGTCGGCGGGAACTACCAGGCGCGCATCGTCGCGCGTGCGCAGGCCGATGCGCGCAACGGGTATTACGCACGCGTCGTGCACACGACGTCGGGCGGCGTCAACTGGGGCCTCAACCGGATCGACAACGCGGGCGGCACCGGTTCGCTCGCGCTCGGCTCCGGGACACTGCTCGCCTCCGGCGGCGCCGGAACGAAGTGGTGGGTCCGGCTGCGCGTGCAGGGGACGAGCATCAAGGCGCGCTTCTGGCGCGATGGCACGACCGAGCCCTCGACGTGGACGGTGACCGTCACCGACAGCTACTGGGCGAGCGGCACGCCGTCGGTCGGCGTCTTCCTGAACGCGGGCGCGACCACGTTCCCGAGCATCGGCTTCGACAACCTGAGCGTCGTCGACCTCTCGCCGTAGCCGCGGGCTACGGCGAGAACGTCTAGACGGGCAGGATGCTGTAGAGCGCGCTGAGCCCGTTCGGCTCGAGGTCGATCTCCGCGAGGCACTCACGCCGGCGCAGGTCGTAACAGGCGATGTGCGTCGGCTTACTCTGCTTGAAGCCGCGTGCGGCCCAGGCGACGTTGGCGCGGAAGCGCGTCGGCCGGATCCGCGAGAAGCCGACCCAGATCCGGTCGCCGTCGACGAGGACGCCCCGGCACCAGCCGAGGAGGACACGGTCGCCGTGGATCGCGTTCAGGTCGATCACGTCGAGCGTCCGTAGCGTCTCGGCGTCGGCGATGACGATCGTCCCGTTGACGGTCGTGAAATAGAGCCTGCCGTCGTGCAGGAGCCCGTCGTGGATGCGCTCCTTGCTCACGTCGATCGAGCGTCCCTCGGGCCGAAGCGAGACCGCGTCGCCGTGCTCGAACCGCGTCGCCCAGATCTCCTCGTCGAGATAGAAGACGTAGTTCGGATGCGCGCGGTGTGGCTTCGTGCTGATCTTGCGGTAGTCGACGTTCGGGTCGTAGCCCAACCACGGGTCCTCGCCGAGCGTGCTGTAGGCCTCCAGGATCTCGCCGGCTGCCGTCACCTCGACGATCATCTCGAGGCCCGCGTTCGCGACGAGGAAGTTCCCGGCGAGGCTCCGGCGCACGTGATGTACGTCGTTGAAGCACGGAAGCGAGACGTACGCGAGGCGCTCGAAGCTCGGCAGGGCATACACCATCACCTCCGTCTCGGTGCACGCGTACAGCTCGTCGCCATGCCGCGTCGATGCCTGGAACGAGATCGCGCCGTCGTCGGCGACGACGTCCGGCGGCGACTCGTACGTGAAGACGGTCGAGACGTCGCCAGTCTCGGGCTGCACTCGGAGGATCAGGCCGAGGTCGTAGCCGGCCCACGCCTCTTCCTGCTCGACGAGCGATCGTGGCGCACGCTGGCGTCCGCCGACGACGTAGAGCTCAGAGCTCACGTCGCGCGCTCGCGGCGGTTGAGCTGCCGGATCGTCCTGCGAACTTCGCGCTCCATCCGGTTGACCTCTTCCTCGAGCAGCAGCAGCCGGCCGGAGACGCGCGGCGTGGCTGCAGGCTCCGGTCGCCGGCGCGAGAGCGTCGGCCGGAGCTCGAGCCAGCTCAATGCGGCCGCCGAGGCCGACTGGCCGATCAGCCAGCTCAGACCGAGGCCGGTCAGCCCGATCGTGCGGAGGAAGACGAAACCGAGGCCGAGCACGATCACGGCGAGCCCGAACTGCGTCGCGATGATCACGCCGACATGATCGCGAACGCGCGCGGTCCCGATCGCGATCACCGAGATCGACGTCGGGATCAGCGCGAGCGCCAGCAGGCGGAGCAGCGACGTGCCGTGTGTGGCGTATTGCTTGCCGAAGACCCGGAGGATGAGCGGCGCGGCGATCAGGATCACCGCGCTGACGGGCAGCAGAAGGCGGACGAACTGCCCGAGCGCCCGGCGCGTCTGCAACGCGAGCTGGCGCGGGTCGAGGCTGCCTTCCACGACGAGCGAGACGCTGAGATTGTTCGTCAGCAAGACGAGTGAGGTCGAGATCAGCCACGGGACGTAGAAATAGGCGCTGTCCTTCGCGCCGAGCTCGTGAATAACGAGCAGCGGCGGCAGCGTCCGATAGGCCAGGTTGCAGAGGAACGCGGCGTAGTTCCCGGTCACGTACCGCAGGACGAGGTCCGCCCGGAGCGTCTCCGGCTCGACGTGCGCCGCGACCTGGTACGCGGGGAGCAGGCGGCGCGTCAGCAGATACCAGCTGCCGGCGAGGACGAGCACGATCGGCGCGATCCAGGCGACGACGATCCCGTACCGCGGCACGAGCGGGATGCAGACGACGAGGACGACCAGCTTGGCGACGCCGTATGCCATCCCCTTGATCGGCACCCAGCCCGCTCGGCGCAGCCCGATCAGCGCGCCGTCGGCGAGGACGAGCAGGCACGAGCCGACCACGCTGAGGACGGCGAGCACGACGACCCAGGCCGAGGAGCGCAGGAACGACAGATCGGGCGCCCAGGCGTGGAGGCCGACGAGGAACCCGATCGCCACGATCGTGGCCGACACGACCGTCCCCGCGACGGTGGCGAGCAGCAGCCCCTTCGCGGCGGCGCCCGCGCGCGGCAGGAACCGGTAGAGCGCACCGTCGAGATACAGGCCGCCGAGGCCGCTCAGGAACGTCAGCGCCGCGATCGTCGCGCTGCTGACGCCGACCGCGTGCGCCGGATACGTCCGGCTCGCGACGCCCCAGAAGAGAAAGCCGAGCGCCGAGGTCGCGACGACGTTCGACATCAGCGCATAGGCGCTCCGGTGGAGCGGGACCGCAGCGTGCGAGCGGAGCCGAGCAGCGAGGGAGCTCACTTTCGAACCGTAATCGACCAGGCGGTAGCTGACCAGGAGGGTTTGGCGAAGCAGCGCGGCCGGGTGACGTCGTGGGGTTTCGCCAGACCCTCCTCGGGTGGAGTAGTTTGGCCGCCGATGGGCCAGACGCCGGAGGAGCTTCGGGAGCATTACGACGTCGAGCGCGAGCTCGCCGACCGGCTGCGCCGCGCCTCGAAGGAGGAGCGCCGCGAGCTCTACGGGGTCGTCTACGCGGAGCGGTCGGCGCGGATCCCCCATCACCCGCTCGTGCGCGCCGCGGCGGGCGACCAGGCGGCGAGGGCGGCCGCAGTCGCGCCCCAGGTGCGGCTGATCCGCCGCTTCGTCGGCCCCGGCGACGCCTTTCTCGAGGTCGGCGCCGGCGACGGCGCGGTCGCCTGGGGCCTGGCGCCGTTCGTGACCGCCTCGACGGCGGCGGACGTGACCGACGCGCTCGCCCCGCCCGAGCCGCACCCGGCGAACTTCCGCTTCGTCGCCTACGACGGCTTCGAGCTGCCGTTCGAGCCCGCGAGCATCGACTTCGTCTACAGCAACGACGTCGTCGAGCATCTCCATCCGGACGACCTCGCAGACCACCTGCAGGCGGTGCAGCGGGTCCTGCGTACGGGCGGGCTCTATCTCTGCGTAACGCCGAACCGCCTCTCCGGGCCGCACGACGTGTCACGGCACTTCGCGACGACGCCGCAAGGGTTCCATCTGCGTGAATACACCGTTGGCGAGCTCGCGGCTGCGTTCGCCGCGGCAGGGTTCCGCGGCGCACGCACGGTGACGAGCGTCGGCGGCTACGCGGTCGACCGTGTGCCCGGGCTCGCGCTCACGCGAGCCGCCGAGTCGGTGATCGGCGTCGTCCCCCAGCCCGCGCGGCGCGTCGCTGCGCGGCCGCTCGCCGCGATCAAGCTTCTGGGGTGTGCGTGACCTCGAGCGTACGCGGGCCGCGCGGCAATCCGTAGACGACCTTGTTCAGGCCCGTGCGGCGCTCTCGGAAGAGAAAGACGAGCGCGAGCCGCGAGAGCAGCGGACGCGGCGCGGTGGCGACGAGCAGGAACCAGGTGACGAACAACGCCTTCATCGCAGGCGACGAGTCCCAGCGGCGCAGAGCCGCGCGCGTTCCGTCGCGCAAGAGGCGCGGCACCGTGTCGCCCTCCACGGGATGGTGGTCGCGGTCGAGGCGCAAGGAGATCAGCCGGTTGGCGAGGTCGGAGACGGACAGGATCGATGCGAACGGCTGCGCGATCCCGAGCCGGCCCGAGACATCTGCGAGCGCTGTCTTCGTCACTGCCGCGTAGCGCACGGACTTCCGGACATGCTCGAGGTCGACGCGGACCTCGACCGGCTCGTACGCGTTGTCGCCGTGCACGCGGTAGTGCCCGCCGATCTGATCGAGCGCCGACACGCGCCCGACCAATGGGAGCACGTGGACGAGATACCAGTCGGCGCAGGTCGCGAAGTCGACCTCGGGAATCGGCGTCACCTGTCGCAGGGCCGCGAGGCTGAAGGCATTTCCGCTCGTCCCGACGCTGACGACGTCGAATGGGAATGTCAGCTTCGCTGCGGAGATCTCACCCGTAGGCAGCTCCATGTCGCGCGGCGGCTTGACGAGGCCGTTGCGCCGGCCGTCGCCGTCGACGACCGCGAGCCGATACGGCACGTGAACGGTCTCGGGCTCGTGCGCGAAAACGGCAGAAACCTTGGCCGCGATCTGATGATCGAGCTCGTCGTCGGCATCGAGGAAGATGACGACGTCTCCGGTGCAGCGCTCGAGGCCCGCGTTGAACGCCGACGCCTGCCCTCCGTTTTCCTTCAGCACGAGCTCGACACGATCCGCGTAGGCCGTGAGGACGTCGCGCGAGTCGTCGGTCGAGCCGTCGTCTACGACGATGACCCGCACATGCGGGTGCGTCTGTCCAAGCGCGCTGTCGAGCGCCTGCGGGAGGAAGCGCGCGTAGTTGAAGTTGTCGATCACGATGTCGACGCGGACCTCGCGGGACTCGACCGCGGTGAGCGGCGCCGGGACCGCGACTGCCTGCGAGAGACGCTCGGCGTCCTGCTCGACGATGCCCTCGTCCAGAATGGCCATTTCGGCCTACATCGGCGGCCAGCGCCCGCCGCTTGAGGCGGAGCTCACCGCAGATAGACCCGACGGTAGGCCTGGTGCCGGCCGTCGAGGTAGAGCGCCGCGGAAATGGCGGCACGGGTGCGGATCTTGATGACCTGGGAGAGCCGCATCCCTGGGGAAAGTCGAATCCCTGGCTTCCGGTAGACGAGACGCCCGCCCGCGCGCACGTCGAGGCGATAGCTCGTGGTGGTCTGCTCGCCGCTCAGCATCTCGACCTGGATGCTAGACCCTGAGCGGCGCTCGATCGAGAGAGCCGTGTATCCGAGCGCCTTCTTCGCCGCGAGCGGCGTCTTCACGAGGATCGTCGCGCCCGCGACGACGGCCGCCGCAAGGACGAGCGCGACGACGTCGAGCCGGCGGATGCGGAAGCGCTCCGCCGGGCGCCGCTCGGTCGGGCCGGCGACGCGGACGAATGCGGTCACGGCGAGAGCCGCCACCATGACGGCAAGCGCGATCGCCCACGAGCGTGCGGTCAGGCCGGACGGAAAGAGGTTGAGCACAAGCGTGACGACGATGACGATCGCGATGCTGAGCGCAGGCACGAGGACGAGTCGCTGCACTCGCTCGATCGCGCGCCCCCCCAGTGCCTCGAGCAGCGCGTACCCCGGGAGCACGAGGACGAGAGGCAGCGCGAGGATGACGGTCAGGACGACGGGGAGGGGCGCGAGCGTGCCGCCCGCGCACACGACGGCGGCGCCGGCGACGGCGAGCAGGCGAGAGCCGCTCACTGCAGGCCCAGATCGAAGATCACGATGTTGCCGGAGTCGTAGATGCGGTTGTACTTGTGGAACTTGCGCACCGTGGCCACCGGCAGCTTCTCGTCGCGCCGGGAGCCCGAGCTGAAGCCGAAGTAGTAGCCCGCCGTGTTGTCGAAGGCTCGGATCCGGCGATCGGTGACGATGTAGCGGATGTGGAACTTCTGCAGCAGCGGGAGCATCCACGAGTCGATCGTCGACGTCTTCAGGATGTCCCCGACGTCAGGTGCCTGGCCGGCCCGCGCCTGCCCGGCCGCGTAGGTGTTGAGCAGGCGGGCATCCGCCTCGGCGGCTGCGTAGTGGCGGTTCTGCCCGAGCGTCTCGTTCGCCCACGAGGCCATCGCCCGGCCTTCGGGCGGGATCGTGGTCCCTGACGCGACGATGTCGTAGGGCTGGGAGAGGCGGAGGTTCGGCGTCCAGCCGGCGATCACTCCGCCTGCGAACGCCAGCGTCAACGTCGCCGCCGCGGCGAGCATCAGCGTTCGCTCGCCGAGACGCTGGCCCAGGCGAAGGATCGCCAGCGGGAGTGCCACCGCCAGCCCGATGAACAGGAACTCCGTCGAGCGGTTCGCGGTCTCCCAGGCGTCCGGCGCGAAGCGCAGCGGGTAGCTCGCGAAGACGAGGCCGCCGCCGATCGCGAGCACGATCGCGAAGGGGTCGCGACGATAGCGCCGCCAGATCTGGAAGACGCCGAACGGGTACAGGAGCGCCAGCACCCCCACTCCCGCGAGCGCGACACCGCGGCTGATCGGCCAGATGCCGACGGGCGCGGCGTTCCCGCCCTTCGGTGCGAAGAGCTGTCGCGGCGCGGCTTCGCCGGTGATCGTGTGGATGACCGAGGTGAAGGCACGCGTCACGACCGGCGACAGGTAGCCGACGGTTGCATGTCCGACGACGAGCAGCCAGGCGAGCGCCGCCACGAACGCAAAGGCCGCGAACCAGCTCGGCGAGCCGCCGCGCACCTTCATCACTCTGTACATCAGCGCGATTGCGATCAGTGCGACGACGAGCGCGTACGACGTCAGGTGGTGCGTCGCGACGACGGCGAACGTCAGCAGGATGACGACGCACGCGTAGAGCCGCCGCTGCTGCATGCTGATCGCCGACCGCCACTCCGCATACGCGAAGAGCACGACGACGAGCAGCGGCAGCGCGAGCGACTCGTACGAGAACTGAGCGCTGAAGAAGACGAAGTTCGAGTTGGCCGCATAGATCGCGACCGCGAGCCCTGCGGCGCGTGACGAGCCGAGTACGCGCTCGCTGAGCAGGAAGAGGGCGATGACGATCAGCAGTCGCGCGACGCCGACGACGATCAGGCCGGCACCGTATGTCGTCAGGCCGCTCAGTCCCGACAGCGCCGCCGTCACGGACTCGAGCCCCGGGAACGACGGCGTCACCGTGAGGATCGAGTTGGGGTGGAAGAGATGGTGCGTGCGCAGGATCGCTTCGGCGTTCGGCGTGTGCACCAGCTCGTCCGCGAACGTGAACCCGAAGGGATCGAGGAACACCTTCACGAGATAAAGGCCGAGCCCGAGGAGCGCGACGAGCAGGATGCGCTCGAAGCGTCTCGGCGCCGAGTGGGCGAGCCGTGCCGCGATCGGTGCGTAGACGATCGCGAGCCCGATCCAGAAGAGCGCCTGCGAGCTGCTCTGCATCGACCGCGAGCGGGCGTCGGCGACCGCGATGAGCGCGAGCCCGAGGCTCGCGAGCAGGGCGAGGACCGGGAACCAGCCGAGCGTCGGCGCTGGATCCCGCGTTCGTGACCTCTGCGACAAGCGCGAGGCCGGCAGTGTCAGCTCTGCCACGCTCTCAGTCACGCCGCGGGCCCTCTGTTCGGCCGAAAGGCGCGCATCCAGCGAAAAAGGATAGCCGAGGCCTCGGAACGACTTGAAATCGGTAAATTATTCCGCGGCATCTGCCGATACCCCCCATAATGTGGGGGAAGCTCGATTCGCCCGCCCCGAATTCACTCGATTTGAGCCGCAGATCGACACCGATATTGGTGGTGGCCGGCGTGGTCGCCTTGTTCCTGACACTCGTGGGGTCCGCGGGTGCACGAACGACGTCCGAGGCCGGCGCCGCGAAGAAGCAGCGGCGCACCTCCATCTACTGGGGCGCCTACATGGAAGGCCCTTCCACCTACGGCGCCGGGCATGCGAACGCCCCGTGGGACGACGGCACGTGGCACACGTTCGAGCAGGCGGCCGGCAAGCGCGTCTCGATCGTGCACTGGGGCGTGCCCGCCCCGTGGGACCAGTCGTTCAACGCGCAGCTGTCGCAGCACCGCAAGATCCTGCGCGCAGGCGCGCTCGAGTTGCTCGACATGTCGTCCGGGACGATCCTGCTGCACGACATCGCGGGCGGCAAGTACGACCCATGGATCCTCAACTGGGCGAAGCAGGCTCGCGCGTTCGGGCATCCGCTCTTCCTCCGCTGGGACTGGGAGATGAACGGCACGTGGTTCTCGTGGGCGACGACGCCCGGCAAGCAGGCGCCCGCCGACTTCGTGGCGGCCTGGCGGCACATGCACGATCTCTTTGTGAGCGTGGGTGCGAAGAATGTCAACTGGGTCTGGTGCCCGAACGTCGCGTTCAACGGCTCGACGCCGTACGCGCAGCTGTACCCGGGGCCTGCCTACGTCGACTGGACCTGCCTCGACGGCTACAACAAGGGCGGCCAGTACTCGACGACCTTCACCAATCTGTTCGGCGCGAGCTACCACGCGCTACTCCGCCTCGCACCGAAGAAGCCGATCATGATCGGCGAGACCGCGTCCGTCGAGGACTCCGGCAAGAAGGCGGCGTGGATCAGCAACGCACTCGCCGCGCTTCCCTCGCACTTCCCGCGGATCAAGGCGTTCCTCTGGTTCAACTGGAACATCAACGAGGACGGCACGACCTGGCAGTGGCCGATCGAGTCGTCTCCCGCGGCGCTTGCGGCGTTCGAGCGCGGGATCGCGTCGCCGTACTTCGCTCCGGCAGGCACCTACAAGCTGCCGAAGCGCATGACGGCGATCAGCCCGCCGTAGGCGATGGCGTTTCGTAGGCGCGGGACGGTCGCTGCCATGAGGGATGCAGGCGGCGGAGACCGCGTGCCGAATGCGAAAGCGGTGGTCTCCGACAGCAGCGGCCTCGATGCACCCGTCTCGCCGACGGGCGCCGCCGGCGTGGCCGCGCTGCCCGTTCAGACGACGCGGATCGGCCCCGAGCTCGGTTGGAGGAGCACCTTCGCGGAGCTCGTGGAGCACCGCGAGGTCCTCTACTTCCTCGTCCTGAGGAACCTGAAGGTGCGCTACCGCCAGACGGCGCTCGGCGTCGTCTGGGCCGTGCTCCAGCCGCTGGCGCTGATGCTCGTCTTCATCCTGATCGCGCAGGAGATCCTCCATGTCTCCTCGGAAGGCGTGCCGTACCCCGTCTTCACGTTCGCGGCCCTCATTCCGTGGACGCTCTTCTCCGCCGCGCTCACGACCACCTCCGAGAGCGTCGTTCGCGACATCAATCTCGTGTCGAAGGTCTACGTGCCGCGGCTGCTCCTGCCGATCTCGGCGATCGGCGCGCTGCTCGTCGACTTCTTCGTGTCGTTCGTCCTGCTGCTCGCGATGATGGCGATCTACGGGATCACACCGAGGGCCTCGGCGCTTTTCTGGATCCCGGCGCTCACGCTGCTGATGATCGTGCTGACGGTCGCGCTCGGCGCGCTGCTCTCTGCCCTGATGGTGCGCTACCGCGACATCCGCTCCGTCGTGCCGCTGCTCGTCCAGCTGTGGCTCTTCGCGACGCCGATCGCCTACTCGATCACGCTGATCCCGAAGCAATGGCGCGCGGCGTACGGCCTCAACCCGATGGTCGGCCCGGTGGCCGGGTTCCGCTCCGCGCTGCTCGGGACTCCGGCGCCCGACGGCGCGATGCTGGCCGTCTCCGTCGGGACGACGCTCCTGCTCCTCGTCGTCGGGATCACCTATTTCATCCGGACTGACGCGACGTTCGCCGACGTGATCTAGATGAGCGCCTTCGCGATCAGGGCCGACGGGTTGTCGAAGGAGTATCGCCTCGGCGCCTCGGCGCAGGGGCGGCTGACCGACGCCCTATCGGACGGGATCGGGCGGCTGCGGCGACTCGAGGTCGGCAGCCGCGCGCACCGCGAAGTGCTCTGGGCGCTCAAGGACGTCTCCTTCGACGTGCGCGAAGGCGAGGTGGTCGGCTTCATCGGCCGGAACGGCGCCGGCAAGACGACGCTCCTGAAGGTGCTGTCGCCGGATCACGAAGCCGACGACAGGGCACGCCGACATTCGCGGTCGGGTCGGCTCGCTGCTCGAGGTCGGCACGGGGTTCCACCCCGAGCTGACAGGCCGCGAGAACGTCTACCTGAACGGCGCGATCCTCGGCATGCGCCACAGCGACGATCCGGCGCCGGTTCGACGAGATCGTCGAGTTCGCCGAGGTCGAGCGGTTCCTCGACACGCCCGTCAAGCGGTACTCGAGCGGGATGTACATGCGGCTCGCCTTCGCAGTCGCCGCGCACCTGGAGCCCGAGATCCTGATCGTCGACGAGGTGCTCGCGGTCGGCGACATCGCGTTCCAGCGGAAATGCCTCGGCAAGATGACCGAAACGGCGAGCAGCGGCAGGACGGTGCTGTTCGTCAGCCACAACACGGCGGCCGTCAGCGCGCTCTGTGAACGTGCGTACCTGCTCGACGGCGGCCGCATCATCTCGTCGGGCCCGGCGGCCGAGATCGTCGACGAGTACCTCGACGCAGCACACAGCACGCTCTCGATCCCGATGCACGACCGCACCGACCGAAGCGGCGACGGCAGCATCCGCGTGACGTCGCTCAAGATCTCCGACCTCGAGGGAGGCGCGATCACGTCGAGCAGCCGCCTCCGCGTCGAGCTCGAGTACTCGAGTGCGGCGGAGATCCGGAACCCGCGCTTTGCGATCTCGGTTCAGGACGACGACGGCGTGCTCGTGTTCTACCGGCTCGACACGGACATCGAGCATGGGCTGCCCGAGCTCCTACCGGCGAGCGGCTCGATCGTGTGCACAACGGGCCCGATCAATCTCGCCGCCGGGGACTGCAGGCTGAAGGTGTCGGCGTGGCGTGGCGGCAGCCTCGCCGACCTCGTCGAGGGCGCTGCGACCTTCACGATCCACGCCGACGACTTCTATCCCTCCGGCCGTCCGCCGACCAGGTACAAGGCGCTCGGGCTCATCCGCCACGAATGGAGCGTCTCCGCCAACGGCCTCGACGCGGAATGACCGGCTCTCCGCGGGTTACGGTCGTCATCAACTTCGCGAACGCGGCGCCGTACATCGGCGAGGCGATCGCGAGCGTCTATGCGCAGAGCTTCACCGACTGGGAGTTGATCCTCGTCGACGACGGCTCCGACGACGGGAGCGCCGAGATCGCGCGAGCCGCCGTCGAGCGCGACCGCGGTCGCGCTCGGTACGTCCAGCATCCCGGCGGTGCGAACCGGGGGATGAGCGCGTCGCGGAATCTCGGCGCCTCTGTCGCAACCGGCGAGTACCTCGCGTGGCTCGACGCGGACGACGTCTGGTTCCCGCGCAAGCTCGAGCAGCAGGTCACGATCCTCGACGCAGAGCCGCGCGCCGCGCTCGTCTACGGGCGTACCGAGCACTGGTACAGCTGGGCCGGCGAGCCGCGGGCGAGCGACCGCGTCTCCTACCTCGGCGTCGAGCCGAACACGCTCGTGGAGCCGCCGCTCCTGCTGACGCTGGCGCTCGAGTCGATCGCGCCCACGCCGGGCCCAGGCGAGTTTCTCGTCCGGCGTGCGAGCTTCGAGCGCGCCGGTGGGTTCGAGGACGAATGGCGGAGCCTGTTCGAGGACCAGGTCTTCCTCGCCAAGTTGTACGTCGCCGAGCCCGTCTTCGTCGCGGACGAGACGTGGATCCGCTACCGGCGACACGACGCGTCGTCAACGCGGCTCGCCGGACGGGCAGGCCGGCACGCCCTCGGGCTTCGCTACCTCGAGTGGCTCGAGCGCTATCTGGACGAGCACGGTGTCGACGATCCGCGGCTGTGCCGGGCGCTGCGCCGCAAGCGCCGCCGCTATCGCCATCCGCGCGTCTACGAGCTTTCGAAGCGGCTCGCGAGCAGGCAATGACACCGCGTGTCTCGACGGTCGTCATCTTCCTGAACGCAAGGCCGTTCTTCGAAGAGGCGATCGAAAGCGTCCTCGAGCAGGACTACGACGACTGGGAGCTGCTGCTCGTCGACGACGGCTCGACCGACGGGAGCAGCGAGATCGCGCAGCGCTACGCGGCACGTGACCCGGAGCGCATTCGCTACCTCGCGCATCCGAACGGCGAGAACCGGGGCATGAGCGCGTCGCGGAACTTCGGCGTGCAGGCGGCGCGCGGCGAGTACCTCGCCTTCCTGGACGCCGACGACACGTGGCTGCAGGGCAAGCTCACCCGTCAGGTCGCGATCCTCGACTCCTACCCCGAGGCGGCGATGGTCTACGGGCCGACGCTCCGCTGGTACAGCTGGGACGGCGTCACACCCGACGAGCCGCGTGAGTTCCCGATCGAAGCCGACCGGGTGATCGACCCACCGCATCTCGTGCGCTGGCTCCTGCAGCGTCAGGCGGCGCCGGCGATGGGCAGCATCCTCGCCCGCAGAAGCGCCGTGCTCGACATCGGCGGCTTCGAGGACGAGTTCCGCGACCTCTACGAGGACCAGGTCTTCCACTTCAAGCTGTTCCTGCGGCATGCCGTGTTCGTCTCGAGCGAGTGCTGGGACCGCTATCGCAGGCACGCGGACTCCGCCTGCATCGTGGCGCCTCCGGAAGCGCACGACCGAGCGCGGCGGCGCTTCCTCGAGCTCGGGCGGCGCGTGCTGCTCCGGAGCGGGTGCCGCGATCCCGAGATCTGGTGGCTCCTCCGCAACGAGCTGCGCCGGCTGCCGCCGGAACCGGCGAGCGCCCCGGTGCTCGAGCGCGCTGCGGCGGCCGTGCTGGTCGGAGTCTCGTATCCCCGCGTCGCGCGCGCGCGAGCCGCCGTTCCCGCCGCGGCGCGCGCTGCAGTCGTGCGTGCCCGTGCGCGGCGGATCACGGAGCGAACCCTGCGTCGAGCGCAACGCACGTCGGGCACGACGCTCGTGACGATCCCCACCTCGATCGTCAGCGACGAGTACGCGTTCTCCCTTGCGCCCGCCTGGCTGGCATTACCTCCGCGCACTGCTCGGCGAGTACGAGCAGGACCCGGAGCAAGACCCCGAGGCGTCGACCTACTTCCGCTTCTTCACGCACGAGCGGCTGCAGGGGGCGCGCTATCTGGAAGACGTGCTCTTCCTCGGCCGCGAGCCGGCCGTCGCCACGGGCTTCTATCTCGGGACGTACCCATGGGGGGACTGGACGGCGAGCGACGCACGCGTCGGCGGCGCGCCGTTCGGCCATCACTACGACGCGATCGAGGGCGCGAGCACACGCGACCTCTACGGCTACCGCCGCAACCCGTGGTATCGCCCCGGGGACACGTACCCACTCGCGATCGAGCACCGTCGCACGATCGAGCTCTACCGCTCGCTCCGCGACGGCTACCGCCCGAGCCTCTACCTGGTCGCTGCCGACCGTCGTCCTGCTCGCCCGCCGCGACGGCGAGGTCCGTGTGCGGTGCGCCACCGCGGTCACCACCGGTTGGCCACGCTCGCGCACCTCGGGCGCGACGACGTCACCGTCGCGCTGCACGCCGAGTCGGTCAAGGTCGTGCACGAAGCGGATGTCGAGCAGTGGCACTACGTCGCAGGTGGCGCCTGCTCGCCCGAGCATGCACTGAAGATCTTCGACGCGTTCTTCGAGCTCGACGGCAGCGAGCGCGCGGGCGCCCTCGACCTCCCGAAGCCCTACTGACCTCGATGGAGCCGCTTCGCATCGTCCAGATCAACACGGCCGACGTCTCGGGCGGCGCGGCCAAGGTCGCCTGGGAAGCTGCACGAGGCGTTCCGCGAGCGCGGCCACGAGAGCACGCTCGTCGTCGGCTCGAAGCACTCCGCGGATCCCGACGTGGTCACGATCGACAACAGCCGCGCCGGGCGCGGCGTTCGTGGCCGCGTGCTGCGGCGCCTCGAGGCGCGGGGGCTGCAGTATCTCGATGCGCCCGGCAGCCGTCACGTGCCGGAGCTCGTCACGGCCACGTGGGACGTCACGCACGTGCATAACCTGCACGGCGGCTACTTCGACCTCGCGGCGCTGCGCGGCCTCGCCCGTCGCTCGCCGCTCGTGCTCACGATGCACGACATGTGGCTCGCGACCGGTCACTGCGGCTATTCCTGCGAATGCGACCGCTGGCAGGTCGGCTGCGGCTCGTGCCCCGACCTCACGCTGTATCCCGCGATCCCCCGCGACGCGACGCGTGCGAACCTCCGGCGCAAGGCGCGGCTCTTCGACGACGTCGACGTGCTGGTCACGAGCCCGGCGCACTGGGCGCTCGAGATCGCGCGCGCGTCCTATCTCCGCTCGAAGCCGATGCGGCACATTCCGAATCCCGTCGACACGCGCTACTTCAAGCCGGGCGACAAGGAGGCGGCGCGTGCGGCGCTCGGCCTGCCGACCGATCGCCCGATCGTGCTGCTGCCGGCCCGGCTCGCGTTCGACAACGAGTACAAGGCCGCGTGGATGCTGGAGGCGGCGGTCGAGGAGCTGCGTGACCGCGGTGTCCTCGGCGTCGCGTTCGGCCCGAAGGACGAGCAGCGCGGCGACGGCGTACGCATCCTCGCCGAGCGCTTCGACGAGGCCTGGATCGGCGAGGCGTACCGCGCAGCCGACGTCGTCGTCTATCCGTCGCGCGCCGAGACGTCGCCGCTCGCGATCATCGAGGCGTTCGCGACCGCTCGGCCCGTCGTCGCAACGCGTGTCGGCGGCGTCGCGGAGCTCGTCGACGACGGGCGCAACGGGCTCCTCGTCGACCGAGGCGACGCCGCCGCGTTCGTTGCGGCGATCCGGCGAGTTCTCGACGAGCCGGTGCTCGCGCGCGCGTTCGGCGACGAGGGCTACGCCGACGCGCTCGCGCGGCACGAGCTGGGGGTCGTCGTCGACTCGTGGCTCGAGCTCTATCGCGAGCTTGCCGCTACAGGCGGCAGAGGAAGGCCGCAACGTCGCCCGCTGCCGGCGTCATCTGCGTGACTTCCACGAACCGGCTGCGCAGCGCGTCGAGAAGTGCCGGTGCGCCGTACCACGGCGCTCGCTCGAGGACGTGTGACGGAAGCGAGCTCGGCTCGGGCAGCGTGGCGACGGCGTAGCGGCTCGAGAACGCGGCGAGCGCGGCGGCCACGTGCTCGAACGGCAGGAGCCGTTCGACGACGGCGTAGCGGACGGCGTCGCCCGAGACGACGAGCTCACATCGGAGCCGGTCGATCGCCGCGATCGAGAAGTGGTCGAAGAAGCCGACGGACGGCGTGGGCTTCGTGAAGTCGAGCACGAGCGGCAGCAGCCACGCACCGGACGTCCGCGCCGCCGCGAACGCCGCATTCGCGTGCGCATCGTCGGCGAAGAAGGCGATCGCGCGCGCGCCCCCCTGGGCCGCGCGGGTTGCTGCTTCCCCATGCTCGGTGCGCAGCTCGAGCGTCGATGCCGGCTCGAGCTCGGCGAGTAGCGACCCGAGCCGGGCGTCCGGCTCGGCGGCGCCGGAAGTGACGGGAAGCGCGATCGCCTGGACGTCGCGCCTGAGCCGGCGGGCGAGCGCCAACGGGTCGGTCTCCGAGCGCCGACGGCGGCGTCGACCCGCGAGGCGGGCGGCGGTGTCCGGCGCGACACCGCTCCATTCCGGAAGCAAGAGGCGCGCGAGATGTGAGTCGCCGCGTTCCATCAAGCGCAGCGCGTCGAGGTAGTTCCGCCTGAAGCGCTCCTCGGTGAACGACTGCAGACACGACTCGAGCGGAGCGATCGACATCACGTCGACGAACAACGGCCTGGTTCCGTCGAAGACGAGGTTCCACGGGTTCATGTCCTTGATCCCGAGCCCGTGCGGCACGAGCTCGGCGACGAGGTCGAGGTAGAGAAGCGACGCGTCTCGCAGCATTGCGGAGCACCACTCGTTCGGGTACGCCGTGAACGGGATCTCCTCGTGCTTCAGCACGAGCTCGAAGCCGTCCACGTTCAGATCCGCCACGGTCGTGACGGGGACGAGTCGCTGCTCGACGAGTCGCGGGAGCACCCCGTCGAGCAACTCGCGGACGAAAGGTGCAGCCTGCGCACGCACGCCGCGGTAGAGCGCGCCTCGCCACCAGAAGAGCCGTCCGGCCGGATCGCCGAAGGAATGCGGATGGAAGTGGATCTCGTCCGGCGCGATGCTCGTCATTGCCTCGCTCCCGCGAGCGCCCACGCGAGCCGGCCTTCGAACTCCGTGAGCGGCAGAGCGTGCACCTCGACGCGCGGCAGGAGAAACGGATTCGTCCCGCGCTTCACCGGGCCTTTGGTCCCGGTGAAGGCGAGCGTGAACCCTGCGGTCCGAGCGGCCTTCGCAACGCGCGCGTCGGCCTTCCCGTGCGGATACGCGATCGTCGTGACCGGCTTGCCGGCGATCTGTTCCAGGGTGTCGCGTCCTTCGGTGAGCTCGCGCTGCAAGTCGCCGTCGTCGAGTGTCGTCAACAGATAGTGACGTGAGGTGTGGAAGCCGAGCTCGAGCCCGTCGTCCACGAGCGCCTTCATACCTCCGGCGTCGAGGCGGGGGCGTGTCCTTGCTCCCGCGAGTGCATGGAGCTCGGCTGCCACGGCATCCCGCCGCCCGGGCGGGAGCGACTCGATCGTCTGCCCGAGCACGTGGATCGCCTTCGGCTCGCGCTGCCGCGGACCCGAGAGGTCGGCCTCCGGCAGCGACTCGAGCCGGGCGGGCAGACGGCCGCCGTCGACGAGCTCCTGGAGATCCTCCCACCAGAACGACGACCCCGCCGGCAGCGGCGGGTTGACGAAGAACGTCGCCGATAGTCCCTTGCGGCGGAGCGCCGGCGCGACGACGTCGAGGTGCGAGGCGAGGTCGTCGTCGAACGTGAGAGCGAGCGGCGGGAGAGCTCCTGGCCGCGCCCCGCTCACCGCAGCCGTGATCTCGGAGCCCGGAACGACGCTGTAGTTCGACGCGACGAGGTCCAACCGCTCCTCGAACTGCTGCAGCGACAACGCGGGGACGAGCTCGTGCTCACGGTCTCCCTGTTCGGCAGCGACTCGATGGTGAGCGAGCACGAGCCCTCGCGCGCCGGCGGCCCGCGCGCGTGCGTTGCGGAGAACGCCGGCGAGGCTCACGCCTTGACGGCCCGCACCGATACGAGCAGCGCGAAGGCTGGGTCGTCGCGGCCGAGCTCATGCTCCGACAGCTCTTCCCGTGCCATGCCGACGAGCGCGGCGACGCTCGTCAAGCACGAGCCGTGCGCGCGGACGTCGATCGACTCCGGTCCGAACACCGACGCGAAGAGCGCCTGGCATCCGGCGGGGGCGAACCGCCAGCGCTCCAGCAGGTGCGGTGGCTTGTCGACGATCTGCCCCAGCGTGGGGACGGTCACGAGCAGGGTCCCGCCGGGCTTCAGGATTCGACGGCAGGTGGCGACCGCCGTGTGCAGGTCGATGACGTACTGCAGCGTTTGGGTGAGGATGAAGCAGTCGAAGCTCGAGTCGGGAATGGTCGCGCAGGTGGTGAGGTCGTCGACGATCGTCGCGAGCGGGTTCGAGGCGTCGGCGTCCAGCACCTCGCGCTCCGTCACCCCGCTCCCGAAGCGGTCCGTGTAGGTGCTGTCCTTGATCTCGAGGACTCGCCCGCGGATCGCCGCGCGGTTTGCCTCCAGGAACTGCTCGATGTAGTAGCGGTCGATCGGCGTGCCGCGGTCGTACCCGAAGCGGCGGCTGACCGGTGCCTTCCGCAGCGTCCCGAGGAAGGCGGGGCGGGCGATCCTGCGCAGGCGCCGCCGCGCGGGCTTCTGTCGGTCGGCGGGAAGGAGTCGCACCAGCCGGTCGAGAGCGCCCTGTTCGAGAGAGCGTTCCAGCAACCCCGTCATCGAACCGCCGACTGTACTCTACGCGCCCGGTGACACAGGCTCGCTCGCTCGCACTGACCGTGATCACGCCGGTCCTCAACGGTGAGCGGTTCATCTCGGACTGCCTCGACAACGTGCTCGCACAGGAGTGTGCGGACGTCGAGCATCTCGTCGTCGACGGCGGCTCGGCCGACGCGACCGAGGCGATCGTTCGCGAGCGGATGGCCGGGCACGCGTCGATCCGCTGGCTGCAGGAAGCAGGGGCCAACCAGTCCCGCGCGATGAACCTCGGCGTCGCAGCCGGCGTGGGCCGGGTCGCCGGCATCCTCAACGTCGACGACTTCTACGAGCCCGGCGCGCTTCGGCGGGTGGTCGAGCTCTTCCGCGACCTGCCGTCGCCGACGCTCGCCGTCGGGAACTGCAACACCTGGGAGGCGGACGTGCTCGCGTACGTCAACCGTCCCGCCGAGCTTCGCTTCGAGCAGCTTCTGCTCGGGCCGGACCTCTATCCGTTCCCGTTCAACCCATCCGCGTATTTCTACGACCGGAGCCTGCACGAGACGATCGGCCCGTATGACGAGGGCGACGACTTCTCGATGGATCTCGACTTCCTCCTGCGCGCCGTGCGTGCAGCGAACGTCGTCTATGTCGACGAGACGTGGGGGAACTATCGCGTCCATCCCGAGGCGAAGACCGTCCGCGACCGCGCGGCAGGCGCGCACGACACCCGCCGCAACGCGGTGCTTCGCCGGTATCGACGGCTGCTGCCGGGGCGTGCGCGGGCCGCGCTCTATGCGGAGCTCGCTCTGCAAACGTCGCAGCTCGCGGCGAGACGAGCGCGTTGGCGGCTTGGGACGGCACTCGCGGCGCGGCGCGCACGTCGCGACTCAGACGTCTCGTAGCACGCCGATCAACGTCGCGGTGCGAAAGCCCTCCTCGTACAGGCGGTAGAGCCTGCGCCGCGCGGGGTCGAGCCTCGCGAGGCGCGACGTGGGCGGGATCCGCACGCGCGCCTCGAGTGCGGCGACCTCGGGCCCCAACGCATCGAGCCGCCGTTCGGCGCTTTCCAGCTCGCCGTGGTCGAGCCGCGCTGCGAAGCTCCCGAGGAGCAGCGATCGATATTCGGCGGCGAGCTCCGGCTGCAGCGCGGCGAGGCGGCCGAGCCCGCGCCCCGTTCGCTCGCAGCGCGCGCAGAAGCTCTGGAAGTCGTACGGTCGCTGCATGTACTTCACCGCGTGTCGCGTGTAATGGATCTGCAGCCCCTGTGCTGCCAGGCGGTAGCCGAGCTCCACGTCCTCGAGCGCCGGCAGTCGGGTGTCGAAGCCGCCGGACTCGCGGAGCAGCTCGCGCGGGGCGGAGATGCAGCCGCTCCAGAAGTAGTGGTAGTCGAGCGTCGCGCCGTCGCTCAGGCCGCCGTACGAAAGGAGAAAGCCGCCGACATCGGTCACGAAGTGCATCAGCTCCGTACGCGGGAGCGCGGGATCCCACGTCGCGTAGCCGAGCACGCCGGTCGAGGCTCCCGGATTCGCGGCGTGCACGCGAAGGTGCTCGGCGACGAGGCCGCGGTCTGCGACGTCGTCGTCGTCGGCAAGGACGATCACGCGTCCGCGTGCCGCCTCGATGCCGGCGTTCTTCGCTGCGCTCGCTCCGCCGTGCTCGATTTGCAGATAGGCGAGCTCGAGCCGTCGTCCGGCGTCCCGGCACACGTCACTCGTGTCGTCGCTCGACCCGTCGTCGACGACCACCACTTCGAAGCTCGACGGATCGGCCGTCTGGAGGGCGAGGCTCTGGAGGACGCGCTCGAGCAACCGCGCGCGGTTGTGCGTCGGAATCACGACGCTGGCGTCGATCGCGCGGCTCACGGCGAGCGCGTAAGTCTAATGTCTGCCGACCGGTGAACGTCTCGATCACGCAACCGACGGAGCTCGGGTCGAGCGAGCTCGCTGCATGGCGCAACATGCAGAGCTGCGACGCCGAGCTCGACAACGCGTTCCTCTCGCCCGAGTTCGCGACCGCCGTCGGTCGCGCGCGTCCGGACACGCGCGTCGCGGTCATCGAGGACGGCGGCGGTATCGCCGGCTTCTTCGCCTTCGCGGTGACGGCTCCCCGCATCGCAGGCGCGATGTGCGCACGACTCTCCGACCTGCAGGCGGTCGTCCATCGACCGGGATTCGAGTGGGATGCGCGGGAGTTGCTCGAGCGTTGCGGGCTCGACAGGTGGGAGTTCCGCCGCCTCGTCGAGGGTCAGGCGAGCGGCGCGGGCCGGCGCGTCGACCGGATGCGCGCCGCCCCGGAGATCGACCTGACCGCCGGCCTCGACGACTACGCCGAGCGCCATCGCAGCACGCTCAAGAAGATCCGCGCCCAGCGCCGCAGGCTCGAGCGGGAGGTCGGCCCGTTGCGGTTCGAGGCCGCCGCCGCCGATCCCGCCGCCCTCGCGACGCTTCGAGCGTGGAAATCCGCGCAGTACCGCCGGGCCGGCAGGTGGGACCGCCTCTCCGAGCCGTGGGTCGTGCAGCTCTTCGACGAGCTCGCTGCGACACCGGGCTTGGCGGCGGTCGACGTGCTTCGGACAAGCGACGGAATCGCCGCGCTGCACTTCGGTCTCCGCACGAGCTCGACCGTTTCCTACTGGTTCCCGGCGTACGACCAGGCGCTCGCGCGGCACTCGCCCGGCTTGATCTTGCTCCTGGAGCTCATCGAGCATGCCGCGGGGTCCGGCGCTCGGCGGATCGACCTCGGCGTCGGAGACGAGGATTACAAGCAGCGGCTGATGACGGGTGAGCTGCATGTGGCGGAAGGCGCGTTCGAGCTGGCGTCGCTCGTTCGGCGAGCGCGGGCTGCTCTTCACCGGCTGCGAAGGACGTCGGCGTAGATCGCGTCGAAGCTGTCGGCGGTGCGGCGCCCGTCGAGCTCTTTCGTCGCCCACGCGTACGCGGCCGCGCCGATTCTGCGACGCCGATCGTCGTCAACGAGCAGCGCCGAGATCTCACGTACGAGCTCCTCTGTGCCCTCCGCGATCACGATTGCGTCTCCGGCCGGGGCAGCGATCCCTTCCGCCGCGCGCGGCGTCGCGACGACGGCCTTGCCGGCGCCGAGCGCCTCGAGCACTTTGACGCGCGTGCCGCCGCCGGTCCGCAACGGCGCGACGACGATCGCCGCCCGCTCCAGGAGCGGATCGAGGGTCTCGACGCGGCCGGCGAACTCCACACCGGCGCCCGCCCGCGCTGCAATTGCCGCCGGCAGCTCGTCGCCGGCGAGCACGAGCCGTGCCTCCGGCCGTTCGCGGCGCACGCCGGGGAAGATCTCGTCCACGAGCCAGGCGGCGGCGTCCTCATTCGGTGGATGACGGTAGTAGCCGACGAAGAGCAGCGTCGGCGGCGGTGTCCCATTCGCGTCGAGCGGCTGACCGCGCGGGGGGACGACGAGCGGCACGATCCGCGTGTCTCGGAACTCTCCGGCCGCGCGGTCGCGCTCGGTGAAGACGATCGCCGCGTCGATCTCGGCGGCGGCGCGGCGAGCCAGTCGTCTCCAGGCACGCGCGTCGAGCGCTCGCAAGATCCCGGCAAGCGGCGAGGGTAGCGTGTCGAACTGCTCGAGCGGGCGGAGCGTCGCGTCGTGATCGACCAGCACACGCGGCGCGTCGATGCCCGCGATCGCCGGAAGGAGTGCGGTGGTGAGCAGGAACTCGAGCTGGACGAGCTCGGGTCGAAAGTCCGCCGCAACCGCGTGCAGCCGGGCGAGCACGGCTGCGTCGACGCGCTCGCCGACCGCCATCGGCGCGCCGCGCGCGAGCTCGCGGTAGACGCGAAGCCGGCGCACGCCCGAGACGTTCGGCGCCGGTAGCTCGGTCACGAACGCCGCTGCCTTTCGAACCTCCGCGTCGACGCCCGAACTGTCGGGGAAGTGGACGACGCCGAGCTCATGACGGGAACCGAGTGCGACGATCGTGGCGGCGAGCGCGCGCGCGCCGCCGTGCGCGGCGTCGCTTCGGGGCGCGAACGGCGTGACGACGAGCAGGCGCACGCTCAGATCCAGACCGAACGGGCGACGCGCCGAGTCACCGAACGGACGGCCGACTCGAGCCTGCGCCGCGGGCGGCCGTAGTCCTCGCCGAAGCCCGAGCGCCCGGAGATGCGCGGCTCGACGCGCAGCCGCGGCTCGAGCCGGATCGCATCGCGCAGCGCTAGCAGCTCGTCGAACAGCAGCTGCTCCGGAGCGACCGCGCCTTCGGGAAGCAGGTCGTGCCGCAGCAGCTCGATGTTGTCGAGGAGTGCCGCCCGGAACCCGCGCGGCGTCGCTGCGAACACTCGTGTGTCCGCCCAGTGGATGCGGTAGCGGCGAAGGTCGATGTACAGATCGCAAGCCGGAGTGGACGCGACGAGCCTGTCGAGGTTCTCCACTCGCAGGCGTCCGGTGACCTTCCAGAAGACGTCGGTCTCGCCGAGCTGCGAGAGGATTCGCGATCGCGAGAGCGCGTCCTCGATCAGATAGGTCTCGCCGACCGACCGTCCTTGCTCGACCGGGAAGTCGCGCCCGCGAAAGGACAGCAGCTCGACGTCCTTGGTTGTGCCGGCCGCGGCGACGGCGTCCTCGAGCACGCCGAGGTCGCTCTCCGAGTTGTCGACGAAGGCGATGCGGTCGACTGCGCTACTGGGCAGGCGCAGATAGACGTCGAGCGCGTCGCGGTAGTCCTGGAGCCGCTGCTGCGGGTCGCTGCGCGTCAGGAAGGGAACGCCGGCGGGCGGCGTGACCGTGGCCGTCATCAGCAGGGGGAGCGGCCCAGTTACGAGCGGCCCAGTCACGAGTGGCCCAGTCACGACATCGGTCACGGCACGGACGTTAGTCCGGCCGCCCGCTGCCGTCACCGGCGCCGAACCAGACTTTCCGCAGGAAGCCGAGGAGCGAGTCCGATGCCTCGATCTCGATGCGCGGAAGGAGCAGCGGGTCGTCGGAGAGCCGGGCGAGCCTTCCCGCCACGGTGCACGCCGCCGTGAAGCCGGCGCGCTCGACGGCCGCGACCGAGCGCTCGTCGTGCCGCCCGTACGGATACGCGAAGCTCGTCACCGGGCTGCCGAGGACGGCCTCGAGCTCCTGCTTGCTCCCCGCGATCTCGTCCTCGACCGCCTCGTCCGGGAGATCGGGAAGCGACGCGTGCGAGCGGGTGTGCGCGCCGACCTCGACGACGTCCCGCTGCAGACCGCGTGCCTCGTCGGCGCTGACGAGGGCACGCGCGCGGAGCGCCGGATCGGTGTTCCACTCGGCGGTCCCGCCGAGCCGGCTGCTGACGAGGAAGATGCTCGCCCGAAAGCCGTTCCGGGCGAGGGCCCGAACGAGTGCCTCGTTGTCGGCGTACCCGTCGTCCGCTGTCAGGACGATCGTCCGCGACGGCGGCGGCGTGCCGCTTCGCACTGCATCGGCGAGTGCCTCGAGCGTGATCGTCCGGTAGCCGAGCCGCGCCAGCAGCTGCAGCTGCAGTGAGAGCGACCGCGGAGCCGTGACGAAGCGGCTCGCGACATCCGTGCCGAACGCGTGATACAGCAGGATCGGCGTACCACGCGCAACCCGCTTCCAGGCGGCCGCGTGCATGTTCCGCCTGACTCCGTACCAGTACGCGTAGTCCGACGAGAACCGAAGGCCGCGCTCGTTCGCCGAGGCCCGCGCGAGCGCGGCGACGAGTGACGGTGGGATGCGGAGCGTCAGCAGCGCGCGCCGGACGACCAGTGCGCGCGGCGTCGTGTCGGTGAACCATGTGAGCAGCCAGCGGCCGGCAGCCTGGTCCGCTGCTAGCAGTTGCGCGTGGCGTGTGCCGTCGCGAACGCGCGACGACGCGTCGAGCGTGTGGCTGCCGTCGTCGATGCAGCGAACGTCGTTCCCCTGCTGCTGCAGTTGCTGGCCAAGCTCGGCGAGCGACGATGCGGAATCGTCGACTCCGTCGAGCGTGGCGCGACGGACTGACAGCGTGCCGCAGGTGCGCGCGTCGATCGCGACGAGATTCGGGCGGCTCGCGTGCGCCGCGGCGTGCGTGTCGAGAAGCTCCGGCCCCTGCACGACGCCTTCGCTCACGAAGACGCAGATCGCGTCGCGCGAGCGTTGCCGCGCGACGTCGAGGGCGGCGCTCAGTCCGCCCGCGCGCGTGACGGCGAAGACGTCTGTGTGAGGGCTCGCTATGGAGCTTCCGGCAAGGGCTCGCCGGTCGGCTCCGGGAAATGCGATTCGCGACGACGCGCCCACTCCTGCAAGATCGTGCGCAGGATCCGGAAACCGTCGCGGAACGGCCGCAGCTTGCTGCTCCCGTTCAGGCGGAGCTCCTCGTAGCTCGGCACCTCGACGACGACGAGCTTCGCGAGATGCGCCCGCAGATGGAGCAGGGTCTCGACTTCGAACCCGTCGCACGTGATCGCGAGCGTGTGCGCGTGCTTCGTCCAGAAGGCGTTGAAGCCGTAACAGAGGTCCGTGTACCGCGTCCCGAACAGGACGTTGACGACGAGCCCCAGGAAGCGGTTGCCGAGCGAGCGCAAGAGCGTCAGATCCGCGCTGCCGCCTCCGTGAAGATGGCGCGACCCCTTTGCGAAGTCGGCTCCGGCGTCGAGCGCAGCGACGAAGCGCGGGATCTCGTCGACGCGCGCCGATCCGTCGGCGTCGAGCGTGACGACGATGTCGCCTGCGGCGGCTTCGATACCGCACATCAGGGCGTTGCCCTTCCCCCTCCGGTTCTGCTGGATGATCATCGCGTCGGGGGCATAGGCGTGAACGACGTCGAGCGTCCCGTCGGTCGAGCCCCCGTCGACGACGATCACCTCGTAGCCGCCGAGCAGCGGCAGGATGTGAGGGAGGTTCTCCGCCTCGTTCAAGGTCGGAAGGACCACGCTCACGCGCGGCGTGCCCCCGACGTCGCGTGCCGCGGCGTCCACGATTGGGTCGCCGACCTCTTGAACTGCCACTTCTCCCCCCTCCTCGCAGGTCGATCGCATCGGCCTTTGAACCGCAGAAACTACATGAAGTGCTACCAGTTTTACGCCTTTTACGTTCGCAGGAAACGTTGCGGGATGTAAAAAAACCGGGGGAAGACCCTGCGCGAACTTTCTTGGCTACGATTCGAACGGGGTTGGGCGTCCGCCTGTCGGGCATGAGGCCCCACGAGGGGGGACGACTCACTGAAGGGAAGAGGCGTGCAGCTGGTTCGTCGAATTTCGCCACCCGTCGTGCTGGTCGGCGCGCTCCTGATCGCCGGCATGCTCGGCCTCGGCGGCGCCCGCGCCGCGACCACGGCAGCAGGCCCCTCCGTTGCGTTCACGACTCCGGCGCCCACCGGGGCTGTCCACGGAGTGCTCGCGCTCGCCGGCACGGCCCAGGCGCCCGCCGGGATCGCGAAGGTCGAGCTCCGCGTCGACGAAGGCCCGTATCAGCTCGTCAGCGGAACGAGCAACTGGACGTTCTCGCTCGACACGGCCGCGTACGGGGACGGCCAGCACGATCTGAAGGCGCGCGTCACCGATTCGGCGGGCACGCAAGCGTGGGCCGATCTCCTGGTCGTCTTCCAGAACACCGCTGCCGGGCAGGTCGCGCCGCGCGTCACCTTCACGTCGCCTGCAGCCGGCGCGAAGCTGAAGCAGGCGGTCGTCGTGCGCGGCACGGCGAGTGCGCCGCTCGGCATCGCGCGCGTCGAGATCCGCATCGACACCGGCCCGTACCAGGTCGCAACGGGCCTGGCGTCGTGGTCAGTGAAGCTCGATACGAACTTGCAGGTCGACGGGCGTCACACATTGAGCGCACGTGTGACGGACTCGGTGGGAACGCAGGTCGTCTCCCGTCGCGCCGTCGTCTTCTCCAACCATGCGGGGCAGATCTACTGGGGCGCCCTGGTCTCGGGTCACCTGTACGGCTATGGCGATCCGCCGTCCGACATGCGCGGCTTGCGCGTGTTCGAGCAGCACGCCGGCAAGAAGGTGTCGATGCTCGCCGTCGGCACGAACTGGGGATCGAAGCATCCGAATTTCCCGATCAACGGGATGAACGCGATCCGCGATCACGGCAGCATCCCGTTCTTCAGCTGGGGATCGAAAGGGCCGGGCGGGACCGAGCAGCCGAAGTACACGCTCGCGAACATCATCAACGGCAAGTTCGACGGCTACATCAGGAGCTTCGCGCTCGCGGCGAAGACGTGGGGACATCCCTTCTTCCTTCGCTTCGACTGGGAGATGAACCTGATCGGGACGTTCCCGTGGATCGAGACGGTGAATGGGAACTCGCGCGGCCAGTTCGTGAAGATGTGGCGTCACGTGCACAACATCTTCACGAACGTCGGTGCGACGAAGGTGACGTGGGTCTGGTGCCCGAACGCCGAGTACAACGGCTCGAGCAAGCCGCTCTCGCAGCTCTATCCCGGGAACGCCTACGTCGACTGGACGTGCATCGACGGCTACAACTGGGGCATCAAGCGGAACGTGTGGCAGACGTTCAACCAGGTGATGGGGCCGACGTACAAGGACATCCTCGCGAACGTCGCGCCGTCGAAGCCCGTGATGATCGGCGAGACCGGTTCGAGCGAGTTCGGGGGCTCGAAGGCCGCCTGGATCAGGGACACCCTGTCGATCGAGGTGCCGCACGTGTTCCGGCGGGTCAAGGCCTTCATCTGGTTCAACGTCCACGACAAGGCCGACTGGCAGATCGAGACGTCGCGAAAGGCCGAAGCCGCGTTCCACGCCGCGATCGGCTCGCGCTTCTACGCGGGGGCCGACTTCGGGTCGCTCCCGAACGAGAAGATCCGCCCGCTCGCCCCGTGAGGGCCAACCCGTGAGGATCGGGATCGTCACAACGGCGGCCCTGCTTGTCTCGGCAGCGCTCGCGGCTGCGGCTGCGGCAGCGTCGGCGCCGGTCGCAGGCACGACGACGACGACCCGCTGCACGTTCACCCACGGTGCGACGCAGTGCGTGGAGACCGTCGTCGTCGTTCGGGCGGGCGGGTGCTACGACGCGGGCCTCCGGCTGTGGTCGGAGGACGACATCGCGTCGGCCCGCACCTACCGCGGCAACGCGATCGCGGCCGGGCTCGCGGGCACCACTGTCAACGGGGGTTACGCCGACGTCGTCCGGCCGCATTCGCGGCTCGTGAGCGACAGCGGCCCGCACGCCTTCAGCGTGTCGTACCCGGTCGAGGACCCCGTCTGCGCCTGAGCGGCGCCGGAACCCCGACCTAGGTCGGTCGCAACCCCACCCGTTCGACGGTCAAGAAGCTCCCGCGAAAACGATCTGCTGCCCGAGGCGGACGGGCGCTCGCTCCTCTCCACAGACGGTCGGGCCTCCTCGGGCCGTGTGGTCAGGACGTCGATCCGAGCGGTTGGAGGGGCGGCGGCCCGTTCGCCCTGAAAAAAGGGCCAGGTCGATCGTTCGGGTGCGCCTGGACGCCCGTCGAGCGCGCGCCGGGGGCCGCAACCGCACACTGCGATGGTGCTGCCCACGCTCACAGCGATCTTCTGCGACCACTGCGACGCCGCGACGGTGCGCTTCGAGCGCAACTGGCGGGCGTACCTCGTCGAGGAGAGCTCCGGGCTGCCCGCGGCCGTCGTCCTGTGCCCGACGTGCGCGGAGTCGCTCGCGGGCGAGGACGAAGCCTCGCCCTAGCTGCCGGGCGACGCGATGTGGGGAGCGGTGTAGGCGACGGGAGGCTGCCGCCGCCACCGGCGCAGGACGGCCGAGACGACGGTGGGGCCGCCCGGCCGGCTGAGGATCTCGAGCTCGCCGCCGAGCAGCTTCACGCGCTCGCGCATGCTCGTGAGGCCGATCGCGCCGTCGCTCTGCTCGGCCGCCGGGTCGAAGCCGACTCCGTCGTCCTGGATCTCCAGCAGCAGGTGCGTCTTGCTCAGCTGCAGGCGCAGAATCACCCGCTGCGCGCGCGCGTGCTTCATCACGTTCGCAAGCGACTCGCGGATGAGCGCCGCGAGCGCGAGCGCCTGCGAGCGGCTGTCCGGGTGAAAAGCCCATTCGCCCTCGACGACGACCTCGATGTGCGAGCGCCGCCGCAGGCGCTCGAGCTCGATCTCGAGGATGTCCTTGGCGAGCGGGATGTCCGGCCGCGCGTCCTCGAGCGTGCCGACGAGGCGCCGGAGCGAGCGCTCTGCCTCGGTCAGCTCCGCCACGATCTCGGCGAGCACGCCCGCTGCTCCGTCCCGCTCGGCAGCGTCTCCGGTCAGCTTGTCGACGCGCTCCTGGAGCTCGGTCAGGCCGAAGCCGACGGCCGCGAGGCTCTGCAGGGGCCCGTCGTGGATGTCGAAGGCGAGGCGGAGCAGGCGGCGGCGCACACGCTCGAAGTCGGCGCCGGGCTCACCGTCGTCGCCTGAAGGATCGAGCCAGCGTTCGTTCGGTTCCATCGCCATTCCGCAGCCACTCTCATCCAACCGGCGTCCTGCCGGGCCTCGCATCCCCCGAACGGTGGACGGGCGGGCCGCTCCGGCAGACTCCGGGCATGCACGAGGTCACCCTCTCGAGCGCCGACCGCGTGCTCTTCCCCGGCGACGGGATCACGAAGGGCGACCTCTTCGCGTACTACGAGGCGATCGCGCCGGCGATCCTGCCGCACCTCCGCGACCGCCCCTTCACGATGAAGCGCTACCGCGAGGGGATCGCGGGGCCGGGCTTCTTCCAGAAGCAGGCTCCGAAGGGGATGCCGGACTGGATCGAGACGCGGCGGTTCACGACCCATCCGCGCGAGGGCGGCTCGCGGGAGGTCGACTTCCCGCTCGTCAACTCCGCGGAGGCGCTTCTCTGGATGGTGCAGATGCACTGCATCGACATGAACGCCTGGTACTCGCGCGTCGACCGTCCTGCCCGGCCGGACTACGTCGTCTTCGATCTCGACCCGCCCGACGAGCCGAACGGCTTCGCCCAGGCGATCGAGGTCGCGCACCTCGTCCGCGAGCTGCTCGACGAGCTCGAGCTGCCCGGCTACGTGAAGACGAGCGGCGCCGACGGGATCCACGTGCTGGCGCCGATCCAGCGGCGCGCGTCCTTCGAGCAGACCTACGACTTCGCCGGGTCGGCCGCACGGCTGCTCGAAGCGAGGCATCCCGGGCTCGTGACGACCGAGTGGCTGAAGAAGAAGCGCTCCGGCGTGCTCGTCGATCACCGCCAGAACGGCTGGGGCAAGACGATCGCCTCGGTGTACTCGGTGCGGCCGAAGCCGGGGGCACCGGTGTCGACGCCGCTCGGGTGGGACGAGCTGACCGCGGACGTCCGCCCGCAGCAGTTCACGATGGAGCGGGCGCTCGCCAGGGTCGCCGAGCGCGGCGATCTCTTCGCCCCCGTCCTCGAGGAGCCACGGCCCCTCGGCGCCGCCGCGAAGCGGCTCGGCTCGCTCACCGGCTGAGGGCCACTCCCGCCCGCGAGGAACCATGCGCGAAAGCCGTATCGGTGGGCGGGCCGGTGGAGAGCCTGTGGGCAAGCGGTGGACGGCGGTCGAGAATCGTGCGCAGGGGCGGGGAAATCCTCGCGGAGCCTGCCGGAACCTGCGCAGAGCGCCTGTGGACGCCGGCAGATGTCCCCCGATCGAGCAGGACCACGGTCCTATTGCTCATCACTCGAAAGGGGTGCAGTATGAGGTCCCCCCGCGAGACCGGGGGGAACCGATTGGGGGAGAGGAATTTGAGGGCACCGACTGCCGGCGTGGCGGCCGAATGACGACGACGCGAATCCTCGTCGCGGACCCGTTGCGGATCTTCCGGGCCGGCGTGCGCAACCTGCTCGCGCGCGAGCGCGACTTCGAGGTCGTCGAGGCCGGCACGCTCGACGAGTTGCTCGCGGCCGTCGACGAGGCTGCGCCCGACATCGCCCTGATCGACATCGACCTGCCGCCGCTCGGCGGCGTCGCGGCCGTGCAGCGGCTCACCGGGCTCTGCTCTCCCCACACGATCGTCTGGAGCTACGACCCGAAGCAGGACGCCGTCCTGTCGGCTGTCCGCGCCGGCGCGCACGGCTTCCTTCGGAAGCAGATCTCACCGCAGGGCCTCGTGCGTGCGCTGCGCGGCGTCGTCCACGGCGAGGCGCCGCTCTCGCGCGACCTCGCGACGATGATGATCGACGCATTGCACGGCATGGACGAGCGTACTCGCGCGATCGACCGCGCCGACATGCTCTCCTCGCGCGAGCGGGAGGTGCTCGACCTGATCGCAGAGGGCGCGCGCAACCGGCAGATCGCCGCGGCGCTCTCCATCTCCGAGTTCACTGTCAAGCGCCACGTGCAGAACATCCTGCAGAAGCTCGACCTGCCGTCGCGCGGCGCCGCTGCGACCTTCTACCGGACGGCCACCTCGGCCGCCGGCGAGCCTCGACTCGTGAGCCGGCTCTCGTGAGCGCCGCCGCCGCACCGCCCCGTCCGCTCGTCGCCGTGGTGTGCGCAGTGCCGCTGCTCGGCGAGGCAGTCGAGTCCGCGCTCGAGTTCGCCGACGTTCGGTCCTTCACCGCGCGACGCGACACTGCAGGGCTACTGCACTCGCTTCGTCCGGACGCGATCGTCGTCGACAGCGAGGACGACGCCGACGCTGCAAGCGCCGTCGCGTCGAGTCGGGACGTCCCGGTGCTGCACATCTGCGTGCGCGATCACACACTCCGCCTCTTCCGGGCGGGCGTGTGGACGCAGGTCGCGAGCGGAGAAGGCCCGACGCCCGAATCGATCAGGAACGTGCTGGCAGGATCATTGTTCGCAAGGGGGGATCACTGACGTGAATGCGACGGAGCGTGCGGCCCGGCTCCAAGGCTTCGATCTGTACGACGAGTTGAGCACGTCCGTCGACGAGCGAACACTCGCGATTCTCGAACGACGGCGCCGGACGGCGATCGTCAAGCGCCGCGGCTGGCTCGTCCGCCGCATGCTCCTCCTCGCCGACGTGCTCGGTCTCCTGCTCGCGCTCGGGATCGCCGAGTGGGTCGTCGCGATGAGCAGACGGACAGGTCAGCTCGACATGACGAGCGAGGTTCTCGTCTTCGTGGCGACGCTCCCGTTCTGGGTCATCGTCGCAAAGCTGTACGGCCTCTACGACCACGACGAGGAGCGGACGGACCACTCGACGACCGACGACTTCTCGGGCGTGTTCCACATGGTCACGGTCTGCACGTGGGTCTTCGCCGCGGGCGCCTACGTCACCGGCGTGACGCATCCGAGCCTGACGAAGCTGATCATCTTCTGGGTCGCTGCGGTCGCGCTCGTCTGGACGGGACGCGCGGTTGCGCGCGCGGTCGTGCGCCGTCGCGCCGCGTACCTCCAGAACGCGGTGATCGTCGGCGCAGGCGAGGTCGGTCAGCTCGTCGCCAAGAAGCTTTTGAACCATCCCGAGTACGGGATCAACATCGTCGGCTTCATCGACTCGCAGCCGCGCGAGCGGCGTGACGACCTCGAGCATCTCGCGCTGCTCGGCGGGCCCGAGCGGCTCGGCGCGATCGTGCGCCTGCTCGACGTCGAGCGCGTGATCATCGCGTTCTCGAACGAAGCGAACGAGGACACGCTCGATTTGATCCGCTCGTTGAAGAACCTCGACGTGCAGGTCGACATCGTCCCGCGCTTCTTCGAGATCCTGAGCCCCGCGGTCGGGCTGCACACGGTCGAGGGCCTGCCGCTCGTCGGTCTGCCGCCGCTGCGGCTCTCGCGCTCCTCGAAGCTGCTCAAGCGCGCGATGGACCTGACGCTCTCGCTTGTCGGGCTGGTCGTGCTCGCACCGATCATGGCGCTGATCGCGATTGCGATCCGCCTCGACTCGAAGGGCCCCGTGTTCTTCCGGCAGGTGCGGATGGGTGCACGCGGCGAGACGTTCACGATCCTGAAGTTCCGCACGATGGACGCCGACGCCGAGGACCAGAAGTCCTCGCTCGTGCACCTGAACAAGCATCTGCTGCCGGGCGGCGACGCGCGCATGTTCAAGATCCAGGGCGACCCGCGCGTGACGCGCGTCGGCGGCCGGCTGCGGCGCTACTCGCTCGACGAGCTGCCGCAGCTCCTGAACGTCTTCTGCGGCACGATGAGCCTCGTCGGCCCGCGGCCGCTGATCCTCGACGAGGACCGGCACGTCGGCACGTGGGGCAGGGAGCGCCTGAACCTGAAGCCGGGGGTGACCGGGCCGTGGCAGGTGCTCGGCGCGAGCGCGATCCCGTTCTCCGAGATGGTGCGGCTCGACTACCTCTACGTGACGAGCTGGTCGCTCGGCCGCGACCTCGCGCTCCTCTGCCGGACGCTGCCGATCCCGTTCCGCAGCCGGCTCGACGAGACGATCACGCGCCCGGCCTGAACGCGACGAAGCCGTCCCTGCGGCGCAGCACGCGCGAAGCAGGCGCGGCGAGCCAGGTGCCCTGAAGGCGGCGCCAGCCGCCGCCGATCCTCGCGACGACGCCGGCGAACCGGAACGAGAAGCCGTTGCAGGCGCCGACGCCGCCGTTCCACGACTCGCTCGTCACGACCGGCCGCCAGGCGCCGTGGCTCCCCGGGAGCGCGATCGCCTCCGTCCGCGGCACGCCGTCGACGACGACCCGCCAGGCGCCGCGCCGCGACTCGACGACGGCGACCCGATGCGCTTTCCCGGGCGTCGTCGCCCCGAGCCGGACGTAGCGTGGCGCGACGCCGGGCAGCGCGACCTCGTAGTACAAGGCGAGCCCACGTCCGGGCTCGCCGCTGATGCCCGCCTGAAGCCACTCGTCCGCCCCGTCCGGGCCGAGCCCCGGTCCGCCGACGCCGACCCAGGCGGCGACGTGGCCGCCGCGGAGCGCCGGCGCCCGCAGGGCGGTGACCGTCGCGCCGACGCCCCCGCCGGCCGAGCTGCCGACGAGGCCCGCGTAGCTGTACGGCGCATTGCCGCACGAGGCATGTGCCGAGGCGACCGGACCGAGCGCCGCGGCAGCCGCGAGAACCGAGAGCCGGAGCATGGCCCTGTATCGACCGGCGGCCCGCGAACCTTGACCGACGTCCACTTCGGTACGGTTCGACGCGGATGGAGGTTTCCCGCGACGCCGTTCTCGCTGCGCTCTCGACGGTCATCGACCCGGAGCTCCAGCGCCCGGTCACCGAGCTCGACATGGTCCGCGACGTCGAGATCGACGACGGGATCGTCTCGCTCACGATCGTCCTGACGATCGCGGGCTGCCCGCTTCGCGATTCGTTCGAGACGCAGGTCGAGCGCGCCTTCGCCGACGTGCCCGGCGTGCGCGGCTTCGAGCTCCACTTCGGCGTGATGACGCCGGAGGAGCGGCAGGCGCTCACGACCAAGTTGCGAGGCGGCGCGGCCGAGCGCGACAACGTGATCCGACTGCCGCGCGACTGCCGTGTGATTGCAGTCGCATCCGGCAAAGGCGGCGTCGGCAAGTCGTCGCTCACAGCGAACCTCGCCGTCGCCTTCGCGCGGCTGGGACGGCGCACCGGCATCGTCGACGCCGACATCTACGGCCACTCGATCCCGCACATCCTCGGCATCCACCAGAAGCCGGTTGCCGTCGACGAGATGATCGTGCCGCCGGTGAAGGACGGCCTGAAGTTGATGTCGATCGGTTTCTTCCTCGACGACAACGAGCCCGTGATGTGGCGCGGGCCGATGCTGCACCGCGCGCTCGAGCAGTTCCTCACCGACGTGCATTGGGGTGAGCTCGACGTGCTCGTCGTCGACATGCCTCCCGGCACCGGCGACATCTCGATCTCACTCGCACAGCTGCTACCTCGCGCCGAGGTCGTCGTCGTGACCACCCCGCAGAAGCTTGCGCAGGACGTTGCATCGCGCGCCGCGTCGATGGCCCGCAAGACGAACATGCGGCTGCTCGGCGTGATCGAGAACATGACCGGCGACGTCTTCGGCGCGGGCGGCGGCGAGTCGCTCGCCTCCGACCTAGGAGTGCCGCTCCTCGGCCAGGTGCCGCTCGACCCGGTGCTGCGCGAGCAGGGCGACCTGGGCGTGCCGATCGTCGCTGCGTATCCGGATGCGGAGTCGGCGCAGGTGATCATCTCGATCGCCGAGACGATCGACGCGCGTCGCGAAGCCGGCTCGATCGTGAAGAGCCTGCCGCTCGTCTCGTAGATGGCCGGGCCGCTGAGCGACGCGATCGAGCAGGCGTACACGCTTGCCCGCCGAGCCGATCACCGCACGCTCCGTTTGCTGCTGCACGACGACGCGACCTGGCACCCGGCGAAGGCGGACGGCTGGAAGCCGTGCGAGAACGCGGACGACATCGTGCGCACGATGCTGTGGCGCGCCTCGGCGAACCGCCTCCGCCCGGGAGAGATCATCGAGCTCGGAGACCGGGCGCTCGTCCACCTGCGCGGCCGGCGCCTCGAGCGTCTGGGCGCGCGCGGCCTCATCCCCCGGCTGTTCCAGATCATCGTGCTCCGGGAAGGGAAGATCGTGAGCATCCACGACTACGGACGCCGCGAGGACGCGTACGCAGCAGCCGGGCTCGGCGGCTAGCGACGCGATGCGCGGCCCGGCCGCGTTCTTCGACCTCGACCGCACGCTGATTCGCCGTTCGTCGGCGCTCGCGCTTGCGCCTGCGTTCCGCGCCGCGGGGATCATCTCGCGGCGACAGCTCGCGCGCGCCGCGGCGTGGCAGATGCTGTTCGTGGCCCGCGGTGCGTCGCATGCTGCGGTGAAGCGCGCCGCGGAGGACGGGCTCGTCGTACTGCGTGGCTTCACGCCGGAGGAGCTCAGCTCCCTCGTGGCGGGCGCAATGGAGCGTGTGCTGCGGCCGCTCGTCTACGCCGAGTCGCTCGACCTTGTCGAACGTCATCGCCGTCGCGGTGAGCCCGTGTACATCGTCTCGGCGACGCTGCAGGAGATCGTGCAGGCGATCGCCGACGACTTCGGCTTCGACGGCGCGCTCGGCACGGTCTGCGAGGTCGTCGACGGCAAGTACACGGGACGCGCGATTCGCGCGCTGCACGCAGACAACAAGGCACGTTGCATTCGCGAGCTCGGGCATGACCTTACGGCGTCGACCGCGTACTCGGACTCGCACACCGACCTGCCCTTCCTCGAGGCCGTCGGCAATCCCGTCGCCGTGAACCCGGACCGCGCGCTGCGCCGCATCGCCGCGACGCGCGGCTGGCCCGTGCTGGAGTTCGGCCGCCATGCAGCGTGACGAGGGGCTGCGCCGGCTCGAGGCGCTCGGTTTCCATCCAGATGACGCCGCGAGGCTCTGGCGGCACTTCGACGACGCGGAGTCGCGCGGGAAGCTCGGCCACGGTCATTCCCGGGTCGAATGGCTCGAGACGCAATCCTTCCCTGCCGGGCGCGCGCCGACGTCAGGTGTGGTGGAGGACGGGCTCGAGCGCTGGGACGGTGCCGGCACCGTCGGGTATCTCGTGCTCGACGCCGTCGTCGAGGCGCTGCTCGCGCGACCGCCGCAGGGAGCGCGGCTCGTCATCTGCGAGCGGACCTTCCCGACGGGGATGCTCGGCCACTACGCGCGCCGGCTCGCCGAGGGCGGTCTCGTCGCGGTCCTCACCGCGACCTCGCCGGCGCGGCTCGGGCCCCCGGACGGGCCGAAGGTCGCAGGCACGAACCCGCTCGCGCTCGGTGTGCCGAGCTCGGACGGCGAGCCCGTGATCGTCGACGTGTCGATGGGCGCGGTGACCTGGGGCGACGTGATCGCCGGCCTCGCGGCCGAGGAGCAGCTCGTGCCCTTCGGCGGCGAGCAATGGCACAAGGCGCTCGCCCTCGCGCTCGGCATGCAGTTGTGGGTCGACGCGCTCGTCGCGCAGCCCGGCCACGGCGCGCTCGTGCTCGCCGCGCGGCCGTCGGCCGACCCGGTCCCGCCGCTTCGCGAGACGGGGATCCGCCTCCCCGGCGGCTAGCGGCGGCGGAACGGTGCGAGCTGCGTGGCGCGCGTGCGCTTCGCGTCCGTGTAGAGGTGCTCGAACCACCACGAGCGCGGCCGCGCCGGCACGAGGAACGCGAGCGCCCAGACCGCGGGCCCGAGCAGGAGCCCGACGGCAAAGAGCAGCCAGCGGCCCTTCAGGGCCGCCGTGGCACCCGTCGAGACGAACACGAGGACGAAGAGCGTCGATCCCATCTACAGAGGCAACGCCTCACGGCGCGCTCCGGCTACGCAGGGAAGCGCGGATCGTCGCGAATCGCTGCGAAATCTTCGTCTTTCTGCGCCCATTCGCGGAAGCGCTCGCCCCCGGCGATCGCGTGCTCGAGCTCGTCGAGCGCCCGTTCGCGGTTGCCGGAAAGCGACTCGACGCACGCGAGCTGATAGTGGACGGCCGGCGCGTCGCTCTCCTGCAGCGCTTCCTCGAGGATGCGCCGCGCAGTGTCGTAGTCGTGCTCGCGCATTGCCGGCAGCGCCGGGAAGAAGTATTCCCACGCCGACGGCTCGTGCACGCCCGGCACGCCGCCGATCGCCAGCACCGTCGTGCCTGCCTCCTTCGCGATCGCGTGCCGCTTCTGCGAGACGTCGTCGAGGTAGACGAGCGTGCCTGCGGGTGCGTCGACCTCCTCGCCGTCGACCGTGAACGTCGCATGGCCCGTGTGCACGAAGTAGATCTCCTCGTGACCGAGCTGCGTCTCCGTGTGCTCTTCCACGACCTCGTCGCCGGCGTTCGCCGCGGTGTACGCGTTGATGCCGAACGCCGTCACGCCGAGCGGGCGCCTGACCGGCTTCCACGACAGTGTGCCGAGCACCGGGATGCCGTCGATCTCGTCGAGCTTGAGCAGCTTCATCGCAGGAGAAAGCGTAGTGCGTCGGGGAGCCGCCGCGCCCAGGCGGCCTCGTTGTGCTCGCCGCCGGGCTCCACGGCGTGCTGGAGCTCGACGCGCTTCGTCTCGAGCAGCTCGACCATGCGCAGCATATTGTCGACGCCGCGCTCACGGTCGCCGATGTCCATGTAGATGCGCCCCGCGACGTCGCGTTCGCGCAGGTAGTCGAACATCGCCTCGCCGAGCCACCAGAAGGCAGGGCTGAGCACGCCGGCGAGCCCGAACACGTCGGGGCGCGCGGCGATCGCGTAGAGGCTGA
Source organism: uncultured Actinomycetes bacterium (assembly GCA_963838985.1). GTDB lineage: Bacteria > Actinomycetota > Thermoleophilia > Gaiellales > Gaiellaceae > Palsa-739. The sequence continues at coordinate 317,757 of CAWITF010000002.1, forward strand.
TCGTTCCGCCCGCCGACGAGCCGAGCAGGCCCGTGCGCGCGGGCTCGCGGGCGATCCGGAACGACGCCGCGACGAGCGGCCGCACCTCGTCGACGAGGTAGTCGACGTACGCCTCCCCGGTGCCGGTGAACGGCGAGTACTCCGTCATCCGCTGCGAGCCGCTGTTCGCGACGCCGACGACGATCGCCTCGATCCCCTCGTCGTGCGCAAGGCTCTCGAGCGTCTCGTCGGCTCGCCACTCGCCGGAGAAGCTCAGGTCGTCGTCGAAGAGGTTCTGCCCGTCGTGGGCGAAGAGCACCGGGTAGTGCCGCTCTGTCTGCTCGTACGACGGCGGGAGGTAGATCCAGAGCTGCCGGTCGTCGTCGTGGAACCGCACGTCGCCGACGACGGTGCGGCCTTCGAACCGCTCCCAGCTCAGGCGGAGGCCTCGCGCAGGGCTGCGAGGACGACCGGGTCGATGGCGTCCTCGCCGTCGACGCGGTCTTCGAGATTCGCGACGCCCGACCAGGTCTCGAGCGAGTCGAAGCCCAGCTTGCGGAGGCGCTCGTCCACCTCGCCGCGCAGCTCGCCTTCGAGCGGCAGCCAGCGGTCGCGCGGCGTGACGCCGAACAGCTGCTCGTGCAGCGTGTGGATCCGCTGCAGCTCCTCGATCGGGCGCTCGTGATCGTCGACGCGCAGATCGACGACGACGTCCGAGAGCTTCGCGTAGCCGCCGTCCGGCTCGACGATCAGCAGGGACGCCGACTGCTGGCCGCGGCTGTCGCCGCCCGCGAGCTGCGCCGCCGCGAGGCACTCGATCAGGCGCTCGGCGAGCGGCCGGCCCGCAGTCGCCTCGAACGTCGCGGCGAGCGCGTCGACCGTCTCCTTGCCGACGAGGATGTTCCCCTGTGCGGCGTAGCAGTCCCCGTTGCGGTGACCGGCCCAGTCCAGGCACTCCGAGCCGGTGTAGGACGCGGAGCGCCCATGCCGGTCGACGACGCCGAGCTGGCGCTCGTTGCGGCCGTCGTCGGCGTCGGTCAGCCGCTTCACGACCTCGTCGGCGGGGACGTCGTCCCGCAGGAGCGCGAGGCCTTCGGGCCCGTAGCGGGGGTTCGCATACGCCTGGGTCGCGATCGCGCCGACGTGCGGCTCGGCCCAGGGCACGACGGAGCCGACCGCGAGGAACTTCGACTGCACGGCGACGCCCCATTGCGAGGCGTCGAGGTCGCACGCCGCGATCGAGTAGGTCGCGACGATCATCCGTATGTGAGCTCGGTGAGATCGAGCGTCAGGAGGTCGGCGCGGCCGGGCGGCACGAGCACACATGCGACCTCGGGTCGTGCGAGCGCGGCCTTGATCTCGTCCGGCGTCGCGGCGCGGACGACGACGGGCGTGCCGGCGTCGAACGCCGCGCGCATCCGCTCGACGTCACCGACGCCGCCGAGCACGAGCGCATCCCCGAGCTCGACCTCGCCCTCGACGGCGAGCTCGGGAACGCGGCGCCCGGTCGCTCCGAACCAGCGCTCTCTCACAGCGTGATCGTGTCTCCGGGCTCGAGCTTCTCGACGGTGACGTCGCTGCCGACCTCGAGCTGATCCGGTGTGCCCGTGAGCGCGGGGAACGTGCCCCAGTGGCAGGGGACGACGCGCTTGACGCCGAGCAGCTCGACTGCGAGCGACGCCTCCTTCGGGCCCATCGTGTAGTGGTCGCCGATCGGGAGTACCGCGACCTCCGGCGAGTAGAGGCGCTTGATGAGCGCCATGTCGCCGAAGACGCAGGTGTCGCCCGCGAAGTAGATCTTCTTGCCGTCTTCGGTCGTGATCACGATGCCGCACGGCTCGCCCATGTACTCGCCCTCGTCGTTCGAGCTCGAATGGTGCGCGTTCGTCATCGTGAACGTGATCCCGTCGACGTCGGTCGTGCCGCCCTTGTTCGGGTCGCGCACGTTCTTCAGCTCGTGCTTGGACTGCAGCCAGTCTGCGAGCTCGACCGGGGCGACGACGGTGGCGCCATGCTCCTTTGCGATCTGGACCGTGTCGCCGACATGGTCGCCGTGCCCATGCGTGAGCGCGATCACGTCGGCGCGCTCGGGCTTGACCTCGTTCTCGGGGCACTTCGGGTTCCCGTTCAGGAACGGGTCGATGTAGATGCGCTTGCCACTTGCGGTGTCGAGCCGGAAGGTCGCGTGACCGAGCCACGTCAACGTCGTATCTGCCACTTGCGCTCCTCTCTCTGGACGGATCGAGCGTAACGCGGAAGGACCGTCCTGCGCGGGAGCGAACCTCCTTGGTGGATGGGCTCGCGGCTGCTTCCGCTCTCACTCGCGATCGGCGCCTTCGCCGCCGACGCTGCCGGGCTCCACCACATCGCGTCGTACCTCGTCCTCCTCGCGGTCGTCGGTGCTGCAGCCGCCGCCTTCGTCGGCGTCGGGGAGTGGATCGAGGGGAAGGGAGGCCTCGTTCGCGCCGGCTCGACGACGCTGGCGCTCGTCCTGCTCCTGCTCGGCTCCGCCGTGCGCACCGCGGCCCCGACGGGGTCGCACGTCCCGGTGCTCGCCGTCTCGACGCTCGTCCTCGCCGTGCTCGTGTACACGCTCCCGCTCGTCTCCTGGCTCCGCGGGCCGCTCACTGTGCCCCGGGTCGAGGCGCCGCCGCTCCTCGAGCGGTAGCGCCCAAAGGCCGCGACCTGGTCAAGACCAGGTCGCAAGACGTGGCTCAGAAGGGCAGTGCCTGAGTTGCGTGCTTCGCGAGGTCGATCAGCGGCCCGACGGCGAAGAGCGACCCGACCGAGACGGCGAGCGCCATGCCGACCGCGACGTGCAGGTACGGCTCGCGCGCAGGCGCACCGCCCGCGACCGGTGCGGCGAGGCGCAGCTCCTCGCTCGGCCGCATGTACATCGCCCGCACGACGGCGAGGTAGTAGTAGAGCGAGACGAGCGTTGCGATCACGCCGACGATCACGAGCCACGCCCAGCCGTGCCTGTACGCCGCCGACAAGACGTAGAACTTGCCGACGAAGCCGCCGCCCACCGGCAGCCCGGCGAAGCCGAAGAGGAAGAACCACATCGCGACACCGAGGAACGGCCGCTCCCAGCCGAAGCCGGCGAGATTGTCGAGCGTCACCGGCGCTCCGAGCTCGCGCTCGCGCGCCGCGACGACCGCGAACGAGCCGAACGCCATCGCCGAGTAGACGATCAGGTAGTACATGAGCGCCCTGCCGCCGAGCGCGCTGCCCGCGGAGAGCCCGATCAGGATGAAGCCGGCGTGCGAGATCGACGAGTACGCGAGCATCCGCTTCACGTTCCGCTGCACGAGCGCCGCGAAGTTGCCGATCGCGAGCGAGGCCACCGCGATCCCGGCGAACGCCCAGGTCCACAGATGCGCTTCCTGCGGGAACGCGGTCGCGCAGCACGCGGAACGCGAGCGCGAACGCCGCCACCTTCGTCGCGGCCGACATGAATGCGGTCACCGTCGTCGGCGCGCCCTCGTAGACGTCGGGCGTCCACATGTGGAACGGCGCCGACGACGACTTGAAGCCGAGCCCGGCGATGATCATCGCGAGGCCCAGCACGAGCAGCGCATCGCCCGAGAGGCCCTGCGAGCCGACGGCGTGTGAGATCCCGACGAAGTCGATGCGGTTCGTCGCGCCGTAGACGAGCGCGCAGCCGAAGAGGAGCGCCGCCGAGCCGAACGAGCCGACGATCAGGTACTTGAGCCCCGCCTCCAGCGACCCCTCGGTGTCGTAGTCGATCGCGCACATGACGTAGAGCGCGATCGAGAACCACTCGAGCGAGAGGAACATCACCATCAGGTTCGCCGAGCCGACGAAGAAGCACATGCCCGCCGCCGACGCGAGCAGCAGCGAGAAGAACTCGGCGATGTGGTCGTCGGTCGCCTTGGCGACGTGCTCCCAGCCGAGCAGCGACGTTGCGAGCCCGATCCCGCAGAGCACGATCTGCGCGAGCGCCGTCCAGCGGTCGCGGTCGAACGCTCCGGACACGGTCGCGTGGCCGTTCGCGCTGTCGACGTAGAGCCAGATCGACGTCACGAGCCCGCCGACGAAGCCGAGCGACGAGACGATCGCCGCGAACGGCCGCCGGATCGCGCGCGGCACGAGCACAGCCGTCAGCAAGGCGACGAAGGACGTCCCGAGCAGGACGAGGATCGTCGAGATCGAGAACCAGTCGACGTGCGGCGTGTGGATCACTTGAACTGACTCGCGATCTGCTGCTTCGGCGCGTCGCCCGCGAACGAGTGGTGCGAGATGCCCGCGGGCCAGGCGGACAGCGCGAGCAGCGCGCCGACGAGCGGCACGACGAGCGCGAGCTCGCCCGGTCGCAGGTCGAGAGCCGCGTCGTCGACGGTCGAGCCCCGGCGCTCGTGCAGGACCGCCGAGATCGCGCGCAGCATGTACATCGCGGCGAGCACGATCGCGCCCGCGCCGATCGCCGCCCACCACCACGCGCGCTGGAACGCGCCGGCGAGGATCAGGAACTCGCCCGCGAAGGACGCCGAGCCGGGCACGGCGAGCGAGATCACGCCGACGGTCATCAGCAGCGTCGCGAGCGCGGGCCGCCCCTTCGCCAAGCCGCCGAGGAGCGCGAACTGGTCGGTCGTCGTCCGCCGCTCGACGGAGCCGGCGATGAGGAAGAGCACGGTCGAGACGAGGCCGTGCGCGACCATCTGCAGCACCGCGCCGTCGAAGCCGAGGTTCGTGCCCGGAGAAGAGCCCGAGCGCGATCAGCCCCGACTGCGCGAGCGACGAGTAGGCGACGACGCCGCGTAACGTCGGTGCTCTGAAGGCGAGGATCGAGCCGTAGACGAGCGTGATCGCCGCGAGCGTGAGCAGCCCCGTGCGGTAGTAGCCGGTCGGGTCTGGGAACTTCGTGATCGCGATCCGCAGCATCCCGTACGTGCCCGCCTTGGCGATCACGCCGGAGAGCACCGCCGTCACCTCGGGCGGCGCCTCGCGATACGCGTCGGGCAGCCAGCCGTGGAACGGGAAGAGCGGCGCCTTGATCACGAACGCCGCCATGAAGCCGAGGAACACGTAGCGGTTGAAGCTCGTCGGCGCGTCGAGCAGGTCGAACGTCCCGCTCTTCAGGCCGTAGACGACGATCGCCGCGAGCATCAGCAGCGAGCCGGCCATCGTGTAGATGAGGAACTTGACGGTCGCGCCGAGCCGTCCCGCGCCGCCCCAGACGCCGATCAGCACGTAGAGCGGGATCAGCATCGCCTCGAAGAACGCGTAGAAGAGCAGCATGTCCTGCGCGACGAACACGCCGACCGTCGCGCCGGTGAGCAGCAGCATCAGCCCGAAGTACGCGCGTGGTCGGTCGCGGCCGACCCAGAAGCCGTAGCCGATCGCAGCGGCCATCGCGACGACGACGAGCCCGACGAGCCAGAGCGAGAACCCGTACTCGCCGACGTGGTAGGAGACGTGCAGGTCGTTGATCCAGGGCACGCGCTGCGAGAACTGCAGCCCGCTGCGCCCGAAGTCGAATCGTGCGGCCTGCTCGATCCAGACGCCGACCTCCACGAGCGAGACGAGCACCGCGAGCGCGCCTGTCGCGTAGCGCGAGAGCGGCAGCACCCAGACGACGAGCGCGGCACCGATCGGCAGCCAGATCAGGAGCGAGGTGAAGGAAGAGATCGTCATCGCACGGCCAGGAAGACGACCGCGAGCACGGCCATGCCGGTGCCGAGGAAGAAGACGTACGTGCGCAGCAGGCCTGTCTGCGAGCCGCCGCGTCGTGCGGCCGATCGTCAGCGCGTCCTTGCCGAACTCCGCCGGCCCGTCGAGCAGCCAGTTGCGCTCGAGCCCGTCACGGAGCTGCGTCGGCGATCCACACGGCGGGCTTGTAGAAGACGGCGTCGTACGCCTCGTCGAAGTAGAACTTGTGCTCGAGCGTGCGCTGCAGCGCAGGGAGCCGCGGCACGGCGAGCCGTCCCGTTCCGTAGATCGCCCATGCGACACCCGCACCCGCGAGCCCGAGCACGACGGCGAGGATCGATGAGAGCGCCTCCTGCCAGTTCGTCGGCTCGGCGACCCGCAGCGTCGCCGCGACCGGCTCGAGCCAGTTCGTGAGCGGGTGCCAGAACGGCGCGAACTGGATCCAGCCGCCGATCACCGCGAGCACGCTGAGGATGCAGACGGGGACAAGCATCGTCCAGGGGCCCTCGCCGTGGTGCTCGGCCGCGTGCTCCCGCGCCGCCGCCGTCGGCTCGCCCGGGAAGACGATGAAGTAGAGCCGGAAGGTGTAGAGCCCGGTGAGGAACGCGCCAATCAGGCCGACGACCCAGAAGATGACGCCGTACCAGTGCGCATGGAGCGCGGCGGCGAGGATCGAGTCCTTGGAGAAGAAGCCGCTGAACGGCGGCACGCCGACGAGTGCGAGCGCGCCCGCGAGGAACGCCCAGCGCGTCCACGGCATCAGCTTCCCGATGCCGCCCATCTGCCGGATGTCCTGTTCGCCCGCGAGCGCGTGGATGATCACGCCGGCCGCCATGAAGAGCAGCGCCTTGAAGAACGCGTGCGTCATCAGGTGGAACATCCCGTTGGCGTACGCGCCGACCCCGGCGCCGAGGAACATGTAGCCGATCTGCGACATCGTCGAGTACGCGATCACGCGCTTGATGTCCGTCTGCACGAGCGCGACCAGCCCTGCGACGAGGAGCGTCAACGCGCCCATGCCGGCGGCGACGAGCTCGACCGTGCGAGCCTGCTCGAAGATCGGATGCGTGCGCGCGATCAGGTAGACGCCCGCGGTCACCATCGTCGCCGCATGGATGAGCGCCGAGACCGGCGTCGGGCCTTCCATCGCATCCGGGAGCCAGGTGTGCAGCGGGATCTGCGCCGACTTCGCCGCAGCGCCGCCGAGCAACCCGAGCGCGACGAGGTTCACCGTCGTCGACGAGAGGTGCGCGCTCGTCGCGAACGAGGTGCCGAACGCGAGCGAGTGCGAATGGAAGATCAGGACGAAGAACGCGAGCGCCATGGTGGCGTCGCCGAACGCGTTCATCACGAACGCCTTCTTCGCCGCGGCGACTGCGGTCGGCCGCTCGTGCCAGAAGCCGATCAGGAGGTACGACGAGAGCCCGACGAGTCCCCAGCCCGCGAGCAGCAGCAGCAGGTTACCGCCCTCCACGAGCAGGAGCATCGAGAAGACGAAGAGCGACATGTACGCGAAGTAGCGGCGCTCCTCGTCGTCACCGTGCATGTAGCCGATCGAGTAGAGGACGATCAGTCCGCCGACGCCGGTGACGATCAACATCATCATCGTCGAGAGCGGGTCGACGAGCACCGAGAGCCCGACCTTGAAGCTGCCGCTCTGCAGCCACGTCCACGCGGTCGACACCGTGCCGTGCTCGGAGCCGTGCGAGCGGAGGCCGAAGAACGACCAGACCGCGCCTGCGAACGCGACGAACACGGATGCGGTCGAGATCCAGCCCGCAGCCGCGCGCGGGATGCGGGTTCCCAGCAGGGTGATCGCGAGCGCGCCGGCAAGCGGCGCGAAGAGGCAGATCCACGCGCCGGTCGTCATCCGCGCAGCTCCGAGAGGCGGTCGACGTCGAGGTCGCTGTAGCGGCGGTGGATCGCGACGACGAGGCCGAGCCCGACGCATACCTCGGACGCGGCGACGGCCATCACGGCGAGCGCGAAGATCTGCCCGGCGCCGTTGTGCGCGTGCCGCGCGAACGCGATCAGCGCCAGGTTCGCGCCGTTCAGCATGATCTCGAGCGAGAGCAGCACGATCAGCGGGTTGCGCCGGAGGAGCACGCCGAGCGCGCCCGTCCCGAAGAGGAACGCGGCGACGCCGAGATACCAGGCGACGCTCGGTCCGCTCATTTCGCCGACGCCTCCTCGAGCTGCGAGCGGCGCGTGTGCGCACCGAGGATCACGCCGCCGACGGCGGCGACGAGCAGCACGATCGACGTGATCTCGAACGCGAGCAGGTGATCGGTGAGGAAGAGCCGCCCGATCCAGCCCGGCGATCCGAACGTCGCGTTCACGTGCTCCGAGTGCGCGAGCCGGCCCGAGGCCTTCAGCCCGAGCACGACGATGATCTCGACGAAGATCGCGGCGGCGGCGCAGACCGCTGCGACCGTCTGCCAGCGCGGGCCGCCGGCCCAGGGCGTCTCGGTGCGAGGCCCGACATACGCGATCACGAAGAGGAACATGACCATCACCGCGCCCGCGTAGACGAGCACCTGCGCGGCGGCGACGAACTCCGCCGAGAGCAGCAGGTAGAGAACGGCGAGCGAGCCGAGGTTCCCGATCAGCGCGAGCGCCGAATAGAACGGATTCGAGAACGTGACGACCGCGACCCCCGAGGCGAGGCACGCGAAGCCCGCGATCATCCACACGATCCAGACGATGGCCGAGCCTGCGGAGTACGCGGCGAGCATGCTCACGAGTTGGATCGGTAGAAGGGGATCGGCGTGTCGTAGAGCTCGCGGTCGGCGACCGGCGTCTGCTTGATCGGCTCGGCGAGCAGCATGTCCTTCGTGTAGATCTGGTCGTCGCGGTTGTACTCGGAGAGCTCGAACTCGTTGCCGAGCGTGATCGCGTCGAACGGGCAGGCGAGCTCGCAGTAGCCGCAGAAGATGCAGCGGCTCATGTTGATCTCGTAGATGCGCGCATAGCGCTCGCCCGGCGAGACGCGGTTGTCCGGCGTGTTCTCGGCGGGGACGACGCGGATGCAGTCGGCCGGGCACGCCGCGGCGCAGAGCGAGCAGCCGACGCACTTCTCGAGCCCGTTCTCGTGGCGCCACAGGCGGTGGCGGCCGCGGAAGCGCGGGTAGATGGGGCGCTTGTACTCCGGGTACTGCTGCGTGATCGGCTTCTTGAAGATCTGCTTGAAGGTGACGCCGAAGCCCTTCAGCGTCGTCACGGGCTGCGGGCTCACGTGGCGACCACCACGAGCGCGGTGACGAGCGCGTTCAGCGTCGCGGCCGGCAGCAGGATCTTCCAGCCGAACTTCATCAGCTGGTCGTAGCGCAACCGCGGGACGGTCGTGCGGATCCAGATGAAGACGAAGAGGAGCGCGAGCAGCTTGAGGAAGAACCAGAGCGGCCCGAGGCCCCACGGCCCGTGCCAGCCCGAGAAGAAGAGCGTCACCATCAGGCCCGAGAGCGTGATCAGGTTCACGTACTCGGACGTCTGGAAGAGGCCCCAGCGCATCCCGGAGTACTCCGTGTGGTACCCGGCGACGAGCTCGGTGTCGGCCTCGGGCAGGTCGAACGGCGCGCGGCTCGTCTCGGCCAGGCCTGCGAGGAAGAAGATGATCATGCCGACGAACTGCGGCGCTGCGAACGGGAGCGTCGCGCCCTGACGGTGAACGATGTCGACGAGGTTCAGCGAGCGGCCGAGGATGACGACGCCGAGGACGCTGAGCGCGAGCGACACCTCGTAGGAGACGAGCTGCGCGCAGGTGCGCATCGTGCCGAGGATCGAGAACTTCGACTCCGACGACCAGCCGCCGACGATGAAGCCGTAGATCCCGATCGAGCCGAGCGCGAAGATCAGGATCAGCCCGATCGGCAGCACCGCGACCGCGCCGTTGATGTGCCAGCCGTGCACCGTCCAACCGGGGCCGAACGGGATCACGCTGAACGCGGCGAGAGCAGTGAACATCGAGACGATCGGGGCGAGGATGTACGGGATGCCGATCGCGCTCGACGGCGAGAACGCCTCCTTGCGCACGAGCTTGACGAGGTCGGCGATCGGCTGCAGCAACCCGAAGGGGCCGGCGCGGTTCGGGCCGTAGCGCAGCTGCATGCGACCCATCGCCTTGCGCTCGAGCCATGTGAGGTACGCGAAGAGCACCATCACGAGGTTGATGATGATGAACGCCTTGATGATCGAGATCAGCCAGGGCTCGTGCTGCATCAGGCCGTGACCTCAGCGATGCTGATGTCGACCGTGCCGCGCACGTCGCCGGCGAACTCACGCGGGATGCGGGCGATGCCGTCGCGCAGCTTGCGGTTGACGCGCGCGCGCACGGTGACGGACGCGCCGCCGCCGGTGAGCGTGACGGCGGCGCCGGTCTTGATGCCGCGCTCTCGCGCGTCCGCCTCCGAGAGCTCCACCTCGGCCTGCGGGCGCTGGAACTGCAGCTCGCTCACGCGCTCGACCGCGGGGCCGGAGAAGAGCGGCTTGTAGCAGACGAGCTGCAGGCCGCCGTTCGCGGCCGGCGGCTCCGGCAGCGGTGCGGGATCGACGTGCGTCGACGCGCCCTCGTAACCGCGAAGCGCCGCGCGCTCGCCGACCTCGCCGAACGAGAGGCCGCCGTAGCAGCGCTCGCGACACCTCGGCGAAGACGCTCGACCCGTACGGCGCGAGCTCGACGCCGAAGCGCGACGCAAGCTGCGCGATCCATTGCAGCTCGTCGAGCCCCGGCGGCGACGCGGTGCGGCGCAGCCGCTGCAGCCGTCCTTCGAGGTTGACGTAGGTGCCTTCGCGCTCGAGATAGCTGGTGCCCGGGAGGACGAGGTCGGCCCAGCCGACGGCGAGCCCGTGGAACATCGACACCGCGAGCACCGAGTCGGCGCGCTCGCGCGAGCGCGCGGACGTTCGGGTCGTTCGCCGCCTCGTCGCCCGAGACGATCAGCAGCCCGATCGACTCCGCGTCCGCGCTCTCCTCGTCGGAGGCGGCGGCCCAGGCATCGGCGACGCCACGTCCGTTCGGCGTGGCGGGCACGTAGAAGGCGCCGCTGCCGGCGCGGCCCGCGAGGCCGAGCCGCTCGGCCAGCTTCGCGACGGTCGCGCCGGCGCGGCCGCCGGGCCCCGACCAGATCAGCACGACGCCGTCGCCGCCCTCGAACGTCGTCGGCGCTCGTGACGACGCTGCGCGCCGTTGCGGCGAGCCTTCCGCACCCAGAGGTCGACGATCGGCGCGCTCTCCGAGAGCGGCACGTCGCCGAGGACCGCGACGGTCGTCGCGTCGGCGATCGCCGAGAGCGGCAGGCGGTAGCCGTCGAGCGCGCTCGAGACCTCTTCGGGCAGCACCGCCTGGTGCGAGCCGGTGCCCTGCCGCACGAGCTTCGCGAGCGCGTAGGCCTGCTCGATCGTCTCGGAGCCCGAGAGCGCGACGACGACGCGGCCTTCCGCGGCCCGCAGCAGCCGCTCCGCCTCGTCGAGCGCCTCGTCCCACGACACGGGCTCGAAGCCCCGCCGGCGCACGCGCTTGATCGGATCGACGATGCGGTCGGCGGCGCGGAGATGGGTGAAAGCGAAGCGGCCCTTGTCGCAGAGCCAGCCCTCGTCGACCTCGTGGTGGTTCCGCGAGCGCACGCGCTTCGCCTTTCCCTCGCGCATGTCGACCCAGGTGTTGCAGCCGACCGGGCACATGCCGCACACGGTGGGAACGCTTTGGATCTCCCACGGCCGCGCCTCGAAGCGGTACTGGGTCGGCAGGAGCGCGCCGACAGGGCAGAGCTCGGTGACGTTGCCGCTGAACGCGCTCATGTACGGCTCGTCGTCGAACGTCGTGATGATCGACATCGCGCCGCGGTTCTTCGCGACGAGCTGCGCGTCCTCGCTCACGACTTCGCTGAAGCGCGTGCAGCGGTAACAGAGGATGCAGCGCTCGCGGTCGAGCGAGATCGTGGGCGAGATCGGGATCGGCTTCTCGAGCGTGACCTTCGGGAAGCGCATCCGCGTCGAGCCCGGGCCGTAGCGGAACGTCAGGTCCTGCAGCGGGCACTCCCCGCCCTTGTCGCAGACGGGGCAGTCGAGTGGATGGTTGACGAGGATGAACTCGAGCGTCGCGTTCTGCCCTTCCGCCGCATTCGCGGAGGTGCGCGCGGTCTTCACGACCATGCCGTCCTGCGCGGTCAGCGTGCAGGCCGCCTGCAGCTTCGGCATTCCTTCGATCTCGACGAGGCACATACGGCACGCGCCGACCGGTGCGCCGAGCCGCGGCTCGTAACAGAAGACCGGGATCTCGACGCCGGCCGCGAGAGCGGTCTCGACGAGGCCCGTCCCTTTCGGGACGTGCACCTCGAGCTCGTCGATCGTGACGCGGACGAGCTCAGGTGCGCTCAAGGGTCAGCTCCTCCGGAACAGGCGTGTGCGAGTGCTGGTCGACCGGGGCGAAGAGATGCGCGAGTGAGCTGTCCTCGCCGAACGGGCAGCCGCCGTGGCGCAGATGCTCGCGGAACTCGTCGCGGAACTTGTTCGACACAGCTCGCGACCGGCATCGCAGCGGAGTCGCCGAGAACGCAAAGGCACTTGCCGATGATCCGGTCGCAGACGTCGAGCAGCACCTCGACGTCGTGCTCACTCGCGGTCCCGTCCTCGACCGAGCGGAGGATCTGCACGAGCCAGCGCGTGCCGACACGGCACGGCGTGCACTTGCCGCACGACTCGTGCATGTAGAACTGCGCGACGCGAAGCGCGAACTGGACGATGCACGTGCGGTCGTCGATCGCCGTGACCACGCCGGAGCCGATGAAGAGGCCGCGCTCGCCGAGCGAGTTCGCGTCGAGCTTCGTGTCGAGCTCGCTCGGGATCATCACCGGGAACGACGAGCCGCCGACCATCACGGCCTTCAACTCGCGTCCGTCGGGGATGCCGCCGCCGATGTCGTAGATCAGGTGGCGCACCGTGATCCCGTGCGGCGCCTCGTAGACGCCCGGCTTCTGCACGTTGCCCGAGAGACAGAAGAGACGCGTTCCGGTCGAGTCGGGCGGCGCGCCGATCTGCGCGTACTCCTGCGGGCCGACCTCGAGGACGATCGGCATGTTCGTGATCGACTCGACGTTGTTGATCAGGGTCGGCGACGCGTAGAGGCCCTGGATCGCGGGGAACGGGGGCTTCGAGCGCGGCTGTCCGCGCTTGCCCTCGAGCGACTCGAGGAGCGCCGTCTCCTCGCCGCAGATGTACGCGCCGGCGCCGCGATGCAGCGTCAGCTGCACGTCGCCGAGCAATCCCGCACTGCGTGCCTCTTCGAGTGCGCCGCGCATCGTCTCGTACTCGGCTGAATACTCGCCGCGGATGTAGATGAAGACGTGCTGCGACTGGATCGCATGCGCGGCGATCAGGCAGCCCTCGATCAGCCGGTGCGGGACCTTGAGCATGATCTCGCGGTCCTTGAACGTCCCCGGCTCCGACTCGTCGGCGTTGACGGTGATGTAGATCGGCTTCGACACCTTGTCGGGCGTCGGGATGAAGCTCGCCTTCCGGCCCGTCGGGAAGAAGGCGCCGCCGCGGCCGCGCAGGTTCGAGTCGATGATCTGCTGCGTCACCTCCTGCGGCGACATCGCGCGCGCCTTCGCGAGCTGCGCGTAGCCGCCGACGGCGCGATACGAGTCGAGGTCCGAGAGCGGCTCGCCCTCGTAGCCGCGAAGGACGAGCGCCGGGCCTTCGGCGACCTGGACGACGGTGTCGCTCATCGACGCAGCTCCTCGACGATCGCGGGCACATCCGCCGGAGTGACAGACTGGCGGTAGCGGTGGTCGACCGCGACGATCGTCGGCGTCGAGCAGCCGCCGAGGCACTCGACCGCACGCAGCGTGATCGAGCCGTCGTCCGTCGTCTCGCCGGGGTGGATGCCGAGCTCGTCCTCGAACGCCTCGAGCACGGCCTGCGCGTTCACGAGGCCGCAGCACACGTTCGTGCAGACCTCGATCATGTGCTCGCCGACGGGCTCGAGATGGAACATGTCGTAGAAGCTCGCGACGCTCATGCAGTACGCGGGCGTCAGGTCGAGCGCGTCGGCGACCTGCTCGATCGCCTCGCGCGAGAGCCAACCGTGCCGCTCCTGGGCGATGCGGAGCGCCGGCAGGATCGCCGACTTCGACTCCGGGTATTCCTTGGCGACTTGGCGAATCTCGTCGATCATCTGTCGGTATCTCCCATGACGGCGTCGAGCGAGCCGACGATTGCGATCAGGTCGGCGACGAGCGTCTCGTGCACGCAGGTCGCCGTCGCCTCGAGCGCGACGAACGACGGCGCACGGAAGTGCACGCGCCACGGCTTCGGGCCGCCCTCGCTGACGAGGTAGCAGCCCTGCTCGCCGCGCGGCGACTCGGTCGCGACGTAGACCTCACCCTCGGGGACGCGGAAGCCCTCGGTGACGATCTTGAAGTGGTGGATGAGCGACTCCATCGACGTGTGCAGCTCCTCGCGCGGCGGCAGCACGACCTTGCGGTCGTCGGCGATCCACGGTCGGCCTTCCATGCGCTCGAGCCGGCGCAGGCACTGCTCGACGATGCGCGTCGACTCGCGCATCTCGTCCATGCGCACCCGGTAGCGGTCGTAGACGTCGCCGTTCGCGTACACCGGCACTTCGAAGTCGACTTGCGAGTACGCGAGGTACGGGTCGTCGCGACGAAGATCCCAGTCGACGCCCGAGCCGCGGAGGTTCGGGCCGGTCTGCCCGAGCGCGATCGCGTCGTCGGCCGAGAGCACGCCGACGCCGACGGTGCGCTCGAGCCAGATCTGGTTGCGGTCGACGAGCTGCAGGTAGTCGTCGAGCGCGTGCGGCATCCAGTCGACGAACTTGCGGCACTCCGGGAAGAAGCCCGGCGGAATGTCCTCGGCGAGCCCGCCCACCTGGAAGTAGCGCGTGTGCATGCGCTGACCGGTGACGAGCTCGAACAGGTCGAGAATCGTCTCGCGCTCGCGGAAGCAGTACCAGAACATCGACACGGCACCCAGCTCGAGCGCGGACGTGCCGAGGAAGATCAGGTGCGAGTGGATGCGTGAGAGCTCGGAGAGCAGCGTGCGCATCCACACCGCCTTCTCCGGGACCTCGAGCTCGAGCAGCTTCTCGACCGCGAGCACGAACGTGAGCTCGTTGTTCTGGAAGCCGACGTAGTCGATGCGCTCCGGGTAGGTGACGCACTTCCACCACGTCTTCTGCTCCATCGTCTTCTCGAAGCCGGTGTGCAGATAGCCGATGACCGCGTTCAGGCCGACGACGGTCTCGCCGTCGAGGTCGACGATCAGTCGCAGCACGCCGTGCGTCGACGGATGGTTCGGCCCGAAGTTGACGCGCATGATGTCGCCGCTCTCGCGGAGCGACTCCGGCAGCGGCCGCATCGTCGGCGTCGGCGACGGGATGCGCGAGCCTTCGTACTGGCCGTCGAACACGATCGGCCACGCGCGACTCGTCGTGCGCGGGCGCTCCGGTGCAAGCGCCATTACTCGGCCTCCGAGAAGCGCACCGGCTCGCCGCCGATCGGGTAGTCCTTGCGCAGCGGGTGACCTTCCCAGTCGTCGTCCATGATCAGCCGCTTCAGGTTCGGGTGCCCGTCGAAGCGCACGCCCATCAGGTCGAACTGCTCGCGCTCGTGCCAGTCGGCGGTCGGCCAGACGGAGACGACGCTCGGCAGCGACTCGCCGTCGTCCAGCCAGCACTTGAGGCGCACCCGCACGGGCGGCTGCCGCAGCGCGAGCAGGTGGTACGCGACGGAGAAGCGACGTGTCCGCACCTTCGGCAGCGACTGCAGCCCCTGCGTCGACGGGAAGTTGATGTCGCGGCCGCTCTCGGTGGCGATGTATCCCGAGACGCCCTTGCCGCCCCAGTTCAGGTAGTCGGTGGCGACGATGTCGACGAGCATCTGGAAGCCCAGCTCGTCGCGCGCCTGCTCGCAGGCCTCGCGGATGCGCGGCGGCTCGATCGTGACCGTCGTCTCGCCGAAGGCCTCGCTCTGCTCGACGAAGCCCGGCAGGTCGGCGTAGCTCACGTCGCGACCTGTCTGCGCTCGTACGCGGGCGGCACGCCGGCGAGGTGCGCCTCGTGCAGGCGGATGATCCCCTCCATCAGCGCCTCGGGGCGCGGCGGGCAGAACGGCACGTAGATGTCGACGGGGAGAATGCGGTCGACGCCCTGGAGGATCGTGTAGTTGTTGAACATCCCGCCGGAGCTCGCGCACGCGCCCATCGCGATCACCCATTTCGGCTCGAGCATCTGGTCGTAGATCTGGCGGATCGGCGCCGCCATCTTGTGCGCGACGCGGCCCGACACGATCAGCAGGTCTGCCTGGCGCGGCGACGAGCGAAACGCCTCCATCCCGAAGCGCGCGATGTCGTAGCGGCTCGAGACGATCGACATCATCTCGATCGCGCAGCACGCGAGCCCGAACGTGTCGGGCCACATCGACTTCGTCTGCGCCCAGCGGACGGCTTTCTCGAGCGTCGTCAGACCGAGCGCCTGCTCGATCTCCTCGGCGCCCATCTCCTGCTCGAAATGCGACGGGCCCTTCGTCGGCCAGAGCAGGCGCTCCGACTGGAGCCCGTGGTCGCGGAGCCTCGGGGTCTCGTCAGCCATCTAGGTGCCCCACTCGAGCGCGCCCTTGCGCCAGACGTAGACGTAAGCGACGAGCAGGATCAGCAGGAAGAAGGCGAATTCCACGAACCCGAACCAGCCGAGCGCGTGCAGCTGCACCGCGAGCGGGTACAGGAACACGATCTCGATGTCGAAGACGATGAAGAGCATCGCCGTCAGATAGAAGGAGACGGTGAAGCGCTGGGGCCGCATCTGGCCCTGCGAGACGCCGGATTCGAACGGGATCCTGCGGGCGCGGGTGCGGCGGGCCGGCCGCTGCGCGAGGAGGAACGACATGGCGATCATCGAGGCCGGGATCGCGAGTGCGAGGAACCCGTAGATCAGAAAGGGAAGCCAGTCGCGCAGCATCCGAACGGCTGACGTTATCGAATAGGGGAGTGCCACAAAGCGGTTGTCCCGACCCGGAAGACGACCGTGCGGCGGGTGTTACAAGCTCCCCCATTTGCGCGACTCCGCGACCGCCTCGGGCGTTGGTACGATGAGAATCGAAATGGCGGTTCAGGAGAGGACACAGGAGCTCGTTTCGCTGACGCCCGCGGCGGCGGCGAAGATCTCGGCCTTGATGGCCGAGGAGACCGACGTCTCCGTGCTCCGCGTCGCGATCGAGGGCGGCGGGTGCTCCGGCTTCCAGTACGGCCTCGGCTTCGACCGCGGCGCCCAGGAGGGCGACCACGAGTTCGAGTGCGAGGGCGTCAAGGTCGTCGTCGACCCGTTCAGCGCTCCGTATCTCTCCGGCGCGACCGTCGACTACCTCGAGACGATCCAGGAGTCCGGGTTCAAGATCGACAACCCGAACGCCGTCGCGTCCTGCGGCTGCGGCCACTCCTTCCAGGTCGACGAGTCGACCGACGCCTCCCAGGTCGGCGGCTGCGGCTCCGGCTGCAGCGCGTAGCCCGTCCCGCCGGGACATCTCCTCTTCGTAACGAAACCGCACAGGGGGTAACCCCCGTCACGGAGTTGTGCCGGTTTTCGAAAAGTTCGTCCACAGCCGTTGTGCCTGCTTCGCCGCGTGTTCTTGGGTGTTCTGCGGACGACTCGTCACACCGGGGGTAACCCCCTTCGGGAGAAGATCGATTGACGCTTTGAGTGGCGCCACGGCGTGATACCGGCGCGATAGGGTCGCGCCATGAGAGATGCCTTCAAGTACCTCACGTCGCTCCTCTTCCTCGCGATCGTCATCCAGGTCGGCTTCGCGGGCTACGGCGCTTTCAACGCGATCGACAAGGCCGACGGCGGCAAGACCGTCACGAAGCACACGATCGAGAACGGCTTCGACCCGCACGGCTTCCTCGGCACGATCCTGATCGCGATCATGCTGATCCTCCTGATCGTCGCGCTCGTCGGCCGCCTCGGCGGCCTCGCCACGCGGCTCAGCGCCGTGCTCCTCGTCCTCGGCCTCCTGCAGATGCTCTTCGCATACCTCGGCACGGTCTCGGCGCCGCTCGGGTTCCTGCACGGGATCAACGCCCTCGCGATCTATGGCGCCGCCGGCTTCCTCGCGCACCGCGTCTGGACGCAACGGCCCGTGACGGACACCGCCGCGACGGGGGCCGCCGTCTAGCATCAGGCGCCGATGGGCGCGTTGCGGGTCGCAGTCGTCGGCTCCGGGCCGGCCGGTTTCTACGCGGCCGGCGCGCTCCTCGGCGCCGACATCCCAATCGAGGTCGACATGATCGAACGGCTGCCGACGCCGTGGGGGCTCGTGCGCCTCGGCGTCGCGCCGGACCACCCGAAGATCAAGTCGGTCTCACGCGCGTTCGAGAAGATCGCGATGCAGCCGGGCTTCCGCTTCCTCGGCAACGTCGAGGTCGGCCGCGACGTCTCGCACGAAGAGCTGCTCGAGCAGTACGACGCGATCGTCTACGCGGTCGGCGCGCAGAGCGACCGGCGGATGGGCATCCCGGGCGAGGACTTGCCCGGCTCGTGGGCCGCGACGGAATTCGTCGCCTGGTACAACGGCCACCCCGATTTTCAGAACCTGCAGTTCGACCTCTCAGGCGAGCGCGCGATCGTGATCGGGAACGGCAACGTCGCGGTCGACGTCGCACGCATGCTCGCGCTGACGCCCGAGGAGCTCGCGCCGACGGACACGACCGATGCCGCGATCGAGGCCTTTGCGAGCGCCGGGATCCGCGAGATCGTGATGGTCGGGCGGCGCGGGCCCGCGCAGGCGGCGTTCACGACGCCCGAGCTGATCGAGCTCGGCGAGCTCGCCGGCGCCGACGTGATCGTCGACGCCGCCGACCTCGAAGGCGCCGTGCCGACCGACACGAACAGCGAACGGAACCTCGGGGTGCTGCGCGAGTACGCCGCGCGCGAGCCGGAAGGGAAGCCGAAACGCCTCGTGCTTCGCTTCTTCCACTCGCCGGCCCGCATCCTCGGCGAGGAACGCGTCGAAGCCGTCGAGCTCGTTCGCAACACGCTCGACGAGCAGTCTCGCGCCGTGCCGACGGACGAGACCGAGACGCTCAACGCCGGCATCGTCTTTCGCAGCGTCGGCTACCGCGGCGTCGAGCTTCCCGGCGTGCCGTTCGACGAGTCGCGCGGAACGGTCGCGAACGAGGGTGGGCGCGTCGCGCCCGGCGTGTACGCGGCGGGCTGGATCAAGCGCGGCCCGAGCGGCGTGATCGGCACGAACAAGAAGGACGCGAGCGAGACGGTCGAGCTCCTGCTCGCCGACCTTCGCGACGGCCCGCGCAAGGACGTGCCGGCAGAGCGTCTCGACGAGCTGCTCGTCGCGCGCGGGGTGCGGCCGGTGATCTACGACGGGTGGGCGTCGATCGACGAGCTCGAGCGCGCCGCCGGCGAGAAGCTCGGCCGCCCGCGCGTCAAGCTCTGCACGTGGGACGAGCTGCTGGCGGCCGCCGAGAAGGTCGCGGCAAACCAGTAGCAACCAGGCTTCAACCTGCTCGAAAGCAGGTTGCCTACACTGATTGCGATGGCGACCGAGACGAAACAGGAGCTCTGGGGCGGCGAGACCGCCAAGGCCGTTGCGAACTTCCCGGTCTCCGGCGAGCCGATCCCGCCGCCCGTCGCGCGCTGGCTCGGCCGCATCAAGGGCGCGGCAGCGCGCGCGAATGCCGACCTCGGCCTGCTCGACAAGGACAAGGCAGACCGCATCGCGGCGGCCGCGGAGCGCATCGCGGGCGGCGAGCTCGACGACCAGTTCCCGATCGACGTCTTCCAGACCGGCTCCGGCACGTCGTCGAACATGAACGCGAACGAGGTGCTCGCGACGCTCGCGGGCGAGGGCGTGCACCCGAACGACGACGTCAACATGGGCCAGAGCTCGAACGACGTCTTCCCGTCAGCCGTGCACCTAGCAGCGCTCGACGAGATCACGAACGACCTGCTGCCCGCGCTCGACCTGCTCGCAACGTCGCTCGAGCGCAAGGCCGCCGAGTTCGACGACGTGGTCAAGTCGGGACGCACGCACTGGATGGACGCGGTTCCCGTCACGCTCGGCCAGGAGTTCGCCGGCTACGCCGCGCAGGTGCGCCAAGGCATCGAGCGCGTGAACGACGCACTGCCGCGCCTCGGCCAGATCCCGCTCGGCGGCACCGCCGTCGGCACCGGCCTGAACACGCATCCCGAGTTCGCGCAGCGCGTGCGCGCGATCCTCGCCGCGGACACCGGCCTTTCGATCAGCGCGCCCGCCGACCCGTTCGAGGCACAAGCTGCGCGCGACGGCATCGTCGAGACGAGCGGCGCGCTCAAGACGGTCGCCGTCTCGCTGACGAAGATCGCGAACGACATCCGCTACCTCGGCTCCGGCCCGCGTGCCGGGCTCGCCGAGATCGCCCTGCCCGAGCTCCAGAAGGGAAGCTCGATCATGCCGGGCAAGGTCAACCCGGTCATGCCGGAGGTCGTCACGCAGGTCGCGGCGCAGGTGATCGGCAACGACGCCGCGATCACGGTCGGCGGTATGCAGGGGCACTTCGAGCTGAACGTGTTCGTGCCGCTGCTGGCGCGGAACATCCTCGACTCGGTGAAGCTGCTCGCTGCTGCGTCGCGGCTCTTCGCGGAGAAGTGCGTGGACGGGATCGAGGCGCAGCGCGAGAACGCCGAGCGCTATGCCGAGCTGACGCTCTCGGCCGCGACCGCGCTCAACCCTTACATCGGGTACGACCGCGCGAGCGAGATCGTCAAGGAGGCGGCGTCGAGCGGCCGCTCGCTGCGCGAGGTCGCCCGCGAGCAGGGCGTCGACGAGGAGATCCTCGACAAGGCCCTGGACTACCGGGCTATGGCAAAACCGCACAAGCAGGGCTCGTAAGCCGCGCTATCCTCGGGGCATGCGGATCGTGCTCCCGGTCGTCGCAGCCCTCGTCCTCGCAGCATCCGCCGCGGCGCAGCAAGCCGCGAAGCCGACGCTCGCGTTGACCTCGATGACGCCGATCGCGCTGAAGGGTCAGCATTTCGGGCCGAACGAGCGGATCGTGATCGTCTCGACGCTCCTGAAGTCGCCGAAGCTCGTCGTCACGACGAACGCGGCCGGCGTGTTCCACGTGACGCTCAAGGGGATTCTCGACCACTGCCGCGGGCTCTCGATCGTGGCCTACGGCCCCCGCGGCGAGCATGCCGGGACAGGCATCGGCACGATCGGCTGCGGCGTCGAGAAGATCTCCCGGGGCCCCCTGCCGTAAGGGCGTACCCTGAACCCCCTTTTGGGGGACTTGCCGCTTTTCCCGCTTTGAACAACCATGAGTCGGGCCGATTCCGGGCCCCGGCGTGCGGCGAAAGGGTGAGAGGTTCTTGAACAGGCGTCTGCGGCATTTCGTTCCACTCTGCGCGGTTGCGGTTGCAGCCTGCGCCGCTGCGGCGGCGTCCGCGGCTCCGCTCGCGCCGACGGTGAACAACATCCCGTTCGTCCGCGTGAGCGCGAAGGACGTGCAGCAGGCGCCGGTCTGTCCGAACGGGCTCGTCTGTTACACGCCCGCCCTGCTCAAGCAGGCCTACGACTTTCCGACCGACAAGAAGGCGCCTACGGGCGCCGGCCAGACGATCGTCATCGTCACCGCATTCGGCTCCGGAGTGATCGGCGCCGACATCTCGAGCGATCTCACGCAGTTCGACGCCGAGAACAACCTGCCGGATCCGCAGTTCTCGATCTGGTCGCAGCGTGTTCACGTTTCCGATGACGGGTCGACCGATCCGCAGGCGCTTTTCCAGTGGGCGGTCGAGACCTCGCTCGACGTCGAGTACGCGCACGCGACCGCTCCGGGCGCGAAGATCGTGCTTGCCGTCGCCGACACGGACGACTCGGCGAACGTGATCGAGGTCGAGAAGGAGGCGCTTGCAGCCAACCCCGGCGCGATCGTCACCCAGAGCTTCGGCGGCGACGAGGCCGGCGATTTCGGCGCCGACTCGGCGACGATCCAGGCGTTCCAGTCGCTCTACCTCCGCCAGGTCCTGACCGGCGGCACCGTCGTGGCCTCGTCCGGCGACTTCGGCGCGACGAGCTCCACCATCGCGCTCGGCAACCCTGACCCGGCGCCCATGGCGGAGTTCCCCGCGTCGAGCCCGTTCGTGCTCGCCGTCGGCGGCACGATGGGCTATCCCGATCCGTTCGGTCTCCTCCAGAAGGGGCGCTACGGCGCGGAGCAGGTCTGGAACGAAGTCCTCCCGACCGCGGTCGGTGCGAGCGGCGGCGGCCCGAGCACGATCTTCCCGGCGCCGCCCTGGCAGCTCGGCGTCACCGGCACGGCGATGCGCGCCGAGCCGGATGTCGCCTACAACGCAGCGAACGACGGCGGCGTCATCGTCGTCCTCGGGGGCCTTCACGGCGTCGTCGGCGGCACGAGCGCTGCTGCTCCGCAGTGGGCCGGCATCGTCGCGCTCGCGAACGAGCTGCGCGGACGGCAGGGCAAGCCCGGCCTCGGGCTCGCGACGCCGCAGCTGTATGCGATCGCGCGCGACAAGCACGCGTACCGCGACGACTTCCACGACATCACGATCGGCTCGAATGCGATCTTCGGCCCCGACTCCGGCCTCTTCGGCTACTCCGCCAAGCCGGGCTACGACTTCCCGACCGGTCTCGGCACGCCCGACGTCTCCAACCTGCTGAAGGATCTCTCGGGTCGCGAGAACTTCAACATGCGCTTCCAGGACCTGCTTGCCTTCCTCACCGGTGGCTCGAGCGGCCACAACGGCAAGGGCCACGGCAAGTTCCGCCCCGGCGGCTGAGTCGGCGCGTGGCCTCGGCCGCGCCTTGACGTTCGGCAAACATCGCAGCACTATGCGTCGGGTCATCGGAGCCGGCTCGGCTCCGACATGGGGATGAGGGAGGACTCTTGAGGAGGACACTTTTCGCGATCGCGCTCGTCGTTGCGATCGCTTCGTTCATGGCCGCGGGCGGCGCGTCGGCCTCTGGAATCACACGTTCGGCGACAAGCACGGGCATCGTGCTCGTGCCGAACGCGCCTGCACCGATAGCCTCGGGCATCGCGCTCGGGCGCGAGAAGGCGGGCGGCCGTAGCGAGGACGATGACACCGCGTCGGGCGTCGTCGTTCATCGCGGCACCAACGGCAAGAAGCACGGTGGCCGCCACGGCGGGCACGGCAACGGCTCGACGCCGAAGCTCGCCACGAGTTGGGACGCGCTGAACTTCTTCGACAGTCGCTTCGCCAACGGCGGCAACCAGTTCTCCGGCGAGCCGCCGGACCAGGGTCTTTGCATCGGCAAGGGCTACGTCGTCGAGGTCGTGAACAGCGTGTATCAGGTGTTCGACCGGGGAGGCCACGCGCTGACGAACCCGATCGACATCAACAGCCTGTTCGGCTATCCGGCGGCGATCAATCGCACGACCGGTGAGGTCGGCCCGGACGTGTTCGATCCAAGCTGCCTCTTCGACCAGCAGACCGGCAAGTTCTTCATCGTCGCCAGCACCCTGGACGGCGACGCGGCGAACTCGTCGCACATCGACATCGGCGTCGCGAGCGATCCGACGAAGTCGCTGACGATGTATCACATCAACACGACGCACGATGCTTCGTGCTTCGACGACGCTGAGCAGACGAAGCCCGGGGCGTGTTTCCCGGACTACCCGCAGATCGGTGCGGACCGGAACGGCTTCTATGTGACGACGAACGTCTTCGACTTCGTCGGGCCGAACTTCGAAGACGCGCACATCTACGCCCTGTCGAAATCGCTGCTTGCGAGCGGCGCCTCGTCGGTGCCGGTGACTCTCATCAGTACGAACGGACTCGGGCCCGCCGGTGACGGCGGCCAGGGCTACACGGTGCTGCCCGCGATCACCACCGACAGCCGCTACGACGACAGCGCAAACGGCACGCAGTACTTCGCGAGCTCCCGTGCTGTCTTCTCCGAGGACGGTACCGCGTCGTCGATCGTGGTCTGGAAGCTCACGAACACGCGCTCGCTCAACGGTGCGGCCCCGGCGCTTCATCTCGCATCGTCGGTCGTGAACACGGGCGAGTACGGCGTCCCGAGCCCGGCTACCCAGAAGTCCGGCCAGACGCCGCTTGCCGAGTGCTACGGCAGCACGGTGGAGGTCGGCGGGATGCCGTGTTGGGAGTGGGTGTCGGGCTTCGACTCTCCGACGATGCAGTCCGAGAACGTGCTCGACGGCAACGACTCACGCATGGGTGGCGTTTCGTACGCCGACGGGAAGCTCTGGACGGTGCTCGGCAGCGCCGCGACGGACTCCCGCGGTGCCGCAGTCGACGGCGTCGCCTGGACGATCGTCGACCCGCACGCGAGCCAGCCCCGCCTCCTGAACGACGGGATGCTCGTCAAGGACGGGACGAACCTGATCTTCCCGTCGGTCGCCGTCACGAATGCCGGCCGCGGTGCGATGTCGTTCACGATCAGCGGCGACAAGGACTATCCGAGCGCCGGCTACGCGGGCATCGACTACAACGGCACGAGCGACGCGCAGTACTCGGCTCGCGGCAAGGGCCCGCAGGACGGGTTCTCCGAATACGACCCGTTCTTCTCGGACGGGAGCCCCCGCCCGCGCTGGGGCGACTATTCGGCGACCGTCGCAGACGGCTCGACCATCTGGACGGCGAACGAGTACATCAACCAGTCCTGCAACTTCAAGCAGTATCTGAAGCCGTCGCCGACGAATGCCTTTGCATTCGGAACGTGCGGCGACACGCGCGGCCCGCTCGGCAACTGGTCGACGCGGATCTCGCAGCTCCAGATCGGCGGGTGAAACCAGGCCGGGGCCGGCTTCGGCCGGCCCCGGCTACCCTTGTGAGGTGGCCATCGCCCTCGCCACACTCGCCGCGAGCCTCTTCGGAACCGTCGTGCGCTCGCCGGCGACGCCGGTGTGCCGAGCGGGAAGCCCGTGTTCGGCTCCGGCGGCCAACGTCACGCTCATCTTCAAGCGAGGCGCAGTCGTGAGACGTGCGTTGACCGACGCGCACGGTGCGTATCGCATCACGCTCGCGCCTGGCACGTATGCGGTGCGCATGCAAGGGCAGTCGCGGATCGCGCACCTCGCCCCGGCGACGGTGACGGTCCGGCGCGGCGCGCACGCGCGGCGCGATTTCACGTTCGACTCGGGTATCCGCTAGTACGCGACGGCGCCGCGGCCGGTCTCGGCCGCGTGGCGCTGCTCGTCGGCGCGGTAGCTCGAGCGAACGAGCGGACCGGAGAAGACCGAGCCGAACCCGAGCTCCTCGCCCTGCTCACGGAACCAGCGGAACTCGTCGGGGTGGACCCAGCGGTCGATCTCCGTGTGCTGCGGGCTCGGCTGCAGGTACTGGCCGATCGTCACGACGTCGACGCCGTGCGCGCGCAAGTCGCGCATCGTCTCGACGACCTCGTCGTTCGTCTCGCCGAGGCCGACGATGATCCCCGACTTCGTCAGCACCGGGTAGTCGGCGATCTCCTTCGCCCGCCGCAGCAGCCAGAGCGCGCGGTCGTAGTCTGCCTTGCCGCCGCGCATCCGGCGGTGCAGGCGGCGCACCGTCTCGATGTTGTGGTTGAACACCTCGGGCCGCGCAGCGAGCAGCGTCTGCAGCGCCTGCTCCTCGACGCCGAGGAAGTCCGGCGTCAGCACTTCGACCTTCGCCTCGGGCAGCTTCGCCTTGATCGCGCGGATCGTCGCGGCGTAGTGCGCCGCGCCGCGGTCGGGAACGTCGTCGCGGTCGACGGATGTGACGACGACGTGCTTGAGCTGCATCTGCGCGGCTGCCTGCGCGAGGCGGAGCGGCTCGAGCGGGTCGGGCGGCGCCTCGGGACGGCCGGAGTGCACGTAGCAGTAGCGGCACGCCCGCGTGCACGTCTCGCCGAGGATCTGGAAGGTCGCGGTGCCGCGGCCCCAGCACTCGGAGATGTTGGGGCAGCGGGCCTCTTCGCAGATCGTGTGCAGCGAGAGGCCGTGGATCAGCTTCTGGACGTCGAAGTAGCTCCCGTCGCGCGACGGCGCCCGCACCTTCATCCACTCGGGACGGCGCGGTCTCTCGGCGACGGGCAGCGAATGCTCCACGGCGCCAGTGTAGATACGGGGTCAGGCCAGGACGGCCACGAGCGCGACCACCGCGAGCAGCCAGATGCCTGCGGCGGCGATCCAGCCGCGACGCCGTGCGATCACGGCGGCGGCCGGCCCGGCCGGCAGCACCGTCTGCGGCACGGCGGCGACCGCGAGGAGCCCGATCGAGATCGCAAGCAGCGCGAAGAGGAGCGGCCGCAGCGGCTCGGGCGCGCCCGTCAGCTCGACGGCGCGGACGATCGGCGAGCTCGCGTGATGCTTCGCGGGCGGCGCAGACGCGGCCGCCGGCGGCTTGAACGGAGCGCCCGAGGCGCTCGCGTTCGGCGGGGTCGAGGTCGCGCCGCCGCCGCCGAGCGAGCTGAGACTCGTCGAGACGGAGACCGACTCGGTCTGCGTGCACGTCGCGGCGCTCGAGAGCCTGCGCGCGTGCAGAAGGGTATGCCGCCTGTTCAGGCGCGTCACGACCGAGAAGAGCCTGCGGCCTGCCTTCGTCCGTCCGACGACCGCATACGTGCCCGCGCCGACCTGATGCTTGCCGATCCGCTTCGGCAGCCGCACGGCGTTCGCGCCCGCCTTCGCCGCGTACGTGAACGTGCCGAGCTTGCGGCAGAGCGGCGCGAGCTCCCGAACGAGCACGTGCACGCGCGCGTGACGCCTCACGTGGAAGTGGGCGACGACCGGCCGGTGCTTGAGTCGCCGTGCCTTCGCGCGCTGTGCCGGGGTCGACGAGCTGCGCGAGACGGATCGCGGTGAGCTCGAGCTCGCGGGCCGGGAGCTACTCGGCGTCGACGCTGCCGTGACGGGCGCTGCCGCTTGCGGCGGCGTCGTCGGGACGGCCGGCTTCGGGGCGGGCGCCTTCGGCACGGTCTGCGTCGGCACCGTCGGCGTGGGCGGGGTCGTCTTCGGGACGGTCGGGGTCGGCACCGTCGTCTTCGGAACGGTCGGGGTCGGAACGGTCGGGGTCGGAACTGTCGGCGTCGGCACAGTCACCTTCGGCACCGTCGGGGTCGGCACCGTCGTCTTGGGCACCGTCGGGGTCGGCACGGTCGTCTTCGGCACCGTCGGAGCCGGCAGCGTCGGCGTCGGCACCGTCGGGACGACGCCCGCAGCCGCCGTGCCGGCGGCAGCCGCCGAGGCGAGCAGGCAGACGATCCCGCAGGTCACACGCACGCCAGTACAACCGCGCGGAGGCCGAACCGGTTTCGGCCTCCCGCGCGTTTTCTTCCCGGCAGATCCGATGCGGCTGGAGCAGGACTACTACGAGGTCCTCGGCGTCACGCGTGGAGCGAGCGACGAGGAGATCAAGAAGGCCTTCCGGGGGCTCGCCCGGCGCCTTCACCCCGATGCTGCGCCCGAAGAGCCGGTCGAGGAGGACCGGTTTCACGAGGTCGTCGCGGCCTACGAGGTGCTCTCGCACCCGAAGCGGCGGCGGCTCTATGACCGGCTCGGCCTGGGAGGACGTCGTCAGACGGCGGCACGGCCTGCGCCTGCCGTGCCTCCGATCGAGCTCGAGCTCGAGTGGTACGAAGGCGAGCGAGGCACGTCGAGGCCCGTCGAGTTCACGGAGACGCTCGCCTGTGCGGCGTGCCGAGGGAGCGGGGCGGCACACGGCGTGATTCCCGCGGAGTGCGTCGCCTGCCGCGGTACCGGGCGCTTCAACCGTGTCACCGAGTCGTCCACCGTGAGGCTGCTCGAGGTGCACACCTGCACGCAGTGCGACGGGCGCGGCCGGGACATCGCTCCGGCGTGCGAGTCGTGCGGCGGCAGCGGCCTCACGACGTCGCCGCGGATGTTCTCGATCAAGATCCCGCCGGGCGTCGACGACGGCGACCTCCTCCAGGTCGACGACATCGACCAGCGCTTTCGCCTGAACGTCAAGCCGCGACCCCGCGACTCGCGGCTCGTCATCGCCGTCGCAGTGGCGGCGCTCCTGTGCGCCGTCGCGCTCCTGCTCTACCTGACGCTGATCCGGTAGCGCAGATCCGACGCGGTCACGTGGCCCGGCGGGCTCTCGACATCCGTGCCGCCGCCGCTGATCGTGCCGCCGCCGACCACGCTCCCGGTGAGCGTCTGCCGCGCGTGCCTGCCGTCGGGCGCGAAGCGCTGCACGACGAGCACGCGCGCGCGCAGCGTGCGGTGCGGCAGACGGAAGGTCACGATGCCGCGGCTGCGCACGACCGCGTTCGGCCCGGGCGCGCCATGGAAGGTCTGGAGGCAATACGTCTCCGAGCCGCCGCCTGCGACGTGCGAGGTCAGCTGCAGGAAGCAGGCGTTCGTGCTCTTGCCTGCCGCCGGTCCCGTGACGTGCACGACGATCACGTCAACGTGCGGCGAGCTGCGCGTGCACGGGCTGGGCCCAGAGCCCGGGGCCGTCCTCGGCCGGCAGCTCCTCGAGCTCTAAGCCGAAGACCGCTTCGAGCGCTGCAACGGCGTGCTGGCGTACCTCGTCGACCGAGACGGGCCGGTCGAGCTCACGCGCGATCGTCGTGAACATCGCGTCCTCGAGCCCGCACGCGGTGATCCAGTCCGTGAACGGCGCCGGGTCGAGGTCGACATTGAGCGCATAGCCGTGCGTCGTCACCCAACGCGAGACGTGGACGCCGATCGAGGCGATCTTGCGCGGCGGCCGCGTCAGCCAGACGCCGGTCAGCCCGTCGATTCGCTCGCCCGTGAGCCCGAGCGGCGCGAGCGTCCGGATGAGCGCCTCCTCGAGCTGCCGCACGTACAGCTTGACGTCGCGTCCGTGCCGCTTCAGGTCGAGGATCGGATAACAGACGAGCTGCCCAGGCCCGTGGAACGTCGACTTGCCGCCGCGGTTCGTCTCGACGACGTCGACCTCGGCGCCGGTGGGGATGTGCAGCTCTGCGGTCTCGTCGGTCCGGCGCCCGAGCGTGACGACCGGCGGGTGCTCGAGCAGGAGGATCGTGTCCGGGATCGCGCCCTGCGAGACGGCGCCCGCGAGCGAGCGCTGCAGCTCCCACGCCTCGGCGTAGGGAACGCATCCGAGCTGCATGACGTAGCCGCCGCGGGTCATGCCCGAAGCGTACCGCCGGAAAAGCGGTGCCAGGCACCGGGTGGTGCCTGGCACCCGTCGGTCAGTCGTCGTTGGCGGTGTCCTCGTTCGTGTTCATGGCGATCCGGTTGCGCGACCCGTCGGCGATGTCCTCGTTCGCATTGGAGGCGAGACGGTTGCGGGAGTCGTCGGCCGCGTCCTCGTTCGTGTTCTCCCTGATGCCGTGCGCCTCGACCTCGGCATCCTCGTTCGTGTTCGACGAGAGCCGGCCGCGGGTGTCCGTTCGCGCCTCCGCGAGATCCTCGTTCGCATTCGCGGCGAGCCGTGTGCGCTCGCCGTCATCGAGATCCTCGTTCGTGTTCAGGGTGAGAGCATGAGCCTCGACATCGGCGTCCTCGGTCGACTCGTTGGAGTTGCCTGCGAGCCGCGCGCGGGTCTCGCCGTCGGCGATGTCCTCGTTCGCGTTCGATGCGAGCTTCTGGCGCTCGTCGCCCATCGTCGTCCTCCCTCGATCGTTGACAGCCCCTAGACGGCGGCGCCGCCGGGTTTCTTCCCCTCCTCGAGCAGCCGGTCCAGGTTCCGGCGCGTCAGGAGCAGATTCGGGTGATCGGGCTCGACCCGCGCCTCGAGGATCGAGACGGCCCGCCGGTAGAGCTGCTCGGCCTCGGCGATCTCGCCACGCCGGCGCTCCTTGACCGCGAGGTTGTTCAGCGTGATCGCGACCGACGGGTGATCGGGGCCGAGGCTCCGCTCCTTCGCCGCGAGCGCATGTCGATAGGCCTCGCTTGCCGCAGCGTCGTCCGCGAGCGCGGAGCCGAGGTTGTTCCACGCGCCGGCCACCTCGGGATGGTCAGGCCCGAGCTCTCGCTCGAGCACGCGGATCGCGTGCCGGAGCAAAGCCTCAGCTTCCTCGTCCCGGCCGAGGGCGTGCAGGATCGGCGCCCACGCCGCCTCGTCCTCCGCTGTCGAGACGTGTTCTGGCCCGTGCCAGCGCCGGCGCAGCTCGACCGAGCGCCGCGCGTGCGGCTCGGCCGCCTCGAACTCGCGCCGGGCGTGCTCCAGCCCGCCGAGGTTGTGGTGCAACGTCGCGAGCTCGGGATGGTCGTCGCCGAACGCACGCACGAGGATCGCGAGCGCCCGCTCGTACGCAGCGCGGCCGTCGTCGAAGCGACCCCAGTACTTGTACGTCATGCCGAGTGCGTTCAGCGCCGTGGCTGCCTCGACCGACCACTCGCCGAAGCGAGCCTCTGCCAACGCGAGGCTGCGCAGAAGCTCTGCCTCCGCCGCGGCGTACTCGCCGCGACCTCGCAGCACACCGCCGCGTCCGAGCACCGCAAGCGGGTCGTCGTCGGGGAGTGCGTCGTACACCGCCTCGGCTTCTTCGAGGCGCGCGAGCTCCTCGAGCGCGTTGCCCCGCTCGGCGCAGACGATTTCGGCGACGAGGGCGAGCGCTGCCTCCGGCTGCCGCTCGGCGAGCATCACGCCCGCGATCCGAACGGCGTCACCGGAGCGCTCCGCATCCGCGCGCGCCGAGGTGTAGTCGCCGCACGCTTCATGAAGCCAGGAGCGCTCGACGAGCGACTCCCTGTCGTCGGCAGCTGCGAGTGCCGCGAGCGCCTCGCGATAGTCGCAGCGTGCGCGCAGCTCGCGTGCAGTCGCGAGACTCATGCAGGCTCCGCGGCGAGAGCGGTGTCCACGCGGTGGTCGCCGACGAGGTCGACGTTCGCCGGCAGACGCCGTCGCAGCAACAGGGACCACCACGCGGCGACGAGGCAGCCGAGGGCGAGGAAGACGAAGTACGGCGTGCCGTCGCCGACCCGTAAGCCGCCGCCGGCGAGCACCGGCCCGACCATGAAGCCGGTCGTGTATGCGAGGACGAAGACGCCGTTGTAACGGCCACGGAGTCGGTCGGGCGCGAGGTCGTTGACGATCGGCGCGAGCGCGGGTGAGATCAGTGTCTCGCCGAGCGCGAGGACGGCCATCGCGAGCGCGAACGCGCCGACTGCCGCCTTCGGGCTCCCGAGATGCGCCGCACCGATCGCGATCGACCACGCAGACGCGAGCGCAAGGGCGGCGGCGGCGAGTGCGCTCGTGCGCCGCTTGCCCGCGAGCACGCGCAGCACGGGTAGCTGCAGGACCGCGACGGCCACGGTGTTCGCGGCGAAGACGTAGCCGAGCGCGTGTGCCGAGACTCCACCGGTCGAGGTCGCATACGGAGGTACGGCGACTTCGTACTGCGCGAAGCCGAAGGCGACGAAGAGCGCCGCGAGCGCCCACACAGCGAGGAATGCGCGATCGGCCAGCACCTCCCGGTAGCCGCCCTCGATCTGCTCCTCAGGGTCGACGCGGTTGCCGACGTGCCGCAAACTCACGAGTACGAACGCGAAGACCGCGAACGTCGCCGCGTCGATCACGTAGAGCTGCTGGAACGATCGCGTCGACCCGATCGTGACGAGTGCGGCCGCGATCAGCGCTCCGCCGCCGAATCCGAGGTTGAGCGTCGCATGCCGCAACGCGAAGGCGCCCGAACGTTGTGCGTCGTCGACCGACGTGGCAAGGAGCGCGTCGAGCGCCGGCCAGGCAATCGAGTTGCCGAGACCGAGAGCGGCGGCCGCACCGAACGCAGCGGGCGCGGACGTCACGAACGCGAGCGAGAGCGCGCCGGCGCCGCTGAAGAAGAGCCCGATGATCAGCGCCCGCCGCGGGCCGGCGCGATCGGCGAGCGAGCCGCCGAGGAGATTCCCGACGAGACTGGCCACCGCGATCATCGCGAACGCGAGGCTCGCCACCGTCAAGTCGATGCCGCGGGCGCGGTGCAGGTAGACGATGAAGAACGGCATCGTCAGGCCGCTGCCGAGCGCCGAGAGGAAATCTCCTCCGAGCACGAGCCACGCTGAACGCGGCAGCTTCGGGACGAGCCCCATCTGCCGGATTCTCCGCCGCCGGCGGCGGCGGAGCAACCTACTTAGCCGCCGTCCCCCTCCCAGTTCTCGAGGCGCTCGCGGAGCTCCTTGAGGAAGCGTCCTGCGTAGGCGCCGTCGACGAGCCGGTGGTCGTAGGTGAGCGTGATGTTCATCAGCGGCCGGATCGCGATCACGTCCTTGCCGAGCGAGTCCTGTACGACCCACGGGCGCTTGACGAGCGCGTACGTGCCGAGGATCCCCGCCTGCGGCTGGCTGATCACCGGCGTGCCGTGGAAGGTGCCGTAGCCGCCGGGGTTCGTGATCGTGAACGTCCCGCCCTGCACGTCGTCGGGCATCAGCTGCTTGTCGCGCGCGCGCTTCGCGAGATCCGCGATCCCCTTTGCCAGGCCGAGCAGGTTCATCGTCTCGGCGTTCTTGAGCACCGGGACGATCAGCCCCTTGCCCTCGGCGAGCTCGACGGCGATGCCGAGGTTCACGAAACTGCGCGTGATGATCGAGTCTCCGCGCAGCTCGCCGTTCACGTACGGGTGGTTCGGCATCGTCTGCACAGTGGCGCGCGCGATGAACGCGAGGTAGGTCGGGTTGACGCCGTACGCAGCCTGGTAGTCCTTCTTCAGCTGCTCGCGCGCGGCGACGACTCTCGACATGTCGACCTCGATCGCGCTCGTCACGTGCGCGGAGGTGTCGAGCGAGCGGCGCATGTGCTCGGCGATGCCGCGGCGCATCGCACTGACCGGCTCGACGGCCTCGCCGGGCTGCACCTCGGCAGGCGGAACCTGCACGGCCGCAGGCTTCGCCGGTGCGGGTGCCGGTGCGGGCGCCGCCTGCTCGGCGGGCGCGGGCACGGGCGGGGCAGGCGGGGTCGGCGCGGCCTGCGGTGCGGGTGTTGCTGCTGCTGCGGTGCCTGTCCGCCACCCTCGATGAAGTCGAGGATGTCCTTCTTCGTCACGCGGCCGCCGCGGCCGGTGCCGTGCACCGAGCCGGGATCGACGCCGTGCTCGGACGCGATGCGCGCGACGACGGGCGACACGAAGCGGTTGCCGTTCTCCGATGCCGCCGGTGCCTGCTGTTCCTGCTGGGGCTCCGCCTGCTGCACGGGCTGCGGCGTCTCGGCCGGCGAGGCGGCGTCGGCCTCCTGCGCGGCCTGCTGCGTCGCAGGCTCGGGCGGTGCCGCTTCGGGCTGCGCGCCTCCCGCTGCCCCGCCGATTTGGGCGAGCTTCGTGCCGACCTCGACCGTCTCGCCCTCCTGGACGAGTATCTGGGTGACGGTGCCGCTGGCGGGACTCGGCACCTCGGTGTCGACCTTGTCGGTCGAGATCTCGAGCAGCGGCTCGTCGGCTTCGACGTGCTCGCCCTCCTGCTTCAGCCAGCGCGTGATCGTCCCTTCCGAGACGGAAACGCCCATCTGCGGCATGACGACGTCGGTTGCGGTCTCCGTGGCCATCGTTTCTCTCCTCCTAATACTCCGCGAGCTCGCGAAGACCCTTCACGACATCGTCGACCTGCGGGATGAACGCCTTCTCGAGCGGCGGCGAGAACGGCACGGGTGTGTCGGGCGCGGTGACGCGCCTGACCGGCGCGTCGAGCTCCTCGAATGCGTCCTCGGCGATCGTCGCCGAGATCTCCGCGCCGAAGCCGCCGGTGTGCGTGTCCTCGTGCAGCACGAGCACCTTCGAGGTCTTCTTGACCGACTCGAGCACCGCAGCCTTGTCCCACGGCAGGATCGTGCGGAGGTCGATGATCTCGACCGAGACGCCGTCGTCGTCGAGCTGCTTTGCGGCCTCCTCGGCGGTGTAGACCATCGCGCCCCACGTGATCACCGAGATGTCGCGGCCCTCGCGGTGTGTCCGCGCCTTGCCGATCGGCGTCGTGTAGCGCTCCTCGGGGACCTCGGCCTTGATCCGGCGGTAGAGATGCTTGTGCTCGAAGTAGAGGACGGGGTTCGGATCCTCGATCGCGCTGATCAGCAGGCCCTTCGCATCCTCAGGCGTCGACGGACAGACGCACTTGAGCCCGGGGATGTGCGCGAACGACGACTCCGGGTTCTGCGAGTGGAACGGGCCGCCGCTGAAGCCGCCGCCCGACGGGAGGCGCACGACGATCGGCACGGGGGTGCCGACGCGCCAGCGCTGCTTCGCCGCGATCGTGACGAGGTGATCCCACGCGCACGAGATGAAGTCGGCGAACTGCATCTCCGCGACGGGGCGCATGCCCATGATCGCGGCGCCGGTCGCGCCGCCGACGATCGCCGTCTCCGCGAGCGGCGCGTCGATCACGCGCCACGGGCCGAACTCCTCCTGGAAGCCGAGCGTCACCTTGAACGCGCCGCCGTAGACGCCGACGTCCTCGCCGATCACGAAGACGCGCTCGTCGCGGCGCATCTCTGTGCGGAGGCCGTCGCTGATCGCCTGGAGATAAGTGAGCTCCGCCATGGCTACTTGTGGTGCGGCGTGTCGAGGTCTTCGGGCGTCGCGTACACGCCCTCGAGCAAGGTCGACGGATCCGGGAGCGGCGAGTCCTCCGCACGCTGCAGCGCGTCGTTCAGTCGCTTCTTGACCGACGTCGCGATCTCGTCCTCTTCTTCGTCCTTCAGCTCGGCGTTCGTGCGCAGCCAGTTGCGGAAGCGCTCGATCGGGTCGTTCTCGGCCCAGCGCTCGAACATCACCTTCGGCACGTAGAACGCGTCGTCGTGCACGGCGTGTCCTTCCATGCGGAGCGTCAGGCACTCGAGGAGGGTCGGGCCGCCGCCGTTGCGCGCCTTCTCGATCGCGCGCCTCGCCTCGCGGTAGACGGCGAGGACGTCGGTGCCGTCGACGACGACGCCTTCGAAGCCGTACGCCTGTGCGCGGTCGGCGACGTGCTCGGTCGCGTACTCGAGGTGCGTCGGCGTCGAGTACGCCCACTGGTTGTTGTCGCAGACGAACACGATCGGCAGCTTGCGCGTGCCGGCGAACGTCATCGACTCGTGCGCGTCACCGCGCGCCGACGCGCCTTCGCCGAACCAGCCGACCGCGACGCGCCGCTGCTCGCGAATGCGGAACGCGAGCGCTGCGCCCGTCGCGACGGGAAGCATCGCGGGCAGGTGGCTGACCATCGCGATCATCCCGAGCTGCTGGTCTGCCATGTGGACGTTGCCGTCCTTGCCCTTCGTCGGGCCGTCGATCTTGCCCATGTAGTTCGCGAAGATCCGCCACGGCTCGACGCCGCGCGTGATGTGCACGCCCATGTCGCGGTGCAGCGGCGTGCCGACGTCCTCCGACTCCATCGCGGTGGCGACCCCGACCGACGATGCCTCGTTGCCGCGGCCCGTGTAGAACGAGCCGGGGATCTTGCCCTGCCGGTAAAGGATGTGGCCCCGCTCCTCGACGGCGCGGGTGAGGATCATGTTCCGGTAGATGGCGAGGAGGTCCTCGCGGTCGAGCCCGGCTTCCCGGACCTCGCTGAGTGACCCGACGGGCTCCGCTTCTCTCGCAATGGCCATGACCGAAGCCTAACGACCCCAGTCGGCGGACTGGCCGATCTCGCGCAGGCTCGTGCGAGTCGCCTCGTCGCAGAGCGCTCCTTTTACCCCTGCCTCGTAGAAGGAGCGCGGATCGAGCCCGAACGAGGTCGCCGCCTCGTAGTCGCGGGAGAGGTCCGTGTCGAACATCGCCGGGTCGTCGGTCGAGATCGAGCAGCTGACGCCGGCCGCGACGAGGCGCGGCAGCGGGTGCTCCTGGAGGCTCGCGACCGCGCCCGTGCGCAGGTTCGAGAGGGGGCACACGTCGAGGACGGTTCCGCGATCGGCGAGGTCGCGCACGAGCGCGGGGTCGTCGATCGCGCGGATCCCATGGCGGATCCGGTCGGCGCCGAGATCCTCGAGCGCGCTTCGGACCGACTCGGCGCCGACGACCTCGCCTGCGTGCGGGACCGAGCCGATGCCGAGCTCCCGCGCGAGCGCGAACGCGTGGGTGTAGGGGGCGGGCGGGTTGCCGGCCTCGAAGCCGCCGAGGCCGAGGCCGACGACGCCGCGGCCGCGGTACTTGGCGGCGAAGCGCGCGATCGTCTCGGCCTCCTCCGCCGAGTAGACGCGCGGGATGTCCGGCGTCAGCCGGACGTGCACGCCGTGCGTCTCGTACGCCTCGGCGGCGCCGTCGCAGTAACCGGAGAAGACCTCGTCGGTGTCGAGCCCGCGCCAGAGCCCCGGCGCGAAGATCGCCTCGAGATAGACGGCTCCGTGCGACGCCGCCTCCGCCGCGTAGTCGACGACGATCTGGCGGAAGTCCTCGTAGTGCTGCAGCGCTCCCGCCGTGAGCTCGAAGACCTCGATGAAGTGGCGGAAGTCGGTGAACGCGTACAGCGACTCGAGGTCGTCCGGAAGCGCGTAGTCGTTGCGTCGAGCGATCTCGCGCAATGCCGGCGGCCGCACCGTGCCCTCGAGGTGCACGTGCAGCTCGATCTTCGGGTACGGAGCCATTACTGCGAGCGTATCCGCGACCTGGCTTCAGCCAGGTCGCAGTCGTTGGAACGACTGCAACCACGATGAATCGTGGTTGCGGCATAGTTGAGCGCATGGGCAAAGCCTCCGACTGGCTTCGCGAAGAGCGGCGGAAGGTGCTCGGCGACTGGGTCGCCGTCTGCCTCCGCTGCGGCGCAGGCCGGCGCTGGTTCGAGGCCTACGAAGCCGAGATGCCGGACGAGTGCCCGCAGTGCGGCGGCGAGCTGCTGCGCCGGTGCAAGGCATGTGACGCGCCGTTCTCGTCGATCGCCGCCGTCGATTGCGAGAGCTGTGGCGCCGCGCTCCGCCCCGATGCTCTCTTCGGCTCGCCTATTCGCAAGGCGCCGCGAAGCTGAAGCTCGCAACCAGGTTGCGGGCAACTCGGATGCAGCCTTCAAGTCAGAAGTCTTCGCCGAGAAAAGACGGCGCGACCGGCCCCGACAGGATCTGCGAGAAGCGGATCACCGTCACCACGTCGTCGGGCTCGACGTCGCGGTTGTAGAGCGTCGAGAGGAAGTGCGCCATCTCGTCGGTGCGGCGGATCTCCGGATTGTCGTGCTCGATCTCGCGCGGCGACAGCTCGCCGAGCGTCTTCACCTCGACCTTGTCGATCACGGCGTCGAAGATGCGCTCGCGGGTGGAATAGCGCGCCCCGCAGAGCACCTGCACGATCATCCCCTTCTTGTACTTCCCCGACTTGTCGCCGAGGCGGATCGTCGCCGACTTCCGCCCTGTGCGCAGCTGGTCCGCGACGACGGGCGAATAGAAGTTCAACGCGTACATTCCGCCGCTCACGCCGCCGGATCATAGGGGACTGATGGCGCGACATGGCTCCGCGTGACCTGATCCGGTGACGTGCAGCCGAGGAGGCCGAGGGTCAGCTGGAGCTCGTCGCGCAGCAACTCGAGCACCGCGCGCACGCCGGCCTCGCCGTCGACGGCGAGGCCACCGGCCACCGCTCGTCCGGCGAACGCGGCCCGAGCGCCGAGCGCCAGCGCCTTCACGACATCGCCGCCGCGGCGGATCCCGCCGTCGACGTAGACCTCGCAGCGGCCCGCGACCGCGTCGACCACCTCGGGCAACGCGTCGAGCCCGGCCGGGACGCCGTCCAGCTGGCGTCCGCCGTGATTCGAGACCCAGACGGCGTCGGCGCCGTGCTCGACGGCGAGCAAGCCGTCTTCGCGCGTCAGGATCCCCTTGATCACGACGGGAAGGCTGCACTCCGAGCGGATCCACTCCAGGTCGCGCCACGTGAGAGCCGGCGTCGTCTGGAAGATGTCGGCGTACGGGAGCTCGAGGTCCCGCGGCGGGTTCTCGAAGCCGAGTCGCAAGTCCCGCTCGCGCCGTCCCACGTACGGGAGGTCGACGGTCAGGACGACGGCGCCGTAGCCCGCGTCGCGCGCCTCCGCGATGTGGTCGAGCGTGCGCTGCCGGTCGCGGAGGACGTAGAGCTGGAACCAGCGAGGACCGTCTGCAGCCTCACGGATCTCGGCGTGCGTGCACGTGGTGAGCGTCGAGACGACGAACAGCGCGCCGAGCTCGTGCGCGGCCCGCGCCGTCGCGCGCTCACCCTCGGGGACGAGGAGGCGCTGCATCGCGAACGGAGCGACTCC
This sequence comes from uncultured Actinomycetes bacterium, assembly GCA_963838985.1. Taxonomy (GTDB): domain Bacteria; phylum Actinomycetota; class Thermoleophilia; order Gaiellales; family Gaiellaceae; genus Palsa-739. Next base: position 355,521 of record CAWITF010000002.1, read on the forward strand.
GAGCGGCATCGAGACGGGTGTGCCGAGGAGCGTGGTGGCGAGCGTGACCTCGCTCACGTCCACGAGCATGCGTGGCCTGAACGCCCAGCGGCCGTAAGCGGCGACGTTCGCGCGGAGGCTCACCTCGTCGCCTGCGCCACCCTCGAAATAGCACCACACCGCAGGGTCGACCTTCGCCGCCGCAGCCTCGAGGTAGTCGGAGGCGTTGATCACTCCGCGAATCTATCCAGCGCCTTCGCCGCCATCTGCCGCTCGCCGCCGTAGGCGAGGAGCCGCGGCGCCTCGTCGAGCGGTAGCCAGCGCGTCTCGGCCACCTCGATCCGCATCCGCTCCTCGATCTCGCCGAGCCGGCCCCGGCCCGCCTGCAGGAGGTAGAAGGAGACGATCTTGAAGACACGTGGCCCGCCGCGGCGCGTGTACGTGTACTTGACGTCGCCGAGCTTCTCGACGAGCCGGCCCTGGACGCCGGTCTCCTCCAGCACCTCGCGAAGCGCGGTCTCCTCGGGCCGCTCCCCCGGGTCGATGTTCCCCTTCGGCAGGGCCCACGTCCCGGGCGGCTTTCCCTGCGGCCGGATCGCCGCGAGCATCGGCCGCCCCTTGATCCGCTTCACGAGCACCCCGCCCGCCGAGAACTCCCGCTCCATCGCCTCACCTTGCCGTTTGCGCAGCTCGCGCGTGTCTCTATACTGGCCTGGCACTCTCCACCTGAGAGTGCCAATCACGCAGATCACAGGCAGCTAGGAGGAAGTCAATGAACCTGAAGCCGCTTGGTGACCGCCTGATCGTCGAGGTCCTCGAGGAAGAGGAGACGACCGTCAGCGGCATCGTGCTTCCGGACACCGCGAAGGAGAAGCCGCAGCGCGGCCGCGTCCTCGCAGTCGGCCCGGGCAGCCGGGACGACAACGGCAAGTTCGTCGCCATGGACCTGGAGGAGGGCGACGAGATCGTCTTCTCCAAGTACGGCGGCACGGAGATCAAGGTCGGAACGGACGAGTACCTGATCCTCCGCGAGTCCGACGTGCTCGCGAAGGTCACCGGTACGCGCGAGCCGGCCGGCGCAACAGCCTAAGAACACGCAGTCTGAGGAGGAAGAACACGAATGGCTCATAAGGAGCTGAAGTTCAACGAGGACGCACGGCGCGCGCTCGAGCGCGGCGTGAACATCCTCGCCGACGCGGTCAAGGTCACCCTTGGCCCGAAGGGGCGCTATGTCGTTCTCGACAAGAAGTTCGGCGCTCCCACGATCACGAACGACGGCGTCACGATTGCTCGCGAGATCGAGGTCGAGGACGTCTTCGAGAACCAGGGCGCACAGCTCGTGCGCGAGGTCGCGACCTCGACGAACGACGTCGCAGGCGACGGCACCACGACGGCGACCGTGCTCGCACAGGCGATCGTCCGCGAGGGCCTGAAGAACGTCGCCGCCGGCGCGAACCCGATGGGGCTCAAGCGGGGCATCGAGGCTGCGGTCGACGCGGTCGTCGAGAACCTCAAGACCCAGTCGAAGCAGGTCTCGGGCAAGGAAGACATCGCGCGCGTCGCGACGGTCTCCTCCCGCGACCGCGAGATCGGCGACGTGATCGCCGACGCGATCGAGAAGGTCGGCAAGGACGGCGTCGTGAACGTCGAGGAGGGCCAGACGCTTGGCCTCGAGCTCGAGTTCACCGAGGGCATGCAGTTCGACAAGGGCTACCTCTCGCCGTACATGATCACCGACGCCGAGCGCATGGAGGCGGTGCTCGAGGAGCCGTACATCCTCGTCGCCAACCAGAAGATCGGCGCCGTGAAGGATCTCCTGCCGGTGCTCGAGCAGGTCATCCAGGCGGGTCGCCCGCTGCTGATCGTGGCGGAGGACGTCGAGGGCGAGTCGCTCGCGACGATCGTCGTCAACAAGCTGCGCGGCACGTTCCAGGCCGTCGCCGTCAAGGCGCCGGGCTTCGGCGATCGCCGCAAGCGCATGCTCGAGGACATCGCGATCCTCACGGGCGCCGAGGTCATCACCGAGGAGATGGGCCTCAAGCTCGAGAACACGAAGATCGCGCAGCTCGGCAAGGCCCGCCGCGTCGTCGTCGACAAGGACACGACGACGATCATCGACGGTGCCGGCGAGTCCGAGGCGATCAAGGGCCGCATCAAGCAGCTGAAGTCCGAGATCGAGAACACCGACTCCGACTTCGATCGCGAGAAGCTCCAGGAGCGCCTCGCGAAGCTGTCGGGCGGCGTCGCGGTCGTCAAGGTCGGCGCGTCGACCGAGACCGAGATGAAGGAGAAGAAGCATCGCGTCGAGGACGCTCTCCAGGCCGCTCGCGCGGCGCTCGAGGAGGGTCAGGTCCCCGGCGGCGGTGTCGCTCTGATCAACGCGGCGGACGCCGTCAAGGAGAGCGTGCTCGGCTCGCTCGAGGACGACGAGGCGACCGGCGCGAAGATCATCCTGCGTGCGCTCGAGGAGCCGCTCCGGCAGCTCGCGACGAACGCGGGCCTCGAGGCGTCGATCGCAGTGTCGAACGTCCGCGGCGCGAAGCCCGGCTTCGGCCTGAACATCGACACCGGCGAGGTCGAGGATCTCCTCAAGTCGGGGATCGGCGATCCGACGATGGTCACGCGCTCCGCGCTGCAGAACGCGGCGTCGATCGCGAAGAACATCCTCACCACCGAGGCGATCGTCGCCGAGGCGCCCGAGAAGGCCGGCGCCGGCATGGGCGGCGGCATGCCGGACATGGGCGGGATGATGTAAGGAGTTGTTCCGTGGGGCGCCGCTTTGCGGCGCCCCACTGTTCACTGGCGACCGCTTCGCTTTGCTCGCCGTGAACCGAGGGCCGACCGGCCCTTTGCCGCGCCCGCGCAGGCCGGGCGCGCGACGAATTTTCTCTGGGGTCTGACCCTTGGGGTCTGACCCCGCTGTTCCTTCGTGTTTGCTTGGCCTCGTGACTACACCGGACGACGACCGCGTCGCGCGGTATCTCGCGACGCTGCAGGACGAGTTGCGGAACGTCTCGCCGCGCGTGCGCGACCGCGTCGTACGCGACGTCGCGAGCCGCATCGCCGAGCGGCGCGACGACGAGGACGTGCGCGCGATCCTCGCCGACGTCGGCGACCCGCTCGACATCGCCGCCGACGTACGCGAGCGGCACGGCGTACGCGAGCGCTCGAGCTGGCGCGAGATCGCGGCGATCCTCCTGCTTCCTTTCGGCGGAGTCGTGATCCCGATCGCGGGCTGGTTCGTCGCGCTCTACTTCCTCTGGTCGAGTCCCGTCTGGACGGTCCGCGAGAAAGCCGCGGCGACGCTGCTCCTACCGGGTGGCGCGCTCGGGCCGCTGCTCCTCATCGGCCACAGCGCGTATTGGGCGCTTGCACTGTTGGTACCTCTCGCGAGCTCGGCCTACCTGTCGCTGCGACTCAAAGCCAACGCGGGCTGACCGGGAGGGTCGGAAGGCCAGCCCGCATTGCTTCCACGAGCCCGCGATCAGGGCGTTATTCGCCAGAGCTGCGAGCCGTTGAAGTCGCCGACCCAGACGGAGCCGAAGTACGTCCGCGCGACGAACGGCGACGCAACGACGGGGATCGTGTCGACGACCTTGTCCGTCGCAGGATCGATGCGCGAGATCGTGCCGTCGCCGAGATTCGGGATCCACTCGAGGCCGTCGGGGCCGCGCGTCCCGTCCGCCGGCGCCTTGCCGACCTTGATCACCGCGACGATCGAGCCCGTCGAGACGTCGATGTGCGTCACCGTGTTGCTCGTGTCGTCGGAGATCCAGACGCCGTCCGGATGCGGGTCGACGCAGAGCTCGCTCGAGTGCCCGATCGGGATCGCCTTCGCGACGTTCGTCTTCGGGTCGATGCGCGAGATGTCGTTCGTGTTCTGCGAACCGGTCCAGATGTATCCCGCAGCCGACCGGATGCACGTCGGAAAGCCAGTCGACCTTGATCGTCTTCACGACCTTGTTCGTCTTCGGGTTGATGCGTGACACAGTGCGGTCGGCCTGGTTCGACGCCCACACGGAGCCGAAGCCGAAGGTGACGTCCCACGGCTTGAAGCCGACCTTGATCAGCTTCTTGACGCGCAGCGTGGCGGGGTCGACGCGCAGGATCGCGTTCTCCTTGAAGTCCTCGATCCAGAGCGACCCCTTGCCCGACACGAGGCCGCACATGCCGGTGCCGATGCGGCGGGACTTGACGACCTTGTTCGTCGCCGGATCGAGCTTCGACACGACTCCGTTGCCGTAGCTGTCGACGTAGAGGTAGGAACCGAGCGCAGTCGTCCCGCACGGTTGCGTGAAGCCGGAGACCTTCGCGCTGACGGTCGGAGCGGTGAACGCGATCAGAGCGGCGAGCAAGAAGCGCATGCTGTCGACCCCCTCGAGTACTATTACGATCTCGCACTACAATGATACGAAATCGTACTACCGTCAAGCCGGGTCTCTTCCTTCAGGCTTTTGTCGTCGCCCAGCTCACGGGGTCGGTGATCGAGGAAGTCGTCGCGGGGAGCGACGTCTCAGCGTCCGAGTTCGCACTGACGAGCTGGTTGAACGTCGTCGGCGGCGCGACGCCGACGGAACTGGCTCAGCAGCTCGGGCTCTCTCCGACGACCCTCTCGGCGATGATCGAGCGCCTCGTCCGCAAGAAGCAGGTGCGGAAGACACGGCATCCCGAGGACGGCCGCTCCTACGTGCTCGAGCTCACCGCGAAGGGCAAGGCGACGAACGCGCGCAACGGCGAGCGCTTCTTTGCGGCGCTGACGGCGTTGCGGGAGAACCTGGACGGCGATCCCGAGGAGATCCTCGAGGCGATGCGCCGGCTCGAAGACGCGCTCCGCAAGACCAAGCCCACATAGAAGTGAAGCGGCGCCGGGGAGGCGCCGCTTCGTCCACTTGGGGGTGGGGAGGTGGGTACCTTCGCCATCGGGATTCGGCGTCGGTGACTCGACCCCTCGTTCGAGGGATTCGTCTCAGAACCCGTAGCGCTGCTCCTGCCAGAAATCGGCGTCGTTGTGGTAGCCGTAGCGCTCCCAGAAGCCCGGCTTGTCGATGGACGAGAGCTCGATGCCGCGCAGCCACTTGGCGCTCTTCCAGAAGTACTTCGTCGGGACGAGGAGCCGAACCGGGTAGCCGTGGTCCGGCGTCAGCGGCGCGCCGTCGGCCTCGTACACGATGAGCGCGTGCTCGTCCTCGAGCGCCGAGATCGGCACGTTCTCCGTGTAGCCGTGCTCGGCGTGGGCGATTGCGTAATTCGCGGTCGCCTTCGGCTTGCAGAGCGCCGCGAGCTCGCGCCAGTGCACGCCCTTGAACTGCGCGTCGAAACGGCTCCAGCGCGTGACGCAGTGGATGTCGGTCGTCACATCGGTCGCCGGCAGCGCCTTCAGCTCCTCGAAGGAGAGCGTCACCGGGGCCTCGACCTCACCGGTGAGCTCGAGCGTCCACGTGGCGATGTCGACGTCGGGGACCTCGCCCGCGTGCAGCACGGGCCACTTCTCGGTGAAGTACTGCCCGGGCGGGAGGCGGGCCGGGTCGTAGCCTGCCTGACGGACTTTGTCCTCGGCTTTCGACCGGAAGAGCGGCATCGGTTCCTACACTAAAGGTCGTGGACATTGCTGCACGAGAGCGGGCCTACGTACGCGTCGCCGGGCCTGACGCGCTCGACTACCTGCAGCGAATGGTGTCGAACGACGTCGAGGCGCTGCAGGTCGGTGAGGCATGCCCGGCGCTGCTGCTCACCGCGAAGGCCCGAGTCGTCGCACCCGTCGTGGTCTGGCGGCGGGGCGAGGACGACCTGCTCGTCCTGACCGAGCCCGAGCTCGGCGAGACGGTGCGCGCGTTGCTGATCCGCATGCGCCTGCGCGCGCAGTGCGAGATCGAGCCCGAGGAGCATTCGTCGATGCTCGTGTTCGGCGGCGACGGCTTCGCCACGGACTTCGACGGTGCGGCCGAGGTCGTCGACGCGCCGCTCGAGCCGACGCTCGACGCCGGCGAGCTCGAGCTGCGGCGCATCGAAGCCGGCGTGCCGCGCTGGGGTCGCGAGCTCGACGAGCGGATCCTGCCGGCCGAGGCGGGTCTCGACGCGACACACGTCAGCTTCTCGAAGGGGTGCTATCCCGGTCAGGAGCCGATTGCGCGGCTGCACTACCGCGGCAAGGCGAACCGCGAGCTTCGCGTGCTCGAGCTCGACGACGTGCCGGAGTACGACGCAGAGCTCGTGCACGACGGCAAGGTCGTCGGCCGCGTGACGAGCGCGACGCGCCGCGCAGACGGCTCGGTCGTCGCGCTCGCGTACGTGCGCACCGAAGTTCCGGCCGGCGCGCGCCTGGAGCTCGCGCATGCCGCGGCTTGAGCCTGCCGACTGGTGGGCCGTTCGCCGCGCGCAGAGCCTGAAGCCGGCGACCTACAAATGCCCGCTCTGCGGCTACCGCTTGCATGCGATGAGCCCGCACGTGTTGATCGCGCCCGAGGGCGACACGTCGCGGCGCCGTCACGCGCACGCCGAGTGCGTCGCGGCAGCGAATCTCCCGACCTACGCCGACTGGCGGGCGACCCAGCCGCGCCGGCCCGGCCTGCGCTCACACCTGGCTAGACTGTTCCGTCCCGAGCGCCCGTAGCTCAGGGGATAGAGCGCTGCCCTGCGGAGGCAGAGGTCGCATGTTCGAATCATGCCGGGCGCATGGCTGGCCGACGACCAGTCGGCAGGTCAGTTGACGGTCACAGGCACGCCGGCGCCGACCCGCACGACGAGCCACCGCATTGCGTCGGCGCTCAGCCGGACACAGCCGTGCGACTCAGCCGTGCCGAGCACGCCTCCGACGTTCGCGAGTCCGTGCACTGCTATCTGCCCGGGTCCTCCGTCGAACTCCTGAAGCACATTGGAGCGTGCGCTCAGTGCGAGAGCGAACGGCGCACCCACATCTCGCGGCGAGAGGCGTACGGCTTCTTCGACGAAGAATGTGCCGGTCGGCGTCGGGGTCGACCGCTTCCCGACGACGGCGCGGAAGGTCTTCACGATCCGTGCCGTCCGATAGACGAGCACGCGCCGGAGCCGGGTGTCTACGACGATGTGCCAGGGGGTTTGCGCGGCTGCTGTCCCGCGTGCGCGGATCCATCCGGTTCTGCCGTTGGGTCGACCGGGCAGCCGGACGTGGAGCCAGCCTCCGACATGGCCGAGCACGGGGAGCACTGTTCTGATGCCGGTGATGGGCCGTCGTCCGGCCATTGGCATCAGCAATGCGGACCGCGTCGTAGGCGAGGCCCGCACCGCGTGGGAGGTGAGGAGGGTGACGAGCGCTTGCGTCGGGGCCACGGTTGGCAGCGCATCGGCCTCGCCTGTCGAGCTTCCAGCGACGAGGAACGCCGCCGCGAGCGCAAGCGCGAGCCGCAGCAGAGCGGGCGGTCGTTCCGCCCACTCTGCGGGAGTCGTGTTCCCCTTGGTTCTCACGGCAGTGTCTCAGCTCAGCCCGTGAAGCCCGCGTGCGTGCGCGCCCTACGGATGGAGCTGAGCTTCAACGCAAGTCGCTTCGCCGTCGCAGCACTCGTCGCAGCGGCTTTCGCAACCCGCGCGGCCTTCGCGGCCTTCGACGCAGCCGCCTTCGCGGTCGCGGCCTTGGCTGCGACGCCGGCGGCTTTCGCGGCCGCCGCCTGCGCGGCCGCCGCTGCCTGCACGGCAGCAGCCGCCGCAGCAGCCGCCTGAGCCGCAGCAGCGGCGGCTGCCTTGACGTCGGCCGCCTTCGCTGCCGCAACGGCCTGGTCGGCCGCGGCCTGAGCCGCCGCCGCCGCTTGCGCGGCCGCGACTGCCTGGGCTTGCGCGACCGCCGCTGCTGCCGCTGCCGCGCTGTCGATCGAGGCCTGGGTGACGCAGCTCGTCGGCTTGGTGATCGTGTCGTGGATCAAGGTCACCGCGCCGGCGTTTCCCTGCTCTGCCGCGAGTAGGCGACCGGTGACGGTCACCCCGTCGCCGAGAGAGATGTCGTCGTGGGCGAGGATGGTGCCGCTGAAGCTCGAGCCCGCCCCCAGGGTGGCGGCGCTTCCCACTTTCCAGAAGACGTTGCAAGCCTGGGCGCCGCGGATGAACGTGACGTTTCCGGTGCCGCCGGTGATCAGCGTCGTCGCGGTCTGGAAGATGAAGACCGAGTCCGCGTTGTTGGCGCCGTCCAGGACGAGCGTGCCGTTCATGCCGAGAGTTCCCGACGCGGAGTTGTAGACGCCCGCCGTATAGGTGTTTCCGGCGAGCTCGGTCGGAACCTGCGTCGGCGTCTGTCCTGCGGCGTTGTTGTACGCGGTGATCAGGTCGGCCTTCGCGTTCTGGGTGACGGAGTCGTTCGGGTCAGGGTCGTTGTGATTCGCGCCCGTCAGAGCAACGCAGTTCGCGGCGGGGCAGGCCGCGAATCCCGTCTCCGCGTGGGTAGGAGACGAGCCGACGTCGCCGGTGATCGTGCTCGCACCCGAGTTGGTGGTCCCCGAGCCCGCCAGTAGGGCGAAGCCGCCGGCGTTTCCGAGCAACACCGGGGTCGGTGTCGCAGCCTGCGCGCTGCCTGCGACCATCATGGTGGTCAGCAAGGCGATCGTGCCGAGTAGGAGTGCTGTCGCGCAGCCGCGCGAGCGGCGGTTCGTGCAAAGGATCATCTGCGGTCCCTTCCCTTCGTCGAGCCTCATCGCCGTCAGAGGATTCCGGGGGCGATCGTGCTCCGACCTCTGCTAAGGGTGGACCGGGCGGCAGGCGATTGTCTCGCTTGCCTGGTACCACCACTATCGGTCGCTGAGGGCCATCACTTGAATCGCCGACCGTCAGCAGAACGCATTCCGGCTCGAAGCGCTCGCGCGCGAACTGCAAGGAGGGCTGAGCGTGTCGAAGCACGCCCAGCCCTCGCAGTGAAGCTTCAGCCGGTGATGTCGCCGCCGGTCGCGGGCGTCGAGTCGTCCTGGTTCAACCAGGTGCCGTGGTGGCTCTTCGCCTTGTAGATCCAGCCCCAGTGCGCGAGGTCGTCACCCGAGGTCGAGCTGAAGTAGCTCTGATAGCTCGGGTGTGCGCCGGGACAATTCGATGCGTCGGTGCACTGCAGGTCGAACGTGCCGAGGTCGCCGTGCGTCGGCATGGCGCCGGGTGCGTACGTGCCCGTGAAGAACGTCGTCACGTACCCGCCGTTCATCCTCCCGGGGACGCCGGCGCTGACCGTCGACATCCCGCTCGGGCTTGTACCCGCGAAGGTGGTGAATGTGCCCGAGTCGCGCACCTGTGCGCAGAACGTGTTCGTGCTCGTGCGCCAGATCCGCAACCTGCGGTGGATCGTGTCGTTCGCCCACGCGTTGCCCGCGTAGCCGGAGTCGTAGTCGTTCACGAGCGTGTACGTCACGTTGACGAGCCCCTTCGTGCCGGGACCTGTTGTCCGGCACTGCGCGCCCGCGATGTTGCTCTTGTCGAGCGCCGGTGACGCAAGAGCAGCCGCCGGAATTGCCAGAGCCGCGAACGCGACGACGAGCAGCCGCATTGTCCTCATCGATCTCCCCTGTTCGAAACGGCCGGGCTCCGCTTTTGGTTCGGAACCCGATGAACTTCGCCATTGACGCAGGTCAGCGACCGAAATGCAAGGCCGTTCAGGCGGGCCGGGTCATCTCGACGAACCGAAAGACGCCGCCGTTCGTCTCATGGTCGAACGCGCGCACCTCCCGAAACCCGCAGCGCTCGTAGACGACGCGCGCACGCTTGTTGAACTCCGCGACCGTCAGCCGAAAGCCTCGCGGGTCGAAACGCTCGCGCGCGAACTGCAGACCCGCCTCGACGAACGGGACGCCGAGGCCGCGACCCGTCAACTCCGGTCGCAGGCCGAGACCGACGACGACGTCGTCGCCTTCGACGCGGCACTCGAAGAACCCCGCGAGCTCCTCGCCGTCGTAGACGGAGAAGAACCGGCCCTCGCGCCGCTCTTCGCTCAGAAGCAGCGAGAGATCGTCGCCGTCTGCGGCCCAGTCGTAGAAGTCGAACGGCGGTGCGTAGTGCCATGAGGCGAGGGCTTCCGCCTCCGCCTGGGTCATCGGGCGGAAGACGAGCCCCACATCAGCGGCTTCGTCGCAGCCGCGCGCGCTGCGGCGCTTCCGCGACCGAGTACCGCACGCCCGAGGCGAAGACGCCGTCCTCGCCCTCGCTCCGCTCGAACTCGACCATCCGGCCCGCGCAGCGCGGTGCGGGCTCAGAGCCCGGGGCGAATCCGGATGCGTCGACGTAGAGCCGCTCGCCGTCTTCGGTCCGCACGAAGCCGAACCCCTTGTCGACGTTGAACCAGATCATCTCGCCGCGCATGCACTCGAAGCATACTCGGCCTCGTCTCTCAGGCGTCTGGCTGCTTCCAGTTCGACGTCACCGACACCATCGCCGACGCCGCCTCGTCCATCGGGATCGCGTCGAAGCCCGACGAGAGCTGGATGAACTCACGCGCGCCGGGCGGCAGCGGCTGGAACGCGAGCCCCGTCCCGCCGCCGATGACATTGCCGGCGCTGTCGAAGACGACGGCGGAGAAATTGGCGTTCTGCAGAGTCCAGGCCGGATCGGTGTTCTGCAGCTCGCCTTCGATCGTGCCGAGCCAGCTGGGATCGAAGATCTGCGGCTCGAGGTGCATGTTCGCGAGCGTCGGGTTCCGCGTCGACGGCGCCGCGTACGTGTTGACGGTGATCACGACCTCGAGTCGCACGATCGGCGCTGCCTGCGGGAACGTGATCTGGTGACCGAGTGCGTAGTCGCCGCCGGCGGGAATCACCGAGACGCTCTGCGTGTCGGTCCCGAGCAGGTTGTTGTCGCCCATCACGAAGTTGACCTGCACGTTGACGCCGGTCGCATCCTTCGACGTCGAGTCGTTGTGCAGGACGAGTCCATAGCTCAGTCGAGTCCCCGTGTTGAAATTCGGACGCGTTGAGAAGCCCTGCTTCAGCACGGTGATCTTCGGCTCGACGAGGCGGCCGACGATCACGAGCTGGTGCGAGCGCGAGCCGGCGCCGGCGCAGCGCGCCGTCGCAACTGCAGGCCCGGCCTGCACGTCGGCAGGCACCTGCCAGGACCAGCCCGCGTGCCCGCCCGCGGCGGTGACCGCGTTCAGGCCCGGCTGCATCGTCCCACCCTGGTAGCGAACCGACAGCGTGCAGCGTGCGCCGGCCGGGCGAACGCTGACCGAGACGACAGCGGTCTTGCCCTGCACGACGTGGCGCGGAATCGACGTGAACCCGACACCTGTCGCGTGCGCGGACGCGGAGCCGGCACCGACGACTGCGAGAACTGCGACACCTGCGATCAGAGCTGCGGCCTTGGCCACCAAATCGGTTTCCCCCTCGTTCCGGCGTGGCCGCGCCGCCTGCTCGTCGTTCACTCCCTCAATCGCCAGCGCACGCTCGAGCGTGCATCCCTAAGACGAGGGTTACTACGACGGGGTTAGGAGGAGCAGCTGGCGCCGACGGCGCCCCACGAGCGCCAGGTGCCGCCGTCGTGCTTCCAGAGGAGCCACGCGCGGTACAGCTGTTCCTGCGCGGTCGCCTTGAACGGGAACGCCGCGTTCCCCGGATGCTTGAACGCCGGGTCCGGCTTACCGCCGACGCGCTTCCACGTTTGCGCGGCGAACTGCATCCCGCCGAAATAGCCGTTGCCGGTGTTCGCCGTCCATGGGCCTTCCTTCACGTGCACGCATCGCGCCTGTGCAAGCCACTGCGGCGTGTACCCCGACCGCGCGGCGGAGGCAGGAAACGCGAGCACAAGGGCGGCGAAACCGGTCGTCAGCACGGCGCGCACGCCCGCTTTGTAACAGACATTCCGGCCGTGCGCGTCCCAATTCACGGTAAAGCGGTGCCAGGCACCAGGGTGCCTGGCACCGGGATGCGCTAGCTCAGGCCCTCGCCGGTCTCGAGCACGGACTTCAGCCCGCTGAGGACGAAGCTCCAGCCATTGGCGACGTTCGCGGCCGTCTTCGGCGCCGCGTCGAGCTCGTCGTGGACGACGGTCAGCTTCGTGACCGAGTCGCTCGTCGCTTCGATCTCCCAGGTCACGCGGCTGAGCGGCTCCGCCGCGGTCTCGGGGTCGTAGAGCGCCCGCCAGGACGTGACGAGCCGGTGCGGCCGGTCCGCTTCGAGCACCTCGCCCTCGACGAACTGCTGCGAGCGGTCGGCCGCCCAGCCGGCGTAGCTCGGCCCGCCGTGAAGTCGGAGTCGAAGACGCTGCCGTAGAAGTAGCGCTGCGTGAACTCGGGGGTCGTGATGCCCTCCCAGACCTGCTCGGGAGTGGCCCGGATGAACACGGAGTACACCTGCGTCGTCTGATCGGTCATGGTGGTCATGCAGTCTCCTCCAGCTCGCTCTTCAGGTTCGCGAGCGCCGAGACGCGGCGCTCCGTGTACTTGTCGATCCACCGGTCGTGGATCAGCCGGATCGGCACGGGATTCAGGAAGTGGAGCTTTTCCCGGCCCGAGCGACGGTGGACGACGAGGCCTGCGTCCTCGAGCACCCGCAGGTGCTTCATCACCCCGAACCGCGTCATCTCGAGCTCCGACTCGAGCTCGGTGAGCGTGCGGCCGTCGCGCTCGAAGAGCCGGTCGAGCAGATGACGCCGGGTCGGGTCGGCGAGTGCGCGGAAGACGCGGTCGTCGTCCATGGGCCGAATGATACGTGACTAAAAGGTCACATGTCAAGCAGGACTGATTTCGGAACCTGCGAACCCGTCCGCATGGACGACGTCCCGGACCGGCTCGATCTCGACCGGCACCGCGAGCTCGCGAGCATCGGCTTCCACCGGCCGATCCGGTACGCCGCGCTCGCCCTGATCGTCGCCATCGTGCTCGCCGGCGCACTCAACGTCTTCGGGCAGCGCCCGCACACGTCGACCGCGACTGACGCGCGCGCGTCGCTGAAGGTGTACGCGCCGTCACATCTCCGCGGCGGGCTCCTCTACATGGCGCGCTTCACCATCTACGCGCACCAGCCGCTGACGCACGCCGTCCTGCAGCTCGGGCCGGGTGGGCGGAGAGCCAGCAGCTGAACACGATCGAGCCGAGCCCCGTCGCGCAGACGAGCCGCAACGGCAGCCTGCTCTTCACGCTCGGCGCGATCCCCGAGGGCGAGCACTACACGCTCTATCTCGAGTTCCAGGTCGACCCGACGAACGTCGGGCGCCGGCCGGCCGACGTCCTGCTCTACAACGGCAACACGCGGCTTTTGACGATCAAGCGAACGCTGACGGTGTTTCCCTAATGGACATCGTCTTCCGGGCGCTCTTCGTCTTCGCCCTGCTCTACATCATCATGCGCGTGATCGGGCGCCGCGAGCTGTCGTCGCTCGAGCCGTTCGACCTGATCCTGCTCGTCGTGCTAGGCGACCTCGTGCAGCAGGGCGTGACACAGGACGACTACTCGGTGACCGGCATCCTGCTCGCGATCGGCACGATCGCGCTGCTGCAGCTCGGCGTCTCATTCGTGAACTTCCGCTTCCCGAGGCTGAGGCCGCTGCTCGACGGTGAGCCGATCATCGTCGTGCAGAACGGGGAGCCGATCGAGCGCAACATGCGCCGCGAGCGCGTGACGATCGACGACATCGCCGCCGCCGCGCGTCAGCAGAGCATCGCGAGGATCGCGGACATCCAGTGGGCGGTGCTCGAGACGAACGGCACGCTCAGCTTCATCAAGAAACCGGACTCTTGACGCTGCATCTGACCGAGGCCGACGTCGAGCGCCTGCTCTCGCCGGCCGACGCGGTCGAGGCGATCGAGGCGTGCTTCCGCCGGATGGCGGCCGGCGCGGTCGAGAACAAGCCGCGCTACCGGCTCCGGCTCGACCACGGCGCGCTCGCGGTCATGGCTGCGAGCGACCTCGAGCTCGGCTACGCGGGCGCGAAGGTGTATGCGGGCTTCGCCGGCGGCGCTCGCTTCGTCGTCACGCTCTTCCGCGCGGACGCGCCGGAGCTCGTCGCGGTGATCGACGCCGACAAGCTCGGCCAGCTGCGCACCGGTGCAGCGAGCGGCGTCGCGGCGCGGCATCTCGCGCGTGCGGGCGCATCGACGCTCGGCGTGATCGGCTGTGGCTGGCAGGCAGAGAGCCAGGTCGCGTGCATTCGTGCGGCAGTGCCGACGATCGAACGAGTCGTCGCCTACTGCCGAACCGAATCGAAGCTGCGCGAGTTTTGCGAGCGCAACGACTGCGAGCCGGGTGAGAGCCATCGCGATCCGGGCGAATGCGACGTCGTCGTCACCGTCACCGGCTCGCCGGACCCGGTGCTGCGCGGGGAATGGCTCCGCGACGGCGCGCTCGTGTGCGCCGTCGGCGCGAACGACGGCAAGCGCCGTGAGCTCGACAACGTCGTGCTCGAGCGCGCGAGCTTCGTCTGCTGCGACTCGATCGAGGACGCAAAGCTCGAGTCGGCCGACCTGATCGAGCCGATCGAGAGCGGTCTCCTCCACTGGCTCGAGGTGCACGAGCTGCAGCAGGTCGTCGCCGGCGAGGTGGCGGGGCGACAGAGCGAGGACGACATCGTCGTCTTCAAGTCGAACGGCCTTGCCGCCTGGGACGTCGCCGCAGCCGCTGCGGTGCTAGCGCGCGCCTAGCTGGCTGCGGGCATCGTCGATGTCCTGCTCGCCGAGCGTCTTCACGAGATCAGGCCGGTCGAGCAGGCGCGCCTGCTGCTGCGGCGTCAGCCGGTTCTGCACGTAGCGATCCTGGAGGATCTCCGCCACGGCGCGGCCGCGGCGGTGCTCACGCGTCAGGTACGCGACGACCTGCTCTTCAGCGGAAGAGCGGGTGAAGAGGAAGCTGAACGGGTTCCGAAGAAACGTGGAAACTGTCGGCACGCGGGGATTCTATCGCCGACCCGCTGGCGGGCCATTCCAGGTTGGCGTCCGGGATCGGATCTCCATGCGGATCGTGGGTCGGATAGCCAAGCGCCTTGTCGATTCGCGCCTCGAGCTCCTCCGAGATCGCATGCTCGAGGCGATCCGCTTCCTCGTGGACGTCGTCGACATGCACGCCGAGCGTCTTCGCCAGGTACAGCTCGAGCAGCCGGTGATGTCGGATCACCTCGAGCGCGACGCGCTCGCCGGCCGCCGTCAGCGTGACGCCGCCGTACGGGGCATGCTCGGCGAGCTCGAGCGCCGCGAGCTTCTTCACCATCGCGCTCGCCGACGCGGCCGACACCTCCTGCGCGCGCGCGAGCGCTCCCACCGACACGGGCTCGCCACCCTGGCCGAGCTTGTAGATCTCGCGCAGGTAGTCCTCGATCGCCTCGGTCAGCGGCTGCTGCGACACGCGCACATCGTAGGCCACTAAGGTGCCGCGTCATGGTGATCCGCGTCGGTTTCAGCGCGGATCCGGACGACGCCTTCATGTTCTGGGGGCTTGCGTCCGGGACCGTCGATCCACAGGGGTTCGCGTTCGAGCCGGTGATCGAGGACATCCAGACCCTGAACGAGTGGGCGCTCGAGGGCCGGCTCGAGGTGACGGCGATGTCGCTCGCGACCTATCCGCTCGTGCACGACCGCTACGCGCTCCTGCCGCACGGCGCGAGCATCGGCGCCGGCTACGGGCCGATCGTGGTCGCGCGCGAGCGGTTGACGCTCGACGAGCTGCGCGAGACGGAGATCGCGATCCCCGGGAAGCTGACGACGGCGTTCCTCGTGCTGAAGCTCGCGCTCGGCGGCGAGTTCCGGCATCGCGTGCTGCCGTTCGACGAGATCCAGGCCGAGGTCGCAGCCGGCAACGTCGGCGCCGGGCTCCTGATCCACGAGGGCCAGCTGACCTACCGCGACGACGGGCTCGAGAAATGCCTCGACCTCGGCGAGTGGTGGCTGCTCGAGACCGGCCTGCCGCTGCCACTCGGCGTCAACACGATCCGCCTCGATCTCGGCGACGACGCGATTCGGCGAGTGTCGAACGTGTTGCGCGAGTCGATCGATGCTGCACTCGAGCATCGCGACGAGGCGCTCGACTATGCGCTCGGATTCGGACGCGGGATGGACGTCGAACGCGGCGACCGGTTCGTCGGCATGTACGTGAACGAGCTGACGATCGACTACGGCGACGAGGGAAGACAGGCTGTGCGCGAGCTGCTGAAGCGTGCCCACGGGGACCGCGTTGC
Source organism: uncultured Actinomycetes bacterium (assembly GCA_963838985.1). Classification (GTDB taxonomy): domain Bacteria; phylum Actinomycetota; class Thermoleophilia; order Gaiellales; family Gaiellaceae; genus Palsa-739. Next base: position 371,591 of record CAWITF010000002.1, read on the forward strand.
GGTTCAATGGGTGCAGTGACGCAGCGCGCAGTCGTTCTCGCCGGCATCCGCACGCCCATCGGCCGGTACGGCGGCTCGCTCTCCGGCGTCCGCCCCGACGATCTCGCCGGCCTCGTGATCCGTGAGGTCGTCGCCCGCTCCGGCGTCCCGGCCGAGCAGATCGAGGACGTGTGGTTCGGCTGCGCGAACCAGGCGGGAGAGGACAATCGCAACGTGGCGCGGATGGGCGCGCTCCTCGCCGGGCTGCCCGAGTCGGTCGCGGGCGTGACCGTGAACCGTCTCTGCGCATCCGGCCTGACCGCGGTCGTCGGCGCGTGTCACGCGATCGCGGCAGGCGACGGCGACCTCTTCGTCGCCGGCGGGGTCGAGTCGATGTCCCGCGCGCCGCTCGTGATGGCGAAGGCCGAGAAGGCATTCCCGCGCGGCAACCAGGTCGTGTACGACACCCATCTCGGCTGGCGCTTCCCGAACCCGCGCATGGAGGAGTTGTTCCCGCTCGAGTCGATGGGCGAGACCGGTGAGAACGTCGCCGAGCGCTACGGCGTCACGCGCGAGGAGCAGGACGCGTTCGCGCTCGAGTCGCACCGTCGCTGGGCCGCCGCCGCCGAGGCGGGCCTCCTCGACGAGCAGATCGTCCCGGTCGGCGAGGTCATGCGCGACGAGCATCCTCGTCCCGACACCTCGCTCGAGAAGCTCGCGTCGCTGAAGCCCGCCTTCCGCGCCGGCGGAACGGTCACGGCCGGCAATGCCGCAGGCATCAACGACGGCGCGGCTGCGCTCGTGATCGCGTCGGAGGAGAAGGCGCACGAGCTCGGCATCGAGCCGCTCGGCGCATTCGTCGGCAGTGCGGTCGCCGGCGTCGACCCGCGCGTGATGGGCATCGGCCCGGTGCCCGCCGTCCGCAAGCTGCTCGCGCGCACGAATGTCGCGGTCTCGGACATCGACCTCGTCGAGCTGAACGAGGCGTTCGCCGCGCAGAGCATCCCGGTGATCCGCGAGCTCGGGCTCGATCCCGAGAAGGTGAACGTGAACGGCGGCGCGATCGCGCTCGGCCATCCGCTCGGGATGAGCGGCGCGCGGCTTGTCGTCTCGTTGCTGCACGAGCTGAAGCGGCGCGGCGGCCGCTACGGGCTCGCGACGCTCTGCGTCGGCGTCGGCCAGGGGCAGGCCGCGCTCTTCGAACGCACCTAGTAACACGTTGTTACTAGGGCAGGAGCGGCAACAGCTTGCCCGGCGTGATCGGTAGGTCGCGCACGCGGACGCCGGTGGCGTTGTAGACGGCGTTCGCGACGGCGGCCGCGGTGCCGACGATCCCGATCTCGCCGATGCCCTTGGCGCCCATCGGGTTCACGTGGAGGTCCTCCTCGTCGATCCAGGTCGCGTCGATGTCGGGGACGTCGGCATTCACGGGCACGTGGTACATGGCGAGATCGTGGTTCACCCAGGTACCGAGGTGCGGATCCATGACGGTCTCCTCGTGCAGCGCCATCCCGATCCCCATCGTCATGCCGCCGATGAACTGCGACCGCGCCGTCTTCGGGTTGAGGATGCGCCCGCAGCCGAAGACGCCGAGTGCGCGCGCGACGCGCACCTCGCGCCGTGTCCGCGTCGACGTGTACCTCCACGAACTGCGCGCCGAAGCCGTGCTTCGCGAGCGGCTCGTCGGCCTCGGCCGAGTCTGCGGTGTCGACGCTCGCCTCGTCCTTCCCGGTCTTCAGCTCGCGGCAGAGCCGCACGACTGCCGTGCCCCACGACGACGTGCCCATCGAGCCGCCGGCGAGCATCGCCTGGCCGGAGCGGCTGTCGCCGATCTCGACCGTGACGCGGTCGAGCGGGAGCTCGAGCTCGTCGGCTGCGATCTGCGTCAGCACCGTCCGCGCGCCGGTCCCGATGTCCGACGCGGTGATGCGGATCGTCGCGCGGCCATCCTCGAGCCGGCCGTGCGCGGTCGACGGAGCGCGGCGCGCCGGGTACGTCGACGCGGCGACGCCGAGCCCGACGTACGTCCGGCCCTGGAGTCGCGATCCGGGCTCGCCGCGCTTCGACCACCCGAATTGCTCCGCTCCCTCGCGCAGACAGGCGACGAGGTTGCGCGTCGAGAACCGGTTGCCGCTTTCCGGGTCGATCTCCGGGTCGTTGCGGATGCGCAGCTCGATCGGATCGATGCCGAGCGCGACCGCGAGCTCGTCCATCGCCGATTCGAGCGCGAACATTCCCGGCGTCTCGCCCGGCGCGCGCATCCACGACGGCGTCGGCACGTTCAGGCGCACGAGCCGGTGCGAGGTGCGCCGCGCGGGGGCTGCGTAGAGCATCCTCGTGACGATCGCGGTCTGCTCGGCGAAGTCCTGCAGCTTCGACGTCTGCTCGAACACCTCATGCACGATCGACTGCAGCGTCCCGTCCTCGCCCGCCCCGAGCCGGAGCCGCTGGATCGTCGGCGTGCGGTAGCCCGTCAGCGTGAACATTTGCTGCCGCGTCAATGCGAGCTTGACCGGCCGCCCCACGTGCTTCGCGCACATCGCCGCGAGCACGACGTGCGGGCGCGGCAATCCCTTCGAGCCGAAGCCGCCGCCGACGTGCGGCGCGATCACGTGCACCTGCTCGGTCTCGAGCCCGAACGCCCTGGCGATCGTCGCCGCGGCCGCGAATGCGCCCTGGTTCGAGTCGTGGAGCGTGAGCCCGCCGTTCTCCCAGTGCGCGATCGTCGCGTGCGGCTCCATCGGGTTGTTGTGCTCGGTCGGCGTCTCGTAGGTCGCGTCGACCTGCACGGGCGCGCCGGCGAGGGCGGTGTCGGCGTCACCGTCGGCGCTGTCGGTCGGGAAGTTCGGGTTCACCTTGTCGGGCTTGAAGAGCCCGGGATGGTCGGCGCGCAGCTCGACGTCGTGCTCGGAGACCTCGTAGTCGACGTCGACGAGCGCCGCCGCCTGGCGGGCGGCCTCCGGGCTCTCGGCGATCACTGCCGCCACGATCTGGCCGCGATACGAGACGTCTCGGGACTGCAACACGCGGAGCTCGCCTTCGGCGTCGTGGAGCTCGGGCGCCTCGTCGTGTGCGAGCACTGCGAGGACGCCGGCGACCGCGAGCGCTGCGCTCGAGTCGATCCCGCGCACGCGGCCGGCGGCGATCGTCGACTGCACGATGTGCGCGTAGGCGATGCCGGGCTGCTCGTACTCCGCGGCGTACGTCGCAGTGCCCGTGACCTTCTCCGGCCCCTCGATCCGGTCGACCGGCGAGCCGAGAACGCGTTCCGCGACGCTCATGAAAGCTCCAGCAGCGTGCGCACGAGCGTGTTCCGTGCGAGCGGGACCTTGTAGGCGTTGTCGCGGAGCGGCTCGGCCTGCTTCAGCTCCGCAGCGGCGGCCTTCGCGAAGCTCTTCTCGTCGGCCTTCGCACCCCGCAGCGCGTCCTCGGCGGCGAACGCACGCCAGGGCTTGTGCGCGAGACCGCCGAATGCGATCCGCACGTCGCGCACCTCGCCGTCCACGACGTCGAGCGCGGCCGCCACCGACACGAGCGCGAACGAGAAGGACGCGCGCTCACGCACCTTGCGATATGTCGAGCGCTCGGCGAACCCAAGCGGTGGCACATCGACGCTGACGATCAACTCGCCGGCTTCCAGCACGGTGTCGCGCTGCGGCGTCTCGCCGGGTAGCCGATGAAACTCGACGAGCGCGATCGCGCGCTCGCCTGCAGGGCCGACGACGTTCACGGACGCATCGAGCGCGGCAAGCGCGACCGCCATGTCGGAGGGGTGCGTCGCGACGCAGTGCTCGGAGTGGCCGATCACGGCGAGATTCCGGTGGTCGCCCCCGCGCGCCGGGCACCCGCTACCCGGCTCGCGCTTGTTGCACGGCTTCGTCACGTCCTGGAAGTACGGGCAGCGTGTGCGCTGCAGCAGGTTGCCGCCGGTGGTCGCGAGGTTCCGGAGCTGCCCCGATGCTCCTGCGAGCAACGCCTGCGAGAGCACCGGATAGCGCGCGCGCACCCGGCGGTCGGCTGCGAGGTCGCTGTTGCGGACGCCGGCGCCGATGCGAAGGCCGCCGCCCTCGGCCACGTCGATCGTGTCGAGCGGCAGCCGGGTCACGTCGACGAGAGCATCCGGTGTCTCGACGCCGAGGCGCATCAGGTCGACGAGGTTCGTGCCGCCGGCGAGGAACTTGATCGTCGGCGTCGCAGCGACCGCTGCAACCGCGCCGGCGACGTCGGTCGCGCGCTCGTAGCGGAAGGGCTCCATCTAGCCGACCTCTTCGATCGCCGCGACGATATTCGGGTAGGCGCCGCAGCGGCAGATGTTGCCGCTCATCCGCTCGCGGATCTCGGCGCCGTCGAGACGCGGCTCGCCGTTCGTGACGTAGCTCGGCCAGCCCTGCGCGAGCTCGTCGAGCATCCCGACCGCCGAGCAGATCTGACCCGGCGTGCAGTAGCCGCACTGGAACGCATCGTGCTCGACGAACGCTGCCTGCAGCGGATGCAGCGAGCCGTTCTCCGCGAGCCCCTCGATCGTCACGATCTCGGCTCCGTCGTGCGCGACAGCGAGGGCGAGGCACGCGTTTGCGCGGCGGCCGTCGAGCAGGATCGTGCACGCACCGCACTGGCCGTGGTCGCAGCCCTTCTTTGCGCCCGTCAGTCCGAGATGCTCGCGCAGCAGGTCGAGCAGCGACGTGCGCGTGTCCAGCTCGAGCGAATGCTCGTCGCCGTTGATCCGCAGGGTGACCGTCGCGCGTTCCGCCATCCGCAGAACGCTACCCCTCGTTTCGAGGAGCTAACGCGTCAGCCGACGGGTGGCCGCACGTAGATGACGCCCTCGTGCTTGATCGGGATCATCTGCGCGCCGAGATCCATGATCATCGCCTCGACCTGCGTGAAGAGCTCGTCGCAGGCTCCGGGATCGTCGTCCCCGCACGGCACCTCGATGCCGAGCTCGTGATGCGGCTTTGCGTCGAGCCCCCGCGCGCGCAGCTGCTCGAGCAGCTGGTCGCGGTCCGGGATTCGGGCCGCTTCCACGTCGATCGTCGTCGACATCTCCCCCTCCTCGTCCGGCGTCGCCATTCGGATCCGATACGTGTCCGCAGCTGCGGTCGGAGAAACCTCCACCGCAGTTTCGGATCCCATTGTGGGGTCGCCCGGCCTTCAGGTCAACGGATATCGTCCGCCTTCGTGGCTGTCGCGACCGGCAACGACAACCCGTTCGGCCTCTAGGCCGCGGCGCACCGCCTTTGAAGCGAACACATCCGCGCGTGCGCGGTGGGTACGCGGCGCGGTACGCGAGCCTGCTCTTCGGGCTCTTCCTCTTCGCGGTCGCGATCGTGCTGATCCTCGAGTCGAAGCTCGGCCTCTCGCCGTGGGACGTCCTGAACCAGGGGCTCTCGAAGCACTCGCCGCTCTCATTCGGCATGGCGAACGTCGCCGTCGGGCTCGTCGTCCTCTTCATCGCGTGGAGCCTCGGCGGTCGGCCCGGCGTCGGGACCGTCGCGAACGCAGTCCTCGTCGGCACCTTCATCCAGGGGCTGACGGCGATCGACGCGGTGACGCGCCTCCAGCACGACTCACTCGGCATGCGCGTCGTGTTGCTGCTCGCGGGCACGCTGCTCGTCGGGCCCGCGTCCGCGTTCTACATCTGCGCGGATCTCGGCGCCGGGCCACGCGACACGTTGATGCTCGTCGGCGCGCGGCGGACACGGTTCCGCGTCGGCATCGTGCGCGGCACGCTCGAGCTGTGCGCGCTCGCGGTCGGCATCGTGCTCGGCGGCACCTTCGGCGTCGGCACCGTTCTCTTCGCGCTCCTCGTCGGCCCGATCATCGAGGCATCGTTCGCGCTGCTCGCGCGCACGCCGCTCGCGGTGCCCTCGCCGGCGCCGGTTCCGGTCGTCATCGCGGAGTAGGGAAGAAACCCGGCGTCGCTTCCGTCTGGGTAGCAGCTACCCGAACGAAAGTGTCGCCAGAGTGTCACCGGATCGGTGTTTCGCACACCGATCCAAGTCGTTCACTTCCGGATCGAATCGGCGTAGCGTTTTTGGCGTCCACGAAATTCGGGGAGGAATCATGGCAAGCGCAGCAATCGAAGGGCTCTCTGGGGCAATCCGAGGTCGCGTTGTCGAGCGCGACGCATCCGGGTACGACGAGGCCCGCGCGCTCTACAACGCGATGATCGACAAGAAGCCCGCCGCCGTCGCGTACTGCGCGGACGAGGCCGACGTCGCAGCGGCCATCCGCTACGCGATCGAGCACGACCTTCGCATCGCGGTGCGAGGCGGCGGCCACAACGGCGGCGGCCTCGGCAGCGTCGACGACGGGCTCGTGATCGACCTGTCGGCGCTGAACGAGATCAAGGTCGAGCCGGAAGCGCGGATGGTCCGCGTCCAGGGCGGCGCGCTCCTGAAGGACTTGCTCGCCGCGACCGGCGAGCACGGGCTCACGGTTCCGGTGGGGATCATCGGCACGACCGGCGTCGGCGGGCTCACGCTCGGCGGCGGCGTCGGCCATCTGACCCGCGCGCTCGGCCTGACGATCGACAGCCTGGTGGCCGCGACGGTCGTCTTGGCCGACGGCTCGATCGTGCAGACCGACGCCGAGCGCGAGCCCGAGCTCTTCTGGGCGATCCGCGGCGGCGGCGGCAACTTCGGCGTCGTCACGTCGTTCTCGTTCCGCTGCAGCCCGGTCTCGACCGTCCTCGCCGGGCCGGTGCTCTACGACCTCGAAGACACCGCAGAGCTCCTGCGCTGGTACCGCGACTTCATGCCGGCCGCGCCCGACGAGCTCGGCGGCTTCTTCGCCTTCCTCTCGATCCCGCCCGGCCCGCCGTTCCCGGAGGAGCTCCATCTCCGGCCGGTGTGCGGCGTCGTGTGGACGCAGGCGGGCGAGGAGGAATCGGATGCGCTGAAAGAAGCGCGCGCGTTCGGCAAGCCGCTGCTCGACGGCGTCGGCCCGCTGCCGGTGCCGGGCTGGTTCACGGCGTTCGACGGCGTGTATCCGGCCGGCGACCAGTGGTACTGGCGCGGTGAGTTCTTCGACCAGATCTCGGACGACGCAATCGCGACGCACGTCGAGTACGGGACGAAGGCGCCGACGTGGAAGTCGACCGTCCACCTGTATCCCGTCGACGGCGCAGCCGGCCGCGTCGGGAACGACGAGACGGCGTGGTCGTACCGCGACGCGAAGTGGTGCCAGGTGATCGCGGGCGTCGACCCCGATCCCGCGAACGCGCAGACGATCTCCGACTGGGGCCGGGCCTATTCCGACGCGCTCAAGCCGGAGTCGATGGGGGGCGGGTACTCGAACTTCTCCATGGACGAGCCCGACCGCGTTCGCGGCATGTACGGCGCGAACTACGACCGGCTCGCGAAGGCGAAGGCGAAGTACGACCCGCAGAACGTCTTCAGCGTCAACCAGAACATCAAGCCGGCGGCGTAGAAGCGACCGGCGAGCGCCGGCGCCCTGCTGCGCCGGCGCTCGCCGCGATCACGAGTGCGATCGCGAGCCACGCGCGTCCGTGCAGGTGCTCGTGCAGGAACAGCAGGCCGGCGAGCGCGGCGATCGCGGGCTCGAGCGACGAGATGACGCCGAAGATGTAGAGCGGCACGCGTCGCATCGCCTCGATCTCGAGCGACCACGGGAGGGCCGACGAGAGGAGGCCGACGCCGACGGCGGCGCCGACGAGCTGTGCATCGCGTAGGTGGTGGCCCGCCGAGTAGATGCCCCACGGCGCGATCAGCACGGCGCCGAGCACCATTGCCGGCGCGAGCCCGGCGACGCCCGGGAAGCGGGCGCCGACTCGCGTTCCCACGATGATGTAGAGCGCCCAGAAGAAGCCCGCCGCTGCGGCGAGCAGGATCCCGGAGAGGTGCGTCGACCCGCCGCGTGCGTCGGCGAGCAACGCGACGCCCGCTCCCGCGAGCACGATCCAGACGAGGTCGAGCGCGCGCCGCGAGCCGCCGACCGCGACGGCGAGCGGCCCGAGGATCTCGATCGTCACTGCGATCCCGAGCGGCACGCGCGAGAGCGCCTCGTAGAAGCACACGTTCATCGAGACGAGCACGACGCCTAGCGCGACGACGAGTCGCAGGTCGGCGCGCGCGCGACCGCGGAGCTCCGGCCGCCCGATCGCCCACAGCGCCGCCGACCCGAAGACGAGCCGGAGGAAGACGACGCCGGGCGGCCCGAACGCCGGGAAGAGCGACTTCGCGACTGCGGCGCCGATCTGCACCGACACGGCGGCGCCGACGACGAGGCCCACCGCCGACGCTCTGCGTTCCTCGTTCACTTCTTGAGCGAAAGCGCGGCGCCGACCGCGAGCAGCGCGATGCCGAGCAGCCGCGGCCAGTGGAGCGCGATCCGAGCGGAGCCGAAGAGACCCCAACGGTCGATCGCGGCACCCATCGCGAGCTGGCCGGCGATCAGGATCCCCACCGTCGCTGCGACGCCGATGCGCGGCCCGGCGTAGGTCACCGTGAACACGATCAGCAGGCCCATGACGCCGCCGAGGAGCATCCACCAAGGCTGGTGGAGCGCACGGGTGTACGCGGCCGCGCTCCGCTTCGTCGCGAGCAGGATCCCGAACGCGAGCACTGCGGTCAGGAGCGTCGAGAACGCGAGCGCCTGGAAGACGCCGATCCGCTCGCCGAGCCGTGACATGAGCGCAACCTGGACCGAGCCGGCGAGGCCGGCCGAGACCGCGAGCACGGTTGCAAGAGCGTTGCCCGACACGGCTCTAGCCTCGCAGAAGAACTAGGGACGCGTTTGGGGGGTCCACACGAGGCGGTGCACGGTGCGCGGGGCGCAGCATGAGCGTCATGAACTCATGCGATCCGAGGAGGAACATTCGATGACCGACAAGCAGAAGAGTCTGTGGGCGCTCGGCATCTCGTCGGCGGCCGTCTTCATGGTGATGCTCGACAACCTCGTGGTGTCGACCGCGCTGCCGACGATCCGCCGCGACCTGCACGCATCACTGCAGAGCCTCGAGTGGACCGTCAATGCGTACACGTTGACCTTCGCCGTGCTGCTGCTGACGGGCGCGGCGCTCGGCGACCGCTTCGGCCGGAAGCGGCTGCTCGCGATCGGCCTCTCGATCTTCACCGCCGCTTCCGCCGCAGCCGCGTTGGCACCGGACGCGACGTCGCTCGTCGTCGCCCGAACGGTGCAAGGGATCGGGAGCGCGATCGTCTTGCCGCTGACGCTGACGATCATCAGCGGCGCGTTCCCGAAGGAGAAGCGCGCCGTAGCGATCGGCATCTGGGGTGCCACGGCCGGTCTGGCCGTCGCACTCGGCCCCGTCGTCGGCGGCGCGATCGTCGACGGCATCTCGTGGCAGTGGATCTTCTGGGTCAACGTGCCCTTCGGGATCGTGCTCGTGCCGCTCGCTCTGCGCAAGCTCGGTGAGAGCCACGGCCCGTCCGCGAAGCTCGATTTGAAGGGTCTCGCGCTCGCGAGCGCCGGCCTCTTCGCGATCGTGTGGGGCGTCGTGCGCAGCCAGGAGCTCGGCTGGTCGAGTGGCGAAGTCGTTCTCTCACTCGCTGCGGGGGCGATCGGCGTGGCCCTCTTCGTGATCTGGGAGGCGAGGGCCGCCGAGCCGATGCTGCCGCTGCACCTGTTCAGAAACCGGACGTTCGCTGCGGCGAATGCGGCGACGTTCCTGATGTACCTCGGTTTCTTCGGTGCCGTGTTCCTGCTCACGCAGTACTGGCAGTTCGCGCACGGCTACTCGCCGCTCGGAGCGGGTCTCCGGATCCTGCCGTGGACCGTGATGCCGATGCTCATCGGGCCTGTTGCCGGTCTGCTCGCGACCAAATACGGCGAGCGGCCGCTACTCGTGATCGGGATCGGCATGATCGCCGTCGCGGTCGGATGGATCGGATACATCGCCACGCCGGATACCGCCTACATGACGATCCTGCCGGCACTCATCGTGGGCGGGATCGGGTGCGGGCTCTTCTGGGCGCCGTCGGCGAGCATCGTCTTCACTTCGGTCACGGCCGACGAAGAGGGCGTTGCCTCAGGGGCGAACAACTCGATCCGCGAGCTCGGGGGCGTCTTCGGCGTCGCGGTCCTGACGACGATCTTCTCGGCGCACGGCAGCTTCACGTCGCCCGAGGCCTTCGCGAACGGCATGCGACCGGCGTTCTACGTCGGCGGCGTGCTCGTCGGCATCGCGTGCGTCGTCGCGTTCGCGCTTCCGCGCAAGCGCCGCGAGGCCGGCTCGTTCGAGCCGGCGCTCGCATAGCGATCGGAACTCGTCTGCCGGGCGCTACTGCCCGGCAGACGAGTCGGTCTGCCAGAGGGAGAACTCATTCCCCTCTGTGTCCTTGCAGGCCGCGAACCAGCCCATCGATGGCACCGGCTGCTTGTCGTCGGCGCTGCCGCCGAGCTCGCGTACCTTGGCGAGCGACGCCTCGATGTCGTCGACGTCGAGGTAGACGTTCGGATGCCCGGGCGTGCCGTTCGAGGAGAGGGCCGCGCCGCTTCCCTCGCTGACACGCGCCATCCGGTACTCGCCTTCCGGCATCACGCTCTCGCCGAACTGCCAGCCGAAGACTCCCGACCAGAATCGCTGGGCTCGGTCGACGTCGGAGGCGGAGATCTCGTAGTGAACTACTTGTCCTGTCATACGGTCTAGTCTCCCACCGCAAGCGACGGAAAGGAAGCGATGTACCGCGTGATCGTGCTCTACGACCAGGAACCGGACGCCGACGCGTATGCCGAGCATGTCGAGCTGTGCAAGCAGGTGCCGGGCTCGGTCTTCCGTCACGGCAAGGTGATCGGCGCGCCGATGGGGGACGCGGCGCACGCGTATTACGCCGAATGGGAGTTCGCCGACGAGGACGCGTTCAAGAGCGGCACGCGGAGCGACGAGTTCATGGCGACGGGCAAGGACGCGTACAAGCGCGGCTTCCCGCAGCCGTCGGTCGAGTTCGCCGACCTGAGCTGACTCAGCCGAAGGACGGCGGGCGCTTCTCGCGCACGGCCCGCACGCCCTCGGCGACGTCGGGGCCGGTCATGTCGAGGAACTCGAGCGCGAGTGAGGCGTCGAACGCCGGGCCGGCCGCGCGCAGCCAGCTGTTGAGCGCGAGCTTCGTGTGCCGGATCGCGGCCTGTGATCCCGATGCGAGGCGCAAGGCGACGTCGAGCGCGCGCTCCTCGAGCTCCGCGGCGGGGACGCAGAGCGAGACGAGGCCGATGCGCTCGGCCTCCTCGCCGTCGACGGGCTCGCAGAGCAGGAGGTGGTATTTCGCCTTCGCGAGCCCGCAGAGCAGCGGCCAGACGATCACCGAGTGGTCGCCCGCCGCGACCCCGAGCCGTGTGTGACCGTCGACGATGCGCGCGGTGGGCGCGGCGATGCTGATGTCCGCGAGCAGCGCGACCGCGAGCCCCGCGCCGATGGCGTGGCCGTCGATCGCGGCGACGATCGGCTTGCTGCAGTTGACGATGTTGTAGACGAGGTCGCGTGCCTCGTGGAAGACGCGGAGGCGCGTGTCCCAGTCCCGCGCGATGTCCTCGACGAGCTCCAGGTCACCGCCCGCGCTGAAGACGCCGTCGGCGCCCCGCACGAGCACGGCGCGCGTCTCGTCGTCCTTGTCGACGGCCTGCCAGACGGCTGCGAGCTGACCGTGCGCCTCGTGGCCGACGGCGTTCAGCTTGCCCGGGTTGCGCAACGTGATGCGCAGCACGCCGTCACCGGGACGGTCGAGCTCGAGGCTCGTAAACTCGTCGTACACGTGGAGGAGCCTATCGTCCTGGTCGAACGTGACGGCCGCGTCGGCATCGTCGCGATGAATCGCCCGAAGCAGTTGAACGCGCTGTCGGGCGAGCTGATGCAAGCAGTCGTCGGAGCGCTCGAGGAGCTCGACGCCGACACCGAGATCCGCGCGATCGTGCTCGCCGGCAACGATCGCGCGTTCGCCGCGGGCGCGGACATCACCGAGCTCGCCGCAGGCACGCCGGTCTCGCTCTATGAAGGACGGCGCATTGACGCGTGGGACTCGATCCGGGACCTTCGGACGCCCGTCGTCGCCGCGGTCTCCGGCTTCTGCCTCGGTGGCGGCTGCGAGCTCGCGATGCTCTGCGACCTGATCGTGGCGTCGGAGACCGCGAAGTTCGGGCAGCCCGAGATCAACCTCGGCGTGCTTCCCGGCGCCGGCGGCACGCAGCGCCTGACGCGCGCGGTCGGCAAGGCGGTTGCGATGGACATGATCCTCACCGGCCGGATGCTGTCGGCGCGCGAGGCGCTCGCGTTCGGGCTCGTCGCGCGCGTCGTCGCGAAGGAGGCGTGGCTCGACGAGGCGAAGCGCGTCGCCGCCGAGATCGCGGCGAAGGGGCCGATCTCGGTCCGGCTCGCGAAGGAGGCGATCGACAAGGCGTTCGAGGCACCTCTTGCCGTCGGGGTCGAGTTCGAGCGCCGCGCGTTCTATCTCGCGCGGGCGTCGGAGGACGCCGACGAGGGCTTGCACGCATTCGTGGAGAAACGGCCGCCCGAGTTCAAGGGAAAGTAGGCTCACGCAGTGGCGGAAGTCGAGGTCTCGCGCGACGGCGCCGTTCAGACGATCACGTTGAACCGGCCCGAGGTGCTGAACGCGTTCAACCGCGCGCTGCACGCGAGCCTGCGGGACGCGTTGAAGGAGGCGCGCGATCCCGAGGTGCGCGCCGTCGTGCTCACGGGAGCGGGCCGCGGTTTCAGCGCCGGCCAGGATCTGAAGGAGTTCAGCGAGGCAGGCGACGTCGGAGACACGCTCCGCGCGACGTATCACCCGAACGTGCTCGCGATTCGCGCGCTCGAGAAGCCCGTGATCGCAGCGGTGAACGGCGTGTGCGCCGGTGCCGGGCTTTCGCTCGCGTGCGTGTGCGACATCCGGATCGCCGCGGACAACGCGAGCTTCGTACCCGGCTTCATCGGCATCGGCCTCGTTCCCGACGCGGGCGGCACGTTCTTCCTCAACCGGCTGCTCGGGGCAGCGCGTGCATTCGAGTGGATGTCGTCGAACCGGCGTCTGACCGCAGCCGAGGCGCATGCGTGGGGGCTCGTCTCGGAGGTCGTCGAGACCGAATCGCTGCTCGCGCGGGCCACCGAGATCGCACGGTTCTACGCCGCGCTGCCGACGCGGGGCATCGGGATGACGAAGCGGCTGTTCGACCATGCGACGACGGCGACGCTCGACGAGCAGCTCGAGCTCGAGGCGCAGCTGCAGGCAGCGGCGACGCAGACCGAGGACTTTCGCGAGGGCGTCGCCGCGTTTCTCGAGAAGCGCGATCCGAACTTCAGCGGGCGCTGAAGCGGCCGCATACCTGGAGGCCGAGCTCGGTCGCCGCGCGCCGGCCGGCGCTTCCGGCGAGCTCCGCCCGAGACTCGGCTGCGCTGACCGAGGGGAAGTCACGCCGCTCGGCGGCCGTCCCGAGATCGCGGATCGCCTTGGCCACTCGTCGATCGGCCGCGAGCCACGCATGAACGGTCTGCGCGTCTCGCGACGGCGGGTCGAGCGCCTCGAGCTTCCGAAGCGCGTCCTCGTAGAGCGGAAGCGTTCGCTTCACATAGCCGACGACCGCGGCGTAGCTCTTCGGGGCGGCCAGCGGTCTGGCCGAGTGCACCCAGGCGGTGCAGATCGCATCGGCGCGCTTCACGAAGGCGCCGTGCGAGAGGTGGCCGTTGCCGCAGCCCGACGCGACCGCCGCAAGCGTCAGCGCTGCAGCAGCGCCAGCACCTCGCCTGGCTCCGGGAATCGCTTGACCTGCTGCTTGGAGAAGACGAGCGTGCCGTCGCGCACGACGTCGAACTGGCTTGACGCACCCGCGCGTGTCTCCGCTTCGAACCCTGCTGCCTTCAACTCGGCCGCGAGACTCGCGGCCCGTTCGTCGTAACCGCCTCAGACGGGGCAATACAGGATCTCGATGCTCATCGGGTAGAAGCCTAATCGAGCGAGGGATGCTCGGTGAGATCCCGAACGCCGATTGCAAGGGGAGGCGAGAGGGGAAGTGCGCGAATGCGCGTGAAAGTCGCAGATCCGGCGCTGATCAAGCGTCTCAGGCAGTACCTGGCGTTCGACGCAACCGTCATCGTGACGCAGATCGCCGACGACGAGGTCGAGGTGTCGTTCCTCGGCTCGTTGAACACGAACGCCCAGCAGATGCAGACAGAGCTCCGGCTGCGGGCGTGGATCGCGGCGAACCCGGGCGCGATCGTCACTGTGCGCGAGTAGCGTCGCGCTCAGCAGAGCGGTGTCGGCTGCGGCAGCTTCGGCGCCTGCTTCAGTGCGACCACGTGCTCGATCGCGTTGGCCGCGTTCGAGCGGTCGATGTTCGCGCGGATGCGGTACGTGTGCGGATCGACGATCAGAATTGCGTTCCCGCCCTCGCCCTTGAACTTCCCCTCCATGTGCACGGGCAACTGCCATGCGCCCGCGGTCAGCTTCGGCGCGCTGACCCGGGTGCGAAACGAGAGCGGGAAGCGGACGCCCACGTCTTCGAGCGAGGCGGTGTTGCGAGGAGAGAGCTTGCGCCAGCAGGTGGTCCCGACACGGAGCTCGTAGGTCGCGCCCGCATGCGTGACGAGCCGCTCGCTTCCCTGCGGCGCGAGCGCGGAGAACGATTCCGCAACGCCGATCCCATGGCGCAGGACGATCACGAACTGTGCGCTGACGCCGCTCGTGGTGCCGTAGAGCTTCACGGCGGCCACGTTGCGGTACGCGCGCTGGATCTTCGCGAGCAGCGCCAGGCCTTTTGCATCACCCGTCGGCGCATGCGCAGCGGCAGCGGGTGCGGCGAGCACCAACGCCCCGGCGAGGGCTGCGGCGGCGACCTTCATGTTCTTGTCATACCGGCAATCGCGCGAGACGACTAGGCTCCGGCCGATGGCGCGCGAGATCGTGACGATTGCGGCGGCGACCGGCTGGTCGGCGGAGATCGGCCCCAGTGAGCCCGGCGGCGCGCCCCGTCGCGTAACGCTCGTCGGCTGGGCGCTCGTCGAAGGGGCAGGTGCGCGCGAGGTCGTCGGCCTCGTCCTGCGCCCACGCGGCGACGACGCCGGCCCGATCGGCTTCGCCGACGAGGCGCCCGGTTTCCTTGGGTACGCCTTCGGCGGCGTGCGCGTACAGTCCGGCTAGGCAAGCGAACGAGGGGGAGGGTCTCATGAGGAAGATCGTCATCGCCGTGCTCGGCATCGCTTTCGCGGCCGCGCTCACGTCGTCTGCGCTGGCAATCGTCGGAGGCAGCCCGGACGGCACCGCGCATCCCGAGGTGGGCGAGCTGCTCGCCCCGCAGCCGTATTCCGACGGCACCTGGGGCACGTGCAGCGGAACGCTGATCTCCTCGACGGTCTTTCTCACCGCAGCGCATTGCGACCAGGGCGTGAGCCGGGTCGCGGTCACCTTCGACAGCGATTACAAGGCGGCGACCGGTAAGACCTACTGGGGCACGTGGCACGCCGATCCGCAGTACACCAAGGCGCAGAGCGATCCCCACGACCTCGCCGTCGTCGTCTTCGCGAAGCCGGTAAAGGGCATCGCGCCCGCATTGCTGCCGAAGGCGGGGTCGCTCGCCGGGCTCGGTCAGGGTGACACGATCACCTCTGTCGGTTACGGCGCGCAGTCGGTGACGATGGGCGCAGGCGGCGCGACGTTCCACTACCAGGACACGCGCTTCGTCGCGAGCGGGACGATCAACACGGTGACGCCGTCGTGGATCAGAGCGTCGATGAATCCCGCAAAGGGTGACGGCGGTACGTGCTACGGCGACTCGGGCGGCCCGAACTTCCTCGGCTCCGGGAAGACCGAGACTCGAATCCTCGCGGCAACGACGATCACCGGCGACTCGGTGTGCCGTGCGACGAACGTCGACTACCGGCTCGACACCGATTCGGCACGCACCTTCCTCGGCCAGTATGTGACGTTGCCGTAGCGACGATGAGTTCGATCGCGCTGCGTCGTCTCACTCTCGAACGAACGAACTGAGAGAGGAGCGAGACGATGGGCAAGATCGTGGTCACCGAATTCATCACGTTGGACGGCGTCGTCGAGGACCCGGGCGGCGCCGAGAGCTTCGAGCGCGGCGGCTGGGCGTTCCGCTTCGACCGCGGCGACGAGGGGGACAAGTTCAAGCTGGACGAGCTCTTCGCCGCCGACGCGCAACTGCTCGGCCGGCGGACGTACGACGGGTTCGCGGAAGCGTGGCCGTCGCGTGAGGACCCGATGGGCTTCGCCGAAGCGATGAACTCGATGCCGAAGTTCGTCGTCTCGACGACGTTGAAGGATCCGGCGTGGAACAACACGACTGTGATCGGCCTCGACGAGGTGGCGGGCCTGCGCGACCGCTTCGAGCGCGACATCCTCGTCGCCGGGAGCGTCGAGCTCACGCAGTCGCTGCTCGCGAACGACCTCGTCGACGAGCTGCATCTGATGGTGTTCCCGGTCGTGCTCGGCGCGGGCAAGCGGCTGTTCGCGGAAGGCGACGAGAAGGCGTTCTCCCTCGTCGAGTCGCGGCGGACGGGCGACGTCACGCTGGCGATCCTCGGCCGCAAGGTGTGAGGCGGTGGCTGCGCCGGCTCGGGATCGCGATCGTCGCGCTCTTCGTCGTGGTGACACTGCTCTCGTTCGTCTACGACGCGCTGACGAACGGACGAGAGCAGCCGGCTGCGGCCCTGTACCACGGGCGATACGTCACCGCTGACGGGACGCGCCTCGCGTACCGGCGCTGGGGCAGCGCCGGCTCGCCGATCGTGCTGCTCGGCGGCTTCGTCGAACCGACGTGGGTGTGGGACGCCGTCGCGCCGCTGCTCGCGCGACAGCATCGCGTCTACGCCGTCGACCTGCCGCCGTTCGGCTACTCGCAGCGGCGCGGCCCGTACACCGTCGCCCACTGGGACTCGCTCGTTCTGGCGTTCGATCGCAAGCTCGGCATCGCGAGACCGCTCGTCGTCGGACATTCGCTCGGGGCAGCAGTTGCCGCGTCGCTCGCGCTGGAGCAGCCGCACGGCGTCGCCGGGATCGTGCTGCTCGACGGCGACGCGTTACCGATCGGCGGCGCGCCTGGCTGGGTGACGCACCTGATCGTCGACCCCTACTACACGTCGATCTTCCGCATCGTCACCGGTTCCGACTGGATCGTCGGGCGCATCCTCCGCGGCGCGCTCGCACCCGGCGTCCCGAAGCCGTCGCATCGCGAGCTCGAGCTCTGGAAGCGGCAGTTCCGAGTCGACGGGACCGCGCACGCGTTCCGGCAGCTCGCGGGGAGCGGCCACAACGGCATCTCGCTCGCCGACCTCCGGCGCGTGCATGTGCCCGCGGTCGTCGCGTGGGGGCGGTACGACACGGTCGATGAGCTGTCGGCCGGGCGGACGTCTGCACGGGCGTTGCGTGCGCCCTTCATCGTCATCCCGCGCGCGGGTCACCTCTCGATGCTCGGCAACCCGGGCGCGGTGGCGACGGCGATCGGGCGGGCGCTACGGCTCAGGCGCTGACTGCGGCCGGCGCGGGAGGCTTCGCGAGGCCGAGCTGGAGGAGTGCGCCGAGCCGGTCGGGACCCCCCAATGCTCGATCATGCGTCCGTCGACGACTCGAATCTGATCGAACACCTGGATCTGCATCGTCCGACCCGTCGGTTCGTTGCCCATGAACGGCCCGTCGTTCGTGCCGCTGCCGGTCATCCGTAGCCAGACGCAGTCACCGTCCACGGCGAGGTCGTCGATGCGCAGGGTGAAGTCGGAGTAGGCGCGGCGAAGCGAGGCGATCACGGCCCTGACGCCTGCGGCGCCCGCGGCGTGGTTTGGGCCGAAGCTCTGATGCTCGACGAGCTCCGGATGGGTCAGCTCGTCGCAGACCTCGAGCCTGCCTTCGTTGAAGCCCTCCTCGATCAGGCGGCGTACGACGGCTTCGGGCGTGGCGGACATGATGCTCCTTTCGATAAAGCAATACTGTATTGAATACGGTGGTAATGTGGCAGAGATGGCAGACGATGTCAAGCGGCGCTCATATCGCTCAGAACGTCGCCGGGAACAGGCACGCGAGACGAGCGAGCGCGTCCTCGACGGGGCTGCGCGCGTCTTCGAACAACGTGGCTTCGACGCCGCGAGCGTCACCGCCATCGCCGAGTCGGCGGGAGTCTCGCCCGAGACGGTCTATGCGCGGTTCGGCAACAAGCGGACGCTGCTCGTGGAGCTTGTCGGCCGTGCGGCGCGTGGTCCTGATCCGGCGCCGATCCTGGACCAGCCGGGCGCTCGCGCAGTGGCAGCAGCAACGGATCAACGCGAGCAGCTGCGCCTCTTCGCTACGGACATCGTTCAGCGTGTCGAACGCGTCGGGCCGCTCGTCGCCGTGCTCGGTGGCGCCGCGCAGGCAGAGCCAGAGCTCGCAACGGTGCTCTCAGACATTCATGCGAGCCGGCGTCGGAACCTTCGCGTCTTCATCGACCTACTCTCGGCGAACGGGCGGCTGCGTGTCGACCCGGAGCTTGCGACCGACACGGTCTGGGCACTCGCGAGCCCGGAGCTGCATCGGCTGCTGACCGGAGAACGCGGCTGGTCGCGGAAGCGGTACACCGCCTGGCTCGTCGACTCACTCGCCGCGGTGCTGCTTCCCTGACGCTTGTCAGATCGTCTTGAACTGCTCGAACGGCTGCCGGCAGCTCTCGCACCAGCGGAGTGAACGGCACGGCGTCGGGCCGAAGATGTTCTCGAGCTTCGTCTCCGTGGAGCCGCAGTAGGGGCAGCGGTGCACGCGCGCCTGCAGCTGCACGAGCTTCGGGGCGGATGCCTCGCGTGGCGCGGGCGGCGCGAACCCCGCGGCGCGCAGCTTCTCGCGGCCGGCCGGCGTGATCTTGTCGGTCGACCACGAATCGTCCTGGACGACCCGCACGTCCGGCTCGGCGCCGAGCTCCGTCACCTTCTCCTCGAGCGCGCGCTTCATCGCCTCGAGCGCGGGACAGCCGAGGAACGTCGGCGTGAACTCGACGTGCACCTGTCCGTCGGAGACGTCGACCGAACGGATGACGCCGAGGTCGACGAGCGAGATGACCGGGATCTCGGGATCGGGAATCTCGTCGAGCGCGTCCCAGACCTGCGCCTCGGTCACCATTGGGCACCCACGGGCGCCGAGCGGCGCACCATCGTCATCTCGTTCAGCAGCTCGCCGAACTCGGGCGCATGGATGCCGCGCTCGATCGCCGGCTCGGGGGCGATCCCGACGCGGACGGCGAACGCCTCGCGATGCTCGGGTGCGAGCACGCCGAGCGCGTACGGCCACAGCTCCAGCACGGCGCGATTGAACTGGTCGGTGCGGCGCAGCCGCTCGTGCCACATCTCGGCGTGCATGCGGTGGTACGCCTCCTCGCGGTTGATCTTCGCCGCGAGGCCGGCGACGCGCTCGTCGTCGGAGTCCATCAACGCCGCGATCCGGATCTCGTCCGCGACCTCGTACAGCCAGCGGCGTGCGATCGTGCGCCCCCAGTCGAGCAGGCGCAGCTCGACGAACGGGGCGGAGCGGTACTCGTCGAGCGGGCGATCGAATGCGAGTGCGTCGGCGTCGTCCGTCAGCAGCTCATACAACGCACGCGCATGGCCGATCTCGTTCTGGGCGATCGACGAGAACGCGACGTCCTCCTCGAGCATCGGTGCGATCCCCGTCCACTCGGAGTCGCGCCACCCGAGCGACGAGCTCGTCGTCAGCGGCCGCGAGTAACAGCTCGTTCACGAGCCTCCTTCAAGCGTGCCTTGATCGAGTACCCGTCGACGCGCCGGTACTTGAGGTCGAACTCGTCGGCCCAGTCGCCGACGACGTGCACGGTGTCGCGCGGCACGAGCCAGAGCGCGACCGACTCGCCACGCCGGCCGTACTGCTCGCGCGCCCACGCCTCCGCGAACTCGACGTCCGGTGCGACGACCGAGCCGGCGTGCTCGAACGGCTGGCCCTTGCGGTCCTGTCTAAAGACCTCGTAGATCACGCGGCGAGCATTGCGTCGCGCACCCACTTCTCCTGCTCGAGGAAGCGGGCGCGGAACTGGAGCCGCTCGCGCGTTCGCGGCCCGTGGCCTGTGACGACGCTCTTCAGCTCGTCCCAGTCCGGCTCGGTGTACTCCCAGACGCCGTCGTCGCGCTTGCGCAGCTTCGGGTCGGGGAGCTCGAGGCCGAGCTCGAGGATCTGCGGCACGTAGCCGTCGAGGAACTGCTGGCGCGCCTCCTCGTTCCCTTGCGACTTGATCCGCCACTGGAACATCGGGTCGGAATCGGCAGCGATCGGGTTGCCGTGGAACTGCATCAGCGGTCCCCACCAGCGGGTGAGCGCCTCCTGCACCAGCTCGAACTGCTCGGGCGTGCCCGTGACCATCGCGAGGATCACGTCACGGCCGTGGAGGATGTGGAACGACTCCTCCCAGCAGATCTTCTTCATGATCCGCGCGTACGGCGCGTACGAGCACTTGAGGAGCGCCTTCTGGCTGATGATCGCGGCCGCGTCGACGAGCCACGCGATCACGCCGACGTCGCCCCACGTCCGCGTCGGGTAATGGAAGACGTTGTGGAACTTCGACTTGCCGGCGATCAGGTCGGCGAGGCATTGCTCGCGCGGCTTGCCGAGATCCTCGACGACGCGATAGATGAGCTGTGCGTGGCCGACCTCGTCCTGCACCTTCGCGGTCAGCGCGAGCTTCCGCTGCAGGGTCGGCGCGCGGAGGATCCACTCGCGCTCGGGCAGCACGCCCATCAGCTCCGAGTTGCCGTGCATCTCGATGAACTTCACGAGCTTCGCGCGGTAGTCGTCGGGCAGCCGGTCGGTCGCCTCGACCTGGCCGCCGGACTGGACGTACTCGAGGAATGCCTCGTCGTCTTGGGGGATCTCGACTGCTGCCATGGCCACCTCCGGACCGAACGATCGTTAGGGTGATGGTATCTCCTCGCGCCGCCTCGAGCTAACCCGCGCCGCCGCCCGCCTGTTCGCGGAGAAGGGCTATCACGGCACGTCGGTGGGCGACCTCGCCGAAGCGCTCGGCGTCCAGAAAGGCTCGCTCTACGCGCACATCGAGGCGAAGTCGGATCTGCTCTGGGAGGTGGCGCGCGAAGGCGCCGAGGCGTTCCACCTCGCCCTCGACGCTGTTCCCGACGAGGGGCCGATCGTCGAGCGGATTCGCGCCGCGCTCCGGGCGCATCTCCGCGTCGTCTCCGAGCAGCTCGACATCGCGACCGTCTTCACGCGCGAGTGGCGCTACCTCGAAGGCGAACGCCGCGAGCAGTTCGTTGGCGAGCGCCGGCGCTACGAGGAGCGCTTCCGCGCGCTCTTCCGGGAAGGTCGCGAGCTCGGGGAGCTGCGCACCGACCTCGACGACGCCGCCGCGGCGCGGCTGGCGCTCTCGGCCGTCAACTGGGCGTACACGTGGCTGCGGCCGGGTGCCGACACGGACGCGCTCGCCGACGATTTCACTGCGCTCCTCCTCGACGGCATGCGCGGCTACTCGAGCCGGCCGTAGCATCTCGCCCGTGGCGCGGGCAGTCCTGATCGTCAATCCTTTCGCGACGCGGGTGAACGACGAGCGCGTGCGCGACGTCGAGTCCGCGCTCGCGCGGGTCGCAGAGGTCTCCGTCATTCGCACCGAGCGCCCGCTCCACGCGACCGAGCTCGTGACGACCGCGTGCCGCGAGCAGACCGCCGACGCGGTGATCGTGTTCTCCGGCGACGGCGGGTTCAACGAAGCGCTGAACGGCCTCGAGGGCGACGTTCCGATCGGCTTCCTGCCGGGCGGCGGCGCGAGCGTCCTGCCGCGGGCGCTCGGCCTACCGCACGATCCGGTCGAGGCGGCGCAGAGGCTCGCCGAGGCGCTCGAGCAGCAGCGGCTTCGCAGGATCTCGCTCGGCAAGGTGAACGGCCGTCGCTTCGCGTTCTCGGCCGGGGTCGGCCTCGACGCGGCAGCGGTACGCCGCGTCGACGAGCGCGGCCGCCGACGGGACGGGAAGCGGCCTGGGGACATCGCATTCGTGGTGGCGGTGCTGCGTGTGCTCGCATCCGAGCGGGGCCACATGGAGCCCGCGCTCGAGGTGAAAGGGATCGGACGCGCCGCGTGCGTCTTCGTCGCGAACGGCGCGCCCTATACCTACGCGAAGGGCGTTCCACTTCCGATCGCCCCCGAGGCCGAGTTCGAGCTCGGCCTCGACATGGTGGCGCCCGTTCGGATCAGGCGACGCTCGCTTCTGCGCACCGCGTACGCGGTGCTGACCGGGCATCCCGGCGGCGCGATGCTCTACGCACATGACGCCGACCGCATCGAGATCGTCTGCGACCACCCGATGCCGTTGCAGGCAGACGGCGAAGATCTCGGCGACGTCGAGCACGTCGAGTTCGAGGCCGAGCGCGACGCGGTTTGCGTGCTCGCCTAGAGCGGCGGCTCGAGCACGCGCACGACGTGCAGGGAGTCGAGCAGCGCCTGTGCCTCCGCGATGTCGGTCGCGTCCCCGCGCAGGCGCCCGCGTGCGAGCAGCGTCAAGGCGACCTCGTAGAGCGCGTCGCCGCTTCGCGCGACCTCCAGGCTGCGCTCGAGATCGACGAGAGCTTCTTCGAGCTCCCCCGCCTGTACATGCGCATATGCGAGCACGCGGTGGAGCAGCGCCTGCACTGAGGGAGCCGCAGCCACGTCCGTACGCTGCGCAGCCGCGTGCGCGTCGGCGAGCGCACGCTGGTGGTCCGCCGCGAGAACGGCAGCTTCGGCGAGGCGGACTTCGGTCTCGAGGACGAAGCTTCCGGCCTCGATCTCCCGCAAGCCGTCCAGCGCCTGGAGCAGCAGCCGCCGCGCGTCGTCGTGGCGGCCCGCGCGGGCGGCGGCGCGTCCGAGGTTCGCCGTCGCCACCGCGGTCATCAGCAATGAGCCTGCTTCGTTGCACTTCTCGTACACCTGCGTCAGCAGCGCCTCGGCCTCGTCGAGCAGACCCTGGTCGGAGAGGATCTCGGCGATGTTGTTCGCGATCGTCGCAGCGCCGATGACGTCGCCGATGCGTTCGCGTGCACGCCGGCTGCGCTCGTAGAGACTCGAGCGCGTCGTCCCAGCGGCCTTCGTAATACGCGTCGATCCCGAGGTTGTTCAGCGCGTTCGCCTGTCCGAGCAGATCGCCGAGCTCCTCGTAGATCGGGAGCGCGAGGTCGCGAACGCGCATGCGCTCCGGGCTGCCGAGCGAGGTGTAGGCGAGATGCAGGAGGTAGTACGCGTGCGCGAGCTGCGCGAGCGCGCCCGTGCTCGCGCCTCCTCGACGACGCGCTCGCACCACTCGGACGCAATCGGCGAGCGCACCCTGGCGGAAGCGAATCCCCGCGTAGCCGAGCGAAAGCGGAAGCCGATGACGCGCGGCCGCCTCGGCGTCGAGGCCGTCCGCGATTCGCAGCCCGCGCGTGAACCAACGGAGAGCGTCGGCGTAGCGGCCCTCCTCCTCGCGCACACGTCCGTCCTTCATGCAGATTCGCGCCAACGCGTCCGCGTCGCCGCGTGCAAGCGCCCGCGCATGGCGGTACGCATCGCGCGTCTCCGCATAGTCCCCGGTCGAGCCGGAGCACGTCGCCGAGCGACTCCCAGGCGTGGCTCACCTCTCCGCGTGGAAGCGCGGGGACGGCCTTCGCCGCGTCGATCGCGCGGCGGTAGAACTCGGCCGCGTCGGCGTTCGCGAACTTCGACTGCGCGCGCTCTGCCGCGACGAGCGAGTAGAGCCATGCTTCGCCGAAGCGCTCGGCGAGCGAGAAGTGCAGTGACAACGTCTCTGCGTCGTCCTCGCCGATCGTCTCGCGCAGAACTTCGGCGACGCGCCCGTGCAGCTCACGACGGCGCCGGAAGGAGAGCCCTTCGTACGCCGCGTCGCGGATCAGGGCGTGTCGGAAGCGGAACGCGCCCGCGGTCGTGCGGGTCGCGCTCGACGAACTCGGCGAGGCGGTCCCACGACTCGCGAGTCGAGCGCCGCCTCCGGGTCGCCCGCGAGCACGGACGCGACGAGCTCGCTCGGAGAAGCTCGCGCCGAGCACCGAGGCCCAGCGCAGGAGCGCGCGGTCGGCGGGCGAGAGGCTGTCGATGCGCGTCGCGACGAGGCTCGAGCACGCTGTCGGGCATCGCCTCGGCGTCCTGTCCCGACTCGCGCGTCGCGGCGACGAGCTCGCGCACGAAGAGCGGGTTTCCGCCGGCACGCTCGGTGATCGCCTCCAGCTCGTCGGGGGCGATCTCCGTCTCGGCTGCCGAGACGGCGAGAAGCTTGCGGCGTCGTCTGCCGGAAGTGGGTCGAGCAGCAGCGTCATCGCGGGGACGGGCGGCACGCCCTCGGAGGCGACGAAGCCGCCGGCGTTCGGTCGGCGCGTCGCGCAGACGAGCCACGGCTTCGTCGGCACGCGCCCACCGAGGTGGCGAAGAAGATCGGACGACGCTTCGTCCATCCAGTGCGTGTCCTCGAAGAGGACAGCGTCGGAGAGGTCAAGAGCGTCGTCAGCAGGTCCTCGACGACGCCGTTCAGCCGCGCGCGGCGGAACGACGGCTGCAGCTCGTCGACCTCGGGCGTCGAGATCATCGGCGCGTCGAGCACGTCGCCGAGCAGCGGCGTCCACGGCACGAGATCCGGCGCGAGTGGCCGGATCTTGTCGGCGATCCGCACCGAGTTCGACTCCGCCGACTCGCCGACCTCGACGTCGAGCAGCGTTCGCAGCAGAGCGGCCGAACGCGAAGTACGGCGTGGTCGACTCGTACTGCTCGCAGGCGGTGGCGACGACCGGCAGCTCGCCGGCGCGGTCGCAGAGCTCCTCGACGATGCGGGACTTGCCGATGCCCGCAGGCCCGACGAGCTCGACGAAGCTGCCGAAGCCCATCTTCACCGGCACGAGCGCCGCGTCGAGCACCGGCATCTCGCGCTGGCGGTCGACGAGCGGGAGCTTGCGCACGGGCGCCGAGCGCAGGGCGCCGACGCCGTCGACCGACACCGCCTCGACGGGCTTGGCCTTTCCCTTGAGCGCGAGCGGCTCGAGAGCCGTCACTTCGAAGACGGTGCGTGTGCGCTCGACGACGTCCTTCGCGGCCCAGACCGTGCGTGCAGGCGCTTTCGCCATCAGGCGCGCGGCGAGCGCGGCTGTGCCGCCGAGGATCGTGTACGTGCGCCGGAACGGCGGGCCGATCTGGCCCGCGAACACGTTGCCGGCTCGACGCCGATGTGCAGCGGCAGTCGCGTGCGCGCATCGATCGCGGCGCGTGCCGTGCGAAGCAGCCGTTCCTCGTCGTCGCCTGCGGTCGTCGGAACGCCGGCCACGAGCACGACACGGCCGCCGGCGGCGTCGATGTCGCTCTCGAGGAAGCAGACGCCGTGTGCCTCGGCTGCCTCCTGCAGCGCAACGACGACCTCCTCGACCGCCTTCGCAGCAGCGGCGCTGCCCTCGCTCGCGAGGACGTCGGCGACGCCGGCGAAGCGTGCGAACGCGACCGCTGCGTGACGGTGCTCGCTCTCGAGCCGGTCGTCTGCGATGTGGCCGCGGAGCTGCGTCGGCACGCACGACACGAGGTCGAGCTCGGCGACGTCGGGGATCGCCGCGACGCCGTGCGTTGCCGTGCGCGGCGAATGTTGCAGCAGCACCCCGGCTCCCTTCCGCTCGCCGAGCGTCTCGGGTGGCAGCTGCGAGGCGACCGCTTCGCTGACGAGGATCTCGCCGGCTTCCGCGTCGTCTTCCATCGCGACGGTAAGCGTCGCGTCCGGCCCGGCGATGATCAGCTCCCGGTGTGCGTTGCCGACGAGGAAGAAGTCGAATGCTCCCGAGTGGACGCCGACGTGCATGCGCAGCGTCACGGGGCCCGCCGACGTGGTGAGGGCTCCGAGCTCGTCGAGCGTGCGGCGCATCCCGTACGCGGCGTTGCAGGCACGAGCGGCGTGCTCGTCGCCGTCGAAGAAGAGGAGTAGCGCGTCGCCGCCGAACTTCACGAGCCCGCCGCCGTTCGCGTAGGCGACCGCGAGCAGGCGCGTGAACGTCGCGCTCATCACGTCGGTGACCTCCTCCGCGCCGAGCTTCCCTTTCGGTGCGAGCGCCTCGGACATCGCCGTGAAGCCCGAGACGTCGACGAACGCGAGGGTGCCCTCGAGTGACCGGTGACGTGCATCCGGTGCACTGCGAAGCCAGTCGAGCGAGACGCGCGGAAGGTACGGAGCGAGCGCAGCGGGCGAGGCCGGCGTGGCCTGCGCCGTCTGGAAACCCGTATCGCTCACAAATGACATTGTGACGGTATTGACAAGACTTGAAAAGGGGCGCATTGTCGGAGACACCGCCGGAGGGGCGGGGAGTGGTCGAAGGAGGGGAGCACGGCGTGCGGCACCTGGCGCGGAGATCGCGTCATTTCGGATGGATCGCGCTGATCGGCGCTGTGGTGTTCTTCGCCTGGTCCGTGCCGGCCTTCGCCGCGACGATCACCGTCACGAACACGAACGATTCCGGCGACGGCAGCCTGCACCAGGCGATCATCGACGCGAACGGAACCGATGCCGCCGACACGATCACGTTCGCCATCCCGGAAGTCACGCGGCCGTACACGATCGTCCTCTCGACACCGCTGCCTGCGATCACGAGCCCTGTCACGATCAACGGCGAGTCCCTTGGCATGCCCGGCGTTCAGATCCAGCCCGGCGAAGGGTTTCCCTCGGAGTCGGTCGGCCTCGATCTCATCTCGGGCTCGGGCGGCAGCACGCTTCAGGGCCTGATCGTCAATGGGTTCGGCACCGGGATCTACGTCGGCAGTGCAGGAGACACGATCCGCAACAACTACCTCGGCACTGACCCGACGGGGACGAGTGCGAAGCCGAATGGGAACGCGATCCAGATCGACGCCGGGAACTCGGTCGTCGGCGGCTCGTCGTCGGCCGACCGCAACGTCATCTCCGGTAACACGGGCGAGGCCGTCTACATCGGCCCGGAGAGCGATGGCGCGTCGGTTCGGAACAACTACCTCGGCGTAGACGTCACGGGCAAGGCGACGCTCGGAAACGGCGGACGCGGCGTCGTTCTCTACGCCAGTCACGCGTTGATCAGCGACAACGTGATCGCCGGGAACTCGCCGAACATCTGGATCCTCGGTTCCGCGGGCGCGGCGTCGGCGAACTCGATCAGCAACAACACGATCGGCATGAGCGCGGATCGCGCGCAGGCGTTCGGCCAAAGCGGCGGCATCGAGCTGTCGGCCGGTGCTGTGAGCAACTCGATCGTCGGGAACGGAATCGCCGGCGCGAACGGCTACTCGTTCCGGCTCGACGAGGGCGCGACCGACAACGTCATCCAGGGCAATTCGATCGGGCTCGACGGTGACGGCGGCGGCTCGCTGCAGGAGCACAACGGAACGCCCTTCGAGTTCCTTGGCGGCAGCAACAACCTGATCGGCGGCACCGGGCGCGGCGACGGGAACGAGATCGCGTACGGCAGCGGCGGCGCCGGTATCGACGTCCAGGGCGGGACAGGAAACCGCTTCCTCGGCAACTCGATCCACGACAACGCCGGCCTCGGCATCGACCTCATCTCCGGGGAGTCCTACGGCGTGACGCCGAACGACACGATCGACTCGGACGGCGGGCCGAACGACCTGCAGAACTTCCCGACGATCGACAACGTCTCTGCGAATTCGATCACGGGAAGGCTCTCCTCGAGCGCGAGCGCGTCGTTCCGGATCGAGCTCTTCTCGAGCTTGTCTTGCGATGGCAGCGGTTACGGCGAGGGCACCACGTATTTGGGCTCGACGACCGCAGCGACGAACAGCGACGGAATCGCCTCATGGGGCTTCGAGACGTCGGCGGGTCAGATCGCGAACGGCGCCGCCATCACCGCAACCGCAACCTCGGATGACGGTAACGGCGAGACCTCCGAATTCTCGCAGTGCTTCGTGGTGCCTGCCGGCACGGTGACCACGACCGACAACAGCGGCACCACGGACAACAGCGGCACAACCGACACGAACCCGGCTCCGCCTGCAGCGGACGGGACAGGCACGTTGATGCCGTCGCCGGCCTCGGTCTTCGCGGGCTCCACCGGGAACACGATCGAGTTCACGTACACCGCCGACGGTGACGTCACGGGCGGCGTCCTCACGCTCACCGTTCCTTCCGGTTGGAGCGCGCCGTCGACGAGCGACGCCGACCCCGGCTACACGACCACGTCGAACGGCTCGATCGCCGTCACCGGCCGCACGATCGACATCACCAACATCTCGCTCGCGGGCGGCGAGTCCTTCACGATCGCCTACGGGGCCGGCTCGGGCGCAACGGCGCCGTCGACTACCGGTGCGCAGGCGTGGCCCGCGCAGGAGGCGTCGACAACGGGTGGGACGGCGGCGGACATCGTCGCGCCGTCGATCGACGTCACGTCGCCGCCGTTCGCCGCCGATGGCACCGGCACGCTCACGGGGCCTGCCGCTGCCGTTCCTGCGGGCTCGACGGCCAACAAGCTGACGTTCACGTACACGGCCGCGTTCGGCGGTATCTCAAACGGGACTGTGACGCTGCTCGTCCCGTCGGGCTGGAGCCCGCCGTCGACGAGCGCCGCCGACCCTGGGTACGCGACGGCTTCGACGGGCTCGGTCGGCGTTCCGGTCGAGTCACGGCTGATCAAGGTCTCGGGCGTCACGCTTCCGAGTGGCGGCTCGCTCACGATCGTCTACGGCGCCGGCTCGCAGGCCGCCGCGCCGCTGAGCGACGGCTCCCAGGAGTGGACGGCACAAGAAGCTTCGACCGCAGGGGGCGTCCTTACCGACCTCGCGTCGCCGTCGGTTGTGGTCAGCCCGCCGCCGCTTGCCGCTGACGGCACCGGCACGCTGACGACGCCGCTGGCTCCGGTCGTCGCGGGCTCCGCGGGCAACAGGCTGACGTTCACGTATACGGCGGCGTTCGGCGGCATCTCGAACGGGGTCGTGACTTTGCTCGTGCCGTCGGGCTGGAGCGCGCCGTCGACGAGTGACGCAGATCCCGGCTACACGACGTCGTCGACCGGCTCGGTCGTCGCGGCGGGCCAACTCGTCACCGTGAGCGGGATCACGCTCCCGAGCGGCGGCACGTTCACGATCACCTACGGTGCCGGTTCGAGGGCGGCCGCGCCGACGGCAGCCGTCACACAGGCGTGGCTCGCACAGGAGGCGTCGACTGCCGGCGGCACGTTGAAGAGCATCGCCGCTCCGTCAGTCGCGGTGACGCCGAGTGCAACGAGCGACAGCCTCACCTTTGGCACGATCCCACCCGTCGCGCAGGGCGGCTCTGCGTCGATTCTCGCCAACCAGCTGCACCTGAACGCGCTGCCCGGCAAGGCGGACATCGAGATCGCGATCGACACGACGTCGAGCATGGGTCTGTCGATCACGCAGGCGAAGGCCGACGCGACGAACCTGGTCAATACAGTGCGCGCCGGCATTCCGGATGCGCAGTTCTCGGTCGTGCAGTTCCGCGACACGGGTGACTCGCCCGAGTACCAGGTGGAGCAGCCGCTGACCGCGAGTGCCGACGCGGTTCAGGCGAAGATCAACGGGCTCGCGGCTGCCGGCGGCGGAGATCTGCCCGAGAAGTACAACCTCGTCTTCCACAACAGCTACACCCCGGCACTCGGTGGCGCGCTCGGGTGGCGGTCAGGCAGCCGGAAGTTCGTCGTGGTCATCGGCGATGCGCAACCGCACGGCGCAGGTAGTGCCGGCCTGTCCGGGTGCACGGACACGACCGCAGACCCGGACGGCCTCAACACCGCGACCGAGCTCGCCGGCATGAGAACGAACGAGCGGACGCTCTTCATGCTGCGGCAGGTCGCGCAGACGACGTCGGCGTCGCTGCAGTGCTACCAGTCGCTCGCAGCCGCAGCCTTCGCCGGCGGCCAGGGCGTCGACGCGGGCAGCTCGCTCGGCGCGCAGATCGTCGGCCTCGTCCAGACCGCCGCCGCGCACGTCGGCAGCGTCACGATCAGCTCGAGCACCGACGGTTTCACGTTCGGGCCGACCGCTCCGATCGCCTCCTTCACCGCCCCGAATCCGGTTTCGTTCGACGCGACGTTGACCGTCGATCCGACGGTGTCGCCCGGCCCGCACACGGTCTCGGTCTCCGTTTCCGCCGACGGGGTCATTCGCATTCCGGCCGCGACGTTCCAAGTGAACGTCAGGGTGCCGCTCTCGAATCTCTCGATCAACGCCTCGCCCACGAGCGTCGGCGCCGGGATCACGAGCGTGAAGATCGCGGACATTCCGAACGCGTGGCTCGCATTCTTCAGCGGCTCGACCTCGAGCTCGACCGGCCTCGTGCAGCCGCCCACCAGCTCGACGCCTGTCGGCTCGGTTCCGGTCGGCTCGGTGCCGGTCGGGTCGGTGCCTGTCGGCTCTGTGCCCGTTGGGTCGGTGCCCGTGGGATCGGTTCCCGTCGGGTCAGTGCCCGTCGGCTCCGTGCCGGTCGGCTCGGTCCCCGTCGGCTCCGTCGGCCTGCTCGATCTCCCGGTCGGCTCGGTCGCGCTCAACAGCGTGCTGCTCTCGCAGATCCCACTCTGCGGCGACGTCCAGTTGCCCGGAACCGATCCCGCGCAGTGCAAGGCCGACCATGCGACGTGGGCCGAGGTGCTCGGCTCCTCCGTACCGGGCTCGTTCTTCTTCGGCAAGCCGCTGAACGCGATCACGCTCTCCGACGTCGTCGCGAACTCCGCTGCGAAGGCGCGGCTCGCTGCGCTGCCGCTTCGCGACGTCAGCTTCGAGACGACGCTCCTGAAGAGCGTGCACTGGACGTCGCTCCTCCTCGGGCCGGCGCCGCTCCTGTCGCTGCCGGTTCCGGTGGGCTTCGACACCTGGTGCGGCGGCTCGAACGCGGCGCTCTCTGTAACCGACTGCGGGGCGATCAACCCGAGCACGACGGTGCTCGACGCCGACCTCGGCGGGCATCTCAACTCCGCCCCGGTAGGGAGTGTCCCGGTCGGCTCGGTGCCGGTCGGCTCGGTCCCCGTCGGGTCTGTCTCGCTCGCCGCCACCGACATCTCGGCGTCGAAGCTTGCGGCCGTGAAGCTCGACGACATCTCGCCGATCGGCGGCATCGTCAATTGCGCCGGTGCTTTCTCGTGCCCCGGCAAGACGCTTGGCGACGCGTACATCGCGAACGCGATCTTCCCGACGGCGAAGTTCTCGTCGTCGGCTCTGACGACGGCGTTCACGAACGCCGGCATCACGATCAACGACATCTTCGCGGCGATGCTCAACCTCGTCGGCCCGGGCGGGCTTCCGTGGGAGCAGTTGCCGGTGCAAGGTCTGCAGCCGTACTCGGCGGTGCAGTCGCATGTGACCTACACGGCGAGCGCGAGCGTGGACTGCAGCGCGCTCACCAACTTTGCCTTCACGGTTCAGCTGCCCGACGGCTTCTTCCCCGTCGACCACACGGCGAAGCTGACGATCAACGGCGGCGCGCCCGTCGATGCGCCGACCCCAGCATTTGCCGGCCGCGACATCGCCGCCGCGCAGAAGGCGAACGCCTTCACCTCGCAGCTGTCCTGCGGCGCGACGCAGACGCTCGTCCCGATCTCGCTCACCTTCGAGGCCTACGCCGGCCTGAAGCTCGGCACGTTCCCGTCGAAGGTCTCCGCCTCCGCCGGCGGGTTCACGCTCCCGTCGGTCACGGGCGCACCGGTGACGGTGACGCAGAACGGGGAGCCGGCGAACGACTCGGCGGACACCGCGCCGACGATCGCACCGGGCACGCTCGTCGTCGGCCACATCGCGAACACGGGCGACCAGGACTTCTACTCGGTCAACCTCACCGGGCTGCAGCGGGGGACGAAGATCTCCGTCTTCCTGAGGCCTCCGACGGGCACAGACCTCGACCTCTCCATCAGCCGTGCGGCCGCGAAGTCGTTCCTCTCGACGCCGGTCGGCTCGGTGCCGGTCGGCTCCGTCCCGATCGAGGACAACGGCGTCGGGCTGAACGTGTCGCCTTCGCTTCCGTCCGACACGCTGCAGGACGTCCCGGTGGGCTCGGTGCCGGTCGGGTCGGTACCCGTCGGCTCGGTTCCGGTCGGCAGCGTCTCGGCTACGCGGGGTGACGTCAACGAGGCCGCGCAGATCATCAGCGACGGCAGCGGTGGCGTCGCGACGATCGACGTCACCGGTTACAACGGGGCGACGAGCGCGGGTCAGTACGTGCTGCGCGTCAAGGTGACGCCGCCGCCGCCGCTGCCGGCGACCTGCCCCGCGCGTCAGCTGACCGTCTCCGCCTCGAACCAGGGCACGCTGCCCGCGTCACTGCCCGCAACGACGAAGTCGCTCTTCATCGTCAACAAGCAGCGGCTGGTCGCGATGTACGGCGCGACGGCGACGACCACCTTCCTGAACGCGCTCACCACGCTCGCTGCGCGCTCCGAGGTCGGCGGCGCCGTGCTACCGGTCGACGGTGATCCCGCTGTGCGCGCTGCCTACACCGCGTGGGACGCGAATCCATGCGATCCATCACTCGCCAACAACGTCGTCCGCGCGATCAACGACGTCGTCGCCTCCTATCGCAACACGAGCACCGGCCTCCCGAGCCTCCACTACATCGTCATCGGCGGCTCGAACGAGATGATCCCGATGGCGCGCACGCCGGACCCGGTGACGCTGTCGCCCGAGGAGAACTTCGCCGGCGACCTCGCGTTCACGACGAGCAACCTCACCGCCGGCAACGCGCTCTACAACAGCGCCGCGGAGAACGACATCCTCACCGACGGCGCCTACGGTGCCTTCCTCAGCATCCCGTGGCTCGGGCACGACCTGCTCCTGCCGCAGATTTCCGTCTCGCGGCTCGTCGAGACGCCCGGCGACATGTCGGGTCAGATCAACCGCTACCTGCAGGCGAACGGGTACACCGGCACGCCGCAGACGGGCGTGGGCACGCTGAGCCCGCAGAAGCTCCTCTCGACCGGCTACGACTTCCTCGCCGACGGCGCGCAGTCGATCCACGACAACCTGCACGCGAACTTCGCGGCGGCGGCACAGCAGGACACGGTCGGCGGGCACAACACGATCACTCCGCCCGCTCCGACCGCAGTGGTGCCGTGGACGGCCGACGACATCTTCAACTCCTTCTTCCAGCCCTCCGGCGCGGCAGACGTCGCGGCGCTGAACGCGCACTACAACCAGTACGAGTTCGAGGCGTCCGACGGCACGATCGGCTCGACGGCCGACTCGCGTGTCGCGAGTGCAGCGCTGCAGGCGCGCATCCTCTTCACGATGGGCTGCCACGGCGGCCTGAACCTCCCGGACACGCTGCTTCCCGGTTCCGACGCGCGGCTGCTCGACTGGCCGCAGGTCTACGGCCGTGACCAGGCCGCCGTCTACATCGGGAACACCGGCTTCGGCTACGGCGACAGCGACTCGGTCGCGCTCTCCGAGCGCCTGCTTGCGCTCTTCTCGAAGAACCTCCACTCCGACGCGCAGAGCGTCGGCGAGGAGTGGGCGCAGGCGCTGCAGCAGTACTTCGCAACGGCCGGCGCCTACGACGTCTACGACGAGAAGGTGATGGAGGAGACCACCTTCTACGGCCTCCCGTTCTGGCATTTCGCGACCGCCGGCAACGCGCCGACGTTCACGCCGCTCGCAACGACGACCGATCCGGTCACCGGGACGCCGAGCGCGACGATCAGCTTCCCCTCCGCCGGCACGACGACGAACCAGAGCCAGTTCGGGCTGTACCGGCCGACGCTGCCGATCGCGAGCCAGGAAGTCACGTCTGCGTCGCTCCCCGCGCGCGGCCTCTGGATCAAGGCGCTCTCGACCGACGACGGCACCGGCGACGTGCCGGCGAAGATCGGCATGCCGACGATCGACCTCGCCGCGCACGAGCCGAAGCCGCCGGTGTCGCCGATCTTCTTCCCGGCCAGCCCGTTCACGCTCGCGCACTCCGTCCTCTTCGGCAAGGAGCGCGACTACGTCGACGTCAGCGACCAGTTCCGGCCGAACCCGACGAACGCGAAGATGGGGCGCCAGCGCCACGTGACGAGCGCGAGCTTCGAGATCTTCTACTCGAACAGCCCCGACCGCACCGCGCCGCTCATCTCGCAGGTGAACGTCACGCTGAACGGCGGAGTCGCGAGCATCCAGACTCGGATCACCGACGACTCTGGCACGGTGGACGAGGCGAACGCGCTCGTGAACGACGGGACGATGCCGTGGAAGATCGTCACCCTCGCCCGCTCGACGCAGGATCCGACGCTCTGGACGGGCTCCGTCGGCGTCGCGAGGGATCCCGAGGTCTTCGTCGAGGCGACCGACGGGCAGAGCGTCTCGTACAGCGCGAACAAGGGCTCGAACTTCACCTCTGCGAACAGCAGCGCCGTGGGCGGCCCGCAGATCCTCATGCAGGCTCCGTCCGGGCCCTACGCGATCAACCAGCCCGTCAACGCGACGTATCAGTGCATCGTCAACGGCTCGCCGCTGCCGGCCTCGCAGTGTGTCGGCACGGTGGCGACCGGGGGCGCGATCGACACCTCGAGCTTCGGCAAGCACACGTTCGTGGTGAAGGCCTTCGACGCGAGCAACAACCTGCTCGGGTCGCTCCAGCGCTCGTACGTCGTGCAGTACAACTTCAAGGGCTTCTTCCAGCCGGTCGACAACGAGCCGACGCTCAACACGGTCAACTCGGGCCAGGCCATCCCGGTCAAGTTCAGCCTCTCCGGGAACCAGGGGCTCAACATCTTCGCGGACGGCTACCCGAAGTCCCAGCAGACGGCCTGCGACGCCACCGCACCGGCCGACGGCGTCGAGACGACGCTCACGGCCGGCAACAGCAGCCTGAGCTACGACCCGGGCTCCGACCAGTACACCTACGTCTGGAAGACCGACAAGGCCTGGGCGAACTCGTGCCGCGCGCTGATCCTGAAGCTGAAGGACGGCTCGACCCGCCGGGCTGACTTCAAGTTCACGAAGTAACCGCGCGGACGCGTACGCTTCCGGCCGTGGCCCGGGTACTGCCAGGCGAGCACGAGCTGCGGCGTGTGATCGACGAGGACCGCGAGGTGGACGGGCTCGGCGAGCAGGAGCTGCTCGAGCTCTACCGCTCGATGGTGCTGCTCCGAACCTACGACGAGCGCTCCGTCGTCTACCACCGCCAGGGCCGCATCGGCACCTACGCCATCTTCTGGAACCACGAGGCGATGCAGGCGGGCGCGGTGCACGCGCTCGAGGACGAGGACTGGGTCTTCCCGAGCTACCGCGAGTCGGCGATCGGACTGCTCCGCGGGATGCCGCCCGCGACGGTTCTGCACTGGTGGCGCGGCCATCCAGCCGGCTGGTGGAACCCGGCCGACTACAACGTCGCGTCGATCTGCGTCCCGATCGCGACGCAGGTCCCGCATGCAGCCGGTCTCGCGTGGGGGAAGAAGCTGAAGGGCGAGCGCGCCTGCTCGCTCGTCTTCTTCGGCGACGGCGCGACGAGCGAAGGCGCGTTCCACGAAGGCGCGAACTTCGCCGGCGTCTTCCAGGCGCCGCTCATCTTGTTCTGCAACAACAACGGCTGGGCGATCTCGACGCCGGTCAGTGCGCAGACGCACGCCGATGCGCTCGTCGACAAGGCTGCCGGTTACGGGATCCCCGGCGTGCGGGTCGACGGCGGCGACGTGCTCGCCGTCTACGAGGCGACGCGAGAGGCCGTCGAGCGTGCACGCAGCGGCGGCGGGCCGACGTTCATCGAGGCGGTCTCGTACCGCACGGCGCCGCACGCGACGGCCGACGACCCGACCGCCTACATCGACCTCGAGCGCGTCGAGGCCGAGAAGCAGAACGAGTGCCTCGGCCGGTACGAGCGGTATCTGCGTCGGCTCGGCGTACTGGGCGACGACCTCGACGCATCCATTCGCGCCGAAGCTGGAGATGCGCTGCGCGCAGGGATCGCCGAGGCGGAGGCCGAGCCGGACGCCGACATCGGGCTGCTCTTCGACCACGCCTATGCGAACCCG
This sequence comes from uncultured Actinomycetes bacterium, assembly GCA_963838985.1. GTDB lineage: Bacteria > Actinomycetota > Thermoleophilia > Gaiellales > Gaiellaceae > Palsa-739. Next base: position 407,461 of record CAWITF010000002.1, read on the forward strand.
CCCGCGTCATTCGCCGCCGACCTCGCCGAGCTGAGACGGATCATCGGAGGCGACGTTGGCTGAGCTCTTGATGGTGGAGGCGATCAACGACGCGTTCCACGTCGAGCTCGAACGCGACGACAGCGTACTCGTGCTCGGCGAGGACGTCGGGCGGGCAGGCGGCGTGTTCCGCGCGACCGCCGGACTACGCGAGCGCTTCGGCGTCGACCGCTGCGTCGACACGCCCCTCGCGGAAGCGGGGATCCTCGGGACCGCGATCGGTCTTTGCATGGCCGGGTGGCGCCCGGTGACGGAGATGCAGTACGACGCGTTCTCGTACCCGTGCCTCGACCAGCTGATCACGCACGTCGGGCGCTACCACTGGCGCACCGGCGGCGGCATGGAGTTTCCGCTCGTCGTGCGCATGCCGTACGGCGGCGGGGTGCGCGCGCCAGAGCTGCACGACGATTCGCCCGAGACGTACTACGTGCACACGCCGGGCGTGAAGGTCGCGATCCCGTCGACGCCGGCCGACGCAAAAGGCCTGCTCGCAGCCGCAATTCGCGATCCCGATCCGGTCGTCATCCTGGAGCCGAAGTTGATCTACCGCAGCGAGCGTGCCGAGGTCCCGGGCGGTGAGCACGTCGTCCCACTCGGCAAAGCGCGGCTTGCGCGCGAGGGTGACGACGTCACGCTCGTCGCGTACGGCGCGATGGTGCCGTTGTGCGAGCGTGCAGCCGATGCGCTCGACGGTGAGGCGTCTGTCGAGGTGCTCGACATTCGCACGCTGAAGCCGCTCGACGAAGACGCGCTGCTTGCGTCCGCCGCGAAGACCGGCCGCGTCGTCATCGTGCAAGAGGCGCCGCGCGTCGCGGGCTTCGGCGCCGAGCTGGCGGCGATCCTCGCCGAGAAGGCGATCCTCGACCTGCGCGGCCCGGTGCTGCGCGTGACCGGGTACGACGTGCCGTACCCGTACTGGAAGCTCGAGGACGCGTACATGCCGTCGGTGGAGCGTGTCGTCGATGCCGTCCGGAAGCTCCTCCAGTTCTGAGCGCTTACGGCTGTGGTTGGAGCGCGGCGAGTCCGGCTACTGGCTGCGCGACGCCGCGACCGGTGAAGCGGTCCGCTGGAACGACGAGCGGCTGCGCGTCGTGAAGCTCGCCGGCGCGTCGTATCGCGAGGATACGCTCCAGGACGACGCGTTCGCGCCGGGCCGCCGGCTGGCGCTCGTGCGCGAGCCATGGAACGAGCACGACCCGAATGCCGTCGGCATCTGGGACGCCGAGCAGCGCGTGCAGGCGGGCTACGTGCCGGCCGAGGTCGCTGCAGAGGTGCGCGGCGACGAGCAGGCGCTCTCGCTCTGGGAGTTCGTGGGCGAGGACGGCCGGCGCATCGGTTTGCGCGTTCTCCTTGCACCGCCGGACGCGTGGATCCAGGAGCCGCGCGCGTGAAGGGCTTCTTCTCGCGCGACTACGAGCCGGCTACGACTGTCGACCCCGGCGAGCCGGTCGCCTTCTCGGCGCACAACGCCGGTTGGAAGTGGGATGCGGCCGACGCGCCCGAGCGTCCCGACGGCGCCGGCCATGCGCTCGAAGGGCCGTTCGAGGTGCGTGGCGCACGCGCGGGCCAGACGCTCGTGGTGCACATCGACGAGGTGACGCCGCGACCGTGGGGCGAGACGTTCGCGCACGGTGACCGCTTCGAGTGGGCGCTCGACGGCGAGTCGTGGCGCCTCGGCGAGCACCGCGTTGCATCGCGCCCGTTTCTCGGTGTGATCGGGATGCCGCCGCCGGAGCCGGGCGAGCACTCGACGATCCCGCCGCGCACGTGGGGCGGCAACATCGACTGCAAGGAGCTCGTCGCCGGCACCTCGCTGTACCTGCCGATCCCGGTCGACGGCGCGCTCGTCATGGCCGGCGACGGTCACGGCGCGCAAGGGGACGGCGAGGTCTCGGGCACCGCGATCGAGTGCCCGCTCGAGCGTGCCGTTTTGCGCTTCGAGCTGAGCGAGCTCGAGCTGCGCTCGCCGATCGCGCGCACGGACGACGCATGGCTCGCGTTCGGCTTCGACGAGGACCTCGATCTGGCCGCCGAGCACGCGATGGCGACGATGCTCGACCTGCTGGAACGAGAGCTCGCCCTCGAGCGGCGTCGCGCGCTGGCGCTCTCGAGCGTCGCGGTCGATCTGCACGTGACGCAGATCGTGAACGGCGCCAAAGGCGTGCACGCGATCCTCCGCGACGACTCGATCAGGTAGGAATCCGCGCGTGGCCTACGAGTTCAAGCTGCCGGACCTCGGCGAGGGCCTCACCGAGGGCGAGATCGCGCGCTGGCTCGTGCGCGAGGGCCAGGAGATCGCCGAGGACGACCCACTCGTCGAGATCGCAACCGACAAGACGACGGTCGAGATCCCCTCGCCCGCTGCGGGCGTCGTCTCGTCGATCCTCGTCGGCGAGGGCGAGATCGTCCCCGTCGGGACCGTGCTGGTCGTGATCGGCGGGAACGGGGCGGAGCCGAGACCACCAGCGGGGTCAGACCCCGCGCAGCGGGGTCAGACCCCTGAAAGGGTGCCCAGCGAGAAGGTTCGCGCGACGCCGCTCGTGCGCCGGTTGGCCGAGGAGCTCGGCGTCGATCTCTCGACGGTGACCGGCACCGGGCCGCAGGGACGGATCACGGAGGCGGACGTGCGCGGGTCCGGGGAGCCCGTGGCGAGCGAGCGGCGCGAGCCGATTCGCGGCGTCAAGCGGCAGATGTTCGAGCACCTGACGAGGGCGCACCGCGAGATCCCGCCCGTCACCTGGGTCGAGGAAGCGGACTTCACCGACGTCGACGTGAAGCAGCTGCTGCCGCTGACGCTGAAGGCGGTCGCTGCCTCGCTGCAGGAGTTCCCGGAGCTGAACGCGCGCATCGACGGCGACTCGCTCGTCTATCTCGACCGCTACGACCTCGGCATCGCCGTGCAGACGGAGCAGGGGCTCGTCGTACCCGTCGTCCGGCACTGCGACTCGCGCTCCGTCGACGAGCTCGCTGCGGAGGTGCAGCGGCTGGCCGAGGCTGCGCATGCCGGGAAGCTCGCGCCCGAAGAGCTGCGTGACGGGACGTTCACCGTCACGAGCGCAGGCAAGTCGGCCGGCCTCTTCACGACGCCGCTCATCAACCATCCGCAGGTTGCGATCCTCGGCGTCTACCGCATCGCCGAGCGGCCGGCCGTGCGCGACGGCGAGGTCGCCGTGCGCCGGATGGGGAACGTCAGCGTCACGTTCGACCACCGCGTGATCGACGGCAAGCGCGCCGCCGACTTCGGGCTCGCGGTGATCGCGCGCCTGACGGCGTAGCTACGCGGCGACTTCGCGCTTGGCGAGGTGCTCGTCGAGCAGCGCTTCGATCTTCGGCGCAGTCGACCGCCCTTCGAGCCGCGCGACGACGCGCTTGCCGCGAACGAGCGCGAGCGACGGCACCTGCGAGATGCGGAACCGCTCGGCGATGTCGGGTCGCTCGTCGACGTCGACCTTCCTGACGCGCAGCTGACCGCGCTCCTTCCGCGCGATGTGCGCAAGCAGGCTCTCCATCCGACGCGCCGGGCCGGAGCGCCTGGACGTGAAAAAGACCAGCAGCGCATTGGCGTCTTTCGACCGCACGGTTCCTCCTGAAGACGATTGGCGGGTCCGGGGACGCCCGCCTCATCTCGATAACGGACGAGCGCCATACGTGGGTACGCTGAGCGCGTGGGGAGCTGGTACTGGATCGGCGTCTGCGTTGGGCTCGGTGCAGCCGGCGGCGTGCTCGTCGCCGGCTTCGCCGCACGCGCGATCGTGGTCTCGGCTGCCGTAGGGGCGGCGATCGGCCTCGGGCTCGGCTTCGCGATCGACTCGTGGCAGCCCGGCGGCGTCGGTGACTGGATCGGCGGGATCGTCGGCGGACTGCTCGGTGCGCTCGGCGCCGCGGTGATCGTCCGTGGCGCGCTTCGCCGCGGCGGCACCGCAGGCGGCACCGCCGCGCTCGTCGCGGGCGCTGCACTCGTCGTCGCAGGGCTCGCGTTCGTGCCGGTCCTCGGCTATCTCGAGGCGCTCGCGCTACCCGCACTCGCAGGTCGGCTGCGCCGCCGCTCGCCCGAGCGCTACGCGGGCCTGCGCACGCTCGCGAAGTGAGCCCGCCCAAGAAGCTCATCCTCATCGTCGTCGACGGGATGACGCCGGCGGCGCTCGAGCGTGCGGTCGAAGGCGGCCGGGCGCCTGCACTCGCGCTGCTCGCCGAGCACGGCACGTATCGCCGCGCGACCTCCGTCTTCCCGTCGCTGACGCCCGTTTGCCTGTCGGCGATCGCGACGGGCGCCGGTCCGGATGTCCACCGCATCCCGCACCTCGTCTGGTGGCACCGGGAGGAACGGCGGATCGTCGAGTACGGGTCGTCGTTCGCCGCGCTCCGCGCCGCGGGGATGGCGCAGTCGATCACCGACACGATCTTCAACATGAATCAGAAGCACCTCGGTGCAGACGCCGTGACCGTCTACGAGGCGCTCGAAGACGCGGGCTTCGTCACCGCAGCCGTGAACATCACGTGTTATCGCGGCCGCACGAAGCACATTCCGGTACTCCCGTGGGTGACGAAGCCGGCGTACGGCCCGAAGCGCTTCTTCTACTACAGCCTCTTCGAGTCGGATCCGACCGGGGCCCCGTTCGCAGTTCGCAACCGCGCCGGAGGGTCGATCGACGTGTACGCGGCTGCCGTCGGGCGGTGGCTCGTCACGCGCGACGGTTTCGACTTCTTCGCCTACTACCTCTCCGACTTCGACTACGCGTCGCATGCGCACGGGCCGGTCGGCGCAGAGGACGTCGCACTCGAGCGCACGGACGCCGCCATCCAGACCCTGCTCGACGCTGCAGGCGGCGCCGACGCGTTCCTCGAGCGCTACGCGGTGATCCTGCATTCCGATCACGGCCAAACGCCCGTCGACCGAGTCGCGCAGCTCGAGACCTCGCTCACACGCCATGCAGACCACGTGGTCGTCACGGCGTCGAATCGAGCCGGCCAGGTCTATCTGCTTCCCGACGCACGTGTCGACGCGGAGGTGCTCGCGCGCGCTCTCGACGGCGACGAGACCGTCGAGGTCACATTGCGGCGCGAGCACGACGAGGCGGTCGCGCGGCGCGACGGCGAGGAGCTGCGCTTCCGCCCTGTCCCCGGCGGCTGGGAGACGCACGGCGACACTGCGATCCTCGACCACCCGGACGCTCTCTACCGCTCGTGGTCGGCACTTGCGAATCCCAACGCGGGCGAGCTGCTCGTCTCCGCCGCCTCCGGCTGGGAGTTCGCCGACCTCGGCGGCCGCCATCACGCGGGCGGCGGCAGCCACGGGTCGTTGCTCGAAGGCGACTCGATCGTTCCGGTGCTCACGGTCGGGATCGACGCCGAGATCGGCCGGATCACCGACGTCATGCCTGCCGCGGTCTCACACTTCGGCGTTGCGCCGCCTGCCTACACGCGCGCGCCCGAGCGTGTCGCCTGACCGCGAGCGAATGGTCGAGCACCAGCTGCGCGAGCGCGGCATCGACGACGAGCGCGTGCTGGACGCGATGCGACGTGTGCCACGCGAGCTGTTCGTCCCCCCGAGATGGAACGCGCGCGCGTACGACGACGCTGCGCTTCCGATCGGCTTCGACCAGACGATCTCACAGCCGTACATGGTCGCGCGCATCTGCGTCGAGCTCGCGCTGCGCGGTGACGAGACAGTGCTCGACGTCGGCACCGGCTCCGGCTACCAGGCGGCGGTGCTCGCGGAGCTGACGCGCGAGGTGCACTCGATCGAGCGCGTGCCCGAGCTCGCCGAGCGCGCGCAACGCGCGATCGATGCCGCCGGCTACGGCAAGCGCGTGCGCATCCATGTCGGCGACGGCACTGAGGGACTGCCGGACGAGGCGCCGTTCGACGCGATCGCCGTCGCCGCGGCGGCTCCCGACGTGCCGATGACCTTGTACGAGCAGCTCGAGCCGCGCGGGCGGCTCGTCGTTCCGATCGGCAGCCGTCGCGAGCAGCGTTTGCACGTGATCGTGCGTTCTCCCGAGGGGCCGGCGGTGCTGCGCACCGTCAGCTGCAGGTTCGTTCCCCTCGTCGGACGGGAGGGGTTTGCGCAGCACCCGCCCGGTTAGACACGATGCGGCCATGGTGCCCCTCTCCGCCACGGCGGCCCTGCAGCTGCCCGTGCGTCTGCACGGCATCCCGCTCGGCAGGCCCACCGACGTGCTGCTCGACGTCGAGACGTGGCATGCAGTCGGGTATGTCGTGCGCTGCGGCGACGAGTCGACGCGGTTTCTCCCATACGCCGCCTGTCAGACGACGGGGGAGGAGATCGCGGTGCAGTCCGCGTTGATGCTGCTCGAGGACGTCGCCTTCTACGAGAAGCGCGGACGTTCGTTCCGGTCGCTGATCGGCGGCATCGTCGGCGGAGGCGGCGAGCTGCGCGACGTCCTCCTCGGCGACGGCGGGCGGATCACCGAGCTCGACATCGACGACGACGGCACGCGGCGCCGGGTCCCGGCCGCAGGCCGCACCGTGGTTGCAACCCGAGCGTCAGCAGCCTGACGCTACCCTGCCGCCCGTGACGGAGTTCACGGCCCGCAGCCGCGCGCACGCCGCGCTCCGCACGCGCCGTCACTGGGTGCAGCTCGGCAAGTTCTGCGTCGTCGGCGTCATCGGCTACGCGATCAACTTGCTCGGCGTCTACCGGCCGCTCATTCACGCCGGCGTCCACTACCTCGCTGCCGCGACGTGCTCGTTCTTCGTCGCGGTCACGTGCAACTACGCGCTGAACCGCTACTGGACGTTCCACGACCGTCGCGCCGGGATCGCGTCGCAGGGCGCACGCTTCTTCGTCGTCTCGCTCGTGTCGCTCGGCGCGAACCTGCTCGTCCTGCACCTGCTGATCACGCTCGGCATGGGTCGCTTCCACGGCCAGGCGGTCGCGATCGTGCTCGTCACTCCGCTCAATTTCATCGGCAACAAGCTCTGGTCATTCCGGCTCTCCTGACCAGCGTCTAGCCTTGGTGCCGGTGGCGCGCCGACTCCTCGCCGTCGCGATCTGCGTCCTCGCCCTGGGGCTCGCGCCCGCTGCGCTCGCCGGCACGACGCCGACCGCGCCGGTCTTCGACGGGCAAGGACGCCTCGTGCAGACGCCGTTCGCGCCGTCCGGCGACGCCGCGCAGCTGACGAAGGCGAAGGTACTTGCCACGTTCGAGCGCGACCACAAGGTCGCGGCGTGGCTCGACCGGTATCCGAAGACCGGGCGCGTCGACGAAGAGACGTACGACTCAAAGACGTCGAGCTGGACGGTGAAGATCTGGTGGGGCAAGGCCGGCGAGATCGCCGAGGGCCAGGTCGACGACGCGAGCGGCGTCGTCACCGAGGCGTGGACCGGCCCGCAGGTCGCGTGGAAGATGGCGCGCGGCTACAAGGGCGCGTTCGGCGGCGCCAAGATCAACAGCCCCTGGCTCTGGGGCATCTTGTGCCTCGTCTTCTTCGTCGGGCTGGCCGACTTCCGTCGCCTGCTCTCGTTACGCAATCTCGACCTCGTGATGCTGCTGTCGCCGACGGCGTCGCTCTGGTTCTTCAACCACGGCGACGTCTTCACGTCGGTGCCGCTCTTCTACCCGGTGCTGCTCTGGGTCGTCATCCGCGGGATCTGGATCGGCGTCACCGGCCGCGGCTCACCTTCGCGTCCCGTGTGGTCGGCGTGGATCCTGCTCGCGGCGACGGTGTTCCTGCTCAGCTTCCGCGTCGGCCTGAACGTGTGGGAGTCGAACGTCATCGACGTCGGTTACTCCGGCGTGATCGGCGGCCAGCGCATCGTCAACGGCGAGGCGCCGTGGGGGAACTTCCCGGTCGAGGACAACCTGAAGGCATGCGGTCCTGCCGACGCGTCGGGCGAGATCCGCGAGCGCATCCAGACGAACGGCCGCTGCGAGTCGGCGAACCCGCAGGGAGACACGTACGGCCCGGTCGCCTACGAGTCCTACATCCCCGGCTATGCACTGTTCGGCTGGAGCGGGAAGTGGGACACGCTCCCGGCGGCGCACTTCACGTCGATCGCGTTCGACCTGCTGTGCGTGCTCGGCCTCTTCCTCGTCGGCCGGCGGTTCGGGGGCCTGCAGCTCGCGGCTGCGCTTGCGTTCGCGTGGGTCGCCTACCCGTTCACGCAGTACGCGTCGAACTCGAACACGAACGACGCGCTGATGCCCGCGTTCCTCATCTGGGGCTTCTGGCTCGTCTCCTCGCCCGTCTCCCGCGGTGCGCTCGCGGCGCTCTCGGGCTGGACGAAGTTCGCGTCGCTGATCGTCGCGCCGCTCTGGGCGACGTATCCCGGAAGGCGGCCCTCGTGGCGCTTCGTCGCGGGCTTCGCGGCCGCGACCTTTGCCGCGTTCTCGATCGTCTTCCTCGAGCCGCATCCTCTTCACGAGCTGCGGCTCTTCTGGGACCGATCGCTTCGGTGGCAGGTCGGCCGCGACGCGCCGTGGTCGCTCTGGGACTGGGGCCAGTACTACGCGAAGGGGCTGCCGAACCTGCACGTCGTCCAGCGCGTGCTGCAGGTGCTCCTGGTCGTCGGGGCGGTCGTCGTCGCCTTCGTGCCGCGGACGAAGTCACCGCTTCAGCTGGCCGCGTTCACCGCCGCTCTGCTCGCCGGCTTCGAGCTCGTGCTGACGTACTGGCTCTACACGTACATCCCGTGGTTCTACGGGTTCGCGGCGATCACGCTGCTCGCGCCGCTCGCAGTCATCGTGCACGTGCCGGACCCGGTGCTAGAGCCCGAGCCGCAGGGCCTCGATGCCGTGAGCCCTGCCGTCGTCTGAGCAGTCGACGACGACGCCCTCGATCCGCACCCCGCCCTCGGCGGGCTCGAAGCGCACCGGCATGCGCGTCCGCATCCGCGAGATCGCAAGCTCGGCCTTGACGCCGATCACGGAGTCATGCGGTCCGGTCATCCCGGCGTCGGTGATCGCGGCAGTGCCGTTCGGCTCGATGCGCGCGTCGCTCGTCTGCACGTGCGTGTGCGTGCCGATGACGGCGGTCACGCGTCCGTCGAGCCAGCGTGCGAGCGCGACCTTCTCGCTCGTCGCCTCCGCATGGAAGTCGACGACGACGACAGGTGCTCGTTCGTGTGCCTCGTCGACGAGCGTGTCGACGATCTCCCACGGCGACTGCGGCGTGTCGAGGTAGAGCGAGCCGAGCAGATTGACGACTGCCACTTGCACGCCGTTGCGCGCTTCGACGTACGCGACGCCGCGGCCGGGAGTCCACGAGCCGGCGTTCGCAGGCCGGATCACGCGCTCGCTCGCTGCGAGGTAGTCGCCGATCCCGGCACGCCGGTAGGTGTGATTGCCGAGCGTGATCACGTCGGCGCCGGCGGCGAGCAGCTTGTCGGCGAGCTTCGGCGTGATCCCGGCGCCGTCGGCGACGTTCTCGCCGTTCACGATGCAGACGTCGGCCTCGAGCTCGTCGCGCAGGCCCGGGAGTCGACCCTCGACCGCTCGGCGTCCTGCGACGCCGAAGACGTCGGCGAGGAAGAGGATCCTCAGTTCAGGACCAGCGACGCTGCAGGGCGGAGCTCGACCGACACGTGGTTGCCGGAGTCGTTCGTGTACCGCGCGAGTGCCTGATGCTCGACGAGCGCGAGGTTCGCGACCGTGCCGATGCGCGTCGCGCCGCTGACGACGTTCTTCCCGACTTCGAGCGACGGATCCGCACGCAGCTGCGTGAGCGAGACGACGTACGACGGCGCGCTCTGCGGCTGAATGTCGATGACCGTCCCGAAGCGGTGGCCGCCGACGACGTACGGAGTGATGCCGACGACGGTGCCGTCGACCGGCGCGTACACGCTCGTGCCCGGCGTCGCGCCGACGTCGAGGGCGGATGTCGTGCCGCCGTCGAGCTGGTACCAGATCGGATGCCCGCCGCCGCCGCCGAAGATCTTGTGGAACACGCGCTGCACGAGTCCCTGGTTTCCCTGCCGCCCGAGCGGCGCGAGCGCGACGGCGCCGTCGGTGGCCGAGTGATAGCCGATTGCCGTGGACTGGCCCTGCGCGATCGGCATCTGCAACCGCACAGCGCCGTGCATGGCGACGACCTGCGGGTAGGGCTTCGTCTGCAGGCTCGCGGCGAGGTTCGCGACGGGCAGCGACTGCAACGCGCGCGAGCCGCCGCCGAATGCGGACAGCACGAGGGCGATCACGAGGACGATCGCGAGGAGAGTGAGGAGCGCGAAACGCCGAGCGCGGCGCGCGGCGCGCACCTCCCGACGTTCGACGCGCCGCCTCCGGGTGGGGCGTGAGGACGGCATGTCGTGGGGCACCGTATCGAAGGACCGTGCCACCTTCAACCGAGGAGGCGGCGGCTCGAGCCAGAGCTCGGCGGGGTCGAGGGCGAGATTCCCGTCCTCGAAGAAGCTCCAGTCAACCGCCGCGATACCATCGTTTTCGTGCAGGGAACGCCGGCGCAGCCGCGGATCGTGATCCCTCGCTGGATCCAGCTCGTAGGGCTCCCGCTGCTCCTGCTGCTCGTCTGGGTGGTGGCGGGGGCGGTGCGTCACGCCGTCTTCATCTTCCTCGTGGCGCTGCTGATCGCCCTGCTCCTCAACCCGCTCGTGCGTGGCCTGGGACGGGTCTGGATCCCGCGCGGACTGGCGGTCGCGATCGTCTACCTCGCCTTCGCAGCCGCTCTTGCACTGGCGATCCTCGCTCTCGCGACGGTGGTCGTGCAGCAGACGCGCCACGCGAGCCACCGAATCGACAACTACTTTACGGTCGACTCCGGACGCTTCCACGAGACCGGCGCGTCACACGATCTCGCCCGCCTTCAAGGCTGGCTCGACGGTCATCATCTGAAGCGCGTCCAGGTACAGAAGCAGGGACAGAAGTTCCTGACGTCGATCGGGACGAAAGACGTCGAGAAGTACACGACGAAGGCGCTCAACTGGGCGGAGGGCGCCGGGCTCGCCGTCGTGACCTTGCTCTTCAGCGTGCTGCTCGTCGTCGTCGTGTCGGTCTACATGCTGCTCGACATGCAGCGACTTGCGGCCGCCGTGGACAGGCGCTTTCCGCCTGCGCCGGGAACGACGCCCTTGATCGGGCGCATGGAGCGCGCACTCGCGGCATATGTGCGGGGACAGCTGACGCTCTCGTTGATCATCGGCGCGAGCTCCGGCCTCGGGGTCTGGATCCTCGGCTCGATCGGCGCGCTGCCGAACGGCGGGAAGTACGCGCTGCTCTTCGGTGTCTGGGCCGGGATCACGGAGCTGATCCCGTACGTCGGCCCGTGGCTCGGCGCGACGCCGCCCGTGCTGTACGCACTCGTGGAGCATCCGCTCTCGGCGTTGTGGGTCGCCTTGCTCTTCCTCGCGATCCAGCAGCTCGAGGGTCACGTGATCGTGCCGAAGGTGATGAGCCACTCGCTGCGGCTGCACCCGCTGCTCGTGATCTTCGGATTGCTCGCAGGCGGTGAGATCTACGGCTTCCCCGGGATCCTCGTCGCGCTGCCGCTGCTCGCGGCGGCTCGGGCGGCGTGGGAGTTCTTCGCCGAGCGCACGGCGTTCGCGCCGTGGCCGGAGACCGAGCCCGCCGAGACGGTCGGGCTCGAGGTCGTCCCGGACAAGCCGGCCGCGCCGCTCGCACGTTGACGGTGTTGTTGCGTGCGCGTGGCGTCGCGCGCCGGTACGGAAGCCTCGAGGCGCTCGCGCCGACGGACGTCGAGCTGGCGGCGGGCGAGACGCTCGCGCTCGTCGGGCCGAACGGTGCGGGCAAGTCGACGCTGCTCGCGATCCTCGCCGGCGCGATCGAGCCGAGTGAAGGCGTCGTCGAGAGCGACGTCGCGATCGGTTGGGTGCCGCAGCGGCCCGCGCACTACGCGCGGCTGTCGGCGCGCGAGAACCTCGAGCTCTTCGCACGGCTCGGCGGCGTCGACGATGCGCGCACCGTGGCGTCGCAGCTGCTCGAGCGCTTCGCGCTGCCGGTCGAGGAGCGGCCGTCCGGTGAGTTGTCGGTCGGGAACAGGCAACGACTGAACGTCGCGCTCTCGCTCCTCGGCGACCCGCGCGTGCTGCTGCTGGACGAGCCGACTGCGTCACTCGATCCTGCGCAGCGGCGGCGCGTCTGGGAGATCGCGGACGAGCTGCGCGCGGGCGGCGGCGCGATCTGCTTCGCCACGCAGAACCTCGAGGAGATCGAGCGGGCCGACCGCGTGCTGGTCCTCCAAGGCGGCCGCGTGGTGTCGTTGACGGTCGAGGAGGTCTTCGGATGAGCGCCGTCGGGCTGCTGCTCCGCAAAGACCTGACGGTGCTGCGCCGGTCGCCGTTGCTGCTCGCGGGGCTCGTTGCGTACCCGATCGTGATCGCCCTGCTCGTCGGGCTCGTCGCCGGCTACGCGAGCTCGAAGCCGCGTGTCGCGTGGGTGGACGAGGACAACGTGCCGGCCGTGGTCGTCGTCGCAAGCCACCGCTTTCACGTGCAGTCGATCGTCGATCAGGTGGCGAAGAACGTCACGCTCGTGCACATGAGCTCGGGTGAGGCCTCGCGCGAGCTCGCCTCCGGGAAGGTCGTCGCGACGATCACCGTGCCGCAGGGCTTCGTCGCGACGCTCGAGACCGCGGCGCGGAGCCCGAGCCTCGTGCTGCGCACAGGTACCGGAGCGCTCGCGGTGCGGGTGACGCAGCAGATGCAGGCGCTCGTGTACCAGCTGAACCGCAAGCTGCAGGATGCGTTCATCAAGGCGAACCTCGTCTTCGTGCGGCTGCTGCTGCACGGGGGGCACGGCAGCTTCCTCGGAACGCAGTTCACGGTGCTCGGCCTCGACGGCACGCAGAAGCTGCTCGCCGGGATGAGGCCGGCTGCGCGCGCGGCGGCGATCGCCCGCTTCGTCCGCGCCGCGCGGCTGGGGCTCGCGCAGACGGGCGAGGCGTTGAAGGCGACTGCGCATCCGATTGCGCTGCGCCAGCCAAAGGCGGCCGGTCGCACGTGGGTGCTGTCGGCGCAGGTGCAGTCGTACGGGATCGCGCTGACCGTGACCTTCCTCGCGCTGCTGCTCGCCGCCGGCGCTGCTGCAGCCGAGCGGGACGAGGGGACGATCGGACGGCTGCGCCGCGGGCTCGCGTCGCGCGCGCAGCTCGTGTGGTCGAAGGTTGCGCTCGCCGCTGTGCTCGGCGCGGCGCTCGGGATCGCGATCGCGATTCTCTTCGGTGCGGTCGTCGACATCGGCAGCGTGCGCGGCGGCGAGCCTTGGGCGCGGCTGCCGCTGTTGCTCGTCGGGATTGCGCTCGCCGCGGCGGTCGTCGGCGCCGCGGGTGCGCTGCTCGGCGCGGTCGCGCGCGAGGCTCGCGCGGCGTCGCTCCTTGCGGTGCTGCTCGTGCTCCCGGTCGTCTTCCTCGGGCTCGTCCCGCGCGACGCGTTCGCGTTCGCGTGGTGGGTGAGCCGGCTGCTGCCGTTCGCGCACGCGGTGCGGTGGTTCGACGCCGCGCTCTACGACGCGAGCCCCTGGCGAGCGCTCGGCGTCGAGACTGCGTGGCTCCTCGGCATCGGCGCCGTCCTCTGGGTGCTCGCGCACCGCGCGATGCGCCGGCTGGCCGCGTAAGCCGGCTTCGGGGCTGAAAGCCACGTCTCGCGACCTGGTCTTGACCAGGTCGCAGCCTTTTCGGTTCCGTTGGCCGTACTCTTTCACCATGTCCAGCTTCCCCGACGTGCGGCTGCGGCGGTTCCGGCGCAGCAGTGCCCTGCGCGGGCTCGTCCGGGAGACGCGGCTCTCGCTCGACCAGTTCGTGATGCCGCTCTTCGTCGCGCCGGAGGCGCTCGCGCAACGACGCGCTCCCAGGCATGGCCCGCCGCACCGTCGACGGCACGCTCCGCGAGGTCGAGGAGCTCGTCCGCTCGGGCGTGCAGGCGGTCATCCTCTTCGGCATCCCGGCGGAGAAGGACGAGCAGGCGACCGGCGCGTGGGAGGACGACGGCATCGTCCAGCAGGCGCTGCGCGCGTTGCGCCCGCGCTTCCCCGAGCTCGTGCTGATGACCGACGTTTGCCTGTGCGAGTACACATCGCACGGCCACTGCGGCGTCATCGTCGACGGCGAGGTCGCGAACGACCAGAGCCTCGAGCTGCTCGCGCGCACCGCCGTCTCGCACGTCGAGGCGGGTGCCGACGTCGTCGCGCCGAGCGACATGATGGACGGCCGCGTCGCCGCGATCCGCGACGCGCTCGACGACCACGGCGCCGAGTCCGTCCCGATCCTCGCCTACTCGGCGAAGTACGCCTCCGCCTTCTACGGCCCGTTCCGCGAGGCTGCCGACTCGACGCCCGCGTTCGGCGACCGCCGCGGGTATCAGATGGATCCCGCGAACGTGCGCGAGGCGCTGCGCGAGTGCGAGCTCGACATCGAAGAGGGCGCGGACGCGATCATGATCAAGCCTGCGCTGCCGTACCTCGACGTGATCCGCGCTGCGCGCGAGTCGTTCGACGTTCCCGTCGCCGCGTACAACGTGTCGGGCGAGTACGCGATGATCAAAGCCGCCGCGCAGAACGGCTGGCTCGACGAGCAGCAGGCTGCGCTCGAGTCGCTCACCGCCATCAAGCGCGCTGGCGCGGATCTGATCGTCTCGTACTGGACGAAGGATCTCGCCCAATGGATCTGACCTCGTGGCTCTGACGACGCGCAGCGAGCTCTACCGCCGCGCGCTGGAGCTGATCCCGGGCGGCGTCAACTCGCCGGTGCGCGCGATGCGCGCGGTCGGCCTCGACGAGCCGTTCTTCGTCGAGCGCGGCGAAGGCGCGTACCTCTTCGACGTCGGCCGGCAACCGCTACCTCGACTGGGTTCTCTCCTGGGGCCCGCTGCTCTTCGGGCACGCCGATGAGGAGACGGTCGAAGCCGTGCGCGAGGCGGCGCTCCGCGGCACGAGCTTCGGCGCGCCGACCGAGGCGGAAGTCGAGCTGGCGCAGGAGATCGTCGACGCGGTGCCGTCGGTCGAGAAGGTGCGTCTCGTCTCGTCGGGCACCGAGGCCGCGATGAGCGCGCTGCGGCTCGCGCGCGGATTCACGAAGCGCGACCGGATCGTCAAGTTCGCCGGCTGCTACCACGGTCACATGGACGCGCTGCTCGCGAGCGCGGGCTCGGGTCTCGCAACGCTCGGCGATCCCGTCGACGCCCGGCGTGCCGACGAGCGTCACCGCGGACACGATCGTGTGCCGGTACAACGACGTCGATGCGGCGGCAGAGGCGGTGCTGCGCTACGGCGAAGGGCTCGCCGCGATCATCGTCGAGCCGGTCGCCGGCAACATGGGCGTCGTCCCGCCGGCGCCGGGCTTCCTGGAGGCGCTGCGGCAGCTCTGCGACGCGTCGGGCGCGCTGCTCGTCTTCGACGAGGTCATCACCGGCTTCCGCGTCGCGCGCGGCGGCGCGCAGGAGCGCTTCGGCGTGCTCCCGGATCTCACGGTGCTCGGGAAGATCGTCGGCGGCGGGCTTCCGCTCGCGGCCTTCGGCGGTCGCGCCGACGTCATGGAGCAGCTTGCGCCGAGCGGGCCCGTCTACCAGGCCGGGACGCTCTCGGGCAACCCGCTCGCGACCGCCGCAGGGCTGGCCGTCCTGCGCAGGCTCCGCGACCCGTGCGTGTACGACGAGCTCGAGCGCAAGGCCGCGCGTCTCGAGGCCGGCCTCGCCGAG
Source organism: uncultured Actinomycetes bacterium (assembly GCA_963838985.1). Classification (GTDB taxonomy): domain Bacteria; phylum Actinomycetota; class Thermoleophilia; order Gaiellales; family Gaiellaceae; genus Palsa-739. The sequence goes on from CAWITF010000002.1 coordinate 423,125, forward strand.
CATGCCGTGGTGCAGCGCGTCGGCGCGATGCTCACGGCGTTCATGGGCGATCGCCCGGTGAGCAACTTCGACGACGCGCAGGCGTGCGACACCGAACGCTACGCCGAGCTCTTCCGCCATCTGCTCTCGCGCGGCATCTACGTCGCGCCGTCCCAGTTCGAGGCGATGTTCGTCTCGCTCGCGCACACCGACGAAGACATCGACCGCACGATCGAGGCCGCCGGTGAGCTCCTCGGCAGCGACTGAGCTCTGGAGCGCGATCGCCGACGGCGCTGCGGCGGAGTCGTCGCTCTGGGGCGACGCGCTCGTGCCGCCATCCGAGCGTGCACCGGAGCCGGTCTTCTCGCCGCTCACCGAGGAGCGCTACGCGCTCGGCCTCGAGACGATCTACGAGGGCTACCTCGTCCACTACGGGACGCCGCGCCTGTTCGCGCCGGCCGACGCCGACACCGCCCTGCTGCTCGGCGACTACCTCTACGCGCACGGCCTCGTCCGCGTGGCCGAGCTCGAGCAGGTCGAAGCGGTCTCCGACCTCTCCGAGCTGATCTCGCTCTGCAGCCAGCTGCGCGCGGAAAGCGCGGCGGGGGACGGGCAGCTCTGGGCCGCGACCGCCGCCCTGCTCGGCTCAGGGCACGTGCTCGACGAGGCCCGTGCCGCGCTGCGTCTCCACGGCAACGCGTCCGCCCTCGACGCCGCTGCGCGGCTCGCGCGCGGCGACGCGCGCGGTCGACCGCGCACTCGCCGCCCACGCCGGTCGCGTCCGCTAGATTCACCCCGATGGTGAACGTCCTCGCCGCCACCGCAGCCGAAGAGGGCAAGAAGGTGATCTTCGCGATGCTGATCACCGGTCTCGTCTTCGTGGCGGTGATCGCCCTCGGCGAGCTGACGCACTGGCTCCGCTCCCGGCGCTAATGCCCATCCGCGATCTGCGTGAGTGGATCTCGCTGCTCGAGCGCGAGGGTGAGCTCGTGCGCGTGCAGGCCGAGGTCGACCCCGATCTCGAGATCACCGAGATCGTCGACCGCGTCGTCAAGGCGGGCGGCCCGGCGCTCCTCTTCGAGCGCCCGAAAGGCGCGCAGCACCCACTGCTGATCAATCAGTTCGGCACGGAGCGGCGGATGTGCCTCGCCTTCGGCGTCGAGCGCCTCGACGACGTCGGCCGGAAGGTGAGCGAGGTGCTCGAGATGCAGCCGCCGCAGGGCCTCCTCGACAAGGTGCGCGGCCTGCAGAAGCTGAAGTCGATCGCCGACTCGCGCGCGCAGCGTCGTCCGCAGCGGGCCGGTGCACGACATCGTGCTGCGAGGCGACGACGTCGATCTCTCGCTCCTGCCGGTGCAGCGGTGCTGGCCCGGCGACCCTGCTCCCTTCATCACGCTGCCGGCCGTGATCACGAAGGACCCGCGGAACGGCACGCGCAACGTCGGCATGTATCGCATGCAGGTCGTCGACAGGAACACGACATACATGCACTGGCAGATTCACAAGGACGGGCGCGCCGACTGGCTCGCGACCGACGGGCGCATCCCCGTCGCCGTCGCGCTCGGCATGGACCCGATCACCGCCTACTCGGCGAGCGCGCCGCTGCCGAAGCACATCGACGAGTTCATGCTCGCCGGCTTTCTCCGCGGTGAGTCCGTCGAGCTCGTGAAGGGCGTCACCGTCGACCTCGAGGTTCCCGCGCACGCGGAGATCGTGCTCGAGGGGTACATCGAGAAGGACGAGCTCGGGCTCGAGGGCCCGTTCGGCGACCACACGGGCTTCTACACGCCGCCCGAGCAGTTCCCGGTCTTCCACATCGAGGCGATGACGATGCGGAAGGACGCGATCTACCCGTCGATCGTCGTCGGCAAGCCGCCGCAGGAGGACGCGTGGCTCGGCAAGGCGACCGAGCGGATCTTCCTGCCCGCGATCCGCACGACCGTTCCGGAGATCGTCGACTACGACCTGCCGGTCGCCGGCGGGTTCCACAACTGCTGCATCGTCTCGATCCAGAAGTCGTTCCCAGGCCATGCGCAGAAGGTGATGCACGCGATCTGGGGGCTCGGGATGCTCTCGCTGACGAAGTCGATCGTCGTCGTCGACGCGCACGTCGACGTGCACGACTACGAGCAGGTCGTGTTCTACGCGGGCGCGAACGTCGACCCGAAGCGCGACATCGTGATCAGCGAGGGGCCGCTCGACCATCTCGACCACGCGCCGGAGCGGCAGTTCCTCGGCGGCAAGCTCGGGATCGACGCGACCGCGAAGTGGCCGGAGGAGGGCGCTCGCCCGTGGCCCGAGGAGATCGAGATGAGCGACGACGTCCGGGCGCTCGTCGACCGCCGCTGGGACGAGTACGGGATCGGGCCGGTTCCCGCGGCGGAAAACGGCGGCGTCGGTAAGAATCGCTCGTTGCGCCAACTGCTACGACGTTGACGCCCAGGGAGGGGCGGGGCTTGAATCCAGACGAGATGTCGGAACCGGACAACCTGCATGAGGACCCGCATCTCCCCCCGCCGACCCTTTGGCCGATCGGCTTCGCCATCGGCATCGCGGTTCTCCTCGTCGGCCTGATCATCAATCCGCTGTGGATCTCCACGATCGGCGGCCTGATCGTGATCGTCTTCGGCGTCCTCTGGGCGCGCGACGCGACGGCCGAGCTCCGCGGCAAGCCGCTCGTGATCCAGCCCGAGCGCCGTGAGGTCGTCGAGGCGGGCACCGGCCAGGTCGGGCCGCCGGCGCAGACCGGCGGTGCTGCGATGCCGCATCCGGAGCCCGGCGAGCGCTTCCCGCGCAGCAGGTTCCTCGAAGGCGCGACGCTCGGTCTCGGCGGCGTGATCGGCGGGATCATCACCGTCCCCGTCGCCGGCTTCGCCGTGCTGCCGTCCTTCCTCGGCCAGAAGCACCATCGGGTCGACATGGGGCCGATCTCCGAGTTCACGGAAGGCCAGTGGTACGTCGCGACGTTCATGATCGACCCGTCCGAAGGCGAGGTCTCTCGGCGGACGGCGTTCATCCGCAACAACGGGACGCTGACGGCGAACGGGAAGCAGGCGCCGAGCTTCACGATCATCTCGAACCGCTGCGCGCACCTCGGCTGCCCGGTGCAGGCGAACGGCCCGAGCGGGAAGATCCTCGGGTTGAAGAACGTCGTCGCGAAGACGAAGAGCGGCACGGTCACACTCGTGCCGGTCGTCCCCGCAGGCTTCGGCTGCCCGTGTCACGGCGGGCAGTACGACACCGAAGGCAACCGCACGGCCGGCCCGCCGGTGCGCGCGCTCGACCGTTACGACTACGAGATCGTCAACGGCCGCCTCACGCTGCTGAGCACGTACTCGGTGTCGCACGTCGACAACTCCGGCGCGCAGGCACGCATCCACAAGTACAAGTCCGTCGGCCCGGGCGAGCACGTCGACGGGCCTGAGCAGCTGTTCTATCCCCTCAACCCGCCGCACCACTGAGCATGGCCGTCCGCCGTCCACCTACGCGCGCAGAGCTCCGCAAGGAACGGATGCAGATGGCCGTCACGTACCCGCTCGACTGGCTCGAGGAGCGGTCGGGTCTCGTCGGCGGCATCCGCTACTTCCTCTTCCGCAAGGTCCCGTCCGACACGAACTGGATGCAGACGCTCGGCTCGGCGACGTTCACCGCATTCCTCGTGCAGGCGATCACCGGCGTGATCCTCGCGATGTACTACCAGCCGACTCCGGCGGGCGCGTATCCGTCGATCCAGAACATCACCGACCACGTGACGATGGGCTGGCTCGTGCGCGGCATGCACCGCTGGGGAGCGAGCGTCTTCATCATCCTCATGTTCCTGCACATGGGCCGCGTCTTCCTGTTCGGCGCGTACAAGTACCCGCGCGAGCTGAACTGGATCGTCGGCGTGCTGCTGCTCGTGATGGGCATGACGGAAGGGTTCACCGGCTACCTGCTGCCGTGGGACCAGACGGCGTACTGGGCGACCGTCGTCGGCATCAACCTGAACGGGACGGCGCCGTTCCTCGGGCCGTGGTTGGCGCAGTTCTTACGTAGCGGCCAGGAGATCGGCGGAGAGACGCTGACGCGGTTCTACTCCTTGCACATGCTGGTCGTGCCCGGCGCGATCTTCGCGCTGATCGGCCTGCACATGTATCTCGTGATCCGGCTCGGCGTCACTTCACCGCCGTGGTCGCGCGAGGCCGCGGGCTCCGAGACGCCGAGCACGAACGGCAAGGCCGACCTGCGGCCGGGGCTCACGCGCCCGGTTGCCCGCGGTGGCGGAGGGCGCGACTAGATGGCGACGACGCAGCCCCGCACCGGCAGCTCCGGCAACGGCAAGCCGACCGCTCAGGACGAGCGGCGCGCCGGCTTCGCGAAGTACAAGGCGGACGTCAAGGAGCGCGGGAAGCCGTTCTACCCGTACGCGATGTTCCACGACACGGTGATGAGCCTCGTCGTCGTGTCGGTGATCGTCGGTCTCGCGACGATCTGGAAGTGGACGTCGTGGGGGCCGCATCACGACGGCCTGCACCAGGGCATCCTCGGGCCCGAGTACACGGCGCCCGCCGACCCGGGCACGACGAACTTCGTGCCGCGCCCGGACTGGTACTTCTATTTCCTCTTCTATCTTCTGCGCGTCTTCAAGTGGCCGGAGAGCGTTTTCCTCGGCACCGTCGGCGTTCCGACGATCGCGCTCATCCTGCTGATCGCGCTCCCGTTCTACGACCGCCGCCGCGAGCGCCGTCTGCTGCGCCGCCCCGTCGCGGTCGTCGGCGCGATCCTCGTCGTCCTCTCGATGGCGACGCTGACGTGGAAGGGCGCGACCGCCTCCGAGGCGCTCGCCTCCGAGGTGATCGCCGACGTCCCGCACTGGGTCCAGCTCGAGAAGCTGCCACCCGCGGCCGTGCCGGGAGCGAAGCTCTTCGCGGTCGCAGGCTGTACGGCGTGCCACACCTACAACGGCGCCGGCGGGTCGAACCTCGGTGCGCCCGACCTGACCGCGATCGGCACCCGGAACCTCGGGATCGACTTCCAGATCCGCCATCTCAAGTGCCCGTCGTGCGTGAATCCGGGCTCGCCGATGCCGAAATTCGCCTCGCTCGGGGACAAACGCCTGCGACAGCTGGCGATCTTCCTCGAAGCCACCAAGGGCAAGAAGTAGCCGAAAGAAGCCGGCGAGGATCTGCCGGCGACTCGTGCACGTTTTTCTCGGGATCACCGGGCGCCTCCGGGGCCCCGTATGCGGCTCGTCTGCTCGAGGCGCTCTCGGCCGCCGACTGCGAGGTGGGCGTCTGCGCGTCGAGCGCCGGCATCGAGGTGCTCGCGACCGAGCTGTACGGAAACGCGCGCCTCTCGCGCGACGAGACGATCGCGCGGCTGCTCGAGCACGCGCCGAACGCGACGCTCTACGAGCCGAACGACTGGCGCTCGCCGTACGCCTCGGGCTCGGCGAAGGTCGATGCCTACGTGATCTGCCCGTGCTCGATGGGCACGCTCGGGACGATCGCCTCGGGCGCGATGCAGAACCTGATCCATCGCGCCGCCTCGGTCGCGATCAAGGAGGAGCGTCGGCTCGTGCTGATGCCTCGTGAGACGCCGCTCTCGCTCATCCACCTGCGCAACATGGTCGCGCTCCGCGAGGCCGGCGCGACGATCCTCTTCCTCGCGCCGGGCTTCTACCACGGTGCCGAGAGCGTCGACGAGCTCGTCGACTTCATGGTCGCCCGCGCACTCGACCAGCTCGGCGTCGCGCACACGCTGACGAAGCGGTGGGGCCAGTGAGCGCCTTCGAGAGCGGGACGCTCCCCTCCGACGGCGTCCGCCGGATGTTCGACCGCATCGCCCCGGTCTACGACGCGATGAATCGCGTCATGACCGCCGGGCTCGATCGCAAGTGGCGGCGGATCACCGTCGAGGAAGCGGTGCGTGCGGGCGACCGGACGCTCGACGCCTGTTGCGGGACGGGCGACCTCGCGATCGAGGCGAGCAAGCACGGCGCCGACGTGGTCGGGCTCGACTTCGCCGCTGCGATGCTCGAGCGTGCGCGCCGCAAGGCGCCGCAGCTCGAGTTCGTCGAGGGCGACATGCTCGCGCTGCCGTTCGAAGACGATTCGTTCGACTCCGCGACCGTCGGCTTCGGGGTGCGCAACGTCGACCGATCTCGAAGCCGGCATCCGCGAGCTGCGCCGTGTGCTGCGCGCAGGCGGCCGCCTCGGCATCCTCGAGATCACGACGCCGCGCGGACGGCTCGCGCCGTTCTACCGCGTCTGGTTCGACCGCGTCGTGCCGGTGCTCGGGAAGGTGCTGCCCGGCGGCTCCGCGTACACGTACCTCCCAGCGAGCGTGCGGCGCTTCCCCGCGCCCGATGCGCTCGCCGACCTGCTCGCGCGTAACGGCTTCGGCGACGTCCATTACCGCATCTTCGCCGGCGGCATCGTGGCGCTGCATGTCGGAGTCGCCGCGTGACCGCGGCGGCGACGCTCGCCGCGATCCGTGAGACCGAGGGCCTCGAGGAATACCTCGATGCGCTCGAGGAGCGCCTCGCACGCACCGTCGCGAGCCATCCCGGGCTCGTCGCCGCAGTCGGGAACGAGGCGCTCGCGGCCGGCGGCAAGCGGCTGCGTCCCTTGCTCGTCTTCCTCTCGACGCCGCCCGGTGAAGAGCCGTCGCTCGCCGCAGGCGTCGCCGTCGAGCTCGTGCACATGGCGACGCTCGTGCACGACGACCTGATCGACCGCGCGCATTTCCGGCGCGGCAAGGCGGCGGCGTGGTCCGTCTACGGCGACGACGCCGCGCGCGCGACCGGGGACTACCTCTTCGCACGCGCCTTCGCGGAGCTGACGGCGACCGGCGACGCCCACGCCGTCCGTGTGCTCGCGGACGCGACGCTTCGCGCTCGCGCGCGGCGAGGCGCTGCAGCGGACGCAGACGCGCAGACCCGTCGACGACCATCGACTCGTACGTCGAGCGCTGCGCCTTGAAGACAGGGGAGCTGTTCGAGGCCGCGTGCGACCTGGGCGGCGGCTCGGGCGATTACGGCGTCGCGCTCGGGCGTCGCGTTCCAGATCGCCGACGACGTGCTCGACTGCTCCGGCAGCACGATCGAGACGGGGAAGATCGCCGGCACCGACCTTCGCGACGGCACGCCGACGCTTCCGCTCCTGCTCGCGGCCGCCGAGGACGACGTCGTTCGCGACGCGCTGGCGGGCGGCCCGCTCGACGGCGCGCTCGTGCGCGTTGCCGCGACCGGCGCCCTCGAGCGCTCTCGCGAGGTGGCCCTGGATTACGCTAGTCGCGCACGAGCGTGCCTCAACGGGGAGCTGCATCGCGACGAGCTCGAGTCGCTGGCGCACGCTGTGGTCGACAGAGAGAAGTGGCCGTGGCGGTACTGGAGACAACCGAGACGCTGGCCCCGATCCGGGAGAAGGTCGAGGCCGGTGAGCGCCTGGACTTCGAGGACGGGCTGACGCTCATGGAGACCGACGACCTGCTCGCGCTGGGCGAGCTCGCCGACCTCGCGCGCCGGGTGCGCAGCGGCGGCGACGAGGTCTTCTTCGTCCAGAACCTCTACTTGAACCAGACAAACGTCTGCCGCGTGAAGTGCAAGTTCTGCGCGTTCGCGAAGACGCAGAAGCAGGAGGACGCGTACACGATCAGCGCCGACGAGCTCGTCGCCGACGCGGTCGCACAGCATGAGCTCGCGCGGTTCACCGAGATCCACTGCGTCAACGGCGAGAACCCGCACGTCGACCTCGAGTTCTACGCCGACGTCCTGCGCAGGCTGAAGGCGGCGCTGCCGGACGTGCACCTCAAGTTCTACACCGCCTCGGAGATCCACCACATGTCGAAGCTCGAGGGCTGCACGCACGAGCGAGGTGCTGCGCGTGCTGAAGGACGCGGGCCTCGGCTCGCTCCCGGGCGGCGGCGCGGAGATCTTCGCGGCGCGCGTGCGCGGGCTGATCGCGCCGGGCAAGGAGCCGGCCGAAGAGCTGGTTCCACGTGCACGACACCGCGCACCGGATGGGGATCCCGACGCACTGCACGCTGCTGTACGGGCACGTCGAGACGTACGAGGAGCGCGTCGACCACATGCTGCGCCTGCGCGTGCAGCAGGACGAGACCGGCGGCTTCCTCGCGTTCATCCCGCTCGCGTTCCATCCGGAGAACACGGTCTTCGAGCGCCGCGGCTTCCGCTTCACGACCGGCGCCGACGACCTGAAGATGATCGCGGTGTCGCGCCTGCTGCTCGACAACATCCCGAACATCAAGGCGTACTGGATCATGATGGGCATGCCGATGGCGCAGCTCGCGCTGCACTTCGGCGCGAACGACGTGCAGGGCACGGTCGTCCGCGAGAAGATCTTCCAGGCGGCGGGCGCGACGAGCGGAACCGAGCAGAAGATCCCCGAGCTCGTCCGCTTCATCCAGGAAGCGGGCCGCATCCCCGTGCAGCGCGACACGCTCTACAACGAGCTGCGCCGCTGGTGATCAAGCTCGGCCGCATCAGCTACGTCAACATGGCTCCGGTCTTCTACCGGGTCGACGTCGAGGTCGAAGAGGTGCTCGGCGTGCCGACGGCCCTGAACAGGATGCTCGTCGACGGTGAGCTCGACACGGCGCCGATCTCCTCGATCGAGTACGCGCGGAATGCCGACAAGCTGCGGCTGCTGCCGCGCCTCTGCGTCGCGTCCGAGGGCGCCGTCGACTCGATCCAGCTCGTATCGCGCAAGCCGCTCGAGCAGGTGCGGGTGGTCGCCGTCACGTCGGAGTCCGCGACGTCGGTCGCGCTGACGAAGGTGCTGCTGCCCGAGGCGAGGCAGGTGCCGCTCGAGGCGTACGAGACGGGCGACTCCGACGCGAAGCTCCTGATCGGCGACGCCGCGCTGAAGTCGGCGTTCGAGGACCCGACTCCGCACTACGATCTCGGCCGGCTCTGGCTCGAGCGGACGGGCCTGCCGATGGTCTTCGCCGTGTGGGCATGCCCCGAGCCGCTCGCCGACGGGCTCGCCGAGCTCGAGGACGCGCTCGTCGCGTCGGTGCGCGTTGCGCGCGCCGAGCCCGAGCAGCTCGCGTTCGAGGCTGCCGAGCACGTACGGCTACCCGCCGGGCTTTCTCGCGCGCTACTTCGAGAAGCTGCGCTACCGCTTCGGTCCGCGCGAGCGCGCCGGCCTCTACACCTTCCTCGAGCTCGCGCGCGACGCCGGCCTGCTCGAGACGGTGCCCGAGCTCCGCTTCGTGCAGACGACGGGAGCCGCGGTCGCATGAGCGTCAGCGCGCGTAGGCTCGACGGAGCGCGCCCAGGAGCGGAGGCACCGGCTTTGCCGGTGCCGGAGCGGGGAAGCGTTTCTCCTGTCACAGAAGTCCTCGAGAAGGCGCTCGAGGGCGAGCGCATCTCGGATGCCGACGCGGTCACGTTGCTTCGCTCGCGCGAGCTCGTCGCAGTCGGCCGCGTCGCGAACGAGATCCGCAACCGAAAGCACGACCCGAATCGGGTCACGCTTCATCATCGACCGCAACCTGAACTACACGAACATCTGCGTCACCGACTGCGACTTCTGCGCCTTCTATCGCTCGCCCGGCGACGTGCGCGAGGGCTATCTGCTGCCGAAGCCGGTCATCTTCAAGAAGATCGAGGAGACGCTCGCGATCGGCGGCACCGGCCTGCTGATGCAGGGCGGCCACCATCCCGACCTCGGCCTCGACTACTACGTGGATCTCTTCTCGTCGATCAAGGCGCGCTACCAGATCCACCTGCACGCGCTGTCCCCGCCGGAGATCCAGCACATCGCCCGGCGCTCGAAGCTGTCGATCCCCGACGTGCTGACGCAGCTGCGCGACGCCGGTCTCGACTCGATCCCGGGCGGCGGCGGCGAGATCCTCGTCGACCGTGTGCGCGACATCATCGCGCCGAAGAAGACGAAGAGCTCCGAGTGGCTGAACGTGATGCGCCACGCGCACCGGCTCGGCATCTCGACGACCGCGACGATGATGTACGGCCACGTCGAGACGCTCGAGGAGCGCGTCGAGCACATGCGCCGCGTGCGCGAGGTGCAGGACGAGACCGGTGGCTTCCGCGCGTTCTTCTCGTGGACGTTCCAGGACGACGGCAACCGCCTCGGCGCCGCTCGTCCCGCCCGAGACGCGGCCGACGTCGTTCGACTATCTGCTGACGCAGGCGGTGTCGCGCATCTACCTCGACAACGTGCCGCACATCGGCTCGTCGTGGGTGACGCAGGGCAAGAAGATCGGCCAGGTCGCGCTCGGCTTCGGCGCCGACGACCTCGGCTCGGTGATGATCGAGGAGAACGTCGTCAGCGCCGCCGGCACGACGTACCGCGCGTCGACGGAGGAGTTCGTTCATCTGATCGCAGCATGGGGAAGATCCCCGTGCAGCGCGACACGCTTTACAGACCCGTAAAAGTCTGGGACTGAATCCGCCGCTACCCTGAGCCGGGGTCGTGGTTTCGAAGCTCGTCATCGCCGCCGCACTTGCTGCGATCGCCGTCGCGCCCGCTGCGCATGCACAAGTGGTGTCGCAATCGACGCTGCTGATGCCGGGCGTCACCTACAACCGACAGGTCGAGTTCACGCCGCGCGGCCCCGTCGTGCTCGACGTCGTGACGGCGCCGAAGCCGGACGGGTCGCTCTACACGCTCGCTCCCGCGCTCTCGAACGAGACGATCGTCGGCACCGAGAAGCTGACCGACATCGAGAAGCGCCTCAGCGCCGCCGCGACCGTCGTCGGCGTCAACGGCGACTTCTTCGCCGCCAACCCCGGCAAGCCGAACGGGATCGTGATGCGCAGCGGGGCGCTCGACTCCGCGCCGATGAGCACGCGCTCGAGCCTCGGCATCGGCGCCGACGGCACGCTCAGCGTCGCGCGCGTCGTCTTCGACGGCACCTGGCGCGGCAACGGCCAGCGCCGGCAGCTCGATCTGAACGCGTCGCCTGTGAGGGGCACACGACGCTCTACACGTCTGCATGGGGCCCGGCGACTCCCGCCGAGAGCGGCGTCGTCGATCGACGTGATCGCCGTCGCTCCCCTCGCTCGTCCCGAACCGCGTCGCTCTCGGGCGTCGTCTCGCAGGTCGGACGCGGCGGCCCGACGCCGATCCCGCCGGGCGGCGCGGTGCTCGTCTCGCGCGGGAACCAGGCGCCGCACCTCACCGCCGAGGCGCCCGCGGGCACGACGGTCGAGATCCGGCCGACGCTGACCCCGAACTGGAGCTCGATGGCGAGCGCGATCGGCGGCGGCCCGCTGCTCGTCAGCGCGGCGGAAGGCGATCTTCCGCGCGCACGAGGCCTTCGGCGACCCGGTGTTGAATCGTCGCAGCGCGCGCACTGCTGTCGGCCAGCTCGAAGGACGGACGCGTGCTGCTCGTGACGGTCGAGGGTGGAACGTCCGCGTACAGCGCCGGGATGACGAACTACGAGCTCGCCGTCGCGCTCGCGCGGCTCGGCGCGCAGACGGCGATGGGGCTCGGCACGGGCGCGCCGACCGCGATGGCGTTCGACGGCTCGTTGCTGACGAGGCCGACGGCCGCGACCGAGCAGCCGCTCTCCGACGCGCTCGCTGCTCTCGTACAACGGCGTCTATGCGGCGCGCCCGTCGTCGACGACGCTCTCGCCGAACGGCGACGGTGTCGACGACACGCAGACGTTCACGTACAAGCTCGTCCGCCCGTCTCAGGTCACTGCGACGCTCGCGGGGCCCGACCGGGCAGCGGTCGTTCTTGCACAGGACACGCGAGCAGCCGGGCGTGCACACGCTCGAGTGGGACGGCAAGGGCGGCAGCCGAGGGATCTGGCGGTTCGTCGTCACGGGGACGACGACACGCGGCCGCACGACGACCGCGGACCGCCCGTTCGACCTGAACCACGACCTTGTCGTCGCTGCAGGTCGCGCGCCGAGGGCAACGGCGTCACCGCGACGTTCCAGCTCGCGCACGCGGCATCGGTCACCGTGACGGTCGAGAAGGCGAACGGCATCGTCATCGCGACGCTGCTCTCGAAGAAACTCGATGCCGGCGCCGCAGACGGTGTCGTGGAACGGCCGGACCGGTCGTCGCCGGCGCTACCGGCGTCTACAGTGCACGTCGTCGCAACGAACTCGATCGGCAAGGCGACGCTTCTCTGCGCCGTTCACCGCACGACGCTCGTAGACTCCGCGCGTGCTCGCGAGCATCTCTTCCAGCTTCACCTCCCAGGTCGCTTCGCACGGCGTCTACGCCGTCTTCGTGCTGATGGCGATCGACGCCGTCTTCCCCGCCGCGAGCGAGCTCGTGATGCTCTACGCAGGCGCGGTCGCCGCCGGCGTCTTTCCGTCCGCTCACCACGTGTCGCTCTTCGGCGCCAAGATCGGCTTCGGCGCCGGCGCGTTCGTCGTGATGGCGCTCGCCGGCACGCTCGGCTACCTCGTCGGCTCGCTCATCGGCTGGTGGATCGGGCTCCGCGGCGGTCGCCCGCTGCTCGAGCGCCGCGGCCGGTGGCTCCACCTGACTCCGGCGAAGCTCGACCGCGCCGAGCGCTGGTTCGAGCGCTGGGGCAACGCCGGCGTGCTGATCGGCCGGCTCACGCCGCTCGTCCGCTCGTTCGTCTCGATCCCGGCCGGCGTCTTCGCGATGCGGCTCGCGCCGTACACGTTCTGACGCTCGTCGGGTCGGCGATCTGGGCGTTCGCGATCGCGGGCGCGGGCTACGGGCTCGGCTCGAGCTACGAGCACTTCCATCACGATTTCAAATACGCCGAATACGTCGTCGTTGCAGGCGTCCTCGTCCTCGCGGCGTATCTGGTCTATCGGTGGGTGCAAGGCCGCTACAGTGACTCGCCGTGCACGATCCCGCTCGTTGACGTCAAGGCGCAGTACGCGCCGCTGAAGGCGGAGCTCGAGGCCCGCTTCCGCGAGATCCTCGATGGCGGGCAGTTCATCCGCGGCGAGCACTACTACGCGTTCCAGGAGGAGGCCGCCGCCTACCTCGGCGTCCGCGAGACGATCGGCGTCGCAAACGGCACCGACGCGCTCGTGCTCGCGCTCGACGCGCTGGAGATCGGCCCCGGCGACGAGGTCATCTGCCCCGCGTTCACCTTCTACGCGACCGCCGAGTCGATCGCGCGGCGCGGAGCGACGCCCGTCTTCGCCGACATCGACCCGGCGACGTTGAACCTCGATCCGGCCGACGTCGCGGCGAAGATCACCGACCGCACGCGCGCGATCATGCCGGTGCATCTCTTCGGCCGCCCGGCGCCGATGGACGAGCTGCTCGCTCTCGGCGTGCCGGTCATCGAGGACGCGGCGCAGGCGTTCGGCGCGCCCGGCGTCGCGCAGCGCGGCGTCGATCTCGACGTTCAGCTTCTTCCCGACGAAGAATCTCTTCTGCCTCGGCGACGGCGGCCTCGTCGCGACGAACGACGAGGAGCTCGCCGAGCGCGTGCGTGTGCTCGCGTTCCACGGCTCGCGGGACAAGAAGGACTTCCAACTCGTCGGCTACAACTCGCGCCTCGACGAGCTTCAGGCCGGCTTGCTGCGCATCTTCCTCCCGCAGCTCGACGAATGGACGCGCGGCGCCGCGAGGCCGCCGCGCGCTACGCAGAGCTCGGCCTCGGCGAGCTCGTCGAGCTGCCGGAGGACGAGCCCGGCCACGTCTACCACCTCTTCGTCTGCCGCTCGCCCGAGCGCGAACGGCATCCGCGCAGCGCTCCGGCGGCAGGACATCGGCACCGCGACGTACTACACGACGCCGCTGCACCTGCAGCCGGCGCTCGCGCTACCTCGGCAACACGGCCGGCTCGCTTCCCGAGACCGAGCGCGTCGCGGCCGAGAACTTCTCGGTCCCGCTCTGGCCCGGCATGCCCGTCGAGGTGCAGCAGCGGGTCGTCGACGTCGTCCGCTCGGCGGCCGGCGTACCCAGTCGAGCATGATCCGGCGAGCATGACCGGCATCGGGCGATCACCGGCGTCCTGCAGCTGCTGGTCGACGCGGCGATCGTCGCGCTCTCGTGGTTGCTCGCGTTCGAGCTGCGCTTCGACCAGGGACTGCCGCCGTACTACGACACGCTGCTGCGGCGCACGATCCTGCTCGTCGTCGCGATCAAGCTCGCCGTCTTCCTCGCTCTTCGGCTTCCACCGCCGCTGGTGGCGCTACGTCTCGGTGCACGACATGTGGAGCGCCGCGCGCGGCGTCGTCGTCGCCTCGCTGCTCGCCTACGTGACGGTCTACCTCGTCTCGCCGGTGCACAACGTGCGCCTGCCGCGCTCGATCGCGGTCATGGATCTCCTGCTCACGCTCGCGCTCGTCGCGGGTGCCCGCCTGCTCGCGCGCACGGTCATCGAGCGGCCGCGCACAGGCGCCTTCGTCACGCGCGGCAAGGAAGTGATCGTCGTCGGAGCCGGCGACGCGGGTCGGCTCGTCGTGCAGGAGATGCAGCGCTCGCGGATGCTCCGCTATACGCCGATCGGCTTCGTCGACGACGACCGCACGAAGCGCAACTCGCGCATCCACGGCGTCCGGGTGCTCGGCACGACCGACGAGCTGCCGCGCATCGTCCGCGAGCACCAGCCGGACGAGGTGCTGATCGCGATCCCGTCCGCCTCCGGTGAGATCCGCCGCCGGGTCGTCGAGGCCGCGCAGGCGGCGAACGTCCCGGTCAAGACGCTGCCGGGCCTCTACGAGCTGATCTCCGGCGACCTGAACCTCGACGGGCCAGATCCGGCCGGTGCAGGTGGAGGACGTGCTCGGCCGCGAGCAGGTCGAGGTCGACTTCGAGCAGGTCGCCTCGTACCTCCAGGGGCAGACCGTGCTCGTCACCGGCGCGGGCGGCTCGATCGGCGCGGAGCTCTGCCGCCAGATCGCGCGCGTCGGCCCTGCGCGGCTGATCCTCGTCGACAACGCCGAGACGCCGCTCTTCGAGATCGAGCGCGAGCTCGTCGACGAGCGCGACTTCACCGCCGCGGTGCCGAAGCTCGTCGACGTCAAGGACGCACGGCGCTCCGGCGCGAGGTCTTCGAGAAGTACCGGCCGACCGTCGTCTTCCATGCGGCCGCGTACAAGCACGTGCCGCTGATGAACACGCACCCGCTCGCGTCGGTGCGCAACAACGTCGTCGCGACGCGGGTCGTCGCCGAGCTCGCGGCCGAGTTCGGCGTCGAGCGCTTCGTGCTGATCTCCACCGACAAGGCGGTCAACCCGCAGACGGTGATGGGCCAGTCGAAGGCGATCTGCGAATGGATCGTCGAGACGTTCGGCGCATCGCCGCGACATCGAGACGCGCTTCGTCGCCGTGCGCTTCGGCAACGTCCTGAACTCGTCCGGCTCGGTGATCCCGACCTTCCGCCGGCAGATCGAGAAGGGCGGCCCGGTGACGGTCACGCATCCGGAGATGACGCGCTACTTCATGACGATCCCGGAGGCGGTGTCGCTCGTCGTGCAGGCCGGCGCGATCGGCGGCCGCGGCCAGGTGTTCGTGCTCGACATGGGCGAGCCGGTGAAGATCGTCGATCTCGCCGCGCAACATGATCCGGCTCTCCGGCAAGGAGCCGCGCCTACCCGGTGACGAGCTTCGCGGCCCGCACGACATCCCCGTCAAGTTCGTCGGCTCGCGCCCCGGCGAGAAGCTGCACGAGGAGCTGTGGGGCGACGAACGAGGCGGTCGGCGAGACCGCGCACCCGAAGATCATGCGCGCTGAGCCGGCCGCCGGTCGATGCTGCGTGGCTCGCGGCCGAGCTCGCAGAGCTCGAGCGGCTCGCCGACGAGGGCGACACGCTCGAGGTCGTCGCGAAGCTCGGCTCGATCGTCCGCGAGCCGAAGCGCGAGACGACCGTCGCTACGGCGCCGACCGACCTCCGTTCGGGCAGCGAAGCGTCACGGCAAACGGAAGCCGGACCGGCTGCGTCCGCTTGAAGAGCGACAGGTACTCGTAGCGCAGCTGAACGCTGGTCCCGCGCCGACTCGGCGCCCGAGCCCGCGCAGTTGAGGCGCCAGCGCACGACGACGATCGCCGTATCACCGGAATCGAGGCGCAGCGTGGTGAAGGGGTGCAGGTGCGCGGGGTCTGCGCTCGCCGTCGACGAGTCGGTGGCGAGGAGCCCGACGGGCTGAAGCGAGCCGGACCCGAGTGAGCCTGCGAGCCCCGTGATCGAGACCGCGAAGCGGCCCGAGTTGCGGAGCGTCAGCGCGGTGTCGAACGACTCGCCGTCGCGGTAGGCCGGGATGAAGACGGGCTTGCCGCCGGAGCCGGTGACGGGCTCGACGTCGGCCGCGAGGCCCGGCCCGGGCGCGAAGGGGCCGGCGTCCGCGGCGAGTGGCGCATACGTGCGGAGCCAGAGGACGAGAGCGGCCGCGGCCACGGCCAGGACGAGCACGACTCCGCCGGCGACGAGGCCGGCCACGCGCAGCGGATGGCGTTCCGGGACGCTGGCGAGGTCCACCCCCGGATTCTGCACGCTTTCGTGACGAAGCCGGCCGACCGCCCGAGTACGGTGGTCCGTTCCGTGGACGCCGAGAGGATCTTCGAGGGGCTGAACGCCGAGCAGCGCGCGGCCGTCGAGGCGACGCGCGGGCCGGTCTGCATCCTCGCCGGCGCGGGCACCGGGAAGACGACGACGATCACGCGCCGGATCGCGTGGCAGGTCGCGAGCGGCGCGTTCGCGCCTGCCGAGATCGTCGCGGTCACGTTCACCGACAAGGCGGCCGGTGAGCTTCGCGCGCGGCTCGGGGCGCTCGGCGTCGAAGGCGTGCGGGCGTCGACGTTCCACTCGGCCGCGCTCGCGCTGCTGCGTCGCTTCGCCGGCGACCCCGGTCGGATCCTCTCGACGAAGGCGCTGCTGCTCCGGCGGATCGGCAACTGGCTGCCGGCGCCGTACAAGTTCCGGCCCGCGGGCGACCTCGCGACGGAGATCGAGTGGGCGAAGAACCGGCGGCTGACGCCGGACGACGTATCTGCGCGGGCTCGGCGACCACGAGCCGCCGATCCCGGCCGATCTCGCGCAGCGCGTCTTCCGGGAGTACGAGCGCCGCAAGGCGGAGGCGGGCGCGATCGACTTCGAGGACCTGCTCGGGCTGACGGTGCGCGCTGCTCGAGGAGGACGAGCAGGCCTGCGCGCTCGTGCGCGAGCGCTGGCGCGCGTTCACGGTCGACGAGTACCAGGACGTCAACCTGCTGCAGCAGGCGCTGCTCGACCTCTGGCTCGGCGACGCGCGACGACGTGTGCGTGGTCGGCGACGACTATCAGTCGATCTACGGCTTCACCGGCGCGAGCGCGCGGTGGCTGCTCGGGCTGCCGCGGCGCTTTCCGAACGCGACCGTCGTCCGGCTCGAGCAGAACTACCGCTCGACGCCGCAGGTGCTCGAGCTCGCGAACCGGCTCGTGCCGCAGCTCGGCGGCGCGGAGAAGACGCTGCGCGCCAACGCTCGCCGACGGCCCGGAGCCGGAGCTCGCGCTGCGAGCCGACCGACGATCGAGGCTCGCGTCGACGTGCGCGTGCGCGCGCTCGACGGGCGTCCCGCTCGAGGAGAAGGCGGTGCTCGTGCGGACGAACGCGCGCGCCGCCGACTTCGAGGAGGCGTTCCACGACGCGGGGCATCCCGTTCCAGGGCGCGTCGCTGCTCGCCCGCGACGCCGCGCGGCGGCTGCTCAAGCGTCGCTGCCGCGGCGAGCGGCCGACGTCGCGACGGTCGTGCGGCGACGCGCGACGCGCAGGGCTGGCTGCGGCGACCCGCCCGAGAAGCTCGGCGAGCGCGAGCAGACGCGGCAGGCAGACCTCGCGCGGCTCGTGCGGCTCGCGGCCGAGTTCGACGGCGAGCGACGGCTCGCGAGTTCGCGGCGACCTGCACGAGCGCTTCGGCGCGAGCGCAGGACGCGGCGTGCACCTGCTGACGCTGCATCGCGCGAAGGGGCTCGAGTTCGACGCGGTGTTCCTGCCGCGGCTCGAGGAGGGCGAGCTGCCGATCCGCCGGCGGCGACGATCGCCGAGGAGCGGCGGCTGCTTCTACGTCGGCATGACGCGGGCGAAGCGCGCACCTCGTCGTCACGTGGTCGGGCAAGCCGAGCCGGTTCCTCGAGGAGATGGGCGTTGCATCCGGCGGCAGATCCGCGCAGCGGGGTCTGACCCCGCTGTTGCTGCTTCCAGGTACGCCGCGGCTTCGCTCGCGCTGAAGGAGTGGCGGCTCGAGCGCGCGAAGGCGGACGAGGTGCCGGCGTACGTCGTCTTCCACGACGCGACGCTCGCCGAGATCGCCGAGCGGCGCCGCGCACGCTCTGCGGAGCTCGCGAGGTGCCCGGCGTCGGGCCGGCGAAGCTCGAGCGCTACGGCAGCGAGCGTGCTCGCCGCGCTCGACGACGCGTCGCCTGAGCGCTAGTTCCCAGCAGGTACGCAGCGGGCGACGAGTCGGTGACCAGCCAACGGCACCGCCGCCGCGACCGAGCGCGAGCAGCGAGCGCGGTGAGGAGCTGCATCGATCGCGGCCGAACGCTTGACCGTCGACGCCGGCGCGCCGGATCGCGAGCCCGGTCGAGACGAGCGCACCGACGATGAGAGCCGTAGGCGAGCGTCAGATCCCGGCCAGCCCGAGCCATTGCCTGCCGGCGCGGCGGTCCGAGGTGCTGTCGCAGAGGAAACGCGGCGGTCGTCGACAGCGAGCAGGACGATCAGCCGAGATCGAACGCCGTCGCCGTCGAGCGCCGGTGAGGTTCGCCCAGGTGAGGAAGCGAGCTGCCTGCACAGCGATCTCGCTATGACGCATCATAGCAGGATTGCTATGACAGGCAAGGCGCGAGAGCAGCAGCTCGAGCATCAGCTGCGGGTCGCGCCGCACGCGCTCGCCGGCCGGCCCGCGCTCGCGCTTGTGCAGGTCGAGCGCGCGCGGGTCGGTCAGCGGCTTCAGCCGCCCTTCGCGGATCAGCTCCTCGTCGACGCCGCCGAGCCGGCCGCCGTACGTCGTGTAGACGGGCACGCCGAGCGCCGCCGCCTCGCGGTTCATCGTCCCGCCCGCCGAGACGACGACGTCGGCGAGCGCGATCAGGCTCTGCGCGTCGACGGCGGTCTCGGGGAGGATCACCGACGGCAGGCTCAGGCTGCGCACGTACTCGCGCTGCTCCTCCGTGCGCGGCAGGACGAATGCATGGACGTCCTCGAGCCGTCCGAGGTGGTCGAGCGTCATCGGGAAGAGCGGATTCGAGTGCCGGTGGTAGAGCGAGACGTCGGGCGGCGGCCGCAGCACGACGAGCACGCGCTCCGGCTCGACGCCGAACCGCTCGAGCAGCGACGCGTCGGGCTCGAAGTCGGAGAGGTAGTACTCCTCCTTCAGCCCCGGGTACTGCACGCAGCTTCGGCGGCCGCGCGCCGTACGGCGCGAGCCGCTCGGGCGGGATCGCTTCCGGCACGACGACCTTCGTCGCGGCGCGGCAGCCGAGCTGGTGCTGCAGCGTCGCGAACTCGTAGTCGAACGTCGTCGAGCTCGGGATCCCGAGCCGGCGCGCGGTCAGCGTCAGCTCGTGCGACCCGTGCGCGAGCGCGACGTCGAAGTCGCGGCCCTTCGCCCATTCTTCGGAGCGCGCCCAGCCGGTGCGTCATCTGCCGCGCCTTCTGCACGCGCGACCGGCCGCCGTGCCTGCCGATCACCTCCGCCTCGAGGCCGTGCAGCTCGAGCAGCTGCAGCGTCTGCGCGTAGTCGCGCGCGGTGATCTCGACCTCGTCGCCGCGTCCGCGCAGGAGCTCGATCAGCGGCCGGAAGACGAGCACGTGCGCGCTCGCCGTCATGTCGATCCAAAACTTTCATGCGAGAACGCGTCCATTCGCGCGCTGTGCAGCCGCGGCGGCTCCTGCTCGACGTGGCGCTCGTACCAGAGCGTGAACGCGAGCAGACCCCACGAGCTGGCGGCTCCAGTCCTGCGCGCCGGCGACGTGCTCGTCGAGCAGGCGCGTCACCGGCTCCGGCTCGAAGAAGCCCTGCGAGCGGAGCGTGGCGGGCGAGAGCGTCTCGCGCGCGAACGGCTCGAGCTCGCCGCGCAGCCACGCCGCGGCGGGGATCGAGAAGCCGCGCTTGCGGCCGTGCACGACCTCGCGCGGCAGCAGCGGCTCGGCGGCCTTCCGCAGCAGCACCTTCTTCGACAGGCCGCGCACCTTGTGCTTCGCCGGCAGCCCGAATGCGAAGTTGGTCACGACCGAGTCGAGGAACGGCACGCGCGCTTCGAGCGAGTGCGCCATCGACGCGCGGTCGGTCTTCACGAGCAGGTCGTCGACGAGGTAGATGCCGAAGTCGACGTCCTGCAGCCGCGAGAGCTCGTCGGCGCCGTCCGGTCTCGCGCGTAACGCGCGCGATAGACGTCGAGCGGGTCGAAGGCGCTGCCGCGTCCCGCGAGCTCGGCGCGCATGTCGGGCGAGAAGATCTCCTTCCAGCCGTGGTGGCGCTCGAGCGGCGGCAGGTGCGCGGCGCGAACGAACCGCTTGGCCTTGTAGTCGAAGCTCGCTCGACGCCGACGAGCTCGGCAGCCGCTCGACGAGCGGGCGCGCGAGCCGCGCAAGCGGCGCGACGCGGTCGGCGAGCAGGTCGGCGGCATACGTGTAGTAGCCGCCGAAGAGCTCGTCGCCGCCCTCGCCGGAGAGCGCGACCTTCACGTGCTCGGCCGCGAGCTGGGAGACGAGATAGGTCGGCAGCGCCGACGAGTCGGCGAACGGCTCGTCGAACGCCTCCGCGAGCGCGGGCAGCAGGAGCTGCGGGTCGGGTCGCAGCAGCAGCTCGTGGTGGTTCGTCCCGTACTTCTCGGCGACGCGGCGGGCATCGTCGCGCTCGTCGAAGCTCCGCTCCTCGAAGCCGATCGTGAACGTGTGCACCGCGTCGCTCGTCTCCTGCGCGGCGAGCGCCGCGAGCGCGGCGGAGTCGACGCCGCCCGAGAGCAGGACGCCGACCGGAACGTCCGCGAGGAGATGCGCGCGCACCGAGTCGCGCAGGCGCGCCCGCAGCTCCTCGACGAGCTCGGCCTCGTCGTCGTCGCGCAGCTCGTCCGCCGGAACGGGGCCGGGCCGTGCGTAGCGCTCGAGCGTCGTCCCGCCCTGCTCTTCCCAGACGAGCACGTGACCGGCGGGCAGCTTGCGCGTGTCGCGGAAGATCGAGTACGGCGCCGGGATCGAGTTGAACGCGAGGAACGCCTCGAGCGCGTCGAGGTCGATCTCGCCACGCGGGAGCGCGCGCAGTTCCGACGCGAACTCGAGCGTGTCGCCCGTGTCGCGGTAGTAGAGCGGCTTGATGCCGTAGCGGTCGCGTGCGAGCACGAGTCGACGCCGTCGCGCGTCCCAGAGCGCGACCGCGAACATGCCGCGCAGCAGCCGTGCGTAGGCAGGCCCGTGCTCCTCGTAGAGATGCAGGTGGACCTCGGTGTCGCAGTTCGTGCGAAAGGTGTGGCCGGCGCGCGCGAGCTCGCGTCGCAGCTCCGGATAGTTGTAGATCTCGCCGTTCTGCACGACGGTGCACGATCCGTCCTCGTTCGACATCGGCTGGTCGCCGCCCGCGAGGTCGATGATCGAGAGCCGCCGCGCCGCGAGGCCGACCGGCCCGTCGACGTGCTCGCCGTAGCTGTCGGGCCCGCGATGCTCGAGCGCCGCGCTCATCGCGGCGAGCCGGCCGGCGCCGGCGCCGCCGCGGCGCGACGCGATTCCACAGATCCCGCACATCGACCGCGAACTCTACGGGCGTCAGTCGCCGCGCAGGACGAGGCCCTGCGCCGACTGCCTGAGCACGCGCCAGGCGGTGGCGAAGACCGTGCGCAGATACAGGCGCACAGAGCGGTCGGCGATCCATTCGAGGTCGTGCGCGAGCTTCTCCGCCATCGACGTCTCGTACCCGCGGCGCACCTGCGCGAGCCCCGTCAGCCCCGGCCGCACGATCAGCCGCTGCCAGTACGCCGGCAGCTCGTGCGCGAGCTCCTCGAAGAACACGGGCCGGATCGGCCGCGGGCCGACGAGGCTCATGTCGCCGCGCAGCACGTTCCAGAACTGCGGGATCTCGTCGAGCTGCGTCGCCTTCAGCCACTTGCCGATCGGCGTGAACTCGTCCTGCGTACGCCGGACGAGCTCCTCGCCGAGATACGGGCCGAGCCGCGTCTCGGCGTCGGCGCCGCAGCGTGCGGAACTTCAGCATCGTGAAGACGCGCCCGCCGCGCCCGACGCGCTCGCCCCGGTAGAGCACTGGACGCCCGCTCGTCATGAGGACGGCGAGCGCGATGACGAGCGCTGCACGGCAGCGTGAGGACGACGAAGAGCGCCGAGAGCAGGAGGTCGAGGAAGCGGAGCGTCGCGTCGCGCTTGCGCGCCGGCGTCTCGAGTGCCAGCTGCCGGTAGCCGCGGATGAGGGTGTCCTCGATGCGTTGATGCTAGACCTTTGCCCTGCCGCCCCATGCATAATGAATGCTTATGGATACACGGCAACTCGCAGCGTTCTGCGCCGTCGTCGAGCGGCGGAGCTTCTCGCAGGCGGCCGACCAGCTCGGCGTCACGCAGCCCGCGGTGAGCCTGCAGATCCGCTCGCTCGAGAAGCGGCTCGGGCGGCAGCTCCTCGATCGCTCCGGCCGCCGGGTCGAGCCGACGGAGGCCGGGCGGCGGCTCTACCGCAGCGCGCAGCGCCTGCTCGCCTTCGAGGAGCAGCTGCTCGCCGAGCTCGGCGAGGAAGCGGAGGGCGAGCTGACCGGCACGCTCGAGATCGGCGCCTCGACCGGGCCGGGCGGCACGGTGATCCCGATCGCGCTCGCCGAGTTCCAGCAGCTGCACCCGGGCATCCACGTCGCGCTCTCGGTCTCCGACACGCAGCGCGTGATCGAGCAGGTCGCTCGGCGCGAGGTCGAGCTCGGCGTCGTCGGCGCGGCGCGCCGGCAGCGCGGCGTCGTCTTCGAGCCGTTCTTCCGGGACGAGGTCGTGCTCGCCGTCCCGCGCCGGCACGCGTTCGCGAATCGCACAGATCACGCTCGACGAGCTGAAGTCGGAGCCGCTGATCCTGATGCAGGAGGGCGCGGGCGTCCGGCAGGTAATCGACGACGAGCTGCGCGAAGCGGGAGTGCGGCTGCGGGACCTGGACGTGCGACTCGAGCTCGGGTTGCAGGAGTCCGCGCGCAGCGCGGTGATCGCCGGCCACGGCGTGACCTTCATCTCGCGGTCGGCGATCGACGCCGACGTCTCGGCAGGCACCGTCGCGGTCGCGCGCGTCGAGGGGCTCGAGCCGTCGCGCGAGATCTCGCTCGTCCGTTCGGCGGGCCGCGCGGAGACGCGCGTCGCGCAGGCGTTCGTCGAGTTCGCGCGGACGCGGCTCGCATGATCGTCCGCTGGGGCCTCGCGGAGCTTCCGCGTGTCTGCACCGAGGCGGGCCTCGAGCAACCGCTCCTCGTCGCGAGCCCGCGCTGGCAGTTCCCGGTCGAAGCGGCTGCCCGCTGGAGCGAGGTGCCGTCGACGCGCATCGACGACGCTGCGGCGCTGGCGGGCGGCGGCGTGATCGCCGTCGGCGGCGGCAGCGCGATCGATCTCGGCAAAGCTGTCTCCGCTGCAGCGAACGTCTCGCTCGTCTCGGTGCCGACGACGTACGCCGGAGCGGAGTGGACGACGTACTACGGCGTGCGCGACCCCGAGCGCGTGATGCAGGGCGGCGGTGCGGGCGCGCATCCGGCCGGCATCGTCTACGAGGTCGAGCTCACGCTCGACCTCCCGCGCGAGACCACGGTCGGCACGGCGATGAACGCGCTCGCGCATTGCGCGGAGGCGCTGTACGTCGAGGGGCACAACGCCGACGCCGACGAGCATGCACTTGCCGGCGCCGCGCTGATCGGCGAATGGCTGCCGCGCGTCGTCGCCTCGCCGCACGACCGCGAGGCACGGACGGAGCTGCTGCGCGGAGCGTGTCACGGCGGCGCGGCGCTCGGTGGGTCGGGACTCGCGCTCGCGCACGCGATGGCGCAGGCCGTCGGCGGGCGCTACGGCCTGCCGCACGGCACGCTGAACGGCATCTGCCTGCCGGCGGCGCTCGCCTGGAACGAGCAATGGGCGCCCGACGCCGTCGCGCGGTTCCGCGCTGCTGTCGGCGTCGATCCGCGCGAGCTGACGGCACTCGGCGGCACGACTCGCCTGCGTGAGCTGCGTGTGCCGGAAGCAGACCTGCCGTCGCTTGCGCACGCGGCCGCCGAGCGGCGCGGCAACCAGGTGAACCCCCGTCCGGCGACACCGGCGGAGATCGAGGCGCTTCTGCGCTCGGTCTGGTGAGCGCGCAGATCCTGCACGCATCCTTGCCGAAGTCGTCACACCGCTCGATCTAGCCTCGAGTCGAGAGGCGGAACGTGGGCCGGCCCGCTCCTCCGGAAATCACATCGGCGAGGAGGGCTCATGAAGCTCCTGTTGACCGCGGCTGCGGCAGTCGCCGCACTCGCGTTCGCTGCAAGCGCGGCGGCGGCACCCGTGCAACCGGGAAGCGCGTTCACGGTCGCACCGGACGGTCCGATCGCGGTGAGCACGCTCGCGGCGGACGACGCGAGCAGGCTCGGCGTGCCCAAGGCGTTCCTGCCCGGGAAGACGCCGCTGCCCCCATTCGTGTCGGGCGGGATCGCGACGACGAATGCGATGGGATCGTGCGGGGCGTGCATCAACACGTGCTGGACGATCAATGCGCTCCACACGGGCTCGAACACGACGACCGGCAGCTACTGGGAGAACGACCAGCCGGTGTGGTGCGGCAACGGCGCCTGGATCACGTACTCGGACGTGAGCCGGCACTGGCAGTCGGTCTCGATGTGGTACTCCGCGGACGGCGAGTCGGGGCCGTACTACGACGGCGGCTGCGTCGGGTGCGCGAGCATCCACTTCACGCTCTGGGGCTACACGTCGTGGCACCCGCCGATCGGCCCGGTCAGCCACACGACGCTGCGGCTCGCGGCGTGGCTCCAGGCCTACGGCGCGGCGGCCTACGGCTAGACGGACGGCGGCCGGGGCCGGAGCGCGACCGGTCCCGGCCTGTCCCGAAGAGACACCTTGACCCGGAAGGAGGGCGACTCGACCATGCAGACGGTGGGCTCCTTGAAGCGATTGCGCCGCGGCTTCGCCTTCGGCTTCTCCGCGGCGGTCGGCGCCTGGGTCGCGATCGTCCTGCTCGGGATCCTCGCCACGCTCATCCTGCGGCCGTTCTGAATAGCAAACGCTAATCCGTCGGATTAGCAATTCCGGTATGATCGGCGGCCGTGTCGGAAAGCGGCCCCTTCGACGTGCTCGTGATCGGCAGCGGGGCCTCCGGCCTCGCCGCAGCCGTCTCGGCCGACCGCTCCGGCGCGCGCGTCGCGCTCGCGACGAAGGGCTCGATCCAGTCGTGCAACTCCGCGAAGGCGCAGGGCGGCATCCAGGCCGCCTTCGGCGCCGACGACTCGCCCGAGCAGCACGCGCAGGACGTCTGGCGCAGCTCGCACGAGACGGCCGACATGCGGCTCGTCGAGGTGCTGACGAGCGAGGCGCCGTCGGCGATCCACTGGCTCGAGGAGCTCGGCGTCGAGTTCACGAGCGAGAACGGCGGCTACCGCCTCGCCCGCTGCGGCGGCGCGTCGGCGAAGCGGCTGCTCCAGGTCGGCGACCGCACGGGTCACGCGATCACGAAGGCACTCCGCGACGCGGTCGAGAGCTCCTCGATCACCGTCTTTCCGAACGCGCCGCTGCACGAGCTGAGCGACGGCTGGCGCGCGCGCGTCGGCGAGCACGACGTCGAGGCGTCGACGGTGATCCTCGCGGCCGGCGGGCGCTGCTTCGCCGAGGCCGCCGAGCGCGGCGAGCTCTCCACCAATCATCCTGGCGCCACCGGCGAGGTGACGCGCATCGCACTCGACGCGGGCGCCGAGGCGCGTGATCTCGACGCGCTGCAGTACCACCCGAACGGCGGTGCATGGCCGGAGACGATGCAGGGCTACTCGATCCCCGAGACGACGCGCGCGTACGGCGCCGTGCTCCTGAACGTGGACGGCGAGGAGTTCACCGACTCGCTCGGCCCGCGCGACGTCGTCAGCCAGGCGATCGTCGACGAGGTCGAGAAGGGGAAGGGCGTCGCGACACCGGACGGCCGTCCTGCCGTCTATCTCGACACGACGCGCATCAGCGAGCACGATGCCGAGCTCTCGCTGCCGTACATGCTGCGCCGCTACCGCAAGGCGGGGATCGACCCGCTGGCGGAGAAGATCCTCACGTATCCCGTCCTCCACTACCAGAACGGCGGTCTCGTGATCGACGCGGACGCCGAGACGACGCTCGAAGGCGTCTTCGCCTGCGGAGAGATCGCCGGCGGCACGCACGGGCGCAACCGCATGATGGGCAACTCATTGCTCGAGTGCGTCGTCTTCGGCCGGCGCGCGGGCAGAGCCGCCAAGGAGAAAGCCAGCCTATGAGCATCGACGTGACAACCGATCTGCAGCACGCGGTGGAGGACGCTGCGGCGCATCTCTACGTGTGGTCGCTGAAGGACATCCCGCAGGATCTGCGCGACGCGCTCAAGTCGGCCGCGGGCCGCGAGACCTCGGTACCGGGGCAGCGTGTGCTGAACACGATCCTCCGGAACGTCGAGGTCGCCGACACCGAGGGCAATCTCGTCTGTCAGGACACCGGCATCGCCGTGTACACCTGCCATGTCGGCGAGCACTTTCCGCTTCATCCTGCGCGCATCTACGACGCGCTGCGGGATGGCACCGCGCGCGCCACGATCGAGCACCCGCTGCGCTCGAACGCGGTGCACACGATCACGCGCGAGAACACGGGCCCGAACATCGGCCACCGCCTGCCGATCGTGCACTGGGAGTTCGTCAAGGACTGGGACGGGCTCGACGTGAAGTGCGTGCCTAAGGGCTCGGGCTCGGAGAACATGAGCTTCCTGAAGATGTGCATCCCCGCCGACGGCGTGAAGGGGATCAAGCAGTTCGTGCTCGAGTCGATCGTCGGCTCGGGCGGGAAGCCCTGCCCGCCCGGGATCGTCGGGGTCGGCATCGGCGGCTCGGCCGACTACGCGATGTACCTCGCGAAAGAGGCGATCACGCGCCCGATCGGGACGCGCAACGCCGACCCGATCGTCGCCGAGCTCGAGGACGAGCTGATGGGGCTCCTGAACGAGACGGGGATCGGGCCGATGGGGCTGGGCGGCGACGTGACGGTGTTGAACTGCCACATCGAGCACGCCGACACGCACATGACGCTCAATCCCGTCGCCGTCAACTACCAGTGCTGGGCCGCGCGCCGCGCAACCGCGCACATCGCCGCCGACGGCACGGTCGACTTCGACCGGGAGGCATAGTGGCAACGCATGAGGTGACATTCCCGATCACGGACGAGCGCGAGATCCTGAAGCTCCGCGCGGGCGACGAGGTGGTCGTGCAGGGCCACATCATCGGCATCCGCGACCGGACGCAGATCCGCATCTTCGACCAGGGGATCGAGTCGCCGATGGACCTGCGCGGCGCGTTCCTCCTGCACACGGCGCCGAACGTCCGCAAGGTGGCGGAAGGGAAGTACGAGAAGATCTGCATCGGGACGACGACGAGCGCGCGCATGGTGCGCTTCACCGAGCCGCTCGGCGAGCAGTACGGCGTGCGCGCGATCTGCGGCAAGGGCGGCTTCCCCGACGAGGCGATCGAGCCGATGCGGAAGCACGGCATGGTCTACTTCGCGATCGTCGGCGGCGCGGCTGCGCTCGAGACGACGCAGATCGAGGAGATCGAAGAGGTCATGTGGGAGGAGCTCATGCCGGAGTGCCTCTGGAAGTTCCGGGTCAAGGACTTCGGCCCGCTCACGGTCGGCATCGACGCGCACGGCAACTCGCTCTACCACGACGTGCAGGCCGCCGCGCAGGAGAAGCTGAAGGAGCTCTATGCGCGTCTTTGAGCTGCCGACGCACTCCGGGCTCACGCATGTGATCGACAAGGGCCTCGGCCCGCGCGCGTGGGAGGACGTGCTCGCGACCGCGGGCGACCACATCTCGATCGTGAAGCTCGGCTGGGGAACGGCGGCGGTGACGCGCAACCTCGAGGAGAAGCTCGCAGTGCTGCGCGGCAAGCCGGTCGTGATCGGGGGAACCTTCTTCGAGGCCGTCTACGCGAAGGACGCGCTCGACGCCTACAAGTCCTGGCTCGACTCGCTCGGAATCACGCACGTCGAGATCTCCGACGGCACGGTCGACATCCCGCGCGAGCGCAAGCTCGAGCTCGTCGCCGAGTTCGCACGCGACTTCACCGTGCTCTCCGAGGTCGGCTCGAAGGATTCGTCCGTCGAGTACACGGCCGAGGAGTGGACGCAGTGGCTGCAGGAGGAGCTCGACGCCGGCGCCTGGAAGGTGATCACCGAGGCACGCGAAGGCGGCACCGCCGGCATCTTCGACTCGTCGGGAGGCATGCGCACGGAGCTGATCGGCGAGATCGCCGACGCGGTCGGCATCGACAACGTCGTCTTCGAGGCGCCGTCCAAGGCCGCGCAGGTGTGGTTCGTCAAGCGCTTCGGCCCGTCGGTCAATCTCGGCAACATCCCGCCGGAGGAAGTGATCCCGCTCGAGACCTTGCGCCTCGGGCTGCGCGGGGACACATTGAAGGAGGTGCTCCTTGGCGACCAGCCTGCAGCTGCCCGCTGATGTCGAGAGCCTCTCTCCGGAGGAGATCCTCGCGTTCTGCCTCGACCAGTTTCCCGGCCGCGTCGCACTCGCCTGCTCCTTCCAGAAGGAGGAGACAGTGCTGCTCGACATGATGTTCGCGATCGAGCCCAGGGCGCGCGTCTTTGCGATCGACACGCACCATCTCTTCCCGGAGACCTACGACTACTGGCGGCAAGTCGAGGACCGCTACGGGATCGCGATCGAGAAGCACGAAGCCCCACCGGTCGAGGACAAGCTCTGGGAGACGAAACCCGACCTCTATCTCTCCGTCGCCAAGGTCGCGCCGCTCGTCGGAGCGCTGATGGATCTCGACGCGTGGATCACCGGTATCCGACGCGACCAGGCGCCGACGCGCGCGAATGCGCCGAAGCTCGGCTGGGACGAGCAGCACGAGCTCTGGAAGGCGAACCCGCTGGCCGACTGGACGGACGAGCAGTGCTGGGAGTACATCCGGGCGCGGGCGCTGCCGTACAACGCCTTGCACGACCAGGGCTATGCGTCGATCGGCGACACGCACTCGACGCTGCCCGGCGCGGGGCGCGAAGGCCGCTGGGCGGGGACCGACAAGGTGGAGTGCGGCATTCACACGGTTCCGTCCGATGAGGTCGAGATCTCGTGACCGGCTTCGTGGTCTGGTTCACCGGGCTCTCGGCCGCCGGCAAGACGACGGTGGCGAACATCGTCGAGGCCGAGCTCGAGCAGCGCGGGCTCGTCGTCGACCATCTCGACGGCGACATCGTCCGCACGCACCTGTCGAAAGGGCTCGGCTTCTCGAAGGACGACCGCGACGCGAACATCGCCCGCATCGGCTGGGTCGCATCACGCGTCGCCCGAGCGGGCGCGGCGGTGATCGTCTCGGCGATCTCACCGTACGAGGAGGCACGCCGTCATGCGCGCTCGCTCGTCGAGCCGCACGCTCCCTTCATCGAGGTGTACGTGGCCACCCCGCTCGAGGAATGCGCACGCCGCGACCCAAAGGGCCTTTACGCCGCCGCATTCGCCGGCGAGATCGACGACTTCACCGGGGTCTCGGCCCCGTACGAGGCGCCGAGCAACCCCGAGATCGTGCTCGACACGACGGGCATCAGCCCGGCGGAGTCGGCTCAGGTCGTGCTCGCCCGGCTCGAAGAGCTGCGGGTGAGCGCGTGAGCACCCGGGCTCGGACGCTGACGCACCTCGACGAGCTCGAGGCCGAGGCGATCCACATCTTCCGCGAGGTCGCGGCGGAGCTCGAACGGCCGGTGCTGCTCTTCTCGGGCGGCAAGGACTCGATCGTGCTGCTGCGGCTCGCCGAGAAGGCGTTCCGCCCCGGCAAGTTCCCCTTCCCGGTGATGCACGTCGACACGGGCCACAACTTTCCCGAGGTGATCGAGTTCCGCGACCGTCGCGTCCGCGAGCTCGACGAGCGGCTGATCGTTGCCTCCGTCCAGGAGTCGATCGACAAGGGCCGCGTCGTCGAGGAGACCGGCCCGCGCGCGTCACGCAACCGGCTGCAGACGACGACGCTCCTGGACGCGATCGAAGAGCACCAGTTCGACGCCGCGATCGGCGGCGCACGCCGCGACGAGGAGCGGGCTCGCGCGAAAGAGCGGATCTTCAGCTTCCGTGACGACTTCGGCCAGTGGAATCCGCGTGCGCAGCGGCCCGAGCTCTGGAACGTCTACAACGCCCGCGTTCGCAAGGGCGAGCACGTCCGCGTCTTCCCCATCTCGAACTGGACGGAGCTCGACGTCTGGCAGTACGTCGCGCGCGAGAACCTGGAGCTCCCGCAGATCTACTTCGCGCACGAGCGCGAGGTCTTCAAGCGCGACGGGATGCTCTACGCGTGCAGCGACTACGTCGAGCGGCTCGAGGGCGAGGACCCGTTCACCGCGTCGGTTCGCTTCCGCACGGTCGGCGACATGACGTGCACGGGCGGCGTCGTCTCCGACGCGGCCACGATCCCCGAGGTCGTCGACGAGATCGCCGCGACGCGCATCACCGAGCGCGGCGAGACCCGCGCCGACGACCGCTTCACCGAGGCGGCGATGGAAGACAGGAAACGCGTTGGCTATTTCTGAGCAGGCGATGCAGGCGGAGCTGCTCCGCCTCGTCACGTGCGGCTCGGTCGACGACGGCAAGTCGACGCTGATCGGCCGGCTGCTCTACGACACGAAGCAGATCTTCGTCGACCAGATGGAGCACATCGAGGAGACGTCGAAGCGCCGTGGCGATGCCTACGTCAACCTCGCTCTGCTGACCGACGGCCTCCGGGCGGAGCGCGAGCAGGGCATCACGATCGACGTCGCGTACCGTTCCTTCGTCACGCCGCGGCGGCGATTCCAGCTCGCCGACGCGCCGGGCCACGTGCAGTACACGCGCAACATGGTCACTGGCGCATCGACGGCCGATCTCGCGATCATCCTCGTGGATGCGCGGAACGGCGTCGTCGAGCAGACGCGGCGGCACGCGTACATCACGTCGATCCTCCGCGTGCCTCACATCACTGTCGCGGTGAACAAGATGGACCTGGTCGACTGGTCGCAGGATCGCTACGACGAGATCGCCCGCGACCTGGAGACGCTAGGCCTGCCGGACCTGCACGTGATCCCGATGTCGGCGCTCCAGGGAGACAACGTCGTCGACAGCTCCGAGAACATGCCGTGGTACGACGGGCCGCCGCTCCTCGAGCACCTCGAGTCGATCGAGATCGCCCTCGACCGCGACCTCGACCACCGCCGCTTCCCGGTGCAGTGGGTGATCCGGCCGATGTCGGACGAGCACCACGACTACCGCGGCTACGCCGGCTCGGTCGCCGGCGGCATCTGGCAGGCGGGCGACGAGGTCGTCGTGCTGCCGAGCGGCCTGCGCTCACGCGTGGAGACCGTCGAGAGCTCCGAGGGGCCGCTCGACGCCGCCGTGCCACCGCAGTCCGTGACCGTCCGTCTCGCCGACGACGTCGACGTCTCGCGCGGCGACATGCTCGCCGACCCGGAGCGGCCCCCGACCGTCGCGCGGGAGCTCGACGTCCGCGTCTGCTGGATGAGCGAGCGGCCGCTCGAGCCGCGCGCGAAGCTCGCGGTCAAGCACACGACCCGCTCCGTGCGGGCGGTCGTCGACGAGCTCGTGTCGCTCACCGACATCCACTCGCTCACGGAGGTGCCAGGCCCGGAGCGGCTCGAGCTCAACGACATCGGCGCCGTCCGCCTGCGGCTCTCGGAGCCGCTCGCGGTCGACCCGTACGCAGAGAACCGCGAGACGGGCGCGCTGATCCTGATCGACGAGGCGACGAACGACACAGTCGGCGCGGCGATGGTCCTCTCCGCCCGATGACCTGGCAGTTCACGCTCACCGGCCTGCTGATCGGCTCGATCGTCGGGCTGACGGGCATGGGTGGCGGCTCGTTGATGACGCCGATCCTCGTGATCCTCTTCGGCTTCAAGCCGACGTACGCGGTC
The DNA here is from genome assembly GCA_963838985.1 of uncultured Actinomycetes bacterium. Lineage (GTDB taxonomy): Bacteria > Actinomycetota > Thermoleophilia > Gaiellales > Gaiellaceae > Palsa-739. The sequence continues at coordinate 455,152 of CAWITF010000002.1, forward strand.
GGCACCGACATCCTGCACGGCGCGATCTTCAAGACGTTCGGCGCGATCCGCCATCGCCGGCTCGGCACCGTCCACGCGCGGCTGACGCTCTGGATGTTCCTCGGCTCGGGCCCGCTCTCGCTCGCCGGCGTCGGCGTGGCGACGCTGATCAAGCACCACTACGGCGACAGCGCGCAGACGATCGAGAGCTATGCCGTCGGCGGAGCGCTCGTCGCCGGCGGGATCGGATTCCTCGCGAAGTCGTTCATCAAGCGCGGCATGCAGCCGAACGACGCGCCGTTCATCCTGACGCACCGTGACAAGGTGCTTGCCGTCCTGATCGGCGCCGTGTTCGGCTTCGTCGTCGGCCTCACGTCGGTCGGCAGCGGGACCTTCTTCGGGCTCGTGATGGTGCTCGTCTACCCGTTGACGATGCCGAAGATCGTCGGCACCGACATCTTCCACGCCGCCGCGCTCCTCTGGGTCGCCGGCATCGGCCACATGATCGGCGGCAACGTCGACTACCACGCGACCGCGTGGCTGCTCACGGGCTCGATCCCCGGCGTCTTGATCACGAGCCGCTTCACCGTGCGCCTGCCCGACGTCGTCCTACGCATCTCGCTCGGCACGATCCTCGTGCTGAGCGGCCTCAAGCTCCTGAACGTGCCGCAGGCGCAATGGATCCTGCTGGGCGGCCTGATCGCGCTCGGCGTGGGCCTTGTGGCATACGGTCTCGTCGCATGGCAGCGACGACCGAATTTGGTTCAGACGGCATCTACCTGAAGCGCGAGGACGCGCACGAGCTCGGCGCGTTCAAGTGGCGCGGAGCAGTCGCCGTCCTCGAGTCGAATCGGCCGGAAGTCGTCGTCACGGCGTCGACCGGGAATCACGGCGCGGCGACGGCCTGGGCCGCGAAGCGCATCGGAGCGCACGCAGTGGTGTTCGTCCCCGAGCGTGCGAGTGCGGCGAAGCTCGCGCTGATCGAGGCACAAGGCGCCGAGCTCGTGCGGGTCGGCGCCGACATGGATGAGGCGAAGGCCGCCGCGCGCGCGTATGCAGCCGAGCGCAGTGCGTTCTTCTTCGAGGACGGCGGCGAGCCTGCACAGTTCGACGGCTACGAGGCGATCGGCGACGAGTTGCTCGACGACGTGCCGGAGCCGGGCGCCGTCGTCGTGCCCGTTGGCAACGGCGCCCTCGCGATCGGCGTCTTCCGCGCACTTGCCCGCCGCTCGCCGAGTACGTTGCGCGTCGCCGTCGCCGCGGCGGAGGCGCCTGCGATGTGGGAGAGCTGGCGCGCGGGCCGGCCGGTCGACTCCGAGCGCTCGGCGACCTTCGCCGACGGCCTCGCGGTGCGCGTCGCGATCCCGCTCGCCGTCACGGAGCTGAACGCGCTCGTGCAGCGCTTCGAGCTGGTCGACGAGCACGAGCTGGAGGCGGGCGTTCGTGCCTACGCGGCCGAAGGCATCCGTGCCGAGGGCGCTGCGGCCGCGCCGCTCGCGCTCGCGCTCCGTGAGGAGCTGCCACGCCCGACCGTGCTGATCGTCACAGGCAGGAACATCGACGACGCGCTCCTTCACCGGATTCTCACGGACTGAACGTAGAATCGCGGAGCCTTGCAGCGGCTCCTCACGACGGCCATTCTCGTCGGCCTGCTCGTCGCGACGGCAGCGGCCTTCGCCGTGACGGAGCGGCTGAAGCTCACCAAGAGCCCGATCTTCCGGACGCTCGTCTATCCGAAGACGGGTTTTTCGCCGAAATGCGGCTGTGCCCGCGGGAAGACGACGATCCGGGTCGCGCTGCGGCGGGCCGACGACGTCACGATCCGCATCCTCGACTCGCATCGCCACTCCGTTCGCGACATCGTCGACGGCCTGCACGCGTCTCGCGGGATCAACATCTTCCACTGGGACGGCCGCACCGACGCGAACGTGATCGCACCCGACGGCTCCTACCGGGCGGAGATCCACCTCGCGGGCCAGCACCAGACGATCGTCCTGCCGAACGAGATCCTGCTCGACACGAGCGCGCCCGAAGTGAAGACCGCAACGCCGAACCGCACAGTCTTCTCCCCCGACCAAGACGGCCAGGCCGACTTCGTGCGCATCGCCTACGTTCTCAGCAAGCCCGCGCACGTGCTCCTCTATCTCGACGGCAAGCGGATCCTTCGCCAGTACCGGCACACGTCGAAGGGGACGCTGTCGTGGTTCGGGAAGGCGAACAACGCCACGCTTCCGCAGGGCACGTACACGCTCGACGTCGGGGCCGTCGACGCGGCAGGCAACAGCACGCCGGTCGCGCAGCGCGTGCCGGTCACGGTCGAGCTGCGGTACATCGCACTGCAGAAGAAGCGGATCTCGGTCATCCCCGGCGGTACGTTCACGATCGGCGTCTCGACGGACGCGAAGACGTATCGGTGGAAGCTCGGCGGACGGAAGTCTTCGGCGTCGGGGCCGTCGTTGACCTTGCTGGCATCGACGCGACGCGGCCGCTACACGTTGACGGTCTCGGAGAATGGGCACATCGCGCGCGCGACGGTTCTCGTTCGATGAGCGGCCTCGCGCAGATCGGCGGGCCGGTCGCCGGGCTCGGGCTCGCGCTGCTGCTCGTCGCGCGCCGTCGCACGGAGCGCGTCGCAGGGCTCGCGTTCGCGGGCGTCGGCGCGGTCCTCCTCGGGCTCTCGGTCGTCCCGCATCGCCCGCTGCTCGTGCTCGGCGGCGTGTTCGCAGCGCTCGGCATCGGCGTCGGGTGCGCGGGTGTCTTGCGCACGGTGCCATGGCTCCTGCCCGTGCTCGCGCTCGCGTGCGTGCCGATCCGCATCGGCGTGCACGTCGGCGGCTCGAGCTCGAAGCTGCTCGTCCCGCTCTATGTCGTCATCCTCGCCGCCGTGCTGCTGCTCGCATGGCAGCTCTACGAGGGCGATCCGCGCGTGCGCGAGCTCGGACCGGTGACGTGGCCGCTCGCCGCCTACGTCGCCTGGACGGGGGTGTCGCTCGCCTGGAGCAAGGACGTGCCGGCCGGCGCGATCGAGTACCTCGCGTTCTACGTGCCCTTCACGCTGCTCGCTCTCGCGATTGCCCGCCTGCCGTGGAGCCGCACCGGCCTACGAGTGGTATACGCCGAGCTGACCCTGATGGCTGTCGCATTCGCGGTGATCGGCGTCTATCAGTACGAGACGCGCGAGATCTTCCAGAACCCGAAGGTGATCATCTCGAATGCGTACGCGCCGTTCTTCCGCGTCAACTCGGTGTTCTGGGACCCGTCCGTCTACGGGCGGTTTCTCGTGCTCGCGATGACGCCGTCGATCGTCCTGATTGCGCTCGGCCGCTCGCTGCGCTGGTCCGTTGCGGCTGCGCTCGTCGTGGCGGTGACGTGGATCGGCCTGCTGATCTCGTTCTCGCAGTCGAGCTTCGCGGCCCTGCTCGTGGTGGTGATCGGCGCGGCGTTCGTCGCGTGGCGCTGGCGCGCCCTCGTCGCCGTCGTGCTCGCCGTTGCCGTACTGGCCGGCATCTCGTTCGCCCAGCCGCAGATCCGCCGGTCGCTCCAGCATCACACGACGAGTGGGCTGAACAGCGCAACGAGCGGCCGCGCGAGCCTCGTTGCGAACGGGATCCGGATCGCCGCGCACCACCCTGTGCTCGGTGTCGGTGTCGGCGGGTTCAAACGCGCGTACGCTGAGCGGGTGGGCCTCAGGGGGAAGAACCCGAAGACGGCGGCGTCGCACGACACGCCGGTCACCGTCGCGGCGGAGACCGGCCTTCCCGGGCTTGCGCTCTTCGCGGCCGTGCTCGTCGCGGTGTTCCTGGCGGCGTTCCGCCGCCGCGGCCGCTCGCTCGCGATCGTCAGCGGGCTCGGGCTCGCAGCAGTCCTCGTGCACTCGCTCTTCTACAACGCCTTCTTCGAAGACCCGATGATGTGGGGCCTGCTCGGCCTGGCGGCGCTCGCCGCGCCTGCACGCGCGCCGGTCGCTGAGCCGGCGCCACTGCCTGCGCAGGAAGCGGTGCCGGCGTGATCGAGCAGTGGCGGCGTGCGCTTGTCCTTGCACCGCACACCGACGACGGCGAGTTCGGCTGCGGGGGCACGATGGCGCGGCTCGCCGATGCGGGCTGTGAGGTGCGCTATGTCGCGTTCTCGATCGCGACCCGCTCGCTGCCGGAGGGCTTCCCACCCGACACGCTCGCGCGCGAGGTACGCGAGGCGACGACCGAGCTCGGGATCCCGGCCGACCGGCTGACGGTTCACGACTTCGACGTGCGCACGTTTCCCGAGCACCGGCAGGACATCCTCGAGCTCCTTGTCGGTATGTGGGAGGAGTGGCAGCCCGACGTCGTCTTCCAGCCCTCGTTGCACGACGTGCACCAGGATCACAAGACCGTCGCCGAGGAAGGCCTGCGCGCGTTCAAGCGCACGACGATCCTCGGCTACGAGATCCCGTGGAACAACTTCGACTTCGCGTACCAGTGGTACGTCTCGCTCGAGAAGCCGCACATCGAGCGCAAGGTCGCCGCGCTCGAGCGCTACGCGTCACAGCACCACCGGCGCTACGCGAATCCCGAATACGTCTGGAACGTCGCGCGTACCCACGGCATCAACGTGAACCGTGAGTACGCGGAGGTGTTCCAGGTGTATCGCGTGATCGTCTAGGCGGCGAGCTCCAGCTCGACTTCCTCGAGCTCGGTCTCCGTGAACGGCATCGGGGCGAGGCGAGGCCGCCGCAGCGCTGCGAGGACGACGAGGAACGCGAGCCCGAGCAGGACGGCCGAGCCGGTGAGCGCGGACGCGACGCCGTGGGCGAGCTCGAGGCGCGCCGGGATCCCCACGTGGAACGACGAAGCGAACCGCGTCACGAGGATGCTGATCCCGAGTGAGCCGCCGACCTGTTGCGACACGTTCACGAGGCCGGACGCAGCGCCAGCATCCTCTGGCGCGACGCCCTTGATGCCGAGCGACGTGAGCGGCGTCAGCGCGGTGCCGATGCCGATGCCGAGCATCGCGAGCGGGAACACGAAGTGCGGGAAGTACTGCGTCGTCTCCCCGAGCCGGCTGAGCCAGATCATCCCGCTCAGCGCGATCGCGACGCCGGCGGCGAGCAGGCGCAGCTCGCCGACTCGCTCCGCGATGCGCGGCACGATTTGCGATGTGATGAAGATCAGCAGGGTTGCCGGCAGGAAGGCCAGGCCGGCCTGGACGGGCGAGAAGTGCAGGACCCCCTGCAGAAACTGCGTGACGAAGAAGAACATCCCGAACATCGCGCTCACGACGAGCATGCGAGCTCCGTAGGCGCCGGAGCGCTCGCGGCTTGCGAAGAGCCGGAGCGGGAGGATGGGCTGCTCCGCGCGCGACTCGGCGGCGACGAACACGGCGAGGAGCGCGACGCCCACTGCGAAAGAGGCGACGCTCACGCGATCGCTCCACCCGTGGTCGGCCGCGCGCACGAAGCCGTAGACGAGCGACGTCATGCCGAGCGTGGACGAGACGGCGCCGGTGAGATCGAAGGCGCCGTGGCGCCGCTCCGTCTCGGGAAGCACGCGCGGGCCGACGACGAGCAGGGCGATGCCGACGGGGACGTTGATGAAGAGCCCCCAGCGCCACGAGGCCCAGCTGGTGAGGATGCCGCCGAGCACGAGGCCGATGCTCGCGCCGGCGCCGACGACGGCGCTGTAGAGGGCGATCGCGCGGGCACGCTCACGCCCTTCGGGGAAGCTCGTGGTGAGGAGAGCGAGGGCGGCAGGCGCAGCGACGGCGGCGCCGACACCTTGAAGGGCGCGCGCGGCGATCAGCACGCCGGCGGAGGGCGCGAGGCCGCCGAGCATCGAGGCGGCCGTGAAGAGGGCGATGCCGGCGCCGAAGAGCCGCCGCCTGCCGAGCAGGTCGCCGGCGCGGCCGCCCAGGAGCAGGAGGCCGCCGAAGCTCAGGGTGTAGGCGTTCTGCACCCACGAGAGGCCGGTCTTCGAGAAGTGGAGCGCGTGCTGGATGCTCGGCAGGGCCGTGATCACGATCGACGTGTCGAGCACGATCATCAGGTAGGCGCCGAGGATGAGGCTGAGGACGAGGACGGGATTGCGGTGAGAGGCCTGGGGCATGAGTCCTTCCGGTCGAATGCGCTAAACTGGAGGAGTCCTCCGAATTATCTGGAGGCATCCTCCGGTTAGTATACGGAGGGAACCTCCGTTTCGCAACTCGAATGAGCACCACCAACACCCCGACCCACCTCCAGCCCCCGAAACGGGCCGATGCGCGCCGCAACTACGAGCGCCTGATCGAGGCCGCGCGCGACGCCTTCGCCCAGCCCGGCGCCGACCCCTCGCTCGAGGAGATCGCCCGGCGGGCGGACGTCGGGATCGGCACGCTCTACCGCCACTTCCCCAACCGGCAGGCGCTCCTCGAGGCCGTGTACCTCGACGGCGTTCGTGCCTTGAGCGAGTCGGCGGCGGAGCTGGCAGAGCTGCCGCCGTGGGACGCGCTCGCGACGTGGTTGCGGCAGTACGTGACCTACGCCGCGACGAAGCGGGCGCTCGCCGCAGAGCTCGCGGCTTCGGTCGGGGCGGAGAGCTCCGTCTTCGAGTCGTGCAAGACCGCGATCTTCGGCGCCGGCGAGCCGTTGCTGCGCCGAGCGCAGGAGGCCGGCGTCGTTCGCCGTGACACGAGCTTCATGGACATCGCGCGGATGGTCTTTGGGATCGCCGCGATCCCGACGAACGACGCCGAGCAGATCGACCGCATCCTCGCCGTCGCGCTCGACGGGCTGCGCTACACCGCCGGCACGTAGCGCGGGCGGGACCGGCGGCCCCGCCCGCGCACGCTGGGATCCTCAGCGCGGGATCCTTAGAACGGGCCGACCGGGCCTTCGGCGACGAGCAGGGCGATCGCCACGGCCGCGAGCAGCAACGTGATGAGACGTGCGTTGCGCATGGAACACCTCCTTTCGTCGCTTCGCGTGTAAGAGATGGGTCAAATACGAACCGTGCCCGATTGTCAACAGCCGCGAGCGGGCATACGATCCCGGCGAATGGGGTCGGAGCGGTTACAGGAACCCGAGGGCGAGACAGTCGGGGAACGGCTCAAGCGCCTGCGCCTCGAGCGCGGCCTCTCGCAGCGTGAGCTTGCGGCGCCCGGCGTCTCCTACGCCTACATCTCCCGCATCGAGGCGGGCACGCGGCAGCCGTCGGTGAAAGCGCTTCGGCGACTGGCCGAGAAGCTTGCCGTCACGACCGAGTACCTCGAGTTCGGACGTCGGCTCGACGAAGCCGACGAACGGGAGCTACGGCTCACCGAAGCCGAGCTGACGCTCCGCCTGGGTGATGCCGCGGCGGCGGAGCAGTCGCTGCGCGAGCTCTACGAGAGCGCCGTGCGGAGCGCTGACCGCTCGAGCGCGTCGCGCGCGCGAATCGCTCTCGCGCTGGCCGCCGACGAGCGCGGCGAGCACGCGGCGGCCGTTGCGGGCCTCGAAGAGGCATTCGCGCTTGAGCGCCCGTCGCCGCTCGACCGCCACGACGTCTTCGCAACACTCGGCCGCGCGTACAGCGCGCTGGGGCAGATCGAGCGTGCGATCGAGCTCTATCGCGACTGCCTCGAAGAGGTGGCACTTCTCGCGCCCGACAACGCATCGCTGCGGACGCGCTACCGGATCTATCTGAGCTACGCGTTGAGCGACGCGGGCGACCTCCAGCGCGCGGAGGAGGTGCTGCGCGAGGCGCTCGCGGAAGACACGGGCAACGACGACCCGCACATGCGCATCCGCCTGCACTGGTCGCTGGCGCGGCTGGCGGAGATGGAAGGCCGCTCGTCTGCCGCGCTGCGGCACGCGCGTCGTGCGATCGCGCTCCTCGAGGCGACCGAGGACGATCTCCATCAGGGACGCGCGCACGTACTGGCCGCCTGGATCATGAACTCGGCCGGGGACGCGCGAAGCGCGCTCGGCGAGCTCGACAAGGCGAGCTCGCTCTTCGGCCGGAACCCGCCGGCGGACGACGTGGCGATGGTCGCACTCGAGCGCTCCCGCGGCGCCGCGCTGCTCGGCGAGGCGGAGCAGGCGGAGACGCAGGCGCGTGAGGCGATCCGGATCTGCGGCGGCGAATACGGCGCAATCCAGGGCAGCGCGCACTGCGCGCTCGGCGCGGCGCTCGCGATTCGCGATGAGCTCGAAGCCGCGAGCCGCGCGTACGCCGCAGGCGTCGACCTGCTGGCGGAGCACCGGCGCTGGCGCGACGCCAGCCAGGCGTGCCGGGCCTGGGGCTCGGCACTCCGCAAGGGCGGGCGCGAGAACGAGGCGCTCGACGTCCTCGAGCGCGCGTCCGAGCTGGCGCTGAAGACGGCGCCCGCCGCAATCGACTCCTACGACTAAACGAATTCGCCCCAGTCCGCGTCCATTCAGGGTGGCGCAGGCTTCGCTTGACCTGACCGTTGAAGCGCTCGAGGGGCTGTACCGAGCGCGCTACCGGCGGTTCCTCAACGTCGCGTTCGCGGTCACGGGCGATCTCGAGCTCGCTCGCGACGCCGTACAAGACGCATTTGCGAAGGCGATTCGGGGTCGCTTCGGATTCAAAGGAAGCGGGACTGCCGAGGCGTGGGTCTGGTCGATCGTCGTCAATTCGGCGCGGAGCGCCGTGCGCGGCACGAAGGTCGAGCGCCCGGCAGACGACGAGACGGAAGCCGGCACCGCGGCCGCGAGCGAGTGGCCCGAGCTGCGCCAGGCGATTGCGGCGCTGCCTGAGCGGCAGCGGCTCGCGGTCTTCCTCCGCCATTACGCGGATCTGGACTACGAGCAGATCGGCGCCGTTCTCGGAATCGAGCGAGGCACCGTGGCGGCGACGTTGCATGCCGCCCACGCCGCGCTCCGAAAGCAGATGAGTGAGGTGGCCTGATGAGCAGCGAACTCCTGGAGCGGGCACTCGAAGAGCTCGTCGCACCGGCGGCAGCCGCGCACGGCGACTGGGACGACGTTTTGCGGCGGGCTCGAGTCTCGAAGCGTCGCGCGCCGCAGCGTCTTGCCGTCGCGTCCGTCGTCGTCTTTACCGGCATCGTCGTCGCGACCGCGCTCGCGACTGGGCTCGCAGATCGGTTCGGCGCGTGGGTCAGCGGTACCCCTGGCCGGCCCGCCCCCGCGGGGCTCCAGCACGGCTTCGACGCTCGCAACCGAGCGGCCTATGCGGGGTTCCCCGCCGGCACCAAGCTTCGGTTGCTGCTCTCGCGGACGGTCGGCGGCACATCCTTCAGCCTGCTCGGATTCCGGAACGGCGATGCGTATTGCCTCCGCCTCGTTCGCGCGGACCACCCGAATGCGCTCGGCCGCAACGAGTGCTTGCGCGCGGAGGAGCTCACAGGCGTTCCAGCGCTCGTGGCGGGAGACGTGTGGTTCAGCGTCGGCAAGACCTCGATGAATGTGAACGGCGTCTACGGGTTCGCTGACGATTCGATCCGCGCGCTCGTCATCGGCCGCCTGCGCGGTTCGGATCGCGTGCCGGTCGTGAACAACGTCTTCCTCTCGCTGCGCGCAACGCGCGCCGGGAGCGTGCAGCATCATCCGCTGCCGAACCCGGTACTCGTGATCCATGCTCGGTTGCGCGGCGGAGGGACGAAGAACGTGCCGTACGTCGGCTCCAGCTTCCAGGGCATCGTCACGGGCGGCAAGCTGCTCGCCGGCCCGTCGTACTTTGCACGTCCTCATCCAAGTTCGCTGCCCGGGCCGAGTACGGTCACCGCGCCGATCGCGCATCCGACGGTGGCGTGGCTGAAGCGCCACGAGCCGCGCGGCGCGCCGATGCCCCACGTGCGCTTCACGACCTCGGCATTTGCACGCATCATTCAGCCGGACCCCGACGACCCGCTTCGGATCGGGCTGTCGGTCGGTAAGCGCGGCGCGCTCTGCAGCTACTACTTCGCACCGCTGGCGCCGACGAGCTGGGGCGGTGGTTGCGGCGGCTGGTTCAAGTTCGGCGCGCTCCAGCTCGGGAACTGGTTCGACGCGCCGATCGAGCATCTGAACGGGCTCGCGGCGGATGGGATCACGCACGTCACCGCGTTTCTCGCGGGCGGCCGCATCGTGCAGGCCGCCCTCCGCGACAACGTTTTCGAGGTCGCTGTCTCGGCGACCGACCTGCCGGGAAAGCTCGTGGGCTATGACGCGAAGAACCGCGTCGCCGGCATCATCGAGCTGCCTGGAAACGGGGTACTGACACCGTGCCCTAAGGCGACCTTCGCCAAGCCGGTGTCGACGCTGCCGGCGCCACGGCCGTGGGAGCGCCTCGACCTCTCGACGCTGGCGGTCAACGGCAAGCACATTCTGGGGCTCACACCCCACCAGGTGAAGGCAGTGCTCGGTGAACCGTCCGGCTCCCGGTCTGCGGCACAGTGGACGAACGGTGTCGGGGTCCCGGAGCTGTATTACGGCGGTAAGACGCAAGCGTCGGCCGGGCTCGTGATCTCGTTCTCTAAGAAGGGCGACCGAATCTACGCGAACTCGCTCTACTTCCGGTCGCCGTCGGTCGTCGACGGGAACCTCGGGCACGTGCTGCGCATGGACCCGCTCGCGCTGCAGCGCGCGATCGCGCGCACGTACGGCCGCACGTATCGCGTCTTCCTGTCGTACGGGAGCAACCCGCAACTGGGCTGCTTCGCCGTGTTGCCGTCGCGTACCGGGCCGAGCGGCCTGTCGTTCGGCCTGGATCCCGCGCGGCCGTCACAGCCGTACTTCGTGATCAGCAAGAACGCCATGGGCTGAAACCCCGACTACGGTGTGACGGTGAGGTCGCTGCTCGCACTCGCGGCGGTGATCGTGCTCGCCGGGTGCGGCAGCGCGACGGTCGAGCGTGCCGGCGCCCCGATCGTTCCCGATCGGCCCTCTCCGCCGATCACCGCCGTCGACGAGGCGCCGCCCGACGACGTGCAGTGGTTTCTGAAAGACGACTTCGCACCACCGCCGGAGTCGTCCTCGTCCTCATCGGCGAGCGGCGGCAGCGTCAGGGCGTTCGAGATGTGCTGGAGCGACTCCACCTCCGAGTCGTCGGAGTGCCCCGCTCCGACACCGGAGCAGCTCGCGAAATCTCATGAGGCAGAGGAGCAGTATCGGAAAGACGTCCTTCCGGCCTCGGGCTCTCAACCGATGGTCGTTGCGAAGCTCGCACTCGCGAGCGGCGACGACGAGCTCTTCACGGCCTGGCACAACGCCGCCGGAGAGCTTTGCTGGGAGACGGACGCCGAGACGCCGAGCGGGGGCGGAGGCGGCGGGCCGGTCGGGCCCTGCGCGAACAGCGCGTACGCGCGGCCGGGGCTCGAGTGCGCCGCGCTCTGCCTCGATTCGCAAGGCGGCTCCTCCGGTGACGCGGAATTGACCTGCGTGCTCACTGGGACGGTGCCCGCGAGCGCCTCAGCGATCCGCGTCGCGACAGCGGACGGCCAGGTGTCGACCTATGCGCTCGACGGGCCAGTCGTCGACCGTGACCGGCGCGTCTTGATGCTCGTTCGACTAAGGGACTTGACACGGCGCCCGCGCCGTGACAGATTCCTCGTGCCAAGTCCCTGTGGGCCCTCGGGTTCACGGGGACATGGCATTTTTTGGGACGTTTTTGTGCGGCCGCCGTGGCGGCTCCGAGCGTCACAGGCAGATGGTTGCGGCTGTTTCGCTCGCACGGCGGCCGTCGTCGAACGGTGAGACGCCCGCGGACGCCCTGCGTCACTCGGAGGGGTGAAGCACCGCGGCGAGCCACCGCTCCGCCTCCTCGACGAGGACGGCGTTCGTCTCGAGGGTGTAGTACGAGAGGATCATCACCGCCTGCGAGAGCGCCCAGCCGCGGCTTCGCTCCCACGTCGCGTCGTCGACGTCGAGCTCGGTGCGAAAGGCATCGCGGCTTTCACCGTCGACGAGCTTCCAGGCAGCCGCCACATCGCACGCGGGGTCGCCGATGCCGAGGCAGCCGAAGTCGATGACGCCGGAGAGCCGCCCGTCGTCGTCGACGATCAGGTTGCGCGCGTCGAGATCGCCGTGGAGCCAGACCGGGTTGCCGCGCCAGTCGGGCGCGGTCAAGCTCTCGTCCCAGGCGCGGGTCAGCGCCGCCGTATCGAATCGATCCGGCAGCGCGGCGATGGCAGAACGCGTGGCGCGGTCGCGGTGCTCGAGTGGGACGCCGCGCCCGAAGTTGTGCGCGCCGGGCTTCGGGCCTCCAGTCGAGTCGATCCGCTCGAGCGCGCGAATGAACTGCGCCAGGTCCCGCGCGAACCCGACCGCGTCACGGATGCTCTCGCGCGCCGCCGCCCGGCCGTCAAGCCAGCGATAGACCGACCACGCGAATGGATAGCCCTCGCCCGCGACGCCCTCCGCCACCGGCTCCGGGATCGGGAGCGGCAGCGCCGGTGCGATGCGCGGGAGCCAAGCACGCTCCTTCTCGAGCCCTTCGACGTTCAGCTCGCGGCGGGGAAGACGGATCACGAGCTCGTCGCCGAGCCGGAAGAGCGCGTTGTCGGTTCCGCGCGGGAAGACCGGCTCCAACTGGCAGATCGGCCCAGTGCGGGAGCTGCGACGCGACGAGCCTCCCGACGAGCTCGACGTCGATGTCGAGCTCGTCCGCGTGCATCTTCGGCTGCGACACGGCGCTACAGCACGAGCTCGGCGAGCACCTGCAGCGCCTCGGGCTGCGGCGAGCCGACGACGAGCGTCGTCACCGGCGTGTCGCGCCATGCGGCGAGCCGGTCGCGGATGCGTTCCTTCGGGCCGACGAGCGCGAGCGCGTCGACGAGCTCGTCGGGCACGGCGGCGATCGCCTCGCGCTGCTTGCCGTCGAGGTAGAGCTCCTGGATTCGCTCGGCGTCGGCCTCCCAGCCGTAGCGGCGGACGAGCGAGTTGTAGAAGTTCTTGCCCTTCGCGCCCATGCCGCCGACGTAGAGCGCGATGTGCGGCTTCAACACGTCGCGCAGCGCGTCGACGTCATCGCCGACGAGGACGCTCACCGTCGCGGCGATCTGAAAGTCGTCGGGCGCACCGGCGAGACTCGGCCCGAACGCTGCGTCGAAGCGCTCCGGGTCGACGAAGATCGGCAGCCAGCCGTCGCAGATCTCCGCCGCGAGCGCGACGTTCTTCGGGCCGATCGCCGCGAGGTAGATCGGGATGTCGGCGCGCAGCGGACGCAGCATCAACTTCAACGGCTTGCCGAGCCCGGTTGCGCCCGGGCCGTCGTAGGGGATGCGGTAGTGCTCACCTTGGTGCGCGACGACGTCGCGGCGCAGCGCCGTGCGGACGATCTCGACGTATTCGCGCGTCTTCCCGAGCGGCTTGCCCCAGGGCTCGCCGTGCCAGCCCTCGACGACCTGCGGCCCCGACGTGCCGAGCCCGAGGATGAAGCGGCCCCCCGACATCAGGTCGAGCGTCGCCGCGGTCATCGCGGTGTTCGCGGGCGTCCGGCCCGGGATCTGCATGATCGCCGAGCCGACGTTGATCCGGCTCGTCGACGCAGCGAGCCACGCGAGCACGCTGACCGCGTCGGTGCCCCAGGCCTCCGCCGCCCAGACGGAGTCGTAGCCGAGCGACTCGGCGTGCTGAACGAGCGGGACGAGCTCCGCCGGGTTCGTGCCGGGCGGGGCGTAACCGACATTGACGCCGAGCTTCACGGAGCGATCCTATGTCGCTACCGTCGGGGAGCCGTGGCGCACCCCGAGCTCGCAGACGAACAGGCCTACGTCGACAACGCCTACGAGTGTCTCGATGCGATGCGCGCGACGCTCGGGCGCACGCAGGACGCGATGGCGACCGAGTTCGCCGCGCTCGCGATCGAGGCGTGGGCGAAGCGGCGCGCGCGCACGTTCGCCGACGCCGAGCAGGGCCTTTGCTTCGGCAGGCTGACGCTCGACGCCGGCGCCGCGGCCGCTCTACGTCGGCCGCCGGTGGGTGCACGACGAGGAGCACGAGGTGCTCGTCGTCAACTGGCAGGCACCGGCAGCGCGGCCGTTCTACACCGCGACGCCGCAGCGACCCGCAGCGCGTCACGCAACGCCGCCGCTACCGAACGCAGGGCCGGCGGATCGTCGACATCTCGGACGAGTCCCTCGACGGCTCGGCGGTCGAAGGCGCGAGTGTCAGCGACTTCCTGCTCGAGGAGCTCGAGCGGCGGCGGGAGGGGAGGATGCGCGACATCGTCGCGACCATCCAGTCCGACCAGTATCGGTTGATCACCGCCGAGCCCGAGGGGGCGCTCGTCGTCCAGGGCGGCCCCGGCACCGGCAAGACCGCCGTCGGGCTGCACCGCGCGTCGTGGCTCCTCTACACGCATCGCGAGCAGCTCCGGCGCGTGCTCGTCGTCGGCCCAAACCCGACGTTCATGGACTACGTCTCACACGTGTTGCCGGCGCTCGGCGAGGACGCCGTCGAGCAGCGCGCGGTGTCGGAGCTACTCGACGGGGTCGTGGTCGACGCGCGAGGACGCAGCCGACGTCGCGCGGCTGAAGGCGGACACGCGGCTCGCCGAAGTCGTGCACGCGCGCGGTCGAGCTCTCGGTCCGGCCGGCGCCCGAGGAGCTCGTGCTGTTCACGCGACGGGCAGTTCGTGTCCGTGCGCGAGCGAGAGGTCGCAGAGCTGCTCGACGAGGCGCTCGCGCCGGGCGTGCCCCTCACGCTCGCGCGCGAGCGGTTCCGGATGGCCGTGCTGCGCCGCTTCTACGAGCGCTACGGCGAGCTGCTGCAGGATCTCGCATTGCGCAGCTTCGACGAGCTCGAGCGCGCGTTGCAGCGCAAGCGGCTTCCTCGACGAAGTACCTCGATCGCGTGCTGCCGTTGCCGCGCGCGGACAAGCTCGTCGCTCGCGCTGCTCACATCGCCGTCGGCGCTGGCGGAGGCGGCGGACGGCATTCTCGAGCGCGACGAGCAGAAGCTGCTGTTGCGCGATCGCCCGCGTCGCGCAGCCGAGCTGCGGCTGGAGCGAGCACGACCTGCCGCTGCTCGACGTCGCGCGCACGTTGATCGACGGCGCGCCGCGCTCCTTCGGGCACGTGATCGTCGACGAGGCGCAGGATCTTTCGCCGATGCAGCTCCTGCACGGTCTCGCGACGCGCGGTCGACGGCTCGCTGACGATCCTCGGTGACGTCGCGCAGGCGACCGGCCCCGTCGTCTACCGGCGCTGGCAGGAGCTCGGGCCGTATCTGCCCGACGAGGCGGAGCTGACGATCGAGGAGCTGCGGCACGCGTATCGCGTGCCGGGCGAGATCATGGAGCTCGCGCTGCCGCTGCTCGACGTGATCGCGCCCGACGTCGAGCGTCCGCTCGCCTACCGGCAGGGCGGCGCGGCGCCACGGCTCGTGACGGTCGCGGAGGAGGAGCTGCTCGCAGCTGCGCTGCGCGAGGCGTCGCCGAGCTCGACGGGCTGCTCGCGGTGATCGCGCCGCGCTCGCTCGCCGGCGGCGAGCCGACGGGCGACGCGTTCGACGAGGCGCGGTCCCGGTGCTGACGCCGCGCCAGGCGAAGGGCCTCGAGTTCGACCACGTCGTCGTGGTCGAGCCGGCGCGATCGCCGACGAGGACGGCGAGCGGGGCTCCGCGAGCTCTACGTCGCGCTCACCCGGCCGACGAAGACGCTGACGGTCGTGCATGCGCGACCGCATGCCGCACCGCGCTGCGGGTAGCGTCGGCGCCATGCGCAAATGCGACGAGCTTGGTCGACGGCGGGCCGCGAGGTGTCGGTCGTCGGCCTCGGCACGAACAACTTCGGCGACGCGGGTCGACTACGAGCAGACCGTCGCGGTGATCGACGCGGCGCTCGAGCAGGGGATCACGCTCTTCGACACCGCCGACATCTACTCGCAGGGTATGAGCGAGGACTTCATCGGCCGCGCGCTCGAGGGGCGGCGCGACCGCGTCGTGATCGCGACGAAGTTCGGCAAGCCAGATGGACGAGCGAGCCCGAGCGAACGCCGCGGCTCGCGCGACTACATCCGCTGGGCCGTCGAAGGCTCGCTGCGGCGCCTGCGCACCGACGTGATCGACGTCTACCAGATGCACGAGCCGGACGTGGGCACGCCGATCGAGGAGACGCTCGGTGCGCTCGACGAGCTCGTGCAGCGAGGGCAAGGTGCGCCACATCGGCTCGTCGAACTACTCGGCCGAGCAGATCGAGGCGGCCGATCCGTCGCCGCGAAGTCCGGCGGCCTGGCGCGCTTCATCTCGGCGCAGAATCACTACTCGCTCGTCGAGCGCGACGTCGAGGACGAAGTGCTCCCCGTGTGCGAGCGCCTTGGCATCGGCATGCTCCCGTACTTCCCGCTCGCGAGCGGCTTGCTGACGGGCAAGTACACGCGCGGTGAGCAGGCGACCGAGGGCCGGCTCGCCGGCCGTGAGATCCCGGAGGAGCGCTGGGACAGAGTCGAGCGCCTGCAGGCGTACGCCGACGAGCGCGGCGTGCCGCTGCTGAGCGTCGCGATCGGCGGCCTCGCCGCGATGCCTGCGGTCGCGTCCGTGATCGCGGGTGCGACGAAGCCCGAGCAGGTCGAGGCGAACGTGCGCGCCGGCGCGTGGGAGCCGAGCGAAGACGACCTCGCCGCGCTCGAGGCGTTGCGCTAGCGCAGGATCGGCACGAGCCGTCGGAGCCGCTTGCGCTCCGCCGGCAGGTAGAAGCCGAGCGCTCCGAGCGCGAGCGGATACACGGCGACGAGCACGAAGGACGGTGCAAGGGGCAGGTGCGCAGCACGCGCCGCCACCGTCAGCCCGACCGCGACGCCGACGGACGTGACGACGCGACGCCACTGATACGCCACCGGATACACGCGCTGCGCGTACGCCGTCATCCCGACGAAGAGCACGACGTACGCAGCCGCCGTGGAGATTGCGGCGCCGACCATCCCGTAGCGAGGCACGAGCCAGAAGTTGAGCCCGACGTTCACGGCTGCGCCGGTTCCCGTGACGATCCAGTTCAGCTGCGTCTTGCGGGCGCGGCCGCTGCCAATCGCGAGCACCGTATAACCGGCGTAGATCGCGCCGGCGAACGCGAGCAGCGCGATGCCCTTCTCGGCACGCTGGTAGCGCGGGTCGGTCAGGAGGCGCACCCACCACGGCGCGAGCGCGCCGAGTGCGAGTGAGAGCCACGACGCGAACGTCAGCAGATACGTCAGCACGAAGGAGTACGTCCGCTTTGCGTCCCGGTCGTCGACGATCGAGTACGCAAAGGCGGGCCACGCGGTGCGGAAGGCGACCATCACGAACGTGATCACGCCCGCGATCTTCACCGCCGCCGAGTAGACGCCGACCTCGGCAGCGCTCTTGTAGTGGACGACGAACTCCCGGTCGACGAAGTTGATCGTCCAGAGCGCGAGCGCCGATGGGACGAGCGGCATCCCGAAGTGCTGCATCCGCCGCAGCAGCCCGCGGTCGAACTCGAGCCCGAGCTGCTCGTTGCGATACGCGACGAGCACGGAGTAGACGAGCAGCGTCCCGGTGAAGTTGCCGACGACGAGGCCGACCGCGCCCCAGTGGAAGACCGCGACGAAGAGCACCATCGCAACGACGGTGACCAGCACGTTCGCCACGCTCGCGATCGCGTACTGCGCCGAGCGCTCCTCGACGCGGAAGAGCGCGGTCAGCTGCTGGTAGTTCGTCTGCGCCCACAGCCCGACCGCGCCTGCGCGCACGAGCGACGGGTCGTGCCCGAGCCCGAGCCAGTGCCCGAGCGGCGTCGCGAACACGAGACCGAGCGCAAGACCGACGGTCGACATCGCCATCGTGAACCAGAACGACGTGCGGATCACCGTCGAGCCGCTCGCTGTCCTCGGTCGCGTCGAAGTAGAAGCGGAAGAACGCGCTCGAGATCCCCATGTTGCAGGACGATCGCCAGCACCGCCGTCGCCGCCGTGACGATCTCGACCCGCCCGTACGAGCCGGGCGGCAGGTAGTGCGTGTAGAGCGGCAGCAGCAGCGTCGCGAGGATGCGCGACACGAGGCCGCCGAGCCCGTAGATCACGCGTGTGCCTGCCGAGCCGTTTCAGCTCGTGCCCGAGCTTCATCGCAACCCAGCGTAGAGCGCGAGCAGGCGGTCGGTCATCCGCTCGAGGTCGTGCACCTCTTCGGCGTACGCCCTGCTCGCCGCGCCGACGCGGCGGCGCTCCTCCGACGACTCGACGAGTGGCCGGAGCGCGTCCACCAACGTCTCCTTCGTCGCACCGACGATCGGCACCTCGATCCCGAACGCCTCCTCCGTTCGCCGCACCGCTTCCTCGTGCAGGAACGTGACGACCGGCTTGCCGAGCGCCATCGCCTCGATCGCGAAGACGCCGTACCAGCCGGCGTTCAGCTGGTCGACGACGATGTCCGCGTTGCGGTAGCGCTCGAACGCCTCGCGGTGGTCGAGGCCCTCGACGATCTCGAGCTCGACGTCCAACTGCGCGCACGCCGCAACGACGTGCTCGGTGCCTTTACGCGCGCGGGACGACGGCGCGTGCAGCGACGACGGGTCGCTCGCGGTCCGACGGCGGCGCCGGCTCGATGCGCGCGCACGTCGATCCCCGGCGGGATCACATGTGCGTCGGGCACCCACCGCAGCGCGTCGTACGAGCCCACGACCCGCGCACCGGCGCGCTGCGACAGGCGAGCTCCGCCGGTGGCTTCCCGCGGATGTCCGAGCCGAGGAAGTGCATCACCGAGCGCTTGCCGAGCGCGCGCAGGAGCGGGAACTGCACCGACTTCGGCACGAGCGTCAACCCGAAGTAGAAGTGGAAGACGTCCGTTGCGGCGCCAGTCGTGAAAGGCGCGCCACTGCGTGACTGCTGCCGTGCGAGGCCGCCGCTGCGGCCGAGGTCGACGTCGGCCTCCGGATGGAGCCGGTAGCGGTTGAAAACGACGAGTCGTGCGTCGACGCCGCGCGCCGCAGCGCCTGCACGTTCGCCCAGGGGATGCCAGCGGTGTTCACGGGGCAGTGCGTGACGCGCACGCGGGGGACGCTACCGCGTGACGCCCAGTGCCTTCTGCGACGACCTCGTCGAGCGGCGTGTCGGCCCCTTCGGCGCGTAGCCACAGCGAGCCGTGCCGGATCGAGGACGGTCTGGGATCCGGCTCGAGCGTCCGCTCGTGCTCCTCCTGCCTCCTCGATCGGCAGCGTCATCCCGATCGTCGCGAAC
>CAWITF010000003.1:0-330199 GCA_963838985.1 uncultured Actinomycetes bacterium
AGCCCCTCCGCATTCGGGCGCCGGCCCGTTGCGACGAGCAGCTTTGCCGCCTCGACGCGCGAGCCGTCGGAGAGCGTCAGCACGACACCCGGCTCGGCGCGCTCGACTGCGACTCCGGTGCGGACGTCGATCCCCTCCTCGCGGAAGACGTCGCCGACGAGATCGCCCGCCTCGTCGTGCACGCGGCCGAGCAGCCGCGGGCCGTGCTCGATCACGGTGACGCGCGAGCCGAGCCGCGCGAAGAACTGCGCGAGCTCCGCGCCGACCGGCCCGCCGCCCATCACGGCGAGGCTCTCCGGGATCTCGTGCGTCGAGGTCGCCTCGACGTTCGTCCAGTAGTCGACGCCCTCGAGGCCTTCGACCGGTGGGATCGCCGGATGCGAGCCGGTCGCGATCACGAGCCGGTCGTACTCGAGCGTCGTTCCATCGACCTCGACGCTGCCGGCGCCCGTCACATGCGCCTCGCCCCGAACGAACTCGCAGCGCTGGCCGGCGAGCCACTCGAGCTGACCGTCGTCGTTCCAGTCGCTCGTCACCCAGTCGCGCCACGACCACACACCCTCGGCCTGCGGGCGCTCGGGCTGCATGCCCGGCGCGCGGTCGAGCGACGACGAGAGCTCTGCGGCGCGGAGCATCGTCTTCGTCGGCATGCACGCGTAGTACGAGCACTCGCCGCCGACGAGGCGGCTCTCGACGAGCGTCAGCTCGACGTCGTCGTCGAGCCGTCGCAGAGCGCCGACGAAATGCTCTCCCGTCGACCCGCCGCCGAGGACGAGCACCTTCACAGGAGCGCGTCCAGCCCGACCGTGCGCCCGGGCGGCAGCTCGGCCAGCTTCTCGAGCGCAAGCAGGACGCCGTCCGCGAACGACTCGCGCGCAGTCGTGTCGTGGCGGATCGTCAGCAGCTGTCCCTCGCCGCCGAAGATCACCTCCTGGTGCGCGACGAGCCCGGGCAGGCGCACGGAGTGGATCACCGGCTCGCCGCCGATCAGCTGCGCCGTGAGCGCAGCCGTGCCGGAGGGCGCGTCCTTCTTCGCCTCGTTGTGCAGCTCGACGATCTCGGCGCGCGGGAAGACTGCAGCGGCCTGCTCGGCGAAGCGCATCATCAGCACCGCGCCGAGCGAGAAGTTCGGCGCGACGAAGAGCCGAAGCCCACGCTCGCGCGCTAGCGCGTCGAGCGGCGCGGAGTCCCAGCCCGTCGTGCCGACGATGCACGAGACGTCCTGCTCGAGCGCCGCGCGCACGTTCTGCGGCGCCGCCTCGGGCGTCGTGAAGTCGACGGCGGCGTCGAGACCGCGCGACGTCCGGCTCGTCGCCGACCTCGATGCCGCGCACGTCGTGACCGGCCCGCTCGAGCACGGGGACAAGCGCACGGCCGACCTTTCCCTCCGCGCCGAAGAACGCGAGCTTCATGCTGCAGCGCGGGCGACGAGCGAGCCGTTCGCGCGGGCGACGGCGGTGCGGAAACGGTCCTCGTCCGGGCCGACGCCCGACGCGGAGAGCTGCTCGGGCGCGAGCAGCGCCGCGGCGAGCCCGGCGACGGCCTCGGCGTCGACCGCGTCGATCTCCGCGAAGATCCGCTCGAACGTCAGCAGCTCGGTGTCGGAGATCACGGACTTGCCGAGCCGGCTCATCCGGTTCGACGTCGACTCCATCGAGAGCATGATCCGCCCCTTGAGGCTCTCCTGCGCGCGCTCGAGCTCACCGGCCTTCAGGTTGCCGGCCGCGAGATCGGCGATCTGCTCGGCGCAGATCTCGACGCACGCGGCAAGGTTCTCCTCGCGCGTCCCGACGTAGATGCCGACGAGGCCGGTGTCGGTGTACTGCGAGGCGAAGCTGTAGACCGAGTACGCCATGCCGCGCTTCTCGCGAATCTCCTGAAAGAGGCGCGACGACGCAGACCCGCCGAGGATCGAGTCGAGGATCGACGCGGCGAAGCGGCGCCGGTCGGAACGCGCGATGCCGGGAGCGCCGAGGCAGACGTGGTACTGCTCGGTGTCCTTGCGCTGAAAGCGCAGACCGGGCGGCGGCGGTTGCGAGAGCGCACGGCGGACGCGCGGCACGCCCGAAGCCGCCGCGCTCTCGCGAGCGGAGCGCTCGAGCAGCTCGAGCAGCTTCTCGTGCGTGATGTTCCCGGCAGCCGCGACGACGATGTTCGAGCCGACGTACATCGAACGGTGGTACGCGGCGATCGCGCGCCTGCTCACGGTCGAGATCACGTCGGCAGTCCCGATCACGGGCCGGCCGAGGGCGTGCGCGCCGAACACGGCTTGCGAGAAGAGATCGTGCACGAGCTCCTGCGGGGTGTCCTCGTACATCGCGATCTCCTCGAGCACGACCTCGCGCTCCTGGTCGAGCTCGGCGAAGCGCGGCGCGAAGACCATGTCGGTCATCACGCGCACCGCCTCCTCGACATGCCGGTCGGGCACGCGCGAGTACACGACCGTGTGCTCGCGCGAGGTCGCCGCGTTCAGCTCGGCGCCCATCGCATCGAAGGTCTCGGCGATCTGCTGCGCGTCGTACCCGCTCGAGCCCTTGAAGAGCAAATGCTCGATGAAATGCGAGACGCCGGCGCGGTCGTCCTTCTCGTCCCGGGAGCCCGCGCCGATCCAGAAGCCGACCGAGACCGAGCGCACGCTCGGCACCTTCTCGGAGATGACGCGCTCGCCCGAGTCGAGCTCGGTCAGGACGTACTTCTGCACGGAGCGAAGCCTACGCGACGAACTGGAGCCCGCTGCCCGAGCGCTTTGCCTCGTAGAGCGCGGCGTCGGCCAGGCGGAAGAGCGCCTGCGAGTCGTCGGCGTGCTGCGGGCAGGAGGCGACGCCGAAGCTCGCGCGCATGGTCGCGGCGTCCTCGACGATCCGGCGCACGACCTCGCGGGCGTCGGCTTCGGTCGCCTCGGCGAGCATGAGCGCGAACTCGTCGCCGCCGATCCGGAACGCCTCGTCGCCCTTGCGAAGCCCGGCCTGAAGCGTCCGCGCGAACCGCTGCAGCGCCTCGTCCCCCGCGGGATGGCCGTAACGATCGTTCAGCGCCTTGAAGCCGTCGAGGTCGCAGAGCACGAGCGCGAACCTGTGGCCGTAGCGCGCAGCGCGCGCGACCTCGCTGTCCAGCCTGTCGACGAACGCACGACGGTTCGAGAGCCGCGTCAGCGGATCGTGATCGGCGAGGAAGCGCACCTCGTTCAGCCGCGACGACGCGATCACCGCCGCAGCGGCCTGGTTCGCGAACACGCGCAGCGCCTGCAGCGTGTCGTGCGAGGGCAGCAACCGGTTCTTCGGCTCGTCCGCCCAGAGGACGCCGATCACCTCGCCGGCGCTGTCCTCGAGCGGGACGAGCAGCCAGTGGTGGTTCCACGCATAGGGGCCGAGCCCGTTCTGCTCGGAGACGTACTGCGTGCGGTCGGACGAGACGCGCTGCTCCGCCTCCTCGTTCGGCAGCAGGTAGCAGCCCTGCAGCTCGAACGCGGGATCGATCAGCCCCTGGATGTCCTCGAAGCGGACGGGAGGCCGTTTCGCGACCTCGGCGATGTCCCAGCCGACGGCGGCGCGCGGCTCGAGCCTTCCGCTCTCGGGGTCGCGCAGCGCAGCGAGCACGTTCGAGAACCCGAGTGCGTCGCGCACACCGGTGCAGACGGCGCGCAGGATCTCGTCCGTCGCGGGCTCCGCGGTGAGCTTCGACGACACACCGAGCAGCCGCTCGAGCGCGAGCCGATGCTGTGCCGCCTCTGCCGCTTCCTGCGCCGACTGCACCGCGAGCGCAGCGTGCTCCGCGAGCGCGACGAGCACGTCGAGCTCTTCGTCGGACGGGCGCTGGCCGTTCAGCGGCTCGTCGACGGAGAGGATGCCGAGCAGATGCCCGTCGGAGTGCCGAAGCGGCAGGAAGAGCGCGTCCTCGGGATCCCACGCGTTCTCCCCCGCGCCCGCCTCGGCCTCCGGGACGAAGCTGCGCCCGCCGAGTGCGGACGTCCAGTCGTACTCGCCCGCCGGGACGACGAAGGCGCCGCGGCGCTCGTAGCGCTCCTGCAGCAGCGGCTCCCACTCGTCGAAGCCGCGGACCTGGCCGAGGAGCAGCTGCCGCGCGTCGTCGTTGCCGTGCACGGTCGTGACGTAGAAGTCGTCCCACGCGGGCCGGTAGAGATTGACGACGACGGTGCGGTACCCGAGCGACTCGGAGACGGTCTGCGCGATCGCCGCGAGCAGCTTCGGCAGGTCGCCCTGCGCGCGCATCAGCTTCGAGACCTCGAGGAGGCCCCGCAGCGGAGAAATGGGTGGAAGCGAGGACGGTGCCACAGGCGGTCGGGATCGGATGCTCTTCCCCGTTTTCGGCATCGGCATTTTCCGCGACACCGGCCTACCCCTGAAGGGTGAGGGAAGAACCAATCGGGCGGCCCGGAGGCCGCCCGATTCACTGCGTTTGCCGGCTAGCTGCGACCGCGGTCGCGGCCGCCGCCACGTCCGCCGCGGCGGTCGTCGCGGCGCGGGCGCTCCTCCTCCGGAGGCCGCGGCGGGGCGTCCTTCGCCCGCTCGATCAGCTCCTCCGGCTGGACGAGGGTGCCGTTCTCGTGCTTGGCGATCAGCTTCAGGCCGATGCGCCCACGTGCCTTGTCGACCTCCTGCACGACCACGTCGACGACGTCGCCGCGGGCCATCACGTCCTCGATGTGGCCGACGCGGCCCGGGCCGACGTTGGAGACGTGGAGCAGGCCGTCCGTCCCCTTCTTCAGCTCGACGAACGCGCCGAACTGAGTCGTCTTCACGACCTTGCCCGTGTACGTGTCGCCGACCTCCGGCTCCTTCGTGATCGACTGGATCGCGGAGGTCGCCGCGGCCGCCTTGTCGCCGTCGGTCGCGTAGATGAGGATCGTGCCGTCCTCTTCGATGTCGATCTGCACCTCGTAGTCGGCCTCGAGCCCGCGGATCGTCTCGCCGCCCTTGCCGATCACCATGCCGATCTTCTCGGGGTCGATCTTCACCGAGGTGATGCGCGGAGCGTTGTTCGAGAGCTCCGAGCGCGACTCGGGGATGACGTCGAGCATCACGTCGAGGATCGAGTTGCGAGCACGGTTCGCCTGCTCGAGCGCGCCGCGCATGATCTCCTGCGTGACGCCGGTGATCTTGATGTCCATCTGCAGCGCGGTGATGCCGTCACGCGTACCGGCGACCTTGAAGTCCATGTCGCCGAGGTGATCCTCCGCACCCTGGATGTCCGTGAGGATGACGTAGTCGTCGCCTTCCTTCACGAGGCCCATTGCGATACCCGACACCGGCGCCTTGATCGGCACGCCGGCATCCATCAGCGAGAGCGTCGAGCCGCACACCGAGCCCATCGACGACGAGCCGTTCGACTCGAGCGTCTCCGACACGATGCGAATCGTGTAGGGGAACTCGTCTGCCGGCGGGATCATCGCCTCGAGCGCGCGCTGCGCGAGTGCACCGTGACCGATGTCGCGGCGCTTCGGGCCGCGCATGAAGCCGGTCTCTCCCACCGAGTAGGGCGGGAAGTTGTAGTGGTGCATGTAACGGCGGTCGGTCTCGAGCGACAGGTCGTCGATCCGCTGGCCTTCCTTGGCCGTGCCGAGCGTGAGCGTCGAGAGCACCTGCGTCTGGCCGCGCGTGAAGAGGCCGGAGCCGTGTGCGCGCGGATTGATGCCGACCTCGACCTCGATCGGGCGGATCTCCTCCGCGCCACGACCGTCGGGGCGGCGCTTGTCGACCGCGATCTTCTTGCGGACGAGGTCCTTGTAGATCGCCTCAGCCGCCTTCTTCACGTAGCTCTTCGTCAGGCTGTCCTTCACCGCAGGGCCGTCGCCGTCGACCGTCGCGGGGCCCACCGGGAAGGGCAGCTCCACCGTCGAGACGATGTGGTCGAAGAGCAGATGGCGCTTCGCCGACTTCAGCTCCTTCGAGTCCTGCTCGGCGTCGGTGAGCGCACGCAGGTCGTTCTCGAACTGCTCGCGCACCGGGCCTTCGACTGCGACGAGGCGCTGCTTCTCGAGCAGCATGTTCAGGCTCGAGCGAACCTGCGTCTGCCGCTGGATGTCGTCCTCGGTCGAGTCCATCGAGATCTCACCCGCGAGCTGGGCCGCGAGCTCGTCGACGACGGTCCCTGCCTCGCGGATGCCGGCCGACTGGATGCGCTCCCAGATCGTGTGGCCGTTCTCGCGCTCGATCTCGGCGGTGAGCTCCATGTCGAGCCACTTCGCCTTGCCCGCCTGGCGGCGGAGATCCTCCTGCGCCTCGCAGAGCTTGCGGATCTCGGCGTGTGCGATCTCCAGGGCCTGCAGGAGCACGTCCTCCGGCACCTCGTCGGCGCCGGCCTCCACCATCGTCAGGCCGTCCTTCGTGCCGACGACGATCAGGTCGAGTGCCGTCTCCTCCCAGTTCTGCTGCAGGGTCGGATTGACGACGAGCTCGCCGTCGATCCTGCCGATGCGAACAGCCCCGACAGGGCCGAAGAACGGTAGGGGCGACAGCATCAGCGCGGCGGAGGCCCCGTTGATGCACAGGATGTCGTGCGGGGTGACCATGTCCGCGGAGAGCACGGTGCAGATCACCTGCACCTCGTTGCGGAAGCCCTTCGGCCACAACGGCCGGATCGGGCGGTCGATCATGCGCGCGGTGAGCGTCGCGCGCTCGCTCGCGCGGCCTTCACGCTTGAAGAAGCCGCCGGGGATCTTGCCCGCGGCGTACATGCGCTCTTCGACGTCGATCGTCAGCGGGAAGAAGTCCGCGCCTTCGCGGGCCTCCGCACGTCCGACGGCGGTGGCGAGCACCATCGTCTCGCCACTGCGGACGACGACGGCGCCGTCCGCCTGCTTCGCGAGCTTGCCTGTCTCGAAGGTGATCTCCTGGTTTCCAACCTGGACGGAGACCTGAGCCAGACGCTCGGTCGCGATACTCATTCGATTGTTCCTCCACTCTGCTTTTCGTTGTGGAGGGCGGGAGTTTGAGTGAGCGCCCCAGCGTGGCGTTCGCTCAAACCTCCGCCCTCCTGAATAAGTCGGAGCTAGCGGCGCAGGCCGAGCTCCTTGATGAGGGCGCGATAGCCCTCGAGGTCATGCTTCTGCAGGTAGTTCAAAAAGCGGCGGCGGCGTCCCACGAGCTTCAGCAACCCCCGGCGGGAGTAGTGGTCGTGGCGGTGGGTGCGCAGATGCTCGGTCAGCTCGTTGATGCGCCGGGTGAGCATTGCGATCTGCACCTCCGGCGAGCCCGTGTCGGTCTCGCTGCGGCCGTGCTTCGTGATCAGTTCCTGCTTCGCTTCCTTGGTGAGGGCCATGTGCCTCCTCGGTTGTCGTCTCCCTGGCTCCCGCCCCCCTCCTGCGAGGGTTCCGCGCGCCCGGAAGAAAGCGCGCAGCCGAAGCTGGGTCGGCGACTAGGGTAGCGAATTCCCGATGAAATCGCGGTTTCGGCTCGAAGAGGCGGTGCAGGACGGTCTCGCGCGGACGGGGATCCCCGGCGTCGCCGCAGGCCTATTCGTCGCCGGCGAGACGAGCTTCGCCGCTGCCGGCGTGCTCGCCGCCGGCGGCTCGGAGGCCGTGCTGCCCGGCACGTCCTTCCGGATCGCCTCGATCACGAAGCCCTTCACCGCGACGCTCTGCGCCGAGGCGGGCGTGATCGACGACGAGGTCGCGCTGCTGCTGAGCCACACGGCCGGCCTGCGTCCGGAGTCCGCGGCTCCCCTTCCGGAGAGCTGCCAAGGGCTCTGGTCGTACTCGAACGCCGGCTACTGGGAGGCCGGCGCGCGCGCCGCGGCTGCCGTCGGCGACTCGTTCGAGACCGCGATGCAGCAAGCGGTGCTCGAGCCGTGCGGGCTCGCGGAGACCGGGTTCGAGGAGCCGGCGGGCGCGGCGCGCGGCCACGTGCAAGCCGGCGAGAGCGGGCACTTGCTCGTGCGTGACGACGCGTATCCGGCCGAGCGCCGGCCGTCCGGCGGTCTGTGGTCGACGGTCGGCGACCTGCTCCGCTTCGGCGAGCGCCATCTCGACGCCTACGCGGAGCTGCACGCACCGCGCGCCGACGCGCTCGGCGCGCGGTACGCCTGCGGCTTCTGGGTGCGTGACCTCGGCGGGGTCGTCGCGCTCGACCACGAAGGCTCCGTCGCCGGCTACCAGTCGCTCCTGCTGCTCGTGCCGGAGCAGCGCATCGTGCTCGCGGTGCTGACGAACTCGTGGCGCGGGAGCGGCCTGATCCGTCGCGTGGTGGATGCGCTCGATCTCGCGCCGCGTGCGGTCGCGCCGTCCCCGGTCGACGAAGGAGTCGCCGGGACGTACGAGCTCGACGGCGTCGAAGCGCGCGTGCGCGTCGACGGCGACGCGCTCGCGATCGTCGTCGCCGAGCCCGACCCCGTGACGGGCGCGCGCATCGAGCTGAAGCTGGCGGCGCGATCGCTGTACGCAAACGTGTTCGGTTACGCGGGCGGTTTCTTACAGAGTCACCGCCTCGACTTCCCGCGCGCCGACGTGGCGCGGATCGGCTGGACGACGCTGCCGCGGGTCGAGACGTGAAAGCAGCGATCGCCGCCGGACATCCGGCGACGGCGGAGGCGGGAGCCGAGATCCTCGCCGACGGCGGCACTGCAGCCGACGCCGCAGTTGCGGCGGCGCTCGCCTCGTTCGTCGCCGAGACGGTGATGACGGGACTCCTCGGCGGCGGGCATGCCGTGTACTGGGACGCGGGCTCCGGCGTCGCGCGCAACCTCGACTTCTTCTGCGCGGTCCCCGGTCTCGGCACTGAGTGGCACGAGCCGGAGCTCGTGCACCTCGAGGTGCCGTTCGGTGCAGAGCTCGTGCACTACGCGGTCGGGCCGGCGTCCTGCGCGGTGCCGGGAGTCCCCGCCGGGCTCGACGCGCTCTGGTCCGCGTACGGGACGCTGCCGTGGCGCCGGCTGGTCGAGCCTGCGTTGCGGCTCGCGCGTCACGGCGTGGCGATGCCGCCGGCGCACGTCGCTTGCCTGCAGATGCTCGAGCCGGTGATGACGATGCGCGAAGGCAGGCGCATCTACGCGCCTGAGGGGGAGCTGCTTCGCGTCGGCGACGTGATGGAGCAGCCGGGACTTGTGACTGCGTTGCAGTCGCTGGCCGACGAAGGCGCGGTCGGCGCGTACGACGGCACGATCGGCCGCTCGTTGCTCGAGCTCTCGCGCGACCGCGGCGGTCTCGTCACGGAGGCCGATCTGCGCGAGTACGCCGTCGCCTGGCGCGAGCCGGTCGACGTGTCGTGGCTCGGGCGGCGATTCCTCACGCGCGCCGGGCTGGCGGGCGTGGCCGAGGCGCTCGAGCGGCTGCCGCGCCTCGCGGAGCTCTCCGCCTCGGAACGTGTCGTCGCGCTCGTCGACGCGCTCGCCGGCGACGCGCGACCGGAGACGCACACGACGAATCTCGTCGCCGCCGACGCGAACGGCAACGCCTGCGTCGTGACGACGAGCCTCGGTCTCGGCTCGGGCGACTGGCTCCCCGGTCTCGACCTGCATCTGAACAGCATGCTCGGCGAGGCCGACCTGCTCCATGGGCCGCTCGAGCCCGGCACACGAATGCACAGCATGATGGCGCCCTCGCTCGTCGTCGGCAGCGACGGCCTCGAGCTCGCGATCGGCGCGGCGGGCGGGACGCGCCTGCGCACCGCGCTCATCACGGCAGCTGCCGGGATGCTCGACGAAGGACTGACGGCGCAGGACGCGATCGATCGCGCGCGCGTCCACCCGGCTGGCGAGGTCGTGAACGCGGAGCCCGGCGTCGACGAAGAAGGGCTTGCGGTGCTCGAGGCACGCGGCTTCACGGTCCACCGCTGGCCGGACCGGCACCACTACTTCGGGGGCGTCAGTGCGGCGGGAGCTCGCGGAGCGGCCGCGGATCCACGTCGGAGCGGTGCAGTCCGAACCGCTGACCGGGCAGGCTGACCGGGATCCAGCCGACGTAACCGCAGGTCGGGCAGCCCGGGTTCTTCTGCACAGTGCCGCCGGCCGCCGGCTTCGAGTAGACGTCGCCGCACTCCAGGCAGCGGACGCTCTCGAGCACGGCGAGGGTCGGGACGAGCTCTCGGGCGGTTGCCTCCATACCCGATAGACGCCGTTTGCAGGCGAAGCTTGCGTCCTCCGCGCACGCCTTACGGGACCATTACGCGGGCCGGACAGCCTCGCGGGTGCGGGCCACGTCGGCGGCGATCGCCGTCACGAGCTCCTCCTCGGAGCTGAACGACGCCTCTTCGCGCAGCTTCGACCAGAGCTCGAAGACGAGGCGCTGCCCGTAGAGGTCGCCGTCGAAGTCGAGCAGGTGCCCCTCGACGCGACGCTCCGTCCCCCCGTAGTGCGGGTTCGTGCCGATCGAGATCGCCGTCCGGTGCCCGATCGTCGCGCCCGCGTAGATCCCTAGCGCGGGCACGATCAGCCCGGGCGGGACGTCGAGGTTGGCCGTCGGGAAGCCGAGCAGGCGGCCGCGCTGGTCGCCGAGCACGACGATCCCCTCGACCTCGGGCGGCCGCCCGAGGAGCGCCGCGGCCGCGGCGACCTCTCCGGCAGCGAGCAGCCGCCGGATCTCGGTCGACGAGACGCCGCCGACGAGCGGCACGTGGCGCACGTCGAAGCCGAGCCGCTCGAGCAGCGCGAGATCGCCCGTGCGGCCGGCGCCGAAGCGGAAGTCCTCCCCGCACGCGATCACCTCCGTGCCGATCGCGCGGAGAATCGTCTCGGCGAACGCCTCGGCGTCGAGCGAGGCGAGCTCGTCGTCGAAGCGCAGGACGAGCGTCTCCTCCACCCCGGCCGCCTCCAGCAGCTCGAGTCGCCGTGGGAGCGTCGTCAGGAGCTCCACCGGAACGCCGAAGTGGGCGCGCGGATGTGGGTGGAAGGTGACGACGGTCCGCGTGAGACCCGGTTCCTGCGCGACCTCGAGCACCCGTTGGTGACCGCGGTGGACGCCGTCGAACGTCCCGATCGCGACCGCGCGCCGCGCCGGCTCGAGCTCCGCCGGCGTCGCCGCGACGATCACGCCGTTACCCCGACGCGTGCGAGCACGTCCGCCTCGGGCAACAGGAGCGCCGGCTCGAAGGCGTCCGGCCCGACCGCGTCCGCGACCGAGAACGGTCCCACCTCGGTGCGCCGGAGCGTGCGGCAGTGGCCGTTGAGCGCCGTGGCAATCGCCCGGACATAGGTTCCCGAGCTGACGCGGAGATCGAGCGTGACCACGCCCTTCGTATACGCGATGACGTCGAGTGCGTGCACGGTCGAGCGGCGAATGGGCATCTCCACCTCGATGCCGCGCCGCGCGAGCCGGTACGCGCGCTCCCCGCCGATCTTGACCGCAGACGTGGCCGGGATCGGCAGGTCGATCTCACCGCGGAGGCCCGCGAGCCTCTGCTCGAGCTCGCCGGGCTCCGGCGGCTCGTGCTCGTCGACGACTTCGCCCTCCGGATCGCCGGTCGAGGTCCGCGACGAGAGGTCGACGTCCGTCAGATAGCGCTTGGCCAGGCCGACGAGGCACGGCGCGATTTTAGTTGCCCTGCCGGACAACACGAGCAGCAAGCCCGTAGCGAACGGATCGAGTGTCCCGGCGTGACCTGTCCGTGCGCCGGTTACGCGCCGGATCTGCGCGACGATCGCGAAGGACGACGGACCCGCGGGCTTGTCGACCAGCGCGACGCCGGCGGGCTCAAGCGCTCGCGGCGGCACGCTGCGCGACGAAGCCTTGGCGAACGAGCTCGGTGATCTCGTCGACCGATCGATCGCTCGAGAAGCCGGCAGCCTGACGATGGCCGCCGCCGCCGAAGGACCGTGCGATCACCGAGACGTCGAGCTCGTCGATCGACGCGCGCAGCGACACGCGGCGGGTCGGGCCGTCGTCGCGGGGCGGCTCGCGGATCAGCGCGGCGAGCTCCGAGCCTTCGACGGCGCGCAGGTAGTCGATGATCCCCTCCGAGTACGGCTCGGCCGCGCCGACATCCGAGAAGTCGCCGCGAAGCAGGTACGACACGACGATCCGCCCGCCCTCGAGGACACGTGCACGCTCGAGCGCGCGTGCGAGCAGCTTCAGCTTCGCGAACTCGACCGACTCGTACACCTGCTGGAACACCGCGTGCACGTCGGCGCCCGCTTCGACCAGCTCCGCAGCGAGCCGCAGCGACTTCGGCGTCGTGTTCGTGTACTGGAATCGGCCGGTGTCGGTGACGAGCGCGATGTACAGCGGCTCTGCGATCTCGGGCGTGATCTCGACGTCGAGCTCGCGAAAGACGTCGCGCAGCACCTCGCCAGTCGACGACGCGTCCGGGACGATGAGGTTGACGTCGCCGAAGCGCGTGTTGTCGTGGTGGTGGTCGATGTCGAGCACGAGCTTCGCGACCTGCAGCGGCGGGTCGGGGCCGATGCGGTCCGCTTTCGCACAGTCGACAGCGACGAGCACGCGGTCGCCGACATCCTCCGGCAGCTCGCGCAGCAGGCCGTCGAGCTGCATGAACGAGTACTCGCGCGGCAGCGGCACGTCGCCCGAGAGGTACATCAGCGAATCCTTCCCGAGCCCCTCGAGCACGACGTGCGTCGCGAGCAGCGACCCCAGGGCGTCGCCGTCCGGGTTCTCGTGCGTCACGACGACGAAGCGGTCGTGCTCGCGCAACGCCGCGGCGATCGCCTGAAGGTCACTCATCTGCGTCATCCTCGGGCACGAGCTGGTCGATGAGTTGACTCATCCGTACCCCACGCTCGACCGACTGATCGTACTCGAACGTCAATTGCGGGGTTCTCTTCATCCGGAGCTGGCGTGCGAGCCGCGACTGGAGAACGCCGTGCGCAGCGTCGAGTCCCACCATGGTCGCGCGCCGTTTCTTCTCGGAGCCGAGGACGCTGACGAAGACGACCGCGTGCCGAAGATCCGGCGCCGTCTCGACACCCGTCACCGTCACGAGTCCGATGCGCGGGTCCTTCAGCTCCGGCAAGGCCTCGGCCAGAACCTGGCGTACCGACTCGTTCACGCGCCGCATCCGTTCGCTCATGCTCCCTATTCAAGCGAGTCTGCTCGTGCACGCCGCTCGTCGTTCCTGCTCGACGCGGCTAATCCTCGGGATCGACCACGAAGCGGTCGGCGAGCGCGACCTCCCATTCCTGGCCTCGGAGCCAGCGCTCGGCCTCGTCGAGCAGCCGCTCGACCTCGCGGTGCTCCCGCGCGACGCACGCCACAGTGAGCCGCGCCCGCTGCCAGACGTCGTGGTGATCGACCTCGGCCACCGATGCTCCGACCCGGTTTTGCAGCTGCGCCTTCGCCGAGCGCAGGTAGTGGCGCTTCTCCTTCAGCGAATGCGCATCCGGGAAGTGCAGCTCGCACGTGAGGACGCCGACGAAGCCGCTCGCCATCACCGCATACTTCCAGCTATGTCCATCTTCGACTTGATCGACGCCGGCAACGCCGATGCTGTTCGCGAGCAGCTCGAGCGTGATCCTTCCGCTGCCAGCGCGCAGGACGAGCGCGGGCTGACGGCTGTGATGCGCGCCGCGTATCGCGGCCCGGACGTGCTCGCCGCCGTCCTCGCGGCCGATCCGCCGCTCGAGCCGTTCGACCGAATCGTCGCCGGTCGAAGCGACGACCTGCCTGCGCCCGACGCCTGGACGCCCGACGGCTTCACCGGCCTGCACATCGCCGCATTCGCGCACAACCCTGCGGCGGCGCACGTCTTGCTCGAAGCGGGAGCCGACCCGGATGCGATCTCGACCGCGCCTTTCGCGACGGTGACGCCGCTCGGCACGTGCGCTTTCTCCGGCGCGACCGAGGTCGCCAGGGTCCTGCTCGAGCACGGCGCCGACCCGCAGCTCGCGGTCGACGAGCACGCACGTCCCGCGCGCGTCGCCCGGAGCAACGGGAACGACGAGCTGGCGATCCTCCTAGGCGGCTGAGGGCGGCTCGTCGAGCGACGTGCGCTCGACTTCCCGCATCTCGAAGCACTCGAGGACGTCGCCGACCTTCACGTCGTCGAAGTTCGCAAGATGGAGACCGCACTCGAAGCCCTCCTGGACCTCGCGCGCGTCGTCCTGGAACCGCTTCAACGAGTCGATCGTCGTCGTGTAGATCACTGTGCCGTCGCGGATCACGCGCACCTGCGCGCCGCGGCGCAGCAGGCCGTTCGTGACCATGCACCCGGCGATCGTGCCGATACGCGATGCACGGAATGTCTCGCGCACCTCGGCCTCGCCGATCGTCTCCTCCGTCTTGACGGTGGCGAGCATGCCGACGAGCGCCTGCTCGATGTCCTCGGTGAGCTTGTAGATGACGTCGTACATGCGGATCTCGACGCCTTCGCGCTCGGCAACCGCGCGCGTCTCGGCGTTCGGCCGCACGTTGAAGCCCACGACCATGCCATTCGATGCGGCGGCGAGCATGATGTCGTTCTCGGTGATGCCGCCGACGCCCTGGTGGATGACGTTGACGCGCACCTCCGGGTGCTGGATCTTCTGAAGCTCGCTGACGACGGCCTCGACGGAGCCCTGGACGTCGCCCTTGACGACGAGGTTCAGGTCGCGCACCTCGCCGGCCTGCATCTGCTCGAACAGATTCTCGAGCGAGACGCCGGACGGGCGCTGCGACGCGAGCTGCTCGCGGCGCAACCGCTCTGCGCGCTTCTGCGCGAGGTCGCGTGCCGCGCGCTCGTTCTCGACGACGCGTGCGAGCTCGCCGGCGGGCGGCGGACGATCGAAGCCGAGGATCTCGACCGGGTCGCCCGGCTTCGCCTCCTGCAGCTTCTCGCCCTTGTAGTTGTGCAGTGCCCGCACCTTGCCCCACGCGTCGCCTGCTGCAATCGCGTCGCCGACCCGCAGCGTGCCGCGATGCACGAGCATCGTTGCCACGGGCCCGCGGCCGATGTCGAGGCGCGACTCGATGATCGGGCCAGAGGCTTCCGCCTTCGGGTTCGCCTTCGGGTCGAGCTCGAGATCCGCGACGAGCAGGATCTTCTCGAGCAGGTCGTCGAGGCCCGTCTGCTGCTTCGCGGAGACGCGCGCGACCTGCGTCGTGCCGCCCCACTCTTCGGGCTGGAGCCCGTCGGCGGAAAGGTCGGCGAGCACGCGGTCGGGGTTCGCGTCGGGGAGGTCGATCTTGTTGACGGCGACGACGATCGGCACGTCGGCGGCGCGCGCGTGCGAGATCGACTCGCGCGTCTGCGGCATCACCGAGTCGTCGGCGGCGACGACGAGCACCGCGATGTCCGTCACCTTGGCGCCACGTGCGCGCATGGCGGTGAAGGCCTCGTGGCCCGGCGTGTCGAGGAAGGTCACCTTCCGGCCGTCGACGTCGACCTGGTAGGCGCCGATGTGCTGCGTGATCCCGCCCGCCTCGGTCTCGACGACCTTCGCGTTGCGGATCGCGTCCAGCAGCGTGGTCTTGCCGTGGTCGACGTGACCCATGATCGTGACGACCGGCGGACGGGTGACGAGCGATTCCTCGGTGTCGTCGAACGACTCCGGCTCCTCGTCCTCGTCTGCGGCGTGCTTGATGGTGACCTCGCGCTCGAGCTCGGCCGCGATCAGCTCGACCTCTTCGTCGGTCAGCGACTGCGTCGCCGTCTTCATGACGCCGAGCGTCATCAGCGACTTGATGATGTTCTGCATCGGGACGCCGAGCGCCTGCGAGAAGTCGCGGACGCTGACTCCCGACTCGACGGAGACGGGGCCGGTCGGAGGCGCTGCCGGCTGCCGCGGGCCTTCACGGCGCGGCGTGTCGTCGCGCCCACGCCCCTGGCGCGCGTCGCGTGGGCGCGCAGCCTGGTTGTCGATGACGACGCGGCGCCGGCGGTTGCCGGGGCCGCTGCCGCCACGCGGGCGAAGCGGACGATTTGGTTTGCCTCCGTTAGCCATACGACTCCTCAGTGTAAAGACGGGCGAGTGACGGATCGACCTCGACGGGCCGGCGCAGCACCCGCGCGAACCCTCGACGTTCTCGCGCGCGCTCGAAGCACGCGCGATTTCTGCAGGTGTAGGCGCCTCGGCCCGGGACGGTGCGGCCGGGGACGAGCACACCGTCCACTGCCGCGAACCGCACGAGCTCGCCTTGTGGAGCGCGCCGGCCGCAGCCGGCGCACGTCCTCGTCGGCATCCGGCTACGCCTCTTCTGCGGCCTCCTCACGCTCGACCGGAATGCCTGCCGGCACCTCCGGCGCCGGCGCGACCTCGGCGTGTGCCGTGTCGAGGTCGACCTCTCCTTCGACCTCGGCGATCGCGACCGCGCTCGGGCCGTGCGTGGCGGCCACGTCGGCGGGCGCCTCCGAGTCGACCTCGGTGACCTCGAGCTCGGGCAGCGATGGGCCGACCGACTCGGCGTCGGGCGGCAGCTCGTCGGCGAGTGCCTCGAGCTCGGGCTCCGACTCGGTGACGACAGGATCCTCGTCGTCGGAGTCGTGCAGCGCGAGCTCCTGATGCGCGGCGACGCCGCAGTACTTCGAGCCCGGCAGCGCGGCGTTCGGGCAGCGCTTGCCGTTCGAGAGGATCGCGTGGCAGCGCCCCGAGATGTCCTCGCCCTCGCCGTCCTGGCCCCCGCCGAACGCGATCTCCGCCTCGGCCTGCGCGAACTCGGTGTCGCTCTGGATGTCGATCTTCCAGCCGGTGAGACGTGCGGCGAGCCGCGCGTTCATGCCTTCCTTGCCGATCGCGAGCGCGAGCTGGTCGTCGGGGACGACGACCGTCGCCTCCTTGCCGTCGTCGTCGAGATAGACCTCGCGCACACGTGCCGGCGAGAGCGCCTTCGCGACGAAGCGCGCAGGCTCCGGGTTCCACGGGATGATGTCGATCTTCTCGCCGCGGAGCTCAGACACCACCATGCGCACACGCGAGCCGCGAGGCCCGACGCACGCGCCGACCGGGTCGACGCCCTGCGTATGCGACTGCACCGCGATCTTCGAGCGGTAGCCCGGCTCGCGCGCGACGCCCTCGATCGTGACGAGGCCGTCTGCGATCTCCGGCACCTCGAGCTCGAAGAGCGTCTTGATCAGCTCCGGATCGCGCCGCGAGAGAATGACCTGCGGTCCTTCGTCCCGCTGCGCACCTCGGTGATGACGGCCTTGATGCGCGAGCCCTGCTCGTAGCGCTCGCCGTCGACCTGCTCGGAGCGCGGCAGCAGCGACTCGACCTTGCCGAGATCGACGAGCACGTTGTTGCGGTCGCCGGCCTGCTGCACGATGCCGGTGACGACCTCGCCGACGCGGTCGATGTACTCGTCGTACATCATGCGCCGCTCTTCCTCACGGATGCGCTGCAGGATGACCTGCTTCGCAGTCTGCGCGGCGATCCGGCCGAAGCCTTCCGGCGTCACGTCCTCGCGCTTGATCTGCTCGTCCGGGATCTCGGACCAGTCGACGTCGAGATCGTCGTCGGAGATCAGCGTGTGCTGGCGCTCGCCGGTCTCCTCCTCGAGCCGCTCGAGCTCTTCGAGCTTGCGCTCGCGCGCGTCGTCGAGCAGGCGCTCCTCGACGTCGCTCGGCAGCTCGATCGAGAACACGCGGAAGTCGCCGCCGTCGTCCATCTCGACGGTCGCATGGCGGGACGCGCCCGGCGTCTTCTTGTACGCAGCGAGCAGCGCGTCTTCGAGGGCCGCGACGAGCGCGCCCTCCTCGATCCCCTTGTCGCGCTCGATCTCGCGAACGGCTTCGATGATCTCCTGGCTCATGGCCTACCTCTCGTCGATCAGGTTGCCCCGCACGATCGAGTCGTACGGAATGTCCACCTCGTTACCGTCGACGGCGATCGTCAGCGACTCGGTGCCTGCATCCTTCAATTCGCCCTTGAACTTGGCGCGGCCGGCGATCGGCTCGCGGGTGCGCACGCGCGACCTTGTGACCGAGAACGCTCGCGAAGTGCCCAGGCTTCCGCAGCGGACGCTCGATCCCCGGCGAGGAGACGTCGACCGTGTACTCGCGTAGATAGTCGCGGAGCACGTCGGTCACGCGCACGCAGAGAGCGTGATCGACGCCCTCGGGGTGGTCGACGTACACGACGAATCGCTCGGGATTCGCGAGCTCGACGGCCAGCACTTCGACGCCGGGCAGGTCGTGCTCGACGCGCGCTCCGATCTCCTGTTGCAGCTGCCTCTCCTTCTCGAATGTCTTCGTCAAAATCCGCTTCTCCCGAAAAAAAATGGGCCCGCGGGGCCCATTTCGCCGAACCGGTGAAAATGGTAGGTCGAGTGTAGCAAGCGATAGGCCGAACGGCCTATCGGCTTCGAATACCCGTGAGGCTCCGCCCGAGCATTTTCGCTGCGCGCGAGGAGTCGAGCGCGACGTTCCTGGCGCGCCCACGGCCGGGGCTCGGCACGCCGCGCGCGACCTCCGGATCCAGGCCGTTCTCGGCCCGCAGCCGGCGGGCGAGCTCGAGCCTCGAGACGGCATCCGGCGCCGCGAGGTGCAGCACACCCTTCGCGTCGTCGCGCGCGGCGAGCTCGAGCAGCGCCGACGCGAGCTCGCTCACGAGCGTCGGGCAGCGGAGCTCGTCGGTGTAGAACTCGACGTCGTCGCGGAACGCGAGCAGCTCCTGCGGGCCGGGCTCGTCCTTGCCGTAGAGCACGGACGTTCGGACGACGAGCGCGTCCGGCTGCGCGTGCAGCGTCAGCCGCTCGGCCTCGAGCTTCGCCGCGCCGTATGCCATCACCGGCCGCGCGTCGGCGTCCTCGTCGTACGGAGCACCCTGCTCGCCGTCGAACACGAGATCCGTCGAGAGCGAGACGAGCCTCGCGCCGACGCGAGCCGCAGCGCCCGCGACCGCGTGGGCGCCGCGGACAATGGTGCTCTCCATCTCTGCCCCGCTCAGCACGTATGCGGTGTGGATCACGACATCCGGCCCATGACGGAGGAAGGCTCGTTCAACGGAATCCGCATCGCGGACGTCGACTTGCAACGGCCGTCCGAACCGCGGCGGCGCGACGTGCTGCGCCGCGAGCACGTCGTCTCCTTGCGCGAGCGCTTGCGCGCAGAGCTCGGAGCCGAGATAGCCGGCGCCGCCGGTGACGAGCAGCCGCACCTAGCGCAGGTCGTCGATCGTCGCGACCGTGACGAGCCTGGCGACCCGTCGTGCGAGTTGCTTGTCCAGCGTCACGAACGCATCGGCCTGGAGCTGCGTCAACGCGATGTACTCGGCGTCGTAGGTCGACTCCCACCCGAGCTCGTCGGCGAGCTCCCACGCGCGCCGGCGGAGCACCGCGTCGCCGAGCAGCCGCATCTTGATGCCGCCGATCACGCGCAGCTGCTCGTGCGCGTCGTCGGGGTTGAGCCGGCCGCGGCTGACCGCCTCGTGGAGCAGTGAGAGCGTCTGCGAGCGAACGAGCGTCGGCGCGAGCAGCTCGTGCTTGCGCGAGACTTTGATGCCATCCTCCGCGAGCCGGAGCACGACTCCGGCATCGACGACGAAGCGGCTCATGACGCCGCAGCATAGGCGCTCACATGTCGAGCACGATCGTCACCGGCCCGTCGTTAGCGAGCTCGACGCGCATCGAAGCGCCGAAGACGCCGCGCGCCACCTGCACACCTTCCGCGGCGAGCGCCTCGCAGAACCGCTCATAGATCGGCTCCGCCTCCTCGGGTGCCGCTGCGTCGCCGAACGACGGCCGGTTCCCCTTCGCCGTGTCGGCGATGAGCGTGAACTGCGACACCGCGAGCACACGGCCGTTCGCGTCGAGGACGCTACGGTCGAAGCGGCCCTCGTCGTCGGGGAAGATCCGCAGGCGCACGACCTTGCCGGCGAGCCGCTCGGCGAGTGCTGCGTCGTCGCCGCGCGCGACGCCGAGCAGCACGCACAATCCGGCTCCGATCTCGCCGACGACGGCGCCGTCGACGAGCACACGCGCCTCGGCGACGCGCTGGCAGACCGCCCGCACGGGGCTAGTCGTCGTCGAACTCTTTGATCCGCGCCCGGTACTGGTCGGATGCCGGGCGCAGCGAGCTCGCGAGCTTGTAGTGGCCGTTCGCCTCCCGGTCGCGCCCCTGCTTCTCGAGGCAGCGGCCGAGTGCGTAGTGCGCGTAGTCGTTCACAGGCGAGAGCTCGAGCAGCTTGCGGAACTCCGCCTCCGCCTCCTCCCAGCGCCGGATGCGGAAATACGCAATCCCCAGCGCCTCGCGAATCGACTCCTTCTCCGGCTCCCGCCGCTTCGCCTTCTCGAGCGACACGGTCGCCTGCGCAGGCATCCCGCGCTTCAGATGCTGCCGCCCCTTCTGGAACAAGCTGTACGTGGTTTCGCTCATGACCCCCGGCTCAGATACGGAAAGTTCTCCTCCACCAAGTCAACCGGATACGTCAAGTCCCGTGTCGGGCCGATCTCGACCGCCGCGATCGCAAGCCCGTCCCTGATCGCGGCCGTCAGCGCGTCGGCGATCTCGTACGGCGGGCCCGAGAGGTCGTCGAGATACGGCACGAGCTCAGGCCCGAACGCCCAGAGCGGCGCCGACGACAGCGGATTCGTCCGGTCGTCGTCGACGACTCTCTGCACGCGCCCGTTGACGACTTTCACAGCCTGCCGGTGCGGTGCAGCCGGCGCCGGGTCGCGCCGCACGGCAAGCCCACCCGCCGCGCGCGACGCGACGAACGCGGCGACGAAACGACTCACGTCACCCGGGCGGTAGACCGTGTCCGCCGCGGTGACGAGGAAGGGCGGTTCGAGTCCGGCCGCGAGCGCGCGGCGGACCGTGTCGGCCGAGCCGAGCACCCCTGGCTGCCTCTCGAAGCGAACCGCGAGCCCGAAGGCGCTGCCGTCCCCGACGAGCTCCTCGACTTGCTCGGCGAGGTGCCCGGTGACGACCACGACTTCGCGGCAGCCGGCGCCTTCGAGCTCCCGCAGCAGGGTCGCGATCACCGGACGGCCGTCGATCGGCAGGACGGGTTTCGGCCAGCGCTCGGTCAGCGGGCGAAGGCGCGATCCCTCCCCCGCCGCCATCACGACGGCGTTTCTCAAAGGATCCGTCACGGGGCGAAGCCGAACGACCGCAGCGACAACAGCCCGCGCAGTCGATGACGCGTGCTCAGGCGGACCCGAATGCGATGCCGCAACGTCCGAAGCTCACGTCGTGCGCGGCGCGCCGACGAGCTCGCTCCCGCTGGCGGGCCGAAGCGCGCCGCGGTCGCCGCCGCGACGAATGCGTCGGCATCGACGCCGAGCTCGTGGTCGACGAGCGCGCCTAGCTCGTGCAGCGTCGCGCTGCGAGCGGCGTCGATCCGCTGGTCGACGAGATAGTCGGCGAGGTCGCGCCGGCACGCCGCCGCGACGCGGCGCGGATCACGCGTCACGTAGCGCACCCGCCGTACGGCGAACTTCACGGCCACGATCGCTCCGCCGGCAGCCGCCGCGATCAGGATCAGCAGGAGGACCAGGCTGCCGTTGCGCGAGGCGTGCGCGGGCACCGGCGTGAAGACCGGAATGCCGGCACCGGGGTCGCCGGTCTTGCCGGTCGGCCGGCCCCCCTGCAGGCCCGGAATCGTCCCGACGCCTGCCGACGTGCCCGTCGTGCGCGCCGCCACTTCGTACGGCGCCGTCAGTTCACCGCGCTCCGGGCGGCCTGACGGCGTCGGGTCGAACGGGAGCCAGCCGAAGCCGTCGAACCAGATCTCGACCCATGCGTGCGCGTCGTGGTCGGTCACGCGCCAAATGCCCTTGCGGCTGTCATACGAGCCGCTCGAGAAGCCGACCGCGACGCGCGCGGGTACGCCGAGGTACCGCAGCATCAGCGCCATCGCGCCCGCGAAGTGCTGGCAGTAGCCCGCGCGCGTCTGCGTCACGAAGTCGACGAGCGCGGGTCCCCTCGTGAGCGGCGGCCGGTTCGTGTACGTGAACCCGCCGTCCGTGCGGAACCACGACTCGAGCGCCGCTGCCGCCGCGTACGGCGTCCGCGCATTGCCGGCGACCGTGAACGCAGCTCGCGCGAGCGGCGCGTACTTCAAGAGAAACGGATGGTCGTGCAGGAGCGCAGCGATCCGCTGGGCGCGATGCCGGGTGCCGAAGGGCGGCGCGGCGATGCGGTGCCAGATGTCGAGGAACGTTCCCGGCTCGACGAGCTCCACGGGGTAGCTCGTCTTCAGCTGCCGCAGAGACGACGCCTCGGGCTCGGGCGCGAAGCTCCACGCGGTGTAGCGAAAGCCGCGCGTCAGCCCGGACGGCAGCGTCGCCTCGCCGGGCTCCGGCTGCACGATCGGCGCGTCGCCTGCGTCGAAGCGCACCGGCGAGCTCGCGCCGACAAGGTGCGTGTCGGAGAGTGCGAGCACCTTCACGTCCTGGCGCATCGTAGCGGGACGCCGGCAGACGGCTCGAGCGCGTCGGCGCGCAGCGGCAGTGTCTCCTGCCAGCGGTCGGAGCTGAACTCGTCGAGCACCGCGGCGCGCCAGTAGAGCGAACGTGGCGGCGCCTTCACCTCGAGCACGGTCGTCCGCTTGCGCGGGAAGCGGATACCCGCAGTAGTTCGCATCCCAGACGAAGCTGACGCGCACCGGCGAGTCGGGCGCGGTGTAGAGGTCCCACCCCTGCCACGAGACGATGCCGCCCTTCGCCACCGCCGAAGACGTCGATGCGACGAGCGCGACGAGCGCAACCGCTACCGCCGCCGGGACGGCGACGCGCGGCACGTAGCACATTCGTAAGCC
Source organism: uncultured Actinomycetes bacterium (assembly GCA_963838985.1). Classification (GTDB taxonomy): domain Bacteria; phylum Actinomycetota; class Thermoleophilia; order Gaiellales; family Gaiellaceae; genus Palsa-739. The sequence goes on from CAWITF010000003.1 coordinate 22,576, forward strand.
CGGCGAGCAGCACGAGCCCGGCGGCGAGGATGACCACGCCGACCGTGAGCGCGCCCGCGCTGCCACGGAGCGTCGCCGGCCAGCCTGCGCCGACAAGCAACACGAGCAGCGCGGCGAGGGGCTTGCGCGACGCGACGAGCGAGCCGAGCGCGACGACGAAAGCGAAGATGGCGATGAGGATGACGCCGCGCATGTCGGTGTGGACGCGCGGGTCGAACGGCGTCTTCACGTCGTAGAAGTCGAGAAAGCCGTTGCCGAACCGCGAGCCGAGCGTGCCGAGCAGGTGCACGTGGGTGTCGCGGGGAGACGTCGAAGGCGAGCGCGGCGGCGGGCAGCGCGGCGATCACGATCAGCGCGACGCGCGCGGCGAACGGTCGTATGAGCGCGGGCGCAAGCGCGAGCAGGGCGACGGCGGCTGCGCGATACGGGTGGTCGCACGGGGCTCTCGAGCCGCAGCCAGACGCCGGCGATCACCGCGGCGGGCACGAGCGAGACGGCGAGTGTCCTACGCAACGCGCACCTCGCGGGCGCCGAGCGCGATGCGCGAGGTCGTCGCCCGCGGCGGACGACGGCCACCGGGATGCCGGCAGCCTGTAGGCGCAGGAGCTGCGGCTGCCGGGCCCGGCGCCGCCTCGACGTAGACGAGCGACGACGCCGCGGCGCGTCAGAGCGCCCGCTGGACGAGCCGGTCGACGAGCGGCACGTCGAGCGCGCGACGTGACGACGACGAGCTCGAGCGAACGTGCGGCGACGCCGCCGTCCGCCTGCAGCATCGCGAATGCCGGCGTCGGCGCATCGGCGTCCGGCGGCTGCGAGTAGCTCCAGCGCGCGCCGCCAGTCGCCGTCGGAGGCGACAGGCTGGACGTCGCGCGCTGCCGAGTTGACGACGAGCGCGCACCGGCGCCCGCGCCGCATGCTGCGCCTGCAGGATCGAGCCGGCGGCGCGCACCGCGATGTCGAAGCTCTCCCGCGTCGCCGGCGCGCGCGTCGCCGTCGAGCAGCACCGCGACCTCGTCGCGCGGCGCGTCCTCGAGCTCCTTCACCATCAGCTGCCCGCGATGCGCGGTCGACGGCCAGTGCACCTTTCGAAGCGACTCGCCTTCGACGTACTCGCGCACGCTGTGCAGCTCGAAGCCGGTCGGGCGCCGCAGCAGCAGCCGCCGGCCGTCCTGCGCGTGCGCGCCGCCCTCGGAGAAGAGCCCGTCGCAGGTCGACGAGCCGCGGATAGACGACGAGCGCCTGCGGCTCGCCCTGCTCGACGCTCGTGCGCGCGAGCCCGAACGGATCGGCGATCGTCAGCCGGACGCGCTCGAACGCGTAGCGCCCGCGCGGCACTGCTCGAGCTCGTAGCCGCCGGCGAAGCGCCGGCGCCCGACGCGGCGCAGCTCGACGCGCCGTTCCGGCAGGCCCTCGGCCGTTCGTGAGCGACGAGCGTCGGCGGCGGGACCGATCGCCGTCGCCTCGACGACGAGGTCGACACGGACGTCGTCGCCCTCGACCACGTCGCGCGCAGCGCCGTGCCGGCTGCACGTGCGGCGGCCGCGTCGCGAGCCGCACCCACGCCGACGCGAGCGCCGACGGCGAGCAGCGAGCCCGGTGGCGACCGGGTAGAGCGCGCGCGAGCCGAAGATCCACGCGACGAGGTAGACGACGACGCCGAGCGCGAGGGCTGCGCGCCCGCGCCGGTCATACGGGAACGGGCGTCTTCTCGATCGCCTCGCGGACGATCGCCGCGCCGCCGAGCCCGGCTGAGCGCGCCTCGGGCCCGAGGATCAGGCGGTGCGACGAGCACGGGCACGGCGATCGCCTTGATGTCGTCGGGCACGAGGTAGTCGCGCCCGTCGGCGAGCGCGCGCGCCTTCGCGACGCGGAGGAGCGCGATGCCGGACGCGCGGGCTGGCGCCGAGGTAGAGCCGCGCGTCGGCGCGCGTCTGCCGCAGGACGCGCGACGACGTACCGGCCGAGGCTCTCCTCGACGTAGACCTCACGCGCCTGCTCGGCGAGCCGGAGCACGTCGCCGGCGGCAGCGACCGGCTCGAGCGAGTCGAGCGGCGGCTCGTGCGTCTGCTCGTCGAGCATCCGCGCCTCCTCGGCGAGCGGCGGGTAGCCGAGCGCGAGCCGCATCGTGAAGCGGTCGAGCTGGGCCTCGGGCAGCGGATACGTCCCCTCGTACTCGATCGGGTTCTGCGTCGCGATCACCATGAACGGGCGCTCGAGCGGGTACGAGACGCCGTCGACCGTCACCTGGCTCTCCTGCATGCACTCGAGCAGCGCGGCCTGCGTCTTCGGCGACGCGCGGTTCACCTCGTCGACGAGCAGGAGGTTCGCGAAGACGGGGCCTGGGCGGAACTCGAACTCGTTCGAGCGCTGGTCGAAGACGTTGACGCCGGTGACGTCGGAGGGCAGCAGGTCGGGCGTGAACTGCAGCCGCGAGAACGCGGCAGTCGAGCGAGCGCGCGAGCGCCTTCGCGAGCATCGTCTTCCCGACGCCCGGGAAGTCCTCGATGATCAGGTGGCCCTCGGCGACGAGGCAGAGGACGACGAGCCGAAGCGTCTCGTCGGGCGCGTGCACGACCCGCGCGAGGTTCGCCGTGATCGCCGCGACGAGATCGGCCGGCGCGCGGTCGGCGGGCGCGGGCGCTGCGCGCTCAGCCAAGGAGCGACTCCACCTCGTCGAGGATCGCCGCGGCGATCTCGTCCTTCGGCGCCTTCGCGACCTGCCGCTCGCCGTCGCTGCGCCGATGAGCGTCACCTCGTTGTCGCCGGCGTCGAAGCCGATGTCGCTGCGCGCCACGTCGTTGAAGACGATCAGGTCGACGCTCTTGTTCGTGCAGCTTCTCGCGCGCGCGGGCTCGAGACCGCGCTCGCCGCTGGTCGGCGGCGAAGCCGACGAGCACCTGGCCGGGGACGCGCGCGCGCGCCGAGCTCCGCGAGCACGTCGGTCGTCGGCTCGAGCTCGACCGTCCAGGCGGCGCGGTCCTTGGGACGCTTCGTCGTCAAGCGCCTCTGCGGGCCGGTAGTCGGCGACGGCGGCCGCCATGATCACGACGTCGGCGCTCGCGCCGCGGGCGAGCGCCTCGCGCTCGAGGTCGCGCGGCGGTCGGCGTCTCGACGAGCTCGACGCCGGCCGGGGCGGCGACGGCGAGGTTCGCGCCGAGCAGCGTCACGTGCGCGCCGCGCGCGCGAGCCTCGGCGGCGAGCGCGACGCCCATCCGGCCGGAGGAGCGGTTGCCGACGTAGCGGACCGATCGATCGGCTCGCGCGTGCCGCCGGCTGAGATGAGCACGCGCTTCCCTTTCAGCGGCCCGTTGCCGGCCAGGAGCTCCTCGGCAGCGCGGACGATCTCCTCCGGCTCCGCCATCCGCCCCACGCCGAGCTCGCCCTCGGCCGTCTCTCCCTCGTCGGGCCCGACGAGGACGATCCCGCGCGCGCGAAGCGTCTCGGCGTTCGCGCGCGTCGCGGCGTGCGACCACATGCGCGGGTTCATCGCCGGCGCCACGAGCGTCGGGCCGCGGTGCGCGAGCGCCGCCTCGGTGAGCACGTTGTCGGCGAGCCCGTGCGCGAGCTTTGCAAGCGTGTTCGCGGTGCACGGCGCGACGAGCAGCAGGTCTGCGCGCGTCAGGTGGAGATAGACGATCCTCGGCCGGCGGCCTGCGGGCGAGCGCGCGGAACGTCTCGGCGGTGACGAAACGCTCGGCGCCGGGCGTCACGAGCGGGACGACGTCGTGCCCGCCGCGGACCAGCAGCCGGCAGACCTCGCACGCCTTGTAGGCGGCGATGCCCCCGGAGACCCCAAGCAGGACCCGGGCCATGGCCCGAATTGTGCCTACCGGCGCGACTTACTTCGTGTAGTCGTAGGTCAGCATGCCCTCGGAGATTTCCTCCATGGCCATCGTGAGGTAGTTCTTCGAGCGGGATTCCACGAGCGGCGGCGGATTGTCGTCGAAGGTGCCTTCGCCGAGCTGGTGGTGGTAGTTGTTGATCTGCCGGGCCCGCTTGGCGGAGATGATGACGAGCGCATAGCGCGAATCAACGTTTTCGAGCAGATCGTCGACGCGGGGATAGATCATTGCCGCGAGATGGTACCTGCAGGGGCGAGCAGGCCGCGGACGACGGCCGTGAGCTCCTCGACGGCCCGGTCGAGATCGTCGTTCTCGATCACGTGATCGAAGCGCCCGGCCTCCTCCAGCTGCTCCCGCGCGAGGGCGATCCGCTCGCCGATCTCGCCGGTGCTCTCGGTGTCTCGCTCGCGGAGGCGGCGCTCGAGCTCGTCGACCGAGGCGGAGATGAAGATCGTGACCGCACCGGGATCGCCGTCGGCCACCTTCTGCGCGCCGACCGTCTCGAGCTCGAGGAGCGGCACCCGGTGGTGCCCCCGAATCCGGTCGAGCTCGGATCGAAGCGTCCCGTAGCGGTGCCCGGACACGTACTCGACGTGCTCGAGGAACTCGCCCTGCTCAATGCGGGCGAGGAACTCGGCCGGATCGAGGAACCAGTACTCGCGGCCGTCCTCCTCCCCCGGCCGGCGGTCGCGCGTCGTCGCCGACACCGTCACCTCGAGGTCGGGCACGCGTTCGAGCAGCTCGCGGATCAGCGTTCCCTTGCCAGCACCCGACGGCCCGGTGACGACGATGACCGAGGGCTTCGGGCTATCTGTTGAAGAGCTCAATCAGCTCCGTGCGCTGCCGGTCGGACAGGCCGCCGACGGTCTTCGACTGGCTGATGCGGCACGTGTTCAGGAACCGCGCCGCCTTCACGCGTCCGAACTTCGGCACGGCCATCAGGATGTCGATCACCTTCGCCGTCTCGACGTACTCGGGCGGCCGATCGAGGATCGCCTCGACGCGCACACGTCCGTCCTTCAGGTCCTTCTTCAACTTCGCCCGCTTCACGCGAACGTCGTTTGCCCGCTTGAGCGCGTCCATGCGCTGATCGAGCGAGCGAACGGGTGCGTGTGCGGTTTTGGAGGCTGACACGGGCAGGCGCCCGATACTACCAACGTGTCAGCCGCGATCAAGCCTCCACTTTTGCGCGGAACTCCAGCGTCTTTTTAGTCTCGTGAGCCGATGCGAATACGTCGTCGCCGTCGAGCGCCGAAAGCTCCTCGCGCACCCGAGAGGGCGCGTCGGGATCGGCGAAGAGAACCGTTCCGAGCGCGACGTGCACCGCGCCGCATGCGATCAGCTCGATCGCGTCGCGACCGGACATGACGCCGCCCATGCCGACGATCGGCAAACCGGTCGCCGCATAGCAGGCATGCACAGTTGCAAGCGCAATCGGTTTCAACGACGGCCCGGACAGACCGCCGGTCGTTCGCGCGAGCACCGGCTTCAGCGAATGCGGATCGAGCGCGAGCCCGCGCAGCGTGTTGATCGAGCGAGAGACCGGTTGCGCCGGCGTCGGCGACCGCGCGCGCGACCATGCCGACGTCCGGGTGCGCGGCCGAGAGCTTCGCGTAGAGCGGGAGCTCGGTGGCGGCGCGACACGCGGCGACGATCTCCGCGGCGGAGTCGGCCGCCTCGTCGACGTTCGGGCACGAGAGGTTGAGCTCGACCGCTGCTACACCGTCGAGTGCGGCGCAGGTCTCTGCGTAATCGGCGGCGCAGAAGCCGCCGACCGAGACCCAGAGCGGCAGCCCGAGCTCGCGGAGCCGCGGCAGCGTGTCGGCGAGGAAGCGCTCGCGGCCGGGGTTCGCGAGGCCGATCGCGTTCAGCATCCCGTGCGCCGTCTCGGCGATGCGCGGCGGCGCATTGCCCTCCCGCGGGAGCGGGGTGATCGTCTTCGTCACGAAGGCGTCGAGTTGCCGCGCGACCTGCGGCGCGGCGAGCGCGTCGAGGCAGCCGCTCGCGTTAAGCAGCAAGGAGCACTGGTCCTTCCAGGCAGAGCCGCTTGAGCTCGCCGTCGATCTCGACCGCGCAGCCGTAGCAGGCGCCGTAGCCGCAGGCCATCGGCGCCTCCCAGGCGAGCTGCGCGCCGGGGCACTGCTCGGCGAGCGCGTGCAGCATCGGCTCCGGCCCGCAAGCGAGCACGTCGAAGCCGTCCAAGTTGCAACTTGTCACGAGCACGGGGTCGACAACGACCTCGGCGCCGGGCAGGAGCGCGGCCGCCTCGGCGTGCTCCTCGCTTCGGAACCCGAGCACGGCCGGCGGGAAGCGGAGAGCCTCTGCGAGGTACGGGAGCGGCGCGATGCCGATGCCGCCGCCGACGAGCAGCGGTCGCTCGACGTCGAGGGCGAAGCCGTGCCCGAGCGGCCCGAAGACGTGGATGCGGTCCCCGGGCTCGAGCGCGCAGAGCGCCTCCGTGCCGGGGCCGATCGGGTCGACGAGGAAGGCGAGCTCGCCCGGCGGCGCGAGGCAGAGCGAGAGCGGGCGCGGCAGCAGGCGCCGCGGCGCCTCGAGCATGAAGAACTGGCCGGGAGCTCCAGGATCGATCGCGCCGCGCGCGAGCCGGAGCAGCGTGTAGAGCCCGACCGGCTCGACGCCGGTGACGCGCAGCTCCTCTCGTCTAAGCACCGACGGCCTCGACTTCGATCCGCTCTTGCAGCGACAGCGCACCTTCGCGTCGCGCGGACGCGATTGCGTGCACCGCCGCTGCGGCACCCGACGGCGTCGTGATGCACGGGATGCGCGACGCGAGTGCGGCCTCGCGGATCGCGTAGCCGTCGGACCGCGCGTTGCCACCTTCGGGCGTGTTGACGACGAGATCGCAGCCGTGCGTACGGATCAGATCGACGACGGGCTTTCCCTTGTCGATCTCGTTCACGTCGAGGCCCGCCGCGCGCAGCGCCGCCGCCGTGCCGCCCGTCGACACGAGCTCGAAGCCGAGCCCTGCGAGCGCAGCCGCGATCGGCACGAGCGACGGCTTGTCCGCGTCCCGCACCGAGAGGAACGCCGTGCCGTGCGTCGGCAACGGCCGGCCGGCGGCACGCTCAGCCTTCGCGAATGCCGTTGGGAAGTCGCGCGCGCTCGCCATCACCTCGCCCGTCGAGCGCATCTCCGGGCCGAGCACGGGATCGGCGCCGGGGAAGCGGGCGAACGGGAGCACCGCCGCCTTGACGCTCACCTGCGCCGGCGGCCGCTCCGGCGGCAGCTCGAGCTCGGCGATGCGCGCGCCGGCGGCGAGCTTGCACGCCGCCTCGACGAGGTTGACGCCGGTCGCCTTCGACGCGAACGGCACCGTGCGCGACGCGCGCGGATTCGCCTCGAGCACGTAGAGCACGCCGCCCGAAACCGCGAGCTGCACGTTCAGCAAGCCGACGACGCCGAGAGCGCGCGCCGAGCCGGCGCACGACGTGGCAGACCTCGAAGTAGAGCGCCGGGTCGAGCCAGGGAGCAGGCAGCACGCACGAGGAGTCGCCGGAGTGAACGCCCGCTTCCTCGACGTGCTGCATCACCGCGGCGACGTAGCAGAGCGTCCCGTCGCAAGCGCGTCGACGTCGAGCTCGACCGCATCCTCGAGGAAGCGGTCGACGAGCACGCGGCCCTCGATGCCGCGCATCGCCGCGCGCACTTGGGCGGCCGAGTAGCAGATGCGCATCGCGCGCCCGCCGAGCACATACGACGGCCGGACGAGCACCGGATACCCGATCCGCTCCGCGACCGCCTCGGCGTCGTCGGGCGACTCCGCCATTCCCCACGGCGGAACGCGGATCCCAAGCTCGTCGGTCAGCCGGCCGAACCGCTCGCGATCCTCGGCGAGGTCGACGGCGCCGAAGGGTGTGCCGAGGATCGGGATGCCTGCGTCCTCGAGCGCCGCTGCGAGCTTCAGCGGCGTCTGGCCGCCGAACTGGATCACGACGCCTTCCGGCTGCTCCCGGCCGCAGACCGCGAGCACGGCGGCGGCGTCGAGCGGCTCGAAGTAGAGGCGGTCGCTCGTGTCGTAGTCGGTCGAGACCGTCTCGGGGTTCGAGTTGACCATCACCGCCTCGTAGCCGAGCCGGCGGAACGCCTGCGCCGCGTGGACGCAGCAGTAGTCGAACTCGATCCCCTGCCCGATCCGGTTCGGGCCGCTGCCGAGGATGACGACGCGCGGCGCGTCGCCGAGCGGGCGGCGCCTCGTCGGCTTCGCCCCAGGTCGCGTAGTAATAGGACGACTCCGCCGCGACCTCGCCGGCGCACGAGTCGATGCGGCGGTAGACCGGCGTCCGCGTCAGCTGTCGCTCGCGCTCGTGCTCGACGCGCTCGAGCTCACGCGCGAACCAAGGGTGCAGGTTCTCGGGGTGCCAGTCGAACGGGCCTTCGAGCCCGCGCTCGGCCTTGACGAACGCCTCGCGGAACGTCCGGCCGATGCCCATCGTCTCGCCCACCGACTTCATCTGCGTGCCGAGCCGCGTGTCGGCGCCCGGGAACTTCTCGAACGCGAAGCGCGGGATCTTCACGACGACGTAGTCGAGCGTCGGCTCGAAGCTCGCCGGCGTCGTCTTCGTCAGGTCGTTCGGGATCTCGTCGAGCGTGTAGCCGACTGCGAGCTTCGCCGCGACCTTTGCGATCGGGTAGCCGGTCGCCTTCGACGCGAGCGCCGACGAGCGCGAGACGCGCGGGTTCATCTCGATCACGCGCAGCTCGCCGCTCTCGCGGTCACGCGCGAACTGGATGTTCGAGCCGCCGCACTCGACGCCGACCTCGCGGACGATCGCGGCGGCCGCGTCCCGCAGCTCCTGGTACGCCTCGTCGGAGAGGGTCATCTGCGGCGCGACGGTCACGGAGTCGCCGGTGTGCACGCCCATCGGATCGAGGTTCTCGATCGAGCAGACGATCACGACGTTGTCGACGCGGTCGCGAACGACCTCGAGCTCGAACTCGTCCCAGCCGCGCACCGACTCCTCCACGAGCACCTGGTTGATCGGGCTCTCGCGCAGCCCGCGCTCGATCTGCGCGCGGAGCTCCTCGTCGGTGAACGCGAACCCGCCGCCGTGACCGCCGAGCGTGAACGCCGGACGCACGACCGCGGGTGCCGAGAGCCGCTCAGCTCGTCGACGCGCGTCACGACCTGCGAGCGTGGGACGCGTAAGCCTGCGCGCTCGACACCGTCCTTGAAGAGCTGCCGGTCCTCGGCGCGGTCGATCACGTGCAGCGGCGCACCGATCAGCTCGACCTCGTAGCTCCTCGAGCAGTCCTGCGTGCGCGAGCTCGCGGGCGAGGTTCAGCGCCGTCTGACCGCCCATCGTCGGCAGGAGCGCGTCCGGCCGCTCGCGCTCGAGCACGACGCGACGCCTTCGAGGTCGAGCGGCTCGAGATAGGTGCGATCGGCGAAGCCGGGGTCGGTCATGATCGTCGCCGGGTTCGAGTTGACGACGAGCGTGCGGAAGCCGTCCTCGCGCAGGACCTTCAACGCCTGGCAGCCGGCGTAGTCGAACTCGCACGCCTGTCCGATCACGATCGGGCCGCTGCCGATCAGCAGGATCGACTCGATGTCCGTCCTACGCGGCATCGGCGAGCTCCTCGACCCACGTCCTCGATCAGCGGCCACGCATCGTGCGGGCCCGGCCCGGCTTCGGGATGGAACTGCAGCGAGCGCGCGCGCAGGTCGGGGAACGCGAGCCCCTCGACCGTGCCGTCGTAGAGCGAGACGTGCGTCGCCGCGGGCTCGTCGCTCGCGTCGACGCGAAGCCGTGGTTCTGCGCCGTCACGAGGACGCGACCCGTGGCGCGCTCGAGGACCGGGTGGTTCGCGCCGCGGTGGCCGAACGGCAGCTTGAAGGTACCGAGCCCGGTCGCGCGGCCGAGCAGCTGGTGCCCGAGGCAGATCCCGAAGACGGGCACGCGGCCGAGCAGGTCGGCGACGGTCGCGATCTCGTCCGCGAGCGGCTCGGGATCGCCGGGGCCGTTCGAGAGGAGCACGCCGTCGTAGGTAGCGAGCTCGCCGGCGTCGACGTCGTGCGGGTACACGGTGACCGCGGCGCCGGCCCGCGCGAGGCGTCGCAGGATCGAGCGCTTGCAGCCGTAGTCGACGACGGCGACGCGAGGGCCGGCAGCGTCGCTGAAGATGTACGGCTCCTTCGTCGAGACCGCAGCGGCGAGCGCGCGGCCGCTCATCGGCTCGAGGCTCTGCGCGAGTGCGAGCGACTCGTCCACGGCCGCATCGCCGGAGGCGACGACGCCGCGCATCGCGCCGCCGTCGCGCAGCTTCAGCACGAGACTGCGCGTGTCGACGCCGGTGAGGGCGACGATGCCGTGCTCGAGCAGCCAGTCCGTCCACGCAGGCCCTCGCGCCTCTCGCATCAGCACTGCACGCGCATGCGGACGCGACGACTCGGAGCGCGTCTCGTCGACGCCGTAGTTGCCGACCATCGGCGCCGTGAAGCAGACGAGCTGCTCGGCGAAGCTCGGGTCGGTGACGATCTCCTGGTACCCCGTCATCGCGGTCGTGAAGACGGCTTCGCCGCACGAGAACCCGGCGGACCCGACCGACTCGCCCGGAAAGACCGTGCCGTCCTCGAGCACGAGCATCCCGCTCAAGCCATCACCGCCGTCGTGTCGTGCGCGAGCGAGCCGGCCGCGACCGTCATCGCGACGCGTCCGTGCAAGGTGCGTCCGAGGAGCCACGAGTTCGCGGACAGCGAGCGGAAGCCGTCGCTCGGTCACGTTCGTCGCACCCGTGAGGTCGAGCAAAACGAGATTCGCCGGGGCGCCGACCGCGATGCGAGGCCGCTCGAGCCCGAAGATGCGCGCAGGCCCCGCAGACATGCGTTCGAGCAGCGTCGCGAGCGGCAGCAAGCCTGGCTCGACGAGCTCCGTGAAGAGCGCGGCGAACGCGGTCTCGAGCCCGGTCACGCCGTTCGGCGCGGCCTCGAACGGGACTTCCTTCTCGTGCCGCGCGTGCGGCGCGTGGTCGGTGGCGACCGCTTCGATCGTCCCGTCGCGGAGCGCTTCGACGAGCGCGATGCGGTCGCGCTCCGAGCGGAGCGGCGGGTTCATCTTCACGTTCGGGTCGAGCGAGCGCACCGCCTCGTCGGTGAGGCACGAGGTGGTGCGGTGTCACCTCGCCGCTCGCGCGGACGCCGGCATCGCGCGCGCGCCGAAGCGCCGCGACCGATTCGGCGGCCGAGAGATGCATCAGGTGCACCGGCTGGTCCTCGAACGCTGCGAGCGCGAGATCGCGCTCGACCATCACCGACTCGCCGACGGAGGGATACCCCGCGAGGCCGAGCTCGGCCGCGACAGCGCCTTCGTGCGCGTCCCCGCCGCGGGAGAGCGACGGCTCCTCGCAGTGCAGCGCGAGCGGCCGGCCGGTGATCGAGGCGTACTGGAGCGCGCGGCGCAGCAAGCCGGCCGACGCGACCGGGACGCCGTCGTCGGTGAAGGCGACCGCGCCGGCGTCGGCCAGCTCAGCCATCTCCGTCAGCTCTTCGCCGTGCTGTCCGCGCGTGATCGCAGCCATGAAGCCGACGGGGATCTCCGCTTCGCGCGCGGCCTGTTGCACCAGGGCGCCGAGCACGGCCGCCGAGTCGACGACCGGGTCGGTGTTCGGCATCGCCAGGATCGCGCAGTAGCCGCCTGCAGCTGCGGCGGCGGTTCCGCTCGCGAGCGTCTCCTCGTCCTCGCGCCCGGGAGTGCGGAGGTGCACGTGCGGATCGACGAAGGCAGGTGCAAGCACGTGCGCGGTCGCGTCGACCACGCGATGCGCGCCTGCGTCGAGATCGGTGCCGACCTCGGTGACCACGCCGTGCATCGATGCGGACGTCGAGCTGTGCGTCGATTCCCTCGGTCGGGTCGACGACGCGGGCGCCTCGCACGACGAGATCGACGGGAGTCCCGTTCTTGTGCCGGAGCATCAGGCCACCTCCGCCGCGGCGAGGTTGCGGACGCCGATCGGTCCGCCGGTCAGCACGTCGTAGAGCACGGCCATGCGCACGACGAGCCCGGAGCCGACCTGCGCCTCGATCAGCGACTCGGCCGAATCCGCGACGCGCCCGTCGATCTCGACGCCGCGGTTCATCGGGCCCGGATGCATGACCTTCTGCCCGGGGCGGAGCCGCTCAGGCGTGATGCCCCAGCGTGCGGTGTACTCCCGCAGCGATGGGACGTAGTTCGCGCCCGCCTGCATGCGCTCGTTCTGCATGCGCAGGACGTAGACGACGTCGGCGTCGCGGATTGCGTCGATGTCGGAGGTCGCCTCCGCGGCGAGCTCGCGCGGCAGGAGCGCCGGCGGGCCGACCAGCGTCGAGCGGATCCCGACGAGATCGAACGCCTGCACGAGCGAGCGCGCGACGCGTGAGTGCAGGACGTCGCCGACGACGGCGACGTGCAGGCCTTCCAGCCGGCCGAGATGCTGTTGCAGCGTGTAGAGGTCGAGCAGCGCCTGCGTCGGGTGCTGGTGCTTGCCGTCCCCCGCGTTGACGACGTGCGCCTTCGTCACTCGCGCGACGAGCTGCGGTGCGCCGATCTGCGGGTGCCGCATCACGATCACGTCCGGGTCGTAGGCGCCGAGCGTCAGCGCTGTGTCCTTGAGCGACTCGCCCTTGTCGACGGACGAGCCGACCGACTTGATCGAGAGCGTGTCCGCGGACAGCCGCTTCGCGGCGAGCTCGAAGCTCGACGACGTTCGCGTCGACGACTCGTAGAAGAGGTTGACGATCAGATAGCCCTTGAGCGTCGGCAGCTTCTTGACGTTGCGCGTCAGCGAGCCTTCGAAGACATGCGCGATGCCGAGCAGGCGCTCGACGTCGTCGCGCGTCAGGTCGGCGATCGAGAGCAGGTGGCGGCGCGGCGGCGGCCCCGGCGGGCGCAGGTCGTCGCGGACGAGCTGGATGGCCATCAGTTGGACCCCTCCTCCGGGTTCGGCACGAGCAGGATCTGGTCGACCTCGTCGACCTCGAGCAGCTGCACCTGGATCCGTTCCGAGCGTGCGGTCGGCAGGTTCTTGCCGACGTAGTCGGGGCGGATCGGGAGCTCGCGGTGGCCGCGGTCGACGATCACCGCGAGCTGCACGCGCGCGGGCCGGCCGTAGTCGAAGAGGGCCTCGATCGCGGCGCGGATCGTCCGGCCGGTGTAGAGCACGTCGTCGACGAGCACGACCGTGCGCCCCTCGAGAGAAAAGTCGAGCTGCGTCTCGCGGACGACCGGCTGGGCGTGCAGCGGCGCCTCGCCCCCGCGCACGCGCACGTCGTCGCGGTAGAAGGTGATGTCGACGGCGCCGAGCGCCGGCGCCTGGCCGGCGCGCTCCTCGATCAGGCGCGCGAGACGGTGCGCGAGCGGAACGCCGCGCGTCTGGATACCGACGAGCGCCACCTCGCTGAGCTCCGGGTTCGACTCGATGATCTCGTGCGCGATCCGCGAGAGCGTGCGGGCGAGCGCGTCCGAATCGAGAAGCAGCTTGCCGATCTCTGACCGGGCGGGGACGTGCATCGTCATTCGACTCCTTCCCGGCCTCACTGGACCGGGTTAAAGGGGTGCGGGTCGGGCGGGACAGTACAGTCCCGGCCGGATGGATACCACCCTCCTCGAACGGTATGCGGACCTGATCGTCTCGGTGGGCGCAAACGTGCAGCCCGGCCAGGTCGTGGCGGTCGACGCGCTGCCCGAGGCGCGGCCCCTCGTGCACGCGATCGCACGGCGCGCCTACGAAAAAGGCGCGCGCTATGTCGACCCGTGGTACTTCGACAGCGACGTCAAGCGGATCCGCGACGAGCTCGCGGACGACGAGACGCTCGACTGGGTCCCCCCGTGGTACGGCCGCCGGATCGAGCTCCTGGGCGACCTCGACGCCGCGCGCTGCGTGCTCGTCCCGCTCATGCCGCCCGGTCTCCTCGACGGCCTCGATCCCACGCGCACAGGGCGCGACCGGCTGCCCGCGATCCAGGAGACGTTCAAGACGATCGACGACCGCTCGATCGCCTGGACGCTGTCGCCGTACCCGACCCGCGGCTGGGCCGAGGTCGTCTACCCGGGCCTCGATCCGGAGACCGCGCTCGAACAGCTCTGGAGGGACGTCGTGCACGTCTGCCGGCTCGACGAGCCCGATCCCGCCGCGGCGTGGCAGGCGAGACTCGAGGAGATCTTCCAGGCGGCGAGCCGTCTCGACGCGCTCGAGCTGGACGCGATCCACTTCAAGGGGCCTGGAACGGATCTGACCGTCGGCCTGCTGCCGTCGTCGAGATTCGCGAAGGAGGGCGGCGCCCCATCCACGCGCTCAGGCGTGCGGCACGTTCCGAACCTGCCGACGGAGGAGGTCTTCACGACGCCGGATCCGGAACGCACCGAGGGCGTCGTGTCGGCGACGAAGCCGCTGGACGTCGCGGGCTCGCTCGTCACCGGTCTCCGCATCCGCTTCGAAGGCGGTCGCGCCGTCCAGATCGACGCGGACACGAACGCGGGCTCGCTGCGCGCCCGCTGCGCGCTCGACGAGGGCGCGGCCAGGCTCGGCGAGGTCGCGCTCGTCGATCGCGAGAGCCGCATCGGCAAGCTCGGCCGCACCTTCTACACGACGCTGCTGGACGAGAACGCCGCGAGCCACCTTGCGCTCGGCGATGCGTATGCGGCACCGGTCGGCGACGAGGCCGACGTCGCGCGCATCAACGCGAGCATGGTTCACATCGACTTCATGGTCGGCTCGAACGACGTCACGGTGACCGGCACGACCAAAGCAGGCACGCAGGTCGAGCTGATGCGCGACGGCGCCTGGCAGATCTAGGAGGCGTCATGTCGTGGCAGTGGGACGAGACGCTCTACGAGGGGAGCGCGCCGTTCTACGCGCACGGGCGGATGCCGTACCCGCCGGCGACCGTCGATACGTTCCGCGACGAGCTCTCGCTCGACGGACGCGGTCGCCTGCTCGACGTCGGCTGCGGTCCCGGCTCGCTTACGTTCCTGCTCGCGCCGCTCTTCGACGAGGCGATCGGCGTCGATGCCGACGCGGGGATGGTCGCGGAGGCCGAGCGTCACGCGCCCTCGAATACGCGCTTCGTCCGGTTGCGCGCGGAGGAGCTGCCCGGAGGGCTCGGCAGCTTTCGCGTCGGGACATTCGCACAGTCGTTTCACTGGATGGAGCAGACACGCGTCGCCGCAGCCGTGCATGCGATGCTCGAGCCGGAAGGCGTCGTCGTGCACGTCGGCGCGACGACGAGCCTCGGCGACGGCAATGTCCCGTGGAACGAGGTCGACGCGCTCGTCGCGGGCTATCTCGGGCCGGTGCGGCGCGCCGGGCAGGGCGTGCTGCCGGATGGGACGCCGCGCTGGGAAGACGAGGCGTTCGTCTCCGCCGGCTTCCACGGCCCGCGCGAGGTCGACGTCGCGGCCGGCGTGACCCACGAGCGTCCGATCGACGACATCGTCGCGTCGGTGTTCTCGCTCTCGTCGGCGGCTCCGCATCTCTTCGGTGAACGGCTCGCGGAGTTCGAACGCGACGTGCGGGAGCTCTTGCAGCAGGCGTCGCCGAGCGGCGGCTTCCGCGAGCGCACGCGCGACATCACGCTGAGGATCTGGACCGTCTAGGGCTCGGCGAGCAGGTCGTCCGGATCGGTCAGCGCCTCGATCGCATCCTTCGCGGCCTCGAGCGCGTCCTCCGGGACGAGGACGGTCAGGGGATCGTCTTCGCCTTCGGCGCCGATCTCGGCGTCGATGCCCGCGTTCTGCAGCAGCTCCTGGAGCTGCTCCGCCTCGGCGACGTCACCCGCGACCGCCACCTGAACCATCCCCGCCATCGCCGGCCGACGATACAGGCCTGGCTCCGGCCTTGACGAGCTGCGGCCCGCCCCGCTCGGGGAACGGCACCTCGATGACGTCGAAGTCGCGCGGCACGACCGTATCGGGGAAGACCGCACGCGCCTCCTCCGCGAGCTCGGAGCCGAAGTACCGCGTCGAGACGTGCGTCAGCGCGAGCAGCTTCACGTCGGCGAGCCTCGCGACCTCCGCCGCGTCGGTTGCGGTCGCGTGCAGCGTCTCCTTCGCGCGGTCGGCCTCGTCGGCGCCGAAGGTCGCCTCGTGGACGAGCAGGTCCGCCTTGTGTGCTGCCTGCACGACGTGCGGCGACGGTGCCGTGTCGCCGGTGAGCACGATCTTGCGACCGGGACGCGCAGGGCCGAGCACCGAGTCCGGCGTGATCACGCGGCCGTCGTCGAGCGTGAGCGGCTCGCCACCCTGCAGGATCCCGCGCTCCCGGCCGGGCGGTACGCCGAGTGCGTCGGCAGCGGCGACGTCGAAGCGGCCGGGCCGTTCGTGCTCGACGAGCGCATAGCCGAACGCCGCGACGCCGTGATCGACGGCGAAACGTCTCGAGCACGTACTCGCCGCGCTCGAGCGTGTCGCCCGCCTCAAGCTCGACGATCGTCAGCGGGTACGGAAGGCGGCCGAGGAACGGACGGAGGCGTCGCGAAGAGGTCGCGCAGCCCGCGGCGGCCCGTAGACCTTGAGCTCGACCGCGTCGCGACCGCGGAGCGCGAACGTCTTCAACATCCCCGGCAGGCCGAGGAAGTGATCGGCGTGGAAGTGCGTGAGGAAGATCTCCTCGAGGTCGGGCAAGCCGACCGTCGAGCGCTGCAGCTGCCGCTGCGTCCCCTCCGCGCAATCGAAGAGGAGCCGCTCGCCGCCACGCCGGATCAGCAGTGCAGCTGGAGCGCGCTGCGAGGTCGGCATCGAGGCCGACGTGCCGAGAAAGACGAGATCGAGATCCACCGAGTGGCGATAGTAGGCTGCTCGCGCATGGCGGATCCGACGGTGCTCGAGGTCTACCGGCGCGAGATCACGCCCGAGCTCTACACGGAGATCCGCGAGCTGTACAAGACGCACTCGATCGCCGAGGACGCACGCGACCTGCCCGGGCTGATCTCGACGCTGACGGCCGACTGCGTCTACGAGCTCGTCCAGACGGGGCACCGCTGGGAAGGGCACGAGGGAGCGGCGCGCTTCTACACGCAGCTCTTGACCGCGTTCCCGGACATCCGCTTCGACCTGACCGACATCGTGATCGGGCCGCAGGGCGTGTGCGAGGAGGCCGACGTCGTCGGCGACGCACGAGGCACCGTGGCTCGGCGTCAGCCGACCGGCGAGCGGCTCGAGTGGAAGGTCGTCATCTGGTTCCCGTGGGACCCCAGGAGCGGCGGCTCTTCCGCGGCGAGAAGGTCTACGTCTCCGGGATCGAGATCCCGGCCCTCGCTTCCGGCTAGCCCGGCTAGCCCGGCAGCACGATTCGCTGCCCTGGGCGGATCGTCGCCGAGTCGAGGCGGTTCCGCTGCTCGAGCTTCCAGACGCCCTCGCGGACGTCGCCGGCGTAGCTCTTCGCGGCGATCGACCAGAGCGTGTCGGTGGGCTTCACGACGTAGGTCCGCTCGGGTCCGGCGCCGTGCGAGCTGCGGGCGACGAGGCCGACGGCCAGGGCCGCCAGGACGAGCACGATGAGGAGCTTCGCGAACATGTGTTCGTAGTGTAGGCGAACAGGTGTTCGGTGTCAAATGGCCGTCAGGACAGGCGAATCAGCTCCGGCCGGAGCTCGCCGTCCGCGATCTCGAGCAGCAGCATCGCGTGGAACGGCCCGCGACGGCGCTCGGTCGGCGATCCCGGATTGAGGAGCCAGGACTCCCCGTGGCGCTCGACGAGCGGCTGGTGCGTGTGCCCGAAGAGCACGGCGTCGCAGCCGGGGAACCGGCGCACGAGGCGCTCGGCCCGTCCCGGCCGCCGGGCCGGGGATGTGGACGAGCCCGATCCGGACGCCGTCGAGCTCGACGACGAGCTCCGCGGGCAGCAAATCCCGCAGCGCCGGCTCGTCGGCGTTGCCGTGCACGGCGCGCACCGGCGGCCCGATCGCCTCGAGCTCCTCGAAACGCCGCGACTGACGACACGTCGCCGGCGTGCAGGATCAGGTCGGCAGCGGTGAGTCGCTCCAGACATGCCTCGGGGAGCCGGCGGGCTCCCCGAGGTAGATGCGTGTCGGCGATCGCCGCGACGAGCACGGCGAGGAGCCTAGACCGCGACTAGCGCCGGCAGGGATGGAGCTTCGTCGAGTGCTTGCCCTTCTTGCACTTGGCGAGCTTCTTCTGCTTCGGCGCCTTCGAGCTGCCGCCGCCCTGCGCTCCGGCCTTGCCGCGGTTGATCGCCTTTGCGGGCGACCACGAGATCATCTGCCCGGCACAGGCGTCGCGCCCGGCCTGGAAGAACGGCGCCGAGGCCGCGTAGGCGAGCTTCGGCTGGCCGCCCGCCGTGACGAGCCCGCTCTGCCAGCCGCCGCCGATGTAGTTGCCGGCTTCGTCGCGCCCGTTGCGGTACTTCTCGTCGACGAGCAGGAAGAGCTGGACGCCGACGACCGTCGGGATCGCAGGCGAAGTACTTCGTCGCCATGGTCTGGATGTAGTCGGCCTGCTGCTGCTCGCTGATCACGTTGACGTTCTCGGCGTTGAAGTAGCTGCGGAGTACTGCGTCGTGTCGGTCTGCCAGCCCACCTCGTCGATGACGAAGGTGAGGCCGTTGAGCGTCGTCGGCTGGCCCGTGCCGTTGAACGCGTCGTACACCGCTTGCTTGACGCGGTCGAGGTTCGGGATGCCGAAGCGGTCCGGCTCGACGTAGCCGACGTCGGGGCTGTCGGTCGGGTTGTTCGGGTTCGGATACGGGTGCAGCGAGAGCTGATCCATGATCGGCGCCGTGCGGCCCGATGCGCGATACGCCTTGCCGACGTCGCGCAGGAAGACGAGCGGCTCGTTCGACTCTGAGGTCGACGCCCGGGGCGAGAGGCCCATGCCGATCACGTTCGCCGACGCGTCGACGCCGTGGATCGCGTCGTAGCACTGTGCGAGCAGCGCCTCGTAGGCGGCGCCGCGACGTCGTTGCCGCTCGCGTCCTTCTGCGGCGACCAGTAGAGGCGTGTGTTCGGCTCGTTCCAGACGACGAAATCGTGGATGCCCCACTGGTTCACCGTCTGGACGACGCTCGCTGCCCAGGCGCAGAACTGCGCCGGGTCGTGCTCCGAGCGCCTTGGTCAGTAGAGCGCGAGCATGATGTGCACGCCCGCTGCCTGTGCATTCGGCGCGGCGCGCTGAAGGAACGGAAGCTCGTTGATCGCCGTCGGGTTCGCCGGGTCGAAGCCGAGCGTCCAGCGATTCTGCGTGAGGATCGGCCCTTGGAGCAGCGTGTCGAACCCACGCCGCCGTCGTCCGCGAACTTCGAGGCGTCGTCGGCGACGCCCCAGGCGATTGCGGGCGCTGTCGCCTTCGTGACTCTGTTCCGGCCGGCTGAGCCCCTGCCGATGCGGTCAGCACCGCAAGCGTCAGCACTGCCAGGGCGCATGCCGCAAGCAAGCTTCTTCATTGAGTAGTCCCTCTTCGACCCGTTGCCCGTTGACGCGCCCTTGATCGGCAACGTAGTGCGATTCCGATAGGCCGAACGGCCCAACTTCGTGCGGTCTCCTGGGCCTAACCTCCCTCGAAAACGGCGTCCACGAGCCGTTCCGGCGCCGAAACGGACGGGATCGTCGGCCGGGAGGCCGGTCTCCGCCTCGGCTGCCGCGATCGCCTCCCGGGCGGCCTCCTCGTCGAGACCGCGGGTGTTCAGCGCGACGGCGACGACCTTCGCCGGGCGCGCCGGCAGGGCGATCCGCTCGTGCAGCTCGACGAGCTCCGCGAGCGAGCGGGATCGGATGCGGCCCGCCGCCGGCGCCCTCGATCTCGGTCTGGCCCGCCTGGTGGCAGAGGACGAGCAGGTGCGGGACGCTGCCGTGGAAGAGCCCGAGCGTCACGCCGGAGTAGACCGGGTGGAGGAGCGAGCCCTGGCCCTCGACCCAGAGGAGCTCGCCGCCGCGCGCGGCGCCCTCGACGACGAGCCGCTCGGCGGCGCCCGCGATGAAGTCGGCGACGACCGCGTCGACGGAGATGCCCCAGCCGGCGATCGCGATCCCCGTCTGCCCGGTCGGGACGAAGATCGACGTCGAGGCCGCGCCGCGCGCGCCTCGAGGTCGAGCTCGAGCGAGACGGTCATCTTCCCGATCGCGCAGTCGGAGCCGACGGTGAGCACGATCGTCGCCCGGGACGGCGATGTTCGCGCCCGTCGCGGTCGAGAGATCCGCGGGCGGCCGGCGCAGGTCGCGCAGCTCGACGCCGTGGCGCGCGCGAGCTCGTGCAGCTCGGGATCGTCGGCGAGGAACACGTGCAGCCCGTTCTCGACGTCGAGCCCGTGCGCGATGCAGCTGCGCAGCAGCTCGATCCATGCCGGCGGGAAGCGGCCGCCCTGCGTCGCGACGCCGACGAGCGCGGTGTTCGGGTTGAAGCAGAGCGCGTCGTTGACGCGTCGCGACGACCGGCACGCCGTCTTCCGTCTCACCGGCGTGCGCGCGTCGAGTCGAGGATCGCGACGACGTCGTCGCGCCGGTAGCGGAGGACGCCGCGCATCGTCTTGCCGTAGTGCGCGTCGCTCGAGAAGCCCTCGGCGAGGATCAGGTAGCGCGTCGCAACCGCTTTCAGCTGGTGCAGTCGAACGAGCTGCAACCTGACTGAAGTAGGCTCGCATCATGCGGGCATGACGCCGAGCCCGGCCGCTCGCGGGCAGCTGGACGCCGTCCACGAACTCGCACGCCGGGCCACGGATCGTCGCGCGAGCAGGATGTTGCCGTCGAGATCGACGTGGTCGAAGAGGCTTGCGATGTGCGCGCCCGCTGCGATCCCGAGCCCTGACTCGACCATGCAGCCGAGCATGCAGCCGAGCTCGAGCGCGCGCGCCGCGTGCACCATGCGCACCGCCTCGCGGATGCCGCCCGACTTCGCGAGCTTGACGTTGATCCCGTGCGCGCGCTCCGCGCACGCCGGCGACGTCGCGCAGCGTGTGGCAGTCCTCGTCGACATAGATCGGGATCGGCGAGCGCGCCTTCACCTCCGCCCCGCCCGGGTCGCCGGCCTCGAGCGGCTGCTCGCAGTACTGGACGCCGAGCTCTGCGAGCTGCGGCAGCGCGTCGAGCGCCTCGTCCAGCGACCACGCCTCGTTGACGTCGACCTGGAGCGGCACGTCGGCGACCTCGCGCACCGCACGCACGCGCTCGACGTCGCGCCCGTCGCCCGCGCCGAGCTTCAGCTTCAGGCGCTTGAAGCGACCGGCGACCGCCTCGGCGCGGCGCGCCATGTCGTCGGGATCGCCGAGCCAGATCGTCCACGATGTCGGCGGCCCGACTCGCGGCAGCCCGAGCAGCTGATAGACCGGCCGGCCGACGAGCTTGCCCTGCAGGTCGTGAGCGCCGCATCGACCGCCGCACGTGCCGCGAACTCGCGCTGCGGCAGCCGCGCCATGATCTCCTCGATCGCGAACGGATCGTCGCCGATCGAGCCCGCAGCTTCCTGCGCATACGCGAGCGCCGACTGCGCCGACTCGTCGTAGCGCTGATCGGCGCCGCCTCGCCGCGGCCGATCACGCCGTCCTGCGCGATCTCGACCCAGAGCACCTCGTTCTCCTCGTCGGTGCCCCGCGCGATCACGAACGGCTCGCGGGTCGTCGATCGTGCACGATGCGCGCGGAGAGCTCCACGACGGGTGAGGCTACACTCGCCTCTTCCCCGCGCCCGTAGCTCAGGGGATAGAGCGCGCGCCTCCGGAGCGCGAGGTCGCAGGTTCGATTCCTGCCGGGCGCATGAGGAGTTGTTTGCCCCACGCGACCGCTTCGCTTTGCTCGCGGGGGGAAATGTCTGGGATTCGGGATGTCGCGTGACCTAGGGTCGGCTGCCACCGCGCCCGAGCGCAGGTCGGGCGCGGCCGTGAACGTGCTCACTCAATGCGGACATATCTGAGAAGCCTCGACCCGCGCCTGCCGCGGGACGTGTACGTGCTGCAGACGGGCGGGCTCGTGAACGCGTTCGGGAACGGCGTCGTGCTGCCGTTCCTGATCATCTACCTGCACAACGTGCGCGGGATCTCGCTCGGGCTCGCGGGCGTCGCCGCTGCGACGCAGTCGGCGACCGCGCTTGCGAGCGGCTTCTTCGGCGGCAGCCTCTCCGACCGCGTCGGGCCGAAGCGCGTCCTCTTCGCCGCACTCTGCGTGATGACGATCGCGTTCGCACTGATGCCGACGATCCGGCATCCGTGGCAGGCGTTCGCGGTCTACGTCGTCTGGGGTCTCGGCAGCGGCTCCTTCTGGCCGGCGCAGTCGACGCTCCTCGCCGCGCTCACGCCGCCTGCCCGGCGCTCGCCGTCGTACGCGCTGCAGCGTCTGACGATGAACCTCGGCGCCGCGATCGGCGGCATCGCGGCAGGACTGATCGCTTCGGTCGCGCACCCGTCCACGTTCACCGTCCTCTTCCTCGTCAACTGCGCGACCTACGTGGCGTACATCGTCGTGCTGGCCCGAGTGCGCACGCCGGAGCTGCACCCGGAGCGAGCCGTCGGCAGCTGGCGCGCCGTCGCGCGCGACCGGACGTTCGTCGCGTACACGGCGCTGAACGCCGCGTTCATGACCGCCGCGATCTCACTGATGATCGAGCTGCTTCCCGCGTTCGCCAAGAATGTGACGCACGTCAGCGAGCAGCAGGTCGGGATCATCTACGCGCTCGACGCGATCGGGATCGTCCTCTTCCAGCTCCCGGTCGCGAAGCTGCTGCAGGGGCGGCGGCGGATGCGCGGGCTCGCGGCGATGGGCGTCGTCTGGGCCGTGTCGATGTCGATCGTCTGGGTTGCCGGCGAATGGACGACGGCGACGGTCGCGGCGGTCGTGCTCTGCGGTGCGATGCTCGTCTTCGCGCTCGGCGAGTGCCTGCACGGCGCGATCCACGCACCGCTTGGCGTCGACCTCGCGCCGCCGCAGCTCGTCGGCCGCTACCTCGCGCTCTCGAGCCTCTCGTGGCAGGTCGGTTGGATCGTCGGGCCGGCAGCCGGCGGCTTCGTGCTCCAGCACGCGCCTCTCCTCCTCTGGCCTGCCGCCGCAGCGGCGAACCTCGCGTGCGCGGCGGCCGCGCTCGCGCTCGAGCGGCGCCTGCCGAGCGCCGTGCGCATCACTCCCGTGGAAGCTTTAGCGGCAGGGCAACCCGGGTAGACTGCGAACATGACCTTGGCAGCGACCATGGACCCCCTCAGTACCGATGCCGAGCCTTCCCCGCATCCGCACGCGCCGGGTTGGTTCGCCTGCCGGGACAGAGGTCGCGCTGGCGCAGCCGCGCCTCGCTGAGCTCCACGGCGACGGCCTCACCTGGATCCATCTCGAGTCTCCGACGCATGAGGAGGTTCAGCTCCTCGCGTCCCGCTTCGGCTGGCACCCGCTCGACGTCGAGGACGTGCTCTCGCGCCGCGAGCGGCCCAAGGTCGACGCCTACACCGAGGCCGACAGCGGCGGCTACCTCTTCGCCGTCCTCCATTTCCCTGTCTACGACACCTCCGTCGGGCGGCTGAACGCGGGCGAGCTCGACGTCTTCGTCGGGCCCGACTACCTCGTGACCTTGCCGATGGTCGAGCTGCGGCCGGTGTCGCGCCTCTTCCAGCGCTGCTACGACACCGAGGAGCTGCGGCACAGCCTCTTCTCGCGCGGCTCCGGCCGGCTGCTCTACGAGATCCTCGACGACCTCTACGACTACTGCTTCCCGATCCTCGACAAGATCGGCTTCAAGCTCAGCCAGATCGACGAGGAGATCGACGAGATCACGCCGCGCGCGAAGGAGCGCGTGCGCGACATCCACAAGGTCAAGCAGGAGATCATCTCGTACCGCAAGATCGTTCGGCCGCAGCGGCCGACGATCCGCCAGCTCGAGCGCGGCGTCGAGCGCTTCCTGCCGGAAGAGCTCGAGCTCTACTTCGACGACATCGTCGACGCGAGCGAGCGCATCTGGGACCTGCTCGACAACTACAAGGAAGTCGTCGAGGCGCTCGAGGACACGAACGAGTCGCTCATCTCGCACCAGCAGAACGACATCCTGTACGTGCTCACGATCTTCAGCGTCGTCATGCTGCCGTTGACCTTCATCACCGGCTTCTTCGGGATGAACGTGCACTTCCCCGGCTTCAACAGCGTCGGCGGCTTCGTCGCGACCGTCGTCGCGATGGTGCTGATCGTGATCGGGATGCTCGGCTTCTTCCGCTGGAAGCGCTGGTTGTAGACGTGGAGCGCCTCTGGGCGCCGTGGCGCCTCGAGTACGTGCAGCACGCAGATGAGCAGGACGGATGTGTGTTCTGCCGCGCGGCCGAGAGCGACGACGACGAAGGGCAGCTCGTCGTCCATCGCGGCGAGCGCGCGTTCGTCCTGTTGAACAAGTTCCCGTACGCGTCGGGGCATTTGCTCGTCGCGCCGTATCGGCACGGCCTCAACTTCGGCGACCTCGAGGACGAGGAGGCGCTCGAGATCCACCGGCTCGGCGCGCAGGGCGTCGCGGCTCTGCGAGCCGTCTACAACCCGGAGGGCTTCAACCTCGGCTGGAACATCGGCCGCATCGCAGGCGCCGGCATCCCCGACCACGGGCACCTGCACGTCGTGCCGCGCTGGGGCGGCGACACGAACTTCATGCCGGTCCTCGGCGACGTGCGGGTGATTCCGGAGCATCTGGCCGCGACGCGCGCCAAGCTCGCGGACGCCTGGGCTAACTAGACGGGGGATCCGCACCGTCCGGCGGACGGCCGATCCTCCACTCGATGCGGTGGATGCGGCCGGTGGGTGTCGTGGTGTCGGTGCTGTGCGCCGCTGCGCTCTGCGCGACGGGCGCGCGCGCGGACGGCGACCCGTATGGAGCGCTGCTCGCGCCGGCCGGAACCTGCGGGCCGGCGGAGAACGCCATCGGCCTCGACCAGGAGACCGCCGTCGTGACGATGCTCTGCTTCACGAACTACGCGCGCGCGCAGAGCGCGCTCGCCCCGCTGCAGCTGAGCGTGACGCTGAGCGCGGCCGGCGACGCCAAGCTCGCCGCCGACATCTCGTGCGGGGTCTTCAGCCACGAGCCCTGCGGGCGACCGTTCGACTCCGTCTTTGCGTCGTATCTCACGGGGGCGGCGAACTACGAGATCGGCGAGAACATCGCCTGGGGCAGCGGCTTCTATGCGACGCCGCGCGCGATCATGGACGCGTGGCTCAACTCGTCCGGCCACCGCGAGAACATGCTCAACGCGGACTACAAGGAAGTCGGCATCGGCTACGCCGGCGATCAGACGTTCCAGGGCTACAGCGGCGCAGCGTTGTGGTCGCAGGAGTTCGGCACGCGCTGGCGCGCGTCTGCGTCACAGGCTTCGCCCGACGGCGCGCCCGCCAAGCCAGCCGCGGCGAAGAAGAAGCCGCGGCACAAGCACGTGCGCCACACCACCCGGCACGCGTAGCGGCGGCGCCGCGACGGCGACGCCGAGCGCCAGCGCGACGAGGTGCTCCGTGTCGAGCACGGTCAGGTCGGGACGGAAGTACCAGCCGACGACGGCGGAGACGACGCAGAGCGCAAGGCCGGCAGTCGGACGACCGCGACGCCAGAGCGTGCAGGCGACGACGCCGATCCACGCGGCGATGATCGCCGACGTCCCATAGTCCGGCTCGGACACCGAGTACGCGAGCTCGTGCAGGACGCCGTAGACGGCGAGGGTTGCGAGCACGTGACCCGCCGCGGCTGCAGTCCAGAGGACGCGCGGGCCGGCGAGTGCGAGCGCGGCGAAGCCGACGAGCGCCAAGCCGAGGATCGACGGCACGGCCGGACGGTCGGCGACGAGCGCGCTCGTCGCGAGGAGCCAGACGCGGCCGTCCCCGATTGCGCGCGGCGTCGACGCGAACGGCCCGAGCGAGACGGCGCCGAGGCGCTGCGCCACGGTGACACCCGAGACGATGCCGGTGGCGGCGGCGAGGGAGAAAGCGGGCCGCATCCCTGGACTATGCGTGTCGCGGCGCCGCGGTCGCAAGCGTGAGCGAATCGTGCGGCGCGTCCCTCTAATGAGGCAGCCCGCTACTGCCGATGTTCCGCGCGTGGCAGTCGACTATCAGCTCCTCGAGCACTGGCAGCGCAGGCGCGAGGTCGCGCAGTTCGAGCGCCGGATCGAGCAGGCGGTCGCGTACGTCGAGCGGCGGGTCGAGGCGATCCGCAGGCTCGAGGCGGCTCCGGCCGAGCCGGAGCCGACGCGCCTGCGAGCGGTCGATCCGAAGCCCTGACCGACCGAGCCTCAGCCGACGGCGTGGCGCCGGCGGCCTCGCACAAGCCAGCTGACGGCGATCAGAATCAGTAGGAGCGTGCAGATGAGGAATCCGAACCAGCCGATTCCACCGAGCAGGTTCTTCCAGTTCTCCTTCGGGTGCTGGCCGACGATCGCGGCGATCACGAAAAGGACGACGTCGAGCGCGAGCAGGCTCGGCCAGGTCGAGCGGCGGTAGAGCATCGAAAAACCTCCTTCCGGACGCGTCCGGCCGCGCGCCGTCCGCAATTCCCGGCACCGTTCCATACGGCGCGGCGAATCTCAAGCCCCGTCCGAGCGGCTTATGAAGAAGGATGGTCCTCGAGCCAGCCGACGGCCTCGGCTCGCGTGCGGACGACGTGGCGCATCGACTTCGAGCCTCCGATGTACGCTCGATAGGCGAGCGCGGCGCGGAACTGCAGATCGTCAGGAGCGACGATCGCAACGGCGCGCGGCGGGAAGTCCCAGTCGCGAGCGACTATCGGTCCGGTCAGTCCGCCGACGTCCGCCTCGGAAAGCCCTGAGACGTCCAGCTCCGAGATGTCCACGAGGAGCGCGAGCCCCTGCCGCCAGCGGGGATCGTTCGTGAGCGTGTCGGTCAGCTCGTCGAAGGCGGCCCGCGTGAGCGGACCGCTCAGCCTGACGACGGCTTCCGCCGGCCCGCTGCCGACGAAGTCGATCGCGTACTCCACGTGACAACGGTAGTTGTTGGCGGCAGTGCAAGCGGACGATGGGACTCGAGCAAGAGCGGGCATCCCCTGCCAGTTAGAGTTCACAGCGCGGTGAGCGAGTCTGCTGTTCTGTCAGTGCTCGACGATTACCTGCAGCGCTACACGGGTCGCGATGTCGAGGGTGTCACCGACCTGTGCGTGTGGCCATTCGTTGCGGTTCGGAGGGGAGAGGCAATTCACCTGCCGACCCGCGTAGCCGTGCGAGACCATTTCGCCTCCGCGATGATCTCCTACCGCGTCACCGGCTTTACCAAGTGGACGGCGGTCGAGAAGGACGTTCATCATTTAGGGGACCACTCGGTCTTCCTGACCGTTCACTGGCTTGCAGCAAATGAGGACGGCGTGACCTTTAGGGACACCTGGACGAGCTACCAGCTGCTGAACACACCGGCCGGGTGGCGGTTTCTCTCGTACACGAACCACTTCCATTGAGCACCGCCGCCTGAAGCGCACTCGCGGACGACCATTTTCGGTTGGAAGCGGACGATGGGACTCGAACCCACGACACCTGGCTTGGGAAGCCAGTGCTCTACCAACTGAGCTACGTCCGCGCTCCGGCGATTTTAGCCGCGCAAGAAACCGGCCCGGCCGGCATCTCAGCTTTTGAGGACGTGGAGCCGGATGGCCGCACCGCTCCACTGCAGGTGATCCACGGGGCGCCAGACACGCCCAGCCGCGCGAGCGGGACGATCTGAGGGGGTCGTCCCGCCGCGAACGGCACAGCTCTCGCCTCCCTGCCGGAATAATCAAGGCAGACGAAATCCGGAGACAGGGAGAACGAGATGGCCGACACCGACCTGCACGAGGTAGCGAAGGCGCTCGTCGCCGAGGGCAAGGGGATCCTCGCCGCGGACGAGAGCACCGGCACGATCAAGAAGCGCTTCGACTCGATCGGCGTCGAGTCGACCGAGGACAACCGCCGCGCCTACCGCGACCTGCTCTTCACGACGCCCGGCGTCGAGGAGTACATCAGCGGCGTCATCCTCTACGACGAGACGATTCGCCAGAGCGCGCTGGACGGCACGCCGTTCCCGAAGCTGCTCGCGTCGAAGGGGATCATTCCCGGCATCAAGGTCGACGAGGGCGCGAAGCCGCTCGCGCACGCCGAGGGCGAGACCGTGACGGAGGGCCTCGACGGCCTGCGCGAGCCGGCTCGAGGAGTACCACGGGCTCGGCGCCCGCTTCGCGAAGTGGCGCGCCACCTACTCGATCACCGACAGCCTCCCGAGCGACTACTGCATCTGGACGAACGCGCACGCGCTCGCGCGCTACGCCGCGCTCTGCCAGGAAGCCGGCATCGTGCCGATCGTCGAGCCGGAGGTGCTGATGGACGGCACGTTCACGATCGAGCGCGCCTACCACGTCACCTCGCGCGTGCTCGACGCCGTCTACACGGAGCTCTTCGACCAGCGCGTCGACATCTTCGGAACGCTGCTGAAGCCGAACATGGTGCTCTCGGGCTACGAAGCGTCGAACCGCGCCGGCGTCGAGGACGTCGCCGAGTGGTCGCTCAAGTGCTTCTACAAGCACGTCCCGGCCGCTGTGCCCGGCATCGTCTTCCTGTCCGGCGGCCAGTCCGACGAGGACGCGACCGCGCACCTGAACGCGATGAACGCGACGGGGCCGCATCCGTGGCAGCTCTCGTTCTCGTACGGGCGCGCGCTGCAGGCGCCCGCGCTCAAGGCATGGTCGGGCAAGCCGGAGAACGTCGAGGCCGGGCAGCAGGCGTACTACCACCGCGCGAAGATGAACAGCGCCGCGCGCACCGGCATGTACGCGCCGGAGATGGAGCGCGAGACAGCCGCGGTCTAGCTGTCCTTCTTCTCCAGGAACTCGACGTCGATCCGCTCGTCCGAGCGGCGCTCCTCGACCTTGCCGCGCTGCGTCAGCGCGCGCTCGTCGGCGCTCGTCGCCGGCTGCTCGACGACGACCGAGAAGCTTCGCGGCCACAGGTGCCGCTTCGAGACGACGTTCGCCTCCGCCGCGAGAAGCGTGATGTGCGCCGCGAGATACACGTAGGAGAGCAAGCCGATGACGAGCGCGAACGTGCCGTAGACATTTCGCGCATGGCGGAGCTCATGGCCCACGTACCAGCCGCCGACGGCCTGCAGCCCCTCGTAGAGGATCGCCGCGAGCAGCGCGCCGAGCCGGACGTCGAGCCACTTGATCTCCCGCGCGCTCAGGACCTTGAACGCAACCCAGAAGAGCAGGAAGTTGAGCACCGTCGAGAGCACGATCGACGCGAGCTTCCAGACGAGCCCGTACGACGCGCCGAACGTCCCCGCGCCCGCGAGCACGGCGGTCGCGACCGCGCCGCCCCCGATCAGCAGGAGCATGCGGAGCGCCTTCAGCCGTGCGCGCAGAGCATCCGGCCGGCGCCGGAACGGCACGCCCCACAGATGATTCATCGCGTTCTCGGCAGCAAGGAATACGCCCATGCCCGACCAGAGCGCGATGACCGCGCCGACGACGAGCGCGAATGCGTTCCCGGACAGCGCGTGCAGGTTGCCGTGGCCGACGAGCGGCAGCTCGCCGATCGTCGACTGCTCGACTCGGCGCTCCAGCGACGGGTCGCCCTGGAGGAAGAAGCCGAGAATCGTCACGCCGACGAGCAGCAACGGGAAGAGCGCAAAGAAGGCGTAGTACGTGACGGTCGCGGCGAGATACCCACCCTGATCCTCCGCGTACTTCTGGCGGACGGCGAGCGCGAAGCCAAGCCACGCGTGCCGCTGCTGGAACCGGTCGAACGCCCGATACGCAGCGCCCGGACGGCTCACGTCGTCAGCGGTACTCGAAACCGGTGAGCGCGGAGAGCTTCTCGAGCGACTGCTGGGCGACCACGCGTCGCACCGTGCCCGACCGCGAGCGCATGACGATCGAGTCGGTCGTCGCGCCGCCGGGCGTGTACTGCACGCCGGCGAGCAGCGGGCCGTTCGTGACGCCCGTCGCGGCGACGAAGACGTCCTCGCCCGCGACGAGGTCGTTCGTGTGCAGCACGCGCGCCGGGTCGAGACCGGCGTCGAGCAGCTGCTGCCGCTCCTCGTCGGAGCGCGGCCACAACCGTCCCTGGATGCCGCCGCCGACGCACTTGAGCGCCGCCGCGGAGATGACGCCTTCAGGCGTGCCGCCGATGCCGTACAGCATGTCGACGCCCGTTCCGGGCTGCGCTGCCGCGATCGCGGGCGCGACGTCGCCGTCGCGGATCAGCTTCACACGCGCACCGGCGTCGCGCAGCTCGGCGATCAAGTCGTCGTGGCGGTCGCGCTCGAGCACGACGACGTCGACCTCGCGCGGAGTCTTCTCGAGCGCCTCTGCGACGCGCGCGACATTCTCGCTCGGGCTCCTCGTGATGTCGATCGCCCCCACAGCGCGCGGGCCCACCGCGATCTTCTCCATGTAGAACGCCGCGCCGGGGAAGAGCATTGTCCCGCGCTCGGCGACGGCGATCACGCTGATCGCGCCCGGCTGCCCGAGCGCCGTCAGCCTCGTTCCCTCGAGCGGGTCGACCGCGACGTCGACCTCGGGGCCTTCGCCGTTACCGACGTCCTCGCCGTTGTAGAGCATCGGCGCCTCGTCCTTCTCCCCCTCGCCGATCACGACGCTGCCGCGCATGCTCACGCTGTCGAGCACGAAGCGCATCGCGTCGACGGCCGCCTGATCCGCGCTCTCCTTCTCGCCGCGGCCGATCCAGCGGGCCGCCGCCATCGCGCCCGCCTCCGTCACGCGGACGAGCTCCATCGCGATGTTCCTGTCCGGTGCCTGCCTCGTCGCCACGGCGGCCGATCCTACATCCGGTCGGGTGCGCTCACCCCGACGAGGTCGAGGCACCGGGCGATCACGATCTGCGTCGCCCGGCAGAGCGCGAGCCGGAACGCCTGCTGCTCGCTCTCGAGCACGCGGTGCTCGTGGTAGAAGCGGTGGAAGTCGTCCGCGACGCGGATCGCGTACGTCGGGATCGCCTGCGGCCCGCGCTTCACCGCGGCGTCCGCCGCGACCGACGGCAGCTCCGCGAGCCGCTTCACGAGCTCGCGCTCCTCGGCCGCGAGCGGGACGACTGGTCGCGCAGACAGCTCTGCGTCGCCCGCGTTCCGCAGGATTCCCGCGATCCGTGCGTGCGCGTACTGCACGTAGTAGACCGGGTTCTTCTGCGACTTCTCCGCCGCGAGGTCGACGTCGATCTCGATCGTCTGGTCGGGGCCGCGGTTGACGAGGTACCAGCGCGCGGCGTCGACGCCGATCTCGTCGATGAAGTCGTCGAGGAAGACGACGTCGCCGCGGCGCTTCGACATCTTCGTCTGCTCGCCGCCCCGCGACAGATGCACGAGCTGATACAGCAGCACCTCGACGCGCGCGGGGTCGTAGCCGAGCATCCCCGCCGCCGCCTTGAGGCGGGCGACGTAGCCATGGTGATCTGCACCAAGCACGTAGATCGCCTTGTCGAAGCCGCGCTCGAACTTGTCCTGCACGTAGGCGACGTCCGCTGCGTAGTAGAGAAACGAGCCGTCGGACGAGCGGATCAGCGGCCTGTCCTTGTCGTCGCCGTACGCGGTCGTGCGCGCCCACAACGTGCCGTCGGCCTCGTACGTGTCGAGCCTCGGCAGCAGGTCGGGGACGCGCTGCTCGATCTCGCTCTGGTTCGCCCAGGAGTCGAAATGGATGCGGAAGCGCTCGAGCGAGTCCTCGATCCGCTTACGCATCGCGGCCACGGGATCGCCGTCCTCCTTCGCGAGCTCGAGCGAGGTACTCGCCGTGGTAGCCGTCCTCGGGCGGCTCTTCGCCGCGGCGCACCGCCTCGACGGATTCGCGGAACCGTTCCATCTGCGCGCCGGCGTCGTTGTAGTAGTACTCGCGCTCGACGTCGTGGCCCGCAGAGCTCGAGCAGGCGGGCGACCGAGTCGCCGAACGCGCCGTTCCGGGCGGATGCGACGGTGACCGGGCCGGTCGGGTTCGCCGAGACCATCTCCACCTGGACGCGCTCGGGATGCTGCGGCCGCCCGGCGCCGAAGCGGTCACCGGCGTCGAGCACGGACTGCAGCGCGTCGCCGAACCACTCGTCGGAGAGAAAGAGGTTGACGAAGCCGGGGCCGGCGATCTCCGCGCGCTCGACCTCGGGCAGCGCGAGCGCCGTCTCGGCGAGCTCCGCGGCGAGCTCGCGCGGCGCCTGCCGTCGCGATCCGGCGAGCTTCAGCGCCGCGTTCGTCGCGTAGTCGCCGTGCTCGGCGTCGCTCGGCCGCTCGAGCGTCGACACCGGCGCCGACGCGCTCCGCGAGCGCGCTGACCGGGTCAGTCGACAACGCTCTCGCGCCGTGCGAAGAGATCTTCGAGCTTCTGCAGCTCGTCCGTCGTGCCGACGCCCACGATCACGTCGCCGGGCTCGATCGTCGCGTCGGGCTCGGGGGTCGTGTCGAAGTGACCGTCGGACTTCCGCAGCGCGACGATGATCGCGCCGGTCTCGTGGCGAACGCGGATGTCGCGAATCGACTTCCCTGCGTTAGCGCACGTCGCGTCGACGTCGATCGAGGCCATGTGGAGGTCTGGGCCCGGCGGCGGTCGTCACCGCGTCGAGGAACGCCGTCACCTGCGGCTTCAACACGAGGTTCGCCATCGTTCGGCCGGCGGCGGTGTACGGCATCACGACGCGGTCCGCGCCGGCGAGCTTGAGCTTCCGCTCCGCGCTCTCGTCCGAAGCCCGCGCGACGATCTGGATCTCTTCCCGCACGGAGCGGGCCGAGAGCGTGATGTAGAGATTGTCGGCGTCGTCGTCGGATGCGATGACGATGCCGGCGGCGCGGTCGAGCCCGGCACGGCGCAGGTCCTCGTCCTCGGTCGCGTTGCCCTCGATCAGCAGGTCGCCGTGCTCGCGCGCGGCCGTGATCGCCTCCTGGCTGAAGTCGACGACGACGTAGTCGACCGAGGACGCGCGGAACTCCTCGGCGACCTGCCGGCCGACGCGGCCGTAACCGCAGATGATGAAGTGATCCTGCATGCGCTCGATCGTCCTCTGCCTCCGTCGTTCCGCCAGCACGCCGCTGAGGACGCCGCCGGCGATCTCCTCGACGATAACGGCGCCCGCGTAGGCGATGATCGTCAAGCCGGCGAGCACCATCACGATCGAGACGATCCGCGCGCCGTCGTTCGCAGGCACGGTATCGAGGCCGGCGAGGGTCGCGGTGACGACCGCCCGATAGAACGCCTGCAGCCAGGTCTCGCTCAGCGTCGCGTGGAAACCGATCGTCCCGCCGAGGAGCGTGAGGAGGATCGCGCCCGCGAGCCGCAGCAAATGCCGAAAACGTGGACTCTCGTGCACGCCTCTAGTATTCCGGTGTGGAGGACGACGAGCTCGGACCCGGAGGCGAGACAGAGGCGGGCGAGCGCCGCCTCAACATCCACCTCGACCCGGCCGACATCGCCGGGGCGTACGCGAATTTCGCGAACATCAGCTTCTCGCGCTACGAGTTCACGCTGACCTTCGCGCGAATCGAGCACGAGGTCGAGGAAGGCGACGTCCCCGGCGCCGTCGTCGCACGCATCAACGCCTCACCGCGTTTCCTCGAAGAGCTGATCGCAGCCCTGCAGGATTCCTGGTCGAAGTTCCAGACGACCGAGGGGATCCGCAACCTGCCCGAGACGCCCGGCAACTGAGCCTCGCGCCGTCGTACGCGGTGCTGTGCGCGGCGCAGGCCGCGACTGTGCTTCTGCCGCGCCCGCGCACGACCGCGGGTCGGCTCGGCTGGGTCGGCCTCGCACTCCCCGCGCTCGCCCTCGCGCTCGGAGTCACGCTGCTGCGTGTGCTGGCGGGCGGCCCGCACGCGCTTGCGCTCGTCGCCGCGGTCGCGACGCCGGCTCTCGCGGCGGCGCGGCCGCGCCGGGCGCCGTTCGCGGTGGTGCTCTGGGTGGTCGCCTGGCTCGCGCACGGACTCCTCTCACAAGGGGCGTCGGTCGCGCTGATCGCCCTCGCCGCGGCGACGATCGCCGAGCTTGCTGCGACGTACGCGCCCGCGTGGTCGCTCGCAGCCGGGCTCGTCGTGCTCGCCGTCGTCGACGTCGTGCTCGTCTGGGGGACGCCGCAGGTGGAGCCTGCGTCGACGGCGCTCCATCACGCGGTCGTCGCGTCGGCCGCGGGCCATCCGGTCCCGCGGCTGCAGGACGCGACCTTCGGCTCGGCGACGATGGGTTGGCTCGACCTCGTGGCACCCGCGCTCCTCGGTGTCGCCGTTCGCGCGCGCCTGCGCGCCGCCGTGGTCACGGGTGTCGCCGCGGGCGCGTGGGGGCTACTGCTGCTCGTGACGTCGACAGTCCCGGCGACGGTGCCGACGCTCGCGGGGCTCCTCGTCGGCAAGGTGTAGCGGTGCGCGTCGCCGTCATCTCCGACATCCACGGGAACCTGCACGCACTCGAGGCGGTGCTCGCCGCGCTCGACGCCGACCCGGTCGACGAGCTGTGGTGCCTCGGCGACATCGTCGGCTACGGCCCGAAGCCGAACGAGTGCTGCGCGCTCGTGCGCGAGCGTGCACGGGTCTCACTCTGCGGGAACCACGACCTCGCCGTGCGGGGCACGCTCGACCTCGCCGAGTTCAGCGGCGACGCTGCGGCCGCGGCCGCGTGGACCCGCAAGGTGCTGGACGACGATGCGCTCGAGTGGCTGCAAGGGCTCGAGCCGAGCGGCGAGGCGCAGGGAGTGCAACTCTTCCACGGCAGCGCCCGCGACCCCGTCTGGGAGTACGTGCTCTCCGACGAGGCCGCGGTGACGACGCTGCTGCTGACGGAGTCGCAGCTCGTGCTCGTCGGCCACAGCCATGCCGCGCTGCAGATCGCGCTTCGCGGCAGCGAGCTCGACGGGGGGCTCGCGCCGAACGGGACCGTGCTCGGGCTCGGCGAGGCGC
Organism: uncultured Actinomycetes bacterium; assembly: GCA_963838985.1. Classification (GTDB taxonomy): domain Bacteria; phylum Actinomycetota; class Thermoleophilia; order Gaiellales; family Gaiellaceae; genus Palsa-739. The sequence continues at coordinate 57,206 of CAWITF010000003.1, forward strand.
GCTGGCTGCTGAACCCGGGCTCGGTCGGTCAGCCGCGCGACGGCGACCCCGACGCCGCGTATCTCGTGCTCGATCTCGACGCGCGCACGGCGACGTACCGGCGCGAGCGTTACGACGTCGCGCGAACGCAGGCCGAGATGCGTCAGGCCGAGCTGCCGGAGGCGCTCGCGGCGCGGCTCGAAGTCGGGCAGTAGGCGCTAGACCGCTTCGACGGCCGGAGCGACCGCGGGTGCGGGCTCCTCGCCGTAGAAGTGGATGCCCTCGCGGGCGAGCGCGACCTGGACGTCTTCGCGCGCCTTGTAGATCCGCCACTTGACGGTTGCGAGCGTCACCTCGAGCGAGTCGGCGATCTCCGTGTACGAGAGCCCGACGACGTCGCGCAGGAGGAGCGCCATCTTCAGGTCGACGTTGAGGTTCTCGACCGCGCGCCAGACGGCGTCGATCGCCTCGAGCCGCTCGAACGGCTGGTCGAGCACCTCGAGCGGCGGCACGTCCTCGATGTCGACGACCGCACGCGGCCGGCGCTCGACGGCGCGCAGCTCGTCGAGCACGCGGTTCTTCGTCACCTGGAAGAGCCACGTCGTGAACTTGGAGCGCAGCGAGAACTTCGGCAGACCCTGGTAGACGCGCAGGAACACTTCCTGCGTCAGGTCCTCCGCGAGCGACCGATCGCCGACGAGGCGCAGGACGTAGTTGAAGACCGGTACCTGATAAGCGCGCACGATGATCGAGAACGCGCGCTCATCACCACGCTGTGCCTTCCGCAGGACTCCAAAGTCAGGCTGAGGTAGTGACAAGACGCTCCATGATACCGGGGTCAGGAAAAACCGATGAGATTCCGGCCGGTCATTTGTAAGGGCTGCGCAAAACCGAGCAGTGCGAGAATGGTCGGAGCCAGGTCGGACAGCTCGCCGTCCTCTCTCAGCTTTAGTCCGTTTTCGGTGGCAATCAAGGGGACGAGGTTCGTCGTATGTGCCGTGTGCGGACTGACGCCGTCCGCCTCGAGCATTTTCTCCGCATTGCCGTGGTCCGCTGTCACAAGGCAGACGCCCCCGTTGGCCCGGACGGCGGCGACCACTCGGCCGAGGCACGCGTCCGTCGTCTCGACGGCTTTCACCACGGCCGGGATGACTCCTGTGTGGCCGACCATGTCGGGGTTCGCGAAGTTGACGACGACGAACCCATAGCCCTCGCCCACGGCCTCCACGACACGGTCGGTGAGCTCGGGCGCCGACATCTCCGGCTTGTGGTCGTAGCTCGGGACGTCACGCGGCGACGGGACGAGCATGCGCGTCTCGCCGGCGAACTCGTCCTCGCGGCCGCCGTTGAAGAAGTACGTGACGTGCGCGTACTTCTCGGTCTCTGCGGCGTGAAGCTGCCGGACGCCATGCTCTGCAAGTACTTCGGCGAGTACGTGGTCGACGGTTTGCTCCGGGAAGGCGACCGGGAAGTCGAAGTCGTCCCGGTAGTGCGTCATCGTCGTCAGGTCGAGGCCGAGCTCGCGGAGCTTCTCGCTCAGCTGGCGCGCACGGTCGGGGCGGAAGTTGAAGAAGATCGCCGCGTCGGTGACAGGGTCGAGCACGGGCGCGTGCTGCCGCCACAGCGGCACGATGAACTCGTCCGTGACGCCGGCGTCGTAGCTCTGCTGCACGAGCTCGGCCGCGGAGCCGCCCTCGGTCGAGCCGCTCTCCTGGCGCATCGCGGCGAGCGCGAGCTCGGTGCGGTCCCAGCGCTTGTCTCGATCCATCGCGTAGTACCGACCCGAGATCGTCGCGATGCGATCGTCGGGAAGCTCGGCGAGGTCGGACACCGCGGACGTCGGCGAGACGTCTCGGCCGTCGGTGAACGCGTGCACCCACGTGCGCTCTCGCATCCCCTCCCGCTCCGCAAGCTCGAGCAGCGCACGCAAGTGGTCGATGTGCGAGTGCACGCCGCCGTACGACACGAGGCCGAGCAGGTGCAGGTCTCCCCCGCGCTCGCGCGCGCGCCGGAATGCCGACACGAGCGCCTCGTTCTTGAACAGCGTGCCGTCGGCGACGGCGCGGTTCACTCGCTGGAAGTCCTGGTCGAGGACGCGGCCGGAGCCGATCGTCAGGTGGCCTACCTCGGAGTTGCCCATCTGCCCGGCCGGGAGGCCGACCGCCTCGCCCGACGCCTTCAGGTGCGCATGCGGGTAGTCGGCCCAGAGCTCGTCGAACACGGGCGTGTGGGCAAGCTCGACCGCGTTCCCCGGCCCGCGCTCGGTGCATCCCCAGCCGTCGAGGATGACGAGCGCTACGAGCGGGAACGTGCGGCTGCCCGGCATATGGCTGCGAACGAGTCGACGTCGAGGGATGCGCCGCCGACGAGTGCCCCGTCGATGTCGGGCTGCGCCATCAGCTCCGCGGCGTTGTCGGGCTTGACCGATCCGCCGTAGAGCACGGGGCGGTCGAGGAGCGACTTGATGAACGTATGCGCGTTCTGCGCGAGCTCGGGCGTCGCGGTCTTTCCGGTGCCGATCGCCCAGACTGGCTCGTACGCGAGCACGAGGCGCTCGTGGTCGCCGCACGCCGACGCGATCGCGTCGACCTGGACGCGCAGCACCGTCTCGGTGTCGCCCTGGTCGCGCTCTTCCCCCGTCTCGCCGACGCAGGCGATGACGCCTAGCCCTTCGTGCAGCGCTGCTGCCGCGCGGCGCGCGACGTAGGTATCGGTCTCGCCGAAGTACTGCCGTCGCTCGCTATGGCCGACGATCGCGCCTTGCACGCCGAGCGCCGCCAGCATTGGCGGCGAGACCTCGCCGGTGTACGCGCCCTCCGGCTCCCAGTGCACGTTCTGCGCGTACGTCGTCAGGCCGGCCTCGACACAGTTGCGGAGCTGCGTGTACGGCGGCGCCACGATCACGTCGACGCCGTCGACCTTCTCGATCGATTTCGGGTCGGGCCCGGCGAACATCTTCCAGTTGCCTGCGACGATCACGACGGGATCACCGCCACGCCGGGCAGCTCCTTCCCCTCGAGCAGCTCGAGGCTCGCGCCGCCGCCGGTGGAGACCCACGACACCTTGTCGGCGAGGCCGGACTCGTTCAGCGCGCGCACGGAGTCGGCGCCGCCGACGACCGAGTACGCCGCGTCGTTCGCCGCGACCGCCTGCGCGACGGCGGTCGTCCCCTCGGCGAAGCGCGGCCATTCGAAGACGCCCATCGGCCCGTTCCAGAAGATCGTCCGCGCGCGTCCCAGCTCCTCGGCGAAGCGTGCGCGTGACTGCGGCCCGATGTCGAGGCCGAGCCAGCCGGCCGGGAGCTCCTCGAAGCCGAAGACGCCGGACTCCGCGTCCTCGGCGAACTCGGCCGCGCCGACGACGTCCGTCGGCAGGTCGACCTCGAAGTCGAGCGGGTTCTCCTCGCGCACCTGCTCGGCCATCTTCCCACCGATCAGCACGGTGTCGGCGCGGCCGCCGAGGTTCTGCAGCACGCCGAGCTTGTCGTCGACCTTCGCGCCACCGGAGACGAGCACGAACGGCCGCTCGACGTCGCCGAGCAGCGTGCCGAGATGCTCGAGCTCGGCGAGGAGCAGCAGGCCGGCATAGGCAGGCAGCAGGTGCGCGACGCCTTCGGTGGATGCGTGCGCGCGGTGGGCAGAGCCGAAGGCGTCGTTGACGTAGACGTCGGCGCCGTCGGCGAGCTCGCGCGCGAACGACTCGTCGTTCTTCGTCTCGCGCGGATCGAAGCGCGTGTTCTCCAGGACAGTGACGCGCTCGTCGGGCAGGAGCTCCTTCAGCCGCCGTTCCACCGGCGCCATCGCGTACTTCGAGCGATCCTCGTCGCTCTTCGGGCGGCCGAGGTGCGAGCAGACGCGGACGTCGGCCGCGCCGCGCTCGAGCAGCAGGCGCAAGCGTCGGGAGCGACGCGCGGATGCGCATGTCGTCCGCGACTTCGCCGTCGTCGAGCGGCACGTTCAGATCGGCGCGGACCAGCACCGTCTTGCCCGCGACGTCGGCGTCGCGGACGGAGCGCGGCACGCGCATCAGGCAGCGACGGCTGCGGGCATCGTCTGCGCGATCTTCGCCACGAGATCGACGAGACGGCAGCTGTAGCCCCACTCGTTGTCGTACCAGCCGAAGACCTTGACGAGGTTCCCGTTCACCATCGTCAGCTCGCTGTCGAAGATCGACGAGAACGACGAGTGCACGATGTCGCGTCGAGACGATCGGCTCGTCGGTGTACTGGAGGATGCCCTCCCAGCTCGCCGCTGTCGGCCTTCGACTTGAAGAGGCTCGTTCACCTCGTCGACGCGACGTCTCGCGGCCGACCTGCACGACGAGGTCGACGATCGAGCCGGTCGGCACCGGCGCGCGCATCGACATCCCGTCGACCTTGCCCTTGAGATCCGGCAGCACGATGCCGATCGCGCGAGCCGCGCCGGTCGAGGTCGGGATCAGATTGATCGCGGCGGCACGAGCGCGGCGCAGATCCTTGTGCGGCAGGTCGAGGATCTGCTGGTCGTTCGTGTACGCGTGGATCGTCGTCATGAAGCCACGCTCGATCGTGTAGGCCTCGTGCAGGATCTTGGCGAGCGGCGCGACGCAGTTCGTCGTGCACGACGCGTTCGAGATGATGTTGTGCTGCTCGGGGTCGTAGTCGCGGTCGTTGACGCCGAGGACGACGGTCAGGTCGGGGTCGGTGGCGGGCGCGGAGATCACGACCTTCTTCGCGCCGGCGTCGAGATGCTTCTGCGCGCCTTCGCGGTCGGTGAAGAAGCCGGTCGACTCGAGCACGAGGTCGACGCCGAGGTCGCCCCACGGGAGCTGCGCCGGATCGCGCTCGGCGAGGAGCTTCATCGTCGTGGCCGTCGACCGAGATCGACCCGTCGCCGGCCTCGACGTCCTTGCCGAGCGGCCCGAGCACCGAGTCGTACTTCAGCAGGTGCGCCATCGTCTTGGCGTCGCCGAGGTCGTTCGCCGCGACGATCTCGAAGTCGCCGCCGCGATCGAGCTGCGCCCGGAAGAAGTTCCGCCCGATCCGCCCGAACCCGTTGATCCCGACCCTGATCTTCGCCATTGAAGAAACGCCTTTCGTCGTCTTTTCCGTGACGAATGCTAATCGCCCGGCTCCTCGAGCCGCACCCGACACGTCGGGCGCGGCCAAGACCAGGCCACGTAACGAGTCAGCCAGCGTCTCCCACCCGCGAGCGAGAAAAGCGAAGCGGTCGCGAGCGAAGCCAACACTGCGGCGGGCGGACCGGGAAGCTCCGAGGACGACCCTCCCGCTCCGGTTAACCACACCCGAGACCGTGGCGACGGACGGGGTCTGAATCCGTCGCCGGACGAGCGCGGACCCGCCGTTGCCGAGTATGACGACGGCGCCTGGGACCGCGCTAGACGAGTTGCAAATGCTATTCCGCGGCGAGCTCGACGAGCCGTCGGAGCCGCCGGTAGGCGGACGCTTTCGTGAGCGGCGGGCGGCAGCGGCGCGCGAGCTCGCGCGATCGACAGCGACGGGTGGCGGAGTCGCAACTGCGCGAGCTCGCTGCAGGTCGTCCGACAGTGCGTCGAGGCCGAGCCGTGCGGACGGCTTCGAGTCTGCGCGTGCGCAGCGCGGCTCGTGCGCACGAGGTTCGCGTGGTCGGCGTTCGCGAGCCGATTGGCGTCGCCGCGCGATCGCCGCGACCACGGAGCTCTCCTCGAGCACGAGCACCGCGTCGCTCGCGCCGGCGGCGACGAGCAGGTCGGCGATCGGCTCGATGCCCTTCGCGTATGCGACGCAGTGGCGGCGCGCGCTCGAGCAGGTGCAGCTCCGCGCCGACGCGCTGCGCGAGCGTCGGCGAGAAAGCGCGCGCCCTCCCGCTCGGCGGTGCGGATCTCGAGATGCGGGTCGCGCGGCCCGCTCAGCGAGCCGGCGCCGAGCAGCGCGCCACGGAGGTAGGCGCCGCGGCAGCAGCGGCGCGCGAGCGACCCGCTGCGGCGGGCGCTCGAGCGGGCGATGCGACTGCGTCGAGCACGCCGGCACGGTGCAGCGTCGCGTAGGCGTGCGGCGTCCCCTCGACGTGCAGCTGGTAGCGCGTCGCACGGCCGAACGCGTGCTGCTGGTACGTGCGGATCTCCGAGTCGACGCCGAACGCGCGCAGGAGCGCGAACGCGCGCCGCGCGACGGCGGAGCTCACAGGTCGAGGTGGAGCGTCGACCTCGCCGCGGCCGCGCAGGTGGACGCTCCCGGCGACGTGGAAGAGCCCCGACAGCTCGGCGAGCCGGTCGCAGTCGGCCTCCGGCGCGATCGCGGCGAGCTCGTCGCGGAGATCCTCAGAAAGAGCACACCTTCGAGCTCCAGGAGCCGTCGTTTGTAGTCGACGCCGAACGAGCCGTACGAGCCGAGCCCGCCTGCGCGCGACGACGCGGTGGCACGGCACGAAGAGGCCGAGGCGGTTGCGCGCGCAGAACGATGCCGGCGGCGCGCGCAGCGCCGGGCGCGCCCGCGAGCGCGGCCAGCTCGCCGTAGGTCACGACCTCGCCGCGCGGGATCTTCCGCAGCGCCGCGCGCAGCGCGTCAGGAACGGCGTCTCGTACTCCGAGATCGAGTTCGACGTCCTCGAAGCGAGACGACTTCGCCGTGCGAAGTACGCCTGCAAGCCGCTGCGACCAGGTCGCTCGTGCCGAACCTGCGTTGCAGACGTTCGGCGCGCGCGCGGCAGCGTCGTGCCAGACGACGCGGCCGCCGTCGAGCCAGAGCTCGCCGACGCCCCAGCCGTCGACCTCGTATGCCACCCGCGTCGCTGCCATCGGCCACTGACCTAGAATCGCGGCATGAGCTCCCACGGAATCTTCCGCGTCCCCGAGCCGCACAACGAGCCGGTTCGCAGCTACGCCCCGGGCACGCCCGAGCGCGAAGAGCTGCGCGTCCGGCTGACCGAGATGGAGTCGCAGCCGCTCGAGATCCCGCTCGTCATCGGCGGCGAAGAGGTGCGCACCGGCGACACGTTCGAGGCGGTCGAGCCGCACAACCGCTCTCACGTGCTCGCCACCGTGCACAAGGGCGGCGCAGGCCGAGGTGCGAGCGCGCGATCGCCGCCGCCGGCGAGGCGGCGCACGACTGGTCGCGCACGCCGTGGGAGGAGCGCGCCGCCGTCTTCCTGCGCGCCGCCGAGCTGCTCGCCGGGCCCGTGGCGCGCAGACGCTGAACGCGGCGACGATGCTCGGCCAGTCGAAGACCGCGCACCAGGCGGAGATCGACGCGGCGTGCGAGCTGATCGACTTCTGGCGCTTCAACGTCAAGTTCATGACGCGCATCTACGAGGAGCAGCCGATCTCCTCGCCCGGGCGTCTGGAACCGGCTGGAGTACCGGCCGCTCGAGGGCTTCGTCTTCGCGGTGACGCCGTTCAACTTCACGGCGATCGCGCGGCAACCTGCCCGACGTCGGCCGCGCTGATGGGCAACACGGTCGTCTGGAAGCCGGCGTCGACCGCGGCGTACTCGCGCGTACTTCCTGATGAAGCTCCTACGAGGAGGCCGGCCTGCCGCCGGGCGTGATCAACCTCGTCTACGGCTCGCGGCGCCGCGGTCGGCGATCCGGTGCTCGCGAGCCCCGACCTCGCCGGCATCCACTTCACCGGCTCGACCGCCGTCTTCAACGGCGATGTGGCGCACGGTCGGCGACGAACCTCGAGCAGCTACCGCAACTACCCGCGCATCGTCGGCGAGACGGGCGGCAAGGACTTCATCGTCGCGCACGCGTCCGCCGACGTCGACGCGCGTCGCGACGGCGATCGTGCGCGGCTCGTTCGAGTACCAGGGGCAGAAGTGCTCGGCCGCGTCGCGCGTCTTCGCGCCGTCGAACCTGTGGCCGCGAGCTGCGCGACCGGCTCGTCGAGCGAGGTGGCGCGACGCTGAAGGTCGGCAACGTCTCCGACTTCGGGAACTTCATGGGCGCCGTCATCGACGGCAGGCTCGTTCAAGACGCAGAAGGCCGCGATCGACGAGGCGCGCGCCGCGACGGCGAACGCGACGGTCGCTCGTCGGCGGCGAGCTACGACGACGCCGACGGCTGGTTCGTGCGAGCCGACGGTGATCGAGACCGAGCGACCCCGACTTCCGGACGATGAAGCGAGGAGCTCTTCGGGCCGGTCGTGACGGCGTACGTCTACCCCGAGAAGCAGTACGAGGAGACGCTCGACCTGATCGACGCGGCGCGCCGTACGGGCTCACCGGCGCCGTCTTCGCGCGCGACCGCGCGCGCGGTCGACCAGGCGCACGAGCGGCTCCGCTACGCGGCCGGGAACTTCTACGTCAACGACAAGCCGACGGGCGCGGTCGTCGGCCAGCAGCCGTTCGGCGGCGCGCGCGCGTCCGGCACGAACGACAAGGCCGGCTCGATGTGGAACCTGATCCGCTGGGTCTCGCCGCGGACGGTGAAGGAGCCGTTCGTGGCGCCGACCGACTACCGGTACCCGTTCATGGGGCCGGAGCAGGACGCCGGGCGCTAGACGCCGGGGTCGGGCTCGACGAGCTCGTCGGTGGCGGCCGCGCGGGCGAACCGCTCGACGTCCTCGACGAAGTCGGCGACGAGATCGACGTACCAGACGTGGTCGTCGAGGTCGTCCGCGATGAAATGGAGCTCCATGGCCGATGACGCTACGCCCGATTCGTAAGAAGCCTGTGATGCCGCTGTAAGAAGTAGATCGCGGCTGCACCGAGGAGCGCCGGCACCGCGAGAACGACACCGGCGGTCCGCACGCCGAGCGAGCCGGCGATCGCACCGTCGGTCAGGCTCGCAATCGGCCGCAGCCCGAGGAACGCGACGCTCCAGAGCGCCATGATCCGCCCGCGCTGGCTCGGCGTCGACGTCGAGCTGGAGCCGGCTCGTCGCCGACGTGTTCGAGGCGAGGTAGCCGAAGCCGGCGACCGCGAGGAATGGCGAAGCCGAGCCGGAGCCACGGCGAGAGCGAGAACGCCGATCACGCCGCCGCCGAGCAGCGCCAGCGTGATCGCCATCCGCCGCGCGCGACCCGGCGACGCGCCCGGCGACAGGAACGCGGCGGCGACGGCGCCTGCGCCGAAGGCGCCGACGATGTAGCCGGACCAGCTGTCGTCCGGCGCGTCCCGAACGCGTGCGCGAACGCCGGCGACCTCGGTGTTCACCGGGATCGGACGCGAAGCCCACCGCGGCGACGATCAGCAGGAACGCGAGCAGCCGCGGCTGCTCCCGCACGAGCTGCAGGCTGTCGCGCAGGCGGGCCTCCGCACGGGTCGCGGCACGCCGCGGCCGGCGCGCACGACGAGGACTCCGAGCACGAGGAGCAGGTACGAGCCGGAGTTGATCGCGAACGACGCGGCGATGCCGAGCGTGCGCACGCAGATCGCCCGCGGCCGCCGGGCCGATCGCGCGCGCGAGGTTGAACGTCATCGAGTTGAGCGCCACCGCCGACTGCAGCTCGCGCGCGCGGAACGAGGTCCGCGATCAGCGCCTGCGACGCCGGCGCGCGAGAACGCGCTCCCGATGCCGAGACCGAGCGCGCACGCGATCACCGCCCAGACGCGGCGTGTCCGGTCCACGCGAGCGCGGCGAGGAGGGCGCTGACGCGGTCGAGCCGAGCTGCGTGACCGGCAGCAGCCGGCGCCGGTCGAAGCGGTCGGCGGCGCTTCCCGCCCACGGCGCGAGCAGCAGCACCGGCACGAAGTTGCCGAAGTTGAGGACGCCGAGCAGGAACGGCGAGTGCGTCAGCCGGTAGACGAGCAGCGACGCGGCGAGGTTCTGGAACCACGTCCCGCTCGCCGAGGCGGCGTTGCCGACGAAGTAGGGGCCGAAGTTGCGGCTGCGGATCAGCCGGAGCGCGGCAGCAGGGCCGGCGGCGGGCGAGTCCACCTCCGGTTCGTATCAGCGGGGCTGGGAAGATGGCGACGCATGCGTCCTGCACTGATCGCGCTCGTCGTCGCCGCCGGCCTGGCCGTCGTACCGGCGGCGTCTGCCGCGGGTGTCCTCGCGCACGCGGCCGCCGAGTTGAGGACGGAGCCTGTCTACGTCGACCCGAGGGTGCCGGAGCACCTGACGCCTGCCGAGGTCCGACGCGTCGAGCGCGAGATCGCGAGCTCGCGGTCGGGTCCCGTGTACGTCGCAGTGCTCCCGCTCGCGGCCGAGAACGAGTCGGGCGGAGATCCCGCGGAGGCCCTGCGCACGATCGCGCTCTCGGTCGGGCGCTCGGGCGTCTACGCCGCGATCATCGGCAAGCATTTCCGCGCCGGCGCGACGCAGGGCGTGCTGCCGCAGGGCGAAGCAGGCCAGCTGGCGACGGATGCACTGAACGCGCATCGCAGCGACGGTGTCGCAGCCGTGCTCGTCGACTTCGTCGACCGCGTGGCCGCCGCTCGCAACGGCGGTGGCGGGAACGGCGGCTCGAGCAGCATCCCGTGGTGGCCGCTGATCCTGTTCGGCGGTGTCGCGCTCTTCATCTTCTCGCGCGCCCGGCGGAGCCGCCGCGTCAACGCAGCCGAGCTCGCCGACGTGCGAGCCGCCGCGAAGGAGGACCTCGTCGCGCTCGCCGACGACGTGCAGCGGCTCGAGCATCGCGTCGAGGGCAACAAGGACGCGCAGGCGGCATACGACAAGGCGATCTCGTCGTACGGACAGGCGTCGGACACGTTCGACCGCGCCCGCTCGCCGCAGGAGCTCTCGGCAGGTCGCCGAGGCGATCGCCGACGGCCGCTACGAGATGGCGGTCGCCGAGGCGGCGCTTGCCGGGAAGAAGCCACCCGCGCGCACGTCGCCCTGTTTCTTCGACCCGCGGCACGGGCCGTCGTCGCGCGAGGTCGAGTGGGCGCCCCCGGCGGGACGCCCCGGCTCGTGCCGGCATGCGAGGCCGACGCCCAACGGGTCGAGCGCGGGAGCAGCCGCAGTCGCGCGAGGTGATGGTCGGCGGCGCGATGACGCCGTACTGGGCGGCGCCGCCGATGTACGGGAGCTACTTCGGCGGCTTCCTGCCCGGCCTGCTGCTCGGCGAGCTGATGAGCGGCGGCTGGGGCTGGGGCGGCGGCTTCTAGGCGGCGGCGGCGGCGCGCTTTGCGCGGCGCGCGGCGGCGGCGTTCGCATTTCGGCGGCGGCGGCTTCGGCGGCGGCGGCGGTGACTTCGGCGGCGGTGGTGGCGGCGGAGGCGGCGGAGACTTCTAGCGAACCGGCTTTCAAGGAGGTTGAAGTCCTCGCCCTTCCGCCGCTAGCCGCGGCCGGCCTTGTGGAGCTGCGCGTAGATCGGCCGCGCCGTCTTCGCCGGGACGCCGGGCACGCCCTCCAGCTCCTCGGGCGTCGCGGCCAGCACGCGCTCGACCGAGCCGAAGTGCTGCAGCAGCGCGCGCCGCCGCGCCGGCCCGACGCCCTCGAGGTCGTCGAAGATCGACGCGAAGCCGCGCGCCTCGCGCCGCTGGCGGTGGAACCCGAGCGCGAAGCGATGCGCCTCGTCGCGGATGCGCTGCAGCAGCTGCAGCCCCGGGATTGTGCGCGCGAGCAGGATCGGATCGCGCGCGGCCGGGCACGAAGACCTCCTCGATCCGCTTCGCGAGCGCGATCACGGCGACGCGCGGCAGGTCGTACGCCTGCATCGCCGCGAGCGCGGCGGAGAGCTGGCCCTTGCCGCCGTCGATCACGACGAGGTTCGGCGCCGTCGCGAACGACTCGTCGTCGTCTCCCCCGTCCCGTCCGCGAGCCGCGCGAACCGGCGCGAGATCACCTCGGCCATCGCGGCGAAGTCGTCGGGTCCTCGCCGGCCGCCTTGATCCCGAACTTGCGGTAGTCGGCCTTCTTCGGCAGCGCGTCCTGGAAGACGACCATCGAGCCGACCGGGTCCTGGCCCATCGCGTGCGAGATGTCGTAGCACTCGATCCGGATCGGCAGCGACTCGAGGTTGAGCGCCTCGCGCAGCTCCTCGAGCGCCTCGACGCGGCGCAGCGCGCTTCTGCTCGTTCGACGCCTGCTCGGACGCGAGCGCCTGCGCGCGCGTTCTCGTCGGCGAGCTCCTGCAGCCGCCGCTTCTCGCCGCGCTCGGCGCGCGCGGACCTCGACGCGGGCGCCGCGCTTCTCCGAGAGCAGCTCCGCGAGCGCCGACGAGGTCGCCGGCGTCGCGCGGGACGATGATCTGCGGCGGCACGCTCGGCGCCGAGCCGTAGTACTCGAGGCCGAACGACTCGAGGATCGTCGTCACGTCCTGGCCGTCGACGTTCTCGAGGTGGAACGAGTGCCGGTCGACCATCTTGCCGCCGCGCAGCGGGAAGATCTGCACGACCGCGCGGTCGCGCCGTCGGCCGCGAAGCCGATCACGTCGACGGTTCCGACCGACTGCCGCTCGACGGCCTGCCGCTCGACGAGGTGCTGCACGGCGAGCAGCCGGTTGCGATAGCGCGCCGCGTCCTCGAAGCGCTCCTCCGCCGCGGCCTCGTTCATCTTCGCGCTCGAGCTCGCGCTGGATCGGCTTCACGTCGCCCGAGAGGAACTCGATCACGCTGTCGATGATCGCGCGGTAGTCCTCCTTCGAGACGTAGCCCGACGCAGGGCGCCAGGCAGCGGTCGATGTGGTAGTCGAGGCACGGGATGCCGCGAGTGCCGTCCCGGCTTCGGCCCCTCGCACGGGCGGTACGGGAAGACGCGGTTGAGCACGTCGAGCGTCTCGCGCACCTTCTTCGCGTTCGCGTACGGGCCGAAGTACCAGACGCCGCGGCCGGTGCCGCTCGCGCGTGAACATCACGCGCGGGTACTCGTCCTCGACCGTGACGGCGATGTACGGGAACGACTTGTCGTCGCGGAGCCGGACGTTGAACGGCGGCCGGTGCCGCTTGACGAGGTTCTGCTCGAGGTGGAGCGCCTCGACCTCGCTGCCGGTGACGATCACCTCGATGTCGGCGACGCGGTCGGGCAGGATGCTGGATCTGCGCCCGGCTGTCGCGGCGTCTTCTGGAAGTACGAGCGGACGCGCGGCCGCAGCGTCTTCGCCTTGCCGACGTAGAGGACGTCGCCGCCGCTCGTCGCGGAACAGGTAGACGCCCGGCTTCGCCGGCAGCGTCTTCAGCTGGCTCTTGCACACGCGTCCGGCACGGCCATCGGCTACCGTAGCCGAGCCGATGCGGGCGCACGATCCTGGGCGGTTCTGCGCCGTCGCTCGCGGCCTGCGCTGGCCTTCGCCCTGCGGCGCACGCGGGCGGCCCGAGCCTGGTGATCGGCGCCGACCGAGGACGCCGTCCGCGTCGCCGACGCTCGCGGCGGCCAAGGCGCAGATGGACCTGCTCGGCTCGCCGGCTTCCGCGCCGTCCGGATCACGCAGCTGTGGGCGCCCGGCGAGCGAACGCTCTCGCGCCGACGGACCAGATCGTGCTCGAGAACGTCGCCGCCGCGGCCAAGCTCGATCGACATCACCGTCCTCACGAGCATCTGAACGTCGGGCAGCAAGACGACGCCGCTCACCGACGGCGACCAGGCCGACTTCGCCGCCTACGCCGCGTCAGTCGTCACGGCCGTCCCCGAGCTCCGCATCGTGATCGTCGGCAACGAGCCGAACCTCAACCGCTACTGGCTGCCGCAGTTCAACGACGGACGGCAGCCGACGCCGCCGCGCCGGCGTACGAGACGCTGCTCGCGCCGACCTACGACGCGATCAAGGCGGCGTCGCCCGACGTCACGGTGCTCGGCGGCGCGGTCTCGCCGCGCGGCGGCGACGACGCCGACGGCATCCGGCCGACGCACTCGCCGACGACGTTCATCCGCGACATGGGCGCGGCGTACGGCGCGAGCGGCCGCACGACGCCGATCATGGACGGCTTCGCCTTCCATCCGTACGAGGACAACTCGAGCGTCGCGCCGATCGCCGGCGTGCACCCGAACTCGACGACGATCGCGCTCGCCGACTACGGCAAGCTCGTCGCGCTGCTCGGCGGCCGCGTTCGGCGACTCGACGCTGCCGATCTGCTACGACGAGTTCGGCGTCGAGACGCAGATCCCGCTGGCGAAGCAGCGCGCTCTACACGGGCGAGGAGCCGGCGGCGACGAAGCCGGTGACGAGGCGACGCAGGCCGCGTACTACCGGCAGGCGGTGCAGCTCGCGTTCTGCCAGCCGAACGTCGCGGGCCTCTTCCTCTTCCACGCGGTCGACGAGAGCGACCTCACCGGCTGGCAGTCGGGGCTCTACTACGCGGACGACACGCCGAAGTCGAGCCTCGCCGCCCGTGCGGCACGCGCTCGAGCAGTCGCGTCGAGGCGTGGTCGCGCATTGCCCGGGCCTGCGCTCGCCGTCAAGCCGAAGGTCGCGCAGCGCGGAGCAGGTCTGACACCTCACGTGCGACCTCGACTGCGCGTACGTCGCGCAGCTCTACCGCCTGCCCGGCAGCTCCTCGCGACGAAGCGCGGCAACGCGGTCGGCGGCCGGGCGACGAAGCTCGCTGCGCGTGCCGGAGGCGACCGGGCCGTACCGCCTGCGGCTCTCGCGCGACGGCGCCGGTCAATCCGGGGCGCCGCGACCCTCGTCCTCGCCGTCCGCGCGGCTAGCATCCGAGCCATGGAAGGCCAGTACGTCGCCTACACGTTCTACCGCGTCGATCCGGCGTGGCGGCGGCTCCCCGTCGAGGAGCGGCAGGCCGGCGAAGGACGCCTTCGCCGACGTCGTCGACGGACTTCGCCGAACGGTTCGAGCACCTGCGCGCGTACACGACGACCGGCGTCCGGCCCGAGACCGACTTCTTCCTCTGGAAGATCACCGACCGCTACGAGGCGCTCGGCGAGCTCGGCGCAGCGCTGAACGGGACGCCGCTCGCCGGCTGGCTCGAGACGCCGTACTCATACCTCGCGACGACGAAGGCATCGCAGTACACGAGCGCACGTCGCGCGCGGAAGATCGTGCCGCAGGGCTCGCCGTACCTCGTCGTCTATCCGTTCGAGAAGGTGCGGCCTTGGTACGCGCTCACCGAGGAGCGACCGGCAGCGCGCGATGGACGAGCACATCCGCATCGGGCGCGAGGAGTTCCCCGGCATCAAGAACCACACGACGTACTCGTTCGGGATCGACGACCAGGAGTTCATGACCGCGTTCGAGTGCGACGAGCCGGCCGACTTCATGCACCTGATGCTGCGACTACGCGAGAGCGAGGCGTCGGCGTACACGTTGCGCGACACGCCGATCTTCGTCGGTCAGCACGTGACGATCCGCGAGGCGCTCGCCGCACTCGACGGCGCGTCGTCGCGCGTCGAGCTCTAGCTACTAGCCGAGCCTCGGACTCTCGACCTGCTCGGCGAGCAGCTTCGTCGCGGCCTTCTCGACGAGCTCGAGCGCGTACTCCTCTTGCTCGAGGATCTCCTGCAGCATGGCGGCGATCTCCTCCTCGCCGAGCGCCTGCGCTGTCGCGACAAGTGACTCGTACGCCGCGATCTCCTGGTGCTCGCTCTGCCCGATCACGGCGGCGTGCATCAGGTCGACGACGTCCTCTCGCTCAAGGTCGACAGCTTCCATCAGCACGTCGTGCTCCGCCTCCAGGCCGAGGAGCGCAGCGCTCTCCTGCGGCTGCTCCGACGTGCCGAGCAGGTGCAGCGCGCTCCTCAGCGTCCGCACGTGGCCCTGCGTCTCGAGGATGTGCCGCTCGATCCCGAGCTTCAAGTCGATCGCGTGCACGTGGTCGTACAGCATCGGCAGGATCTCGCCCGCGAGCCGCTCCTCGACCCAGAGCATCGTGCGCAGGCGATGGGCGAAGAGCTCCTGCGGTGTCCGGATCGTCGGCATCAGATGTAGGTGTGCTGATCCCGCCAGGTGCGAAACATCGCCCAGCCGGAAGCCGCCAGTACGCCGACGAAGGCGAGCACCTGCAGGCCGTGGGCGCCCGCGTACCAGTTGACGCCGAGGTCGGCGATCGCGAGCGCCGCGCCGCCGTAGAACACGAGCCGCGCCCGCGTCGGCCACTGCCCGATCTCCTCGCGCCGCTCGCGCCACATCAGGTAGACGAAGAACGGCGATCGCGATGATGAAGGCGATACGCGCGGCGGCGAGCAGCACGACGACGGTGAGCTCGAGCTTGAGCAGGACGACGACGAGCGCGATCGCCGCGATGATCAGGAAGCCGCGGAGGGTGGGATATGCGCGAGAGAAAGCCCCGTCTCATGTGCGCCGTCTCATGTTCCCGTCATGTACGCCCGCACTGCGAGCGCTCCTGCGACCAGGGTAGCGCCGGCGAACCAGGCGAGCCGGCGGCGCCGCTCGGCCGGCGCGTAGAACCAGGGCGCGAGTACCGCCGCGAGGGACAGCGAGCCGTAGACGTAGTGCAGGCGGTCGGGCGCGCGCCGATGGTCGGAGAGAAGGAGCAGCCCGAGGCCGACCTGCGCGATCACGAGCGTCTGTGCGAGCGCGAGCAGATGCGTGACGATCCCGCGCGGCTCCCGGCGCCGGTAGTACGCGATCGCGGCGAGGATCCCCGCGCCCCACGTTCCGGCGAGCACGAGGAATGCGACGGTGTGGTGCGCCGTTAGCATCGGCGGCCAACGCTACAGGGAGGATCGAACGTGATCGAGGAAGGCAAGCCCGCACCCGACTTCGAGCTGGTGTCCGACGCCGGCGAGACCGTGAAGCTCTCGGAGCTTCGCGGCAAGCCGGTCGTTCTCTACTTCTATCCGAAGGACGACACACCCGGCTGCACGACGCAGGCGTGCGGGATCCGCGACGCCTACGGCGAGTTCGAGCAGGCAGGCGCGGTGGTTCTCGGCGTATCGCCAGACGATGAGTCGTCACACGTGAAGTTCCGGAAGAAGTACGACCTTCCGTTCACGCTGCTCGCCGACACCGATCACGCGGTCGCAGACGAGTACGGCGTCTGGGGAGAGAAGTCGTTCGCCGGCAAGAAGTACACGGGCGTCTTCCGGTCGACGTTCGTGATCGATGCCGACGGCAACGTCAAGAAGGTGATGCACGACGTGAAGCCCGCGACGCACGCCGACGACGTGCTCGCGGCGCTTGCGGACTAGCACGTCGCCGGAGCAGTCGCGTTACTGGATCAGGCTGACGACCTTCGCGCCGAGGTTCGGCTCGCCGCTACCCGGTGCGGCGGCAATCCCCTGCCACGTGATGTCCGTGAAGCTCCCATAGAGCTCACCGGAACTGCCGTTCATGTCGTAGCCGGTCAGCTTGAAGCCCACCCATGCGATCACGTGATAGACGGCATTCGTTCCGTTGCCGGTGAGCGTGTCGTAGACCGGGAACAACAGCACGGTGCCGATGCGCTGGTCGAGCGCATCTTGGACGTTCGCCGAGTTGAACTTCGCGCCGGTGTTCGACGAGTAGTCCCCGAGCCCGAGATAGCCACTGTAGCCGTTTGCGATCCAGTCGCCGAGCGTGCTCGCGCCGTTGCCATGACCGTTGTCGAGGTCGACGAGCCCGAACGAACCAGGAGCGCCCTTCTTATCGAGCGGAATCGACGTGGCCTGGTCGAAGCACGGGCATCCCGCGCCCGAAAGCATCGGGTGGTTGATGTTCACCGCGATCGGCGCGACGTAGCGGGCCTGCCCCATCAGCGAGCTCTTCGCCTGCGCAGTCGCTCGAACGGCCACCGAGGTGATGCCGAAGACGCGCGAGAAGAACGTCGGCGCCGTCGAGTTGACCTTCACCGTGATCGAGTCGTCCGGCGCAGTAGTCCCGGAGAACGTGATGTCAGAGACCGGCAGGGTGAAGCCGTTCTTCGTCGCGAACTGCTGGGCCTCGCTGCCGGCAGTGGCCGTGCTCTGCGGTAGTTCCTGCGCGCCTGCGAGCGCGGAGGCGTCCGCCTGCGCCTGCAGGTTCCGCTGTGCCCGGTACCAGGAGCCGACGTCGATCACGAAACCGGCGAATCCGAGCAGCACCAAGAGCCAGACAACCGAGAGCACCGCGGCCTGGCCTGCCTCATCGCGTCCTGCGACGCTCGCCCGCTGCGCCCTCCAATTGCGGCCTGACACGAAGAATCTCCTTCGTTCGGCACGGCCGCAGGCGTGCGAGGTTTCCTTAGCTTCATTCTTCGGACACCGGGTCCCGGCGTCCATCCCTCACGCGGGGAATCCGTCAAGCCGGGCGGAGAACCACCGAACCGGTGATTCCGTGAAGTAGGCCCCGGCGGGCATCCTCTGGGCATGACTGCGGCACAGTTCAAGCGGCTCTTCCCCGCTCGTGCCTGCTCCGGCCTCGCGTGGCGCCTCACGGTCGCCCGCGTGGCCCTGCAGGCTGCGTAACGCGGAATCCCAACGACCAATCGACGCTCCGGCGTACCCCGATCGGGGGAATCTTCGCTGTCAGGCTCGCTGAGGTTTCAGCGGATTGACCCCGGATGTGCTCCCGCTTCCTGCGCTTTCGTTGCTGTCATGTCGCGCGCTCGATCTGCCGACCGACAGGGATGACGGCGTTCCCGATGAAAGGGGCTGCGGTGGATCGCAAGCGCAACGTGCTGGTCGTCGACGACGACAGGCTGCTCTGTGAACTGATGCGCACGACGTTCGAGCTCGACGGGTTCGAGGTCTCCGAGGCGCACCACGTGATCGAGGCGGAGCGGATCCTTGCGTCCTCGCGGCCGGATGCGATCGTCCTCGACGTCGGCCTGCCGGGAATCGACGGCCTCTTCTACTGTGAGCGCCTCCGTGAGGGGTTCGGAGCGCGCCCGATCCCGATCGTGGTGATCAGCGGCTCGGACGAGGTGGGCGTGCGTGCGACCGCCGCCGGCGCAGACGCGTTCGTGCGGAAGCCGTTCAATCCGCTGGAGCTGCTCACGCTGATCGAGCAGCAGATCGGCCTCAAGCCGATGACGCAGATCGGCGCGACGAAGAGCGACGCGGAGGTTGCGCACGCCGCGGACTTGCATCGGCTGATCCAGATCGGGCAGCAGCAGCACGAGTTGCTCGACCAGGCGTACCGGCAGACGGTCGCAGCGCTCGCCGCCGCGCTCGAGTCGCGCGACCTCGGGACGAGCGCGCACTCGCGCCGCGTGACGGCGTATGCGACGCGGCTGACGCTCGAGATCGAGCCGTCACTGCTGGACGATCCGAGCCTCGAGTGGGGCTTCCTCCTCCACGACGTCGGCAAGATCGGGATCCCGGACAACATCCTCTTGAAGACGAACACGCTCTCCCGGAAGGAGCGGCAGATCATGCAGGAGCACGCGGTGATCGGAGAGCGCCTGCTCTCGCATGTGCCGCTGCTGAAGGGCGAAGGGCTGCGAGTGATCCGCTCCCATCACGAGTGGTGGAACGGGAACGGGTACCCCGATCAGCTGCACGAGCGACAGATCCCGTTGAGCGCGCGCATCTTCTCGGTCGTCGACGCGCTGGACGCGATGACCGACCACCGTCCCTACCGCCCCGCTTCGACGTGGGATGCGGCGATGACCGAGCTAGCAAGGCATCGCGGGTCGCAGTTCGACCCGGACGCGGTCGATGCGGTCGGGATGTGCGAGCCCGATCTCTTCCGGATCTACGCGCCGCCCGTCGCCGCCTGAGCTCAGACCGCGCGGTGACAGCGCGAGCAGATGCGGACGTGAATCCCGAACACCGTCTCGGGTCGCCGAAAGGAATGACCCCGCACGAAACAGATCAGCCGCCGCAAGCTCGCATCATTTCACCAGTGGCCTGAGCGCGCAGAGAGAAGCGGGGCCGCACACCCCTGCGGTACGGGCGGGCGGCCCCTGAGGCGTGCCGCAGCCGGGGAGAGTACTTAGCCGCTGTCACGCCCTGGTCACCGATGTTCGGACGCGCCGGCGCGATTCCTGTATGCGGTGTCGTACGATCGCCCGGTGCCCTTCACGCACCGGAACATCAAGGAGGACATCGAGGACATCGGCGCGGTGTTCGACGGCGCGCCGGGCCTCGAGTTCCGCGCGGCAACCGGCCCGCTCGAGCTGGCGGAATCCGGCGTGAGCTACCAGCACGTCCCGCCCGGCTACCGCTTTCCGTACGGCCACACGCACGTGAGGCAGGAAGAGGTGTACGTGGTCGTGCGCGGGAGCGGCCGGATGAAGCTGGACGACGAGATCGTCGAGCTCAGGGAATGGGACGCCGTGCGGGTCCCGCCCGGGACGTGGCGAGGCTACGAAGCCGGGCCGGACGGCCTCGAGATCCTCGTCATCGGGGCGCCGAGCCTCGGTGAGACGCCGCGCGACGACGTCGACGGCAAACGCGACTGGTGGACCGACTCCTAGCGCGCCGGTTTGTCGGCTTGAATAGAGCCATAGCCGAGCGTGCGCCGATCCCCGAAGGCCTGCACCAGGCGCTGATCGGCGAAGCCGGTGAGTGCGCCGGGCTTGGCGTGTCGGTGTACGACGACGACGGCCGCTTCGTCGCCATGAACAAGAAGGCCGAGCAGCTCCTCGGCTACGAGCGAGACGAGCTCATCACCCGGGACGTCGCCTCCTTCACCGCCGGCGGGATCGATCGCAAGGTTCTCCTGCGGCCGGAGATTCGCGAAGGCTTCCGGCTGCTGCAGCGGAAGGACGGCTCGACGATCCCGGTCGCGTTCGTGGTCGCCCCCACGCGGATTGCGAACCTCGAGTTCTTCATCTCGTTCTGGTGGGAGCTTCACCCGGACGACCCGCGCGCGCTCGAGGCGACGTAACTGCAAGGCCACGTGCAAGCAGCCCCCGGCGAGAGGCTGCCTGCCCTAGGAGGTACTCGATTGGCCTGCCGGACGCCGCAACCCCCTCGTCGCGACATCCGCGCTCGGCCGTGTGGTGCGCTTACCTTCGCTCCGTCGCGCAGAGATAGGAATGGTCGAGGGTCCTGCCTCGATTAGACGCTCGTCGTGCCTCGTTCGAGGGAGCACCGAGCGACGAATTTGACCCCATGAGAGGGCCGAGGCTGTTCAACGTCGCAATGGCGGTCACCGCGGCCGGGTTCGGCGTCGGGCTCGCCGTGCTGTTCGGCAGCCGCCCGGTCCGCTGAGCCTGAGTCCCCGCACTACTCAGCGGCGAAGTCGAGCGACGTCGCGGAGGAAGCTTCGGACGCGCCGCGACACCGTTCGTGCCGCCTCCTCGTCGTAGTCGGCCAACGCGGGATCGGTGAAGAAGTGCCCCACACCGGGATACCGGCCGACCGCGTCCTTCAGCTCGAGGCCATCCGCGACGGTTTCCGCAGTCCTGCCGTCGTAGAGATCAGGGAGGAGAACGTCATGGCCGTCGGCGCGGAGCGCAGCCGCAAGATCGTGTTCAACGGCTCGCAGCCCCAACGCGGAGCGAAAGAGAGCGATCTGCATCAAGCATTTCTCCCGGGCGGCGCGTCGCCGCGTCTCACGACCCGGCGCCACCTCTGCGTAGCCTTCGCTATGCGGATGAGAGGACTTGAACCTCCACGAGCTTTCGCCCACACGGACCTGAACCGTGCGCGTCTACCAATTCCGCCACATCCGCGCGGACGCCCAGTGTAGCCAAGCCGAATTGGCCCTTCAGCGTCGCGCGACGCAGAGCATGTGCGGGCTGACGCCGGCAGCGCTCTCCCCGAGCCGCGCCGCGAGGAGCACTCGCTCGCGCTCGTGCGGCCACAGGTCGAGCCAGCCGCCCGGGCCTTCGATCCCGAGTAGAGACTCGACCTGGAGTCCCGCTTCGGCCACCTCGTCGCAGAGCTCGGCCGGCAGGTGGAGGTACGCCGTCGTGAACCAGCCGGGCTCGTTCTCGGGGTTCCGGTGCTGCCCCTCGCGGAGGTCGCGGCGAACGATCTCCTGGAAGCGCGGATCGTCGATGTAGCCGCGCACCGTGCCGTCGATCAACGACGCGAAGCGCGTGATGCCGACCGCGGCGACGACACCGCCTTCACGCACGACGCGGCGCGCCTCCTTCAACGCGCGCACGCGATCGGCGCGCGCGGTCAGGTGGTACAGCGGCCCGAGCAGGAGCACCGCATCGAAGCACGAGTCGTCGAAGCGGGAGAGGTCGCGCGCGTCGCCGAGATCCGCACTGAAGCCGCCCCGCTCGCGCGCCTGCGTCACGTGCAGCTCGACGACGTCGAGCAAATGGACGTCGTAGCCGCCGCGAGCGAGCCGCTCAGCGTAGACACCCGGCCCGCCGCCGACGTCGAGCACGCGCGCCGGCGGCGGCGGCAGCACACGCGCGAGCAGCTCGAGCGTGCGTGCGAGCTCGAGCCCATCGCCGTCTGCCGCCAGCCGGTCGCGCTCGATCCCCTCCCCGTAGTGACGAAGGAAATCGGCGTCCATGCCGCAATCATCAATCATCGATCACAGATCCACGTCTAATGCCGGTACCATGCCGCGCCTGCGCCGCCTCGCCCTGCTCGTTCCTGCGCTCCTGGGGTCGCTCGTCCTGCTCGCTGCCACGGGCGGAGCCGCGACGAGCCTTCGCGCGCCGGCGGACCCGACGGTCGAGGTGGTCGTCACCCTGCCGCAGGCCCCGCTCGCCGTCGCGAGCACAGACGGCCGACAGCTGGCCGGGAACACGACCAGCCGCCGAAAGCTCGACCTCCGCAGCACCGCGAGCGTCTCGTATCTCCGGACGCTCGCGTCGGCGCAGCGGTCGCTGCAGGCGCGCATCCAGCAGGCGATTCCCGCCGCTCAGGTCCGCTGGCATTACGCCGTGACCCTCAACGGGATGGCCGTCGTCGTGCCGCGGTCGAAGCTCGCAGCGTTGCAGGCGATCCCCGGCGCCACGGTCTGGCCTAGCGTGACGTACCACGAGCAACTCGACCGCACGCCGCAGCTGATTGGCGCACCGTCGGTCTGGGGCCCGACGCTCGCAACGGCCGGGCAGGGCATGAAGATCGCGATCATCGACGACGGCATCGACCAGACCCACTCGTTCTTCGCGCCGGCCGGTTTCACGTACCCAGCCGGGTTCCCGAAGGGGAATACCGCGTTCACGACGCCGAAGGTGATCGTCGCGCGAGCGTTCGCGCCCGCGAACGAGACGTGGAAGTACGCACGGCGTCCGTTTGATCCGACGTATTCCGACCACGGCATCAACGTCGCCGGCATCGCAGCGGGTGACTACAACACGCCGGCCGTTACACCGTCCGGCCGCTTCGTCGCATCAGGCATCGCGCCGGCCGCGTATCTCGGCAACTACAAGGTGCTCACCGTTCCGACAACGGATTTCGGCCTCGACGGCAACTCGCCGGAGATCGCGAAGGGAATCGAACAAGCGGTTGCCGACGGGATGGACGTGCTCAACCTCTCGCTCGGCGAGCCGGAGATCGAACCGAAACGCGACATCGTCGTTCAGGCGATCAACAACGCAGCCGACGCGGGAGTGATCCCCGTCATCGCGGCGGGCAACGACGCGACGGATGTGGGGAAGGGCTCGGTGGGATCGCCGGGAACGGCAGCGAAGGCGATCACCGTCGCAGCGTCGTCGGCCGGAGACGACGGGCCTGCTGACGTCGTCGCGGACTTCTCCTCGGACGGACCAACGCCGCTGTCGCTTCAGCTGAAGCCTGACGTCACGGCTCCCGGTGTCGACATCCTGTCGTCGCTCCCGGGCAACCACTGGTCCGATCACGACGAGAGCGGGACCAGCATGGCGTCGCCGCACGTCGCCGGCTCAGCTGCCGTGTTGAAGCAGCGGCATCCGTCCTGGACGCCTGCACAGATCAAGTCGGCACTCGAATCGACGGGCGACCGCGTGCACGCCACGAACGCCACTGACGAAACGACGGTGCTCCGCGAAGGCGGTGGCCGTATCGATCTCCCTCGCGCCGACACGCCACTGCTCTTCACGGCGCCCACGTCGCTCTCGTTCGGACTCGTGCGGCGCGGGCTCACGACCACTCGACAGCTCGCGATTTCCGACGCCGGCGGCGGTCCGGCGCCGTGGTCGGTCGGCTTCACGTCACAGACAACGGCCTCAGGCGTCTCCCTCACGCCGTCCTCACCCACCGTGGTGGCCGGGACGGCGCTCACGATCTCGCTCACCACCGACGCAAAGGCACCCGAGGGAGACGCGATGGGATACGTCGTGCTCACCCGGGGCAGCGACGTTCGCCGGATCCCGTACTGGGCTCACATCGAAGCCCCGCTACTTGGGACTGAGAAACACGTGACGTTGCGCAAGCCAGGCGTGTACAACGGCAACACGGCCGGAAAGCCGGCGCGCGTCTCGACGTATCGCTACCCGGAAGGCAGCCCGAGCTGCAATTGCGCTTTCGGCGTCCCGACGAACCTCAGCGGCCCAGAGCAGGTCTTCCGCGTGACGTTCGCAAAGCCGGTGGCGAACTTCGGTGTCGCGATCGTGTCACGCCGCGACGGCGTTCGCGTCGCACCGCGCGTGGTCTTCGCCGGGGACGAGAACCGCCTCGTCGGCTACACCGCACTGCCGTTCAACCTGAACCCTTATCGCGAGTACGGACGGCCGGTTCCCGCAGCCGGCGCCGTCCTGGCCGCTCCCGCCTCGTACGACATCGTCTTCGACACCCCCGCCGGAGGCAAACCCGGAAAGTTCACCTTCCGTTACTGGGTGAACGACATGAGCCCGCCGAAGGTGCGGCTGCTGTCGAACGCGACGAAGCGGCACGGCCCGATCCGCTTCGCCATTCGGGACTCTGGCTCGGGCGTCGACCCAGGATCGATCACGGTTCGGGTCGGCACGAGGGTGCCAAAGTTCTCGTTCTCGAACGGCATCCTCTCGATCTCGACGGCGAGGCTGCCGCTCGGCAAGGACACGGTCTCCATCGTGGTGTCCGACTTCCAGGAGTCGCGGAACCAGGAAAATGTCGGACCCGTCTTGCCGAACACCCGCCGCGTCAGCGCACACGTGCTCGTTCGTTAGCGGCGGTCGGTCTCTTCGATCGTCGGCAGGTTCGCGAGGTCGCGCTCGACGCTCGCCGCGAACTCGTCGGCGTCGTCCGTGGGCGGCACGACGCGGAGCGAGGCCTTGCGCTTCGCACGCTCACGCCGGCGTCGCGCATCTGCCCCGACACGGAGCTCGAACCGTGCGCCGAGCCGCGGCCATTCTGCGCCGGCAACAACGGCGACGGCCAGCGCGAGCAGGGCGATGTACAGCCAGCTCACAGCGACGATCTTACCGGAGCGCTAATCCGATCGGCCCCCGCCGCCGATAGACATTTACATGACACTGAGCGGGCCTTTCCTGATCGGCTACATCCTGCTCTGGGCGAGCCTGATGCGGGCGCTGCTCGTGAAGGCGCGCGTGCTGCCGCCGACCTGCGCCCGCTGTGGTCTTCGCTACGAGCGCGGCGTGCTCGGCGAGACGATCTGCAGCTGCCATCCGGCCTAGGCGGGGGCGCCGACCAGGTCGCCGAGCTTCCGCTCGAGGTACCTGAGGTACGGCGCGGGATCCATCTGGCTGCCGGCCGCCCGCTGGAGCAGCTCCTGGGGGGTGAACGCCCGGCCGTGCCGGTGGACGTGCTCGCGGAGCCAGTCCCGGAGTGAGTCGAACTCGCCCCGCTCGAACGACTCGTCGAGGTCGCCGAGGTCGGCCTCGGCGCGCTCCCAGAGCTGCACGGAGACGACGTTCCCGAGCGCATAGGTCGGGAAGTACCCCATCGTCATGTCCGACCAGTGGACGTCCTGGAGGACGCCCGCGACGACGTCCGGCGGCTGGAGCCCGAGGTACTCGCGCATCTTCGCGTCGAAGGCGTCGGGCAAGTCCTTCAGCGCCACCTCGCCGGAGAGCATCGCCCGCTCGAGCTCGAAGCGCAGGATGATGTGCATGCAATAGGTCACCTCGTCGGCGTCGACGCGGCGATAGGACGGCTGCACCTTGTTCAGCGCGAGATGGAACGTCTCGAGCGGCACATCGCCGAACTGGTCGGGGAACTCGTCCTGGAGCTTCGGGTAGAAGAACCGCCAGGTGGCGATGCTGCGACCGACGAGGTTCTCCCACATCCGGCTCTGCGACTCGTGGAAGGCCGACGACACCCCCTGCGCAAGCGGCGTGCGCGTGTACTCCGGGTCGACCTGGCGCTCGTAGATGCCGTGCCCGAACTCGTGCATGCAGGAGAGGATCCCGTGCAGCGAGTCCTCGTGGAAGTTCGTCGTCAGCCGGATGTCGGTCGGCGCGAACGACGTCGCGAACGGGTGGACGGTCTTGTCCAGCCGCCAGGCGGCGCGGTCCATCCCCCACTGCTCGAGCATCGCGAGCGCGAAGCGGCGCTGCGCCGCGCGCGGGAAGCGGCCGCGCAGGCATGAGTCGTCGACGGCGTCGGCCTCGGCGACGCTGCGGATCATCGGCACGAGCGCCGCCTTCAGCTTGTCGAAGATCGCCTCGACCTCGACCGTCTTCATGCCCGGCTCGTAGTCGTCGAGGACGATGTCGTACGGGTCGTCGGCCGGCTCGAAGCAGGCGACGTACTGCCGGCGCAGCTCGAGGTTCCGCTCGAGGTGCGGCAGCATGATCCCGTAGTCCTCCTGCTCCCGGGCGCGCAGCCACGCCTGGTAGCCGAGGGAGCCGGCGCGCGTCAGCTCGGCCCGCAGGTCGGGCGGGACGCGGACCGCTTTGTCGTAGTCGCGGCGCGAGACGCGGATCAGGCTTGCCTCGAACGACTCCTCGTCGTGCTCCTCCTCGAACGGGCGCAGTTCCTCGAGAAGCGCGCCGAGATCGGGCGCGACCTGGAGCTCGTGGGCGATCCGGTTCAGCGTCGCGCGCTGCTCGGCGCGAGCCTCGGCGCCGCTCGGCGGCATCTTCGTCTCCTCGTCCCACGAGAGGAGGCCGGCGGCCTTCTCGACGTCGTGGATCTCGGCGAGCCGCGTCTTGAGCTCTTCGAAACGATCGATCACGGCCGAGAGGGTACCGCGTCGCGGAACTCGTCTCCCACCCTGACCCAAACGGCCCTGGCCCAGGCGAGCGGCTCCTCGCCGCGGAAGACGGCCGTCCCGGCGAAGAGGCGACGCCCTTCGCCGCCGATCGGCCAGCCGACGACGACGCATTCGTCGCCTGCGGCCGGGGTCGACTCGATGTGCGCGGCGAGCCGGCCGAGCACGGTCAGCCCGCGTGCGAGGTCCGGGTTGACGGCGAAGGCGCCAGGGCAGTCGAGCGCAGCCCACACGAGCTCGGGCGCGTCGGACTCGGGCCGCCACGGTGCGGCGACCCGGCCGTCGCCTGTGGGAGACGGGTTGAGCCGAAGGCCGTCGCCCTGCGGCCCGCACGTGAAGCAGCCGGGGAACGGGTGATCGGGATCGGGCGGGTTCGCGGCGGCAAGACGCTCCGCCTCGGCGAACGAGACCGGGGCCGGGAGCTCGAGGTCGAGCTCGGCGGGCTGCGCCTCCGCGACGAGCGCCTCGCCGTCGAGCACGCGAAGCGTCCCGTTGCGCTCGACCCGCAGCGGCGTGTCGAGCGGCGGCGGCAGCCGCAGCGTCACCTCGACCGCGTCCGCGCTTTCGACGTACGCGGCGACACGGCCGCACGTGTAGCCGCCGTTGCCCGAGTTCTGCGGCCCTCGATAGCGCCGCGTGATCACGATCGGTTCCAGAAGCTCCCCGGGTTGGACTCGAACCAACAACCCTCCGGTTAACAGCCGGATGCTCTGCCAATTGAGCTACCGGGGATTGGCGGCGGCATTGTAGCCCGGGCTCAGGCGAATTCGCGGATCGCCGTGCGCACCTCGGCGAGTCGCTGCTGGAGCTCGATGAAGTGGTCGTCCCCCGCCTCCGAGAGCTGCCGCTGCAGGCGCCGCTCGCGCAGCCGCAGCAGCATCTGCTCGGCGGTCTCCTCCGTGATGTCGTCGGCGTCGGCCATCGCGTACAGCTCGGCGAGCAACGGGGTCAGCTCGCCGTCGGCGGCATCCTGGCCGAGCAGGTGCGCACGTACGCGCCGGTGGAGATCGTGGTCGAAATGCTCCGGCCCCAGCTCCTCGAGGTAGCGGTTCAACTTCGGGTGCGCCGCGACGCCCGCGAGCGCGCCGCGCTCGAGCCGCGCACCCGCGTCGAGCAGGCGCGGCGAGACGACGCCGGCCGCGCGCGAGCTGCCGCGCGCCGGCGCGAGGCCGGCCTGCGTCTCCGGCGGCAGGTCGAGCAGGTCGGCGGCGAGGCGCAGCGCGTCCTGACGTTCGGGCGAATCGGGCACGGAGGCGAGGAACGTCCGGATCGACGCGAACGCGCTCTGCTTGTCGCGCGCACGCTCGTGCTCGAGGCGGACGCGATGCACGGGGTAGCTCGCCGGCGTCTTCAGCAAGCGCTCGAACGTCTCGGGGTCGTCGGCGGGGTCGGTCCCCTTCGGCAGTGCGACGACCTGCACGTCGAAGCCTTGCGCAACTGCGAGCTCCATTCCCCGAAGCGTTGCGTCCTGTCCCGCTGCGTCCGAGTCGAAGCAGAGGAAGAGGCGCTTCGTCAGCCGGTTCAGCTCCTTGAGCTGCCGCTCGGTGAGCGCCGTGCCCATCGACGCGACGACCGGCTCGAAGCCGGCCTGCCGCAACGCGAGTACATCCGTGTTTCCCTCGACGACGACCGCGCGGTCCTGCTTCGCGATCTGCATGCGAGCGGTGTCGAGCCCGTAGAGCAGGTCGCCCTTCTTGAAGACGTCGCTCTCGGGCGAGTTCACGTACTTCGCCTGCAGCGGGTCGTCGTCGTGCAGCTTGCGCGCCTGGAAGCCGCGCACCGTCCCGCGCGCATCCGTCAGCGGGAAGACGATGCGCCGCGAGAAGTAGTCGTTGCCGCGCCGGTTCGCGAGCCCCGCTGCGAGCAGCTCCTCGCGCGTGTACCCCTCCCCCGCCGCGCGTCGCGTCAGGGTCGGGCCGCCGGGCGCGTAGCCGAGCCGGAACGTCTTGCACACGTCCTCGTTCAAGCCGCGGGAAGCGAGGTAGTCGCGCGCGAGCGTTCCCTGGTCACTGTCCCAGAGCATCCGTTCGTAGAAGACGGTTGCCCGCTCGAGCAGCTGCGTCAGCCGGTCTTTGCGCCGGCGTGCGTTCTCGGCCTCGGGGGAGATCTCCTCGTACTCGATCTCGACGCCGAAGCGCTTGGCGAGCGCCTCGATCGCACCGACGAAGTCGACCTGCTCGATCTTCTCGACGAATGAGATCGCGTCGCCGCCCTCGCCGCAGCCGAAGCACTTGAACGTCCCGCGCGCGGGCGTGACGGTGAAGCTCGGCGTCCGCTCCTGGTGGAAGGGGCACAAGCCCTTGTACGTCCCACCCGCCTTGCGGAGCCTGACGTAGTCCTCGACGAGCGGCAGGATCTCGGCCGCTCCCTTGACCGCTTCGACGGAGCTGTCCTTGATGCGCGCCATCAGTACGCGAGCGCGAAGCGGTCGGTCATGCCGGCCAGGTAGTCGGTAGCCTCGACGAGCGAGTAGCTCTTTGCGTCGACGAGATCCTCGAAGATGCGCCGCACATTCGCGCGCACCGGCTCGTGCTCCTGCTGCAGGTAGATGCGCTCGAACATGAACGAGCGGAGCGAAAGCATCGCCGTCGCGATCTCCTCGCTCTGCACGATGTCGCCGGCGCTCGCGGACGACTCGACGAGGTCGTGCACGAGCACGTCGATGCGGCGGGAGCCGGTGTCGCCGAGCAGGGCGATCTCGTCCTGAGGCAGCTCGTCGGCGGAGAGCAGGCCGGCGCGGATCGCGTCGTCGATGTCGTGATTGATGTAGGCGACACGATCGACGATGCGCACGATCTTGCCCTCGAGCGTCTCGGGCTCGGTCGGCCCGGTGTGCTTGAGGATCCCGTCGCGCACCTCTTCGGTCAGGTTGAGGCCCCGGCCGTCGCGCTCGAGCTGCTCGACCACGCGAAGCGAGTGCTCGTTGTGACGGAAGCCTGCGCCACCGCGCTCGCGCAGCAGCTCGTCGAGTGCCTGCTCACCGGCGTGACCGAACGGCGGATGGCCGAGATCGTGGCCGAGCCCGATCGCCTCGACGAGATCCTCGTTCAGCCGCAGCGCGCGTCCGACCCCGCGCGCGATGCCGGTCGTCTCGAGGGTGTGCGTCAGCCGCGTGCGGAAGTGGTCGCCTTCGGGATCGACGAAGACCTGGGTCTTGTGGCGCAGCCGGCGGAAGGCCTTCGAGTGGACGATCCGGTCGCGGTCTCGCTGGAACGGCGTGCGCAGCCGGCACTCTTCCTCTGCGTGCGCGCGCCCGCGGCTCTCGTAGGAGCGAACGGCGAGCGGCGACAGCCAGCGCTCCTCGTGCTCACGCACGAGGCCTGCGAAGGCATCGGCAACCCGACCGGCGGTTTCCGGCATGAGCTTCACCCTAGAGCACGATCTTGACGGCTCTCGGCCGCGCCCGACATGGCGGGCGCGGCTCGCCGCCGACCCGGTACGAGTCAGCTCTCGGGCCGAACCCGCGAGCGAGCAAAGCGAAGCGGTCGCAAGCGAATCAAAGGATGATCGGGACGGTTCCTCCGTCGGCGCTCCAGGCAGCGCCGGTGACGTAGCTCGACCTCGGCGAGCATAAGAACGCGACGACGGAGGCGATCTCCTCCGGCTCGGCGAGGCGGCCGAGCGGTCGGCCGCCGCCGACCGCGGCGAGCACCTCGTCTTTGCTCTTGCCGCTCCGCTGCGCCTGCTGGTCGGCGAGCCCGCCGTCGGCGAGCCACGCCTCGGTCGCGGTCGGGCCCGGCGTCACGGCGTTGCAGCGGATCCCGTCCTTCGCATACACGTCCGCGATCAGGCGAGAGAGTGAGAGCACGGCCGCCTTCGTCACCGAGTAGTCGGGCATCGACGCGGACGGGCGCTTCCCGGCCGTCGACGAGACGTTGACGATCACACCCGCCCCACGCTCGCGCATGCCGGGCAGGACGGCGCGAATCGCACGGACGTAGCTCATGACGTTCAGCTGCCAGAGCTCGTCCCATTGCTCATCCGTCACTTCCTCGAACGACCGCTGGTAGGCGACGCCGACGTTGTTGACGAGCACGTCGACGCGGCCGAAGCGCTCCTCGGCCTCGCGGATGACGCGCTCTGGCTCGCCCGGCTTCGCGAGGTCCGCCTGCACGTCGCCGCCGCTGCGGCCGGTCGTGACGACCTGGGCGCCCTCGGCGGTGAGGAGCTTGGCGACCTCGAGCCCGATGCCGCCGGTCGAGCCGGTGACGACGCAGACGGTGTCGGCGAGTTGCAGATCCACGGCTGGCTAGCCTAGCCACGGATGGCAACGCTCCTCTTCGTTCGTCACGGCGAGACCGACTGGAACGCCGACGGGCGGCTGCAGGGCCACACCGACCGGCCGCTCAACGAGTACGGGCGACGGCAGGCGCGCGAGCTCGCAGAGCGTCTCGCGCCCGAAGGCGCGGCTGCGATCTATGCAAGCGACCTCGCACGTGCGAAGGAGACGGCCGAGATCGTCGGCGCGGAGCTCGGGCTGCCGGTCGTGACCGATCCCGACCTGCGCGAGCGGAACTGGGGCTCGTGGGAAGGGCTGACGCCGGCCGAGCGCGAGGCCGTCGATTTCGAAGGAGAGTCGCCGGAGGAGCACCGCGAGCGGATGGTGCGCGCGATGGAGCGGATCGCGGCGAGCCACCCGGGCGAGCGCGTCGTCGTCGTCACCCACGGCGGCTCGATGCGCCGCATCCAGGCCGTGGTGACGGGGATCGCACAGCCTGTCGTCGGGAACTGCGAGTCGTGGACGTGCGTGCACGAGGACGGCGTCTTCAGGGCGATAGACTGAGGCTGCGGGTGGAGGACTACACAGGCAAGTACAAGGGTGAGCAGGTCGAGGTCGCACTCTTCGGCGGCGAGTACCAGGAGGGCGTGCTGACCGCGTACTGCTACGTCGACGAGGTGGCGCACATCGAGTTGAACGGGCACATCCTCGTCCCGCTCCAGAACATCGCCTCGTTGCACTGCTCCAGCCGGTGCGACGCGCAGGCGAACGAGGACTGGCCGCCGCGCGGGCTGCTCGACGACGACGGTTCGAACGGCAGCGGGCCGGACCCGGACGACGCGTAGCGCCCGTGCGGTTCGCCGCGGCACGGAACATCGTCAAGGCGTCGCTGCTGCTCGTCGCGGTGTGTGGCGTGCTCGCGTTCGTCGGCTGGTCGATCGGCGGCGTACGGCTGCTCTCCGTCTTTGCGTTCAGCGGCCTGCTGCTCGTCACCGGCATCTACTGGACGTTCGACCGCGTCGTGCTCGGGATGGTGAAGGCACGTGAGGTTCCGGTTGCCGAGGCGCCGTTGCTGCACTCCACGGTCGAGCGGCTTGCGGCACGCGCAGGCGTTTTGAAGCCGCGCGTCTACCTGATCCCGGACGGGATGCCACTCGCGCTCGCGACGGGGCGTGGCCCGATGTACTCCGCGCTCGCGCTGAGCTCCGGGTGCGTCACTGCCTGTCCACCGGCCGAGCTCGAAGGCGTCATCGCGCACGAGCTCGCGCACATCAAGCACCGCGACGTCGCGCTGCAGACCGCGGTCGTCGTGCTTGCGGCGTCTCTGATCGAGCTCAGCCGCATCGGCGGCTTCCTCGAGCGTGCATTGCTCTTCGTGCTGGGACCGATCGCGGCGGCGTGCGTGCACGCGCTGATCTCGCCGAAGCGGGAGTACGACGCCGACCGGCGCGCCGCGGAGCTTTGCGACTCGCCGCACGGGATCGCCGACGCATTGCTGCGGCTCGAGCAGGCGGCGGAGCTCGTGTCGTTCGAAGCGTCGCCCGCGACGGAGCCGCTGTGGACGTTCAACCCGTTTCTCGAGGAAGGGCTCGCCGCGCTCTTCGTCACGCATCCGAAAGTCGAGGAGCGCGTCCGGCGGTTGCGCGCGCTCGATCCGGAATGGCGCGAGAAGCTCGGGACGGAGGCTGCGTGAGAATCACCGACCAGGAATTCGCGGCGAGGCGGGAGCGGCTCGCATCGACGCTCGAGGAACGCGGGCTCTCCGGCTGCGTCCTCTTCGACCCGAGCCGCGTCCTCTACTACACGGGCTTCCACTTCATCCAGACCGAACGCCCGGTCGCGTTCGCACTTGCCCGGGACGGGCGCGCCGGCATGCTCGTGCCGCGGCTCGAGCTCGAGCACGCGCAGGCGAATGCCGCGCTCACGGAGATCGCGCACTACGACGAGTACCCGGGGCAGTCGCACCCGTTCGGGCGCCTGGCCGAGCTGCTCGGCGCGCTCGGCATCCGCGGAGCGCTCGGCGCCGACACGGACGGGTACCCATGGGTCTTCGGCTATCGGGGGCCGACGCTCTCGGAGCTCGCAGGCGCGCCGTTCACGCAGGTCGCGGATGCGGTCGAGGCGCAGATGTCCGTGAAGAGCGACGCCGAGCTCGGGCTGTTGCGCGTCGCGTGCCATTGGGCGGGCGTCGCGCACCGGCTGCTGCAGGACGCGACGGAGGCCGGAGTGACGGAGACGGTCGTCGAGCGCCGGGCGTCGCAGGGCGCGACGGATCGTCTGCTCGCGGAGCTCGGGACGTCGTGGCGGCCGCAGAGCCCGTGGTACGACGGCGTCTGGGCGGGTTACCGCGGCCAGATCGGCCGCAACGCCGCGATCCCGCACTCGGTCGCGGGGAACATCGCGTTCGAGCGCGGCGACGTGCTCGTGACCGAGGCGATCGCTCCGGTCTGGGGCTACCACTCGGAGCTCGAGCGCACGCTCGTCCTCGGGACTCCGTCCGACGAGCAGAAGCGGCTCTTCGAGCACATGGTGGCGCTGCAGGATCTCGCCGTCGAGGCGTTGCGCGCCGGCAGCCCGTGCGCCGAGGTCGACAGGCGCGTGCGTGCGTACTACGACGAGCACGAGCTGTGGCCGAACTGGCGTCATCACAGCGGCCATGCGATCGGCCTTCGCTACCACGAGGGGCCGTTCCTCGACGTCGGCGACGCCACGGAGCTCGCGCCGGGCATGGTCTTCACGGTCGAGCCGGGCCTCTACGCCGAGGACGTCGGCGGGTTTCGGTTCTCCGACACGATCGCCGTCACGCGCGACGGCGTCGAGTGGTTGACCGACTATCCGCGCGACCTCGAGAGCCTGACGCTGCCGGCATGACGGAGCTTCATCCGTTCCTCGCGGTGCGCGACGTCGATGCAGCGATCGAGCTCTATGGGCGCGCGTTCGGAGCAGTCCTCGTCGGCGACGTGCTGCGCGCGCCGGACGGGCCGGCTGTCGCGGAGCTCGAGATCGACGGCTGCCGCTTCGGCCTGGCGACCGAGGCGCCACAACTCGGAACGCCGAGCCCCGAGACTGTGGGCGCAACGACCGTGCGACTGAGCCTCACGGTCGACGATCCGGACGCCGCGGCGGCGCGCGCCGTCGACGCAGGCTGCACGCTGATGTTCCCGGTCGCCGACCAGCCCTACGGCTGGAGGCAGGGGCGCGTCGTCGATCCGTACGGCCATCACTGGCTCGTGGGCAAGCCGCTCGCCCAATGAAAAGAGCCGCCCGAAGGCGGCTCTGATCTGAAAAAAATCGGCGGCGACCTACTCTCCCGGGAGGTTGCCCTCCGAGTACCATCGGCCCTGGCGGGCTTAACTTCTCTGTTCGGAATGGGAAGAGGTGTTTCCCCGCCGGTATGACCGCCGAACTGTCAAGGGGCGGGCGCCTTTTCGGCTGCCTGCGCTCCCTCAAAACTCCATAGCGACCCTACACCGGTGTTCAAATCAAGACCTCGGGCAATTAGTACGGGTCAGCTGAACGCATTGCTGCGCTTACACGTCCCGCCTATCAAGGTCGTAGTCTCCGACCGCCCTTACTCCCTCTAGGGGATGGGAGCTCTCATCTCGAGGTGGGCTTCCCGCTTAGATGCTTTCAGCGGTTATCCCATCCAGACGTGGCTAATCAGCAGCGCCGTTGGCACGACGACTGATACACCAGAGGTCTGTTCGTCTCGGTCCTCTCGTACTAGAGACGACTCCTCTCAAAGCTCCAGCGCCCATGGTGGATAGGGACCGAACTGTCTCACGACGTTCTGAACCCAGCTCGCGTACCGCTTTAATGGGCGAACAGCCCAACCCTTGGGACCTGCTTCAGCCCCAGGATGCGACGAGCCGACATCGAGGTGCCAAACCCTTCCGTCGATGTGGACTCTTGGGAAGGATAAGCCTGTTATCCCCGGAGTACCTTTTATCCGTTGAGCGACGGCACGTCCACTAGTTACCGCCGGATCACTAACACCTGCTTTCGCACCTGCTCGACATGTCTGTCTCGCAGTCAAGCTCCCTTATGCGTTTGCACTCTACGCACGATTTCCAACCGTGCTGAGGGAACCTTTGTGCGCCTCCGTTACATTTTAGGAGGCGACCGCCCCAGTCAAACTACCCACCTGACGCTGTTCCCGCCCCGGATTACGGCAGCGGGTTAGAAGCCCAGAACACGAAGGGTGGTATCCCAAGGTTGGCTCCACGAGGACTGGCGTCCCCGCTTCAAAGTCTCCCACCTATCCTGGACAACGTAGCACCAGACTTCAACGTCAAGCTGTAGTAAAGGTTCACGGGGTCTTTCCGTCCAACCACGGGTATTCGGCATCTTCACCGAAACTACAATTTCACCGGATCCCTCGTTGAGACAGCGCCCAAGTCGTTACTCCATTCGTGCAGGTCGGAACTTACCCGACAAGGAATTTCGCTACCTTAGGACGGTTATAGTTACCGCCGCCGTTTACCGGGGCTTGGATTCAAGGCTTCGCCCGAAGACTAACCTCTCCTCGTGACCTTCCAGCACCGGGCAGGAGTCAGCCCCTATACGTCGTCTTTCGACTTCGCAGAGACCTGTGTTTTTGGTAAACAGTCGCTTGGGCCGTTTCACTGCGGCCCCCTCGAGCTCAGCCCGTAAAGGGCTTCACTCTACCGGGGCGTCCCTTCTCCCGAAGTTACGGGGCCATTTTGCCGAGTTCCTTAACGAGGGTTCTTCCGATCGCCTTGGTATTCTCTACCTGCCCACCTGTGTCGGTTTTGGTACGGGCACGTCCAACCTCCCTAGAGGCTTTTCTCGGAGGCATGGCTTCAGGCACTTCGGCCCCTAAGGGGCCTCGGCGTCCCGTCTCAGGCTTAATGGCCGGCGGATTTACCTACCAGCCGCCCTACGCGGTTACCCCAGGTCGACCAACGCCTGGGTTGCCCTAGCCTACCCCGTCCCCCCATCGGTGATAACGGTTGGGTACGTGGTACAGGAATATCAACCTGTTGTCCATCGCCTACGCCTTGTCGGCCTCGGCTTAGGTCCCGACTAACCCTGAGCAGATTAGCTTTACTCAGGAACCCTTGGGCATTCGGCGGGCGAGTTTCTCACTCGCCTTTCGTTACTCATGCCAGCATTCTCACTTCCCAGCGCTCCACGGCAGGCTTACCGCCGCCGCTTCACCGCCCTGGGAACGCTCCCCTACCACTCCACGCAAAGCGTCGAAGTCCGTGGCTTCGGTTCCATGCTTGAGCCCCGTTACATTGTCCGCGCCCGACCACTTGACCAGTGAGCTGTTACGCACTCTTTGAATGGTGGCTGCTTCTAAGCCAACATCCTGGTTGTCTGTGCAATCGGACATCGTTTCCCACTTAGCATGGAATTAGGGACCTTAGCCGACGGTCTGGGCTGTTTCCCTTTTGAGCACGAAGCTTATCCCCCGCACTCTGACTGCCGCGCTCTGGAATTACGGCATTCGGAGTTTGCCTGACTTCGGTAAGCTGGTAGGCCCCCTAGGCCAAACAGTGCTCTACAGCCGTAATTGAACGCGCGACGCTATACCTAAATATATTTCGGGGAGAACCAGATATCTCTGAGTTTGATTAGCCTTTCACTCCGACCCACAGGTCATCCCCGCCGTTTTCAACCGACGTGGGTTCGGTCCTCCACGGGGTCTTACCCCCGCTTCAACCTGCCCATGGGTAGATCACTCAGTTTCGGGTCTAGCTCCCACGACTGAATCGCCCTATTCAGACTCGCTTTCGCTACGGCTCCGTTTCCTTAACCTTGCCGTGGAAGACTAACTCGCTGGCTCATTATGCAAAAGGCACGCCGTCACCGGACAAGTCGGCTCCGACCGCTTGTAAGCACACGGTTTCAGGTACTATTTCACTCCCCTTCCGGGGTACTTTTCACCTTTCCCTCACGGTACTAGTTCACTATCGGTCACTGAGGAGTACTTAGCCTTGCGGGGTGGTCCCCGCGGGTTCCGACCGGGTTTCACGTGCCCGGCCGTACTCAGGTACTCGTCAAGGAAGGCCGTGCGTTTTCGCCTACAGGACTATTACCTGCTGTGGTGTGGCTTTCCATCCACTTCGACTAACGCACAGACTTTGTAACTTCCCGACCCGCCGGCAGACGGATCAAGACGAGCCCTACAACCCCCGCACGACAACGACTGCCGCCTATCACGTCGCACAGGTTTGGGCTCTTCCCTTTTCGCTCGCCACTACTCAGGGAGTCGAGGTTTCTTTCCTTTCCTCCGGGTACTTAGATGTTTCAGTTCCCCGGCTTGCCTCCGCACCCTATGTATTCAGGTACGGATACGCCGCATTACCACGCGGTGAGTTTCCTCATTCGGAAATCCCGGGATCAAAGAATGGTCAGCGTCTCCCCCGGGCTTATCGCAGCCGCCCACGTCCTTCATCGGCTCTCAGTGCCAAGGCATCCACCGTGTGCCCTTGTTCTCTTGATCAGAAGAACACCGGTATAGATGTCGCTATGGAGTTTTCAAGGTGCGCGCGGGCTCGAGCCCGCCTCACGCGAGACCGCCCGAGTCCGGTCTTCAAAACTCAACAGCGTACGTAGTACAAACGTCGAGGTCGACGTATTTCCAGGCGAGCCGGCTAGCCGGACGGTCACGTAGAGCCATCAACGGGGCCGGCGCCTACCGGAGTAAGAGCTCCGGTATTCCCTAGAAAGGAGGTGATCCAGCCGCAGCTTCCGCTACGGCTACCTTGTTACGACTTCACCCCAATCATCGACCCTACCTTCGACGGCTCCCTCCCTTGCGGGTTAGGCCACCGGCTTCGGGTATTGCCAACTTTCGTGGTGTGACGGGCGGTGTGTACAAGGCCCGGGAACATATTCACCGCGGCATTGCTGATCCGCGATTACTAGCAACTCCGCCTTCATGGAGGCGAGTTTCAGCCTCCAATCCGAACCGGGACCGGCTTTTTGGGATTCGCTCCCCCTCGCGGGTTTGCAGCCCTTTGTACCGGCCAATGTAGCACGTGTGTAGCCCAAGACATAAGGGGCATGATGACTTGACGTCATCCCCACCTTCCTCCGATTTGTCACCGGCAGTCTCCCATGAGTCCCCGACATTACACGCTGGCAACATGGGACAGGGGTTGCGCTCGTTGCGGGACTTAACCCAACATCTCACGACACGAGCTGACGACAGCCATGCACCACCTGTGCACTAGCCCCGAAGGGCTGCCGTGTTTCCACGAGTTTTCCAGTGCATGTCAAGCCTTGGTAAGGTTCTTCGCGTTGCGTCGAATTAAACCACATGCTCCGCTGCTTGTGCGGGCCCCCGTCAATTCCTTTGAGTTTTAGCCTTGCGGCCGTACTCCCCAGGCGGGGTGCTTAATGCGTTAGCTTCGGCACGGAGGGAGTCGACACCCCCCACACCTAGCACCCATCGTTTACGGCGTGGACTACCAGGGTATCTAATCCTGTTCGCTCCCCACGCTTTCGCGTCTCAGCGTCAGTACCGTCCCAGAGAGCCGCCTTCGCCACGGGTGTTCTTCCCGATATCTGCGCATTTCACCGCTACACCGGGAATTCCACTCTCCTCTTCCGGACTCTAGCCATACGGTTTCAACCGACGTCTCGAGGTTGAGCCTCGAGTTTTCACAGCTGACCTGTCTGGCCGCCTACACGCTCTTTACGCCCAATAAATCCGGACAACGCTTGCCCCCTACGTATTACCGCGGCTGCTGGCACGTAGTTAGCCGGGGCTTCTTCTGGAGGTACCGTCACCCTCTGGGCTATTAACCCGAGTGGCTTCGTCCCTCCTGAAAGAGGTTTACAACCCGAAGGCCTTCTTCCCTCACGCGGCGTCGCTGCGTCAGGCTTTCGCCCATTGCGCAAGATTCCCCACTGCTGCCTCCCGTAGGAGTCTGGGCCGTGTCTCAGTCCCAGTGTGGCTGATCGTCCTCTCAGACCAGCTACGGATCGTCGCCTTGGTGGGCCTTTACCCCGCCAACAAGCTAATCCGCCGCGGGCTCGTCCTCGACCGGAGGCCGAAGCTACCTTTTCCATTCCGGCCCGAAAACCAAGTGGGCTATCCGGTATTAATCCGGGTTTCCCCGGGCTATCCCGGTGTCGAGGGTGGATTACCCACGTGTTACTCACCCGTTCGCCGCTGTCCCCAAGTCCCGAAGGACTGGTTCTCGCTCGACTTGCATGTGTTAAGCGCGCCGCCAGCGTTCGTCCTGAGCCAGGATCAAACTCTCCGTGAAGATGGTATCGCCGGCGCCGAAGGCCGGTCAAAGTCATTCACTTTGAGCTTGTGCTCAAAGTGCCGCCTCCCCGGAGGGGAGGCGACGACAGGTTGATTCCTCTCCGATGCCGCGGCAAGCCGCGGCATCGTCGAGGTCTCGACGTAAACGCACGCTGTTGAGTTTTCAAAGACCAGGCCGTCGTGACGGCGTAAAAAAGGCCCCGACTCACGCCAGAGGCCTCAGAACTGTCGGAACAAATCGGTGTTCCGAGTGGCGTCTGAGGCGCTCCGTTGTGTCGTTTGCAGGGACTTTCCTACGCCACCCGCTCGGGCAGCCGGGGAAGAGTAGCAGGGCGCCGGTCCGCTGTCAAACGGGTCAAACGGAACGGAAGCGCGACGAACGTGCGCTTGCCGGCCTGGACGACGGCGCCCGTCGAGCGGCACCGCGTCGACGTCGTACGAGCCGACCGGCTCGCCGTCGAGCCGCACACCGCCCTGGTCGATCTGCCGCCGCCAGTGCGAGCCCGACTGCCGAACGCCTCGCGGAGCAGCGCGGGCAGATACGACGGTGCCGTCGCCGGCGAGAACGTCGCCTCGGGCACGTCCTCGGGCGCCTCGGCCTGGCGGACGACGCGCGTGAAGTGCTCCTCGGCCGCGCGCAGCGCCCGCCTCCCCGTGCCAGCGCGCCGTGATCAGCCGCGCGAGCTCGAGCTTCGCACTCCATCGCGGAGCTCCGGGTGCGGGCCGCCGCCCGCGACGAGCTGCCACCACTGCGGCGAGCGCCTCGTCGGGGATCGGCATCGTCTTGCCGAACATCTCCTCGGGCGGCTCGCGAGCCCGATGTAGTTGCCGCGCGACTTCGACATCTTCTTCTCGCCGTCGAGGCCGACGAGGAGCGGGTAGGTGAGCGACGAGCTGCGGCTCGAGGCCGTAGCGCTCCATCACGTCGCGGCCGGCGAGGAGGTTGTAGAGCTGGTCGGTGCCGCCGAGCTCGACGTCGGCCTCGATCGCGACCGAGTCGTACGCCTGCATCAGCGGGTACAGGAGCTCGGAGACCGAGATCGGCTCGCTGCGCCGCGAACCGCTTGGCGAAGTCGTCGCGCTCGAGGAGCCGCGCGACGGTGAGCATCCGCGTCAGCCGCACGACCTCGGCGAAGTCAGCTTCGCGAGCCACTCGCCGTTGAAGCGCATCTCGGTGCGTTCGAGCGGTCGAGGATCTGCGATCGCCTGGTCGCGAAGTGCCGGCGCATTCGCGTCGATCTCCTCGTCGGAGAGGACGGGCCGCTCGGCCGAGCGGCCCGACGGGTCGCCGATCCGCGTCGTGTAGTCGCCGACGATCAGCACGACGATGTGGCCCGCGTCCTGCAACTCGCGCAGCCGGTCGAGCACGACTGCGAAGCCGAGGTGGACGTCCGGGCGAGGTCGAGTCGATGCCGAGCTTCACCCGCAGCGGGCGGCCGAGGGCTAGCTTGCGCTCGAGCTCGCCCGCAGGCAGAACATGAACCGCATGCCGCGTCGGTGCGAACCCCTCCATGTGAAGGGACTCTAGGTGAATCGCGAGCTGGCTCATTTGTCCGACGAGGCACTCGTGGCGCTTGCGGCGCGCTCGGAGCACTCGGCGCTCGCAGAGCTCTACGACCGCTACGGGCGGTCGGCCTACGGGCTCGCGCGCGCGGATCCTCCGCGACGACACGCTCGCCGAGGATGCGGTGCAGGACGCGTTCCTGACGCTCTGGCGCACCGCCTCCCGCTTCGTCCCGGAGCGGGGCAAGGCGAGCACCTGGATCCTGACGCTCGTTCATCGCCGCTCGGTCGACCTCGTCCGGCGTGAAGAGCACCGCCGCACCGACGCGCTCGATGCCGCGCCCGAGGGCGGCGACGCGGGCGTGGAGGAGGAGGCGATGCTCCGGCTGCAGCGTGAGCGCGTCCAGACCGCGTTGAAGCAGCTGCCCGACCAGCAGCGCGAGGCCCTCGAGCTCGCGTACTACGGCGGCTTCACGCAGTCGGAGCTTGCGGAACGGCTCGGTCAGCCGCTCGGAACGATCAAGAGCAGGATGTTCAGCGGGCTCTGCGCGGCTGCGCGAGCTCCTCGGCGAACCCGGAATGGAGATGCAATGGACCTCCACGAGCTGAGTGCCGCCTACGCACTGGACGCCCTCGACTCCGACGAGCGTGAGAGCTACGAGGCGCACCTCGCCGGCTGCGAGGACTGCCAGCGGGAGCTTGCGACGCTGAGCGAGACGGCCGGGCTCACTCGGCTGGGGCGTCGAGTCGCCGGCACCGCCACCGGAGCTGCGCGACCGCATCCTCGCGGCCGCCGCGTCGGAGCGGGAGAACGTCGTGCCGCTGCGCGTCCGCGACCGGCGCGTCTTCCGCTCGACTCGCAGCCGTCGCGGCTGTCGCGGCCTGCGCCGCGATCGGCTTCGGCGTCTGGGCGACCACGCTGTCGCACTCGCTCGACAAGCAGCGGTCGGCACTTGCTGCGGAGCAGCGCGCGATGCAAATCTATCTCGACCCGAGCTCGAAGAAGATCGCGCTGAAGGGGCGGAGCGGCACCGTTGCGGTCGACCCGACTGGACAGGGCGTGCTCCTCGTCCGGCGCCTGCCTGCCGCACCACCCGGCAAGGTCTACGAGGCGTGGGTGATCCCGCCGGCGTCGAAGCCGATCGCCGCGGGCACGTTCAAGGGCGGCGGCGCCACGACGATGGTGCGACTCGAGCAGGCAATTCCGACCGGCTCGGTCGTCGCGACGACCATGGAACGAGGCGAGGGGGTCGACGCCCCGACCTCGGAACCGCTCTTCAGCGCCCGAACCTGAGCCGGGACGGCGGTACAATCCGCCGGCTTCCGTGTTGTTCCGCAGAAAAAGCTCCGAGTCGGCGGGCGAGCGCCGGCCGCGGCGCCGGATTCGCAAGCTCCGTCTTCTCGCCCTGATGGCCGTGCTTGCCGTGCTGGGCGTGACGGCGTTCGCCTTC
This sequence comes from uncultured Actinomycetes bacterium, assembly GCA_963838985.1. GTDB lineage: Bacteria > Actinomycetota > Thermoleophilia > Gaiellales > Gaiellaceae > Palsa-739. The sequence continues at coordinate 99,330 of CAWITF010000003.1, forward strand.
GGACTCGTCGTCGCCGTCAACGCGCAGCTGCGCGGCCTCGACCCGCTGAAGCAGGCGACGAAGCAGCAGGTCGACGGCTACGTCTACGCCGCCGACGGCCACACGATCCTCGCCGTGCTCCGCGGTACTCAGAGCCGCGTGCTCGTGCAGAGCGCGGACATCTCCCCCTGGATGAAGCAGGCGATCGTCGCGACGGAGGACAAGCGCTTCTTCGAGCACCGGGGCATCGACCTTCGCGGCATGGCGCGCGCGCTTCTCGCAGACGTCGAGCACAAGTCGGCCGTGCAGGGCGGCTCGACGATCACGCAGCAATTCGTGAAGAACGAGCTGACCGGCGCAGACCGCTCCGTCACGCGCAAGCTCAAGGAGGCGGTGCTCGCCCACGAGCTCGAGCAGCACTGGGACGAAGGACCGGATCCTCACCGCGTACTTGAACACCATCTACTTCGGCAACGGCGCGTACGGCGTCGAGCGCGCGTCGCGGACGTACTTCGGCCACAACGCGAGGAAGCTGACGTTGCCCGAGGCGGCGCTCCTCGCCGGCATCCCGGAGGACCCGAGCCGGTACGACCCGGTGGCGCACCCGCGGACAGCCGAGAGCCGGCGACGCACGGTGCTGCGCCTGATGCTGCAGCAGGGGATCATCAGCGCGGGCAGGTTCCGCCACGCGGTGGACGCTCCGATGCCGAAGCCGCAGGACGTCCATCTCTCGGGCGTCCGCGGCCAGGCGCCGTACTTCGGGGAGTACGTGAAGCAGCAGCTTCTCTCCGACAAGCAGTTCGGCGCGAAGCGCGTGTTCGGCGGCGGCTTCGCGTGGACACGACGATCGACCTCGGCCTGCAGAAGCTCGCGCGCGACGCGATCGACAAGTGGCTGCCGAGCCCGACCGGGCCGCAGGCGGCGCTCGTCTCGATCGACCCGGCGAACGGCGCAGTCTCGCGATGGTACGGCGGGCGGAGCTTCCACGCGAGCCAGTTCAACCTCGCCGTGCAGGGCGAGCGTCAGCCCGGCTCGTCGTTCAAGCCGTTCGTGCTCGCGACCGCGCTGAAGCGAGGGCATCTCGCCGCTGTCGACGTTCGACTCGAAGCCGGTCACGATCTTCCTCGGCAACCAGCTACTGGACGTGCACAACTACGAGGGCGAGTACCTCGGGCCGATCGATCTCGTACAAGGCGATCTCCGAGTCCGACAACTCCGTCTTCGCGCAGCTGACGCGGGATCGTCGGCCCGGCGAACATCTGCGACACCGCCACGCAGCTCGGGATCACGAGCCCGCTGCACGGCGTACTTCTCGATCGGCCTCGGCGCGCAGGCCGTCAACCCGCTCGAGATGGCGCGCGCCTACGCGACGTTCGCGAACGGCGGCTACCGCATCGACGGCACGGTCGTTCGGCAACCGGCCGCGCGCGATCACGCGGATCGACGACGTCAACGGCGAAGATCATACGACAACGCGCCGGTGCCGAAGCAGCGTGCTGTCGCAGCGACGGACGACGCTGATCGACGCAGCTCCTCGAGGGGGTCGTCACGAGCGGCACCGGCACCGCGGCCGCGCTTCCCGACCGGCCGGTGGCTGGCAAGACCGGCACGACCGAGAACTACGGCGACGCCTGGTTCGTCGGCTACACGCCGCAGCTCGTGACGGCGGTCTGGGTCGGCTACCCGAACGGGCTGCGGCCGATGCTCACCGAGTACCACGGCGGCCCGGTCGTCGGCGGCACGTTCCCGGCGCAGATCTGGAAGACGTTCATGGAGTCGGCGCTGAGAGCGATCCACGCGCCGCCCGAGAGCTTCCCGTCGCCGCCGTATCTCTCCGTCGCCTCGAAGCGCGTGACCTACCGCGACGGCAGGCTCGAGCTCGACAACGGACGCTGCCGCGACACGACGCTCGTCGTCTACTTCTGCGGGCCACGGCCCGCCGAAGACGGCGAACTGCAAGCTGAACGAGGTGGACGTCCCGCGCGTCGTCGGCCTGAACGTGAGCGCCGCGCGCACCCGGCTCTAGGCGCAGCCGCTGCACGCCGCAGGTGGTCTACAAGCCTGCGTCGGCCGGGCAGCGCATCGGCGTCGTGGTCGGGCAGTATCCCGTCGTCCGGGACGCTCTCGTCGTTCGACAAGGTGACGCTCGTGCTCGCGAAGCCGCTGCACGGCGTCGTGCCGAAGATCGTCGGGCTCGACTGGCAGAAGGCGAGCTGCGAAGCTGCGCCGCCTGCGGCTGCACGTGAAGGTGCAGTCGAGCGGAACGCGGGTCGTCGCGCAGGCGCCGCGCGCAGGCGTCGCGGCCGCGCCGGGTATGCAGGTCACCGTCACGCTGGGAAGCGGCGGCTGACGGAACCGCGAGCCCTCGAGGCCGTAGCGCCACGGAGCTCGGCGGCGCGCGTGATCCCGATCCGCGGGCCGGTGACGATGCGCGGCGTCTCCGCGCGCGCGGCGGAGCTCGAACGGCATGCGGTCGAGCGGCAGCGCCGTCGTGCGTCGCGCGTGATCGCCGAGCGCCTGGCAGAGCTTGCCCGGGCCCGAGCAGAGGCGCGCAAGCGCGTCGACGCCCGCGGCGCTCGCGCATCGTGTCGAGACCGTGCGTCGGCTCGAGCGCGCGGATCAGCACGGCGTCTGCGCGACCGGGCTCGTCGCAGACGAAGTTGAGGCACCAGTGGATCCCGTACGAGCGGTAGACGTACGCGTGGCCCGGCTGGCCGAACATCGTCGCGTTCGCGCGGGTCGGGCCGCGGAAGCCGTGCGCTCGCGGGATCCTCCTGGTCGTACGCCTCGACCTCGACGATCGCGGCCGCCGACGCCGTCGACGAGCAGCGTCACGCCGATCAGCTCGGGCGCGACCTCGTGCACCGAGCGGGCGAAGAAGTCACGCCGAGCGTCGGCACGGCCTTCGCGTCGTAGCGGACGAGCGCCGGAACGCGAGCGCACGTCACGAGCGTGCCCGCGATGCAGAGGATCCCGCCCGAGGCGATCGAGAAGCGGAGGCTCGTCGCCGACGCGACGACGCCTGCCTCGAGGTTGCCGAGCGTCGGCGCGCTCGCGACCTGCATGAACTCGATCCCGATCAGCCGGCCGCGCAGGCGGTCGGGCGTGAGCGCGAGCAGCATCGTGGTGCGGAAGATCGCGCTGACCTCGTCGGCGAAGCCCGCGAGCGCGAGCAGACGAGCGCCAGCCAGAGCGGTGCGCGAACGCCGAAGACGGTGATCGCGACTCCCCAGCCCGAGGCCGCGAGGACGACCGCGAGTCCCTGGCGGCGCACGTGCGCGACCCAGCCGGAGCCGAGCGACGCGAGCGAGCGCGCCGGCCGCGGGCGCGGCGTAGAGGTAGCCGACGAGCGTCGCGTCGCCGAAACGGCGCTCGCGATGCGCCGGGAAGAGCGCCATCGGCATCCCGAAGACCATCGCGTTCGTGTCGACGAGGAAGAAGCCGAGGACGCCTTCTGGCTGCGCACGAAGCGGAACGCCGTCGACGATCGAGCGAGGCTCGGGCGGTCGGCGTCCGGCTGCGGCGCGATCGCCGGGAGCCGCCAGAGCGTCGACGACCGAGGCGACGAACGTCGACCGCGTCGAGCGCGTAGGTCGGCGGCGAGGCCGACGAGCTTGATCAGCGACGCCGCCGAGCGCCGGGCCGGCGACGCCGCCGAGGCCGAAGTAGATGCCGTCGAGCGCCGCGGCCTGCGCGAAGACCTCGCTGGGACGAGCCGGCGGGCAGCGAGCGCATCGCGCCGACCCCGGGGCTGAAGAGCGAGGCGGCGACGGAGGCGAGCACGAAGAGCGACGCCGACCTCGGGTGCGGCAGCGCGGCGTTCGACGCGGAGACCGCCCACGGCGACGTCCACGAGCTGGGTCACGAGCAGCATGCGGCGGCGGTCGAACGCGTCGGCGAACGCGCCGCCGAGCGAGCGTCAGCGTGAGCAGCGGGACGAGCTGCTGAGCGAGAGCCCGAGCCAGAGCGTCGAGTGGGTGAGTCGGTAGACCTGGAACGGCACCGCGACGAACGTGATCTCGCCGCCGAGGAACGAGATCGCCTGGCCGATCCAGAGGCGGCGGAAGTTCGGGGAGTCGCGGAGCGGCGCGATGTCGATGCGCGAGGCGCGCGGCGAACTTGCGCCACGACGGGCGCTCGGTCGTCGGTAGCGGCTCCGCTCAAAAGAGCTGTTCGCGGCTCGGGCGGCCGAACTGTGCTCTCGAGGAGGCGGCGGGCGCGGCGGCCGAGGTCGCCGAGGTCGACGCTGCCCTCGTCGGCTGCGGCGGCGAGCCGCTCGGCGAGGTCGAGGCGCGTCGTCGAGCAGCGGGCTCGTCGCGGCGGAGGTGTCGGAGCCCATCTCGGCGAGGATCGTCCGCTCGGTGCGCGAGGCGACGATCGGGTCGGGGATGCCCTCGACCCAGACGCGCGTGCGTCGGCCGTGCCCGCGCTCGTCGCCCTCGAGCGGCTCGAGCGCGTAGATCCGGTCCGCCCGCGCCCACTTGCCGAAGCCGAGGAACACCATCCTTGGCGACACGTCCGCCACGGCGCTGAGGCTAACGGAGCCATACCCCGGTGTCAGAGACGAAGCGCCGCGAGCCGGACGGATTCAAAGCCACCTGTCCGACGGAGCCCGGTTCGCGGTGTCAGACACGGTGACAGTTTCGTCACAGAGCTGTGACGCTTACGAAATGGACGCCTACGAAATGGACGCCTACGAAAAGAACGTGTCTTCGTGGGAGTACGGCGGTGCGCAGCAGCAGAGGATGCGGAGCTCGCTCGAGCCGTTGTTCTCGAGCTGGTGCCAGGCGCCGGCCGGGATCAGGACGGCGTCGCCGGGGCGGACCGTGCGCGTCTCGCCGTCGACCTCCATCGTCCCGGAGCCCTTGAGGACGAAGTAGATCTCCTCCGCCGCGCGGTGGAAGTGCCGCTCGGTCGCCTCGCTCGGCTCGAGCGTCGCCTCCGCGAGGCTCTGCAGACCCGTGTGGTGCAGCTCACGGATCGTCGAGCCGTCCTTCGTCACGAACGACTCGACGCGCTCGAGCGACGCGACCTTCACAGCCGAGCCTTCACAGGGCCGCCGCGAGCACCTCGACGACACGCTCCTGCGCGTCGCGCTCGAGCGACGTGAAGAACGGCAGCGCCAGAGTCCGCGAGCTCAGCGTCCTCGGACACCGGGCACAGCCCTTCCGCGAAGCCGTACCGCTCGCGCATGTACGGCTGCAGGTGGATCGACGGCAGATACCGGTTGAAGCCGATCTGCTCGCGCTCGAACGCAGCGATCACACGATCGCGTGCGCTTCCGTCCGGAAGCGCGACGACGTAGACGAACCACGACCGCTTGTGATCGCCGTCGTCGGCGCACGGAAGCTGCACGCCGTCGACGTCGCGAAGGAGCTCGCCGTACCGCGCGGCGGCGGCAGCGCGCAGCGTCGAGGATCTCGTCGAGCTTCTCGAGCTGCCCGATTCCGATCGCGGCCTCACGTCGGAGAGGCGGTAGTTGTAAGCCGAGCCGCACGTGCTCGAGCCAGCCGCCGGAGTCGCCGCGGCCCTGATTGCGGAGCGAGCGCACGGTACGCCATTCCTCCTCGGAGTGCGTCGTGACCATCCCGCCCTCGCCGGTCGTCATCTGCTTGTTCGGATAGAACGCGAAGACGGCGGGCACGCCGTGCGAGCCGAGCTGCTTGCCCTTGTACTCGGCGCCGAGCGCCTCGCACGAGTCGTCGATGAGCGCGAGGCCATGCCGCTCGGCGATCGCGCGCAGCTCGTCGAGCTCGCAGGGGTAGCCGAAGATGTCGACCGCGACGATCGCTTTCGTCCGCGACGTCACCGCCGCCTCGACCGCGGCCGGATCCATGTTCCAGGTCGACGCGATCGACGTCGGCGAACACCGGGACGCCGCCCTCGTAGACGAAGCAGTTCGCGCTCGCCGCGAACGAGTACGGCGACGTGATCACCTCGTCGCCCGCCTCGATCCCGGCCGTCACGCAGAGGAGATGCAGGCCGGCGGTCCCGGAAGACACCGCGGCCGCGTACGGCGCTCCGACCTTCGCGGCGAAGAGCTCCTCGAAGCGGTCGATCGTCGGCCCGAGCGAGAGCCTGCCCGACCGCATGACCTCGAGCACGAGCTCCTCCTCGCGCTCGTCGAGATACGGCCCCGAGAGCGGGACCGCACGCACCTCCTGCTTCACGCCTGCGTCGTCTTCGCCGCCGGTGCGAACTCGAGCCAGTGCGCCCAGCGCTCGCTGCGTCCGCGGACGGTGTCGAGATACGACTCCTGGATCTCCATCGTCACCGGCCCGGGCGGCCCGATCACCTGGTCGTCGACCTCGCGGATCGGCGTCACCTCTGCCGCCGTGCCGCACATGAACACCTCGTCCGCGAGATAGAGATCGGTGCGGATCAGGTTCTTCTCGACGACGCGGTAACCGAGATCCTGCGCGATCTGGATCAGCGTGTCGCGCGTGATGCCCGGAAGGATCGACGCGGAGAGGTCGGGCGTGTAGATGACGCCGTCCTTGACGACGAAGAGGTTCTCGCCGGAGCCGTCGGCCACGTAGCCGTCTGGCGTCAGCAGGATCGCCTCCTCGTAGCCCGAGCGCTGCGCCTCCAGCACCGCGAGCATCGAGTTGAGATACACGCCGGTCGCCTTTGCGACGTGCGGGATGACGTTCGCGCCGATGCGCTGCCAGCTCGAGATCTTCGCGCGGATGCCGGTGCGCAGGCCCTCTTCGCCGAGGTACGAGCCCCACGGCCACGACATGATCGCGACGTCGACCGGGTTGCCCCGCGACGAGACGCCGAGCTCGCCGTAGCCGAAGAACGCGATCGGGCGCAGATAGCACTCGGGCAATCCGTTCGCTCCGATCACGTCCCAGCACGCGGCCTTCAACTCGTCACGACTGTACGGCAGATCCATGTAGAGGAGCTTCGCCGAGTTCTCGAGCCGCTCGATGTGCTCGGTCAGCCGGAAGACGGCGCTACCGCGCGGCGTCTCGTACGCGCGGATCCCCTCGAAGACGCCGGACCCGTAGTGCAGCCCGTGCGTGCCGACGTGCACCGTCGCGTCGGCCCAGTCGACGAGCTCGCCGTTCATCCAGATCTTCGACGTCTCTTGCATCGAGGTCTCCTCTCGAGGTCCGCGGGCCGCGCGCAATGGTACCCGGGCGGGACCCCGTCAAGCCTCCGAAATATCCGCGACGTCGGCATTCGTCAGGCGAACGGCGTCGAGCGGCGCGATCCCGACCACGTGCCGCGGCGAGCCCGCGCCCGTCCAGACGATCTCGTGCTGGAGCAGCTCCCGGTCGAGGATGATCCGCGACACGCGCGGCGTCGGGAAGGGCGCAACCCCACCCGGCTCGAAGCCCGTCGCCGCGAGTACCTCGTTGACGCTCGCAACGCGCGCGTAGCCCGCGCCCGCAGCCGTCGACAGCTTCACGGGATCGACGCGGCGGTTGCCGGGGATGAGCGCCAGCACCGGCAAGCCGTCGCAGATGAAGACGAGCGACTTCACGATCTGCGCCGTCTCGCAGCCGACCGCCCGCGCCGCATCGTGCGCGGTCGACGTCCCTTCCTCGAACTCCTCGAGCCGCGCGTCGACGCCCTGCGCGCGCAGCACCGACGCGACGCGCTCGACCGCCTCCGGCCACGTATCCATGGACGAACGCTAACCGCAACCGGAAGACCGCCATGCTCGTTGTCTCTGTGGGAGACGAATCGAAGGGAGACGAGCCTTGGACGACGACAAGGTGAAGAGGGCACGTACAGAGGCCCTCTTCCGAGACGTGAACGAGCGCATCGCCGAGAGCGCCCAGCGCTTCGAAGCGGACAGCACGCAGTTCGTCTGCGAGTGCGCCGACGCGAACTGCACGCACCGCGTCGAGGCGACGATCGACGAGTACGAAGACGTCCGCTCGGACGGCGCGACGTTCATGCTCGCCCCCGGTCACGCGCACGCCGACATCGAGCGCGTGGTCGCGGACCGCGGCCGCTTCCACATCGTCGAGAAGATTCAGGCGACGGTTCGCGCCACCGTGCTGCGCCTCGACCCGAGAGCCGCTTAGCCGAGCTCGAGGACGCGCGCGTCGTCGAAGCCCTCGGCGCGAATGCGCTCGACGAGCTCGGCCGGCGGCACGGAGTCGACGGTCAGCACCATCAAGGCCTTGTCGCCGCGGCGCGTGCGCGACACCGTCATGTTCGCGATGTTCACGCCTGCCTCGCCGAAGAGCGTGCCGACGCGCCCGATCACTCCCGGCACGTCGTCGTAGCGGAAGAGCACGAGCAGCGGCGCAAGCTCGAGGTCGAGCTCGAAGCCGAGTGCGTGGACGAGCCATTGCCTGTCGTCGCGGCCGATCAGGGTGCCCGCGACGCGCGTCTGCTCGCCGCCGTTGCGGATCTCGACGCGCAGCAGGTTCGTGTAGTCGCGCGCGCTCCGTGAGCGCTCCTCCTTCACTTCGATCCCGCGCTCGCGCGCGATCAGCGGCGCGTTCACGTAGTTGACCGGCCGGTCCGCGCGACCCTGGAAGGCGCCGTTCAGCGCCGCGACGGTGAGCAGACGCGTGTCGTAGTCGGCGAGCCCGCCGTACGTGGTCACGGTCACCTCCTCGGCGCGGCCTTCGGTCAGCTCCATCGCGATCCGCCCGAGCTTCGCGGCGAGCGGGATGTACGGCCCGAGCGACTCGAGGTCCTCCGCGCCGATCACCGGGATGTTGACGGCGTTCGTGACGAGCCCGCCCTCGAGCGCTGCGGCGACCTGCTCGGCGACGATCAGCCCAGCACGATCCTGCGCCTCGTCGGTCGACGCGGCGAGATGCGGCGTCACGACGACGTTGTCGAGCTCGAGCAGCGGCCCGTCGTACGGCTCCGTCGAGAAGACGTCGAGCGCGGCTCCAGCAACCTTGCCGCACTTCACGGCAGCGATGAGCGCCGGCCTCGTCGACGAGCTCGCCGCGCGCCGCGTTGACGACGCGCACGCCGTCGCGCATCTGCGCGAATGCACCCGCGTCGATCGAGCCGCGCGTCTCGGCAGTCAGCGGCAGGTGCAGCGTGAGGAACTCGGCGATCGCGTAGACCTGCTCGGTCGTCTCCAGCCGCTCGACGCCGAGCTCGCGGAACCGGTCGGGCGCGACGAAAGGGTCGTACGCGACGACGCGCATCCCGAGCCCGCCCGCGCGACGCGCGACCTGCTGGCCGATGCGGCCGAAGCCGAGCACGCCGAGCGTCTTGCCCGCGAGCTCGATGCCGCCGTACGCCTTGCGCTCCCAGCGGCCCTGCTTCAGGGCCGCGTGCGCCTGCGGGATGTTGCGCGCGAGCGCGACGAGCAGCCCGATCGTGTGCTCCGCCGCCGAGACGACGGTCGACTCGGGCGCGTTCGCGACGACGATGCCGCGGCGGGTCGCCGCCTCGACGTCGACGTTGTCGACGCCGACGCCCGCACGGCCGATCACCTTCAGGTTCGACGCGCGATCGATCAGCTCCGCAGTCAGCTTCGTCGCCGAGCGGACGACGATCCCGTCGTAGCGGTGGATGATCGAGGCGAGGTCGCTGTCTGCGTCGACGTCGACGTCGAAGTGCTCGCGCAGTAGGTCGACGCCGGCCTCGGCGATCGACTCGCGCACGAGAACCCGTTGACTCATGCGACGCGCGTGTGCTCGAACGCCTCGAGCGCGGCGGTCACCGCCGTGCCGCGCTCGACGTCGGCACCGAGGTCGGCCAGCACGATCTCGACGGCGGCGAGCATCGCCGTGATGTCGAAGACGTCGAACCAGCCGATGTGGCCGAGCCGGAAGATCTTCCCTGAGCAGGTCGCCCTGCCCGTTCGCGATCGTCATCCCGAAGCGGTCGCGCAGCCCCTTGACGACGTCGCGCGCGTCGATGCCCTCGGGCGAGCGCACCGCGGTGACGACCGCGCTGCGATCCTCGTCGGGCGAGAAGAGCTCGAGGCCCATCGCCTTGGCGCCGGCGCGCGCGGCGCGTCCGAGCCTCACGTGCCGCTCGAACACCGCGTCGAGCCCTTCGTCGAGCAGCAGGCCGAGCGCGACGTCGAGAGCGGCGACGAGCGAGACCGGCGGGCGTGAACGCGGCGTCGAACTTGGCCTGCGCCTTGCGCGTGCGCTCCCAGTCGAAGTAGAAGCGAGGCGTCGTGCCGACCGCCGCGTACGCGGCCTCCGACACCGCACACGTGCCGAGGCCCGGCGGGGTCATCAGGGCCTTCTGCGAGCCGGAGACGACGACGTCGAGACCCCATGCATCCGTCTCGCACGGGACGGCGCCGAGGCTCGAGACCGCGTCGACGACGACGAGCGCGCCCGCCTCCTTCGCGGCCGCGGCGATCGCCTGCACGTCGGCGACGACTCCGGTCGACGTCTCCGACTGCACGACCCACACGGCCTTTGCCTCCCGCTCGCGCAGGCGCGCGCGCACGTCGTCGGCCTCGGGCGTCTCGCCCCACGCGTAGCGAAGATGGTCGACGTCGGCGCCGTAGCCGGCGGTCATCGCCGCCCAGCGCTCGCCGAAGCTGCCGGCCGAGACGACGAGCTGCGGCTCACCGGGTGACACGAGGTTCTGCACCGCCGACTCGAACGCGCCGGTGCCGGACGAGGTGAAGAGCAGCACGTCCTGCTCGGTGCGGCAGACGTCGCGCAACCGCGCGAGGCAGCGCTCGTAGATCGGCTTGAAGTCGGGGCTCCGGTGATGGACGACCGGCTCGGCCATCGCCGCCAGTACCTCCGGCGGCACGGGAGTCGGCCCCGGGGTGAACAGGTACTTCTTCGTCACCGCTCCCAGGCTAGCGCCGGAGCCGGACTCCACTAGTGTCGCGCCGGTGAACGCGCTCCTCGCTTTCGCAGCAGCGCTCCTCGCCCTCCGCCTCGCTGGAGCGCTTGCCCGCCGCTGGCGGCAGACGAGACGCAGCGAGCTCGCCGCCTGGGCGTGGTCGCTCGCGGCATACGCGATCGCGGCTGCCGCGATCGCGTGGGGCGAGGCGGCGCAGTGGGATGCGCGCACGTTCCGGGTCTACTACGCGGCGGGCGCGCTCCTCACCGCGCCGCTCCTCGGTGTCGGATCGCTGCTGCTCGCGGGCGTTCGCCGCGCGGCGGCGATCGGCCTCGTCTGGGCGGGGCTCGCGGTCGGCATGGCTGTCGCGATGCCGGTGCACGGCGCCTTCGCCGCGCACGGGATCCCGCCCGCACAGGATCACCTTGCGTTTGCCCCCGAGCGGCTGCTCGCGATCGTCGCGAACGTGCTCGGGACGTTCGCCGTCGTCGTGGTCGCGCTCCGCTCCGTGCGGCGAAGGCCGGTCGGCAACACGCTGATCGTGCTCGGCGTCGCGGCGGCCGCGGTCGGCAGCGGCATCGCCGGCCTCGGTGCGGGCGGAGCCGCCGTCGGCATCGCCGTCGGCGCGGCCCTGCTCTACGCCGGGTTCACGGCGAGGACGTCGCCGCGACCGTCACCGTAAGCGACTGCTGCACGACGGTGCCATCCGCGCCGGTGACGCGCACGACGAGCGCGTGCGCCGCGGGCGTCTCCGCGCTCGTATCCCAGTCGTAGCTGTACGGCGCCGAGGTCGACGTCGCGCGCACGGCGCCGTCGACGAGGAACTCGACCTTCGCGACCGTGCCGCTCGTCTGCACGAGCCAGTGCTGGAGGCCGGAGACCGTCTGCCCGTCGACGAGCGAGTCGGCAGCGATCTGCGGCGGCTGCACGACGTCGTTCGCGACCGTCACCTGCACGCGCGAGCGCACGATCCGCCCGTCGCGCGCGCGGCCGGCGAGCGTCAGGGTGTGCACGCCGTTCTTGGCCCGGCGCGTGTCCCAGTGGAAGAGGTACGGCGCGCGAGGTGTCGTGATCGATCAGCCGCCCGTCGAGGTAGAGGAGCACGCGCGCGGGCGGCATGCCGGTGAAGAGCGCCTGCACCGGCAGCACGCCCGTCACCTTCTGCTTCGCCTTCAGGCCGACCGTCGCGAGCGTGAACGGCTCGTTCTTGACGCGCACGACGAAGCGGTGACGCGTCCACGACTTGGCGCCGAATGCGCGCAGCTCGAGCACGTGCTTGCCGTTCGAGAGCCCGAGCGTGTTCAAGTCGCGCCCGCCCGCGAACGCGAACGGCGCGATGCGGTCGACCCAGCGCACCTTGCCGTCGACGAGGAACGACACGTGCTTCACCGGGCCGCCGACCTTGGCGCGCCACGGCACGTCGCCGGCGACGACCTGCCGGTCGTACAGCGTGCTCGAGTCGATCTGCAAGCCGACGTGCCTGTGCACGAGCGCGCGCTGCGGATACGCGAAGCGCTTCACGAGCGACATGAAGAGCCCCCACTTCCAGTACTTGCCCGGGTCGGTGTGGTTGTCGATGCCGCCGCCCTGCAGCGGGTCGTTCGGGTCCGGCACCTGGTAGTGCCCGATGATGTGATGCCGGTCGATCGGGATCACGGCGCGACGCGCGATCACCGCCGCGAGCCGAGCGGTCGAGCGGTACTCGGCCATCGGGAACCCGGCCGGATCGTCCGTCACGCCTTCGTTCTCGATCCCGACCGACCGGAGGTTGTACGCCCAGTTGCCGGCGTGCCACGCGATGTCGTGGAGCGGCACGAGCTCCTGCACCTGACCCTTGCGCCCGACGACGAAGTTCGCCGACGAGTGCGCCTTCGGGTCGCGCAGCCACGCGACCGTGCCGAGGAACGAGCCCTCTGAGACATGGATGACGATGAAGCGGATCGCGCTCTCGGAACGATGCGCCTGTGTGTAGTTCGTCTGCGCGGCGAGCTGGCTCTGCGGCGGAGCAGCCGCAGCGGCGCCCGCGACAGCGAACGCGCAGAGGAGCACGATGAAGGCTCGACGTAGGTACCGCATGCGAAAAATCCCCCGGAACCGGGGTCGTTGTAGCGGAGATCCCACGAGACGTCCAGATGTGTGAATGCTGCAGCTTCGGCCCCGACGCGGCTTATCGCAGGTATTTGGGCGGCCACGGCGAGCCGTGACGGCGCCTGGTTGCAAGCTTCACAAACCGTTAACGAGGCAGCTGCGTCTAACCTCCCCGGAACGCATGGCATAGCCGCGCCGAGCGGTGCCGCCCACCACGGGCACGCCCGTCTCGGCCTACGACTGGCAAGCGATAACCACTGGGGGGTGGTGTTTTTTGCGGCGATTCACCCTGGCCTTGGCCGGCCTGCTCGCATGTTGCGCGAGCGCGTCGGGAGCGCCACAGGCAGCTGTGGCGGGCAAGGCGACTGCGGCACTCCGGTCGGTACAGACCGAGGCAAAGACAATCCAGGCAAAGCAGGCGAGCCGGAGCGCGGCGATCGCGTGGCTCGGGACGCAGGTCTACGACTATCAGCGCGCGACGTGGCGCTGGCAGAACCTGATGGGCGTGCGGCGGACCCCGACCGAGGGGCGCGTCCTCTCGGAGATGAGCATCCCGGACGTCGAAGGAGCGGTGCGGCTCTGGGAGCGGCGCGCGGCATCGGCACGGCGGGAGGCGGCGCATCCGCCGCACCTTTCGCAGTTCCTCTGCATCCACCATTACGAGGGGAGCTGGACGGACGGCAGCGGCCCCTACTACGGCGGGCTCCAGATGGACCTCGGCTTCCAGCGGACGTATGCGCCGCGGCTGCTGCGGACGAAGGGGACGGCCGACCACTGGACGCCCCTGGAGCAGATCTGGACGGCAGAGAAAGCGGCCAAGAGCAGGGGCTTTTGGCCTTGGCCGAACACAGCGAGGTTCTGCGGGCTGATCTAGCGCATCACCGCGACATCGTCGTAGCACCACGATGACTTGACAATGATGTCATCGTGATGTCATAGTGCCGTCATGCAGATCGACGGCTACGTCCAGGCACTCCGCGAAGACCTCGCCCGCGTTGCGGCGGTCGGCGACGAGTCGACCGCCCGCGCGGCGGAGCTCCTCGCGGTCGCACTCGAGTCGGCGGTCGGCCGGCGCCTCCTCGAGGCGCTCGGCGAGGCCGCGCTCGAGCTCTCGAGCCAGCTCGACGACGGCCGGGTCGAGGTCCGGTTCGCCGGCGGCGACCCGGAGCTCGTCCTCGTCCGCGACGACGACGCCCCGGCGGCCGAGCCGGCCGACGAGGCGTTCAGCGCCCGCATCACGCTCCGCCTGCCCGAAAGCCTCAAGGGCCGGCTCGAGGTCATCGCCTCGCACCACGGGGTCTCCGTCAACACGTGGATCGTCCAGGCGCTCCAGCGCGCCGGCGACCCGCGCCCGTCCTCCGGCAGCGGCGCCAGCCGCCGCCGGCTCACCGGCTACGGCCGGAGCTGAAAGGAGCAGCATGTTCTCGAACGCGCACACTCCGTCCCCCGACGCGCACTGGGTCTACGAGGATCCGTCCGGCGTGCCCGAAGGGCCGCTGACCGTCAACCTGCCGGAGCCGCTCCGCGGCCGGGTCGAGCACGCGGCCGCGAGCGAGGGGCTCTCCCCTTCCGAGTGGCTCGTCCAGCTCGTCTCCGGCGCGCTCCGTCGCACGACCATCCGCGCGATCTGAGATGGCGACGCACAGCTTCCACACCCCCGGACCGGTCGCGCTCGCGGTGAAGGTGCCGACGGGCGAGATCGAGATCCAGACGGTCGACGGCGAGGAGTCGACGATCGAGATCGAGGGCAACGAGCGCCTCGTCGAGCTGACCGAGGTTCGGCAGGAGGGCGACCGCATCGTCGTCGAGCTTCGCGGCAAGAAGCCGTTCGGGATCACGATCGCGATCGGCGACTTCAGCTTCAGTCAGGGCGGCGGCTCGGATCTGACGATCCGCGCCCGGGTCCCCCACGGCAGCCGGGCAGGCATCGACACCGCCTCGGCCGACACGGTGATCCGCGGACGCGTCCGCGAGCTGGACCTCAAGACCGCGTCCGGCGACGTCGCAGTGAACGGCGAGATCGAGAACGACGCGTCGGTCAAGTCGGTGAGCGGCGACGTCCGGATCGAGCGCGTCGGTGGCGACCTCCGCTTCCAGACGGTGTCCGGCGACTTCGTCGTCCACTCACTCGGCGCTTCGGCCGACGGCAAGTCCGTCTCGGGCGACGTGCGCCTCGAGTGGACGCGCGAAGGGGAGGTCTCCGTCCAGAGCGTCTCCGGCGACATCGACGTCGGCGTCGCGTCGGGCACGAATCTCGACGTCGACGCAGGCTCGGTCTCCGGCGACCTCTCCTCGGAAGTCCCGCTCGGCAGCGAGCCGAGCGAGGCGAACGGCGATGGCCCGATGCTCGTCGTCCGCGGCAAGACGATCAGCGGCGACTTCCGCGTCTTTCGCGCGAGCTGACGATGAGAGAGCTGGCCGCACGCAAGGACGTCCGCCTGCTGCTGGCGGGCCAGTCGCTCTCGATGTTCGGCGACTGGATGATGATCATGGTCCTCGGCATCTGGGCGAAGGTGCTGACCGGGTCGAACAGCCAGGCCGGCCTCGTCTTCTTCGTCCTCGCGATTGCGAGCCTCGCGGCGCCGATCGGCGGCCTCATCGTCGACCGGCTGCCCAAGCGGCCGCTGATGATCGGCACGCATCTCGCGCTCGCCGGCGTCATGTGCCTCCTGCTGCTCGTCAACGGCCGCGGCGACATGTGGCTGCTCTACACCGTGACCGTGCTCTACGGGCTCGGCGGCGACTTCTTTGCCGCCTCGCGCTCGGCGATGTTGAAGGCGATGCTTCCCGACGAGCTGCTCGCCGACGCGAACGGCGCGTACCAGTCGATCCGCGAGGGCCTGCGGATCGTGGCGCCGCTCGCGGGCGCAGGGCTCTTCGCAGCCGCGGGCGGCCACGCGGTCGCGGTCGTCGACGCGGCGAGCTTCGTGCTCTCTGCCGCCACGCTCGTCGCACTCCCCTTCGCCGAGCCTCCGCCGGCAGTGAAGGAGCACCACCTGCTGCGCGAGATCTCGGCGGGCATCACGCACATCGCCGGGAACCGCGCGCTCCGCGAGCTGACGATCGGCCTCTCGGCCGCGCTGCTCGTCGTCGGCTTCAGCGAGACCCTGCTCTTCGCGATCACGAGCGCGCTGCACCACGCCCCGTCGTTCATCGGCGCATTCGGCAGCGCGCAGGGCGTCGGCGCGATCGCCGGCGGCGTCACGTCCGCGTGGCTGATGCGCCGCATCGGCGACGTCAGGCTCGCCGGCCTCGGGCTGCTGATCTTCGCTGTCGGCGACGGGCTCTGGCTCTTCCCTCACGACTGGGTCGTGCTGCCCGCGACTGCGGTCGCAGGGCTCGGGATCGCCTGGGCGGTCGTCGCGCTCGGCACGGCGTACCAGCGACGGAGCCCCGCGCACGTGCAGGGCCGCGTCGCGGCGGCGGCCAACATGCTCCTGAGCGTGCCGCAGACGATCTCGATCGCGCTCGGCGCCGCACTCATCACGATCGTCGACTACCGGGTAGAAATCGTGGCGATGGCCGTTGTCCTCAGCCTCTCGTCCGTCTACCTGCTGACCCGCCGCGAGGCGTCAGAGGTGGAGGTCGAGACCGCGCTCGCAGCGTGACTCCGCTCCGGCGGAATCGCGACTTCATCCTCCTCCAGGTCGGGCAGCTTCTCTCGACAACCGGAACGCAGGCGACGGCGATCGCCTATCCGCTGCTGGTCCTCGCGACGACGGGGTCGCCGACGAAGGCAGGCGTCGTCGGGTTCGCGAACATCGTCCCATACGCGCTCTTCGGGCTCTTCGCCGGCGTCGCCTCGGACCGCTGGAACCGGAAATGGCTGATGCTCGTCTCCGACGGGATCCGGATTGCCGCGATCGGCAGCCTCGTCGTCGTGCTCGCGTTCGGGCGCCTGACGTTCGCCCAGATCGCGATCGTTGCCTTCGTCGAAGGCTCGGCCTTCGTCTTCTTCAACATCGCCGAGGTCGGCGCCCTGCGTTCGGTCGTCACGCCCGTGCAGCTGCCCGACGCCGCTGCGGCGGAGCAGGCGCGATATGCAGTCGTCACGCTCGTTGGCCCGTCGCTCGGCGGCGCGCTCTTCGGGCTCGGCCGCGCGGTCCCGTTTCTCGCCGACGCGATCTCGTACGTCTTCTCCTTCGCGTCACTCGCCGCAATCCGGACACCGTTTCAGGAGAACCGCGTCGTCGACACGACGCGCATCCGCACCCAGATCGCCGAGGGGTTCCGGTTTCTCTGGAAGCAGCCGTTCCTGCGCACCTGCTCGATCATCTTCGCCGGCTCGAACTTCACCTTCCAGGGGATCTTCCTCGTCTTCGTCGTCGTCGCGAAGAGGCACGGGCTCTCCAGCTTCGGGATCGGCGCATGCATCGGTCTCTTCGGCGTCTGCGCTCTCGCAGGCTCGATTGTGGCGCCGTTCATCAGCCGGCTCCTCTCGATGCGAGCGATCGTGCTCCTCAACATGTGGATCGCTGGAGCGATCGGAGCATTCGTCGTGTGGCCGAGCGTCTGGGTGCTGCTCGTCAGCAACCTGCCGACGGCATTCGTCCTGCCCGCGCTCAACTCGGTCGTGATCGGCTACCGCACGGCCGTGACGCCGGACAGGCTCATCGGCCGCGTCTCCAGCGTCGCGCGCAACCTCGCGCTCCTCGGGCAGCCGCTCGGCCCGCTCGTGGCGGGGTTGCTGCTCGGCTCACAGTCACCGCGCACGACGATGCTCGTCTTCACGCTCGTCTGCGTCGCGCTCGCGCTCTGGGCGACGCTCAGCCCGTCGATCCGAAACGCGCCGAGCCTGAGTGAGCTCGCGACCGCATGACGCCGCTCTGGCGCAACCGCGACTTCATGCTGCTCCAGGCAGGGCAGCTCCTCTCGACGTTCGGCTCCGCGATGTCGACGATCGCCTACCCACTGCTCGTGCTTGCGGTGACGCACTCCGCGGCGAAGGCCGGCTACGTCAGCGCCGTGATGTTCACGCCGCTTCTCCTCTTCAACCTGGTGGCAGGCGTCACAGCCGACCGCTTCGACCGGCGCACGGTGATGATCATCTCCGACGTCGTCGCCGCGGTCTCGGTCGGAGCGCTCGGAGCTGCCGTGCTCACGCATCACGCCCCGTTCTGGCTGATCCTCGCGATCGCCTTCGTCGACTCGACCTCGGGCGTCTTCTTCCGCGCGGGTCAGAGCGGCGCGTTTCGCGCGGTCGTCCCGCTCGCGCAGATCCCCGCGGCGGCGAGCGCGACGCAGGCGCGCGCGGCGACCGTGCGCCTCTCGGCGCCGCCGGTCGGCGGCGCGCTCTTCGGGATCGCGCGCGCAGTGCCGTTCCTCGCCGACGCTGGGTCGTACGTCTTCTCGACCGGCTCGCTGCTGCTGATGCGCACGCGCTTCCAGGAGGAGCGCGAGCGGGACCCGGCGCCCTTGCGAAGACAGTTCACCGAAGGCGTCTCCTTCTTCCTGCGCATGCCGTTCCTGCGCACGACGATGGCGATGATCGCCGTCAGCAACCTCTCGAGCTCCGGCATCCAGCTCGCGGTGATCGTGCTCGCGAAGCGCCATGGGCTCTCGAGCGCCGCGGTCGGCGGCATCGTGGCGCTCGTCGGCGCGACGACGCTCCTCGGCTCGCTCGCCTCTCCCCTGCTTCGCAAGCTGCTGCCGATGCGCACGATCCTGCTCTCGGAGTTCTGGGCGGCGCTCGCGTACGTCCCATTCGTCATCTGGCCGAACGTCTACGTGCTCGCCTCCGCCTTCGCCGTGCAGGCGTTCACGTTCGTGAACACGGACTCCGCGGTCGCCGGCTACTCGTACGCCTTGATCCCCGACCGGCTGCTCGGGCGTGCGATGTCGGCGTCGAACACGCTGCGCGTCGTCGTGACGCCGCTCGGGCCGCTCGCAGCCGGGCTGCTCCTGTCGTCACTCTCGCCGCGCGTGTCCATCGCCGCGCTCGCGAGCGCGACCCTCGTCGCCGCCGTCGTCGGCACGTTCAGCCACTCGATCCGCGAGGCGCCGCGGCTCGACGAGCTGACTAGGCCTGCAGCCTCTCCCGCAGAAGCCGGTTGACGGCCTTCGGGTCGGCCTTGCCGCCCGTCTCCTTCATCACCTGGCCGACGAGGAAGCCGAGCACGCCCTCCTTGCCGCCGCGGAAGGTCGCGACCTGGTCGGGATTCGCGGCGAGCACGGCATCGATCGCCGGCGCGAGCGCCGACTCGTCGGAGGTGGAGCGCTGGTCGAGGAAGTGCTGCGCGTCGAAAGCCGGGTCTGTGCTCGCCGCGATCGCCGCCGTATAGACGTCGCGCGGCAGCTCCGACTTCGCGGCTACGACCTTCGCGAGCTCCTCGGCGTTCACACTGCTCGCGTCGACCGACGACAGCTCGTTCATCACCGCATTCGCCGCGACGCGGCGGTCGACGCCCGTCAGCCGCTCGTACAGGTCGTCGCGGCCGGTCGAGACGAGCTCGTACGCGAGCTCGTAGCCGAGCTCCGAGCCGATCCGTGCGATCCGCGCGCCGGGCAGCTCGCCGACGCCGCCCCGCAAGCGGTCGACGAGCTCGGCCGGCGGCTCGATCGGGACGAGATCGGGCTCCGGGAAGTAGCGGTAGTCGTCGGCCTCCTCCTTCGAGCGGTGCACGGTCAGCCGGTCGGTGTCGGGGTCGTAGTCGTAGGTCGACTGCTCGAGCGTCTCGCCGCGCTCGTACGCCGCGATCTGCTCGCGGATCGCCGCCTCGATGCCCCGGCGGATGAAGGTGAAGCTGTTCATGTTCTTCAGCTCCCAACGCGGGCGGAAGCCGTCCTCGCCGCGCTTGCGCACGGAGACGTTGACGTCGGCGCGCAGCGTTCCCTTCTCCATCTCCGCGTCGGAGACGCCGAGCTCGACGATCGTCTGCCGCAGCAGGCGCAGAAAACGGTCGGCCTCGTCCGCAGAGCGGATGTCGGGCTCGCTGACGATCTCGAGCAGCGGCGTGCCGCCGCGGTTGAAGTCGACGAGCGAGTAGTCGGCGCCGACGCTGCGACCCGTCGCACCGCCGGCGTGCACAGTCTTGGCCGCGTCCTCCTCGAGATGCGCGCGCGTGATGCCGACGACGTCCTCGCCGTCGGGCGACGGCACGTGCAGCTCGCCGCGCCCGCAGAGCGGATCCTCGTACTGGCTGATCTGGTAGCCCTTCGGCAGGTCGGGATAGAAGTAGTTCTTGCGCGCGAAGACCGCGTGCTTCGAGATCTCGCAGCCGAGCGCGAGGCCAAGCCTGATCGTGTGCTCGATCGCGCGCTCGTTCGCAACGGGCAGCGCGCCGGGGTGCGCGAGGCAGACCGGGCAGGTGCGCGTGTTCTCGACCGCGCCGTACTCGAGCTCGCACCGGCAGAACATCTTCGTCCGCGTCTTCAGATGCGCGTGCACCTCGAGGCCGATGACCGGTTCCCAGTCAGACACGGTCGTGCAAGCGCTCCTTCGCCTCGCGCAGCGCCGCCTCGATGTCGAGGTTGACCTCGACCATGCCGAGCCGATTCTCGAGCGGTCCAACGGTCTCGATCAGCCAAAGCTCGCGCTCGCCCGCCTCGAGCTGCAGCTTGACGTCGCCGATCAGCACGGCACGTGAGCCGTCGAGCACGCGCGGCTCGGCGCCGAACACCCTCTCGACGGCGGGAATGAAGTCCGCCGCGGGGTCTTCGAACCGCATCGTCATCGCATGCGCTCCGGCACGGGATCGAAGCCGAGCGCGGCCTCGAGCGCGTAGCCGACCCCGAAGAGCCGGTTCTCCGAGAACTGCGGGCCGATCAGCTGCGCGCCGACCGGCAGTCCCTCCGAGAGCCCGCAGGGGACGTTCAGCCCGGGCAGCCCGGCCATGCACGACGGGATCGTCAGCAGGTCGTTCAGGTACATCGCGATCGGGTCGGCCGTCTTCGCGCCGAGCTCGAACGCGACAGTCGGCGACGTCGGCGTCAGCAAGAGGTCGAAGCGCTCGAACGCCTCCGCGTGCTCGCGGATCAGCACGGTGCGCACCTTCTGCGCCTGGCCGTAGTACGCGTCGTAGTAGCCGGCGGAGAGCGCGTACGTGCCGACCATGATCCGGCGCTTCGGCTCGTCGCCGAAGCCCTCGTCGCGCGAGAGCTCGTACATCTCGAGCCGGTCGTCCCCGTTCGGCGAGCGATAGCCGAAGCGCACGCCGTCGTAGCGCGCGAGATTCGACGACGCCTCCGCGGGCGCGATCAGGTAGTAGCAGGGAACGCCGTAGTCGAGCGAGCGCGGCAGCGAGCACTCCCCCACCTCGGCGCCGAGCTCGCGCGCGAGCTCGATCGTGCGGTGCACCGCGTCGCGGACGCCGGGCTCGATCGCCTCGTGCTCGGTGAACTCCGTCGGCACGCCGATGCGAACGCCCTTCAGGTCCGTGCGCTCGGGCAGCTCGATCTCGTTCGGCAGCTCGACCGTTGTCGAGTCGCACGGATCCCGTCCGGCGAGGATGCGGTAGAGGAGCGCGCAGTCGCGCACGTTGCGCGCCACCGGCCCGACCTGGTCGAGGCTCGACGCGAACGCGACGACGCCGTAGCGCGACACGGTGCCGTACGTCGGACGCAGGCCGACGTTGCCGCAGAGCGCAGCCGGCTGCTTGATCGAGCCGCCCGTGTCGGAGCCGAGCGCCCACGGCGCGAGCCCGGCCGCGACGGCCGCGGCGCTGCCGCCGCCCGAGCCACCCGGCACGCGCGTCGGGTCCCACGGGTTGTGCGTCGGGCCGAAGGCGGAGTTCTCGGTCGACGAGCCCATCGCGAACTCGTCGGTGTTGGTCTTCCCGAGCACGCGCAGGCCGCGCTCCTTCGCGCGCGTGATCACCGTCGCGTCGTACACGGGCACGTAGCCCTCGAGGATCTTCGAGCCGGCCGTCGTCGGGATGCCCTTCGTCCCGATCACGTCCTTGACCGCAAGCGGGATTCCCTCACCGCCGTCGTCGTCGCAGACGTGGAGGTAGCAGTGGAGCTCGCCGTCGTGCTCGTCGATCGCGGCGCGGTACGCCGCGAAGAGCTCGGCGCTCGACACCTCTTTGTCGGCGACGAGCTGCAGCGCCTCCTCGGCGGAGAGTCGAAGCGTGTCGACCATCAGGATCCACCGGGCGGGACCCGGAAGTACGAGCCGTCGCGCTCGGGCGCGTTCGCGAGAGCCTCCTCCACGCCGAGGGAGGGCCGCGGCTCGTCAGCGCCCCAGACGTTGACGACGTCCAGCGGATGCGAGGTCGGCGGGACGTCCGAGAGGTCGAGCTCGGCCACCTTCGAGACGGCGGCGATGATGTCGTTCAGCTGCGCGCCGAGGCGCTCGAGCTCCTCGTCGCGGAGCTCGAGCCGCGCGAGGTGCGCGACGTGCAGCAGCTGTTCGCGTTCGATCGCCATTGTCTCGAGTCCCTTCTACAAAAACGAAGAGGCCCCTGTCGGGGCCTCTCGTTACTTGGGTCCGACAGGTTCTCTAGATCGCCTGGACGTTCGCGGCCTGCGCGCCCTTGGGGCCTTGCACAACCTCGAACGACACCTTCTGGCCTTCGGTCAGCGACTTGTAGCCGTCCATGCCGATCGCCGAGAAGTGCACGAAGACGTCATCGCCGCCCTCGCGCTCGATGAAGCCGAAGCCCTTCTCGTTGGAGAACCATTTCACGGTGCCCTCTGCCAACTGTTGTTCCT
Source organism: uncultured Actinomycetes bacterium (assembly GCA_963838985.1). Classification (GTDB taxonomy): domain Bacteria; phylum Actinomycetota; class Thermoleophilia; order Gaiellales; family Gaiellaceae; genus Palsa-739. Next base: position 121,800 of record CAWITF010000003.1, read on the forward strand.
CCTAGCTACTTCGACGGCGCAGCAGAGCCGAGCCGCCGACCGATGATGAATTGCGCGGATGGTAACTCAGGTTCGGGCGGAAACAAACCCCCGCCGAGCGCGTGCCGCGGTCAGCGTGTTCTTGAGGACCATGGCGATCGTCATCGGGCCGACGCCGCCCGGGACCGGGGTCATGTAGGCGGCGACCTCGGCGGCGCTCGGGTCGACGTCGCCGAAGAGCCCGTCGTCGGTGCGGTTCATGCCGACGTCGATGACCGTCGCGCCCGCCTTCACCATGTCGGCGCCGATCACATGGAGCTGCCCGACGGCGGCGACGAGGATGTCGGCGTCGAGCGTGTGGCGCTGGAGGTCGACGGTGCGCGAGTGGCAGATCGTCACCGTCGCGTTCGCCTGCAGGAGCAGGTGCGCCATCGGCTTGCCGACGATGCTCGAGCGGCCGACGACGACGGCGCGTGCGCCCCGGGTCTCGATACGGTACTCGGCCAGCATCCGCATGATCCCGAGCGGCGTGCCCGGCACGAGCCCGGGACGGCCGAGGTAGAGGCGGCCGGCGTTCATCGGGTGGAAGCCGTCGATGTCCTTGATCGGGTCGATCGCCTCGATCGCCCTCGTCTCGTCGACGTGGGACGGCAGCGGCAGCTGGACGAGGATCCCGTCGACTGCGTCGTCCGCGTTCAGCTCGGCGAGGAGCTGCAGCAGCTCGTCCTCGGGCGTGTCGGCGGGCAGGCGGATGTCGTTCGCATGGATCCCGACGCTCGTCGCGGCCTTGTGCTTGCCGTTGATGTAGACGTGCGAGGCCGGGTCGTCACCGACGAGCACCGTGGTGAGACCGACGTCGCCGAGCTCCTCGACCTCGGCGGCGACCTCCTCGCGGACCTTCGCCGCGAGAAGCTTGCCGTCGATCATCTGCGCGGGCATCGGCCTGAGCGTACGCAAGAATGCGGGCATGGCGACGCGTCTGCCGCGGAAGAACGACCCCGCCTCGATCGAGGCACGCCGCGAGGCCCTCGGCCTCGACGGCGACGGCGCACTCGACGCGTACGCAAAGGTCGCAGAGTCGGTGACCGGTACCGCGGTGATTCCCGTGTCGGTCGCGCAGCTTCACGTCTCGCTCGGCGAGTACGAGCTCTCCGACGAAGGCGAGGTCGTCGAGCGCTCGCGCGCGGTCGAGGACGTCGTCGTGCCGCTCGCACACAGCGAGGGCGGCCTCACGGCGTCGATGCAGCGCGGCGCGCGAGCGGTCGAGCTCTCGGGCGGTTTCCGCACCTATGTCGTCGCCGACCGGATCACGCGCGCGTCGTGCTTCGTCTGCAAGGACGCGGGCGACGCGTTGACGCTCGCGGGCTGGCTTCAGGGCCGCGTCGCCGAGATGCGCGAGTTCCTGCGCACCGCCGACATCGCCGAGCTCTCCCGCTACGCCGTCTTGCGCGAGGTGAAGACGCACGTCGTCGGGCCGCTGTGTCACGTGCTCTGGCGCTGGACGACCGGCGACGCAGTGGGGCCGAACATGATGACGCGCAACGCGTACGCGCTGAACATGGCGTACGTCCTGCCGAACGCGCCGGTCGCGATCGAGCGGTCGCTGCTCGAGGCGAACATGGGCGGCGACAAGAAGCCGTCGTTCGAGTACTTCCAGTCCGGCCACGGCAAGACGGTGATCGCCGAGGCGACGCTGACCGACGAGGCGATCGGGCGCGTGCTGCGAACGACGGCGGCCGATCTCGAGGCGCTCTCGTGGGCGGGCACGCACGGCGCGATCGCCTCCGGCATGCAGTCGGTCGCGTTCACGCCCGCCTCCGCTATCGCCGCGGTGTTCGCCGCGACGGGGCAGGACCTCGGGATGGTCGGGACGTCGTCGATGGCGCACGGCACGGGCCGGCGCGTCGAGGCCGGACTGCACGCGTCGATCCGCTTCCCCGGGCTCGAGGTCGGCACGGTCGGCGGCGGCACGACGCTCCCGACGGCGCAGCAGTGGCTCGGCGTCATGGGCTGCGCCGGCGCCGGCAAGGTCTACCGCTTCGCGCAGCTCGTCGCGGCGGCCGCGCTCGCACTGGAGATCTCCGCCTCCGCCGCGATGGCGACCGCCGGCTCCGAGAACTTCTTCCGCGCGCACTTCGAGCGCGGCGGGCTGCGCCACTAGCCCGGCAGCTTCTGCTTCGACAGGACCTTGCCGTTGCCGTCGAGCGCCTCGATGAAGGCGGCGACACCGATTCCAACCCGGACGCTCGAGGCGAACAGGTTGTTCGTGACCGGCGTGCTGTCGAGGACGGTGCCGTCTCGAGCGACGAGCTCGACCGTGGCCACGCCGTCGGCGGCGATCCCCTGCAGCATCCCGGGAAAGCTCAGCACCTGCGCGTCCGGCGACGGGAAACCGGGCTCGTTCAGGTCGCAGAAGACGCCCTTCTCGTAGGTGGCCGCGACGTGGTCGATCGCGAGGCAGACGTGGCCGCCGGCGTTCCGCGCCGCGTAGATGCGAACCCCGTTCACGTCGCCGAGCAGCTGCATCGTGGCGCCGACCTGCATGTCCTGCAACGCCTGGTCGAGTTGCGACTGTCCCGGCAGCACCGAGCTCAAAGGCACGGAAGTCCCTTCGTTCGAGATCCCGAGCAGCCGGTCGGCCGCGAGCGCCGCCGGCACGAGCACGATGGCCGTAGCCGCGACCGCCAGCGCGTATCGCCGCCGGGGCCTGCGGGCAGGTAGCGGCGCCGGCACGGGGTTCGCGGCGGCGAGCCGCATGATGATGTCGTTTCTCATCTCATGACTCCTTTCGGTTCGGGGCGAAAGGACGCAGCCGCCGCGAGGTGCGCGGCAAGACGACTCTTCGCGCGGTGGTAGCGCACGCGGCACGCGACCGGTGAGCACTCGAGCACGCGCGCCGCATCACGCAGCGAGAGACCTTCCCACGCGACCAGCCGCAGCACCTCACGGTCGGCGTCGCTCAGCTCGGCGAAGGCGCGGGCGAGCTGCGGATCGCCCGCAGGCTCGGGCTCGTGCACGACCTCACGCACGCCCTCCACGACCCGAGCGCGCCGCCGCGCATTCGCCAATGTCTTCCGCGCGACGCCGTACAGCCACGGCAGCGCGGGCTCCGGGACGTCGTCGATGCGTCGGAGCGCGACGACGAAGACGTCGGCAACGACATCCTCGACTGCGTCCTCGGGTGCTCTGCGGCGCACGTACGCGGTGATCGCGTCGCGATGCGCCTCATAGATCTGCTCGAAACGCTGCATCCATCCCGTCTATGTCGGGAAGCGCCGCGCCGTTACAGGGCCGGCAGATGCACTTCGCTCACGTCGAGCCCGAGGCTCGCCGCGAGGCGCCGTCCGTGCTCGAGCTCCTGCACGAGCCGCTCGCGGTCGCGCGACTCCATCAGCGAGCCGACGAACTCGCGCGCCTTCGGCCGCCAGAGCGCGTGCTTCGCGAACTCCGGCAGCATCCGGTTCGCGGCGTCGATCAGCGACGTCTTCACCTTCGGCGACGCGTGCTCGAGCAGGATCCGCTCGTACGCCATCCCGGAGCCGTGATGGATCCCGTCGTCGACCGCGAGCCGGTTGCACACGTCCTCGAGGATCGTGCCGCGCGACGAGCGGGCGATCAGCCGGAAGCGCGGGATGATCAGACGCTCGAAGAACACCTGCATCAGAAAGACCTTCTCCTCGAGCGAGTCGGCGTCGAGGAACATCCGCCCGAGCTTGTCGAGGTGCGGGTCGCGCTCCCCCTCGCCGCCAACCTGGCCGATCAGACGCAGCCACGCCTCGGTGTGACGCGACTCGTCCTGCACCATCGTCGCGTAGTAGAGCCTCGCCTCCGGATCCGGCGCCGCGTTCAAGAGCTGCGCCGCCATCTCGCAGGCGATGATGTCCGCCTGTAGCTGCTGCATGACGACGCTCCGCCAGATGTCGCGCCGCCGTGCCTGCCGCTCGGCCGAGCCCTTGCCCTCCGGCACCGGCGGCAGCTCGCCCCACGGGACGTCGCGCACCTGCCACTCGGCCTTCTTCGCAAGCTCGTAGAAGCGGAGCACGCCCGCGTAGCGGCTGCGCTCGTCGGGAGCTGAGTCGATCGGCTCGGCGCTCACGATGCGGGACCTTATCCTGCGCTCCGTGATCGCCCTCGTCTTCAGCTACGAGGTCCGCGACACCGCGCAGTTCGAGGCGGCGTACGGGCCGGACGGCGAGTGGGCGTCCTTCTTCAAGCCGGCGCGCGGCTACATCGGCACCGAGCTCCTGCGCGACATCGAGCTGCCCGGCCGGTACATCGTCGTCGACCGCTGGGAGTCGGCCGAGGCCTACAACGAGTTCGCAGCCGAGCACCGCGAGGAGTACATGCGCCGCGTCGACGACTCGCGGTTCTACTACGACCAGGAGCTGCGGTTCGGCACGTTCGAGAACGTCTGGCAACAGACGTAGCTCACCCCTTCTGGCGACGGCTGCGGGGCGCTCGAGGCCGATATAGCGGTCGAAAGGAGCGCCGCATGCTTCGTATCGCCGTAGTCGCCCTCTGCATCGTCGCCGCGATGGCCGCCGTGAAGCAGGGCCACGTCCTCCGCTCGGCCGGCCTGACGGGCTCGTGCACCCTCGTCACGACGAATCCCGACGGATCCGAGGTCGACGCCTGCAAGGGCGGCAAGCTCTCCGGCCGTCCCGACCTGACGAAGCGCGGCTGCGTCGCCGCGGGCGTCTCCGGGATCTACGGCTACTGGCACTGCCCGGCGGGCCTGCAGACGACCGACGCCGGCCGCTGATCCAAACCGGCAGGCCTGCGACCTCGTAAGAGGGCCAAGCATGTCGCGTCCGGCGCCGTCACGTGTCGCCGGCCGCCACGGAGACACCAGAGGCGCCGGACCGATGTGCTCCGCTCAGACGAGCTCGGCGAGTGCCGCGACGAGCCGGTCGTCGGCGTCCGGCCGATGCACCGTGATGCGGATCGCGCCGGGCGACGGCCGCACGGCAAGACCGCGCGCGAGCAGCGTCTCGTAGAGCTCCTGCGCCCGCTCGTGCGGGACCAGGAGGAAGTTGGTGTAGGACGGCAACGGCTCGAGCCCGATCGCGCGCAGCGACGCCGCGAGCCGCTCGCGCTCCGCGATCGTCGCGGAGACGTCCGGCGGCCCCGCTTCGAGCCCGGCGAGCGCGAGCGCCGCCGAGATCGTCGAGACCGGCGCCGGCTGCTGCCGCTCGTTCAGCTCGCGCGCGGTCGCCTCGTCCGCGATCGCGTAGCCGACCCGCGCCGACGCGAGCCCGAACGCCTTCGAGAACGTCCGGACCACGATCACGCGGTCGCCGATCAGCGGGATCGCCGTCTCGCCGCCGTACTCGAAGTACGCCTCGTCGACGACGAGCGGCCGCGCGTCCGGGATGTCGACCATCGCGCCGCTCGGGTTGTGCGGACGGCAGACGAACGTCAGCACCGGGTCGTCGTTACCCACGTCGGCTCCTGTCACCCAGACCGCGACGCGATAGAGCGGATAGGACGGCTCGTCGGCGATCGCGACCTGGTCGCCCGGTCCGGCATAGGAGCGAGCGCAGAGCATCAGCAGATCGTCGGCGCCCGCGCCGAGAACGACGTTCTCCGGCTCGACGCCGTTGTAATCGGCGATCGCGGCGACGAGCTCCGGGAAGCCCCCGTGCTTGTACGACTGGATGCGCTCGAGCGCGGCCGCGATCGTCTCCGGCCGGGCGGTCGGCGGCGGGTCGGGCGGCGTGTTGCCGTCGAAGCGAAGGACGTCCTCCGGTGCGATGCCGGCGCGGGCGGCGATGTCGGCCGCGGACAACGCCCAGCCGTACGGGGTGAACTGCGGGGATAGTGGACGCATCGGCCGCGAGCCTACGCAATGCGCAGAGAAAGTGCCCGCTGCCTGTGCATTCCGTTGGTGAGATACTGGCGACGGGATGCGGGTCGAAGAGCAGGCGTCCACGGAAGAGATCCGGCGCGGACGGGAGCGGTTCGTGCCCCGCGGGGTCGCGACCACCGACCTCGTGGTCACGCGCGCCTGGGGCGCCCGCGTCTGGGACGCCGACGGCCGCGAGTACCTCGACTTCGCCGGGGGCATCGCCTGCCAGAACCTCGGCCACGGCAACGCCGCCGTCGTCCGCGCCGTCCACGAGCAGGTCGACCGCTACCTCCACCAGTGCTTCATGGTCGGGATGTACGAGCCGTACGTCGCGCTCGCCGAGAAGCTCGACGAGCTCTGGCCCGGCGACGCACCGACCAAGTCGCTCCTCTTGAACTCCGGCGCGGAGGCGATCGAGAACGCGATCAAGGTCGCGCGCGCCGCCACCGGCCGCCCCGCGGTGATCGTCTTCGACCGCGCCTTCCACGGCCGCACGAACCTGACGATGGCGATGACGTCGAAGCTCGTCTACAAGCAGGGCTTCGGGCCGCTCGCCGCCGACGTCTATCGCGCCCCGGCGCCCTATCCCTATCGCGGCGTCTCGACCGAGGACGCGCTGCACGGGCTCGAGCTGCTCTTCAAGCAGGACGTCGATCCGCGCGACGTCGCCTGCGTCGTGCTCGAGACGGTGCAGGGCGAGGGCGGGTTCATCCCGATGCCGGCTGAGTTCGTGCGCGCACTCCGCGAGCTCTGCAGCGAGCACGGGATCGTCTACGTCGCCGACGAGGTGCAGTCCGGCTGCGGCCGCACCGGCAGCGTGTGGGCGATCGAGCGGCTCGACGTCGAGCCCGACCTGCTCGTCTCGGGCAAGACACTCGGCGGCGGCCTGCCGCTCGCCGCGGTCACCGGCCGCGCCGACCTGATGGACGCGCCGCATCCCGGTGGCCTCGGCGGCACCTTCGGCGGTAATCCCGTCGCGTGCGCAGCCGCGCTCGCCGTGCTAAACGAGTTGTCGGCGCCCGGGTTCCGCGAGCGCGCCGAGCAGATCGCGTCGCTCTTGCACGCGCGGCTCGACGAGCTCGCCGGGCGGCACGCGGTCGTCGGCGAGGTGCGCGGGCTCGGCGCGATGCTCGCGCTCGAGCTGCGCGAGCGCTCGGGCGACGCGGCGAAGGCGGTCACGACGGCGGCGCGCGAGCGCGGGCTCGTCCTCCTCTCGTGTGGGCTCTACGGCAACGTGATCCGGCTGCTCCCGCCGCTCTCGGCGACGGACGAGGAGCTCGAGCGCGGGCTCGCAATCCTGGACGAGGCGCTTGGCGACGCAGGCTCCGGCTAAGGCAGCGGCGACGACTGCGCGCTAATTCCCGCAACCTGCTTTCAAGCAGGTTGCAGTCGTCGAATTGAGAGGATCGCGCGAGAGTCGCGACTCTTCCGTGCACATCTGCCGCGTACGGTCGTCGGATGGAGACCGCGGTCGTGCATGTCACGAATCGAGGAAACGATCGCGCGGCGATCTTCCTCGACGACGTCGACTACCTCAGCTTCATGCGGATGCTTGAAGAGGTTCAGACCTCCCGCGGCTGGATCCGCCATGCGTACTGCTTGATCCCGAACCACTATCACCTGCTACTGGAGGTCCCCGAGACCGACCTAGGTGCAGGCATGCACCGCTTGAACGGCCGCTACGCACGCCGCTTCAACGTTCGGCACGGGCGCGTTGGCCACGTCTTTCAAGGTCCGTACCACGCGACGCCGGTGGTACGAGACGAGCACATGCTGGCTGCGTGCCGGTACATCGTCATGAATCCGGTCCGCGCGCGCCTCTGCGCGCATCCCGCCGAATGGCCCTGGAGCAGCTACGGGGACGAGCAGACGGAGCTCGTTCGGGAGCTGCTGGGCGATGCCGAGAGCTTCGAGGCATTCGTGCTTGCGGGCGAGGAACGACTGCTACCTGGTTGAAACCAGGTAGCACGCCTTGCAAATCGGGAGCGTGTGCGGCACAACTCATAAGCAATCGAAATCGGGTCGGAGGCGTCTAAGTGTCCAGTGCGTAGGCTCCAGGGTCGTGTCATCTCCAGGGGAGGACGTCGTGGCAACTGACGAGCTCGAGACCGCGACGGCAATCGCGGACCGCTTCCTCGACAACATCGAGACAGTCGTGCACGGGAAGCGGGAGCAGATCAAGCTCGTCGTCGCCGCGCTGATGTGCGGCGGCCATGCCCTCCTCGAGGACGTCCCGGGCACCGCCAAGACGGTGCTCGCGCGCGCGATCGCCGGCTCGATCCACGGCGCCCACGCCACGCGCATCCAGTGCACGCCGGACCTCCAGCCGACCGACGTCACCGGCCTCTCGATCTTCGACCAGAAGGAGCGCGACTTCGAGTTCCGCCCCGGCCCCGTCTTCGCGAACGTCGTGCTCGTCGACGAGATCAACCGCGCGATGCCGAAGACGCAGTCGGCGCTTCTCGAGGCGATGGCGGAGCAGCAGGTGACGGTCGACGGCGAGACCCGCCGCCTGGACGACCCCTTCCTCGTGATGGCGACGCAGAACCCGATCGAGTACGAGGGCACCTTCCCGCTCCCGGAGGCGCAGCTCGACCGCTTCCTCGTGAAGACGACGCTCGGCTACCCCGACGCGGAGGACGAGGCGCGCATCGTCGAGGAGCAGATGCTCGGCCATCCGCTCGGGAAGCTCGAGCCCGTGATCGGCCTCGACGAAGTCCATGCGCTCCGCCGCTCGATCGCCGGCGTCTTCGTGCACGAGGCGGTTGCGCGCTGGATCGTCGACCTCGTCCGCGCGACGCGCGAGCTCGAGATCGTCGCGATCGGCAGCTCCGTGCGCGGCACGCTCGCCTTGAACCGCGCCGCACGCGCCTGGGCCGTGCTCCACTCGCGCCGGTACGTGACGCCGGAGGACGTCGAGACGCTGTTCGTCCCGGTGCTCGTGCACCGCATCCTCTTCCGCCCGAGCTTCCTCGCCGACATTCGCGACCGCGGCTGGGACGCCGCGAGCGAGGACGTCCGCGCGCAATGCCTCGCCGTGGCGCCGAAGCCCGGCTTCGACATCGACCTCGACGTACCGGGCCGCGGCGTCGGCCTGAGTGGCAGCGGTCTTCCCGCTCGTACCGCGGCGGCGAGTGATCGGGCTCGCCTTCGGCGGCGTGCGCTCGGTCCGCCGCGGGGTTGGCTCCGACGTCGCGAGCACGCGGGAGTACCGGCCCGGCGACGACGTCGCATGGATGGACTGGGCAGCGTCGGCGAAGCCTGTCTGCCGCACGCGGCTCGGACGAGTTCATCGTCCGGGAGCGCTTCGCCGACGAGGCGCCGCGCGTCGTCGTCTTCTGCGACCGCCGGCCTCGATGAGCATCCGCTCGTCGCCGCTCCGCAGCCTCGACAAGCCGCAGGCGCTCGTCGCCGCCGTCGAGCTCATCGGTGCGAGCGCGATGGCCGCGCGCAGCCTCACCGGCTATCTCGACTACGCCGACGGCGAGCCCTTCTGGCGCCCGCCGCGCACGGAGCGCGCGCGGAGCCGGGGACGTTCGACCGCGAGTTCGGCGCGCCCGCCGACACCGTCTCTCGCGGTCTCGACTTCCTCGGCGAGCACCGGCGCGAGCTGCCGACGCAGGCGTTCGTCTTCATCCTCTCGGACTTCATCGTCCCGCCCGACCTGACGCGTGGCAGCGCGCGCTCGAGCACCGGTGGGAGCTCGTGCCGGTGATGATCAGGACCCGGTCTGGGAACGGAGTTCCCCGAGATCGGCGGCATCGCCGTCCCGTACGCGGATCCGACGACCGGTCGCGCGTTCCGGTGCACCTCACCGAGCGCGAGGCGGCACAGCTGCGCGACGAGAACGAAGCGCGCTGGGACGGGCTCGTGCGCGCGTTCCGCTCGCTCGGGATCGAGCCCGTCGCGGTGCACTCGCACGACTACGGCGAGATGCTCGGCGCGTTCCTGCGCTGGGCGGACCTGCGTCAGATGTGGCGCGGAGCGGTCGCATGAAGCGACTCGCGCTGGTCTTCGGTGCGGCGCTCGTGCGCGCGCCCGCAGCGGCGGCCGACCTGCCCGTGCATCCGCCGGGATCGTCGCTCGGAGAGGGCGTGCCGCTGAAGGCATACGCGTCCGTGCAGCCGACCGTGCACCTGTTCGGCGACGAGCTCACGGCGCCAGCTCGCGATCATCGCCGACACGAAGTGGGTCGATCCCTCGCGGCTGCGCGTGCGGACGAGCTTCGCTCCGTACCAGCCGATCGCGAGCCCCTCCGTGCTGCAGGTACGCACGGTGGCGTTTCGAACAGGTCACGTGGACGTGGACGCTCCGCTGCGTGACGTCGCCGTGCGTACCGAGGGCACCGCCGAGCGACACCGCGCACGTCTTCCACTTCCACCAGGCGCACGTCGACTACCTGACGCTCAAGGGCACGCGCGCTTTCGGGATCAGCGCCAACTTCCCGCCGGTCGAAGTCGTCTCGCAGGTCAGCCCGGGGTCGTCGCGTTCCTCGCACGGACGAACCATCTGAACTGGCGCATCACCCTGACGCCCGTCGCGAAGCCCACGTATCGCGTGTCGCCCGGGCTGCTCTTCTGGATCGTCGTCGGGCTCGGCGGCGCCGCCGTGCTCGTCGCCGCCTGGCTGCTCGCTCGCTGGTACCGCGCGATCAAGCCGCGCGCCGGCTCCCGCTGCAGGTCGAGCCCGGCACGCCGCTCGAGCGCGCGCTCGACGTGCTCCGCTACGCGCACCGGCACGGCGACGAGACGCTGCAGCGGAAGGCATTCGAGCGCGTCGCCGGCGAGCTCGGCGTGGCGCGGGCCGACGAGCTGACGCTGATTGCCCGCGAGCTCGCGTGGTCGCAGCGAACGCCGGAGGACGAAGAAGTCGAGGAGTTCGCGGAGCAGGCCCGCGAGACCCAGGAGGAGCGCGCATGAGGCTGCCGACCCTGCGCCGTGCCGGCACCGTGCCGTTCGCCGACCTGCCCCGCGTCGGCGTAGTGGCGCAGCGGACGTCGCTCGTCCGCGTCGCTGCTCGCGGCGGCGCTCGTCGGAACGCTGGCGTGGCTCTTCCTCGATGCGCGTACCGCCGGAGCCGGCCGCGCCGCGGTCTTCCCGCAGGGCGCGACGACGGGCGTCGTCGTGCTCGACATGTCAGCGAGCATCTCCGGTCCGATCTACGCGCGTGTCGCGACGACGCTGCGCGGCATCGTCGCCGCGAACCAGTCGGTCGGCTTCGTGATGTTCTCCGACACCGCGTACGAGCTGCTGCCTCCGAACTCGCCGCCGGCGGCGATGCTCGCGTTCGTGCCGTTCTTCCAGCCGCTGCGCTACTACGGCAGCACGCCTGTCTTCGGGCAGACGCCGTGGGACACGTTCACCGGTGGAACGCGCGTCGCCACAGGCCTGCAGGTTGCCGCACGCGCGCTCAAGCGCGCCAAGGTGGCGCACGGCGCGATCCTGCTCGTCAGCGACCTCGACGACTCGAACGCCGACCAGGCGATGCTCGAGCAGGAGGCGCTGAACCTCCGCACCGAGCACATCCCGGTCCGCATCGTCCCGCTCTTCGCGGCTGTGCCCGACAAGGCGCTCTTCGCATCGCTCTTCGGCGACAACGCGTTCGTCGACCCGCACGTCTTCACCCACACCGCCAAGAGGCACGCTGCGTCGGTTGCAGCGCCGCAGCCGTGGCTATTGCTGCTGCTCGGCGCCGCGCTCGTCCTGCTGCTCGCGGGGAACGAGCGCTGGAACGGCCGGCTCGAGCTCGGGGAGGCAACGTGACGTTCGCGCTCCGCCGGCATCGGCAGGCCGTTGTCGCCGGCGTGTTTCTCGCGGTCGCCGCGCTGCTGGCGCTGCTCGCCGTCGACATCCACGCGTGGCAGTCGACGGTCGTGCGCGACGACATGCGGTTCCGTGCGCTGCCCGCGCACGCGAAGCTCTGGGAGCCGCCGACGATCCTGCCGGGCGATCCCGCGTCGGCCCTCATCGGCACCAGCGGGCCGATCGCATATCGGCGTGCCCTCCAGTACTTCTGGTTCACGCGGAGCGGCAGCAACCCGCTCTCGCGAACGGATGCGCCGACCGTGCGCGCGCAGGCGCAGGAGCGCATGCAGGCGATGATCACGCACGCGCCGACGGCTGCGCAGCGCTCGAACGCGGCGAATCTCCTCGGCGTGCTCGTCGTGACGACGCCGCTCGTCGGGAACGACACCGCCGCGATCGTCCAGACGCTGAATCGCGCCGCCGAGTACTTCCAGCAAGCGATCGCGCTCGACTCCGCCAACTTCGACGCGAAGCAGAACCTCGAGCTCGTGCTGCGCCTCAAGCGCCCGGGCAAGAGCAGGCTCGGGAAGGACGCGCGCGCCGGGTACGGCTTCGGACGCGGCCGGGGCGCGGGGCTCGACGGGAGCGGCTACTGATGCTGGCCGTCTTCGGCGTGTCGTTCCTGACGCCGTACGACAGCCTATTCGTGCTTGCCGCCGTGATCCCGCTCGCGGCGTTGCTCCTGATCGAGCGTCGCGCGGCCCAGGTCAGACGCATCCTCGCGCTGCGCGCCCCCGGCCGGTACGCGTTCGTCCCACTTGCGATCTGCCTCTTCGTCCTCCCCGCGCTCGTCGCGGTCGCGGCGGCGCAGCCCGTCGTCGTCCGCCCGCAAAAGGTCGCGGAGCGCGCCGACGCGGAGGCGTTCATCGTCGTCGACACGTCGCTCTCGATGAAGGCGTCTGCGGGGGTCGGCAAGCCGACGCGTCTCACCCGCGCGAAGCGGCTCGCGGTCCGGCTGCAGCGCTCGCTCGCCGATGTGCCGACCGGCCTCGCGACCATGACCGACCGCGCGCTCCCGAGCGTGATGCCGACAACCGACGGAAAGCTCTTCGACCGCGCGCTGCAGCAGGCGGTCGGGATCAACCAGCCGCCGCCGAGCCTGCCGTACTACTTTCGCCGTGCGTCGACTTTCGAGGCGCTCGTGCCGCTCGTCGGCTCGCGCCTCTATGCGACGGGGGTTCAGCGACGACTGCTGATCGTGCTCACCGACGGCGAGGCGGCCGCGGTGTCACCGCTGCTGAAGGTGACGCTGCAGCGGCGCGTCACGCCCGTCTACGTGCACGTGTGGCAGCCGGGCGAACGGATCTGGAACCACGGCCGGCCGGATCCGCACTACTCGTCCGATCCGTCGAGCGCACGCGCGCTCAACGGGCTGGCGTCGATCACGAGCGGGCGCACGTTCGACGAGACCGACATCCGCGGCGCCGAGCGTGCCGCGCGCGACGCGGTCGGCCGCGCGGGTACGCGCACCCACATCGCCGCGTACGCGCGCACGCCGCTCGCGCCCTGGTTCGTGCTCGCGGGCGTGCTCCCGCTCGCCCTGCTCCTCTGGCGGCGGAACGCCTAGCGCAGCCGAACGGAGGCGGTAAGGGCCGCCCAGACCCGCTGATAGCGCGCGACGCACGACCCGTGTACGCGAACGGTGCGCCCCGCGACGCGGACGAAAGTGGCCGCGACGTCGGGCAGCGTGCCCGGGCAGCTCGTCACGGCTGCGATCGAGCCGAAATTGTTGGCGGCAGCGACCGTGTTCAGCTTCGCGAGCTGCGCCTTCGTCAGAAGCGTGCGGCCCACGGTCGCGCTGCCCGTCGTGCGAACGTGCCCGTCGGCCCCGATCGTGACCGTGAACGGCTGGATGTTCCCGCCGGTGCGTCCGAACGAGAAACCGCCACGCGGTGAGGCCTGCGCGACCGGCGCGAGCGCGGCGGCGACCGAGAGAACGGCGAGTGCTTTGACCATGCCGGGAGCGTATCGCCCCCGCTAGCCTGCGGACGTGCGCCGACTCGTACTGATTCCGCTCGTGCTCGCGCTGGCCGCCTGCGGCGGCGGGAAGTCCTCGAGCGGCAGCAGTGCGACGCTGCTCCACCCGGAGAAGCTGTCGGCGAAGGCTCCGGCGGTCTACGACATCACGTTCCACACGACGAAGGGCACGTTCGTCGTGAAAGTGCAGCGTGCACTCGCGCCGCAGGGCGCCGACCGGCTGTACAACCTCGCGAAGAACGGCTTCTTCACGAACGTGAAGTTCTTCCGGGTCGTGCCCGGCTTCGTCGTCCAGTTCGGGATCAGCCCGGACCCGAAGATCTCCGCCGCCTGGCGGGCGGCGACGATCACCGACGATCCCGTGAAGGCGCACAACACGCGCGGCGCCGTCACATTCGCCTCCGCCGGCCCGAATACGCGGACGACGCAGCTCTTCATCAACCTGGCGAACAACTCGAGCCTCGACACGAACGGCTTTGCGCCCGTGGGCACGGTGACCAAAGGCATGAATGTCGTCGACAAGCTGTACAGCGGCTACGGCGAGGCGCCTTCGGCCAATCAAGGCCCGATCTCGCTCCAGGGCAACGCTTACCTGGAGAAGCACTACCCCAAGCTCGACGGAATCACGAGCGCGACGGTCTCTGTGCCCTGATCCGTTTGCTCGCCGGTCCCGGCGGGGACTAGGCCCCTCGACAACGTCGCTACCGCTTGGAGGTGCGTCTTCAGCATCATCCTGCTCATCATCATCATCGTCGTCGTGCTCGCGCTGCTCGGCTTTTTCGGAGCCCGCGGCCGCCGCGTCTGACGATCCGGCGGCCCGGCTTCCACCAGCGGGCCGCCGCTTTTTCTTTGCAGAGATTTCACGAACCGGCTACACGCCGGACGTAAGCTCGCGGCGTGATCGCCCGGTTTTCGCTCGCGCTCCTGGCCGCGGCTGCCGTCACGACCACGGGCGCAGCCGCGCAGCAGCTGGATGTCGCCAATCCGACGTGGTCGCCGAACGGGAAGCAGATCGCGTACACCGTCGCGAGCTCGCCCCGGCAGCGTCTCGTCACCGCCGCCGCGACCGGCACCGGTGCCCGCACCCTCACGGCGATGGACAGCTGCTGCGAGCCGATCCGATGGGCGGCGTCGGGCCGCATCGTCTTCAGCTCGAACTACACGATCTGGAGCATCCCGGGGAACGGCGGCTCGCCGACGAAGATCGCCGACGGCTCGAACTGGTTCATCCTCTCGCCGAACCTCGAGACCGTCGCGTTCATCGAGGGATGCGATTGCGGCCATGCGCCCGACGCAGTCGGGATCGTCGGGGTGCGCGGTGGAGCACCGGTGATCGTGCCGAGGCCCGACGGGGTCTCCGACGAGATCGACGGCTTCTCTCCGGACGGGACCGAGGTCGTGTTCACGCGCTATCCGTTCAATACGAGCGGAAGCCCCGTCGTGATGGTGGAGCATGTCAGCGGCGGCGACCCCGTTCCGCTCGCGTCGAGTGGGCTCATCGGCAGCTCCTTCGTGCCGGCGGGCGCGGAGCGCGTGCAGTGGTCGCCCGACGGACGCTGGATCGCCTTCGTCCTCGACTTCAAGCTCGAGGTCGTGAGCACGGCCGGCGGGACAGCCCGCGTGCTCGCGACGAAGTTCGGCCCACACGCGTTCTCGTGGTCACCGAAGTCGACGCGTCTCGCTTTCGACGAGTCGTTCTCCACCAAGCATGTCGCCTGGAACTCGCGGCTCGTGACGGTCGACCCGCGCGGACAGCACCGGGTCGTGTTGTGGAAAGACGCGGCGTTCAAGTACGTCTCGGACGACAGCCTCGACTGGCCGCAGTGGTCGCCCGACGGCACGAAGCTCGTCTTCATGGGGATCCGCGGCCGGAGCCGCCCGCCCGCGCACATCTGGGTCATCGGTGCGGACGGGCGCGGCTTGCAGCGCGTCGCATAATCCCCACGATGAGGCCACTCGACCATGTGGGGTTCGCCGTCGCCGACTACGCGCGCAGCAAGGCGTTCTACGAGAAAGCACTTGCCCCGCTCGGCATGAAGCTCCTGCTGGAGTTCTCCGGGGCCGCCGCCGGGTTCGGCCGCGACAACGGGGAGCGGCCGGCGTTCTTCATCGAGGCGTACGGCGAGCCGGCGCGCGGCCGGCTGCACATCGCGCTGCGGGCCGAGCACCAAGAGCAGGTCGACGCCTTCCACGCGGCCGCGCTCGAGGCGGGTGGAACCGACAACGGCGCGCCCGGCCCGAGGCCGGTCTATCACCCGGGCTATTACGGCGCGTACGTCCTCGATCCCGACGGGAACAACATCGAGGCCGTCTGCCACACGTTCAGCGACGAAGGCGCCTAGCAGATTCGAACTGCTGTAAACGGCTTTGCAGGCCGCTGCCTAACCACTCGGCCAAGGCGCCGGAACGGGCGCATCGTACCGGGCTATCCGCCGAGCACCCCGTCGAGGAACGCGACCGCGCGCGTGAACGTCTCGATCCGATTGCCGAGCTTCTCGACCGTGTGCCCCTCGTCCTCGAAGATCAGCAGCTCGGACGGGATGCCCTTCTCCGTCAGCACGCGATGGATGTGCTCCGACTCGGAGACGGGCACCCGCGGGTCGTTGCGGCCGTGCTGGATGAAGAGGGGCGCGCGGATCGCGTCGATGCGCGCCAGGGGCGACACGCGCTCGAGCACCTCCCGATCGCGCTCGAGCGAGCCGTACTCGCGCTCGCGCGCCGCGCGCCGGTACGGCGACGTGTTCTGCAGGAACGTCACGAGGCTCGCGATCCCGACGCACTCGATCCCGGCCGCCCAGCGCTCTGGCTGGAACGCGAGCGCCGCGAGCACCATGTAGCCGCCGTACGACCGGCCGTACACGGCGGCGCGCGACGCGTCGATCGTCGGCCGCCCCCCGAGCCAGTCGTGAAGCGCGGCGAGATCGCTCACGGAGTCGAGGCGGCGCTCGACGTCGTCGAGATGCTCGTAGCGCTTGCCGTACCCGGTCGAGCCGCGCACGTTCGGCGCCGCGACGGCGTAGCCGTTCGCCACGAGGTACTGCGTCAACGGCGCGAAGCTCGGCGAGAACCACGGCCGCCACTGCGACTCCGGCCCGCCGTGCACGGTGACGACGACGGGGAACGGGCCATCGCCCTCGGGCTCGAAGAGGAAGACGGGGATCGACTCGCCGTCGAAGCTCTCGTAGCGGTGAAGCGTCGGCTCGACGAGCGTCGCCGGGTCGACGTCGCGAGGGCTCGTCGTAAGCCGCGTCAACGCTGCTTCGGCGATGTCGTAGAGGTAGACGTCGTGCGGCTCGGTCGGCCGCGAGAACGAGAACGCGAGCAGCGCGCCGTCGTCGGAGAACACGGGATGCTCGACGACGCCGTCGCCGGGCAGCTCGATCGCGCGGGTCTCCCCGTCTTCGATGAGCGTCAGCTGCGAGTAGCCGTCCGCGTTCTCGAGCGCGAGGAGCCTTCCGGCCTCACCGGCGGCCTCGACGTCCCAGCGCGACTCGTAGACGACGTCGCCGTGGGACACGAGCGCGAAGGTGTCGCGGCCGTCGTTCGTCGCGAGCACGAGCCGCTCCCCCACCCACGTCGCCGAGTAGAACTCCGCCGCTTCCTCGTGCGGAGTCAGGTGCCGCACGTCGCCCGTCTGCACGTCGCAGAGGAAGAGGTCGTTGTCGCCGCTCCGCTCGCCGACGCGCTCGACGACGATCGAGCGCCCATCCGGTGAGATCGCCTCGACGGCGAGGTAACCGCGGAGGTCGAACGTCCGCTCCTCCCCGCTCTCGAGATCGCGAGCGACCGCCTCGAAGTCGACGCCGTCGCCGCGGTTCGTCACGTACGCCAGCGTCGAGCCGGCGGCCTTCGGCGTCCTGTGGATGTAGCGCGGGTCGACGACCAGCGGCTCGAGCCGCCCCTCCTCGAGCAGGTAGAGCTGCGTCCGCTCGTTGCCGCCCTCGTCCATCTCGACGAGCACGCGCCCGTCGGGAAGGAACGCGCCCTCGACCGGCTCGTCGACGTTCGTCAGCTGCTCGAGCTCGCCGCCGCGCGACGGCAGCACGTACAGCTGGTGCGTGCCGGGGATGTTCGACGCGACGAGAAGCCGCGTGCCGTGCGGTGAGAACGAGAGCGGCACGGCCTGCCGCATCTCGAGCAGTGCGCGGAGGTCGCTACGCGGTGACGCCTGCGAGCTCCGGGATGACCTCGTCGCCGTAGGCCTTCAGCGTCTCTTCCTGGCCGTGGGTCATGAGGTAGATGTTGAACTGGTCGACGCCGACGCCCTCGAGCTCCTTCAGCTTCGCCTTGATCTGCTCGGTGGTGCCGAGCACGCAGAAGCGGTCGCAGATCTCGTCGGTAACGAACTCGCCGTGCTTCGCGCCGACGCGTGAATGCTCGTTGTAGTCGTAGAACTTCCGCGCCTGCACGTAGTCGGTGAGCGCCTTCGGCACGGAGCTCCCGTCGGCGCCGTAGCGCTCGATCAGATCCATCACGTGATTCGAGACCATCGCGGGGAACCAGCGCACCTGCTCGCGCGCGTCGGCGAGATCGTCGGTCACGTGACTCGGCGCGCCGACGATGCACTTGAGCTGCGACGGGTCGCGTCCAGCCTCGGCTGCGGCCTTGCGCGCGGTGTCCATGATCCACGAGATGATCTCCGGGTCGGCGAGCTGGATGATCACGCCGTCGCCGACGCGGCCTGCGACGCCGAGCGCCTTGGGGCCGTAGCCCGCGACCCACATCGGGATGTCCGGCAGCTCCTCGCGCACCCACTTGAGCTGCAGCTCCTTGTCGTTCCACTGCACCTCGCGCCCGTTCATGAACTCCTTGACCATCGCGCACGCGCGCTCGAAGTCGGCGACCTTCATGGGCTGCTTGCCGATGAAGCGCACCGCCGAGTCGCCGCGCCCGACGCCCATCGCCATGCGCCCGTCGGAGATGTCGTGCAGCGTCGCGTACGCGCTCGCGAGCACCGTCGGCTCTCGCGTCGCGGGGTTCGTGACGAAGTGGCCGAGCTTGATCTTCGACGTCTCCCGCGCCGCGACGGCGAGCATCGGGATCGACTCCTGCCAGAGGACGTGCGAGTCGTACGTCCACGCGTAGCCGAAGCCGTGCTTCTCGGCGAGCTGGATCAGCTCGAGCCAGCGGGAGAACGGCGGGTCGGGCAGGACGGTGACGCCGAAGTCCATCGAGCCTCCTCGAATCGGGGACGGAGGCAGCCTATCTCGTCGCAACCTGCTTTCAAGCAGGTTGCAGTCGTCGAAAACGACTGCAACCAGGATGAATCCTGGTTGCTAGACGCGGTCGAGCACGACGACCGGGATCTCGCGGTCGGTCTTCTCTTGGTACTCGTCGTAGTGGCGCCAGATGCCGTTCATCATCCGCCACAGCCGCTCGCGCTCTTCGCCCTGCGCATCGCGGGCGCGCGCGCGGAAGCGCTCGCCCTTGATCTGCACCTCGACCTCCGGCGTCTTCGAGAGGTTCCGGTACCAGCCGGGATGCTCGGGCGCGCCGCCCTTCGATGCGACGATCACCGGGTTGTCGCCGTCGAGCCCGAAGATGAGCGGCGTCGTACGAGCCTCGCCGCTCGACCGGCCCGTCGTCGTCAGCAGCAGGATCGTCGAGCCCTCGCGCCAGATGTAACCCTCCTCGCCGTCGGTCTCGCGGTACCGCTCGACGTGCTTCTCGCCGTAGAGATCGCTCATGCCGAGAGCCTAGCGAGCGTCTTCGAGGCGAGGCTGTCGAGCGCGGCGACCGACAGCTCGAGGTGATCGGGCTTCGTGTCCTCGAGCTTCGTGTGCGAAAGCCCGCGCAGCGACTGCACGAACACCATCACCGTCGGCACGCCGGCGCGCGCGACCTCGGCGGCGTCGTGCAGCGGCCCGCTCGGCAGGCGATGCGACGTCCCGCTCACCTCGCGGATCGACTCGTCCGCGAGCTCGACGAGGGCCTCGTCGAAGAGGATCGGCTCGATCGACCAGATCCGCTCCCACGAGACGTCGATGTCCTCCTCCTGCGCGAAGCGCTCGCTCGCCGCTTTCGCAAGCGAGAGCAGCCGCCCGAGCGAATCCGCGTTCAGGTGGCGCTGGTCGAGCAGCTGCTCGGCCGTCTCCACGACCGACGTGACGATCCCAGGCTTGCAGACGACGCCGCCCGAGGTGCAGACGGCACCCTCGCCGACCTCGGCCGCGATCGGCCGGATCTCGAGCGCGAGCTTCGCCGCGCCCGCAAGCGCGTCACGCCGCTTGTCCATCGGCGTCGAGCCGGCGTGCGCCGCCTGGCCCTTCCACGTGATCTGGTGCCGCTCGACCCCGAACGTGCCGAGCACGACGCCGAGCGGGAGATCCATCGACTCGAGCACAGGGCCCTGCTCGATGTGCAGCTCGAGATAGGCGGCCGCATTCTCGAGCTGCGACCGCGCCTCGAGCGCGCTGTCGAGATCGACGCCGTGCTCGCGCAGCGCATCCGGGAGCGCGATGCCGTCGGCATCGCGCCGCTGCCGCAGCTCGTCCTGGTCCGACATCGAGCCCGCGGCGGCCGACGAGCCGAAGAGCGAGCGGCCGAACCGCGCGCCTTCCTCGTCGGCCCAGTTGACGAGCCGAACGGTCAGCGGAGGCGTCCCGTCGGCAGCGATCCGCCGGAGCACCTCGACGCCCGCCAGCACGTTGAGGCAGCCGTCGAGCCAGCCGCCATTCGGCACCGAGTCGATGTGGCCGCCGATCAGGAGCGCGCGGTCCGACTCGCCGGCGAGCGTGAACCACTGGTTGCCCGCCTCGTCGATCTCCTCGCGCGCACCCGTCTCGGCGACCTTGCCGCGGAGCCACTCGCGTGCCTGCTCCCACGTGTCGGTCCAGGCGACCCGCTGCGCGCCGTTCTCGTCGCCCGTGAGCTCGCGAAGCTCCTCGAGCTCGGCGACCGTGCGCTTCGGATCGAGAGCCATGGCGCGAGCCTAACCACTGTGTTAGAACCACGGAAGGATGGCGTCGGTCGCAGTCGAGCGCCCCATGGACCGGCGCGCCGGGGTCAAACGAGGGGGAGTGCGGGCAGTGCTGCTGCTCGCCGTCGCCGTGCTCCTCTGGGGTGCCTGGGAGGGCTTTCGCGCGCTCGGCATCCACTACGGCTGGCAGCACCCGTTCCCGGTGGACGCATCGACGATGCCGCACATCCACGACATGATCCGCACGCTCTTTGAGCGCCCGAACACGCAGTCGCCGCTGCTGATCGTGACCTGCTGAAGGCCTGCGCGTTCACCGGACGCGAGGCGGCGCTCGGCTTTGCGATGGGTGCGGTCGGCGGCTTCGCGCTCGGCGCGTGCTCGCCCATTCGCGCGCGTTGCAACGAGGCTTCCTTCCCTACGTCGTCGCGTCGCAGACGGTGCCGATCCTCGCGATCGCGCCGATGGTCGTGATCTGGCTCGGCTCGAGTGCATGTCGCCGGGTGGATCTCCGTCTCCGTGATCGCCGCGTACCTGACGTTCTTCCCGGTCGTGATCGCGACGATTCGCGGGCTGCTCGCAGCGGATCACCGTGCGGTCGAGCTGATGCGCTCCTACGCAGCGAACCGCTGGACCGTGCTGTGGAAGCTCCGCTTCCCGACCGCGCTGCCGTTTCTCTTCTCGGCGCTTCGAATCTCCGCGACCGCAAGCATCGTCGGCGCGATCATCGGCGAGTCGCCGTCGTCGATCGCAGGCGGCCTCGGCGGCGCGATCCTCAACTTCGCGCAGTACTACACGTTCGAGCCGCAGGACCTCTGGGCGACGAACATCATCGCCGCGCTTCTCGGGATCGTCTTCTTCCTCGTCGTCGTCGTCGCCGAGAAGCTCGTCGTCCGCCGCGCGCCGGAGCACGTCGCATGACGCGCCGTCGCGATCAAAGGCGTCACGAAGAGTTCAAGGGCGGCACCGTCGCGCTGCAGGACATCGACCTCGAGATCGAGGCGGGCGAGTTCGTCTCGCTGATCGGCCCGTCCGGCTGCGGCAAGTCGACGCTCCTGCGCGTCATCGGCGACCTGATCGAGCCGACGCACGGGCACGTGACGCGTCAACGGCAAGCCGCGCACGGCAGGCGCGCCGCGACCGCGACTACGGCATCGTCTTCCAGGACGCCGTCCTCTACGACTGGCGCACGGTCGCGAAGAACATCGCGCTGCCGCTCGAGATGCTCGGCTGGGACTCGGCGCAAGCGATCGCAGCGGGTCGGCGGAGATGCTCGACCTCGTCGAGCTGCAGGGCTTCGGCGACCACCACCCGTGGCAGCTCTCCGGCGGCATGCAGCAGCGCGTCTCGATCGCGCGCGCGCTCTCCTTCGAGCCGGCGCTCCTCCTGATGGACGAGCCGTTCGGCGCGCTCGACGAGATGACGCGCGAGCGGCTGAACCTGCGAGCTGCTGCGGATCTGGCAGGCGACGCGGCTCGACGGTCGTCTTCGTCACGCACTCGATCTCCGAGGCCGTCTTCCTCTCGACGCGCGTCGTCGTGATGAGCCCGCGGCCGGGGCGCATCGCGGGCGATCGTCGACATCGACCTGCCCGAGCCGCGGACCGTCGAGACGCGCGAGGACCCGCGCTTCTTCGAGCTCGTCACCGAGGTGCGCGAGGGCTGCACTGGCGCGAGACGCGCCGCCGCGAGCATCTGCTCGCCGGAGGAGGAGCGCGCATGCTGTGACGCGATCGCACGCAGAGCTGCGCGAGTGGGCGCCCGCGCTCGTCGTGTTCGTGCTCGTGCATCGCTGCGTGGGAAGGCGCATCGCGTTCTTCCCGTGCAGCGTTCCTGCTGCCGGCCGACGAGCGACATCGTCAAGACGTTCTGGACCGACCGGCACACGCTGTGGCCCGCGGGCTGGTACACGTTCAAGGAGGCGCTCGGCGGCTTCGCGATCGGCTCGCGCCGGCATCGTCGCCGCCACGTCGTCGGCCGCTTCGAGCCGGCTGGGCACGGCGCTGATGCCGATACGCGATCGCGGCGAATGCCGTCCCGATCATCGCGTTCGCACCGATCTCGACGCCTGGTTCAACCCGCTCTCGCCGACTCGAAGATGGCGATCGCGGCGGTGCTCTGCTTCTTCCGGTATGGTCAACACGCTGCGCGGCCTCCACGAGTGCGAAGCCCGCGCAGATCGAGCTGATGCGCTCCTACGCCGCCAGCGAGCTCGAGATCTGGCGGCGCGTGCGCGTCCCACGGCGTTGCCGTTCCTCTTCACGGCGCTGAAGGTCGCGAGCGTGCTTGCGATGATCGGCGCGATCGTCGGCGAGTACTTCGGCGGCGCGCTCAACGCGCTCGGCGTGATCATCAGACTCGGACGCGCAGATCTTCCACTTCGCGACGGCGTGGGCGGGGATCCTCGTCGCCTCGCTGCTCGGGATCGCGCTCTACGGCGCGGTCGCGCTCGCCGAGCGGCCTCGTCCGCTGGGCGCCGGCGGCGCAGGAGGCGTGAGACACTCAGATCGGTGCACCGTCAGAATCGGAGGCACAACGCAGGAGGGCAACGAATGGAAGGGTACTGCATGAAGAAGTGGGTCGTAGGGGCCGCATCCTGCTCGCAGCGTCGTCGCTGCAATCGCCGGGCACGGCAGCGCGCAGCGCGCCGCGGGCGGCGAAGCTGACGAAGGTCACGCTCCAGCTGAAGTGGGTGCCGCAGGCGCAGTTCGCCGGGCTACTACGCGGCGGCGCTCAAGGGCTACTACAAGGCGCAGGCCTCAACGTCAAGCTGAAGAACGGCGGACCGAACATCGTCCCCGGAGACGGTCGTCGCGTGCGGGCAGGCGCGACTTCGGCGTCGACTGGCTGCCGAGCCTGCTCGCGGCGCGCGACACGGGCACGCCGCTCGTGAACATCGCGCAGGTCTTCGCGCGCTCGGGCATGACGCAGCTCACGTGGAAGAGCTCCGGCATCAACATCGATCGCGAAGATGAAGGGCAAGAAGGTCGCGAACTGGTGCTGCGGCAACCAGTACGAGCTCTTCGCCGCGCTGACGAAGAACGGCATGGATCCGGCGAACAACAAGGGCGTCACGATCGTCCAGCAGCCGTTCGACATGAACGCTGTTCCTCAAGCACCAGGTCGACGCCGCGTCGGCGATGACCTACAACGAGCTCGCGCAGGTGCTCGAGACGAAGAACCCGAAGACGGGCAAGCTCTACAGCTCGCACGACCTCAACGTGATCAAGATGCAGAACGTCGGCACCGGCATGCTCGAGGACGGGCTCTTCTCGACCGCAGAAGTAGCTCATCAGCACGGCGAACCAGGCGATCGCGGTCAAGGTCATCGCCGCATCGCTCGCAGGGCTGGATCTACTGCCGCGACCACGTGGCCGAGTGCGTCGAGCATCGACGCTGAAGGACGGCCCGACGCTGCCGAAGGGCCACCAGACGTGGATGATGAACGAGATCAACAAGCTCATCTGGCCGAGCGCGTCGGGCATCGGGATCATGAACAAGGCCGGCGTACACGCAGACGGCGAAGATCGCGAAGCAGTTCGGCGTGATCAAGAAGGCGCCGACGGCGGCGCCGTACCGCACCGACCTCGCGGCGAAGGCGGTCGCGCTGCTCAAGACAGCAGGGCATCGACGTCAACGGCAAGAGCTGGAAGCCGATCACCGTCAAGGTGACGGCGGGCGGCAAGTAGCGCCACGGTCGATTCCGTCGGGGCCGGCCGCTCGCGGGCGGCCCCGAGGAGTCTCTCTGCGACCGAAGGAGGCCACATGTCGGTGCTGATCGAGGACGGCCGCATCGTCACCGCCGCCGACGACTACGTCGCGGATCTCTTCGTCGAGGACGAGACGGATCACGCTGATCGGCGAGTCGCTCGACGTGCAGGCCGACAAGGTGATCGACGCGCCGGGCAAGTACGTGCTGCCCGGGCTGCGTCGACCCGCACACGCATCTCGACATGCCGTTCGGCGGCACGGTGACGATCGACGACGTCGAGGCCGGCCAGACGGCGGCGGCGTTCGGCGGCACGACGTGCCACGTCGACTTCATCATCCAGCCGCAGGGCCAGACGTTCGCGCACGCGCTCGAGGAGTGGCGCGCGAAGGCGGCCGGCAAGCAGGTGATCGACATGGGCTACCACATGGCGGTCACCGACCTGGAGAACGGCGGCACGCTCGAGGAGCTCGCGACGCTGCCCGACGCAGGGCGATCACGTCGTACAAGCTCTTCATGGCGTACAAGGGCGCGCTGATGGTCGACGACGAGACGCTCTTCCGCACGATGGAGGTCGCGGCGAAGACCGGCGCGCTCGTGATGGTGCACGCCGAGAACGGCGACGTCGATCGACGTGCTCGTGCAGCGAGGCGCTCGCCGCCGGCCACACCGAGCCGCACTACCACGCGCTGACGCGGCCGCCGGAGGCGGAGGGCGAGGCGACGAACCGCGCGATCCAGCTCGCGCATCTCGCCGGCGCGCCGCTCTACGTCGTCCACGTGACGTGCAAGGAGGCGGTCGAGCCGATCGCACTCGCGCGCGAGAAGGGCTGGGACGTCTGGGGCGAGACGTGCACGCAGTACTTCTTCAAGTCGCTCGACGACATCGCCGAAGCCGAACTTCGAGGGCGCGAAGTACGTCTACTCGCCGCCGCGTGCGCGACAAGTCGAACTGGGACGTCCTCTGGAACGCCGTGCGGAGCGACGCGCTGTCGGCGATCTCGACCGACCACTGCGCGTTCCTCTTCGACGGGCAGAAGACGCTCGGCAAGGACGACTTCTCGAAGATCCCGAACGGCGGGCCCGGCCTCGAGAACCGCCTGCAGATGATCCACGAGTTCGGCGTGCGCGCCGGGCGGATCTCGCTGAACCGGATGGTCGAGCTGCTCGCGACGAACCCGGCGAAGCTCTTCGGGCTCTATCCGCGCAAGGGCACGGTCGCCGTCGGCTCCGACGCCGACCTCGTCGTCTTCGACCCGGAGAAGCAGGTGACGATCTCCGCGGCGACCCACCACTCGAAGGTCGGACTACAACCTCTACGAGGGGACGACGGTGACCGGGTCGCCCGAGGTCGTGCTGCTGCGCGGGCACGTGCTCGTCGAGAACGACGAGCTCGTCGCCTCGCCGGGCATCGGGCAGTTCGTCGCAGCGCGCCCGCTTCGGCGAGGAGCTGAAGCCCGCACGAGCCGTCTCCGCCGGCTGACAATCCGCCCGCGGCGCGGCTCCGTACTCCCCGCATGCGTCTTTCTTGCTCTACCTCCCCGTCGCGTTGACGGTGCTCTTTCTCCTTGCCGCCTGCGGCGGCAAGGGCGGCGGCGGCTCGCCGCACCGCCCTTGGAATCGTCCGCGGTCCTCCTAGACTCGGGGCCGCAGAGGGACGATCCGACCGAGAGGCGTCGATGACCGAGCACCAGCAGGATCTCTCACCGGACCTCGCCTACGAGCGCGCGACGCTCGACGAGTCGATCAAGCACGACTACTCGACGGCGGAGACCGGCATCGTGCCGCTCGACCGCCGCCGGCCGATGTGGCACTTCGCAGGGCTCTGGACGACGTTCGTCGCCGGGTTCTCGTACATGTTCCTCGGCTTCGAGATCCACGACGGCGGTCACAGCCTCGCCGCGACCGTCGGCATCACGATCCTCGGCTACGGGCTCTACGTCGCGTACGCGATGACGGGCTCGTATCTCGGCTCGCGCACGGGGCAGACGCACGCGCTGCTGACCCGCTCGATCTTCGGGCTCGTCGGCTCGTGGATCGTCTCGGCGTTCGTGCTCGTGGCGCCGCTCGGCTGGGTCGGCTACCAGGCCAACCTGCTCGCGGTGCTCTGGGACGGCTTCTACGGCTGGGGCGCGCTCTTCACGCTCACGCTCCTGCTCGCCGGCGTGATGATCCTCAACAACCTGCTCGGCTTCACCGGCATCAGCGTCTTCGCGCGCTACCTCGTGACGCCGATCCTCATCCTCTGGTGCCTCTACATGGTGCTGAAGGCGGCGATCACGGACGGCGGCAAGCTCGGCGGGACGCCGCACGCCGCGTTCTCGCTCCCGTTCTGGGTCGCGGTCGTCGCGGTGATCGGCTTCTCGATGTGGGGCAACGAGCCGGACTTCTGGCGCTACGGCAAGCCGCGCTTCAGCTGGCCGCTGCCGACGTATCTCTTCGCGGCCGTCTGGTTCACGCTCTTCGTCATGGCCGGCTGGATGATGGCCGCGCTCTCGGGAACGACCGACACGGCGCAGGTGTTCCGGTTCACCGTCCACTACTCGCTCTTCGGCGCGTTCGGTCTCGCGTGGATCATCGCGACGATCAGCCAGTTCGCGATCAACGACGGCAACTACTACGAGTCGGTGAACGCCGGCCAGAACCTGATCGGCTCGTGGCGCTACTGGCGGCGGCCGCTCACGTGCCTGCTCGTCGCCGGAGGCGGCGTGATCGCAGCGGATCTCGTCAACTTCCACTTCCTCAACGGCTGGTTCAAGGTCGCGTCGTTCCTCGCCGTCTCGGTGCCGTGCGCGACGGTGATCATGTGCGTCGACCACTTCCTGCTGCCGCGCGTCTTCCGGATCTCGCGGCCGCTGACGCAGGTTCCCACGTGGGAGCAGACCGGCTTGATCAACTGGCCGGCGACGCTCGCGCTCCTCGGCGCCGTTTTCTTCGGCGTCACGGGAACGGCGAGCTGGCCGCACGGCTGGCTCGAGGCGACCGCGCCGAACTCGTGGGGCCCCGTCCCGCTCGAGGCGTGGCTGCTCGCGGGTGCGCTGTACGTCGGGCTCGTCGCGGTGGCGCGCGCCGTCGCACCGGTGCGCTCGGCGCTCGGCTTCCCGAAGACGATCCCCGACCTGGTGATCGAGAGCGGCGAGGTGATCGACATCGCGTCGGTCGCCGAGGGCCGGCCGGTCGCGACCGGCGCGGCGATACCCGCAGCCGGCCGCTAGCCGGGGAACAGAACAGCTAACTCGGAAAGAGACCGGGCTCGACCTCGACCGGCGTCAGCAGGCGCCGGTCGGGGCTCGGGCTCTCGCGCGCGCGCCGCGCGACGTCGCGGCAGCTCGACGAACGCGACGTCGCCCGCCGCGAGCGCGTGCTCGATCACGCGGCGCAGCACCTCGACGCGATGCGGTCGTCCCGAGAGGAACGGATGGCACGTGAGACGAAGAGGCAGCCGTAGCGGCGCATCGCGTCGAGCTCGCATAGCCAGAGGTCGAGCACCTTCTGCGGCGACTCGATCGCCGAGCGGAACGGCGGGTCGGGGATGTACGCGTACTGCTCCCAGTCGTCGAGCGCCCAGTGCACCGGCAGCTCGACGATCTCCCCCGCTCCGGTGTCGAGCACGTACGGCTTGTCGGCGTCCATCAGCGACGAGTCGTACGTCGAGGCCGTACTGCGCGACGATCTGCGGCGTTCGCCAGCCGGGCTCCCAGCTCGGGCAGCGGAAGCCCTTCGGCCTCGGCGCCGACGCGCACGCAGCGACGCGAGCGCGCGCTCGAAGTCGGCGCGCTCCTCGTCCTCGGTCTGCGCGAACGGCGAGTAGTGCGCGTACGAGTGGTGGCCGACCTCGTGCCCGGCCTCGAGGATCGCCTCGACGGTCTGCGGGTAGCGGTCGGCCGTCCAGCCGGGCACGAAGAACGTCGCGGGCAGCGAGTACTCGCGCAGCAGGTCGAGGATGCGCGGCACGCCGACGAGCGGGCCGTACGCCTGGTGCGACATGACGCCGGCGTTCCGCGCGTAGAGGCCGCTCTCGACGAGGATCGGCGCCTCCGCGTCGACGTCGAAGGTGAGGCACGCGAGGCAGCGCTGTCGCCGAGCCAGTCACGCGCGATCGG
Organism: uncultured Actinomycetes bacterium; assembly: GCA_963838985.1. Lineage (GTDB taxonomy): Bacteria > Actinomycetota > Thermoleophilia > Gaiellales > Gaiellaceae > Palsa-739. The sequence continues at coordinate 150,134 of CAWITF010000003.1, forward strand.
GTGCGCCGCGACGCCCGCAGCGACAGCAGGTCGTACATCGACGTTCGCCGCGGCGAGCGCCGTCTGCATGCCCGGGCCGTCGTACGGCGGCGAGACCTCGACGACGTCGCAGCCCGCGAGCTTGATGCCGCGCAGCGCGCGCAGGAACGCGAGCGCTTCCGCGGTCGAGAAGCCGCCGACCTCCGGCGTCCCGGTGCCCGGCGCGAACGCCGGGTCGAGGAAGTCGATGTCGAACGAGATGAAGACCGGCCTGCCGTCCGTCTTCCCGAGCACGAGCTCGCCGTACGCCGCCGGCGCCGAGCTCGCGCAGCTCGTCGGTCGAGAGCACGGTGAAGCCCAGTCTCCTTCGCGACGTCGATGTCCTCGGCGCCGTAGAGCGAGCCGCGCATTCCCGCCTGCACCGACGCGTCGGCGTCGATCAGGCCCTCCTCGACCGCGCGCTTGAACGTCGTGCCGTGGAAGAACCTCTGGCCGAAGTACTGCTCCCACGTGTCGCCGTGCGAGTCGAGCTGCACGAGCGCGAGCGGCCCGTAGCGCCGTGCGAGCGCGCGCAGCTCGGCGAGCGTGATCGAGTGGTCGCCGCCGAGCGCGACCGGGAAGATGCCGGCGTCGACGATCGGAGCGAGCGCCTCCTCGACCTGCGCATACGTCCGCTCGGTGTCGCCGGGCGACACGGGCAGGTCGCCGTAGTCGACGAGCGAGAGCGCCTCGACGACGTTCACGCCCAGCGCCGGGTTGTACGGGCGGATCAGCGCCGAGGCGGAGCGGATCGCCTCCGGTCCGAAGCGCGGCCCGGTGCGATAGCTCGTCGCCGTGTCGAAGGGGATCCCGTAGACGACGGCATCGACGCCTGCGAGGTCGGTGACGTGCGGCGCGCGCATGTACGTGCGGATCCCGCGAAGCGCGGGATCACCTGCGCGTCGAGCGGCCGGTACGGCGGGCCTGCCATAGCGCGCGAATCTACTCTGTCGGAATGCAGCTCTGGAATGGAGCGCCGTACCAGTACAGCCGCATCGGCAACGGGCTCGTGTTCGCCGCGGGCGCGTGCCCGCTCGACGAGCACGGCGCAGTCGTCGCGCCGGGCGACCGCGAGGCGCAGGCGGCCCGGATGGTCGACAACCTGCTCGCAGCCCTCGCGGAGGCAGGCGTCGGCGGCGCCGAGTCGCTGCTGAAGACGACCGTCTACGTCGTCGCAGACGAGCGGGCCGACCTGGTGCGCGTGTGGGACGTCGTGAGCGCCCGGCTCGGCCGTGCGCCGAGCACGCTCCTCGGCGTGTCGTTTCTCGGCTATCCCGAGCAGCTCGTCGAGATCGAGGCCGTCGCTGTGCTGTCCTCGTGACCCTACGCCGCAAGCGGCTTTACTCGTTCCGTACGAAGCGTCGACTAGCCTCGCACGCATGCGGATGGCGTCGGGTCGCGCCGGTCGCCGCCGTCGCGGCCGCATGCTGCTCGCGCGCACGCAGGCGCTCGGCGCGTATGCGCAGGGCGTCGACGTCTCGCACTGGCAGGGCGCGGTCGACTGGCTGCGCGTCTCGGGAACGGCGACACGTTCATGTTCGCGAAGGCGACGGAGGGCAAGACGCTCATCGACATCACGTATCCGCTGAACCGGGCCGGCGGCGTGGGCGTCGGCATGCACGATCGGCGCGTACCACTTCGCACGTCCGGCCGGCAGCGGCGACGCAGCGATCACCGCGAGACGCGATCTCGCAGGCCGACCACTTCGTCGACGTCGCACAGCCGGCGGCCGGCGACCTGCCGCCGGTGCTCGACCTCGAGACGACCGGCGGCTTGAAGGCTGCCCGATCTGCTCACGTGGACGCAGAGCTGGCTGACGGAGGTGCTCGCGCGTACCGGCGTGCACGCGCTCGTCTACACGTCGCCCAACTTCTGGAAGACCGCGCTCGCGCGACACGACAGCGGTCGCAGCGGCCGGCGTCCCGCTCTGGGTCGCGCACTGGACGAGCGCGTCGGCGCCGCTCGTGCCGGCGTCGGGCTGGGCGAACCGCGGCTGGACGTTCTGGCAGTGGTCGAGCCATTCGCGCGTCCCCGGCATCTCGACTGCAGGTCGACGCCGACCGCTTCCACGGTGCGACCGTCGCGAGCGACGTGATCCCGCGCTATCCGACCGGCGCGCCGGCCGCGGCACACCGCCGACGATCGTCGGCGCCGCGCAGTCCGGCAAGCGCCTGACCGGGGTACCCGGAACCTGGAGCGGCGGCAAGCCCGTGGCGTTCGCGTATCAGTGGCTTCGCTGCGACGCGGCGGGCGCGGACTGCGCGCCGATCCCGGGCGCGCTGCAGGAGACGTACCTGCCGTCGATCGACGACGTCGGGCATGCGCTCACGCTCAGCGTGACGGCACAGGCGCAGGCGGGCGCGGCGAGCGCGACGTCGCCGCCGACGCTCGCGGTCGCCACCGCTTCGAGCGCCGCGGCTCGTCCCGCGGCGACGACGCCGCCTGCGGTCGCCGGGACGCCGCAGGCCGGGCAGATCCTCACCTCGTCGGTCGGCTCGTGGACGGGAGCGCCGTCGAGCTTCGCGTACCAGTGGCAGCGCTGCACATCGGCGGGCGCCGGCTGCGTCGCGATCCTCGGCGCAACGGCGCCGGCGTACACGCTCACGCCCGGCGACATCGGCTCCGTCGTCACGCTCGTCGTCACGGCGACCGGCAAGGGCGGCTCGGCGTCTGCCGTGCGCTTCGCCGCCTCCCGCGGTCGCTGCGGCGCCCGTGCCGCCGGCCGTCGTCGGCTCGGCAGTCGCGCGCGGCCGGCTCGGCCGGAGCAGTCGCAGCGGCGGACGGGAGCGCGACGGTCGACCTGGCAGCCGGGCGCAGTGCCGGTCGGCTCGACGGTGTCGCTCACGCGCACCGGCTCCTCGCTCGTCCTCGCGGTCGCGCCGCAGGTGAAGATGCTGCCCTGGCCGGTCGACCTCGCGCTGGCGGCGCCGACCGCCGGGTCGATCGGCTACTCCACGGACGGGCGAGTCTGGCACGCGGTTCCCGCGCTGTCGTCGCGCCGTGTTGCCGCCGGACGAGACCACCGGGTCGTACGCGGACGCGGGCGGCCTCCCCCACGTGCTCCTCAAGACCGCGGCGCGCGTGCAGATCTTCACGCCGGAACGCGTGGGGCGACCCGCGCCTCGTCGCCGCCGGGCCGCCGAAGCCCCGCCTCGTCGGCAGGCTGAACGTGCGGCGTGCGGGGAACGGCGCCGTCCTCGTCAGCGGGCGTGTCAGCGTCCCGTCGCAGGCGTTCCTCACGCTCAACGTCGTCGGCAAGTCGAGCGCCCATCGCAGCCGGCGCCTGCGTCCCGGCTCGGCGATCATGCGCCTCGCGGTGTCGGGACGGCTGCTGCCGCGGGGCGCGCACGGGCACGTTCCGTGTGGCGCGCTCGCGATCCGTACGGACGCACCGCGACGCTTCTCGTCCGCTTCACCGCGCCGTAGACTCGCGCGGGTGAAGCTCGCCTGCGTCCGCAACGCGCGCCTGCTCGACGGGCGGCTCGTCGACCTCGTCGCCGACGACGGCCGCTGGACGCAGATCGGCGAGTCGCTCGGTGTCGACGGCGCGGAGGAGCTCGACGCCGACGGCCGCCTCGTCGACTCCGCCGCTCGTCGACTGCCATCTTCATCTCGACGCGTCGCTCACCGCGGGCAAGCCGCGCTGGAACGAGTCGGGGACGCTGATCGAGGGCATCCACGTCTGGGGCGAGCTGAAGCCGAGCCTGACCGAGCAGACGACGTGTTCGAGCGTGCGCGCGAGATCGTGCGCTGGTCGGTCGCGCAGGGCACGCTCTTCATCCGTGCGCATGCGGACGTCTCGGGCGAGAACGAGGCGATGGTGCGCGGGCTGCTGCGCGCTGCGCGACGAGGTCGCCGACCTCTGCACGATCCAGGTGACCGCGTTCCCGCAGGACGGGATCTTCGCGCGCGACGGCGACGAGGAGCGACTCGAGAACGCGTTGCGGCTCGGCGTCGACTGCGTCGGCGGGATCCCGCACTACGAGCCGACGTCGGAGCTCGGCCTGCAGCGAGGTGCATCGCGTCTTCGAGCTCGCGAAGCAGTACTCGCGGCGCATCGACGTGCACTGCGACGAGACGGACGATCCTCGCGTCGCGGTTCCTCGAGGTGATGGCCGACGACACCGTGAAGTTCGGGCTCGGCGGCCGCGTCACCGCGTAGCACTGCACGGCGATGGGCTCGTACGAGCCGTACTACTCGTCGAAGCTGCACGGCTTCCTGCGGCGTGCAGGCATCAACGTCGTCGTCAATCCGTTTGCGAACTCGCTGATCCAGGGGCGGCTCGACGTCTATCCCAAGCGGCGCGGGTTCGCGCAGCTGAAGGAGCTGCTCGCCGCGGGCGTCAACGTGTCGCTCGGCAACGACGTGATCATGGATCCGTGGTACTTGCTCGGCCGCGCCGACATGGTCGAGGCCGCGTCGCTCGCGCTGCACTTCACGTACATGAGCGGGCTCGAGGAGATCCCGGAGATGCTGCGGTGCGCGACCGAGCGCGGCGCGCGCACGCTCGGTGTCGAGGACGAGTACGGCATCGAGGAGGGCAAGCCGGCCGACCTCGTCGTCTACGACGCGCCGAGCGCGCGCGAGGTGCTGCGCCTGCACCCGCCCCGCCGCTGGGTGATCCGCCGCGGCCGCGTCGTCGCCGAGACGACGCCCGCCCGCACGACCCTGCTCGGCGAGCCGGTCACGTTCGCCCCGCCCTCGCCGTGACGATTCGGTGACATAGACGTTTGCCGTGCCTGGCACCGGACGTGGCTTCGCCGGGCAAAAGGGCTGCAACGGGGGCTCACGGCAGGTGCCAGGCACCGATACGAGAGCTGCGCGGATGTGTGACGGGAAGATCCTCCGCCTGCTGCGCGTCTAGTGGGCATGAAGCCGCATTTGCTCGTGCTCGTCGCGCTTGCCGTCCTCCTGCTCGCGGCCGGCGGCTGGCTCGTCCAGGCCTTGCGCACGCCCGAGCGCTGAGACTTGGCCCCGCCCCAGCGGGGCCAAGCCGAGCTCGCACGCGGGGAAGAAGACGACCTGCGCCGGCGTCCTGATCCCGGGGCAAGGGACCGAACGTCGAAAGGGGAAACCATGAGGCGCAGGATCACATTCGCTGCGGTGCTCGTCGCGCTCGTCGCGGCCGGGCTCGCCACCTACTCGTGGGCGGCAGCGTCCGACGGCCAGACGATCAACGCGTGCGTCGCCGGCGACGGCAAGCTCTCGGTTGCGAACGGCGACTGCAAGAAAGGCGAGACGCCGCTGAGCTGGAACACCGTCGGGCCGCAGGACCCGCCGGAGCGCAAGGGCCTGGAGGCCCGCAGGGACCGGCGGGGCCGACCGCCGGCGACCCGGACTCTCTCGCCGCGACGCTCCAGGTGACGGGCTCGCACCAGGGCTCGTTCAGCAGCACCCCGATGGCGGTCACCGGGCTCACGCACGAGATCACCTCGCCGACCGACGTCTCGTCGGGCGGCGCAGCCACGGGCAAGCGCATCCACAAGCCGATCACGATCACGATGCGGTTCGACCAGTCGACGCCGCGCTTCCTCAGCGCGCTTGTCAGCAACGAGGACCTGACCAGGTCCTGATCGGCCTGCTGAAGCCGGACAGCTCGCTCGAGGCGACGATCACCCTGCAGCACGCGCAGATCACCGACTTCGTCCAGCACGGCGATGAACGTCCAGATCTCGTTCGTCTACCAGAAGATCACCTGGACGGACGGCAGCATCACCGTCCAGGACGATCTCAACGACAAGACGTAGAGCGTTACGGCTGGGTCGGGCTCCAGAGGAAGCCCGGCCCCGCCGTCTCGTCACTCAGCGCGTCTGCGGGAAGCCGAGGTCGACCTTCGACGTCGCGGGGTCGGGCCACCGCGACGTGACGACCTTGCCGCGCGTGTAGAAGTCGATGCCCTCCGGCCCGTACACGTGGCGGTCGCCGAAGAGCGACGCCTTCCACCCGCCGAACGAGTAGTAGGCGACCGGCACCGGGATCGGCACGTTGATCCCGACCATGCCCGCCTGCACGTCGAACTGGAACTGGCGTGCGACGCCGCCGTCGCGCGTGAAGATCGCGGTGCCGTTCCCGTACGGGTTGTCGTTCACGAGCCCGACCGCCTCGTCGTAGGTGTCGACGCGCGTGACACCGAGCACCGGCCCGAAGATCTCGTCCTCGTATGCCTTCATCCCCGGCTTCACGTTGTCGATCAGCGACGGCTTCAGGAAGAAGCCCTCGCCGGAGGCGCCCTCGCGCCCGTCGACGAGCACGTCCGCGCCTTCGCCGGGCGCGTTCTCGACGTACGACGCGACCTTGTCGCGATGCTCCTTCGTCACGAGCGGCCCCATCTCCGAGGACGGATCCATCCCGTCGCCGACCTTCACCTTCGGGATGCGCGCCTTGATCGCCTCGATCAGCGGCTCTGCGACGCCGCCGACCGCGACGACCTGCGACACGGCCATGCAGCGCTCGCCGGCCGAGCCGTACGCAGCGGAGACCGCCGCATCCGCGGCCATGTCGACGTCGGCGTCGGGCAGCACGATCATGTGGTTCTTCGCACCGCCGAGCGCCTGGCACCGCTTGCCCCGCTTCGTCGCGTTCTCGTAAACGTACTTCGCGATCGGCGTCGAGCCGACGAACGAGACCGCCGCGATGTCGGGATGCTCGAGGATCGCGTCGACGGCGACCTTGTCGCCCATGACGACGTTGAAGACGCCGTCGGGGACGCCCGCCTCCTTCAAGAGCTCTGCGGTCCAGAGCGACGCCGACGGATCCTTCTCCGAGGGCTTCAGGACGAACGTGTTGCCGGTCGCGAGCGCCGGCGCCCACATCCACATCGGGACCATCGCCGGGAAGTTGAACGGCGTGATCCCCGCGACGACGCCGAGCGGCTGCCGGATCGAGTAGACGTCGATGCCGGTCGAGGCCTGCTCGGAGTACTCGCTCTTCAGGAGCGTCGGCAGCCCGCAGCAGTACTCGACGACCTCGAGCCCGCGCGTGACCTCACCCGTCGCATCCGAGAGCACCTTGCCGTGCTCGGCCGTCAGGATCCGCGCGACCTCGTCGCGCCGCTCGTGCAGGAGCTCGCGGATGCGGAAGAAGAGCTCGGCGCGCTTCGCGAGCGACACCTGCCGCCACGCCGTGAACGCCGTCTTCGCGGCCTGCACCGCCGCGTCGACCTCCTCGACCGTCGCGAGATCGAGCGCGCCCGTCTGCCTCCCGGTCGCGGGGTTGTAGACCGGGCTCGTGCGACCCGACCCGCCGGCGACGCTGCGGCCGCCGATCCAGTGACTGATTTTCTTCACGTCCGCGCCCTCGGCGACGGGCGGGGTTGCGAGCTCTGTCATGCTTTTCCTCCCTTGTCGCAGTCAGCCTACCCTGCCTCGGAACCGACGATCTCGCGCGACGAATTGCAGCTCGCGGCGCGAAATCACGGCCTGCCGCTCGAGCTGATGCGCGAGCCGATCACGCCGGTCGGGCTTCATTACCTCCTGATCCACTTCGACATACCCGCCGTGGACGAGACGGCGTTTCGCGTACAGCTCGGCGGCCTCGTCGAGCGGCCGCTCGACCTCTCGCTCGACGACCTGCGCGCGCGCCCGCAGCAGACGCTCGCGGTCACGCTCGAGTGCGCAGGGAACGGCCGTGCGCTCCTGCCGAACCACGAGCCGAGCCAGCCGTGGCTCCTCGAAGCCGTCGGCACGGCGCGCTGGACGGGAACGCCGCTCGCGCCGATCCTCGAAGAAGCAGGTCTCGCGCGCAACGCGCACAGCATCGTCTTCACCGGGCTCGACCGGGGCTTCCAGGGCGGCGTCGAGCACGACTACGAGCGCGCGCTCCCCGTCGGCGAGGCGCTGCGGCCGGAAGTGCTCCTCGCGTACGAGATGAACGGCGAGCCGCTGCCGGCGCAGCATGGGTATCCGCTCCGGCTCGTCGTGCCCGGGTGGTACGGGATGACGCACGTCAAATGGCTCTCGCGGATCACCGCGATCGACAAGGAGTTCGACGGCTGGCAGCAGGCCGAGGCGTACCGGATCGACGGCGCCGAGGTCACGCGGATGGTGCCGCGCTCGCTCCTCGTCCCGCCCGGCATCCCGGACTTCCTGACGCGCGAGCGCTTCGTCGAGGCCGGCACGATTGCGCTCACCGGGCGAGCGTGGTCGGGCTACGGCCCCGTCACGCGGGTCGAGATCAGCGCCGACGGCGGCACGACGTGGGCGGACGCCGAGCTCGACGCGCAGGTCGACACCTACGCATGGCGCGGCTTCCATTACGACTGGGACGCGCAGCCCGGGCGATACGAGCTCTGCTGCCGCGCGACCGACGAGGCGGGCAACACGCAGCCGCTGAACGCCGAGTGGAACGCGGGCGGCTACTGCAACAACGGGGTCCATCGGGTGCCCGTCACGGCGCGGTAGGCTCTCGCCATGGCCACGATCGAGACCAACCCCCAGCTCGGCGCGCAGGTCGTCGAGGACGCGAAGCGCTACGTCCTCCACTCCTGGTCTGTGCAGGACTCGCTCAACCCGCTCGCGGTCGCGGGCGCCGAGGGGCGGTACTTCTGGGACTACGAGGGCAAGCGCTACCTCGACTTCGCGTCGCAGCTCGTCAACGTCTCGATCGGCCACCAGCATCCGCGGCTCGTCGCCGCGATCAAGGAGCAGGCCGAGAAGCTCTGCACGATCGGCCCGCCGATGGCGACCGAGCCGCGCTCGACGCTCGCGCGCCTGATCAGCGAGGTCACGCCCGGCGACATCTCGATGACGTTCTTCACGAACGGCGGCGCCGAGGCGAACGAGAACGCGATCAAGCTCGCGCGCTGGTACACCGGCCGCCACAAGGTGATCGCGCGCTACCGCAGCTACCACGGCGCGACGGGCGGGGCGATCACGCTGACCGGCGACCCGCGCCGCTGGCCTGCGGAGCCCGGCATCCCCGGCGTCGTGCGCATGTTCGACCCGTTCACGTACCGCTGCCCGGCCGGCCATCCCGATCCGTGCCCGGTGTGCACGGGCGCGCCGCACCTCGAGGAGATCCTCCAGTACGAAGGGCCGAACACCGTCGCGGCCGTGATCCTCGAGACGGTCACCGGCACGAACGGCGTCATCGTCCCGCCCGACGGCTACCTGCAGTCGATTCGCGAGACGTGCGACAAGTACGGGATCCTGCTGATCGCCGACGAGGTGATGGCCGGCTTCGGCCGCACCGGCACGTGGTTCGCCGTCGACAACTGGAACGTCGTGCCCGACATCATCACGATGGCGAAGGGCATCAACTCCGGCTACATCCCGCTCGGTGCGATGGCGATCCGCGAGCCGATCGCCGAATGGGTGCGCGGCAAGTACTTCGCCGGCGGCCTCACCTACAGCGGCCATCCGCTCGCCTGCGCAGTCGGCGTCGCGTCGATCGAGGCGTTCCGCGAGGAAGGCATCGTCGAGCACGCAGCCGAGATGGGCAGCGTGTTCGAGGAGGCGCTCCACGGGCTCGCCGAGAAGCACCCGTCGATCGGCGAGGTGCGCGGGCTCGGCTGCTTCTGGGGGCTCGAGCTCGTGAAGTCGCGCGCGACGCGCGAGCCGCTCGTCCCGTTCAACGGCGGCGGTGAGGACGCCGCGCCGGTGACCCGGCTCTCGAAGGCGGCGCTCGAACGCGGGCTCTACCTGATGACGCACTGGAACGTCGTCATGGTCTGCCCGCCGCTGACGATCACCCGCGAGGAGCTCGACGAGGGCATCGCGATCCTCGACGACGTCCTCTCGATCGCCGACGAGTACTACGCCGACTAGCCCGCTCGAGCTCGCGGAGGACGCGAACGCGCTCGTGCCGTTGCTGCCCGGCGAGGAGCGCCTCGAACGGGCCGGTTACACGCTCTGGCTCGGCCGCGACCCCGCGATGAACTGCGTGCAGCGGATCCGGCTCGGCGACGTCCCCGGCGCGGTCGCCGAAGTACGTGCCCTCCTGCGCGAACGCGGGCGCGGCCCGTCGCAATGGGAGTTCGGCCCGTCCGCGACGCCCGTCGACCTCGAGCAGCAGCTGCGCGCGCTCGGCTTCGCGCCGGACGTCGAGCCGCTGCAGTGGATGATGATGCTCACGCACGAGCCGCCGGCCGTCGACGGCGTCGTGGCCCGCCCCGCGCAGAGCGCCGACGAGCTCTCGCAGGCGTTCGACGTGATGCAGCGGGCGTTCGGCGGCGGTGCGAGCCGCACCGATGCGACGAAAGCGTGGGCGCGGCGCGATCCGTCGGTGCGCGAGACGTTCGTCGCGCTCGTCGACGGCGAGATCGTCGGCGCAGCGACCGCCGCCTACGCCGACGCGGCGGTGCAGCTGAATGCGGGCGCGGTGCTCCCCGAGTCGCGGGGCCGCGGCGTCTACCGCGCCCTCGTCGCGGCGCGCTGGCACGCGGCCCGCGAACGCGGGCTCGGCGCGGCGGTCACGCAGGCCGGCGTCATGTCGCGCGAGATCCTGCTCCGGCTCGGCTTCGAGAGCTGCGGCGAGATCCGCAGCCTGATCGATGCCGTCGGCAACGGCCCCTAGACTCGGCGCATGGCTTCCGTGAAGGAGATCTGCCTGCGCTGCGGCGCCGAGATGGAGTGGCGCCAGTCGACGTGGCAGTGTGTGCGCTGCCGGTTCAAGCTCGGCTGCTGCGAGGGCGAGGCCGGCGATTGTCGCGATCCCGGCTAGAGGGCCTCGAGCAGGCGGGCTTCGACCCGCGCTCCGGTGAGCTGCTCGTCGCGATCGCCTGGCTCGCGATCGCCGGGATCCCGATCCCGGACGCCGAGCTGAAGGCTGCGCGGCGGCGCGCGATGCTCGTGCTCGCCGCAGGCGGCGACCCGCACCGCGATCTCGGGTTCGACTCGGTCGCGGCCGAGCGGCTGGCGGGCGAGCTGGACGCCCCGGAGCGCCGCGAGGCGCTCGCAGCGGCCCTCGGGCGCCTCGAGATCGACGGGCTGCCGCAGGTCTCGGAAGCCGTCCACACGCTGCTCGCCGACCCTGAGCTCGCCTGGCGGACGCTCGGCCTGGCACTGCTGGCGGACGAGCTCGCCGAGGAATAGCGACCCGCCGCAAGCCTGCCTACACTGGAACGGCCGAGTCGTCGAGCGAGCAGTCCTGCCGTAGCTATCTCCTCTCCCGATCCGCGCCGCCGGGTGACGCTTCCGCGCAACATCGCGGGCCGCCGCGGCCTGCAGCCGTACTCCCGGGCCGATGCGCCCTTCTTCCGCAGCCCGGGCTTCTTCGTGCGGATCGGCGGCCTCGCGGTCGTCGTCGGGATCGCGCTCTGCATCCTGCTGCTCCGCGCCTGGTCGATCCAGATCCTGCACGGCCCGCAGTACACCTCGCTCGCGAACGGGCAGGCCTACCGCACGGTCGACCTCGCCGGCCCGCGCGGCGCGATCGTCGACGACAAGGGCCGCAAGCTCGCGGGGACCACCGGGCGTATCGTCGTCGCGGCCGACGTCGCCGCACTCGGCGTCACCGACTCGACCGGCTGGCACCCGACGGCGAGCGGCTACCGCACGCTGCGCAACCTCTCGCGGCTCGCCCACACGCCGATGCGCACGCTGCTGACGCGAATCCGCCGTTCGGTCGTGCGCTCGCCGTTTGCGCCGGCCACGGTGCTCACGCATCCAAGCGGTGGACTGATCGGCTATCTCGACGAGCGGAGCGAGGCGTATCCCGGGATCAAGACGACGACGCAGGTCTCGCGCAGCTACCCGCAGGGCGCGTTCGGCAGCGAGTTCCTCGGCCTGCTCGGCGAGGTGAGCCCGGCGCTGCTCGCATCGCCGCATTACGCGCACGCCAAGCCGGGCGAGATCGTCGGCACCTCCGGGATCGAAGCGCAGTACGACAGCATCCTGAACGGCGGCTTCCAGCGCGCGCACCTGCGCGTCGACTCGCAGGGCCGCGTCGTCGGGCCGCTCGAGTTCAGCGCCGCCGGGAAGGCGCTGCCGACGCTGCAGCTGACGATCGACGCGCCGCTCCAGCGTGCGGCCGAGAAGGCGATCGCGAACGGCGTCGCCGCGGCGCGCAGGAACGGGCATTCCGACGCGAACGCCGCCGCCGCAGTCGTGATGAACCCAAGGACGGGCGCCGTCCTGGCGCTCGCGAGCTACCCGACCTACAACCAGGTCGCAGCCGCGCACAACCCGAAGTACGTCGCCGGGCTCTACAAGGACAAAGGCACGGCACCGCGGTTGCTCAATGAGGCGACGCAGGGGCAGTTCCCGACCGGCTCGACGTTCAAGCCGATCGTCGCGGAGGCGGCGCTGTCGGAAGGGTTGATCACGCCGTACACGCCGAAGCTCTGCAGCGGCTCGTTCACGATCGGCGGCTTCACGTTCCACAACGTCGAGGCCGGCGTGTACTCGAGCATGTCGCTTCCGACAGCGCTCTCCGAATCGTGCGACACGTGGTTCTACCGCCTCGGCGACGAGTTCTTCGCGCACAACAGTCAGGGGATCCAGCAATGGGCGCACAAGCTCGGGCTCGGCCACCCGACCGGCTTCGACGTCCCCGGCGAGTCGGCCGGCCTCGTGCCGACGCCAGCGTGGCTGCGCAAGACGTACAACCAGCCGTGGTACGAGGGGCAGACGATCAACCTCTCGATCGGGCAGGGCTATCTGCAGGTGACGCCGCTCCAGCTCGCCGTCGCATACTCGGCAATCGCGAACGGCGGCACCGTCGTGAAACCGCACGTCGCGAACGCGATCCTCCGCGGTGACTCCGTGCAGAAGCTGAAGTTCCCGCCGGTGCGCAAGCTGAAGCTGAAGGACCAGTGGGCGATCCGGGAAGGGCTCTACATGGCGGCGCACTCGCCGACCGGCACGTCGGCGTCGGTCTTCGGCAACTTCCCCGTTCCCGTGGCCGGCAAGACCGGCACCGCCGAGTCGGGCCCCGGCCGGAGCGACCACTCGTGGTACGCGTCCTGGGCGCCGGCGAACAATCCGAAGATCGTGGTCGTCGTGCTCGTCGCGCACGGCGGCTTCGGTGCGGAGGCCGCCGCGCCCGCGGCGCGCGACATCTACCAGTCGTACTTCAAGCTGAAGAACTGGAAGCCGTAGCTCAGGACTTCCAGCCCGGCCGGAACTGCACGTGGAAGCCTGCGACCGCCGCCTCGTGCGCGATCGACAGCGCGTGCTTGACCGGCACCTGCGGCATCACGACGAGCCAACGCGTCGCCGTTCGCGCGAGGTCGATGTAGCGGAAGCCCTGACCGGCGAGATGAAGCATCAACGCGTTCGCGGCGGCGACCGTCGTCTTCGCAGCGAAGATCCCGACGACCTGTCCCTGCTTGAACGCGAGCGGTGCCGCGGTCTGCTCGAAGGTCACCTGAAAGCCGGCCGACTGCGCCTCGGCTGCGAAGCTCGTGCGCTGCGCCTGGGTGTCGGCGCCGTCGATCTCGACCTCGAAGTCGCCGCAGCCGTCGTTCTCGATCTTGATCCCCTGGAAGCCTGCCGCCGCGGCGTGCTTCCTCAGCGCCTTGGCAGCGGTCGTCGTCGAGAAGTGGCCGAAGACCGCCTCGTCGTGCACGCGCACCTCGCTCGTGCGGCACGACGCCTCCCCCGGGTCGGCGGCGACCGCTGCAGTCGCGAAGACGGCGAGCGCCGCGACGAGCACAACCACGACGAGGAGTTGGCGGCAGCCCACGCGCGACGGAGCCTAACGATCGGCTCGGAGGCGTCGGCCTCGTAGCTGCTGCCACGTGCCGAGGGCGAGCCGCCGCAGGCTCGCCCTCGTTTTCGTGTGGTGTTCGATGCTCACCGCCGCATGGGAGCGGAACACCGGTCTATCTCTGCGAGCCCCCGCCGCATCGGGGCCCGCCGTACGCACTGCATCGGCGGGCCCTGGGCGGTTCTCCGATCACTGAGCCGGTGGTTCACTCGATCGGTTCACTCGGACGAGTCTCGGGGTGCCGTTCCCGGCTGCCGATCCTTATCCCACGTGAGGGGACGGTGGGCCGCAGCCCGTTACTCCTCACTTTCGAAGAGCCGAAGGGACAGGGAGCCGCAGCCTCGTCCCTCGGCTCTTCGGCCTTTCTGGACGCGCTAGGCGCGGACGCGGAACGAGCCGCGCATCTGGCTTGCATGCGGGTCGCACATGAACGTGTAGCGGCCGGCCTTCAGGCGCACCGTCCACACCGTTTCGGCGGTGCCGGCAATGGTCGTCGTGCGATTCACGCCCGGGCCGACGAGGTGGAAGTTGTGGATCGCGGACTTGTCCTCGATCTTGATCCGGTACGTCCCGGGCTTGAGCACGGTGACGCGGCCGCCGGCGGCGGTCTTCAGCTCGATCTTGAAGTTCGGGTAGACCTCGCCCTTCAGCGCGAAGCCGGCCTTTGCGACGCCGACGCCGTCGTCGGCCCCATGGTCGGCGAGGGCAGTGCCGCTCGCGGCGAACGCGGCGGCGACGAGGGCTGCTGCGAGAAACGGGATTCGGCGCATCGTGAGCTCCTTCGGTGGTGGGGATGGCCCGTGGCAGCCGGCGCCGAGAGGGAGAGTTCTCGAACGCCGGCGACCACGGGCCCGGCGGGGATCAAGCTGTCGAGGGCCAGGCTGCCGCCGGCCTGGTCCGGCTCGCAAGGCGACATTGGTCGTACGACGAAGGTCCCGTTGCGCTCCGAGCAGCCAGAACGCAGGCTTTCGTGATGTCTTCTTCTTCGGCGGTTCCGGGCACATGGCGTCAGATGGGCGCACTGGGCGATGAGGGTCGGCGCCAACTGGGCGACTTCGGTCGCGGCGTCGCGCAGTTCGCGCTCAGCGGGATCGCCGCGCTCGTCCTGCTCGGGTTCGCGGGCGTCTACCTGCTTCGGCACACCGGCCAGACGGAGGCGATCCGCAACGCGAAGCAGGTTACGGCCGTCGCCGGACACGGGATCATCGAACCGAACATCACGGCCGGGCTCGCACGCGGCGCGCCGTCCGCGATCGCGCGGCTCGATCGTGTGGTGCACCGGAACGTCCTCGACGACCGCGTCGTGCGCGTGAAGATCTGGCGCGCCGACGGGAAGATCCTCTACTCCGACGCACATCAGCTGATCGGCACGACCTACCAGGCGGGGGCGGAGGAGAACCGTGTCCTCCAGCAGGGCGGGATCGACGCCGACGTCAGCAACCTGAACGCGCCCGAGAACCGTTTCGAGCGGCAGTACGGCAAGCTCCTCGAGGTGTACATGGGCATCACCGACCCGACCGGGCGGCCGCTGATCTTCGAGACGTACGAGCGATACAGCTCGATCGCCGCGAGCGGACGGAAGCTGTGGCTGGCGTTCGCGCCCGCGATCCTCGGAACGCTGGCGCTGCTCTGGCTCGTCCAGCTTCCGCTCGCGTGGCGCGCAGCGAGGCGGCTGCAAGAGGGACAGGCGCAGCGCGAGCTGCTGCTGCGGCGTGCGATCGAGGCGTCCGAGCTCGAGCGGCGCCGGATTGCGCGAGACCTGCACGACGGCGCGGTACAGGATCTCGCGGGCGTGTCGTATACGCTCGCGGCGGCGGCCGACCGCGCGCATGCGGGAGACTTCGCGAACGCGGAGGGAACGATTCGCGACGCGGCCGCAGGAACGCGACGCACCATCCGGCAGCTGCGCTCGCTGCTCGTCGACATCTATCCGCCCGATCTCCATCGCACCGGACTCGAGGCGGCGCTCCGCGATCTCGTCGCGCCGCTCGCGCCGCGCGGGATCGACGTGACGATCGACGTGCCCGAGCACGTGCGGCTCTCGCCGCAGCTCGAGACGCTCTTCTACCGCAGCGCGCAAGAAGCCGTGCGCAACGTCGCGAACCACTCGCACGCGACGCACGCACGCATCCGGCTCGAGCAGGACGTGCAGCACACGCGCCTCGTCGTCGAGGACGACGGCCAGGGCTTCGACTCGAGCGTCGAGGAAGGGCATTTCGGTTTGCAGATGCTCGGCGACCTGGCGCGTGAGGTCGGCGGCGAGCTGAAGGTTCTTTCGGAGCCCGACCGCGGAACGCGTGTCTGCATCGAGGTGCCGCGCTGATCCGCGTCCTGCTCGTCGAGGATCATCCGGTCGTCCGCGCCGGGCTCGAGCAGTTACTCGCGAACGAGAGCGACCTCGAGCTCGTCGGCGCGGCGTCGAACGGCGCCGAGGCGCTCGAGCTCGTCGCGACGGCAAAGCCCGACGTCGTCCTGATGGATCTCTCGATGCCGGTGATGGGCGGCGTCGAGGCGATCGGGCGGCTCGTCGCCGAGCACGGCGCGGAGATGAAGGTCGTCGTGCTGACGTCGTTCGCCGACCGTGAGCAGATCCTCGCGGCGCTCGATGCGGGTGCGGTCGGCTACCTGCTGAAGGACGCGGAGCCGGAGGAGCTCGTCCGCGGCGTGCGCGCCGCCGCGCAGGGCGATGCGCCGCTCGCCCCACGCGCCGCGCGCGAGTTGCTCCAGGCGCGGAACGAGCCGCGGCCGGCGGACGCATCAGAGCTGTCGGAGCGCGAGCGCGAGGTGCTGCTGCTCGTCGCCGAGGGGTTCCCCAACAAGCGCATCGCCCGTGAGCTCGAGATCAGTGAGAAGACCGTGAAGGCGCACCTGACGAACATCTTCCAGCGAATCGGCGTGACGGATCGCACGCAGGCCGCGCTGTGGGCGAAGACGAACGAGCTCGCCTGACCTTTCGATCGACCGACGGTTCCGTGTACGAGGCGCGTCTATCTCCCCGAGGGCCGTTCCGCTGCCCGTCTTGCTGCGGTCGCGGATCTGCCCTCATAGATGCGCCGAGTGGCCCAGCGGGCGGGGGCCATTCGGTGCGTCTTCTGGCAGACAGAAAACCCCCCTGCGCGGGGGCTTTGCGAAGCGGATGATGGGACTCGAACCCACGACCTTCTGCATGGCAAGCAGACGCTCTAGCCAACTGAGCTACATCCGCGAGGCGGGGCCAGTATAGCCTCGCCCCGGCCGCATCAGGGCGCGTCCAGGGCCTCGTTCACGAGCCTGTCGGCCAGCTCGTTGTGCTCGCGGCGGACGGCCTGTAGGTGACGGTGCCGATCTCGCGCGCGAGCCGCGCGGCCCGCGTCGACAGCTCCCGGAGCGCCTCGTTCTTCACGCGGTACTCGCCCCGCATCTGCTTCACGAGGAGCTCGGAATCGGAGACGACCTCTACTTCGCCGAGCGCGAGCTCGAGCGCCTTCTCGAGGCCGGCGATCAGCGCGCTGTACTCCGCGACGTTGTTCGTCGCGATCCCGATCTTCTCGCCGTGCGCGGCGAGCACGGTCCCGTCCTCGGACTCGAGCACGTAGCCGTACGCCGCCGGCCCGGGGTTGCCGCGCGCGCCGCCGTCGGTCGAGAGACGCGCCTTCACGCCGCCCAGTATTGCTAGAGCCGGGCGAGCAGTGCGAGCTTCACCGGCGCATCCGACGCGACCGCGACGTGGATCGCGCCCGCCTCGCGGATGTACGCGATCGCGTTCACCGCCACGAGCCGGTCGAGGACGAACTCGAACGCCGCGGCCTGCGCCGGGCTCGAGTAGGAACGCTCGATGTCGAACGCATAGCCCGTCGTGTGGATCGAGTACGTGCGTGCCGCGTTCGCGTTCACACGCATCAGGACGCGCTGGTAGCGGTTGTCGCGCAGCGCGCTCGTCAGGGTCAGCGGCTTGCGCGCTCCGGACAGCTCGTGCACGCGGCGGCCGATGTAGAGCAGCACGTCGAGCGTCGCCGGGCGGAGGCCGCGGTAGAGCCGGCGCGAGCGGCCGAGCTTGTGCGCCTCGGCGCCGAACGACTGCGCGATCGCAATGTGCGTCCGCCTCGTGTCGGCCGGGATCGCGCGCAGCACGTGATGCCGCCACGCGCTCGCGATCGCCCGCGGCGAGATGAAGCGAGCCGTGCGGTAGCGGGGGTGCAACACCTCCTCTGCGGAGTTCTTCTTCGCCTGCTGCGCCGCCTCGAAGCGGAGCGCTGCGGGATCGCGCTGCGCAAGCGTCATGACCCGCCTCGCGGCCAGCACCTTCCAGTAGTAGTCGCCGCCGCTGCCAAGGAGCCGCCACGTGCGCACGTGCCGGTCGGGGCCGGAGCCGAAATAGAGCTCCGCATACGACGGCACGACTCGCCGCCGTACGCAGCGACCGCCGCGCGCACCGTCGGGATGCCGAGGTGGTACGCGGCGACCGCGAGGTCGTTGCGACCGAGGATCCGCTGGGCGCGCGAGAGATACGCGACCGTCGCACGCAGCTCGCGCGCCGGGCTGAACCGCTGGTCGTACCGGGCACGCCAGCGGACGAGCTGCCGCGCGGTCCCGTACGCTCCGCGCGCCTCCGCCCGCCCGATCCTGCCCGTCAACGCGCGGCTGCGCTCGAGCTTGACGCGCAGATGAAGAATGCGGGCCGTTGCCGGCGAGAGCTGCGTCAGTCCCGCCGCGCCGGTCGGCGACACGGCGCCTGCCTCGCCCGAGCTCTCGACGAGGACGATCGCCTCCAACAGATTCGGGCCGATGCCCGTCCCGCGAACCGCGCGCCGCACGAGCGGCCGCCAGGCGCCGACGCGCGCAGCCGTCGCGACGACGCCACCCGGGCTCGCGGTGAAGAGGCCGCGGTCGAGGCCGTGGGCGGCGTCCGCGTCGAGCGCCGCCGCGAGCCCGGCTGGCGCACGCACGACCGAGGCGAGAGGCGCAGGCCGTGGCGCCGGCCGCGCCAGCGCCCGCAGCGGCGCCGTGTGAGGCCGCAGGGCGAGCGCTCCCGCCAGGACGAGCACGAGCCCGGCAGCGGCGGCGAGCGCCTGCAGCAGGCCTAGGAGGCCGCGCGGGCGCGGAATACGTGCAGCGATCTCGGTCAACGGAAGCTCTCCCTCCTCGGAGACCTCCGACGGTAGAGCGGGCGTCGGCCGGCAGGGCTCCCTCGATCGAGGGAGTGCCCTACTTCAAAGCGGTACGGCCTACGTGTTGTCGATCTGGGCCCGCTGGAGCCGGCCCGAGTAGTCGACGTAGATCGACTTCCACTCCGTGAAGACGTCGAGCGCCGCCTGGCCCGCCTCGCGGTGGCCGTTGCCGGTGTCCTTCGTGCCCCCGAACGGCAGGTGCACCTCGGCGCCGGTCGTGCCGGCGTTCACGTACGTGATTCCCGACTGCAGGTCGCGCATCGCGCGGAACGCGCTGGTTGACGTCGCGCGTGAAGATCGACGACGAGAGCCCGTACTTGATCCCGTTCGCGACGCGGATCGCCTCGTCGAAGTCGTTCACCTTGATCAGCGCCGTCGTCGGCCCGAAGATCTCCTCCTGCGCGATGCGCATCTGCGCGTCGACGTCGCCGAAGATCGTCGGGCGGTAGAAGAAGCCCTTGCCGAGGTCGCCGTCGGTCGCGATCTCGCCGCCGGTGAGGAGCCGCGCGCCCTCGTCCTGCCCGATCTTCGTGTACGAGTGGATCTTCTCGATCGCGGCCTTGTTGATCACGGGGCCGACGTCGGTCTCGTCGCTCCCACCCAGGCCCGAGCCGCAGTCGACTCGGCACGCTCGACGAGCCGCGACTGCAGCGCATCGTAGATCTTCGCGTGCGCGATCACGCGCGACGCGGCGGTGCAGCGCTGACCCGACGTGCCGAACGCCGACCAGACGATGCCTTCGACCGCGAGGTCGAGGTCCGCGTCGTCGAGGACGATGATCGCGTTCTTGCCGCCGAGCTCGAGGTGCACGTGCTTGAGGTGGTCGGCCGCCGCCTTCGTGACCGCGACGCCGGTCTCCCGCGAGCCCGTGAACGTGATCACCGGCACGCCCGGATTGCGGACGAGCGCGGCGCCGACCGTCTC
Organism: uncultured Actinomycetes bacterium; assembly: GCA_963838985.1. Taxonomy (GTDB): domain Bacteria; phylum Actinomycetota; class Thermoleophilia; order Gaiellales; family Gaiellaceae; genus Palsa-739. The sequence continues at coordinate 169,871 of CAWITF010000003.1, forward strand.
GCCGTAGCCGTGCACGATGTTGACGACGCCGTCGGGGACGCCGGCCTCGGCCAGCAGCTCGACGAAGCGCTGCGCGAGCAGCGGCGTGTCCTCCGCCGGCTTCAGCACGACCGTGTTCCCGCAGACGAGCGCCGGCGCGAGCTTCCACGACGGGATCGCGATCGGGAAGTTCCACGGCGTGATCGCGCCGACGACGCCGACCGGCACGCGCACCGACATGTTGAACTTGTTCTGCAGCTCGGATGGCGTCGTCTGGCCCCACAGCCGGCGGCCCTCGCCGGCCATGTAATAGGTCATGTCGATCGCTTCCTGGACGTCGCCGCCGGCCTCCGCTTTGACCTTCCCCATCTCGTGGGTCATCAGGTCGGTCAGCGCCGCCTTCTCGCGCTCGAGCACCTGCGCGAAGCGGAAGAGGATCTCGCCGCGCTTCGGCGCCGGCACGAGGCGCCAGTCCTCGTAGGCCGCGAGCGCGCGGTCGACTGCGGCCCCGACCGCCGCCTCGTCGGCCTCCGGGACCGTGCCGAGCGACTCGCCGGTCGCCGGGCTCGTGCTCTCGAGTGTCTTCGCCGCCACGAAGGCGAGCGTACTGATTACTCGGGGGCTTCCGTCTCCGGGAACGTGCCGGGGATGCGTGGGCGTCGGCGGTCGCGCGTCTCGCGCTTCTCGATGAACTCGGGCTCCGGCTTGCCCCTGCGCCGCTCGTTGCCCTCGCGCCGGTCGACGATGACGGTCACGTTCGGGTTGTCCCGGTAGTACTCGACCATCTTGTCGTAGAGCTCGGCCTCGAGCTCCCGCGGGATAACGCAGTAGATCATCCTGCTACGAAGTGTAGTGAGGTCTGCGGTTGGCGCTAGAGGCGCGCGATCTCGGGCACGAGCCGGCCCTCGTCCTCGACGTGTGCGTTCCACGTCTTGAACGTCTCCTCGAGCTCTTCGAGCTCGTGCCCGCGCCGCTCGAGGCGGACAGGCTGCGCCGACTCGGGGCTGACGCGGTACTGGTACCACGACAGATCCCACGCGACGGTCACGGCGATCGCGCCGGCGTCGCCCGAGAGCGGGACGATGCTCGCTTTCGCGTCGCCGAGGCTCTTCGCGATCCCGCCGACGGTGCGCCGGTAGGTGCTGCCGTTGAAGAGGTCGGCGGCCTCGAGCAATGCGACCTCGTCGTCGGAGAGACGGCGCAGGATCGGCTCCGGCGGCGTGACCGCGTCGTTCGCATGCGCGCGGCGCAGCCCGAGCATGTCGGGCAGCCCGCGGCGGCGGCGGCGGCGGTCGCCCGCGATCGTGGGAGTCGTCGGCGCGCCTTCCTTGAGCCAGCCGTGCTCGAGCGCGATCTCCTGGCAGAGCGGGCAGACGTCGACGAGCTCGGCGCCCTCGTCGGGCGCGAAGCGCACCGCGCGTTCGCCCATCAGCAGCGTCCGCTCGCAGATCGCGCAGACGCGGATGGAGCCGACTTTGGTCACCCGCATGGGCGCGACTATAGCCCTCGCCTTGCGCAGCGACCCTTCCGCGGGCTAGTGTCGTCTTATATGTGTCTTTTACACGTAGGCCTTTGAGACACGGGCCCCGCTCACGCCGCTTCCACGGTGGCCACTGGCGCGTCTTCGCGCGCGTCGAGCGCTTCACCGAGCCGGCGCTCCTTCTATTGCTGCGAGAGGGGCCTGCACACGGATACGACCTGCTCGAGCGCCTGCCGGAGCTGACGGGCGAGCAGCGCGTCGAGATGGGCAACCTCTACCGCCTCCTGCGCGCCCTCGAGGACGAGGGGCTCGTCACGTCCGCCTGGGACGACGGCAAGCGGACGTACGCGATCACCCCGCACGGCCGCGCGCTCCTCGACCAGTGGGCCGACGCGCTCGGGCGCTCGCAGGAGCGAACGCAACGGTTTCTCGAACGCTACGGAGAGAGGAGGTGACAGTGCACCACCATCATCATCGTCATGGTCATGGCGGCCACGGCCGCGGCCGCATCCATTTCCGCGGCCCGTTCCCGAACCGGCTCGACCTGCTCGAGCGGCTCGAGAACTACCGCCGCGACCTCGAGCAGGAGCTCGCCGACGTCTCGGACGTGATCGAGCATCTGCGCGACCGCGACCAGCAGCCGACGGAGCAGCAGTGAACAAAAAGCGGGGCCAGGCCCCGCTCTGCGGTGCCTGGCACCACCTACGCCTTCGCGGCTTCGCGTTCCTTCTTCGTCTCGTCGATGATCTTCTGCGCGACGTGCGCGGGGACTTCCTCGTAGCGGAGGAAGCTCATGTGGTAGTCGCCGCGGCCGCCGGTCATCGAGGTCAGCGCCTGCGAGTACGTGAGGATCTCGGCGAGCGGCACCTCCGCCTTGATCGTCGTCAGCCCGGCCGCCGGCTCCATGCCGTGCAGCCGCCCGCGGCGCGAGTTCAGGTCGCCGTTCACGGCTCCGACCGCGTCGTCGGGAACGGTGACCTCGAGCTCCATGATCGGCTCGAGCAGCACCGGCTCGGCCTTCTGGTACGCCTCCTTGAACGCCATCGAGCCGGCGATCTTGAACGCCATCTCTGACGAGTCGACGGTGTGCATCATCCCGTCGACGAGCGTCACGCGAATGCCGTAGACCGGCGCGCCGGACAGCTCGCCGTGCTCCATCGCCTCGCGCACGCCCTTGTCGACCGCGGGTCGGAAGCCCTGCGAGATGACGCCGCCGACGATCTTGTCGACGAACTCGTACTCCGGCTCCCCCTCCCCGTTCTGCATCGGCTCGATCACGATCTCGCAGTCGCCGAACTGGCCGCGGCCGCCGGTCTGCTTCTTGTAGCGGTGCCGCGCCCGCGCCTCCTTGCGGATCGTCTCCTTGTACGGGACGCGCGGCGGGTGCAGCTCGACGTCGACGTGGAAGCGCGACTTCAGCCGGTCGACCGCGACCTCGACCTGCATCTGCGTCAGGCCGGAGAGCAGCTGCTCGCCCGTCTGCGGGTCGCGGCGGAGCTGACAGCGTCGGGTCCTCCTCCGAGAGGCGGCGGAGGCCCTGGCCCATCTTCTCCTCGTCGCCCTTGGCCTTCGGCGTGATCGCGAAGCTCATCACCGGCTCGGGGAAGTCGATGTGCGGCGGCTCGACCGGCACCTCGTGGTCGACGAGCACGTCGCCGGTCACGACGTCCTTCAGCTTCGCCACCGCGCCCAGGTCGCCGACGCAGAGCGACTCGACCGGCTCGCTGTCCTTGCCGTTCAGGAGCAGGATCTGCCCGAGGCGCTCCTTCGCGTGCGTGCGCGGATCGACGAGCGTCGTGTCGCCCGTGATCGGGCCGGCGAACACGCGGAAGCAGCTGATGCGACCGGCGAACGGGTCGGCGATCGTCTTGAAGATGAACACCGCCTGCTTCGCGTCGCCGAACTCGATCGTCGTGCCCTTCTTCGCGGGCGACGGCACCCCCTCGACGAGCAGGTCGAGGAGCGCGGTCGTGCCGAGGTTCTTCGTCGCGACCCCGCACGCGACCGGATAGAGCTCGTCGCGCGTCACCGCGTCCTTCAACGCGTGCGCGACGTCCTCGGCCGGGAGCTCCTCGCCTTCGAGGTAGCGCGCCATCAGGTCCTCGTTCGTCTCGACGACCGCGTCGAGCAGCTTCTCGCGGTACTCCTGCACCTGCGCCGCCATGTCGTCCGGGATCGGCTGCGGCCCGCCCTCCTTGCCGCCCGCCGGATCCATGTACGCGCACATGTGCAGCAGGTCGACGACGCCGCTCACCTCGTGCTCGGCGCCGATCGGCAGCTGGATCGCGACGCACCGATCCGAGAGCTGCGTGCGCACCGCCTCGAGCACGCGGAAGAAGTCGGCGCGCTCGCGGTCGAGCATGTTGACGAAGACGACGCGAGACAGCTCGTACTCGTCGGCGCGCTTCCAGACGCGCGTCGTGTTCACCTCGACGCCCATCACCGCGCTCACCGTGACAAGGGCGCCCTCGACGACGCGGAGCGCCGCATAGGTGTCGGCCTGGAAGCCGGCGTCGCCCGGGCAGTCGACGAGGTTGATCTTGCGGTCCTGCCAGTCGACGTGGACGAGCGCGCCCGAGAGCGACATCTGCCGCTTGTGCTCGTGGTCGTCCCAGTCTGCGGCCGTCGTGCCCGCGTCGATCGAGCCGAGCCGGTTCGTCTTCCCCGCCTGAAAGAGCAGCGCCTCCGCGAGCGAGGTCTTCCCCACTCCGCGGTGGCCGACGACGGCGATGTTGCGGATCTTCCCCGGCTCGGTGACTGCTGGCACGGATTCGCCCTCCTGGAATCTCGGTTGGAGGGCGAATTCTATTCGGGAAGGCTGCGACCTGACTGAAGTCACGGTCTCAAGACCGGCGCGAGCGGGGTGACCCGCGAGCCGTGCCTTGAGGCGGAGGATCGCCTTCGTGTGGAGCTGCGAGACGCGCGACTCGGTCACGCCGAGCACCTCGCCGATCTCGCGGAGGGTCAGCTCCTCGTAGTAGTAGAGCGTGACGACGAGCTTCTCGCGCTCGGGCAGGCGCGCGATCGCGTCGGCGATCGCCTCCTTCGTCTCGGTCGCCGAGAGCGAGCCCTGCGGGTCGGGTGCGTCCTGATCCTCGACCGTGTCGATCAGCGCGACCTGGTCGCCGCCGTCGGACGACCGTCCACAGCTCGTCGAGCGCGGCGATCGAGGAGCGGGCGATGTCGGTGAGGCTCTCCTCGAGCTCCTCGACCGTGATCCCGACCTTGTCCGCGATCTCCTCGTCGGTCGGGGCGCGGCCGATCTTCGCCTCGAGCTGCGCGATCGCGCGCTCGATCTCGCGGGCGCGCGAGCGGACCGAGCGCGGCACCCAGTCCATGGCGCGAAGCTCGTCGATGATCGCGCCCTTGATGCGCGCGATCGCGTAGGTCTCGAACTTCACGTCGCGATCCGGCTCGTAGCGCTCGATCGCCCCGATCAGGCCCAGGAGGCCGTAGGAGACGAGGTCGCCCTCGTCCACGTGGGCGGGCAGGCCGCTGCCGAGCCGGCCGGCCACGTACTTCACGAGCGGCGCGTACGTGAGGATCAGGCGGTCGCGAAGCGCCTGGTCGCCCGTCTTGCGGAACTGCAGCCAGAGGGTCTGGGTCTCGTCGGCCCGGCTCACGCGTAGAGAATACGGCGTAACCGGGACGTTTCCTCAGCGACGGAGCGCAGAGATTCCCACGGAGCCGAGCCACGCGCCGAGAACGAGGGCCGCGCCGGCGACCACATAGCGTCCGCCGCCCCCGTCCGAGGCGGTGATTGCAGCCACCGCGGTGGCGACGAGCGCGACTGCAAGAGCGAGAAAGAGTGCCGCCAGCGCGCGCTTCTGCACGCAACCAGGCTATTACTCCGGCAGCGCGTCCTCGCGCTCGCCCTCGTCCTCGCCGTAGCCCTTGCCCTCCTGCTCCTCGAGCAGGTCGTCGGTCTCGGACTCGCGCTCCTGTTGCTCACGATCAACGTCTTCCTGCGGGAGATCGGTCATGCCGCAGGGAATGCCCGAAACGCCGGGCTACAATCCTCGCGCCCAGGGGCGTAGCTCAATTGGTAGAGCACCGGTCTCCAAAACCGGGGGTTGCAGGTTCGAGTCCTGCCGCCCCTGCTGGGTCAGACGGTCGTGACGCGAGGAGCGCGAGATGGCGACGGACATCGAACGGACGCGTCGTGAGCTCCTGCTCGTCTGCTCGTCGGGCGGCCATCTCCAGCAGCTGCACGCCCTCCGGGCGGCGTGGGAGCCGTACCAGCGGCTCTGGGTGACCTTCGACCGCAGCGACGCGCGCTCGCTGCTCGCGGGCGAGGACGTCGTCTATGCCTACGGCCCGACGAACCGGAGCGTCGGCAACCTCGTCCGGAACCTCGCGCTCGCCGTGCACCTGCTCCGGCGCGAGCGCCCGCGCGCGATCCTGACCACGGGCGCCGGGGTCGCCGTACCGTTCGCGTGGACAGCGCGCTTCTTCGGCTGCAAGCTCGTGTACGTCGAGAGCGCGACGCGCATCGACGGGCCGTCGCTCAGCCTCCGCTTGATCCGCCCCTTCGCCCACCGGGTGTACGTCCAGTGGCCGGAGCTCCAGCGCCGCCTGCCCTCATCGCGCTACCGCGGCAGCGTGCTCGACCCGACGTGATCTTCGCCACCACCGGGACGCTCCACTATCCGTTCGACCGCTTCGTGGGCGCGGTCGCCGGCCTGCCGGACGACGAGGAGATCGTCCTCCAGTGCGCCGCGCCGGCACAGCTGCCGGAACGGGTGCGCTGGATTCGCGACCTGCCGTACGACGAGCTCGCGACGCACGTGCGCGAAGCCCGCGTGGTCGTCAGCCATGCCGGCGTCGGCTCGGTGCTGACGGCGCTTCGGAACGGCCGGCGTCCGATCGTCGTCCCGCGCCTCGAGCGCTACGGCGAGGCGGTCGACGATCACCAGCTCGCGTTCGGGCGAAGGCTCCACGAGCTCGGGCTCGTCGTGCTCGTCGAGGACCCGGAGGACCTGGCGCGCGCCGTCGCGCAGCCGCCGTCGGACGAGCTACCGGCGTTCGGCGTCAGCGCACTCGCGCTCGAGCTCCGCGACGAGCTCGGCGCGATCATCGGTCACTCGAGATAGCCGAGGCTGCGCAGGCGATCTTCGACCTCGGCGACGCCTGCCGCGTCGTAGCGGCGAGGTGCGCCGACCTCGATCTCGACGGCTTCGACGTACTCGGGTGGCCGCGCGTCGAGGAGGGCGCCGTCGATCAGCTCCGTCAGCACCCGACCCTCGAGGTCGTCCGGAATCGGCTCGCCGAGCAGGTAGAGCACGGTCGGCGCCACGTCGAGGATCGACGCAGACGCGTGCACACCGGGACGTGCGGCATCGCCTGCAAGGACGACGATGCCGTCGTGCCGGTGGCTGCCGACGTAGCGCGCGCGCGGATGGCCCTGCACGCCGATCGTGTCGTTGAGCGAGCCCGTACGCTCGATGAGGTTGCCTTTGCCGAGCCAGGCGTAGTCGCGAAACTCGACGACGAGGTCGGGGACGCGCTCGAGCTGCGCGCCGTCGAAGAGATCCTCGCGGCGGTGCACCGCCGCGACGATGCGCTGTCCATCCATTTCGAGTGCGCTCAGCTTCCGCACGAGCTCGTCGCGAACGCGCTCGTACTCCTCGCCCGGCTCGACGATGCCGTCACGTTCCCGGCCGCGAACGTTGATCACGACGTTGCCGAACGTCCCGTAGGCGAATGCGCGCGTCTTCGGCCAGTCGACGACTGCGGGAGCGTGACGCAGCGCCGAGGCCCGCTCGCGCAGGCCGGGCAGCCGCTGTTTCAGCGCACGGCGCCACCCGGCGGGAAGCCTGCGGCGCAGTTCGAACAGGCGATGCCCCGCCGCGGCCGCGGTGTCGCCGCTCCCGTACGTGAGATAGCCCTCCTGCGCGAGCCACGCGTTGAGGTTGACGACGCCGTCGAGCGGCCCGCCGCCGTGATCCGAGACGACGAGCACGTTCTCGCCGCCGACGCCGTCGACGATGCCGCCGAGCGCGCGGTCGAGGATCCGGTAGACCTCGGCGACGTCGCTCGCGACGCCGCGCTCCTCCCAGTCGGGCCAGGCGATGTGGTGCACGTGGTCGGCCGACATGAAGACGACGAAGAGCAGCTCCGGCTCGTGTCGCTCGACGAGCATGCGGACGATCTCCACGCGCTGCTCGCACACCGCGCGCACCGCATCGAGGTCGATGCGCCCCCCGCGCGTCAGCGGGAACGAGTTGTCGACGAGCAGCTCGCCGAAGCGCGCGTGCAGCTCACCGACGAGCTCGCGCGGCGTCGTCATCCCTTCGTCGCGCGCCCACGCGTCGAGTCCCGCGATCACGAAGCCGTCGACGTCGGGCGCGGGCCAGGTGAACGGCACGTTCACGATCCCGACCCGCCGCCCGGCGCGCGCAAGGCGCGTCCAGAGGGCCGGAGCGCGCGCCATGCTCCCGTTGACGATCCGCAGGCCGTAGCCGCTCTCGTCGCGCTCCGAGAAGTCCCAGATCCCGTGGTGCCCGGCGTTGACACCGGTGACCATCGTCGTCCACGCCTGCGGCGTGAGCGGATGCGTCGTCGAGCGCAGCGGTCCGCGGGCACCGCGGGCGAGCAGCGCCGCCAGGCTCGGAAGCTCGCCCGCAGCGAGCAGCGGGTCGATGACGTCGAACGTGGCTGCGTCCAGGCCGACGACCGTGAGCTTCGGCGCGGGCACGGCCGCAGTGTAGGGCGGTTGACGGCGACCGACCCGCGCCTAGACTCGGATGGGAGAGGGCCGTCGTGAAGGTGATGATCATCGGGCTGGACTGCGCCGAGCCGACGCTCGTCCTCGACCGCTGGCGCGACGAGCTGCCGACGATCGCGCAGCTGATGGAGCGCGGCGCATACGGCCGCCTCACCTCCGTCGTGCCGCCGATCACCGTGCCGGCGTGGTCTTGCATGATGTCCAGCCGGACGCCGGGCGACCTCGGCATCTACGGCTTCCGCAACCGGGCCGACCACTCCTATGACGCACTGCACGTCGCGAACGGCGCCGACGTGAAGGCCCCGCGCCTCTGGGACCTCGCGACGCGCGAAGGGAAGCCGTCGATCGTGCTCGGCGTCCCCGGGACGTATCCGCCGCGCCCGCTGAACGGCGTGATGGTGAGCTGCTTCCTCACCCCGTCGCTCGAGAGCCAGTACACGTATCCACCGCTCCTCCGACGCGAGGTCGAGCGGGTCGTCGGCGAGTACCTCTTCGACTGCACGAACTTCCGCACGCACGACAAGGACGACCTGCTGCGGCAGGTCTACGAGATGACCGACCGCCGCTTTGCGCTGGCAGAGCACCTGCTGGAGACGAAGCCGTGGGAGCTCTTCGCAATGGTCGAGATGGGCACGGACCGGATGCACCACGCGTTCTGGAAAGAGCTCGACTCCGACGGCGAGCATGCGATCCTCGACTACTACCGCCACGTCGACTCGTTGATCGGGTCGCTGCTCGCGCACGCCGACGACGACACCGCCGTTCTCGTCGTCTCGGACCACGGCGCGAAGCGACTCGAGGGCGGGATTCGCGTCAACGAGTGGCTGCGCAGCGAGGGATATCTGCACACGAGCACGACGCCGGATGTGGTCACCTCGCTCGCCGAAGCGGGCGTCGACTGGGACGCAACGACGGCCTGGGCCGAAGGCGGCTACTACGGTCGCGTGTTCCTGAACGTGCGCGGCCGCGAGCCGAACGGGATCGTCGCGCCGGCCGACTACGAGCGCGTGCGCGCCGAGCTCGCGGAGCGCCTCGCGGCGATCCCGGGTCCCGATGGCGAGCAACTCGGAACGCGGGTGTATCTGCCCGAGGAGGTCTACGACGAGGTGAACGGCGTCCCGCCCGATCTGATCGTCTACTTCGGCGATCTCTCGTGGCGCGCAGTCGGGACGATCGGCGGCGACGAGGGCGTGCACACGTTCTCGAACGACACCGGCCCCGACGACGCGAACCACGCGCAGGACGGGCTGCTGGTCATGGCCGGCCCGGGAATCGCTCCCGGCCGCGTCGAGGGCATGCACCTGCTCGACGTCGCGCCGACGGTGCTCGAGCTGCTCGGGATCGCGCCGGCGGCGGCGATGCGGGGAAGCAGCCTGCTTCCTCGCACCGCCGCCGCGGCGTAGCTCTTACGGGACGCTCGGCAGCGAGTTCGGGCCGAGCTGGCTCTGCTCGTCGTCGAACTGCTGCTGCGCCGTTGCGATCTGCTGCGACGACGCGAGCGTCGTGTTGGCGACCCCGCCGTCGACCGGGAGACCGTGTGTCGCGACGTCCATCTCCTGCGCGAGCGTCTTGTCGGACATGCCGATCGCGAAGGCCGAGATCACGTTCCCGGCCCAGGGGCCGTTCGGGATCACGGTCGCCGTGGAGTAGTCGCCGACCATCGGCCCCTGGCTCGACCGAACGACGTCGGCGAGCGCCATGTGCGCGAGGTACTGCGGCGCGCTCCAGTTCGAGCCGCCGTCCGTCGACGAGACGAACCCGACGCGCAGGTCGCACTGGTTCGCCGGGTTCTGCGGATCGGCGTAGGAGCACGCTGCGACCGGGTAGCTGTAGAAGTACAGCCCGAGGTTCGCGGTCGCGCCCGAGGTGTTCGGATCGGCCGCGATGCCGGGGATGAAGTGGTCGACGGGATTGGCGGCCGTGTTGTCGGCCTCGATCGGGATCCGCTGCGGGGCGTTGAAGCCCGGGTTCGGATTGGACGCCGTCGGCGCGGGCATCACGGCCATCGCGATGTCGTTCGGCGTCGACGCGACGCTGCCGACGCGGAACGACCGCGTCTGCCACACGAGGTAGATGTTCCCGGCGCCGTCCATCGTCGAGGTCGGCAGAAGTGACGTGCGCAGGCCCTGCGCGACGGTGTGCGTCGCGGTCAGGTTCGGCAGGATCTGCGTCGTCGCCGACCAGTGGGCGCCGCAGTCGCTCGACGACCACCAGCTGAGGCCGTTGATCTGAATCGGGACGACGACGCGCCCGCAGACGCTGCCGGGGGCGGAGCCCGGGGGCGGCGGCTGCACGAGCGGGACGCCGCCGATGCCGCCGGTGATCCCGACCTGCGGCGCGGTGACCGTCGCGACACGGGCCCCGGTGGGATGGTCGCGCACGAGCGCCGGCGTGAAGTCGATGCCGGTCCCGGCGGCGCCCGCCGTGCCCACGTTCGCGACCGTGACCGTCTCCTGGTTCCCGCCGCTCGAGTCGACCTCGACGTTGACCGAGTGGTCGGCGACCTGCGCGCCGCTTGCATGCGCCGAAGCGAGCGGAGCGGTCAGCGTCAGACCCGTTCCGGTGGCTCCGGCCGTGCCGACGACCTGAATCGTCGCGACTTCCTGGGCGGCGCCGCTGTCGACGTTCACCTGCTGGCCCGCGGGCGTCACCGGGACACCCGACGGATGAGCGCTCGAGAGCGCGGAGGTCAGATTCACACCGGTGCCGCCTGCACCGGCCGTCCCGACGGAGTCGATCACTCGGCTCTCCGAGCTGCCGCCGGCGTCGATGTTGATCGTCTTCCCGGGGAAGAGCGCCGCGATGCTCGCGACCTTGATGTTCATGTCAGCGGCCGCAGCCGGGGCCGACAGCGTCGTCGTGAAGAACGGCGCCACGCTCGCGACCTTGATGTTCTGCGCGCCCGCCGCAGTCGCTGCTGCAAGAGTCGTCGCGATGTTCGCGACCGAAGCGACCTTGATGTTCGTATCGCCGGCGTGCGCGGCGGTTCCGGAGCCTGCCGTCGATGCGAGCGTCGTCTCACCCGAGACGTCGCCGGTGTTGCCGTTCGGCGGCGTGTTCGACGTAGGGGTCCAGGTCACCCCACCGTCTGTCGAGGTCTGCATCAGCAGTCTGTTGCCGTTGCCGTTGTTGTCGTACTCCTCGTAGCAGTTTCCGAAGCCCTTGCTCGACACCCAGTTGTCGCAGGTGATCCAGTTCTTGTCCGGCGAGTCACCGGCCGCAGCCGTCAGGTGCGTGACGATCGGCGGCCCCCATTGCATGTCGCCGGTGGTGAAGTCGACGGTGCCGCGGCTGACGTAGACGGCCGGGACGACCGAGTTGCCCGAGATCCCGAGGTAGCTGTTGAGCCAGACGTCGTGCCGCGCGTCGTACGCCATCACGGTGTCGCTCGCACGGGTGAGCGGGCCGGCATCCGTCGTCGGCTGGCCGCCCTGCACCGTGACGGGGAGCTCGCCGTGCTTCCAGTTGACTCCCCCGTCGACGGAGATGCTGTAGCCGATGTCGGAGGCGCCGCCGTCGTAGACGCGGCCCACCTGGTAACTCGCGACGACCGTCGAGCGCTTGGAGAGGCGATCGCCTGCGCGAGCCGGGTTCGGCGCAGCCGCGATCGACGGCTCTTCGGCACTCGCGTGGTAGCCGATCCCGTCTGCGAACGGATCGGTCAGCACCGGCGTGAGCGGAGCGGAGTTGAATGCCCCCGCGCCCGCCAGCGCGATCAGCGCAACCGCTGTGGCGCCGACAAGCGCAAAGACTCGACGTCGTGTCGTCCTCATCGCGATCTTCACCCTCATCTCCCTCTGGCGAGTGCTCGGCGCTACGGGCGCGCCCTACCTCGGCGTTGAGCCACGGCCGCCACGACCTGCCGGCCACGAGCAGCATGCGCCTCTCGTCAGACGCCTGTCAAGGGGCGGGCGGAAAAGCGAATCAGCAGGCGCGGCGAGCGCGATGGTGCTTGGCCCTTGGGAGCGGCCCGGCAGCCGTCACGGCCACGCTCGCGCTCTCCCGCGGGGAGAATCCCTGGGCGGCGTCCTTGCGCGAGACGGACGCACGGAAGAGGGTCTTGCCCGCTGCCGCCTTCCACCGGAAGGAGGCCGTCCCGGCGGCGCTCGTCGCAGCGGTTGCGATCGGCTGCCAGCGCCCCACGCTCGCGGTGCAGGCGAGGAGCGACACGCGCCGCGCAGCCCCGTGGGGCGTCAGCCGGGCGTGGAACGCGATCTTCTGTCCGGCAGTCGTGCGGTGCGCTGCGGCCGTCAGCGTCAGCCTCGGGGCGACCGAGACGGTCAGCTGGCCGGAGCGCACCTGGCCGGCGTCGATCGACGCCCGCAGCTTCGCGCCGCGCGCGAGCGGGATCGTCGCGGCGAACGTCCCGTCTTCTCCACTCGTCACCGTCGCGGCGTCGTGCCAGCTTGCATCGCCGAGCAGCCGCTCCTCGACGACGACGGGCGTCCCCGGCTTCGTGGCGACGCCGCTGAAGGCGACGCGCTGCCCGAAGAGCAGGTCGGTCGAGCGCACCTTCAGGCTCACCGTGCCTCCCGCTGTCACCTCGACGCTGCCGGGGAAGCTCTTGCTGCCGGTCTGGTGGAACTGGTAGGTGCCCGCCTTCGCGGTCACGACGCCCGCGAGCGTGGCGCCGGGCGGGACGGAGCCACTGACGAGGCCGTCGCGCGACACCGTGACGCCGTGTGCGACGGAGTCGTTGTTCACGAACGCGAGCGTGTCGCCCCAGTCGACCGTCACCGCGCCCGGCTGCGGCCCGGACGGACCGAGGGCGACCGTGACGGTCGCCGCGGCGGCCACGCCGCCCGCCGCCAGCAGGAGCCCGGCGACCAAGGCCGCGATCTGTGCCCTCCGACCCCGCATCAGGCTCTCACTGTAGATGCGAAATCCCGAAACGACGAGGGGCCGCCTTGCGGCGGCCCCTCGACTGCTTGCGCTACCTGCGTGGTGCTACGGAGTAACCGTCAGCGTGACCGGTGCGACCGTGGAGCCGCTCGTCTGGTCAGACGTGAGGGTTGCATCCGAGTGATACGTCCCCGTCTTCTTGCTGGTGACGTCGAACGGGATCGACACGGAGCCACCGGCGGTCGGCGGCGTCGTGTGGACCTTGTACTCCGTGTTGTCGGCAGGAGCCGACGCGATGTTCGCGCCGCTCGTGCCGGTGCGGTTCTCGGCGCCCCAGTTGATCCCGGTACCCGGGTCACCTGCAGCGGCATTCGCCGCACCGTACGAGATGGTGATGTCCTCGCTTGCGGCGCCGGCGCCTGAGGCACCACCGGGGATCTGCAGCCAGATCTCGCCCGTGTGGGTCGTGGCGTTCGAGAAGTTCTTCGCCCCTTCCCAGTCGACGATGATCCAGCTGTGCGAGCCGTTCCCGAGGACGTTCACGAGGATCGTGCCCGCGGCACCGCCGCCCGTCGTGTTGAGGTCGCTCCAGAACGGTGCGATCACGTTGTTCGGACGCGCGGCATTCGGGAAGTGCTGCGGGAACGGCGTCGCATCAGCTGAGCTCGAGGAGCCCACGACGATGAACCCGTTGGTCGAGACACCGATCTGGCTGTACGGCTCACCGCCGTAGAAGAACGTCGGCACGTTCACCGAGGTGATCGCGTCGTCGCCACCCGGGATGGTGAGGTTGCCTCCGAAGCCCGACAGCGGGAGATACCCGCCGACCGGACCGGTGCCCGGGGTCACTCCCGTGACGTTCGGCGGCAGAGCCGGGGACAGCGTCCCGCTCCACTGCACGCCGTCGCCCGATCCGATAACCGAGCCCGGTGCACCGACGTTCTTGTAGATCAACGCCGCGCCGCGCTCGCGCTGCGAGACGTTGATCTGGACGTTCGCCGGCTGGCTACCGAGGTTCGTTGCCGACACGGTGCAGTGGCTCGCCGTCGGGTTGGCGTTGGTGTACGCCGGGAACGACGTCGGGCTGCACGTGTGCGACAGCGTGACGGTGCCCTGCTTCTTCACGAACGCGACCGGGATGGTCACCTTGTTCCCGCCATCGCGGGGAACGAGGTTGATCCGTCCCTGGTACGGGCCGTTCGCCACGTCCGCCGCATCGATCTGGATCGGGAACGTGACCGAGCCGTCAGCTGCGACGTGAAGCGGACGGCCGTTGTTGACCGTGATCGTGACGCCTGCCGGCTGCTGGACCTGGATGTCCAGCGACTGGTTCTTGCCGGAGACGTTGATCGCCGTCCTCTGCGTCGAGATCGAGCCCGACATCGTCGTCGCGTCGATGCTCGGGATGTTCAGGTCGATCCGGTGCAGCGGGTCGCTGCCGGCGGCGACGAAGTCCGCGTACGTCTCGTTGAAGACGAGCGTCGGATTCACCGCGCGGTCGGCCGCGATCCGGCCTGCGCCCATGTCGAACACGTCGGCCGGCGTCACGCCGTCTTCCTTGACGACGTTCTGTACCGACGACGTCATCAGCGCCGACTTGATCTCCGGCGGCGTCCAGTCGGGATGCGCGGCCTTGACGAGTGCCGAGACGCCCGCAGCGTGCGGGCTCGACATCGAGGTGCCTGCGATCGCCATGAACAGGTTGCCCGCCGGGCCGTTGTCAGCCGTCGTCTGGTCAGGCTGCGGCGTCTGGCCCGCGAGGACCTGGACGCCCGGAGCCGTCACGTCCGGCTTGATCCAGTCTCCGACCGGACCGCGGGACGAGAACGAGGCCATGATGTCCGGCTGCGACGGCGACGCGGTGCCCTGCGCCCACGTGGCCATCACGTTCGTGTGCGAGCTGACGAAGTTCGCGATCGAGTTGCCGTTGTACTGCGTCTGAATCGCCGGCAGGTAGTGGTTGTCCGACTCGAGGTCGGTGACCGCTGCCGAGTTGTTGTAGAGGATCATGCCCGCGGCGCCGCCCTGCAGGACCCTGCGGCCCTTGTCGATGCGGCCGTTGATCCCGCGGTCGCAGACCACGACCTTGCCGGTGGCGGAGCCCGCGGCGAGGTCGGACTGGCAGAGCGCGTCCTCGTTGCCGCCGCCTGCCTTCGGCAGGGTCGCGGCGAGGACGACCGGCGTCGGCGAGGTGATCCCGTTGGTCAGGGTCACGCCCGGGACGTCGAGCGAGGCGCCGCCGTCGGCGGTCAGGTGCAGCGTCGACGTGAACGCGCGCGGCCCCGTCGAAGCGCCGACCGTGGTCACCCACGGGCCGCCGTGATCCGACGTGCCTGCGCCCGGGCCACTGTTGCCCGCGGAGGCGTTGACGGAGATGCCTGCGTTCTCCGCGTCGAGGAACGCCAGCTCGACCGGATCGGAGTACGGCGATGCGCCGCCCGAGATCGAGAAGTTGATGACGTTCACGCCGTCGTGGATCGCCTGCTGGACCGCGTTCACCGAGTCGGAGCTGAAGCAGCCCTTCACCAGGCAGACGCGGAACATGATCACGTGCGCACCCGGTGCGATACCGGAGACGGGACCGCGGTCGACGCCGTAGAGAACGGCGTGGTCGACGCGATCGCCTGCGGCGGTCGACGTGGTGTGCGTGCCGTGACCTTCGGAGTCACGCGCCGAGCAAGTGCCCGTCGTGTTGTTGCAGAACTCCTGCCGTCCGAGCTGTTGACCGACATGTACGTCTGCGTGAAGTTGTACGCGCCGATCAGCTTGTTGTTGCACGCGAACGTCGGACCGAGATGGGCTGTGTCGCTGCCGTCGCCGAAGTCGCAGTGGTAGAACGACAGCGGGTGCGGCGGCGCAGGCTCGCTCGCCCGAGCGACAAAGAACGGACTCTCGGGCCAGACGCCGGTGTCGATGACACCGACGACGACGTTCGAACCGGCGTTGTCCTGGCCACCAAGCGTGGGCCAGACATTCGTCGCGCCCAGGAACGACGTGTTGTCGTCGAGCGGCTGGTTCAGCGAGTCCTTCTGCACGGCAGCGACGCCCGGCAGGCTGAGCAGGGTGCTCACCTGGTTCGCCGGGATCTGCGCCTCGACGCCGCCGTAGACCGTGTTGTAGGTCGAGCGGACATCCGCGTTGGGAACGGACTGCTGAACCGAGGCGCTGATCTTGGCGGCACGCTTCGCGGTGTACGCGTCATACGCGTTCACTGCGGCGGCGTTGTCCTTCAGCGCCTTGTGCGTGACGGCCGGGCTCGTCGCTGCGAGTCCGGGAACGCCACCCGTGTACGACGCAGTCGCGTCGTAGTCGTACTTGATCATGACGTTGATCGGCGTTGCGTCGGTGCGACCGAGCAACGACGGATCCGTCTGCGCGAGCTGTCCGCTGTCGGACTTCGCGCCTGTGAATGTGTCTCCAAGTGTGATGCCGCTGGGGGATGCGGTGAGTCCCGCACTCCCGCCGGCCGCGGATCCTGCTGTGACGCTGATCACCCCGACCAGCAACAGCAGCATCGCGAACAAGGGCATGCGCTTCCCGCGCCACGCCCGTGGGCTCTTCATGTGCACGTGTCTCCTCTCCCTACCCTCTGATTGACCCTGCTCTCCCCGGCGGCAACGTTGACCCCGCCGCCGCGAGGATCATCCTTCATAGCCGTAAAATGGTCAATGCGCCACCCCGCCCAGAGAAGTGGTCCGTCGGTCCTAGAGAACCATTGACGATCTCAGTCGTCATTCCCGCCCGGAATGCCGCGCGGACGCTGCCGGGCGTCCTCGACGCACTCGCCCGACAGCCGCAGCGGCCGCTCGAGGTGATCGTCGTCGACGACGGCTCGACCGACGACACCGCGGCTATCGCCGGCCGTCACGGCGCCCGCGTGATTCCGAGTGGCGACCATCAGCTGGCGGGCGGAGCGCGAAACGCCGGGCTCGAGGCCGCACAGGGGACCGTCGTCGTCTTCCTCGACTCCGATGCCGTGCCGCACCGGGAGTGGAGCGATGCCGTGGCACGAGCAGTGGCCGCGTTCCCCGGTGCAATCGTCGGCTGCGCGCGAACCTTCAACGCGACGACGAGTTGGGGGTGGGTCGCCCACCTTCAGGTCGAGACGCCCTATCTGCCGCGCGGGGAGCCCCGGGACGTTCCATTCGTCTCCTCGTACTGCATGGCGGTGCCGAGCCGCCTCGACCTTCGCTTCGACGAAAGCTACGGCGGCGAGGACGCGCTCTTCTGCGCAGCCGCCCGTGCCGCGGGCGTGAGGATCGTCTTCGATCCGAGGATCGTCGCGTCCCACGAGCACGAGCGGCGCACCTTCGCCGATCTCCGCGCGCAGCAGCGGCGCCTCGCGTACGGGCTGGCGCGAGCAGCAAAGGCAGGCGCCCTCGGCCGCCGGCGAGCTGCCCTCGTGCGGTTCCCGATCCAGTACTTCCTTCTGCTTCGCCTGCCCGTCGTGTATCGGCGCCTCGACGATGCCCGTCTTCGTCGGCGCTTCCGCTCCGTTCTGCCACAGCTCGTGCTCGCCGAGTGGACCCTCGGCGCCAGCGCGCTTCGCTACGCGCTCTTCAGGTAGCCGAACCGCTCGAGCGCGCGGCCCGCGCGCGCCTCCATCGCTGCAACCGTCTCCGCGTCCGCCCCGCTCCAGCGGCCGACGCTCCCGGGCGAGTGCACCTCCTGGGCTGCAATGGCGGCAGCGTCGTGCGACGGCAGCGCGAAGAATCGCAAGACGGTCTCGACAACCGTGGTGGGGTCCGCACACAGATCTTCGAAACGAACCCGCAGGTAGCGCTCACCAAGCTCCCGTTCGCCGTAGTCGGCGGACCGCTCGTTCACCTCGGCCCAGAGTGCGATCGAGCGGAGCGCGACCGTCTCCTCGCGGTCGGCTCCCAAAACCGCATCGCCGTGCTTCCGTAGCTGCACCTGGTTTTCCGAGAACGCCATGTCGCGGCCGTCCCGAACGACGTGCAGGTAGCGGAGATTCGGCAGCTCCTCGGCCAGCAGCGGGAGAAGGTAGAGCGACCGCGGCTCCTTCCATCCCCAGCGGGGCGCGGCCGCGCCCGACCGTTGCTGCCGGACCACCAGGCGACGCAAATCGTCAACGATCTCGGGGGGGCGTTCTCCGGCTGCGATGACGTTCACCCACCGGTCGGAGAACGCGGCGAAGTCAAGGGCATCTTCGGAGCGGTTGAGATCGTCGCCCAGGTACATGCCGGCACGGCGAACGACGCGCGCCAGCACGCGAGTGCCGGATCCACCCGTTGCGCCGATGACGTTCGGCCCGGCGCCCTGCATCTCGGCCTTCGCCTGCTCCCACTCGTTCGCGCTGACAGGGGGCGGCTCCGGGAGGCGCGGCCGAACGCGCACGCCGCGCAGCCGCAGCAGCAACCGTCGACGGAGCCCTGTCATCGGTTGAACGGGGGCGCGGCACGGCCGAGCACGAGCGCTGCGGCGGCGCGCGCAGCGTCACGGCGCCGCCGGTCCGGCACGAGCGGCGAGCTCCGCAGCGCATATCGGAGGAGGAGCACGCCGCGATATGCGCCGCGCTCGACGACGGAGAAATGCTTGCGGGCGTACTGCAGCTGGGCGTGCGCGTTCTGCTGCGCCATTCGTGCGTCGACCGTCCTAACCGTGCTCCCGTGGTGGACGATCGTCAAGGCCGGCGTGTGGATCACTTTCCAGCCAGCGCGCCGGATCCTCGAGCAAAGATCGACCTCTTCGGAATAGACGAAGAAACGCTCATCGAAACCGCCGACCTCGTCGATCGCCTCGCGTCGCACGAGCATGAAAGAGCCGATCGTCCAGTCGCCCTCGAACTCGACGTCGTACCGGTCGGCTCGCAGCTCGCGCTCACCGAGCGACGCGGGGAGTCGAGGCATCCGCTCGAGACCGAGGGCGTCACCGAGAGCGCGCAAGACACTCGGGAAACGCCGCATCGTCGGTTGCAGTGCGCCGCTCGCATCGACTTGCCGACATCCGACCAAGCCGATCGCAGAACGCTGATCGAGTTCGGAGATCAGGCTCGCAAGCGTGCCGTCGAGCATCTCGGTGTCGGGGTTGAGAAAGAGCACCCACCGCGCGTCGACGGTGCGGAGGGCCTCGTTGTTCGCGTGGGCGAAGCCGTTGTTCTCGCACACGACCGTCCGTACCGACGGGAAGTCGCGGTCGACGAGCTTCGCCGACTCGCCGTCGGTTCCGTTGTCGACGACGACCGTTTCGAGCGCGATCTCCCCCGCGTGCTCGAACAGCGAGGCCAGGCACCGCGGAAGCCAGTGCGCCTGATTCATCGAGACCACGATTACGGCCAGGTCGTGCACGGCGCGCCGCATCGTAGTCGCGCAGACGACGGCCGCCCCGGTCGGCTACGGTCAAGTGCGTGGGGACGATCCGCGCGTACCTGGAGGAGCGGGAACGCTCGCGCACGCGTGGGCTCGAGCGAGGGCTCGGGGTCACCTTTCTCCGGCGCGTCTCGTCGTTCGAGGCTAGGCAGGCGGCGAAGGTCCGCAGCACCGGACTGCTTGCGCCCCTCGAGCGCCGGAAGGCGCAGAGGCTTCTCGGCGACGCCCGCCCGCTTCGACTCCACCTCGGCGCGGGAACCCACCGTCCCGACGGCTGGGTCAACGTCGACATCGTGGGCATGGCTCCTGACTTGTATTGGGACTGCGCAAGCAGCTTCCGTTTCCCGCCGGATCCGCTCAAGCGGTCGTCCTCGAGCACGTACTCGAGCATTTCTCGCTCGCAGACGGCCTCGACATGCTCGTGGAATGCAAGCGGGTGTTGGCGCCCGGGGGCATCGTGCGCGTCGGTGTGCCTGACTTCGGGCGCTACCTACGCAGCTACGCCGGTGACGGCGAGTTCGTCGAGCGGCTGCGACCCGGGCGACCCACACGGCTGCTCGCGGTGGCGGAGGTGGCGTTGGCGCATGGGCACCGTTCCGTTTGGGACGCCGAGACGCTCGAGGCCGTCCTCCGTGAAGCCGAGTTCACGGACGTGGCCACGCGATCTTTCGGGGACTCCGCACTCGACCCGGCCCCCGACAACCCCTCACGTGAGCCCGAGACGGTCTACGCCGAAGGCCGCGCGCCGGAGCGTTGAACGCGCGGCGAGGAGGTACCGTCGTCGCTGTCGTGGCGCTGCTCGGCTGCGCGGCGGTCTGCACGCTCGCGGCCGTCGATCATTCGACGAAGCATCGCGAGCGAGTCGCCGCCCGGCGAACTGCATGGCTGTGCGTGCATCGAGGGACCTTTTGCGGCGCCGGTGACCCGGTCGCGATCGAAGCGGCCTGGAACCGTCGCGAGCGCTACTACGTCGGCGGTGCGATCGGGTTCGTTGCCGTTGCAGCGGCGGGCGCGATCACGGCGCGTCGAACGCGGCGGGCCGCTTAGCCTCTCGAGAAAGCGAGCGCCCCGCGACGGCGCACGTATTCGACGACCCTGCCGAGTCGGCGACGGTTGACAATTGCCGCGCGCATCGTCGCAAGAGGAAGGCTCGCCCACGCAGTCGGGTAGGCGAGGACGGCGCCGCGCACGGGCTCCTCGTCATATCCGTGGAGACGCATCGAAGCGCGGCACGCGCGCTGAACGACTCGGAGATCGCGCGCGGGCAGCCGCTCGCGCCAACGATCAACCGGCGCGGAAGAGACACCGCGCGCTGCGGTTGCGTACGAGCTGTTGACGACCGGGATCTCGAGCATCTCGTGGCGGAAGTCGAGCTCGAGCCACTCGCAGAGGCGTCGAACAGAATCCTCGGGCTCTGCGGCGAGGTCTTCGAACCGCTGAAGGTAGACGCGATCCTGCCCGAAGCGTTCGAGTGCGTTCTCTTCCGCCCGGATCACGCCTCGCCACAGCAGGCCGAGCAAGAGCGGATGGTACGAGCGCCTGCTCCGCTCGTGCTCTGCTTCAAGGCCCGCCTCGTCCCCATCATCGAGCTCGGTACGCACCGCCGCGCGATGCCAGTCCCGGTACGAGGCGACGACCGCGCGCGGGTCGCGCACGAGACAGACGACCTTCGCGGCCTGGAATGCATCGAAGAGCTCCGGGATCCGATACACGTGCCGTGGCGTCTTCTCCCCCCAGTGCGCCCGTCCGTGCAGCGTTGCCCGGAGCCGGCAGAACGCCTCGAAATACGCGTCGCCCGACCCTCCCAGTGCCGCCGCGTCATGCCGAAGTGCTCGTGCGTCGATCGACCCCAGCGCGGGGTCGCCGCCGCGACCGTATGCGCGATGGGACAGGGCGAGGAAGTAGCGCTCGCAGGTGTCGCGCGCGTGCGCGTCGAGCGCCTGCCGACCGCGACCCGGGAGCCGCGGACGCAGGTCGTCGAAGTAGTGGGTCTCGGCCGAGATCCAGAGGTCGCCGTGCGCGTTCAGGAGTGCGCGCAGGAGGTTCGTCCCCGAGCGAGATGCGCCGACCACGAAGATCGGGGGCCGAGACATCAGGGCACCCGTCGGGGCGTGCTCGTCGCCGCCAGATAGCCGGGAGCGGCGGGCACGCTGACGCGGATGAGCAGCGCGCGCAACGAGGGGGGCAGCGTAGCGCCGCCCTTCGAGCCGAGGGCCAGACGGGCCACGGGTAGCCAGCGCGCGCCGCGGAGCCGTTGCACGACCACGGGCCGCTTCCTGAAGCTGCGTACGGGTACGACGGAAACGGTGACACGGCCATGCACGGCGTGGAGCGTCACTTTGGGGCGAACGCGAACGACGACGGTACCCCGAGTTCGACGCGCGCGACGACGCCCGATACGTCGTCGTGATCGCGGGGCGGACGACGAAGCGCCAGTTCCCGGCCGGGTCGGTGTGCACGCTGCCCACCGCGGTGAATGCGGACTTCGCGAACGGACGGCTCTCCATCGTCACGAGCCGTCCCAGCTTCGGCTTCCCGAATCCGCCTACGAGGGCAGTCGTGCTGCCGTAGGTGACGACGGAAGCCTTGGCGGTCAAGGTGAGCTTCTCGGCGCTGGTCGAGCCGCCTCCACCGGGCGACGATGCGCCGCACGCCGAGATCGTGTTGCCGTCGTTACGGGATCGACGGCGAGGCTGCCGATCGTGAGAGTCAGGTTCGGGAACTTCGCCTGGCAGAGCGTCGAGTCTCGGACTCCCGAGCGAATCGCGTTTTGGATCAGAACCGTGTGGGCTGCGTTCGCACCGAGCTGACACTCGTCGCAGACAACGTCGGTGGGAGGCGTCGTCGCCTGACCCGCCATGCTGATGAAGAGATCCGAGTTGATCAGATCGACGTTCGGACGGCCGCAGTCGATCGAGACGCCGTGGAAGGTGATGTTGTCTCCGCCCATCACCTGGATTCCGTCCTGGTGGAGGACCGGAAGCTTCGCGAGGCAGCGGATCGAGCCGCCACCGATCACCAGATCGTGCGCGCCACCGGCGACCTTGATGCCGTCTGCGATCGACGTCGTGACGTCGATGCGGCCGATCTTGCCGGTACAGCCCGACTCGAGATGCACGGCGTCGCGTGTCCGCGGCGTCACGAGCGCACGCGGCGTCATCGTCACCGAGACCGAATCGAGGTCGACCGGGCCGGAGCAGACCCATGTCTTGTCCACCTGGACGATCGTGCGCGAGCCTGGCCCGCCTGCAAGGCCGAACGCCGGGGCGGCGATCGTCAGCGCGGCGAGCATTGCGACGAGGATCGCCCGGCGCTTGATCATGCGCCCTCCGCCGGCGCGGCGACCGGTGTGCGACGGAGACGGTTGCCGATCCTCCGGCGGTCGGCCCGGGCTGGTCGCGAGCGTCCAGAAGAGAGGGCAATAGGAGAGGACGATGACGCCGCCGCATGCGGCGACCTCGCTGAGCGAGTTCGGCCACGGGATGAGCAGCACAGCCGGTGCGACGATGCCGCAGACGACCGCCGCCGCCAGGACCGGTCGCGCCGAGCGACGGTCGAAAGGGTTCACGCCGAAGATGAGACGCACCTGCACGAGCTTGATCAGGTTGACGAGCGTCACCGCACCCGTCGTCGAGAGGGCGGCGCCGGTGACACCGTAGCGCGGAATCAGGAGCAAGCACGCGCCGACGTTCAGCGCCGCGACAACTCCGTTGTTCACGAGCGTCACGTAGGCGCGGCCGGACATGTTGATCATCTGGCCCAGAGGCCCGGTCGCCGTATTGAACACTTGCCCCGCCGCAAGGATGACGAGTGCAGCCGTTCCTTTCGCGTACGCTCCGCCGAACAGCCCGAGCAGGGGATGCGCGAGTAGTAACAGGCACATGAACACGGGCAGTGAGACGGAGACGTTCCAGTACGTCACCGTCTTCAACATCGATCCCGAGTGTGCCCCGGTCGCCACGCGCATCCTCCACCGCGATTCGCGGTGCGAACATCTGGCCGGTTGCGGTGGAGATCGTTTGCGCCGGCGAGAGCAGGCGCTGCACGATCACGTAGACGCCGACCTCCGCAGCCGTCCGCAGACGCCCCAGCAGCAGCGTGTCGGTCCAGAGAATCGTGTAGAGCAGCATCGTCGTGAGCGTCTGTGGCAGCGAGAACCGCAACAGGCTCCCGAAGCGCCATGCGGACGGCGCCGGCGCGAACGAACCGGGGTGCACGCGCAGCACGAAGCCGACGCCGACGATGACGACGGCCCACGCGGTGACGACGCTCGCCCACGCGACTCCGCGCGCCCCGAGACCGACGGCGAGGAGCGGCGCGAGCGCAAGGATGTTGACGAGCCCGCGGATCGGGCTCAGCCAGGCCGATAGGCCCATGATCCCTAAGCCCTGAAGGCATCCAGTCAGAACGCGGGCAACGGCGAGCGCCGGCAGCGAAAGACTGACGATGCGCACGAGATGCGCCGCCTCCGGCTTGTGGAAGCAGGTCGTCACGAGCCAAGGCGCTTTCCAGAAGAGCAGCGCGGCAAGAGTGGAGCTGACGGCAGTCGAGGCGATGAGCGCCGCCTGCATGCTCCCGCGCACCGCTTCCTCGTCGGACGCGGAGGCGCCGAGGGCGACGAAACGGACGACCCCGATGTCGAGGCCGATCACCGCGGGGACTTGGGCCAACAGCGTGACGGTGAGAGCGATCGACACCAAGCCGAAGCGCCCCACGCTCACGACGTGCGTGATCAGGAGGCTCGCGGCGAACGAAAGTACCGTCGTCCCCAGCGCCCCTGCGACGTTGGCGGCTGCACCCCGCGCCATCGTCGAAGCGTCGGAGCCGAGTTGCGTGACCATCTGCGCGCGCCGGCGGCTCACGCGGGCTTCTCCCGCGAAGCCGCGAGCCCGAGCGCGACGAGCACGAAGAAGATCAGCGTCGACTGCACGAACGAGAACGCGTCGAACGTGAGCATCCCGACACCGAATGCGGCCGCGGCAGCGGCGCACGCGACGACGAGATCTGCCTGTGGACGCGCGGCGCGGCGCGCCCGCTGCAGCAACACGACGACGGAGCCCCAGACGAACCAAAGAACAGCAAGGAGTCCGACCGCCCCGATCGAGACGAGCGAGTTCATGTACTGGTCATCGAAGATGATCGGCGCGCCGGTGTCGGGGTCGACGATCGCGCCGGTGCCGACCGTCGACGGGTCCTTCCCCGTCCCGAGCCCGTGACCGAAGAGCGGTGTCTGCCTCCAGCTGCGAAGCCCCGGCTTGATGTCGGCAAGGCGGCCCGATCCCACCGCCCCGCTCCGGCCCTGCAGCGACGACGAGAGCCCTTGCTTGGGGAAGAACGCGCGATAGAGGTGGGAGACGGCGCCAGGCGACGCGACGTGAATCACGAGCGCCATCACGATCAGCACGGGCCAGCGGCGAGTGAGCTCGCGTCGCCGGGCGAGCAACCCGACGACGAGCAGCGCCAGTGCCATCGACACGACGGTGCGTGACACCGTCGCGAGCGCGCCGGCGAGGATCAAGGCGGCAACGCCCCACCACGCGAGCTGCCGCGCTCGCGTGCGCGCACGTGAGACGACGTAGAGCGAGAGCGGCACCGTCATCGTGAGAGCAGCGCCGAGCGCGATCGGATGCTGCGCGGATGCAGTGACACGCAGCCGCCCGCCGCGAATCCTGCTGTCCGTGAACGCGTGCGTCGGCTTGAAGATCGGCACCCATTGCTGGAGGTGATGGAAGAGGTTGTAGTGCGTTCGCGATTCGTAGAGTGCGGCGGCCGCGACGAGGGCGGCGCCGAGCACGAACGAATACGTGATCGCGTGCGCCGCCCGATACCCGTCGATCGTCGACAGCACGAGCAGATACGCGAGCAGGAAGCTGAGGAAGTACGAGAGCGACTTGATCGCCTGGCCGTCGAGCCCTTCCCTCTGGATCGCGTGCAGGTTCGCGATCACCGAGAGCGTGGCCACGACGCCGAGCAGCGCGACCGGCTTCCCGAGGCCGCCCGCGTCGAGGCGCTTCGTCCCCGCGATCGCAGCGACGACCCAGCACACGGCGAAGCCGATCAGCAGCAGGCGGTAGAGCTCGAGGCTGAACGGCAGGTGCACCGGCAGCGTGTAGCTCTTGATCGGAACGAGCCACACGACGAGGACGAGCAGCGCAATCGCGCCCGTCCACGAGAACCAGGATTCGGCCTCGGCGCCGGTACGCGGCGCCGAACGAGCCTCAGCCGCGGACGCAGACACAGCCGCTAGGCGACGCGGCGGGCCACGAGCTCTTGCACGACCCGGCGCGGCCGCACCCGGTCGACGAGCACGGCGAGGCCACCGAAGGCGAGCAGGATCACGACGGCGACGAAGAGCGGCATCCCCTTCGAAGGCTTGCCCGTCTTGCGCACGGTCGTCTGGAGCGCCTCGACCGAGATCCGCTGCGCGGGCGCAACGCCGGCGGCCTTCTGGCGCCCGGCGATCCACTCCTCGAACGTGCGAATGGTCTGGGTGACGAGCCGCTTGCCCTGGCCCGCGTCCTGCGACCGCGCCTTGACGGTGATGACCGGCAGCGGCGACGGGTGGTAGACGCCGTACGTGTTCGTCGACGACGCGAGCGCGGTGGCTGTGACGGTGCCGGGTGTCGGGCCGTACTTCGCACGGCGGAGCTTCGCGATCACATCCGACTGGATCAGCAGCGGATAGAGGTTCGCCGCGTTCACGAGCACCTGGGTATCAGGCGGGGTCGGCGCAGAGGCGGTCGACACGGTCGCCTTCTTGTTCTTCTTCGCGCCGGGCTGCGTGCGCGTGCTCGTGATCGGCAGCTGAGGCTGCGCCGTCCGAAGATACGGAGCCTCCGGGCTGTTCACGAGCACGTTCGCCGAGACCGCATAGGTCGGCTTCGGCTGGTGCTCATAGAGCGCGCCGCCGGCGACGATCGCCCCGGCCGCGCCGATCACCACGACCCACCAGAAGCGGAGCAGGGCCGAGAGCGCAGGGGGCATCAGAGACGCACCGAAGGGTTGGATCGAAGACCGGTGTTCATGGTTGAAAAGAAGGCCCGCACGTCGGGTGACCGAAGGAAAACGCCCGCGAATTCACTATAGGCCGATTTTCCGGATTTGGAAGGTTCGCAGGCGGCCCCGGCGGGCAGAGAGACCCGATGGCCTACGGAATCCTCCTGCTGCGGGTCGTCCTCGGCGCGACGCTCTTCAGCCATGGCGCCCAAAAGCTCTTCGGCTGGTTCGGGGGTCACGGTCCCCGCGGCACTGGCAGCTTCTTCGGGAAGCTCGGCTTCCCGGCGCCGTACGCCATGGCCATCGTCGCAGGGCTCTCCGAGGCGGCGGGCCTCCTGCTCGCCCTCGGCTTCCTAACGCCGCTGGCAGCGCTCGCGCTCGCATCGGTGATGGTCGTCGCGGTCGGCTCCGTGCACGCGAAGAACGGCTTCTTCGCCGGCAACGGGGGCTTCGAGTACAACCTGCTGATCTGGGCGGCCGCCGTCGCGATCGCGGCGACGGGCCCGGGCAGGTTCTCGATCGACGGTGCTCTCGGCTGGGTGGACAACCTCGCCGGGCTCTGGTGGGCCGTGGGCGTGCTTGCGGCATCGGTGGCCGGCGGCCTCGCTGTGCTCGCGCTCCGGCACGAGCAGCCCGTGCCGGAGGACACCGACGCGCCGCTCGCCCGCGAGCGCGACGACGCCCGCGTCACCGCCTAGACGGAATCCAGCGCAAGCTGGCGGAAGGCGGCCAGCCCGGAGACCCCGACGCCCACGAGGCGGAGCGCCCCAGGCCGGTCGCGCAGCCCCCGGTCGAGCAGGCGGCAGGCGAGCTCGCCGATCTGCCCGGCGTCGTCGATGCCGACGTCGAGCGACGTCGAGCGGCTGCGGATCGAGAAGTCGGCGTAGCGGAGCTTCGTGGTCACGGTGCGCGCGGTCTGTCCTTTCTTCTGCAGCGCCTCCGCGACCTCGCGCGCCATCCCGCGCAGCTCGTCGTGCAGGCGCTCGCGCTCGACGAGGTCGCGCTCGAACGTGTTCTCGACGCTGATCGAGATCCGCTCGCTGTCGAGCTCGAGCCCGCGCGGGTCGATGCCGCGAGCACGGTCGCGCAGCACGGCGCCGACGCTGCCCGGCAGCAGCCGGCGCAGCTCGTCGTCGGCGAGCGCGGCGAGCGCTCCGACCGTGTCGATGCCGGCGGCGCGCAGGCGAGCCTCGCGCCTTCGGGCCGACGCCGGGAAGCCGGCGCACGTCGAGCGGCGCGAGGAAGCCCGACTCCTGACCGGGCACGACGACGAGCAGGCCGCCCGGCTTGCGCGCGTCGCTGCCCACCTTCGCCACGACCTTGCACGGCGCGACGCCGAGCGAGCAGGTGAGGCTCGTCGACGCACGCACCGCCGTCTGCACCGCTTCCGCGACGACGCGCGCCTCGAGGAAGTCGCGCGCGACTTCGCCGACGTCGAGGTAGCCCTCGTCGAGGCCGGTTTGCTCGACGGTCGGGACGATCCCGCGCACCGTTGTCCACACGTGGCGCGAGTACTCGCGGTAGAGCGCGTGCCGCGGACGGACGAAGACCGCGTGCGGACAGCGGCGGATCGCCTCCGCCGCGCTCATCGCCGAGTGGATGCCGAAGCGGCGCGCGACGTAGTTCGCGGTCGCGACGACGCCGCGGCCGCGCGGGTCGCCGCCGACGACGAGCGGCTGCGTGCGGAGCTCCGGCTGCTCGAGCTCCTCGACTGCCGCATAGAACGCATCGAGATCGAGGTGCGCGACGATCACGCAATCAGGCTAACCGCCGCGTCGGGCGCAGCTCGTCGAGCCGAGCGCGAAGCCGATCCGAGCAGACGGCGTCGCTGTGGAACGAGTCGGGGAAGTCGTGCTCGGCGCAGGTGACCGGAATGCCGGCCCAGCGAAAGCCGTGGCTGCGGAAGAGCGCCGGCATCGCGTGCATGTACGCGGTCCAGCTGCGGGGCGATCCGCGGATCGGTCTCGAGCACACGCAACTCCGCCGGCGGCTCCGGCGGCGCGAAGCCGATCACCTTCCACCCGCGACGCTGCGCGAACGCGAGCGCGTTGTCGAGCACGTGCAGCCGTCGCGTGTCCAAGACGTTCCACGCGTCGTAGAAGCCGTTGCGCCAGGTGGCGAGGTTGCCGTCGAACGGCACCTGCTTGAACGGCGGGAACCGCTTCGGATCGAGCTCCCACGCCCAGACCCGCGAGCCGTCGACGCGCCATGCGATCGCAGGCGAGATGCGGTCGATCACGCACGCCGGCCCCAGCTGCGCGCGGTCGCCAGCGATCGAAGAGCGATGAAGTCCGCCTGACGAGCCAGGTGGAACGCCGAGCTGGAACGTCGAGCGGCTGAGCAGGTACTCCGCGACGTGGTACGTGCTCGGGCTCGTGTCCGGGACGACGAAGCCCGGGTTGAACCAGAAGCCCTCGACGCCGAGGTAGACCGTCTGACGCGGGGTCGCCGGCAGCGCGCGGAAGAGCTGCGAGGATCGTCTCCGGTGCGGTCCCGGGATAGCCGAGATTCGAGAACGAGCTCTCGCCCGGGTGCGACCGGATCTTCAGCACGCGGCTCGAGCCGACGACGATCGTTCGCGTCGGCCGGTGGTGGAAGACGTCGAGCTTGAACGCGAGATACCGGCTCCCGATCGAGCTCCTGCGAGACGAGGCAGTGATCCGCGCGCGCGTCGGCGATCGCGCCCGGCTTGCAGATCTCGCCGTACGGGTCGACCTACCAGTCGAACGCGGCGACGGCGGCGAGCAGCACGACTGCGATGACGAGGAAGAGCGCGAGCCTGCGCATCAGAAGCGGAAGTAGATGAACGGATGGCTCGTGTACACCGACGTCGGCGGCGATGACGAAGAGGATCGCCGCGGCGGCGACCTGCACGACGTTCCAGCGCGCGACCGCCCAGCGCCATTCCTCACGCAGCCCGAAGACGACGGCGAACGAGATCGCGACGTAGACGAGCAGATGGCCGGGCAGCGATCCGAGCCCGTGCAGCCCGAGCATCCCGGCGTAGACGTGGCCGATCCCGGTTGCCGAGCGCATGCGGAAGAGCACCCAGCCGAGCAGGACGAGCACGAACGTGACCGCGACGGCGACCGGCCGCGGCAGCGACCAGCCACGGCGCCGCCCGTGATGGGTGCCGACGAGGAGCGCCACCGTGGTAGACGCCCCAGGCGATGAAGTTGAGCGACGCCCCGTGCCAGAGGCCGCCGATGCCCATCGTCGCGAGTAGGTTCGCATCTCGCCGGCGCTCGCCCTTGCGGTTGCCGCCGAGCGGGATGTACACGTAGTCGCGGAGCCAGGTCGAAAGCGTCACGTGCCAGCGCCGCCAGAACTCCGTTGGGCTCGCGGAGCGATACGGACGGTCGAAGTTCCACGGCAGCTCGATCCCGAAGATGCGCGCGAGGCCGAGCGCCATGTCCGAGTACGCGCTGAAGTCGAAGTAGATCTGGAAGCCAAACCCGATGACGGCGGACCAGCGTCTCGATCAGCCCGAGGCTCGAGGCGCGCGCGAGGTAGAGGTCGACGTAGCGCGCAAGACCGTCCGCGAGGAGAACCTTCTTCGCGAGGCCGAGCGTGAAGAGCAGCAGCCCGGAGCGCACACGCTCGGCGTCGAAGCGGTGCTTGACGACGAGCTGCGGCTGCAGGATGCCGTAGCGGACGATCGGCCCGGCGATCAGATGCGGGAAGAACGAGATGAAGAACGCGTACCGCAGCAGGTCGCGCTCCGCGCGGAGCGTGCCGCGGTGCACGTCGACCATGTACGAGATCCCTTCGAAGGTGTAGAAGCTGATCCCGATCGGCAGCACGATCGAGTTGACGAAGTGCTGCAGGCCCGGGAAGTGGCGCTGCGTGATCACGTGCACGAAGTCGAGCGCGTAGCCGCCCGCGAATGCCGTGTACTTGAAGTAGCCGAGCAGCGCGAGCACGCCGACGATGCCGACGGTGAGGATCGTCCGCCGGTACGGCTGCCAGCGCTGGTGATCGAGCAGGAGACCGGCGGTGAACGAGATCGCCGTCGAGCCCGCCATCAGCAGCGGGAACCACCAGTCGGCGTATGCATAGAAGTAATACGACGCGCCGATGACGAGGAGCAGGCGCAGGCGGTGCTGCGGGACGAGGAAGTACGCGAGCCCGACCGCAGGCAGGAAGAACAACAGGAAGGGAAAGCTGTTGAAGAGCACGAGGGGTGCCGAACTTTAGGCTGGTCGGGCGGATAGGCTCCGTCCCGTGGCCGTCCTCTCGTCGCAGGCCGAGCGCGGCTCCGACGACTTCTCCCGCCGGACCGAGCGCATGGCCGCCCTCGTCGCGGAGCTGCGCGAGCGCACCGCACAGGTCGCCCGCGGCGGCGGCGAGCGGGCCGTGGAGCGGCACCGCTCACGCGGGAAGCTGACCGCGCGCGAGCGCATCGACCGGCTCGTCGACCCGGACACGGCGTTCCTCGAGCTGAGCGCCCTCGCAGCGTGGGAGCTGTACGACGGCGACGCGCCGAGCGCGGGGATCGTCACCGGCATCGGCGTCGTCGAGGGACGCGAGTGCGTCGTCGTGGCGAACGACGCGACGGTCAAGGGCGGCTCGTACTTCCCGCTCACCGTCAAGAAGCACCTGCGCGCGCAGGAGATCGCCGCGCAGAACCGCCTGCCCTGCCTCTACCTCGTCGACTCGGGCGGAGCCTTCCTGCCCCTGCAGGCGGACGTCTTCCCCGACCGGGACCACTTCGGCCGGATCTTCTACAACCAGGCGCAGATGTCCGCAGAGGGGATCGCGCAGATCGCGGTCGTGATGGGCTCGTGCACCGCGGGCGGCGCCTACGTCCCGGCGATGAGCGACGAGACGGTGATCGTGCGGGGCACCGGCACGATCTTCATCGGCGGCCCGCCGCTCGTGAAGGCGGCGACCGGTCAGGACGTGACGGCGGAGGAGCTCGGCGGAGCCGACGTGCACGCGCGACGTTCGGGCGTCGCCGACCATTACGCGACCTCCGACGACCACGCGCTCGCGATCGCTCGCGGCATCGTGCGCAACCTGCACGGGAGGAAGCCCGAGCCGCCGTGGGAGCTTGCCCCGCCGGAGGAGCCCGCGCTCGACCCGAGCGAGCTGTACGGCCTGATCCCCGAGGACTTCCGCCAGCAGGCCGATGCGCGGGAGCTGATCGCGCGCATCGTCGACGGCTCGCGCTTTCAGGAGTTCAAGACGCTCTACGGCGAGACGCTCGTCACCGGCTTCGCGCGGCTCGAGGGCTATCCGATCGGGATTCTCGCGAACAACGGCGTGCTCTTCGCGGAGTCGGCGCAGAAGGGAGCGCACTTCATCGAGCTCTGCTGCAAGCGGCGGATCCCGCTCGTCTTCCTGCAGAACATCACCGGCTTCATGGTCGGCGCCGAGTACGAGGCGGGCGGGATCGCGCGCGACGGCGCGAAGCTCGTGATGGCCGTCGCGAACGCGCGCGTGCCGAAGTTCACCGTCGTCACGGGTGGGTCGTTCGGAGCCGGCAACTACGCGATGTGCGGACGCGCGTACGAGCCGCGCCAGCTCTGGATGTGGCCGAACGCCCGCATCTCCGTGATGGGCGGCGAGCAGGCCGCGACCGTGCTCTCGATGGTCGGCGACGTCGACGAGGACGAGATCCGTGACAAGTACGAGCGCGAGGGCAACCCCTACTACTCGACCGCGCGCCTCTGGGACGACGGCATCATCGACCCGTTCGACACGCGGCGCGTGCTCGCGCTCGGACTGGCCGCCGCGTCGAACGCGCCGATCCCGGAGACGACGTTCGGCGTCTTTCGAATGTGAGGTGAGATGGGCTACTCGCTCGTGAACGTGAACGACATCGAGGGTGCCGGGCCAGGCGGCGCGGTGCGCTTCGTCCGGCGCGAGCTCGGCGTCGAGGCTTTCGGGATCAACTGGTTCGAGATCCCGCCGAACATGGAGGGCCGCGAGCACGACGAGGCCGGCTCCGGCCAGGAGGAGGTCAACGTGATCGTCCGCGGCAGCGGGGTCTACCGCATCGACGGCGAAGAGGTGCCGTTCGTCGAAGGCTCGATCTTCCGCTTCGACCCCGAGACGACGCGCCAGCCCGTCGCGGGCGCGGACGGCGTGACGATGATCGCCGTCGGTGCGCCGCGCGGCAGCTACGAGGCACGAGGACCTTTCTGATCGCGCGCGTCCTGATCTGGAACCTCTTCGACTCGATGACGAACCTCGACGAGCTCCGCGCGAATCTGCCCGAGCTGCCGGAAGGCGACCGCTGGGTCTCGAACGAGGCGCAGGAGCGGCTCGGCCTGATCGCGTTCGGCGAGGAGCTTCCCGACCTCGGCGAGGTGCCGCGACTGATCGGGATCGAGCCGACCGTCGCCGAGGAGTTCGACGTCGAGTGATGCGGACGGCGACGACCGTCCTCGCGGCTGTCGCCCTCGTCGCCGGCGTCTGGGCGGTCCTGCACGTCGGCTGGTACGGCCGCGGGCAGATCGTCGACTACGGCGTGTACCAGCACTACGGCGACTCGATGCGCGCGGGCGCGGTGCCGTACCGCGACTTCCAGCTCGAGTATCCGCCCGGCGCGCTGCCGGTGTTCGTGATCCCGTCGTGGCTCGAGTCCTTCAACTACCGATACGTGTTCCAGCTGCTGATGGCGGTCTGTCTGCTCGTGATCGTGCTGTCCGTGCGGAAGATCCGCGGCTGGGAAGCTGCCGTCTTCGCCGGGCTCGCGCCGCTCGCGCTCGGGTCGGTCACGCTCTCGCGCTTCGACCTGTGGCCCGCGGCGCTGACTGCGGCCGCGCTCGCGACGCTTCTCTCCGAGCGATTCGACGCGTCCGGCGTGCTGCTCGGCACGGCGTTCGCGGCGAAGCTGTGGCCTGCCGTGCTCGCTCCGTTCATCGTCGTCTGGCTCGTCCGGAACTACGGGCCACGGCTCGCGGCGAGGTGGAGCGCCGCTGCCGTCGCCGTCGCGGCCGCGTGGTTCGTCCCGTTCACGGTCCTCTCCCCGTCCGGCGTGGGCCACGCGTTCCACGCGCAGTTCGGCCGTCCGATCCAGCTCGAGAGCCTCGCGAGCGCGGTGCTGATCGCGATCCACGACCTCTTCGGCAAGCCGATCCACCGCATCGACTCGTTCGGCTCGCAGAACCTCGCGGGCTGGGGGACGCACACGGCGGCGACCGTGACGACCGTCCTCGGCGCGATCGCGCTCGTCGCGGTCTGGATCCTCTTCGTGCGCAGCGCGGCGACGACCTCAGAGCTGCTCGCGTCCTGCGGAGCCGTCGTCGCCGCCCTGCTCGCGTTCGGGAAGGTGTTCTCGCCGCAGTTCATGATCTGGCTGATCCCGCTCGTCGTCGTCGCGCGCGGGATCCGCGGCCAGGTGGCGGTGCCCCTCTTCTTCCTCACGCTCGTGCTGACGCAGCTGTGGTTCCCGCACCACTACTGGGATCTCGCCAACGGCTTCTCCCGCCCGCAGACGCTCGAGCTGCTGGCCCGCGACTTCGGCGTGCTGCTGCTCGCGGTCGTCCTGGCGTGGCCGCGCGCTTCAGAGGACGAGCTGCTCGGGGAACACCGCTCCCGACTCGAAGCGCTCCAGCGCGTACGGACTCAGATCGATTGACGGCTCGCCGCGGACGATCAGCTCCGCGAGCGCACGACCGACGGCAGGCGACTGCATGAAGCCGTGCCCGCTGAAGCCGCAGGCTGCATAGACGCCGTCGGCGACGCGGCCGACGATCGGGTGCGCATCGGGCGTCATGTCGTAGAGGCCCGCCCACGCATTCGCGATCGTCGCCTTCGCGGCAGGTGGATACCGGCGTGCAAGGCGCTCGAGCCGGTCGGCGAAGAGCGACTCGTCGACCTCCGGCTCGGCCAGCCAGCGCGGCGACGGATCGTGCATCGCGAGCACGAGCCGGTCACGGCGGCGGCGGAAGTGGAACCCCGTCTCGGCCTCGATCACCATCGGCAGGTCGTCGGGCAAGGGGAGCGGCGAGGTCTCGAGCAGCTGCCGGCAGAGCGGGCGCACGGGCAGCTCGACGCCGACCGCGCGGGCGAGCTCGGCCGACCACGGGCCGCATGCGATCACGAGCGTGTCGTAGTCGAGCTCCTCGGCCGGCGTGTGCTCTCTCAGCTCGACGCCGCGCTCGCGCGCGAGCTCGAGCACGCGCCGCGCGACGCCGGCCGGGTCGGCCACGCCGTCGCTCCAGCAGCACGTCGCGCCGAGGACGTCGCCCGTCTCGAGCCCCGCGATCGCGCCGGCGTCGACGCGCTCGACGGGAACGCCGAGCTCGTTCTGGAGCGCACGCCGCTCCTCGAGCTCCGCAAGCCCCGTTTCGGAGGTCGCGAGAAAGAGGTAGCCGACCTGCTGGAAGAGCTCCGGGCCGAGGGAGGCGAGGAACGCGATGCTCTCGCGCGCGAGCACCACCTCCTCGGGCGTCGAGAATTGCTGACGGACACCGCCCATCGCGCGCGAGGTGGATCCGCCGACGAGCTCGCCGCGGTCGGCGACGACGACCTCGTCGGCGCCGAGCAGCGCGAGGTTGTACGCGACGTTGGCCCCGATCGCACCGGAGCCGGCGACGACTATGCGGCCCATTCGCGCACGATGCGCTGGACCTCGTCGCGCTCGCCGTCGTCGAGCTCGCGCAGGGGCGCGCGGACGCCGCCGCGAACCGGCACGCCGCGCAGGCCGAGCACCATCTTCGACGCGGCGTGAAACGGCAGAGCCTGGAGCGCCGTGCGCAGCGCGCCGACGCGCTCGCCATTCTCGGCCGTCGGGTCGCGTGCGAGCGCGACGACCGCGTCGGGGAAGCTCGCGGCGAGCCCCGACACGGCGCCTGCAGCGCCGCCGGCGAGACCTTGCGGGATCAACGCCTCGGGGCCGACGAAGATGTCGAGGCCCTCGAGCAGGTACGGAGAGAAGCGCTCCCACGGCGCGTCCGACACCTTGAGCCCGACGAAGTTGTCGGCCTCGTCGCGCAGCTCCGCGATCGTCTCGAGCGGCACCGCGTACCCGCTGCGCGCTGCGAACTCGTAGACGTAGAACGGCGTCGGCGCACAGGCCTGCGCCGCGGCGGAGAAATGGCCGAGGAGCTCTGCCGCGTCGAAAGCGAAGTACGGCGGGGCGATGACGGCGACCGCGTCCGCACCGATGTCGGCCGCGTGGGCTGCGAGCTCGACCGTGTCGGCCGTCGACTGCGCGCCGCAGTGCACGGCGACCTGCAGCCCGTCCGCGTGATCGACGAAGAGCTGCGCGACCTGCTTGCGCTCGTCCGTGTCGAAGAGCACGCCTTCGCCGGTCGTCCCGAGCGCCAGGACGCCGTCGATCCCGTGCTCCCGCAGGAATGCGACGTACGGACCGAACGCCGCCTCGTCGACGACGGAGCCCCCGCCTGCGAGCGGCGTCAGCGCAGCCGCGATCGTCCCACGCAACACGCGCCCGACTGTATCGCGCCGTAGGATGCTGGCCGTGCTGGCTCTTCTTGCCGCCGTGACGGTGCTGACCGGCTGCGCGCATCAGCCGCAGGTGCGACCGAGCGAGGTCGTCTTCGCCTGTGCGGACGCGAACTTCTACGCGACCGGCCTCCACTGGACGCGCTGGCGAAGCGGCGAGGCGTCCGCGACGGGCGTCGGGCACCAGAACGACTGCACGCCGAACTGTGCAGCCGGGCACTTTCACACGTACCCGCTGACCGTGCGGCTCTCCCGCCCGGTCACATGCGTGAAGGGCCGGCGCGAGTTCTCGCGGATCGCATGGACCTTCACGCGCGCGAGACCCGCGCACGTGCCGCGCGCGAGCGCGGAGACGCTTCCCTGCTCGTTTCTGAGGCTGAAGCCGTGAGCGCTGTCGCCGTCGAGCGCGACGGCGACGTGCTGCGCATCACGCTCGCCCGTCCCGATGTTCGCAACGCGTTCGATGCAGAGCTGATCGCCGAGCTCGCCGAGGCGTTCGTCGATGCCGGGCGTGCGCGCGTCGTCGTGTTGGCAGGCGAAGGCGCGAGCTTCTGTGCGGGTGCGGACGTGCAATGGATGCGCGCGTCGGTCGGGCTCTCGTTCGACGAGAACGTCGCCGACGCGAACGCGATGCGGCAGATGTTCGAGGCGATCGACCGCTGCCCCGCTCCGGTCGTCGCGCGTGTCCACGGCCACGCCCTCGGCGGCGGCGCCGGCCTCGTGGCGGCGGCGGACATCCCGATCGCCGCCGGCGACACGGTCTTCGCGTTCTCGGAGGTGAAGCTCGGGATCATCCCGGCGGTGATCTCGCCGTTCGCGCTGGCGAAGATCGGCGCCGGTCACGCGCGCCGCTATTTCGTCACGGGCGAGCGCTTCGACGCGCAGACGGCATTGCGCATCGGCCTCGTCAGCGAGGTCGCCGACGATCTCGACGCCGCGGTCGAGCGCGTGGTCGGCGAGCTGCTCTCCGCCGGCCCCCACGCTGCTCGCTGGGCGAAGCGGCTCGTGCGCGAGCGCCCCGACGGCGCCGAGACGGCGCGCTGGATCGCGGAGCGGCGGACGAGCGACGAAGGGCAGGAGGGACTGCGCGCGTTCCTCGACAAACGACGACCCGCATGGAGGCGTGATGACAGTTCCTGAGGCCAGCTTCGAGGACAAGGACACCGGCCGCGTCCCGTCGAGCGACGGCTGGTTCGTGCTGAACGCCCGCGACACCGAGTGGTACCACCGCGAGGGGCGGCCGGCCGTCTGGAACATCGAGGGCACGACCGACTTCCCGCAGCTCGGCGCCAACCTGTTCGTGCTCTGGCCCGGCCAGCCGATGGCGATGTACCACTGGGAAGCGGACCAGGAGGACTTCCTCGTCCTCTCCGGCGAGGCGCTCTTGATCGTCGAGGGCGAGGAGCGGCCCCTCCACCAGTGGGACTTGGCGCACTGCCCGCCGCGCACCAACCACGTGGTCGTCGGCGCCGGCGATGGCCCGTGCGTCGTCCTCGCGATCGGCGCGCGGGTCGACTCGGTCGACAACCCGAACTGGGGCGGCTATCCCGTCGAGGACGCCGCGCGGCCGCACGGCGCGAGCGTCGACAAGGAGACGACGATCCCGGAGGAGGCGTACGCGCACCTCGAGAAGCGGCAGCCGACGCGGTATCAGGAGGGCTGGCTGCCCTAACGGCAGGAGGCGCAAAGGCCGGCGATCTCGACGCGGTGGTCGGTCGCGACGAACCCGTAGCGCTCGCCGACCTCGTCGAGCCAGTCGCCGAGCCCGCACTGCTCCACCTCGACCACGCGGTGGCAGCCCGTGCAGACGAGGTGGTGGTGATGCTCCGCCGTGCACAGGCGGTAGCAGAGCTCGGTCCCGTGATGTGAGAGCGAGTCGACGACGCCCTGCTCGTTCAGGAGCGAGAGCGTTCGATAGACGGTCGCGAGCCCAGTTCGCGAGCCGCGCTCGCGCAGCCGGTGCCAGAGCGCCTGCGCGGTCACGTCGTCCCGCTCGCGCGCGAGCTCGGTCAGCACCTCGAGGCGCTGCTTCGTCGCGCGGACGCCCTTCGCCTCGAGGAGCGGCGCGACGTCGGGTGCGGGTTGCGGCGCACGTGGCACAGCACCTATCCTAGCGAAGATGCGAATGAGAACCATTCTCGTTCTTCTCGCGGCGATGGCCTCCCTGGCCGGCTGCGGCGGAAGCGGTACCTCGAGCTCCGGCCTCCAGGTCGTCGCGTCGACGAACGTCTACGGCGACATCGCCGCGCAGATCGGCGGCTCGCACGTTCACGTGGCCTCGATCCTCGACGACCCGAACGCCGATCCTCACCTCTTCGAGCCGGGCACGCGCAACGGGCTCGCCGTGTCTCGCGCGCGGGTCGTGATCCAGAACGGCGTCGGCTACGACGACTTCATGCTCAAGCTCGAGCACGCCGCGCCGAGCGACAGCCGCATCGTCGTCACGGCCGCAGACGTCCTCGGCGTGCACGGCCACGATGCGAACCCGCACCTCTGGTACGACCTCCCCCACGTTCCGCGCATCGGGGCCGCGATCGCGGCCGCGCTCGAGAAGGCGGACCCGGCGCACGCACGCGCCTACAAGGCGGGCCTGGCGCAGTTCGACGCGAGCATGCAGCCGCTGCTCACAGCGGTCGCGCGCGACTTCGCGCGGCTCGCGGGTAAGCCGGTTGCGTACACCGAGCCGGTGCCGGGGTACCTCCTCGCGGTGCTCGGCCTGCGCAATCTCGCACCGGCCGCGTTCACCCGCGCGATCGAAGACGGGACTGAGCCGACGCCCGGCGCCGTCGCGGCGATGGCGGCGCTGGTCAACGGCCACGCAATCGACGCGCTGCTCTACAACAGCCAGGCCGTTTCGCCGATCACCGCGCGCGTCCGCTCGGCTGCGAAGCAGGAGGGCATCCCGATCGTCGGCGTTTCCGAGACGCTGCCGCCAGGCGTCGACTTCCAGCAATGGCAGCGTCGACAGCTGCGCGAGCTGGAGCGCGCACTCGCGCAATGAGCGTCGTCGACGTGCGCGACCTCGGGCTCCGCTTCGGAGACCGCGTGCTCTGGGAGAACGTGAGCTTCGCGCTCGAGCGCGGCGAGCTCCTTGCCGTGCTCGGCCCGAACGGCACCGGCAAGACCTCGCTGATGCGCATCCTGCTCGGCTTGCTCGAGCCGTCGGCCGGGGCGGTCACGATCAACGGCCGCCCGCCCGCGGAGGCACGCGCGCGCATCGGTTACGTGCCGCAGCAGCGCATCTTCGACCGCGACCTCGCGCTGCGCGGGCGCGACCTCGTCCGCCTCGGCCTCGACGGCCACCGGTTCGGCATGGGGCGACTCTCCACCGATGCGCGCGCAAGGCTCGAGCGAACGCTCACGGCAGTCGGCGCCGAGACGTACGCCGATGCACCGATCGGCCGGCTGTCGGGCGGCGAGCAGCAGCGGCTCCGGATCGCCCAGGCGCTCGTCGCGGATCCCGTGCTGCTCCTCGCCGACGAGCCGCTGCTCTCGCTCGACCTCGCGTACCAGCAGATCATCACCGGCCTGCTCGACGAGCACCGGCGCCGCGCCGGCACGCCGGTCGTCTTCGTGACGCACGACATCAACCCGGTTCTCTCGATGGTCGACCGCGTCCTCTACCTCGCCCCGGGCGACTGGGCGATCGGCACGCCGGAGACGGTGCTGACCTCGGAGACGCTGTCGCGCCTCTACGACACCGAGATCGACGTGCTGCGCCTCCGCGGACGCCTCGTCGTCGTCGGCACGCCCGACGACCAACACGTCCATCACGTGCACTGATGTTCACCGACCTGCTCGGGCAGCACTTCGTGCACAACGCGCTCCTCGCGGGCGGGATCGTCTCCGTCGTCGCGGGAGCGATCGGCTGGTTCGTCGTCACGCGCGGCGCGAGCTTCGCCGTGCACGCGATCTCGGAGCTCGGCTTCACGGGCGCGGCGGCGGCGCTCGTCGCCGGGATCGACCCGGTGGTCGGGATGATCGGCGGCTCTCTCGTCGTCGGGCTCGTGCTCGGCGTCCTCTCGCTGCGCGGACGCGAGCGCGACAGCTCGATCGGCGCGGTGCTCGCCTTCGGCCTCGGCGTCGGCGTCCTCTTCCTCTCGCTCTACCAGGGCTACGCGACCCAGGCGACGAACCTGCTCTTCGGGAGCATCGTCGGCGTCAGCGACCGGCAGGTACTCGAGCTCGCCGTCGTCGCCGCGATCGTCGCGGCGGGCCTCGCCGCGCTCTACCGGCCGTTGCTCTTCGCGAGCGTCGACCCCGAGGGAGCCGAAGCGCGGGGCGTGCCGATCCGGATCCTGTCGGTCGCGGTCTTCCTGCTGCTCGCGCTGACGACGGCGGAGGCGATCCAAGTCGTCGGCGTGCTGCTCGTGCTGACGCTCGTGATCACGCCGGCCGCAGCGGCGCAACGGCTCACGGTCCGCCCCGGTCTCGCGCTGCTGCTCGCGATCGTGATCGCGCTCGTCGCGACCGAGGGCGGCATCCTGCTCTCACTCGCGCAGCCGTGGCCGACGAGCTTCTTCATCAGCTCGATCTCGTTCGCGGTGTACGTCGCTGCGCGGCTCGTCCAGCGCTAGGCGACCGCGCGCATGTTGTCCTCGAGGTGCGCGACGCTCGACGTGCCGGGGATCGGCAGCAACACCGGCGAGCGGTCGAGCAGCCAGCGCAGCTCGTAGGCCGGGTCGCGCAGGCCCTCGCCGAGCGGGCTCCAGGGCAGGAACGCGATCCCTTCCGCCGTGCAGGCGTCGAGCACCGGCTCGCTCGTCAGCAGGCCGCGGCTGAACTCGTTCTGCACGGAGACGATCCTCGCCGCCGTCTGCGCGCACCGCAGCTGATCGACCGAGACGTTCGACAGCCCGATCAACCGGATCTTCCCTTCGACCCGGAGCTGCTCGAGTGCTCCGACCGACTCCTCGATCGGCACCTCGGGGTCGTGCCGGTGCAGCTGGTAGAGGTCGATGCGCTCGAGCTTCAATCGCTTGAGGCTCGCTTCGCATGCTCGGCGC
Organism: uncultured Actinomycetes bacterium; assembly: GCA_963838985.1. GTDB lineage: Bacteria > Actinomycetota > Thermoleophilia > Gaiellales > Gaiellaceae > Palsa-739. The sequence continues at coordinate 210,650 of CAWITF010000003.1, forward strand.
AGGTACTCGGGGCGGCCGTCGCGGATGCGGTCTTGCAGCCCGTAGCCGAGGCCGCCCTTCGTCGCGATCACGAGGTCGTCCGGATACGGGTGCAGCGCCTTCGCGATGATCTCCTCGCTGCGGCCGGCGCCGTAGATGTCCGCGGTGTCGACGAGCGTCACGCCGAGCTCGAGCGCGCGCCGCAGGACGCGCACGCCCTCGTCGGCGTCGTCGACGATCCGCATCGCGCCGAAGCCCAGTCGACGTACGTGCAGCTCGCCGCCGATCTCGAAGGTCGGATTCACGCTAGTGCTCGAGCGACGCGAGCAGGCGCGCCGTCACCGTCAGGCCGGCCGAGGTCGAGGCGTAGCGTCCGTCGCTCGCGATCTCGACGCGGTAGGCGCCGCGACGCAGCTGGAGCGGCGCGCTGAAGTGGCCCTGCGGGTCGATCTGCGGATGCGCCACGACCTTCCAGGCGCCTGCGACGCGGCGCGACACGGTCACGGCGCCGCGCGACACGGGCTCGACGTCGCCTGTCAACTCGCGCGCGGCGACCGGATCGATGCTCAGTGTCGGCGCGACGCCGACCACGACGACGGGACCGGTGACCGTCCCTGCCGAGAGGCGATACAGCGTGTCGGCCTGCGGCTCGACGCTCACGCGATCGCTGCCGTCGACGGAAGCAAGCGTCTTCCAGGCGCCTGCGCCGATCCGGCGCTGCAGCTTCGCCCGCCCAAGCCCCTCCGAGCGGAGCGCGATCGCGACCTTGCCGCCGAACGTGACCTGCGAGCGGCTGGGCACGAGCGACAGCTCTCCGACCGAGAACCACGTCGACGCGAGCCCGAGCTTCTGCCGGAACGTGTCGCCGTCGATCGTTCGCGAGCCGACACGGACGGAAGCGACGCGGCCGTCCGGCGTGTTCACGACCTTCAGCTCGCCGACGGGGACGTTCAACATGCGCGCGACGCGCGACGCGTCCAGCGTGATCGGACCCCACGCGTGATGCGGCGAGCGCGAGTCGTACGGGTCGCTCACCGAGCGCAGGTACGGCACGTTGCCTGCCTGCGGCCACACTTCGCGCACGTCCGCCGTTCTGCCACCGGACGTCGAGAAGAAGAACGTCGTCGCGACCTGACCGTTCCACATCACGACCTTGCCCGCGGTCTTCTCGACCGCGAGATTCGTGCGTGAGGTCTCGGCGTCGACGCCGCCGTACACCTGGCTCCGGGTGTCCGCGAAGAGGTCGAAGTTCTTCTCCGGCTTCAGCGTCGCGAGCGCGTACGACCTCGACGCGACCGCCTGCGCCGCAAGGGCGGCGATGCTCCAGCGATACGGCATCTCGCTCGCGACGACGCCGCGCACGTACTCGTCGATCGACACCGTGTTGACCGCGGAGACCTTCTTGCCGGTGTGCCGGACGACGAGCGTCCCGTGGTAGGGGCGGCCTTCCCACGTGAGCGGGGCGCTCGGGCAGTCGAAGACGACCGGCGAGCGGAGCTTGCGCTGCGCGGGAACCGTCACGAAGCGGCCGCGGCGGTGGTGCGCGGTGCCGACGCGCAACCGCTTGTGGCCCACCGGGAGCCGCAGCTGCGGCCCGATCGAGTAGTTCCCCGGCGGCAGGAGGAAGCCCTGGCCGGTCGCGTCCCCGACGCGGATCGCACCTGCACAGCCGACGGTGCCGGCCGGTTGCGGGTCGGCGAGCAGTACACGCACCTTCTCGATCGGCGCGTCGCCGAGCGTGGTGCCCGTGTAGTAGTGGGCGAGGATCCGCTGCCACGTCCAGCCGTGCGCCGCGAAGCCGTAGGCGCCCCACTGGCTCATTCCGACGCCGTGTCCCCAGCCGCGTCCCGTGACGACGAGCTTGGTCGACGCCGACGCCGGCGCCGCCAGGCAGGAGGCGCACACGAGCACCGCAGCTGTCACCCATCCCCGTCTCACGAAAGACGGGCCAGGGTACCCCACCCGTAGGCTTCCGCGCGATGCAGAAGCTCCTCGTGGCGAACCGCGGCGAGATCGCCGTGCGCATCTTCCGTGCGGCGCGGGCGGAGGGGATCGCCTGCGTCGCGGTCGTCGCGCCCGACGACCGGGGCTCGCTCCACGCGCGGAGCGCGGACGGGACGGTCGAGATCGCGTCATACCTCGACGCGGCCGAGCACGTTCGGGCGGCGCGCGAGTCGGGTGCCGACGCGGTGCATCCCGGGTACGGGTTCCTCGCCGAGAGCGCGGAGCTCGCGGAGGCGGTGCTCGCGGCGGGGCTGATCTGGGTCGGCCCGCCGCCGGAGGCACTCCGGCTCGGCGGCGACAAGCTACGCGCGAAGGAGATCGCAACCGGTGCCGGGGTTCCCGTGCTCCCGACGGGTACCGCCGAGGAGATCGGGTTCCCGCTGCTCGTGAAGGCCGCGGCAGGCGGCGGCGGCCGCGGCATGCGCGTCGTTCGCGGCCCGGCCGAGCTCGACGACGCGATTGCCGCTGCGCGCCGGGAGGCGGCGGCTGCGTTCGGGGACGACACCGTCTTCTTCGAGCGCTACCTCGAGCGGCCGCGGCACGTCGAGATCCAGCTGCTCGCCGACTCGCACGGAACCGTGCTCGCGCTCGGCGAGCGCGACTGCTCGATCCAGCGCCGCCACCAGAAGGTGCTCGAGGAGTCTCCCGGCGTCGGGCTCGAGCTGCGCGCTCGCATGTCGGACGCCGCCGTTGCCGTCGCGCGGGCGATCGGCTACGAGAGCGCCGGCACCGCCGAGTTCGTGCTCGAGGGCGACGAGTTCTTCTTCCTGGAGCTGAACGCGCGCATCCAGGTCGAGCATCCGGTCACCGAGCTCGTCACGGGCGTCGACCTCGTGCGCGAGCAGCTGCGCATCGCCGGCGGCTCCGAGCTGGTGACAACGTGTTACTTGTCCGGGCACGCGGTCGAAGTGCGCCTCTACGCCGAGGATCCGCGCACCTTCCTGCCGCAGGCAGGGCGAATCACGCGGCTGCGATTGCCGCGCGACATCCGCGTCGACGCCGGTGTCGAGGAGGGTGACGAGATCGGGACGTCCTACGACCCGATGATCGCGAAGCTGATCGCGCACGGGCAGACACGTGGTGAGGCATACGACGTTCTCGCACGCGCGCTCGACGAGACGGTCGTCGAGGGTGTGACGACGAACCTCCCGTTCCTGCGCTGGCTCGTCGCGCACCCGCTCGTCCGCGAAGGCCGCGTGACGACGGCGTTCCTGACCGAGCATCCGCCGCTCTCCGAGCATTCGCCGACCGCGCCCGCGCCGGTCTGGGCGGGCGCGTGGCGGCTGAACCTCGCGCCGCCCCCGCCCCAGCCGGTTCCGACACTCGACGGCGCCGCGTCGCAGCAGGGCGGCGGCGCAGAGCAGTCGGCCGTGACCGCGCCGATGCCCGGCACGGTGATCAGGGTGCTGGTCGAGGCGGGTGCGCGCGTGACGGCGCGGCAGCCGCTCGTCGTCCTCGAGGCGATGAAGATGGAGACGCCGCTCGTCTCGCCGTACGACGCGACCGTGCGAGCCGTGCACGTCGCCGAAGGCGACCGCGTCGCCGGGGGCACGCTGCTGGTCGAGCTAGAGGAGTAGCAGGCGGTCTGGCTACGCCAGCTTCCAGCGGCGCAGCGTCTTCACCGGTACCGACCGGTGTGCGCGCGGATGCCAGAAGAGACGACGAAGCATGCTCCCCTCATCGTCTCCACCCCCGCCGGGCTGAACCCCCGTTAGAACAGTTTCTGGAGCTTCATCGCGGCGCCCATATCTCCCTTGATCTTCAGCTTCCCCGTCATGTAGGCGCTCGTCGGGTTCTGCTCGCCCGCGATGATCTTCTCGAAGGTCTCCTCGGAGGTCGAGATGACCACGTCGGCGTCCCCCTCGCCCTGGGTCACCGTGACCTTCCCGTCGTCGACGTCGACCTTCCACTTTCCGGCGCCGTCGATGTCGAAGAGGTACGAGTTCGACATCCCGGCGGTCTTCGACGAGTCGGCCCGCGACTCGAGGGTCTGGAAGAACTCCTGCACGTTTTCGGCCATCTGGCGCTCCTTCGAGGTCGGCTGCGGGGGCGAGTCTAGATAGCATCGCCGCGCGGTGGCAGTCCCCATCGAGATCGCCCTTCCCGGCCAGGCCGACGGCGTCGACGCGCTCGCGATCCCGGTCGCGCAGCCGCTCGACGGCGACGGCGCACGCATCGTCGACGAGAAGCTGAACGGCCGGCTGCAATCGCTCGTCGCGAGCGGCGAGCTGCGCGGCGAGCGCGCCGAGGGAGTGCTCGTGCACACGAATGGCGAGCTCTCGGCGCCGCGTGTCGTCGCTGCCGGGCTCGGCAAGCGCGAAGACGTGAACGCCGACTCGCTGCGCACGGCCGGTGCCGTGACCGCGCAGGCGCTCGCCCGCGTCGGCGGCACTGTCTGCTGGCTGCTCGACGAGAGCCTGCCCGTGCCGCTTCCCGAACAGGCGGCAGCGCTCGTCGAGGGGACGATCCTCGGCGGCTACACGCCCGGCCGCTGGAAGACGAAGGATCCCGAGAAGCGGCCGCGCGCAGTCGAGCGCATCGTGCTCGGCCATTTCGAGACGCAGGAGCTGCGCGACGCTGCCGAGCGCGCGGCGCTCCTCGCCGACTACACGAATCGCGCGCGCGACCTGGCGAACATGCCGCCGAACGAGCTCAACCCGCACACGCTCGCAGAGCGCGCGCAGGAGCTCGCCGCCGAGCAAGAGCACCTGAAGGTCGAGGTCCTCGGTCCGCGCGAGCTGGACAAGCTGGAGATGGGCGCGCTCTCCGCGGTCGGCCGCGGCAGCCGCAACGAGCCGCGTCTGATCGTGCTGCGCTACGACCCGCCCGCGCCGACGCACGACAACGTGACGCTCGGGCTCGTCGGCAAGTCGATCACGTTCGACGCGGGCGGGATCTCGCTCAAGCCGGCGGCGAAGATGGAGGACATGAAGGGCGACATGGCCGGCGGCGCCGGGACGCTCTACGGCATCGGCGCGATCGCCGCGCTCGGCCTGCCCGTTCGCGCGATCGCCGTGCTCGCCGCAGCGGAGAACCTTCCCGGCGGCGACGCGTTCCGCCCCGGCGACATCCTGCGCGCGGCCAACGGCAAGACGATCGAGATCACGAATACCGACGCGGAAGGACGGCTCGTGCTCGCCGACGCGCTCTGGTACGTGCGGCGCGAAGGCGCGACGCACGTGCTCGACCTCGCGACGCTGACCGGCGCAATGGAGCTCGCGCTCGGCGACCTCTATGCCGGCTTCTTTTCGAACGACGACGAATGGCGCGACCGCATCGTCGCCGCCGGGACGCGCAGCGGCGATCTCGTCTGGCCGTTCCCGCTGCACGAGCGCTACCGGCGTTATGTCGACTCCGCCTTTGCCGACATGAAGAACGCGTCGACGCTGCGCCAGGGCTCGCCCGTGCTCGCGGCCGAGTTCCTGCAGGAGTTCGCCGGCGAGGGGCCGTGGGCGCACGTCGACATGGCCGGCCCCGGATTCCTCGAGCGCTCACGCGGCGACTACTACCGCGTGCCCGGCGGCACGGGCTACGGCGTGCGGCTGCTCGCCGAGCTCGCGCGCGTCGTACGCATGAACTACGAGCTCACCGACGAGCAGGAGCTGCTGCGGCGCACGGTGCGCGAGTTCGCAGTGTCTCGCGTCGCGCCGGTCGCCGAGGAGCTCGACCGCGAGGAGCGCTTCCCGTACGAGCTCGTTGCAGAGCTCGCCGAGCTCGGGCTGATGGGTATCCCGATCCCCGAGGAGTACGGCGGCGCCGGCGCCGACACCGTCTCGTACGCGATTGCAATCGAAGAGCTGACCCGCATCGACTCCTCCGTCGCGATCACGGTCGCGGCGCACACCTCGCTCGGGACGATGCCGATCTACCTCTACGGCGACGAGGCTCAGAAGCAGGAGTGGCTGCCGCGCCTCGCGTCAGGCGAGCAGCTCGCCGCCTTCGGCCTGACCGAGCCGAACGCCGGCTCGGACGCCGGTGCGACGCGCACGCGCGCCGAGCTGCGCGACGGCGAGTGGGTCGTCAACGGCTCGAAGATCTTCATCACGAACGCCGGCACGGACATCAGCGCCTGCGTGACGATCACCGCGCTGACCGGCGACGACGAGATCTCGAACATCATCGTCCCGAACGGCACTCCCGGTTACGAGATCTCCGCGCCGATGCACAAGCTCGGCTGGCACGCATCCGACACGCGCGAGCTCGCGTTCAAGGACTGCGCCGTCCCCGAGTCGAACCTGCTCGGCCCGCGCGGCAGCGGCTTCAAGCAGTTCATGGAGATCCTCGACGGCGGCCGCATCTCGGTCGCGTCCATGGGCGTCGGGCTTGCGCAAGGCGCCTACGACCTCGCGTACGCGTACGCGAAGGAGCGAGAGCAGTTCGGCCGGCCGATCGCGAAGTTCCAGGCGGTGCAGTTCGCGCTCGCCGACATGGCGACCGAGATCGAAGCGGGCCGCCAGCTCGTGTACCGCGCCGCGTGGCTGAAGGACGAAGGGAAGGACTTCGGCCTCGCCGCGGCGCAGGCGAAGCTCTACACCGGCCTGCTCTCGAACCGCGCCGCGAACGCCGCGCTGCAGATCCACGGCGGCTACGGCTTCATGGACGAGTACGCGATCTCGCGCCTCTACCGAGACCAGAAGATCCTCGAGATCGGCGAGGGCACGAACGAGGTGCAGCGCCTCGTGATCGCGAAGCAGCTCGGGCTCTAAGTCATCCCGCTGGTGCAGCGGCCGAGGAACGCGACGATCTCCTCGAGGTAGCCGTCGACAAGACGCGACGGGTCACCGACCTCGAGCCGGTGGCCGGCTGCAGGGAAGACCCGCACGGTGAGGAGGTCCGAGCGGGCCGAGGAGCGGTATGCCGCGGCGCTCGCCGCCGCCGGGGTCATGGTGTCCGCCTCGCCGAACAACGCGAGGATCGGCACTGCGATCCGTGCGAGCGCCGGCCGCGGGTCGTAGTCGAGAATCCCCGCCGAGAACCGCCACGTCGCCTCGTCGGCGACGAGGAAGGAGAACCGCTCCCAGCCCGGCAGCCGCTCCAGCCGCTCGCGACCCTCGGCGAAAGACAGGTCCGAACGGAGGAGCCCGAGGACCTGGTCGTAGGTGCGCGCGGCAGCCGCGATCTCGAGGTCGCCTGCGCCGTCGGCGGCGAGTCCCGCCTCGAGGGAGTACCGCTCCTGCTCGGCCGGAGTCACGCCGGGGCCGGAATTCGCGATGACGAACGCGGCGCGCGGGTCTCGCGCCGATGCTTCGAGCACGACCCAGCCGCCCTGGCTGTGCCCGAAGAGGCCGACCGGGTCAGGCGCCCGCGTGTCCTCGAGCAGCGCGCCGAGCTGCGCGATCACATCGTCTGCCTGCTCGACGATCCCCGCGTCCTGCCAGCGACCCGTGGAACCGCCGACCCCCCGCTTGTCGAACGAGCAGACGGCGTAACCCGATGCGAGCAGGTGACTCCGGATCGGCGGGAAGAAGACGTCGTTGTCCCGGTCCGCCGGCCCCGATCCCGGGTGCATCAGCACCGTCGCACGGCCGCCGCCGACGGGAACCCACAACGTGCCGGCAAACGTCGGGCCGTCGGTGCGGACGGTGACCTCGTGCGACACGACATTCATTTTCGCGAACGCGAGCGAGCCGGTCGAAAATCGCTTGGGCTAGCGGACCTTGGGCACAATCCGGCAGTGATCGTCGCGCATGCCGCCTGGTCCGCCCCGCCCGCGGTGCTCGTTCCGGCGGCGCTCGCGGCGGCGCTCTTCGCGCAAGGCTGGCTGCGCCTCCGGAGACGCAACCGCCGTGACCTCGCCGACTGGCGCCGCGCCGCGATCTTCGGCACCGGGCTCCTCGTCGTCCTCGCCGGACTGATCTCTCCGATCCACACGATCGGCGAGAATCATCTGCTCTGGGTGCACATGGTGCAGCACGTGCTTATCGGCGACCTCGGGATCGCGCTGATGATCGTCGCACTGCGCGGGCCGCTGCTCGTGTTCATGCTCCCGCCGCGCGTGCTCGGCCCGATCGCGCGCGACCGCGACGTGCGCGCCGTGCTCTCGTTTCTCCTGCGTCCGCAGGTCGCGTTCGGGCTGTGGGCGCTGAACCTCGGGCTCTGGCACGTGCCGCGGTTCTACATCGACGCCATCCTGCATCCCTGGCTTCACGACCTCGAGCACGTCTGCTGGATGCTCGCCGGGACGCTCGTCTGGATCCTGCTGATCGACCCGGGCTCGCACCGGCGCCTTTCGAACGGCGGGCGCATTGCGCTCGCGGTCGGCATGTTCGCGGCCGGGCAGGCGCTGACCGACGTGCTCGTGTTCTCGTTCCATCCGTACTACGCGCTCTACCGCGGCGCGTACGGATTCTCGGCGCTCACCGATCAGAAGCTCGCGGGACTCGTGATGATGGTCGAGCAGCTCGTGGTGCTCGCGACGTTCGTCTTCTTCGTGCTGCGGCCGCGGATGCGGCGGGCCCGGCTCGCGACCGCGTGAGCGCGACGAGCTTCTCGTTCGAGTACGAGTTCCTCGTGCTCGCCGTCGCGGCGGCTGCCGTGTACGCCTGGGCGGCGCGCGACGACCGGCCCGGCACGCGCCGGATCATTCTCTATCTCCTCGGGCTCGTGCTGATCGCGGGCTCGCTCAACTCGCCGCTCGAGACGATCGCGGCGAAGCGGCTGCTGCTCGTGCACCTGCTGCAGAACGCACTGATCGCCGATGTCGCCCCGCTGCTCCTACTGCTCGGCCTGACGCCGCGGATGCGCGCGTGGCTCGACGAGCACGGGGCGCGCCGGCTGCGCGCGCGCTACGCGCTGCCGCTGTGGCTGATCGCGTGGTACGGCACGCACCTTGCAGGTTTCTACAGCTGGGCGCTCCGCGAGGGTTGGGCGCTCTCGATCGAGCACGCGATCCTCATTGCCGCCGGCCTCGTCTTCTGGTGGCCGCTCGTCTCGCGGCGGCTCGGCTCTCCGGCCGCGCTCGCGTATCTCGGAGCCGGATTCGTCGGGTCATCCTTCCTCGGCCTCGCGCTGATCTTCTCGAGCCGGCCTTTCTACTCGTTCTACGAGACGACGCCGCGGCTCTGGGGGCTCTCGCCGATCCGCGACCAGAACCTCGGCGGGATCGTGATGAACGGCGAGCAGACACTCGTCTTCCTGCTGGCGATCGGTTACTACATCTGGCGGCTCCTCGACGAGGAGCACATCAGCGGGGCGGACGGATCTCCCGCGGCGCGTTGAAGCTCACGTAGCGGTCGACCATGAAGTGCGCCGACGCGGTCATGCGCACGGTGCGAGGGAGCAGCGTTCGCGGGTCGAGCGTGACGTTGAAGTAGGCGGGCACCGCTGGGTCGACGAACGTCACCGTCACAGTTCGTGTGTCCGACTGGATCAGGTGCGCGTCGAGGAACGACGACCATTGCGGTGCCGGCTGCGGCAGGACGGACTGTGAGGACTCCACCCACTTTGCAGCCGGCTGCTCACGATCCCAGCGTCTGGGCCCGATGATCACGCCTCCCGCGCCGCCCGGGATCTGGTACGAGACGCGGTTCGGCGACTCGAGCCGCCAGAGCGCCGTGACGCCTTGGCCCGGCGCCGAGGAGAGCTGCTCGACGTAGAAGACGCTCCTGAGCGCGCGATACCGCTCGGTGGCCGTGCGCACGGCGTTGGTGCCGTCGCTCACCTGTGTCGGCACCGTGAAGCTCCCGCGCAACGTCGGCCCGAAGTTGTCGACCTGCACGTCGACGGATCCCGTCACGTGCTTCGCGATCGAGTAGCACCCCGAGCCGCACTCGGCCGCGGGCGTCCCATCGAGACGCACGTCGAGGCCGGAGAGCCCGCCGCCGGCAGGTGAGAGCACGATCGCCGTCGTGCGTGCCGGCTCGAGCTCGAGCGCGACGCCGAGCGGCCCAAGCTCCTGCGCGAGGAGGACGGCGCCCGGCGGCGGCAGCGGCGGCGCGGGCGACGGCTGGGCGGCAGAGACGCGTGTCGAGGTCGCCCCGATGCTGCGGCCCGGCGGCAGGAGCACGAGCACAGACACCGCGACGAGCACGCCGGCGACGAGCACGAGCTCGCTCCCCGCGCGCTCACGCACATGCGCGCGCAGCAACCAGCCGCCCCCGAGCGCGGCAAGCAGGATCGCGGTCTTCACGAGCAGGTCGCGTCCGTACGACGTCTGCCAGAGCTGCGAGACGCTCAAGAGCTCCGACCACGCGCGCACGACACCCGTGATCGCGAGCAGCACGACACCGCCCGCGGCGAGCAGGGCGCTACGCCGCCGCGGCGCTTCGCGGAAGAGCACGATCCCGAGCAAGGCGCCGATCCACGTCGCCGCACCGAGGACGTGCAGCGCATCCGCGGCGACGTTCACCCGGTTGACGCCTCGGTCGAACGCATGCCCGGCGAACGCCGGCGCGAGGGGCAGCACGAGCGACGCGACGAGCGCGGGCCGCAGCAGCCCGCGCTCGAGCGTCGCTGCGCCCGCGATGGTGGCGACGACGATCGCCACGAGAGCCGCGACCCCGAGTGCGAGCCCCGCGCGCGAGGAGAGACCGACACGATGCGCCTCCTCTCCGCCGCCGATCGCCGCGATCACACACCCGCTCGTAAGGACGAGAGCCACACGTTCGCCGTCGCGCGGGCGCACGGCGAGTGCGAAGACGCCGATCCCGACCGCAGCCAGCAGTCCCGCATAGAACAGCCAGCGCGAGACGATGTCGGCCGCATTCGGACCAGTCGACTCGGCGACGAGCGACGACGTCGGTGCCGGTTGGCCACGCCCGACGGCGAAAGCGATCACGCCCGACTCGAGGTGGCCGTCGTCGGAGACGATCGACCAGCGGACCGAGTACGCGCCGTTCCGGAGCTTCCCCCGCAGCGGCACCACGAGCACGTGCTGTGCCTCGACGCGGGGCTTGCCGACGAGAATCGACGCACCGCCGTTCCGCACCGCCTCGATGCCGGGGCCGACGCGCACGACGTCGTCGAAGCTCACGCGGACGGCGTGCGGCGCCGTTGCCACGACCGAGCCGTTCGCGGGCGACGTGTGCAAGAGGCGCGCATGCGCCTGCGCAACTCCCGGCAGAAGCAGCGCGACGGCGATCGCACAGATGGCTATGAGACGAGAGCGCACTTCAGGAGATATAGCCGCAGCGGTTGGTAGCGTCGCGAGCGTGCTGTTCAGGCAGTTCGTCGACGACGACCTCGGATGCGCTTCCTACCTCGTCGGCGACGAAGCTGCCGGCGTGGCGGCGATCGTCGATCCTGCCTACGCGATCGAGCAATATCTGGATGCCTCCGAGCGGCACGAGGTCGAGATCGTCGTCGTTCTCGAGACCCATACGCATGCCGATCACGTCTCCGGCCACGGGCGCCTGGCACTCGAGCACGGCGTGCCCGTCCGCGTGCACGGCGAGGCCGGCGCGAGCTTCGAGCACGATCCGCTGCGAGAAGGTACGGAGATCGAGCTCGGCGATGTCGCGCTGCGGACGATCCACACCCCTGGGCACCGCCCCGAGCATTGCGCGTTCTCCGTCTGCGACCGCGCGCGCTTCGACGAGCCATGGCTCGTGCTCACCGGCGACTCGCTCTTCGTGGGCGATGCAGCGCGACCCGACCTCGCGGTCGAGGCCGCGGTCGGCGCCGAAGGCCTCTTTCACTCCCTGCAGCGGCTCGTGGAGCTCGGCGACGGCGTCGAGGTCTTCCCGGGCCACGTCGCAGGCTCGCTCTGCGGCGCGGCGATGAGCTCGAAGGCCTCGACCACGATCGGCTACGAGCGACGGTGCAACCCCGCACTCGCCGCGACGTATCAGGACTTCGTCACCGGCCTCGCCGTGCAGCCACCGAGGCCGCCGAACATGGAGCGAATCGTCGAGGTGAACCGCGGCCCGTTCGTCGGCGCACAACCCCCGCTCGCACACGCAGAGGCCTCACAGGCACAGGTGCTCGACGTTCGCGATGCGCACGCGTTCGCGGCGGGGCATGCGCCCGGAGCCGTGAACGTGCCCGTTGCCGGCACGTCGTTCGGCACCAAGGCCGCGTTCGTGCTGCCCGACGTCCCGCTCGTCCTCCATGCAGCCGACGAGCGCGAGGCGCAGCTCGCGGCGCAGAGGCTCCATGCGGTCGGCATCTTCGAGCTCGAGGGCTGGATGCAGGCCGGCGGCGCCGAGCAGATGCAGCCGGTGACGATCGACGAGCTCGAGCGACGGCTTGCGTCCGGAGAGATCGAGCTGCTCGACGTGCGCGAGACCGACGAGCGCGATCGCGGCTTCATCCCGGGCAGCCGCCATCTTCCTTACCGCACCGCACGGCAGGCCGCCGAGAACGGGCTCTGCGGCGCTCGACCGATCGTGACGATCTGCGAGAGCGGCCCGCGCGCTGCGATCGCCGCGAGCGTGCTGCACGCGGCGCGGGCTCGATGCACGGCCCGTGCTCGACGGCGGCGTCGCCAGCTGGCGTGCGCGCGGCGGCGAGACGACGTCCTTTCGTCGCTGCGGCTAGCTCGCCGCTGCCAAATGCGCGTGCGCGCGCTCGAGAATGCTCGTCGCGCCGACGCGCCGGTAGAACACGAGCGCCCGCTCGAGCTGGGCGTCGGCCTCGGCGCGGCGTCCCTCGGCGAGCAACTGTTCGAAGGCGAGAAGCCGAGTCGTCGCCTCTTCGAGCGGAGAGCCGCCCCAAGCGTAGAGCTCGGCCGCGTCGTCGGCCCGCCCGATCATGATCAACCGCGCCGCCCAGACGCGGCCGATCTGCGCGAACTTCGTCTCGAACAACCGGAGCCACTGCTGGCTGAGGTCGAGGCGGTAGTACGTCGCCGCCGCGGCCGCCGTGATCGCCGGCGCCCTGGCGCGAGACTCCTCAGCTCTGCGCAGCGCCCGCTCGGCGAGCTCCCGTGCACGCTCGAGCTCCCCCAGCCCGAGCAGCACCTCGGCGCAGACGATCAGGAGCGGGATCGCCGACTGCGGATTGGCTGCGTCGACACCGTCGAGCGCGCGCTCGAGGAGCACCAGCGGCTCGGCTCGCTCACCCCGATACGCAAGGATGCGCGCGCAGCAGAGCCGAACGCTGTTGTCGAGGTAGTGCCCGCCGATCGCCTCGGTGTCGTCGAGGAAGCCATGCGCGGCCTCGAGTGCGTCGTCCCATGCGCCTCCTTCGAGCATCTCCTGCTCGATTTCGCCGCTGCGCGTCCAGAGCGCGTCCTTGCGGTTGCCCGTGCGGGCGGCGAGCTCGACCGCCGCCTGGCCCCATTCCTCTGCCCTTCCCGCGAACAAGTCACTGAGCCACGCAACCGCAGTGTTCGCCATCGCCCGTGACCGCTCCGCCGTGCTCGCCGTCGATTCGATGACCTCGGTGTACAACGCGAGCGCGCGAGGAAATTCTCCGTCCATCATCGCCACCACTGCACGCGTGTTGAGCGCCTGCGCGCGGACTTCGTCGAGGCCCAGGCGCGCCGCAATCTCGGCGGCGCGGCCGCACAGCTCCTCTGCTTCGTCAGGGCGCCCCGCGAAGACTGCGAATCGGCCGGCCTCGGCCGCGAGCGCCGCAACGGCAGCGCTGTCGGGCCGTTCCGCCGCGAGCGTCCAGGCCCGCTCGAGCACGGCCTCGCCCTCGTCGAGACGACCCGCGCGCCAAAGCGCCGTCGCAGCGACGACGCTTGCCTCGATCGCCTCCTCGACCGCACCCGCCGCGGCGAGCCGCTCGGCGGCGACGCGCGGGACCTCGGGGTCGCTCTCGGTGATGAAGCGCACTTGCGCGAGCGCGAGAACCGTTCGCGCCCAGTTGGGCGAGCGCTCGTGGACGAGCTCGGAGGCGAGCTCGTAGTACCGGCGAGCGCCCGGGAACGAGCCGAGGCGAGCGGCGCGGTCGCCGGCGCCGAGGAACGCGGCTGCGGCCTCCTCGCGGAAGGCGGGATCCGCGCCGGCTGCTCTCGCGAGCTCCAGCGCAGCCTCGTAATGGTGTGCGACGAGCTCCGCGTGGTCCTGGGTCGCCCGAGCCCTACGACCCATGCTGCCGCGCGGAGGTGTCGCTCTTCACGGGTCGCGCGCGGGATCTGACCGTACGCGACGTCGCGGGCGAGCACGTGCCGGAACGCGTACTCGGTCTCACCGCTGACTGCTGATCGCCGCTCGCGCCGGATCAGCCCTCTGCGCTCGAGCGCATGAAGGGTCGACTCGCATTGCGTGTCGTCGAGGTCCGCAAGCGCGGCCGCGCCGCCCGACCAGAAGACCTTGCCGAGGACGGCGGCTGCTTGCAGCAGGCGCTTCTCGTCCGCCGTCAGCCCGTCGAGGCGTGCGGCGATGATCCCTTGAATTGTCTCCGGCAGCGGCAGATCCTCCGCCGATCCGCGCTCGACGTACAAGCGCGCGAACTGCTCCGCGTACAACGGATTTCCACCGGCGCGCTCGAGCAGCGTCGCCTGCGTGTCCGCGGGCAGGAGAACCTGCTCGAGGACGTGCGCAAAGATTTGCGCGGCTTCGTTGTCCGCGAGCGGCGACAACGCGATCGTGCTCGCGTTCAGCTTGCCGCCGCCCCAGCCGGGACGCCGATCGAGCAGCTCCGGGCGCGCGGTGCCGAGCACGAGCAAGGGGACTCCGGTCGACCACTCGACGAGCTCGTCGACGAAGTCGAGCAAGCCGTCGTCGGCCCAGTGCAAATCCTCGAAGACGAGCACGAGCGGATGCTGCTCGGCGAGGCTCTCGAAGTAGGTTCGCCAAGCGGTGAACGTCTCGCTCTGCTGATCGCTGCCCTCGTGCTCGCCGCCGATCAGTGGCAGGAGCGCCTGCATCACCCAGGCGCGTTCTGCGTCGTCGACACCCGTGAGGCTCTCCCACAGCTTCCCGCGCGCGACGTCGAAGGCGTCGTTCTCCTGAATCCCGGCCTGCGCCTTCACCATCTCTCCGACCGCCCAGAAGCTCACGCCCTCGCCGTACGGGAGCGCGCGTCCTTGACGCCACCAGACGAGGTCCGGTGTCTCGCCGATGCGCTGGAAGAGCTCGGCGACGAGCCGCGACTTGCCGATCCCGGGCACCCCGACGAGCGTGACGAGCTGCGGCTCGAGCGATTCACCGGCCCGCTCGAACGCGGCGAGGATCGCCGCGAGCTCGCGCGTTCGCCCGACGAGCGGCAGCGTCGTGCGCTGCTCGAGATCCATCCCGAAGCGCGACTTGGGCTCGACAGCCTCCCAGACGAGCAGGGGCTCTGTCTTGCCCTTCGCGACGACGGGCGCGCGTTCCTCGTAGTCGATCACGTCCCGCGTCGCGCGATAGGTCGTCTCGCCGACGAGCACGCCGTTCACGGGAGCCGCGGATTGCAGGCGGGCAGCCGTGTTGACGACGTCCCCCGCCGCCATCCCCTCTCCCTCCGCCGGGCGTGCGCCGAGCAGAACGAGCGCCTCGCCGGTGTTGACGGCGATCCGCACTTGGACGTCAGCCTCCTCGCGTGCCCAGTCACGAATCGCGAGCGCGGCGCGAACCGCGCGCTCCGGATCGTCCTCGTGCGCGACCGGGGCGCCGAAGAGCGCCATCACGGCGTCGCCGATGAACTTCTCGACGGTGCCGCCGTAGCGCTCGAGCTCGCCGCGCAGACGCTCCCAGTACGGTGCGAGCACGGCACGCACATCTTCGGGGTCGAGCTGTTCCGCCCGCGACGTGAACCCGACGAGGTCGGCGAAGAGCACGGTGACGACCTTCCGCTCCTCGCGGCTCTCGGTTGACGCAGCGAGCGAGGCGCCGCAGGCCAGGCAGAAGCGGGCGACCTCAGGGTTCTCCTGGCCGCATGCGGCGCAGAGGGGCATTTGCAAGTTCTAGCTCAACCGCTCGGCCGGATAGCCGAGCCGCGCCATCGTGGCGAGGATCTCCTCGCAATGCGCGGCGTCGCGCGTCAGCAGCGTCAGCTCCACGCCGGTCTCCGCGACGGGCAGCTCCGAGCGTTCGCGCTGGTGCTCGACCTCGACGACGTTCACCCGCTCTTCCGCGAGCAGTGCGAGCAGCTTTGCGAGCTCGCCGGGCCGGTCGGGCACACGTGTGCGCACGACGAGGTAGCGCCCGGCGACCGAGAGGCCGTGACGCATCACGGAGATCAGCAGCGTCGCGTCGATGTTGCCGCCGGAGAGGAGCGGCACGACACAGCCGTTGCCGGGGAGATGTCGCGGTGCAGCAGCGCCGCCGTCGTGACGGCGCCTGCGCCCTCGACCACGAGCTTCGTGCGCTCGAGCAGCAGCACGATCGCCTCGCTGATCTCCTCGTCGGTGACCGACACGATGTCGTCGAGCACGTCGTCGAGGATCGACATCGTGAGTTCGCCCGGCTTCTTCACCGCGATCCCGTCGGCGATCGTGAACCCAGGCCCGCCGGGAAGCGTGCCCGCCGCCTGCACGCCGACGATGCGGAGCCCCGGCTTGACCGCGCGCAGCGCGAGCGAGATCCCGGACGAGAGGCCGCCGCCGCCGATCGGCAGCAGCACCGTCTCGACCTCGGGTACCTGCTCGGCGATCTCGAGCCCGATCGTGCCCTGGCCCGCGATCACGACGGGATCCTCGAACGGGTGCACGAACGTCGCGCCGTGCTCCGCGACGTAGGCACTCGCGCGCGTCGAGGCACGCCTCGATCGCTGTCCCCCGAGCTCGACCTCGGCGCCGTAGTGGCGGGTCGCGTCGACCTTCGCCATCGGCGCGTCCTGCGGCATGTAGATGCGCGCGCGCGCGCCGACCTCCCGTGCGGCCCACGCGACCGCCTGCCCGTGGTTGCCCGCACTCGCGGCGACGACGCCGGCGGCGCGTTCCTCGTCGCTCAACGACGAGATGCGGTTGTAGGCGCCGCGAATCTTGAACGATCCCGTGCGCTGGAGGTTCTCCGCCTTCAGCATCACCTCGCGCCCGACGAGCCGCGAGAGCGTCTCGGAGCGATAGACGGGTGTGACGCGCGCGACGCCGTCGAGCCGCCGCTGCGCGGCCTCGATGTCGCTGAGCTCCGGTCTAACGCGTGTCGTCGCCAATGTGGAACACCTTTTCGAGAATCTCGCGCACTGCGCTCAACGGATCGAGCTCGCGCCGCTGCACCTCGTCGAGTAGCCGGCGCAGCTCGGGGTCGTCGGTCACAGCATGCTCCAAGTGCTGCTTTGCCCGCGCGGAGGCGACGGAGAACACCTCACCGGCGAGGTTCTTCGCCCGGCGCTCCTCGAGCTGCCCCGAGCCTTCGAGGTAGGCGCGATGCGCTTCGAGCTTCTCCCAGAGCTCGGGGATGTTCTCGCCTCGCGTCGCCTCGGTCAGGACGATCGGCGGGCGCCATTCGCGGTCGTGGTCG
Source organism: uncultured Actinomycetes bacterium (assembly GCA_963838985.1). GTDB lineage: Bacteria > Actinomycetota > Thermoleophilia > Gaiellales > Gaiellaceae > Palsa-739. The sequence goes on from CAWITF010000003.1 coordinate 227,905, forward strand.
AGAGCGAGGATCGAGCGCACTTCGTTCAGCATCGTCTTTGCGGCTGGATGGTCGGCCTTGTTGATCGCGATCACGTCGGGGATCTCCATGATGCCCGCCTTCAACGCCTGTACGGAGTCGCCCGAGCCCGGCATCAGGACGAGCAGCACCGTGTCGGCTATCCCGATCACCTCGACCTCGCTCTGGCCCGTGCCGACCGTCTCGAGGAAGACGAGCTCCTTGCCCGCCGCGTCGAGCATGAGCAGCGCCTGCAGCGTCGCCTCGGCGAGGCCGCCGAGATGCCCGCGCGTGCCCATCGAGCGGATGAAGACGCCCGGGTCGAGGAAGTGCTCCGAGAGGCGGATGCGGTCGCCGAGCAGCGCGCCGTGCGAGAACGGGCTCGACGGGTCGACGGAGACGACGCCGACCTGCACGTCACGCTCGCGCACGTGGCGCACGAGCGCCGCGATCAGGCTCGACTTGCCGACGCCGGGCGGGCCGGTGAGCCCGATCGCGTAGGTCGAACCGGTGTGGGGATAGAGGTCGCGAACGACGTCGTACGCGAGCGGGTCGCCGTTCTCGACGAGCGTGATCGCGCGTGCGAGCGCGCGCCGGTCTCCGTCGCGGACGCCGGCGGCGAGTGTCTCGCGTGTCCAGTCGCGGCGCCCGGCCACCGCGAGAGCCTAGATGTTCTAGATGTTGGCCGGCTCGACCCGCGCGCCCGCCGTCGCCGGCTCCCGCGCGAGTGCATAGCCGGCGACCGCGCCGACGGCGAGCAGCGCCGCGGAGACGCTCCAGACCCAGCGTGAGTCGGTCGGCGACATCAGGGCGCCGGTCACGACGATCGACGCCGCCATCCACAGCCACGTCGCGCTCATCACGAACGTGAGCGCGCGACCGCGCACCGCGTCGGGCGTCCGCTGCACGAGCATCGCGTTGCACACGACGGCGACTCCGTTGCCGACGCCCGAGACGGCGCAGCACGCGGCGCACATCCAGATGTCGACGCTCGCGGCACCGGTGCCGAAGCCGATCGCCATCAGCACGATGCCGAGCCCATATGTGCGCGCGACGCCGAGTCGCTCGATGATCGTGCTGCTGAAGAAGCCACCGACGACGAGCCCGACGCCGATCGCGCCGTAGATCAGCCCGTACCCGAAGTCGCCGGCGTGCAGCGTGTTCTTCGCCATGAAGACCTCGCTGACATTCGTGGCGCCCGCTGCTGCGAGCGCGAGTCCCCAGCCGACGAGCACCGCGAGCAGATTGCGCGTGCGGAAGACGATCGCGAACCCTTCCTTCAGATCCGTCCAGTGGCCGCGCGTAAGCGCCGTCTCGCTCTGCAGCATGCGCGCCGGGATGCGCGCGACGAGCACGGCGGAGACGAGGAACGACGCCGCGTTGATCCAGTACGCGGTGTGCGGTCCCGCTGCGGCGCTGATCACGCCACCCGCGATCGGGCCGGCCGCCCACGAGACGTTCTCGATCGTCTGCAACAACGCGTTGGCAGGGCCGAGCAGCTCGTCGCTGACGAGATTCGGCACGCCCGCGTAGACAGCCGGGCGGAAGAAGCCGGTCGCGAGGCCCGCGAGCGCCGCGAGCCCGACGATCGCGCCTGGAGACGTGGCGAACGGCAGCGCGGCGAAAACCGCCGCACGGACGAGGTCGGCGACGATCATCAGCTTGCGGCGCTCGAGCCGGTCGAGCAGCGGCCCGAGCGTCAGCCCGACGGCGATCGCCGGCAGGAACTCGACGAGCAGCACCCCGCCGACCCACAGCCCGGAATTCGTCCTGTCCTTGACGTCGATGGCGAGCGCCACCGCCGCGAGCAGCGTCCCGAAGCTCGACGCAAGGGTCGAGAGAAAGAGAAAACGGAAGCCGGCGACGCCCAGAGGCGCCAGCTGCCTGGAGGGGCGGCCGGGCAAAGCCCGCCCAGGGTAACAGCGTTACGCGGCTATGACGATACGCCCGAAAGGACGTGTCCGAGTGCGGCAGCGAAGAAGGAGTTCTCGTCCTCGGTGCCCACCGAGACGCGTATCGCCTCCGGTGCTCCGAAGCTCGCGAGCGGCCGCACGATCACGCCCTGACGCAGCAGGCGCTCGAAGAACGCGCGCCCGTCGCCGACGTCGACATACACGAAGTTGCCGAGCGCGGGGCCCGCCGGCTCGAGCCCGTGCTCGCGCAAGGCGGCGATCAACTGCTCGCGTCCGCGCGTGTTCTGCGCGCGCCGGCGTGCGAGCTCGGCGTCGTCGCCGAGGCTGGCGAGCGCCGCCGCCTGCGCGGTCGCGCTGACGTCGAAGGCGCGCCGTACCTTGCTCGTCTCGAGCACCACATCCGCCGGCGCGACCCCGTACCCGACGCGAATCCCGGCGAGGCCGTAGATCTTCGAGAACGTGCGCAGCACGATGAGACGCCGTCCGGCGCGAAAGTACTCGGCAATGCCGTCGGCGTAGTCGGGGTCGTCGATGTACTCGAAGTACGCCTGGTCGAGCACGACGAGCACGTGCTCGGGCACGCGATCGAGGAACGACGCGAGCTCGTCGCGGCCATTCGCCGTTCCCGTCGGGTTGTTCGGGTGACAGACGTAGACGAGCTTCGTCCTCGGCCCGATCGCCGCGAGCAGCGCGTCGAGGTCGTACGTGTGGTCGCGCAGCGGCACCTTCACCGGCGTCGCGCCGAGCTTCGCGGCGTCGAGGACGTAGCTCGGGAACGACGGCCACCCGCAGACGATCTCGTCACCGGGGTCGAGCGTCGCCTGCGAGAGCACGTCGATGACGCCGTCGGCACCGGCGCCGACGAGCACCTCGTCGAACGCCACGCCGTGGCGCTCGGCGAGCGCGCTGCGAAGCGCCCAGGAGCCGCCGTCGGGGTAGCGGTTGAGATCGGTCGCCGAGCGCTCGATCGCCTCGACCGCCGCGGGAAACGGCGGGAACGGCCCCTCGTTCGACGCGAGCTTGACGACGCGCTCGAGGCCAAGCTCGCGCTGCACCTCCTCGACCGGCTTCCCCGGCTCGTACGGGACGAGGTCGGCGATCGCCCGCCGGAACGGGCTGCCGCTCACTCGCCGGAGCCGCTCGAGCGGCTGCGCCGCCAGAAGAGCAGCACGCCGCCGACGGCTGCGAGTGCGCCTGCGAGCGCTCCACCGGTCTTCGCGCTCGGACCGCGTCTGCCGCCTTCTTCTTCGCGACGCGCTTCCCCACCTTGACGGCCACCCAGCCGACGACCGCATTTCGCCTGTTCACGATTCCCATTCGATTCTCCCTTCGTCGAGGGCGAGGCTAGCCGAGACCGCCCCTGCGGCAGAGCGGTCTCGACGGGAGAAGAAGAGGTCTCCCCCGGGGCCTGCGGGCGGCATGGCCCCGGGGGAATGGGACGAGGGCACGTCCTTGGAAGATGGAGATGCCGCCCGGGAGGAAAACTTGCGCGCGGATTCTCAGGGCAGCTTCGGCAGCGGCGGCGGGTCGGGCACCGTGGGGAGCGGCGGCGGGTGCGGCACCTGCACGGGCGGAAGCGGCGGGGCACTCGGCACGGTCGGCGTCGCGACCGGGGGCGTCGTGACCGGCGGGACGGCGGGCACCGCGGGCACGGTCGGCACGGCGGATTTGACGATTGCCGGCACCGTGACCGTTGCGGTCGTGGCTGCTCCGGCAACCGCCTTCCTGACGGGATGCCTCGCTGTCGGCGCAGCTGCGGCGGGCGCCGAAGAGCTGGCCGCGGCTGCTGGTGCGCCCGCCGCTGCCGGGTCGTTCGTGGGGGCGGCGGCCTCGGCGACGGCGGGGACGGTCGACGCCAAGGGCGTGGCCCGGTGCGCGCGGCGGACGACGGCGGCGGCGGCGGTCGAGACAGCGGAAGCGGCTGCGGCGTGCGAGGCGAAGCGCGGCCGCACGACCGGCGCGGCGACGAGCGCGAAGTGGCGGACGAGCGCCGGCCTCGGCGGCGCCTGCGCCTGCGGCGTTCCGGCTTCACTGATCGCAAGGCCGGCCCCGCCGGCGGCGATGCCCGCGACGACGACAGCGGCGGCTTTCGCGACGACGCCTGCGCCCGCCGCGCCGCCGGCGGTCGTGTCGCCGTGCTCGAGCAGGCGCCGCAGCGACCGCGGCAGCCCCACGACGGTGAGCCCACGAATCGCGGCGGCTTGCATGCGCAGCGTCTTCCTCGCCCGCGTCAGCAGCGCCTCGACTGCGGGAACGGTGACTCCGAGCGTCTCGGCGATCTCGGGATACGAACGGCCCTCGAGCTCGCGCATCGTGATCGCGGCGCGCTGGTTGAACGGAAGGCGGCCGAGCGCGCGCAGGAGCTCGCGCACGTTCGTCCGTTCGTGCTCCGGCACCGCGAGCTGGTTGACGACGTCGTCGAGCGGGACTTCCTTCGGCCGCCGCATCGCGAGGCGCACCCGGGAGCGCGCCGTGTTGTGCGCGATCGTCAGCAGCCAGTTCTGCGGGCGGCGCGGCTCCTCGCCGGCCTCCATTGCACGGTAGGCGTTCAGGAACGTCGTCTGGGTGACGTCCTCCGCCTCCGACGGATTGCGGAGCAGCGCGAGCGCGAACCGATAGACGTCCCGGACGTGATGCCGGTACAGGCGCTCAAATGCGTCGTCGACGATGGTCGAGGACATCGCGCCGATAGAACGAGCCGTCGGGCACGGCGGATACTGGTGCCAGGCACCTCCGGTGCCTGGCACCGCTTTCCCTAAGCCGTCGCCTTGGCCCGAGGCTTCTTGTTCGGCACGTGGATCGCCCGCCCGAGCGCGACGAGGCCTGCTTCCTTGATCGCCTCGGAAAGGGTCGGATGCGGGGCCATGCCGTCGGCGACCGTCTCGACCGTCGACTCGGCGTCGATCGCGACGACGGCGGCTTCGATCATGTCGGTGACGTGCGGGCCGACCATGACCATCCCGAGCAGCTCGCCGTAGCGCGTCTCGTGGATCGACTTGACCCAGCCGACCGTCTCGTTCTGCATGACCGCGCGCGCGTTCGCGACCCACGGGAACTGCCCGACCGCGACGTCGTCGCCGTACTGCTCGCGCGCCTCCGCCTCGGTCAGCCCGACCGCCGCGATCTCGGGGTCGGTGTAGATCGGCCGCGGCACCGCGCGGTTGTCGACCGTAGCGTCGTGGCCGCACGCGTTCTCGGCCGCGACCTCGCCCTCGCGGAAGGCGGTGTGCGCGAGCTGCCAGTAGCCGGCGCAGTCGCCCACTGCGTAGATGTGCGGCACGGTCGTGCGGCGGTGCTCGTCGGCCGCGATGCCCTTGCGCTTGTCGAACTGGACGCCGATCTCCTCGAGGCCGAGCCCTTCGACGAGCGGCCCGCGCCCGACGGACACGAGCATCAGGTCGGCCTCGACCGACTCGCCGTCCCCGAAGCTGACCGTCAGCTGCGAGCCGTCGTCCTGCACGCCGGTGCACTGCTTGCCGAGCTGGAGCGTCGATCCCGCGCCGGCCGAACTGCTTCGCGAGCTCCTTCGCCGCGTCCGCGTCCTCCTGCGGGATCAGGCCGTCGAGCATCTCGATGATCGTCACCTCGCTGCCGAAGCGGGCGAAGATCGACGCGAACTCGCAGCCGATGATCCCGCCGCCGAGGATCACGAGCCGGCGTGGCTGCTGCTCTTGCGCGAGCAGGCCGGTCGAGTCGACGCAGCGCGGAGAGTCGAGGCCGTCGATCGGCGGGCGCAGCGGGAACGAGCCCGTGGCGATGACCGCCTGCTTGAACGAGACGTCCTCCCCGCCCTCGACGGCGATCGTGTTCGCGTCGCGGAAGCGTCCCGTGCCCTTGACCCACTCGACGCCGTTCGCCTTGAAGAGCCCCGCGACGCCCTGCGTCATCTGCTTGACGACGCCGGCCTTCCACGCGTTCGACGCGCCGAAGTCGAGCGTCGCCTGGCCGACCTGCACGCCGAACTTGCCGAAGCTCTCCTCCGCCTCCTTCAAGGCGAACGCCGTCTGCACCCACGCCTTGGTGGGGATGCAGCCCACGCGCAGGCAGGTGCCGCCCAGCTCGGGCTCCTTCTCGATGCAGGCCACCTTCGCGCCGAGTTGCGCGGCGCGGATGGCTGCGGTGTAGCCCCCGGGGCCGCCCCCGAGGACGGCGACGTCAACGTCCATAGCTCCTCACTCGTTCGAATCGCTCGTTTGCGCATCGATCGTAGATGCCGCGCCGCAGACACCGACGGGCACCTGTGCCAAGCTCCTGGGCTGAGATGCCGGCGGAGTTCCGCGTCCTCGGGCCACTCGAGATCCGGCGTGACGGCGCCACGGTGCCGCTGCGCGCGTCGAGGCAGCGCACGTTCCTCGCTGTCCTGCTCGTCAACCACGGCCGCGTCGTCTCGGTCGACCGGCTGATCGAGGACGTCTGGCCGGGATCGCCCCCCGCGGGCGCGCGGCATGCGCTCGAGACGCACGCCTCGCGGCTACGGTCGCTGCTCGGAGAGGATCTGCCGCTGCTGGCGCGGCCGCCGGGCTACGTCCTCGACCTCGATCCGCACGCCGTCGACTCGGTGCGCTTCGAGCAGCTGCTCGCCGAGGCGCGTGACCTCCTTGCAACGGACCCTGCCCGTGCGGCGTCACGTGCCGCAGATGCGCTCGCCCTCTGGCGGGGGGAGCCGCTCGCCGAGTTCACCTACGAGTCGTTCGCGCAAGAGGAGGTCGCGCGCCTGAGCGAGCTGCGGCTCGAGGCAGAGGAGGTGGGGATCGACGCGGAGCTGGCACGCGGCCGCAGCGCAGACCTCGTCGGGGAGCTCGAGTCGCTCGTCGCGGCTGCGCCGCTTCGCGAGCGGCGACGTGCACAGCTGATGCTCGCGTTGTACCGAGCGGGCCGGCAGGCGGACGCGCTCGAGGCGTTCCGCAACGCGCGCGAGCAGCTGCTCGAGGAGCTCGGCCTCGAGCCCGGCGCGGAGCTGCGAGAGCTCGAGTGCGCGATCCTGCAACAGGATCCCGAGCTGGGCGTCGTCGCGGCGGCCCTCGTCGAGGCCGGCCCGACGCGACGGCTCGTCTCCGTCGTAGCCGTCGAGCCGGAGCTGTCGCTGGACCTCGATCCGGAGGAGCACGCGCGGCTGACGGGCGAGGCCTCCGAGGTCGTGGCACGCGTCGCCGCGCACTTCGACGGCGAGCGACCCGAGCCTTTCGTGCTCCTCTTCGTCCAGGAGGATCACGGCGAGCGTGCGCAACGCGCGGCGTCCGAGCTCGACGGCGCCGTGCGCGCGCGTGTCGGTGTTGCGAGCGGTGAGGCGCTCGTCGGTCCGGGCGGTATCGCCGGGCCGCTGATCGAGCGTGCACGGCGGAGCGCACGCGACGGCGAGGTCGCCGAGCTCGCTCCGGCGCTCGAGCGGCGAACCGAAGGCCCGTTCGTCGGTCGGCAGGGCGAGTTGGCGCAGCTGCGCACGGCGCGCGCTGCGCTCGTCGTGGGGCCGCCGGGAATCGGCAAGTCGCGACTCGTGCACGAGCTCGGGCGCGAGGAGCGCGTGCTCGTCGGGCACTGCTCGTCCTACGGGGCGGAGGCGCTGGGCCCCCTGTGCGAGGTGCTGAGCGAGCTCGGACATGCCGAGGCGCTCGACGACGTCGCTGCGTCCGACGTCCCGTTGACGTTCCGCCGCATCTGCGAGGCGGCCGGAGGGCTCGTCGTCGCGTTCGACGACGCGCAGTGGGCCGATCCGATCGTGCTGGAGACGATCGAGCATCTCGGCTCGCACGCGAGTGACGCCGTGCGGCTCGTCTGCCTCACCCGTGAGGAGCTCGTCGAGGAGCGACCCGCGTTCCTTGCCGGCGCCGAGCGGGTCGCGCTCGAGCCGCTGGCGGCCGACGACGCGCTCGCGCTCGCCGAGCGGCTCGGCGCCGACGACCCGGCGATCGCGGCGCGTGCGGAGGGCAACCCGCTCTTCATCGAGCAGCTGCTCGCGCATGCGGCGGAGTCGGCAGATGCGCTGCCGTCGACGTTGCAGTCGCTGCTCGTCGCGAGGCTCGATCGGCTCGCACCGGCGGAGCGGCTCGTGATCGAGCGGGCCGCAGTGCTCGGACGCGAGTTCGACGGTGCGCTCGTCGGCGAGCTCCTCGAGTCGCGCAATCCGCGGAGCGCGCTCCTGTCGCTCGCGCGACGTGGATTGCTCGACCCGGCCCCGCCGACCTCGGCGTACGAGGAGCGTTTCCGCTTCCGCCACGCGCTCATTCACGAGGCGGCGTACGGTTCGGTGACGACGGCGGAGCGCGCGCGGCTGCACGAAGCGACGGCCGACGTCCTGGATGTGCGTGGAGCGGCCGACGAAGTGATCGGCTTCCATCTCGAACGCGCAGCGGCGCTGCTCCCCGAGCACGACCGGCATGCGCAACGACTCGCCGAGGACGCCGGGCGGAGGCTCGGCGCGGCCGGAATGTCCGCATGGCGACGCGGCGATGCTGCCGGCGCAGGGGCGCTGTTCACTCGTGCGGTTTCCCTGCTCCCCGTTCACGACGGGCAGCGGCACGAGCTTCTCTGCGAGCTCGGCGTCGCGCGCGCGACAATCGGGGACCGCGCGGGAGCGGGCGCGGTGCTCGACGAGGCGGCCGAGCTCGGCGACCGTCGGATCCAGCTGCGCGCGATCCTGGAGCGTGCGGCGTTTGCCGCTTTCGAAAGGGGCGGGGCCGCCGCGGTCGTCGAGGCCGCCGACGAAGCCGCTGCCGTGTTCGCGGCAGTCGAGGACGATCGCGCCCTCGGTCGAGCGCTGATGCTCTCTGGATGGGTGCGCGGCGGCGCGTACGGGCATCACACCGATTGGCTGAACTTCGCCGAGGAGGCACTCGTCCACTACCAGCGGGCGCGATTCCCGGCTGGGACCTGCATCGCGCAGATCGCTGCGGCGCTGCACACGGGCCCGACACCGGTGCCCGACGCGATCGCACGGTGTCGAAAGCTACTCGCCGAAGTCACGGATCTCCCGGGCGACGCGCACGTCTCTGCGCACCTCGGCGGGCTGCACGCGATGGCCGAGGATTTCGCCGAAGCCGACCGGCTGCTGCAGCGCACGCGCGAGATCTTCACCGAGCTCGGCCGGTTGCCTTCGCTTCTGCGCACGAGCGGTACGCTCGAAGCGCGCGTCGCCGTGCTCCGCGGAGATCTCGCGTCGGCTCGGCGGATCTACGAAGCGACATGCGAAGGCCTCGTTGCGGAGGGCGGGACCTTTCACCTCGCGACGCAGGCTGCCGAGCTCGCCGCCGTGCTCCTCGAGCTCGACCAGGTCGACGACGCTCGCCGCTTCGTGGAGCTCGCGGAATCGGGCGCGCATTCGGATGACGTCGACGCACGCGTCAAGGTGCGACTCGTGCGTGCACGGCTTGCGGCGCACGACGGCGACGGCCCCGCCGCACGCGCACTCGCGGTGGAGGGACGTGAGCTCGCTGATACGACCGACGACACGAATCTCCGCGCGTTCGCGCGCGTCACATCGGCCCGAGTGGCCGACGACCCGAACGAGCTTGCCGCCGCGATCAAGCTCTACGAGCTGAAAGGCAACACCGCCGCGGCGCGCAGAGTCGCCGCGGCGGTGAGCGGTGAACCGGCGTCCTAGCCGCCGGTCGGATCGCCGTTGCCGGCGAGCGCGACGAGCGGGACGACTGCGGCGACGACGGTGATGAAGGTCGTCATCAGCGCGAGCCGGATGCCGAACGTGTTGCGAATGAAGCGGCGCATCTCGTCCTCCTTTGAGGGCGTTGGTTGATGTCGCCGCACGCTCGAATGGGCCGCCAATGGCGGCCTCATGGCTCGCTACTCGTTCGCTAACGGGCGGTCGCTACAGACGCGCGAGCATCGTCACTGCGTGCTCGGACTCGCTTACGGTCTGAAAGCCGAAGCGCTCGTAGTACGGGACCTGCTCCTTCGCCGAGCTGAGGCTGATCGCGGCGTAGCCGCTCTCGCGGGCGCGTTGCAGCAGCGCTTCGAGCAGCTCCTTGCCGGCGCCCTTGCCGCGGCGGCTCGGGACGACCGCGATCGTGAGCTCCGGCGTCTGCGCGTCGACGAAGCCGAAGCCCGGCTCCTCGACGGTGAAGGTGCGGTACCACGCAGCGCCGTAGGCGTGCGGGCCTTCAAGCGCCATCACGCCGGCGTCGCCCGCCCTCCCCCAGTTCTGCACGTAGCGATAGACGGGGCGCTCCGTGTTCTCCGCGAGCCGCCAGTGGTACGCGTGGCGAAGCATGTCGCGGAGGAAGCGAACGTCGTGGATGCCCACGGGCCGGAGCACGACCACAGGATAGAGCGACCTGCGAACGCGACCTGGTCTTGACCAGGTCGCAGCCTTTGCTAGAGCTCCTGCGCGAGCTGGATGCGGTTCCCGTCCGGGTCGTAGACGTCGAGCAGGCGCATCACGCCTTGCGGGATCTCGACGACGACGCCGACTTCGACGCCGGCGTCGCGCAGGCGGTCGGCTTCGCTCTTCACGTCCTCGACCTCGACGTGCGCCACCGCGCCTTCGGGCTGCGGCTCGCCTTCGCTCAGGCCGATCTCCATGATGCCCTTCTGGAGGTGCGACCAGCGCTCGCTGAAGTCGACGCCGTTCTCCTGCGAACCCGAGCGTCTCGCGGTAGAACCGCCTGCCTTCGTCGAGGTCGCGGACGTAGTACCAGACGGTCGGCGCCATCTAGAGCGCGAGGCCGGGGTCCTGCAGGAACGCCTTCAACGTCTTCAGGAACTCCGCACCCGTCGCGCCGTCGACCGCGCGATGGTCGCACGTGAGCGTCATCGTCATCACGGGCACCACAAGCAGCTCACCGTCACGCGGCACGACCTGCTCGCGCGTCGAGCCGACCGCGAGAATCGACGCCTGCGGCGGGTTGAGCACGGCGATGAACTGATCGATGTCGTACATGCCGAGGTTCGAGATCGTGAACGTGCCGCCCTCGAGGTCGTCCGTGCGCAGCTTGTTGTCGCGCGCGCGGGAGACGAGGTCACCGCGGACCTGCGCGATCTGCGCGATCGACTGCCGATCCGCATTGCGCACGACCGGCACGACGAGGCCCTGCGGCGCCGCGACGGCGATGCCGACGTCGGCGCTCGGGAAGACGAGCAGCGCATCCTCCGAGTACTGCACATTCATGTCGCGATGCCGCATCAATGCCTGCGCCGAGAGCTTCGTGAGGATGTCGGTGACCGTGATGCGCACGTCGGGGTTGAGCTCCCGTTGCGCTTTCACGAGTGCGTTCGCCCGCGTCATGTCGACGTCGACCGTCAGCTGGAACGCGGGCACCGTCCACGCCTGCGTCAGCCGGCGCGCGATCGTCTTGCGGACGTTCGAGAGCGGCCGTGACTCGATCTCGCCGCTCGGCGCAGCAGCCGCGACCGGCGCAGCGGCAGCGGGCTGTGCCTGCGCGCGCTCGACGTCCTCCGCGACGATCCGCCCGTCCGGGCCGGTGCCGCGCAGCTGCGAGAGCTCGATGCCGCGCTCGCGCGCGATCCGCCGTGCAAGCGGCGACGCCTTGATCCGGCCGCCGCTCGTGCTCGCCGGCGCCGGCTCCGCGTGCGCGCCGTTCGTCGAGGCTTCGCGGCCGCGGTCGCGCTCGGGGTCGCGCTTCGGCGCGACGGCAGGCTTCTCACCGCTGTCGGGCGCCTCCTTGCTCGCCTCGACGCGCGCGTCGCCGTCCGACGACGCGACCTCCTCGCCCTGCTCGCCGATGAAGCCGATCGTCCGGCCGACCTCGACCTCGCCTTCGGGGATCGCGATCTTCAGGAGGACGCCGCTCGCCTCCGCCTCGACCTCCTGCGTCACCTTGTCGGTGTCGAGCTCGTAGAGCGCCTCACCCTTCTCGACCGGCTCGCCCTCTGACTTCAGCCACTTGACGATCGTCCCGGACTCCATGCCCTGGCCGAGACGCGGGAGCTTCACTTCCGTCGCCATCAGCTCTGCTTGTTGACGGTGCGGTAGATCGCCTCGAGCACGTTCTCGGCGTGCGGGATGACGAACGACTCCATCACCGGCGCGAATGGCAGCGGCGCGAACTTGCGCGCCGACGCGCTCGATCGGCGCGTCGAGCCAGTCGAAAGCCTGGTACTGCAGCACGGACGCGACCTCGGCGCCGAAGCCCATCCGCGTCACTGCCTCGTGCGCGACGACCGCGCGGTTCGTCTTCTTGACGGAAGCGACGAGCGTCTCCTCGTCGAGCGGCTGCAGCGTGCGCGGGTCGACGACCTCGACGGAGACGCCTTCCTTCTCCGCTTCCTCCGCCGCCTTCAGCGACTCGTGTACGAGGCGACCGGTCGCGATCACGGTCACGTCCTCGCCTTCGCGATGCACGCGCGCCTTGCCGAGCGGGATCGGCTCGATCTTCTCGGGAACGTTGCCCTTGATTCCGTAGAGCGTGCGGTGCTCGAAGAAGACGACGGGGTTGTCGTCGTAGATCGACGACCACAGCAAGCCGCGCACGTCTTCAGGCGTCGAGGCGAAGACGACCTTCAGGCCGGGGATGTGCACGAACCACGCCTCGAGCTGCTGCGCGTGCTGCGCACCCGGCGACCACCCCGCGCCGCCCTGCGTGCGGAAGACGACCGGGACGGTGAGCTGCCCGCCCGACATGTAGCGGTGCTTCGCCGCCTGGTTCACGACCTGCTCGGCGGCAAGGGTCATGAAGTCCTCGTACATGATCTCGGCGACCGGACGCATGCCCTGCAGCGCGGCGCCGATCGCCGCGCCGGCAAGCGCCATCTCCGAGATCGGCGTGTTGCGCACGCGCTCGGCCCCGAACTCCTCGAGCATGCCGTGCGTCACGCCCATCGATCCGCCCATCTCGGCGATGTCCTCGCCCATGACGAAGACGTCGTCGTCCTGGCGCATCGCGGTCGCGAGCGCGTCGCGCACCGCCTCGCGGTACGAAAGCTCAGGCATAGATGTTCTTCAGAGCGTCTTCGGGGGCCGGGTCGGTGCCGTTCTTCGCGAACTCGACCGACGCCTCGACGATCTCGGTGACCTCGGCGTCGAGCTGCGAAGCTCGTCGTCGGAGACGTCAAGGCGAGCACGAAGCAGCTCGACGGGGTCGCGCGTCGCGCGCAGGTCCTTCGCCTGGTCCTTCGGCCGGTACACCTGCGGGTCGCCGATGTAGTGGCCACTGAAGCGGACCGTGTCGAGGTGCAAGAAGACTGGCCCTTTGCCGGAGCGCGCGTGGTCGAGCGCCTGGCGGGTCGCCTTGTACACCGCTTCGACGTCCTGGCCGTCGACCTTCACGGCCTTCATGCCGAACGCCTTCGCGCGCTCGGAGAGATCGCGGATCGGCGAGTGCTGCGACTCGGGCGTCGACTCCGCCCATTTGTTGTCCTCGAGCACGAACACCGCAGGCACCTTCCACAGCTGCGCCATGTTCAGCGCCTCGTGGAACGTGCCGATGTTCGTCGCGCCGTCGCCGAAGAACGCGACGGCGACACGCGGCTCGCCGCGCATCTGGAACGCGAGCGCCGCGCCCGTGATCTGCGGCAGCCCGCCGCCGATGACGGCGTTCGCGCCCATGTTCCCGCGCTCGACGTCGTAGAGGTGCATCGAGCCGCCGTAACCGTGCGAGCAGCCCTCGGACTTGCCGTAGAGCTCCGCCATCAACTCGTTCGGGTGCGTGCCCTTCGCGAGCGTGTGGCCGTGCGCGCGGTGCGTGGACGCGATGATGTCGCCGTCCTCGAGCGCCCGGCAGACGCCGACGGCGCACGCTTCCTGCCCGATCGCGACGTGCAGGAAGCCGGGCAACTCGCCGGCGCGGAAGCGCTCCTCGACCTTCTCCTCGAAGCGCCTGATCAGCAGCATTTCGCGGAGGACGTCCTGGAGATCGCCCCGCGGAGGGCGCCTTTCTTCTCCTCGACCTTCGCCACGGCGCGGAGTGTACGGTTCGCGCGTGGGCCTCGCGGACCAGTGGAACGCGGTCGAACAAGGCCTGGATCCGAGGTGGAGCGACGCGCGACTCGAGCTCGATCGTCGACGACGAGACGCAGCGCGACCGCGCCGCCGCGCTGCTCGCGCCGGCAGGGCCCGGCCGCATGGGCAGCTCGATCCGCTTCTCACGCGCACGCGGCGGGAGCGCGTGTCGGACCCGAAGCAGTCCGCCGTTTGCTGCGACGCCTCGACGACGAGGGGATCCGCGGCACGTTGACGCTCGTCGCCTCCGACGATGCGCCGCCGGAGCCCGCGATCTCGCGCGCGTCGCTCGCCGCGGCATGGGACGCAGCGCTGCCGGCGCTTCCCGCCGACTGGAGCGACCTCCTGTGCATGCGGCTGCTCGAGCTGACCTCGTCGGACCACATCGAGCGCGCGTGCTGCTGCCGCGCCGCTCAATCCGATGCAGGCGAACGGGCCGCCCGGCTTCCACTTCCGCTGCGCCGCGACGTTCGGCTACGGCGCATCGCCGGGCATGGCGCGCCGCTGCCTTGCACGACTCGACGAGGCGCGTATCCCCGGCGAGGTGCGCGTGCTGCGTGCGCTCTCCGACACGCACCCGGTCGGCACGCAGGGACCCGTCTGGTACATCGGCGGCAAGGCGGTCTGATGGCCGATCCTGTCGCGTGGGTGATGATCGAGCCCGGCTGGCGCGTCCTCGACTCGGCCGGTGAGGAGATCGGGCGCGTCAAGGAGGTGACGGGCGACGAGAACGTCGACATCTTCGACGGGCTCGCGATCCGGCAAGGGATCCTCGACAAGGACAAGTACGTCCCGTCCGAGTACGTCGGCGCGATCGTCGAGGGCGAGGTGCGGCTGTCGCTGACCCGCGCGCAGGTCGAGGCGCTGGAGGGGTTCCAGGAGCCGCCGGTCGAGGAGCAGATCATCCCCGAGAAGTCCAGCTGGATGCAGCGACTCCTGTCGCGGTCGACCCCACGCAAGCGCTGACGTCGCATGGATGAGCTCGCGTTCGCGCCCGCGCTCGAGCAGGCAGCGCGCGTCCGCGCCGGCGACGTCACGCCGCTCGAGCTCGTCGACCTCTATCTCGAGCGCATCGAGCGGCTCGACCCGCAGCTGAACGCGTACGTCACGCTCGACGCGGAGCGTGCACGCGCTGCCGCGCAGTCGAAGCTCGAAGGCCCGTTCGCGGGCGTGCCGATCCCGATCAAGGATCTCACCGAGACCGCGGGTCTGCGGACGACGTATTCGTGCAAGGCGTTCTCCGAGAACGTGCCCGAGTTCGACGCGAACGTCGTTCGCCGCATCCGCGACGCCGGCTTCGTCGTGATCGGCAAGACGAACACGCCGGAGTTCGGGACGATCGCGATGACCGAGTCGGAGCTGAACGGCGACTGCCGCAACCCGTGGGACACGAGCAGGACGCCGGGCGGCTCGAGCGGCGGCGCCGGGGCTGCCGTCGCCGCGGGTCTTGCGCCGATCGCGCACGGAAGCGACGGCGGCGGCTCGATCCGCATCCCCGCGTCGTGCTGCGGCCTTTTCGGGATCAAGCCGTCGCGCGGCCGCGTCTCCCCCGCGCCGTACGTCTCCGGCTCGCTCGGGCTCGGGACGTCCGGGCCGATCGCGCGCACGGTGCGCGACGCCGCCGCGCTGCTCGACGTGATGTCGGGGAACGAGCTCGGCGACGCGTACCTCGCACCGGCGCCGGCGCGACCGTTCGCCGCCGAGGCCGACGAAGAGCCGGGCCGGCTGCGCATCGCGGTCACGTCGACGCCGCCGACGTTCGTCCCGGTCGACCCCACGTGTGTCGGCGCGCTCGACGCGGCCGCGGATCTGCTCGAGGACCTCGGCCACGAGGTGTTCGCCGAGACGCCGCCGTGGCAGAGCGACGAGATGATCGCCCACTTCATCCGCATCTGGCAGGTCGGCCCCGCGGTGTCGGGCGTCGAGGACATCTCGCTGCTCGAGCCGATCAACCGAATGTTCGCGGAGACGGCGCGCGAGACGCCGAGCACGCAGCACGTGTCGTCGGTCATGCAGCTGCAGCAGGCGGCGCGGCGTGCGGTCGCGTTCTGGAAGGACGTCGACGTGGTCGCCACGCCGACGCTGGCACTGCCGCCCGTCCCGATCGGCTGGACCTGGGACGGCACGGACGGCGACCCGCACCGCGCGTTCGCGAGCCAGACGCTCTTCACGCCGTTCACGCCACTCGTGAACGTGACCGGCCAGCCCGCGATGTCGGTGCCGCTGCACTGGACGGACGACGGCCTGCCGATCGGCGTGCAGTTCATCGGCCGCCCGTTCGGCGAGGCGGCGTTGATCCGGCTTGCCGCGCAGCTCGAGGCGGCGCGCCCGTGGGCCGACCGGCGACCGCCGGTCAGCTAGCCGATCGACTCGGCGAGCTCGGCGGCGAGCGAGCGGGCGTCCTTCTCGTCGCGCGTGACGACGAGGCAGGTGTCGTCGCCGGCGAGCGTCGCGACAACGCGCGGGTGATCGGTGCGGTCGATCGCGCGCGCGATCGCAGGCGCCGAGCCGAGCTCGGAGTGCACGACGACGAGGTTCTGCGCGACCGTCGTCCGGCGGCCGAACTGCGAGAGCACGGAGAGCAGCGCCTCGCTCGGATCCTGCCGCCCCCTCCCCACGTCCGCCGGCAGCTCGTACCGCGGCCGGCCGAGCGCGTCGTGTGTCTTCTCGAGGCCGAGCTCCCGGATGTCACGCGAGATCGTCGCCTGCGTCACCTTGCAGCCGGCCGCCGCGAGCGCCCGGGCCAGCTCGAGCTGCGTCCCCACCCGCTTGCGCGCCACGATTCCGGCGAGGAGGCGGTGCCGGTCGGCCTTGGCGAGCACTTGCATATGACGAGCATAGATATGCGACGTTTTCGGCGGCGTGTGCCCGGCAAGGACCCTTGCATGTTGCGGAAGATCCTCTGGTCCAGCCTCTACGCGAGCATCGGCGCCGCGGCGACGCTCGGCGCCCGCCGTGCTGCCACCTCGATCTGGCGTCTCGCCACCGGCGAAGAGCCGCCGGCGAAGCGATGAGCGCGCTCGACACACTCGCCGACAAGGCGCAGGCAGCGTCGCGCAAGCTCGCCGGCCAGGGCGGGATCAAGGACAAGCTCGCCGACGAGCTCGCCGACGACGCCGTCTTCCTGCGCAAGCTCAAGCCGGCGCTGATCAAGCGGCGCGCGAAGGGCGATGCCCCGACCGACCAGCCGCCGCACGAAACGCCGGCCGCGCCGTCCGGCCCGCAGCTCGGCAAGCGCCCCGCGAAGAAGAAGCCATCGGGCGGCGGCGTGAATCCGTTCGTCGTAATCGGAATCGCTGTCGTCGCAGGCGTCGCGGCCGCGAAATGGATCGATTGGAGAGGTCATGCCCACCCACGCTGGTGAGGAACGGCGCGGGCTCGGCGCCGCCGCGAAGCTCGTCAGTGAGCGCGCGAGCTCGATCGTCCGCCTCGAGATCCAGCTCGCGCTCGCCGAGCTGAAGAAGAAGGTCGCCGCGCTCGGCGTCGGCATCGGCATGCTCGTCGGCGCCGCGCTCTTCGGCTTCTTCATGCTCGCGTTCCTGCTCGCCGCGGTCGCCGCCGCGATCGCGACGGCGCTCTCGACGTGGCTCGCGTTGCTGATCGTCGCCGGCGGTCTCTTCCTGCTCGTCGGCGGTCTCGCGATGCTCGGGCTCGGCGCGATCCGGCGCGGGACGCCCCCGGTTCCCGAGCAGGCGATCGAGGAAGCGAAGCTCACGACGGAGGCGCTGAAGAATGGCAAGCACTGAGAAGGACATCCGCCGCGAGCTCAGCCAGGAGCGCGAGCGCCTGGCCGACGCCGTCGACGAGCTCCGCACGGAGATCGGCGACGCGGCGAACGTCAGCGGCAAGCTCCGCTCGAAGCTTCCGCTCGTCGCCGGCGGCGCGTTCGCACTCGCGTTCCTGAAATCCGGCGGCGTCGGCGCGACGGCCCGGCTCCTGATGCGCCGCGGCCGCGAGGGCGACGAGAAGGCGGCCGTCGGCCGCTTCCGCCTGATCGACCGCGGCTAAGACGAGACAGTGAAGGCGACGCGCCGTTTCGCGACGCGCGCGCTGCCGAACGTGTAGCGGCCCGCCTTCAGCGTCAGCGTCCACCGGACGCTGCCGCGGAACTTCACGCCCGTGGACTTCGTGAGGCCGTGACCGCTGAGCCGGAAGCCGTCGGTCGCGCTCCTGTCCTTCACCGTGATCACGGCCTTGCCCGCGCTGAGGCCCGCGTGCGGGCGGAGCGAGAACGCGGCGCCGGGCCCGATCGATGCCGAGAGCTTCGAGACGTTGCCCGGCACGGACGGCGGGGGCGTGTTGCTGACCGTCCCCACGGTGAAGGTGCCGCGCATCTGCGCGGCGTGCGCGTCGCACTCGAAGAAATACGTCCCGTCGGAGAGGGTGATCGTGACGGTCTTGTCGCCGATGAACGGGATCTCCGTGGATGCGTCGACGCCAGGCCCGTCGATGTGGAAGTTGTGGATCGACGAGTGGTCGTGGATCGTCAGCGTGTACGTGCCGGCGTCGAGGTGCGTGACCTTGTTCCCGGCCGCGTCCTTCAGGCTGATCGAATAGGCGTCGTTGAGGCCGACGTCCGCGACGAGCGCGGGATCGGCAGCGCGGGCCGAGCCTGCCGCGCCCAGCAGGGCGAGGATCGCGCCGGCGAGAAGAAGCTTGACCCCCACGGTGGCACGATACGCGCGGCCGGCGCGTTCGGATTGCGAGGATGCACGAGTGTCCTCCTACGACGCGATCGCCCGGCTGTACGACCCCTGGAGCCGGGGCGTCGTCGAGGACATCGGCTTCTACGTCGACGAGGCGCTCGCGGCCGGCGGGACGGTCATCGAGCTCGGCGTCGGCACCGGCCGGATCGCGATCCCCACCGCGGCGGCGGGCGTGCACGTGATCGGCGTCGACTCGTCGGCCGGCATGCTCGAGGTGTGCGCCGCCGAGGCGCGGAAGGCAGGCGTCCACGAGCTGCTCGACCTGCGGCTCGGCGATCTTCGGCGGCCGCCGGTCGACGAGCGCGTGAACCTCGTCACCTGCCCGTTTCGGGCGTATCTGCATCTGGCCAGTGACGACGACCGGCTCCAGGCGCTCGCGTCGGCGCGCATGCTGCTGCGCCGAGGCGGCCGGCTGATCTTCGACGTCTTCAAGCCGTCGCAGGAGGACATCGACGAGACGCACGGCCGCTGGATCGAGCGCGAGCCGGGGATCGACGAGCGCGCCGACTGGGATCTCCGACGGCAGACGCTGACGCTCTCCGTGCGTGGCTCGGGCGACGCGTCGACGATGACGTTGTGGTGGCTCGAGCCGGAACGATGGAACGCGCTCCTCGCCGAAGCGGGCTTCGTGGTCGAGGCGTGCTACGGCTGGTTCGACCGCACGCCGTACGACGGCGGCGAGGACAGTGTCTGGATCGCACGTGTCCGCAAATAGCGCGATTTTTTCGGCGCGACGGTCTTGCAGCGCGCGCGAGGACGCAATAGCTTCCCCGTTGCAGCGAGCACGGAGCGCGATTAGGTCGAAACCACGACCGAGCGGCTGTACGAAGAAGGGGCAACCCGGAAGCGGAAAGTCGGTTGGGCGAGGTGGACGAAAGCGCCACCGACTCGCTGATTTTTTGTGGGCGCCCTTCGGGCGGCCCACTGTTTTCTTCGCACCGCTCCGCTTCGCTTCGCTTTCCTGCTCGAAAACGGCATCCGGTTTGGGATGGCAGGCAGCGATGGAGCCTGGTCCGGGTCAGACCCCGCAGCGCGGGGTCTGACCCCGCTGTTGGTCTGGTACCGCTTTTAATCAGGCGATGATCTCCCGCGAGCTCGCCGAGTACGCCGAAGCGCCGTCCGCGTTCAACGTGTGGCCGCCTGGGTTCCGGCGGGTGCTGACCGAGCGCTACTGCCTCGTGCTCGGGCCGACGCGGTTCTTCGCGGAGGTGCAGCGGCCGCGGCTCGAGGGCGTCGTCGAGGAGGCGGTGGCCGAGATCCGCGCGCTCGCGCGCGAGCGCGGGCACGGCCCGACGATCTGGTGGATCGGTGGCACCGCGACGCCGGGCGACCTCGAGCAGCGGCTGCTCGCGCTCGGCTTCGTCCAGCCCGAGGACCGCACCCCGACAGCAGTCGCGCTTGCGATCGCCGACGAGCCCGCCGTCGGCCCGGTCGATGTCGAGGTGCGCAAGGTCGACACGCTCGCCGACTACCTCGCCGCGCGCGAGGTGCTGTGGGAGGCATTCGACACGCCGGCCGAGAAGCGCGACGCCGAGCGCCCCGGCCTCGAGCAGCAGTTTCTCGACGAGCAGGCGTTGGGCGCAGCAGCCGCATTCCTCGCGCTGCTCGACGACGAGCCCGTTGCCGCCGGCCGCGCCGCGTTCTGCGACCGCGGCGCGCTCCTCTTCGGCGGCGGCGTGCTCGCGCATGCGCGCGGCCGCGGCGCGTATCGAGCACTCGTTCGCGCGCGCTGGGACGAAGCCGTCCGCCGCGGCACGCCGGCGCTCGTCACGCAAGCGGCGCCGATGTCCGAGCCGATCCTCCGCCGCCTCGGCTTCGAGGAAGTAACGCGGCTGATCCGCCTGAACGACCCGCTGACGGGGTCAGACCCCGCGAGCGGGGTCTGACCCCGCTGTTCGGCTCCGCTCGTACAGCGCAATCGTCCCGGCCATCGCGACGTTCAGCGACTCCGCATCGCCAGGCTGCGGAATCGACGCCTGTACGTCGCACGCCGCGACGACCTCGCGTGGCAGCCCCTCCCGCTCCGCCCCGAGCACGAAGACGACGTCACCGTCGACATCCAGCTCGGGGAGCGGCACGCCGCCGCCCGCGGCGAGCGCGACGCGCGTCCCGCCCGGCTCCTCGAACGAAGCGATCGGGACGCGGAAGATCGCACCCATCGACGCGCGCAACGCCTTCGGCGAGGTCGGATCCGCGCAGCCTGCCGACAGGGCGACACCGGCCCCGAACGCGTCGGCCGAGCGCAGCAGCGTCCCGACGTTGCCCGGATCCGCGACGTGCCAGAGCGCGAGCGTCACCGGGCGCACGCCGCGCGGCAGATCCGCGCGCCGGTAGACGCCGATCACGCGCGGCGGATGCGCGAGCGTCGACACCTCCGCGAGGAGCGCGGGCTCGACGTTCTCGCCGGCGACGAGCAGCTCGACCGGCTCGATCCCGTCCGCCGCGGCGACGAGATCCTCCCCTTCGACGACGAACAGCTCGAGCTTGTCGCGCCAGCGCCGATCGTGGAGCTTGCGGACGAGCTTGAGCCGCTCGTTGTCGCGAGAGGTGATCAGCGGCGGTCCGTGAGTGCGGCTTTGGCCTGCTCGGCGATCGCCGAGAACGCCTCGGGCTCGTGCACCGCGAGATCCGCGAGGACCTTGCGGTCGAGCTCGATGCCGGCCTTGCCGCAGCCGTGGATGAACTGGTTGTACGACAGCCCGTTCGCGCGGGCGGCCGCGTTGATGCGCGTGATCCAGAGCTGGCGGAAGGTGCGCTTCTTGACCTTGCGGTCGCGGTACGCGTAGACGAGCGAGCGCTCGACCTGCTCCTTCGCATACCGGTAGTGGCTGTTCTTCCAGCCCCAGTAGCCCTTCGCCTGCTCGAGGACGGCGCGGCGCTTCTTGTGCGCGTTGACTGCTCGCTTGACCCTCGGCATTACTTGATCCTCAGCATCTGCTTCAGCGCCCTCTCGTTGCTAGGCGCGAGTTGCACGTTCTTCCGCCCGCGTTTCCGCTTCCCCGGGCTCGTCTTCACGAGGTGCCCCGGCGGCGTCGTCCGATGGCGGCGCCGACGCAGGATCTTGCCCGCCCCCGTCACCATGAACCGCTTCTTCGCTGCGCTGCGTGTCTTCGTCTTCGGCATCTCGTCTCACTCCTGCATTTTTCGTCGGGCCGAGGACCATCACCATGTTGCGCCCGTCGAGGAGGGGCTGTGACTCGATCTGCCCGATCTCCTTGACGTCGTCGGCGAGGCGGAGGAGCAAATCGCGACCGCGCTCCGGATGGGTCGTCTCGCGACCCCGGAACATGATCGTCACCTTCACCTTCGCGCGCTGGTTCAGGAACCTCTCTACGTGACCTTTCTTGGTGTTGTAGTCGTGCACCCCGATCTTCGGGCGGAGCTTGATCTCCTTGACGTGGATCTGGCTCTGGTGCTTCCGAGCCTGCTTCGCCTTCTGCTCCTGTTCGTACTTGTACTTCCCGTAATCCATGATCTTCGCGACCGGCGGGTCAGCCTGGGCTGCCACCTCGACGAGGTCGAGGTTCTTGCCGTAGGCGTACTCGCGAGCCTCGTCCGTCGGACTTGATCCCGAGCTGGGAGCCGTCGTCGTCGATCAGGCGGACGTTCGGGACGCGGATCGCGTCGTTGATGCGCGTCGTGTCCCTGTTGACAGGGCGGACGATGCTCGAACGGCCGGCGTCTCGGCCTCAAAGGCAGATCACCAAGTTGGGCTTAATCCTCCTCGTATCGCTTGCACAACACAAAAACCGCTGCATGCAGCGGCCCGTTCCTACGTCGAAACTCTCGACTCGGTTGAACCCCACGTGGCCCTGCTGGTGGCGCCCGGGAGGTGAGGAACGGGTCCGCCCCTGCTTTTCAGGATTCAAGCGTAGCAAGCTTCGCGAGGAAATCCGCAAGCGATTCCTGGGATCTGGCCGCCCCCGCGCTCCCGGATCGCGAGGCTCGCCTCGCTCTCCCGGTCGCCGTAGACGATCGTGAAGGGCAGCTTCTCGAGCTCGGCGGCGCGGATGCGCTTGCCGATCGTGTCCTGGGGCGTCGCCGACCTCGACGCGGTAGCCGCGCCTCGCGCAGCTTGTCCGCGAGCGCCTCCGCGCCCGGCAGGTGCGCCTCGCCGACCGGCAGGATCCGCACCTGCACCGGCGCGAGCCAGAACGGGAACGCGCCGCCGTAGTGCTCGGTGAGGATGCCGATGAAGCGCTCGAGCGAGCCGAGGAGCGCGCGGTGGATCACGTACGGCGAGTGCTCGCGGTTGTCGGGGCCCATATAGGTGAGCCCGAACGCGCTGGGGCATGATCGCGTCGAGCTGGATCGTCCCCATCTGCCACGAGCGCCCGAGGACGTCGGTCATGTGCAGGTCGATCTTCGGCCCGTAGAAGGCGCCGTCGCCCTCGTTGACGACGTAGTCGATGCCGCGGCGCTCGAGCGCCGACTGCGGAGCGCAGCCTCGGTGAAGTCCCACTCCTCGTCGGTGCCGAGCTGCTTCTCGGGACGGGTCGAGAGCTCGAAGCGCGCCTCGAGGCCGAAGAGGTCGTAGAGATAGGACGGCGAAGTCGAGGCAGCCGAAGATCTCGTCCTCGATCTGCTCGGGCGTGCAGAAGATGTGGGCGTCGTCCTGGGTGATGTGGCGCACCCGCAGCAGCCCGTGGAGCGTTCCGGCGAGCTCGTCGCGGTGGAGCGTCGACGACTCCGCGTAGCGGAGCGGAAGGTCGCGGTAGGAGCGCAGCTGCCGAGCCGAAGAGGAGCATGTGCCCGGGGCAGTTCATCGGCTTCAGCGCGTACGTGCCGGTCGGCGTCGTCCCGCGACCCGACGAAGAACATGTTCTCCTTGTAGTTGTCGTAGTGCCCCGAGGTGACGTAGGTCTCGATGTCGTAGAGGAGCGGGGTCTTCACCTCGACGTAGCCGCGGCGCGAGGTTCTCGCGCCGGCGCAGTGTCCTCGAGCTCGTTCCAGATCGACCATCCCCTTCGGGTGCCAGAACGGCGAGCCCGGCGAGTGCTCGGACAGATGGAAGAGGTCGAGCTGACGGCCGAGCACGCGGTGGTCGCGCTTCCGCGCCTCCTCGAGCCGCTCGAGGTAGGCGTCGAGGTCTTCCTTTCTGTAGAAGGCGGTGCCGTAGATCCGGGTGAGCTGCGGCTTCGTCGAGTCGCCGCGCCAGTACGCGCCGGCGAGGCCGGTCAGCTTCAGCGCCTTGATCGGCTTCGAGTTCTGGAGGTGCGGCCCGCGGCAGAGGTCGGTGAAGTCGCCCTGCGTGTAGAGGGAGATGTCGCCTTCCGCGGTGTCGACGAGCTCGACCTTGAACGGCTCGTCCTCGGCCGCGAAGCGCGCCTTCGCCTCGTCGCGCGACACCTCCTCGCGCGACCACTCGCGCCCTTCGTCGAGCTCGCGCGCGATCTCGGCCTCGATCCGCTCGAGGTCTTCCTCGCGCAGCGGCTCCGGGAACTCGAAGTCGTAGTAGAAGCCGTTCTCGATCGGCGGCCCGATCGCGATCTTCACACCGGGGTAGAGCCGCCGCACCGCCTCGGCGAGCAGGTGCGCCGACGAATGGCGGAGGACGTAGAGCGCGTCCGGGTCGGCGGCGTCGCGCGTCGTCAGGATCTGGATCGGCTGTCCGTCGGCGAGCGGGAGCCGCAGGTCCTGCACGTGCCCGTTCGCGCGCACGAGCACCGCCTGCTCGGCGAGCTTCGGCCCGATCGCGCGCGCGGCGTCGAGCCCGGTCGCGCCGTCGGGAAGTTCAAGCTCGGTGCTGTCGGGCAGTACGACCTTCATGTCGGAACAGGATATGGAACACCCACGCGAGGACGACCGGAACGAAGAAGTCGAAGAGTCGCCGGTCCCGGACCCGGAAGAGTCGAGCTCGGACGCCGAGGACGACCCGACCGCGGACTAATCCGCCCGGACCTCCATCAGCACCCACGCCGCCGTGTGCTCGTCGTCCGGCGGGTGGTGCGAGACCGGGACGAAGCCGGCGCTGCGCCACGCGCGCAGCGCCGGCTCGTTCCACGTGTAGGGGTCGACGGTCACCCTCGCCCAGCCGCGCTCCTCGAGCAGGTGCCGGGTCATCGCCCGGGCCGCATCCGGGCCGAGACCCCGCCCGCGCGCGTGCGGGACGAGGAACATGTCGAGCCCGGTTGAGTGCACCTGCAGGTACCCGATCGGCTCCTCGTCGGCCTCGACGATCCACGGCTCGGCGTCGGAGCGGACGAGCCGCGCCCGCATCTCGTCCGCTGTGAACGTCTCGTCGTCCCAGTAGCGCGAGACGTCCGGGTCCGCGTGCCACGCGACGAGACGGTCGACGTCGTTCTCGTCGGCACGCCGCAGCGTCGTGCGCTCACCGCGAATCGGATGCATTTTTCCTGCAAATCGGGGTACGGCGCGCGCATCGCACCGTCAACGAGAAGGAGGAGTCGATGCCCGGCAAGAGCTCGAACGTCAAGAACGAGAAGCAGTACGAGGCGCTCAAGGACAAGGGGATGTCGAAAGAGCGGGCGGCGAAGATCGCGAACTCGCCGGGCGCGTCGAGTCGCGGTGGCAAGAAGTCGCACTCGAGCTCGTCGAAGAGCAACTCGTCGCAAGGCGGGACCACAGCGCAGAAGAAAGCAGCCGGCCGCAAGGGAGGCAAGGCGACTGCGCGCAAGTCTTGACGCGTTGCGGCGTCTGAATTGAGAACGCGCGTCATGCGCGCATGCGATCCGTAAACAACATGCGTCATGCTTCTCGTTTGCGTTGCACAAATGCGGGAAGTTAGCCAAGCTGATAACACAACGTGACACCGAGAAGGGATCGAGCAACATGGCTGACGGGATCCGCGACGTGATGACTTCGAATCCGCACTCGCTCGAGAGCGGGAGCACCGTGGTCGAAGCGGCGCGGCTGATGCGTGACGAGGACGCGGGGATGATCCCGATCGTCGAGGGGGAGAGGCTCGTCGGCACCGTCACCGACCGCGACATCGCAATCCGGGTCGTCGCGGAGGGCAGGGAACCGGAATCGGTCACGGTCGGCGAGATCGCGTCCCGCGAGCTCGTCACGATCGATCCAGGACAGGATCTCGACGAAGCACTCCGGCTGATGGCGCGCCACCAGGTTCGCCGGCTGCCGGTCGTCGAGGAGGACGGCAAGCTCGTCGGAATCGTCGCGCAGGCGGACATCGCCAAGCACGCATCCGACGTGCAGACCGGAGACGTCGTAGAGGACATCTCGAAGTAGGAGACATGCAGCAAACGCCGTATGTCATCCGAGGTAACGCGCATACTGCACATGTCGTTGCCAGAAACGCTCTCACCTAGGAGGAGCACGAATGGCAAGAGCACGCAGAAAGACCTCGAGCACACGCTCGAGTGGCGGTACCAAACGGCGTAGCACGACTAGCGCACGCCGTACGAGCACCCGCTCGTCGGGTGCACGCAAGACAGCGTCGCGCTCGACCGGCGGTCGCAAGAAGACCAGCAGCCGGAAGAAGACGAGCTCGCGCAAGAAGACGAGCAGCCGCAAGAAGACCAGCAGCCGCTCGACCGGTGGTCGCAAGAAGACCAGCAGCCGGAAGAAGACGAGCTCCCGCTCGACCGGTGGTCGCAAGAAGACCAGCGGCCGGAAGAAGACGAGCTCGCGCAAGAAGACGAGCAGCCGCAAGAAGACCAGCAGCCGCTCGACCGGTGGTCGCAAGAAGACCAGCAGCCGGAAGAAGACGAGCTCCCGCTCGACCGGTGGTCGCAAGAAGACCAGCAGCCGGAAGAAGACGAGCTCGCGCAAGAAGACCAGCAGCCGGAAGAAGACGAGCTCCCGCTCGTCGGGCACGCGCCGCAAGACGGCGACGCGCACCGGCGGCCGGAAGAAGACGAGCAGTCGCCGAAAGGCTGCTTCACGGACGCGCAGCAGCTCGGCCCGCACGGGCACGAGCAGGACAGGCACGTCGGCTCCCGCAACCGAGGGTCTGATCGACAACGGGCTCGGCATCACGCCGTCGCTCGGGACCATCGGCGGGCTCGGCACGATCGGCGACGCAAGTCGCTCGTCGGACGAGCTCGGTGCGGAGCCCAGCGAGTCGTAGTCCGCTGAGCTTCATCCGAGGGAAGGGCCCCGCAAGGGGCCTTTCCCGTTTTTGGGGGACGTGACCGCGGCCGCGCCGCCCGATGTGACGGGTGGAGGGATTGCCGTTGGTCGCCGCTTACGCAGGGAAGTTCGGAGTCGCCGAAGCCGAGCGGCTGCTCTGGCGTGCCGGCTTCGGTCCGCGCAAGGGCGAGGCGGAGGCGCTCGCGGCGCGCGGGCTCGACGGCGCCGTCCACGCACTCACTCATCCCGGCGCGGAGCAGTTCGTCGGCCGTGCGCCGAAGGATGAGAAGGGACGCCCGCTCGCGCCGTACGACGCGTGGGGTCACGACCACGTCTGGTGGCTCGACCGGATGGTGCGCACGTCGCGCCCGCTCGTCGAGCGCCTAGCGCTCGTGTGGCACGACTGGTTCGCGACCTCGAACGACGGCGTCGGCTCGCAGCGGCTGATGCTGAACCAGAACCAGCTATTCCGCGCGCACGGGCTCGGCTCGTTCCACGACCTGCTGCTCGCCGTGACGCGCGACCCGGCGATGCTCCTGTGGCTGAACGGGAGCGACAACTCGAAGTGGTCGCCGAACGAGAACTACGCGCGCGAGATGATGGAGCTCTTCACCCTCGGCGCCGGCCGCGGCTACACCGAGTCCGACGTGCGCCAGCAGGCGCGCGCGCTCACCGGCTTCCGGAACGACTGGCGCGAAGGGGCGGGCAGCGTCAACTTCCGCTACGACCCGAAGTTCCACGACGCGGGCGTCAAGACGGTCTTCCACCAGCACGGCGCCTTCACCTGGCGCGACGCGGTGCGCCTCGCGGTGTCGCATCCCGACCACGCGAGCTTCTTCGTCCGCAAGCTCTGGAGCTACTTCGTCGCCGGCGAGCCTGACGCGGCAACCGAGCGCGCACTCGAGCGCCTCTACGTCGCGAGCGGGCATCAGGTCCGCCCCGTGCTGACGGCGATCCTCAAGCATCCCGCGCTCTACCAGGGTGCGCGGCTCGTGAAGCCGCCGGTCGTCTACACGGCGGGCCTGCTGCGCCGCATCGGCCGCCCGATCGACACGACGTCGTGGGCGTGGATCGGCGAGATGTCGGGCCAGCAGCTCTTCTATCCGCCGAACGTCGCGGGCTGGGACGACACGCGCTGGCTCGACACGGCCACGTGGCGCGGCCGCTGGTGGACGGCGCAGAACGTCCTCAACCCGTATGCACTCGACCCGGGCAAGGCGTCGCAGCCCTACGACGCAGCGAAGCTCGTCGAGAGCGCGCTCGGGTTCTGGCGCAAGCCCGCGCTGAGCGAGCAGACGCACGGCGCGCTCGCGCGCTTCGCGCAGGCCGCGCTGGCAGACGCCGGCAACGCCGCGTGGAAGCGCAAGCAGTACCCGGTGATGACCCAGAACGCGCTACGCCAGCTGATCGCAGTCAGCCCGGAGCTGCAGACCGCATGAGCTGCAACCACTGCGACGGGCTCTCCCGCTCGAGGCTGCTGCACCGCGCGGCGGCGGAAGCCGGCCGTGGGCTGCCCGCGATCGAGCCCGGGATGCCGCTCCCCGCCGGCACCGGGCTCTCGCGCCGCTCGTTTGTGGCCCAGAGCCTTGGCGCGATGCTCGCGGTGTACGGCGGCTCGAGGCTCCGCAGTGGTGCGCTCGAGGAAGGCATCGCCGCGGCGGCGACGCTGCCCGCCCAGCAGGTGCTTGTCAGCGTCTTCCTCGAAGGCGGCGCCGATGCGCTGTCCGTCCTCTCACCGCAGGGCGACGCGCTCTACCGCAAGCTGCGGCCGAAGCTCGCGCTCGCCGGCGGCGCGACGTTCGCCGAGGACGACCGGCTGCACTGGCACCCGGCGGCCGGCGGGCTCGCACAGCTCTACGGCGAGCAGAAGGTGTCGGTGATGCCGGCGATCGGCTACACGAACGCCGACCAGAGCCACTTCACCTCGCGCCACTACTGGGAGGTCGGCGCGACGAGCGTGAACCTGCGCACCGGCTGGCTCGGCCGCTACCTCGACCGCGTCGGCAGCGCCGACAACCCGCTGCAGGGGCTCTCGCTCGACTCGAGCCTCGCCCCCGCGCTCGCGACCGCGAAGGTCCCCGTCGCGTCGATCGACGGGCCCGACCAGTACGACTTCTGGAGCAACCGCGTCTGGGGCGAGGTCGAGGAGCGGATGCTCGCGGCGATCGGCTCGCTCGGAGCCGGCGCCGGCGCGGATCCCGCCCTTGCGCAGGCGGCGGGCGTCACTGCGCAGGTCGACCGGCTCCGCACACAGCTGCTCCCGTTCCAGTCGCAGGACGGCAAGCCCGGCTACACGAGCCCGGTCGCCTACCCGAAATCGAGCGACGAGTTCCCGAAGCGGCTCGCCGGCCTCGCCGCGATGCTCGGCGCGAACCTGCCGCTTCGCGTCGTCTCGCTGACCGCGCCCGGTCACTACGACACGCACTCCGACCAGGCCGACTCGCTCTCGCAGGGGCTGCAGACGACCGCCGACTCCCTGCTCGCGTTCCAGCGCGACCTCGAGGCGCGAGGCATCGCCGACCGCGTGCTCGTGCACGTCTGGTCCGAGTTCGGCCGGCGCGCACAGGAGAACGGCTCGAGCGGCACGGATCACGGTGCCGCGGGCGTCGGCTTCCTGGTCGGCACGCGTGCGGCCGGGAAGATGGTCGGCGAGTTCCCGGGTCTCGCCAAGGGCCTCGACGACGACGGCAACGTCGCGGCGACCG
This sequence comes from uncultured Actinomycetes bacterium, assembly GCA_963838985.1. Lineage (GTDB taxonomy): Bacteria > Actinomycetota > Thermoleophilia > Gaiellales > Gaiellaceae > Palsa-739. The sequence continues at coordinate 257,186 of CAWITF010000003.1, forward strand.
CGGACTTCCGCGGCGTCTATGCGTCGCTCCTCGAGCAGTGGCTCGGAGTCGACGCGGGCGCCGTCATCCCCGGCGCGGCCTCGTTCACCCGGCCGGTGCTCGTCAAGTGATCGCCGCGCCGCCGCCACCCGCACGTGTCCAGGTCGTCGCGCAGGAGTTCCGCTACTCGCTGTCGCGCCGGACGATCAAGGCGGGCACAGCGATCATCGAGCTGCGCAACCAGGGTCAGGACGCGCACGACCTGGTGCTCACGCGCGCAGGCGGAGGCCGGGTGCTCTTCCGCTGGCCGGAGGCACAACCGGGTGCCGTGATCGACCGCCAGATCCGGCTCGCGCCGGGTCTCTACCGGCTCAGCTGCGCGGTCGCGAACCATGCCGCGCTCGGCATGGAGGCGCTGCTCCGCGTCAGGAAATAGCTACTTGTTGCGGTAGACGATGCGGCCGCGGGTCAGGTCGTACGGCGAGAGCTCGACCTTGACGTGGTCGCCCGGATTGATCCGGATGCGGTACCGCCGCATGCGGCCCGAGGTGTAGCCCAGAGTCTCGTGGCCGTTGTCCAGCATGATTCGATACATGCCGGAGCGGAAAGACTCGATGACCTCACCCTCGAACTCGATCTTCTCTTCTTTGTCAGCCATTCCCGGAAACCGTAGCATCGAAGGGAGCCAGGCCCTTCGTTGACAGCCGAAACTTCTCACCAGCTCGCCCGCCCCGTTCTGCGGGGCGTCCTCCACCAGGGAGCCTTCTTCGTCGCGCTCGTGGTCGGGACGCTGGTCGTCCTCTACGCAGACGGGACGAGAGCGTCGATCGCTGCGGCAGCGTTCGCCGCATCGGTGGTCTTCATGCTCGGCGCGAGCGCCGTCTACCACCGGATCACGTGGAGCCCGCGCATGCGGCCGTGGATGCGGCGGGTCGACCACGCCGGCATCTATCTGCTGATCGCCGGGACCTACACGCCGGTCGGGCTCCTCGTCGTGCACGGGATCTTGCGCCCGCTGATTCTCGCCGTCGTCTGGTCCGGCGCCGCGGCGGCGATCATCCTCAAGTTCGCCTGGGTCGGTGCGCCGAAGTGGCTGTCCGCTGTCACGGGGATCCTCGTCGGCTGGGCCGGCGTCGCGGCGATGCCGCAGGTGTGGACGCACGCAGGCGCGGCCGCCGTCTTCCTGCTCGCCGCCGGCGGCCTCGCCTACACCGGCGGCGCGCTCGTCTACGCGTTCAAGCGGCCCAACCCGTCACCCGCGGTCTTCGGCTATCACGAGGTCTTCCACGCGCTCACGCTCGTCGCCGTCGCCTGTCAGTACGTGGCGATCGCGTTCTTCGTCGTGCGCGTCGGCTAGGCCACGCACACGACGAAGAGGTTCCCGAACGCGCCGTCCGAGTCCGACGGGTTTACGAGCATCACCTTCCAGGCGCTGCCGTCGGGCGTCGGGCGCGACTCGAGGAGGAACGCGGGGGCCTGGGAGTACTGGGATCCCCCGGAGATCGCCTTCTGCCCCGCGTCGCACGACATCGTGTAGTCGACGATCTGACCGGTGCCCATCGAGAAGTTGCTCTCCTTGATCGTGACGAAGCCGGAGACGCTCTTCGTCTGGGCGGCGGTCACGATCTCGTCAGCCGTCTTGCCCTGAAGATGCGACGCGTCGTCGGCGAGCTTCGAGCTCGCAGAGGCGGCCTCGAGCAGCTGAGCCGACGTTTCGCCCTGGAGCTTCTTCGCGTTGTCGGCGCTCAGGGCGCGCTTCGCGACCGGCACGACGCCGGCGGCGAACGCCGTGCCCGAGAGCGCGACGAGGAGCGCGAGCATCGCGACGACCATCGCGGGGCTCGGATGCGGAATGCGGCGGAACATGGCGATCCCTCCTTTGTTGGCGCCTCCCATGATCCGGAGGCGCCTCACGGATGGCTCACGCGTCCCTCAGGCGGCTTCGGGCACGCGCTCGCCGGAGGACGTGGCCGCCGGGCGCGGGACGCGCGTTGCGACGGCGCAGCCGACCGCGAGCGCGCCAGCGGCGACGGCGAACGCGATCACGAAGCCGCGCTCGCTCGGCAGGCCGTTCGAGGCGAGCGTCGCGGTGACGATCCCCGCGGAGACCTGCGCGCCGATCGCGCCGCCGATCGAGCGGACGATCGTGTTCATGCCGGTCGCGATCCCGGTCTGGTGGGCGGGCACCGACTCGACGATCAGGTTCGCCATCGATGCAAAGGCGAAGCCGATGCCGATGCCCATCACGAGCATCGCGACGTAGATCTCCCAGGACGCGCTGTGCGCGAACGTCAGGATCACGAACGCCATGCACGAGACGAGTGCACCGAGCAGCAGGGGCACGCGCGAGCCGACGGTCGTGGACAGGCGCCCGGAAACCGGGCCCGCGAGCAGCATGCCGATGGTCGCCGGGACCATGAAGAGCCCGGCCTGCGTCACCGACGCGCCGAACCCGAAGCCCGTGCGCTTCGGCAGCTCCACGAACTCGGGGACGAGCACGAAGGACGCGAACATGCCGAAGCCGATCACGAGCGCAGCGAGGTTCGTCGTCCACACCGGCCGCAGCCGCATCATCCGCATGTCGACGAGCGGCGCGGCACTGCGCGTCTCCGACACGACCCAGAGGATCGCGAGCACGATCGACGTCGCGAAGAGCCCGACCGTCCGTACCGAGGTCCAGCCCCAGCTCGGCCCTTCGCTCACCGGCACGAGCAGCGCGACGAGCCAGCCCGAGAGCAGCACCGCGCCCACCGGGTCGATGCGGCCCGCTGTGCGGATCGGCGACTCCGGCACGAAGACGACGATGCCGGCGGCGGCTCCGACGACGGCGACGAGCGGGAACCAGAAGAGCCAGTGGTACGAGAAGTGCTGGACGATCGGGCCTGCGAGGACGATGCCGAGCCCGCCGCCGATGCCCATGATCGCGGAGATCAGCGCGATCCCGTGTGGGACGCGCTCGCGGGGGAACTCGTCGCGGATGATCGCGAACGCGAGCGGGAAGACGGCGCCGCCCGCGCCCTGGACGACCCGCGCGACGATCATCAGGTCGATCGACGTCGAGACAGCTGCGACGGCGGTGCCGAGGGCGAGCACGGCGAGCACGACGACGAGGATGCGCTTCTTGCCGTACATGTCCCCGAGCCGGCCGGCGATCGGCGTCATCACCGACGCGCTCAGCAGGTACGCGCTCAGGATCCACGCGGCGCCGGCCGTCGTCGTGTGCAGGTCGTTCTGGATCGTCAGCAGCGCGGGCGCGACGAGCGACTGCAGCAGCGCGTAGGCGACGGCAGCGACCGCAAGCAGCGTGAACGTGACGTTGTAGTGCTGGCGATGGACGTCGGTCACAAGGGCTCCCCGTCGCGGAAGAGTAGTCGGCGTCCCGGCGGCGGCGGCCCAGTGGGGGTTACCCCAACGTTCGCGGACGCGGACGTGTCCTGCGCCGGCGAAACGTCGCGTGTGCGGGGCAAATGCCCGTTACACAATTGGTACGAAGTTGGCACACAGACGTTTTGGGGGTAACCCCCTTTTCGCTAGAGGGCGGCTTCGAGGGCCTCTACGAGCAGCTGCACGTGCTCCTCGCCGAAGACGAGCGGCGGGCGGATCTTCAGGACGTCGTCCCGCGGGCCGGTGCGGCCAATCAGCACTCCGTCACGGCGGAGGCCGTCGACGACGCGGCGCGCGCGCTCGGGCTCGTCGAGCTCGACGCCGAGCAGCAGGCCGAGCCCGCGCACGGCGACGACCGACTCGTGCTGCGCCGCGAGCTCCTCCAGCCGCTCGCGCAGCAGTGCACCGATGCGCTGTGCATAGCCGACGAGCCGCTCGTCGCGGATCACGTCGAGCACGGCGAGTGCCGCCTGCGCGGCGACCGGGTTGCCGCCGAACGTGCTGAACACTCGGCGCGCGAACGCGAACTCCTCGACGAGCTCGCGGCGCGTCAGCACCGCTGCGACGGGATAGCCGTTCCCCATCGGCTTCCCGAGCGTCACGAAGTCCGGGCGCACACCGAGGTGCGCGAACGCCCACAGGTGCTCGCCGCTTCGCCCGTAGCCAACCTGCACCTCGTCTGCGACGAAGAGACCGCCCGCGGCGTGGGTCGCCTCGACGATTGCGGCGAGACGCTCCGGCGTAGGCGGATGGATGCCGTCGGCCGTCAGGCCCGCGTCGACGAACGTCGCGGCAAGCCCGTCGAGCGTCGCCGCAGCCGCCGCGACGTCTGCACCGCCGGCGTCGACGGGGATGCGCGCCACGTTCGGCGCGGCGAACCCGTCGGGCCACTCCTCCGGCGAGAGGTCGGCGATCGCAGCGGTCACGCCGTGGTAGGCGTGCTGCGTGACCACGGCTCCCCGTCGGCCGGTGACGCCGCTCGCGACGCGCCAGGCGATGTCATTCGCCTCGCTCCCCGAGTTGACGAGCAGCACGGTGTCGAGGCCGGCCTCGGGCGGCATCGACTCGAGCAGCCGCTCGGCGAGCTGCACGAGCGGCTCGTAGAGGTAGCGGGCGTGGGTGTTCAGGCGGCGCGTCTGCCGCACGACCGCCTCGGACACGCGCGGATGGCAATGCCCGACGACCGGGACGTTGTTGTAGGCGTCGAGCAGCCGGCGGCCGTCGGCGTCGACGAGCCAGACCCCCTCGCCGCGCACGACGTGCACCGGCTCCTCGTAGGTGAGGCGCGTGAGCATCGCCCCGACCGCCTCGCCGCGGCGGCGGACGAGCTCGCCGGTCGCCACGCTCGCCGGCTCGGCGCCGAGCTCGGTCGAGAAGCGCTCGCAGCCGAGCTCGCCGACCAACTCGAGCAGCCGCCACGAGTCGTCGTCCCACGACTGGATGTACGTCGCGTTCTCCGGATAGCGCGCGACGCGCCACGCGCTGATCACGACGATGGCCGCGAGCCGCGCCGCCACGAGATCGCCGAGCACCTCGCGCTCGATCGGCTCGAACGGCACCCTCGACTCGTAGCCGTCGACTGCGATGCGCCCGACCCGGAAGACGTCGTCGAGCTGCCGCCCGCGAATCAGCGACGCGATCGCGACCGCGACGTCGCCGACGAGCGCCGTGTGGCTCAGGTCGCCGAAGTCGACGATCCCGGAGATGCGCCCACGCTCGTCGAGCAGCACGTTGTCGAGGTTGAGGTCGCCGTGGACTATCTGCGCCCGTAGGTACGGCCAGCGCGGCGCGACGTGCTCGTCGTAGCGGTCGAGCACGAGCTCGACGAGCGCCCGCCGCTGCGGATCTTCGATCGCCGTTGCGTGCTCGCGGAGCCCCGCGGCCCGCGCGAGGTCCCAAAGGAGCTCACGGCCGGCTGCGGGGTGAAAGAAGCTGCGAAGCGCGAGTCCGAGCCGCGCGTGCGTCGCGCCGTAGTCGCGCACCGCGCCGTCGTCGAGCTCCGGCCCGCCGAGGCGGCCGTGCACGCGGTCGAAGAGCCGCACGAAGTGTGTCCCGTCAGGGCCGGCGACGCTCGTCCGGTAGGCCGCCGCACCCGCCGCGTCCGAGACGACGCGCGGCCGTGCGACCGGCAAGCCGGGATCGACGCGCACGATGTGGAGGATCGCCTCGGCTTCGAGGTCGAGCGTCGCCGGGTCTTCGCCGAGGTTCGAGATCTTGACGACAGCTGCGTCGGCGGCGCTCTCGACGAGGAACGTCTGGTCGCGCTCGCTGCCGAGATTCGTGACCTGCCCGTCGAGACCGAAGCGCTCGGCGGCGATGCGCGCGACTGCAGCCTCGTCGAAGCTCGGCGGCGTCGATTCGAGGACCGAGGTCACTCGCGCAGCTCTGCCGAGAAGCGCGTCGCGAGCCCCCTCACGATGCGCTCGCGGAGCGCGGAAGCGTCCTCGTCGGAGAGCGTCTTGTCGGGCGACTGGAAGCTGACGTTGAACGCGAGCGACTTGCGGCCCTCCGGGATCTGCCCGCCGCGATAGACGTCGAAGAGCTTGACCGTGCGGAGCTCCGGGCCTGCCGCCTCGCGCATTGCCGCGACGACGTCGCCCGCCGGCACGTCCTCGTCAGGACGAACGCGAGATCCTGCTTCACAGCCGGATACGTCACGACGTCCTCGTAGACGACGGGACCGGTCGTCGCGTCGCTGAGCGCGGCGAGGTCCAGCTCGAAGACGCTCCACTCCCCTTCGAGCACGCCCGGGCGCAGCTCGCCGACGTACCCGAATGGCAGCTGTGCCGTCTTCCCGGGATGCATGAGCGGATGCGTACCGCGTGCGAATGGCGCGTCGATCCTCAGCGCGCGCGCGATCGTCTCGACAACGCCTTTCGCGCGGAGGAAGCCGCCTTCGAAGATCGCGCCGACGTGCAGGTGCTCGTCGGGAAGCTTGTCGCCGCTCGGCAGGTAGACCCGCGCGATCTCGAAGAGATCGATGTCCTCGTTGCCGGCCTCGGCATTTCGCGCCGCCGTGTCGACGAGGCTCGGCAGCAGCGACGTGCGGAGGTAGGTGAGCTCGACGGAGATGGGCTCGACGAGGCCGTACGCCTTCGCATCGCGCTCCTCGGCGCGAAGTGACGGCGTATAGGTCTCGCTGAAGCCGAGGCCGACGAGCACGTCCTCGACGCGCCGCCGCTGCTCCTGCAGCGTCGTGAGGCGGCCGGACATCTCGCGGCGTGCCGGGAGCGTGAATGGGACGTCGTCGAGCACAAAGCGCGCGACCTCCTCGATCACGTCGACCTCGCGCGTCACCTCGGCGGCCCGCCAGGTCGGCACGACGACGTCGCCGTTCTTGAGCTCGAAGCCCAACCGCTCCAGGATCCCGTGCTGCTGATCGTCAGCGGACCGGGAGCCCGATCAGCGCATTTGCGCGCTCGGCGCGGAAGCGCACGACGGGCTGCTTGGGCAGCGCGCCGTGGACGTCGAGCGCGCCGGCGCTCGTGCCGCCCGCGTGCTCGACGATCAGCTCCGTCGCGTACGCCGCGGCGCGCTCGGCCGCGTACGGGTCGACGCCCTTCTCCCAGCGCGACGACGCCTCTGTCCGAAGCTTCAGCCGCTCGGACGTCGCGTAGATCGTGAAGCGGTCGAAGTTCGCGGCCTCGAGCAGGATCGACGTCGTCTCCGCGCCGACCTCCGTCTCTCCCCCACCCATGATCCCGGCGAGCGCGATCGGGCGCTCCGCGTCGGCGATCACGAGATCCGACAGATCGAGCTCGCGCTCCTCGCCGTCGAGCGTGCGGATGCGCTCGCCCGGGGCCGCATGGCGGACGATCACCTCGGCGCCGCCGAGCGTCGTCAGGTCGAACGCGTGCAGCGGGCTCCCGAGCGCAAGCATCACGTAGTTCGTCACGTCGACGACGTTCGAGATCGGCCGCATGCCCGCGAGCCACAACCGCGTGCGCAGCCATTGCGGCGAGGGCGCAATGCGAACGTCGTGCAGCACTCCGCCGATGTAGCGCACGCACGCCTGCTCGTCCTCGATCCGGATCCGCACACCCGGATCGTCGGACGTGACGAGCTCGCCGCCGGGCTCGGGCGCGAGCGGCAGCTCGAAGATCGCGGCGACCTCGCGCGCGACGCCGTAGATCGAGAAGAGGTCGGGTCGGTTGCCCGTCACCTCCAGCACGAGCACGCGCTCGTCGATCGGCAGCGCGTCGACGAGCGGCTGACCGGCCTCGAGCTCGTCCGGGAGCAGCATGATCCCGGCGCGGCTGTCGCCGACGCCCGCCTCGTCGTCGGAGAGGATCATCCCGCGCGAGACGATGCCGCGCACGTCGCGATCCTCGATCGTCATGCCGCCGCGCACGACCGCACCCGAGAGCGCGACGCCGACCGTCCCGCCCGCGACGACGTTGTCGGCGCCGCAGACGATCTGGCGCGGCTCGCCTTCGCCGACGTCGACGACGCAGAGGCTGAGCCGGTCGGCGTTCGGATGCTTCGAGACGTCGAGGACCTTGCCGACCGCGAAGCGGCCGAGGTTGCCGTCGGTGTCGGGCACGCCGAAGGTCTCGATCGCCTCGACCTCGGCCGCGGTGACGGCGAGGCGCTCGGCGAGCTGCTCGAGCGGCATCGAGACGTCGACATAGTCGCGGAGCCAGGAGACCGGGACGCGCATCAGAACTGTCGCAGCACGCGCAGGTCGCCGTCCCACAGCGCGCGGATGTCGGGGATGCCATGGCGAAGCTGCGCCGTACGCTCGAGGCCGCAACCGAACGCGAAGCCGGTCCATTCCTCCGGGTCGAGGCCGACGTTCTCGAAGACGCGCGGGTCGACCATGCCGGCGCCGCCCATCTCGAGCCAGCCCGAGTACTTGCAGGTGCGGCAGCCGCTGCCGCCGCACACCGAGCACGAGACGTCCGGCTCGATCGACGGCTCGGTGAACGGGAAGTAGTGCGTGCGGAAGCGAACGCGGCGGTCCGGGCCGTAGAGCGCACGCATCACGTGCAGCAGCGTGCCCTTGAGGTCGGCGAGCGTGATGTTACGGTCGACGGCGAGGCCCTCGAACTGATGGAAGATCGGGTAACGCGTGGCCGTGATGGCGTCGCGGCGGTAGACGCGCCCGATCGACACCATGTAGACCGGGGGCTCGCGCTCCTCGAGCATGTGGATCTGCGACGGTGAGGTCTCCGTGCGCAGCACGACGTCGTCCTCGAGGAAGAACGTGTCGCGGTGCGAGCGCGTGGGATGCGTCGGCTCGAACGCGAGCTTGTCGAAGTTGTATTCGACCGTCTCGACCTCACGATCGTCGCGGATCTCGTAGCCGAGGCCGAGGAACGCGTCCTCGACCGCACGCCGGACCTGCGTGATCGGGTGCAGGTGGCCGAGCGGCAGCTCGTAGCCGGGGAGCGTGACGTCGATCGTCTCCTCGTTCAGCCGGCGCTCGAGCTCCGCCTCCTCGATCGCGGCGCGCCGCGCGCCGAACGCGGCCTCGAGCCGCTGCCGCACGGCATTGAGCGCCATCCCCGTCTCCCGGTCGCGGACCTCCCTCAGCGCCTGCGGCAGCTCCGCCTTGCGGCCGAGGAAGCGGACGCGGACGTCCTCGAGCTCCGGGACGGTGGACGCTGCGGCAATCGAAGACTGCGCTTCGGCTTCGAGCGCGTCGAGGTCCACGCCCAGACTTTAGCCGCGCAGGGCCGCGGTCGACACGACCTCGGCGAACTCGCCGTCGAGGTTCGCCTCGGTCACGCGCTGGATCTCCTCGGCCGGGATCAGGCCGCCGTCGAGCGCGCGCCGGTCGAAGGTGGCGGTGGCGTCGCCGACGAACAAAACGCGGTAGCCGAGGTTCCCGGCCATGCGCGCGGTCGTCTCGCAGCAATGGTTCGTCGTGATCCCGCAGACGGCGATCGACGTGATCCCGCGCTCCCGGAGCCACGGATCGAGCGCCGGCTCGCCGTAGAAGGCAGAGTTGACCTGCTTCGTCACGAAGAGGTCGGGCTCGCCGCCGACGACCGCCTTCAGCGCGTTGCCGGGCGAGCCGGCCCGAAGCGGCGAGTCCGGCTCGTCCGAGTCGTGGCGGACGTAGACGAGTGGCCGCCCGGCGGTACGCCACTCTGTGATCAGCGCGGCGACGTTCGCCTCGCATCCGGGGTTGTTCCGGCGGCCCCACGCGGGGTCGTCGAAGCCCTCCTGCACGTCGATCACGACGAGCGCGCAGTTCTCGAGCCCGTTCACTGCGTGCGCTCCGCCCCCGCAACCGACGGGGCGCCGTCACCGCGTGCGAACGCCTCGGCAATCGCCCGCACGGCGTCCTTGCTGGCGGTGTCCCCTTTGACCCGCCAGCGCATGACCTGCTTCGGGCCGCGGCGTCCCCAGGGCCGGCACGTCGCCTCAAGCGTCCAGGCGAGCACGCCGCTGCGGCGAAGCCAGATGCGAAGCGGCAGTAGCGGCAGCGTCAGGGTGAAGGCGACCGCGTCGACGACGAGCGCAGGCAAGGCGTACCCGCCGTGTGAGCGCACGTAGTACGAGCTCGAGCTCGGCGCGCCGAACTCGACCGCCGCTCGAGGCGAGAGCGGACGGTTGACGACGAGCAGCCGACGAACCGTCCACTCGACGCCACCGGGGGTCGTCACCGTGGTGGCCATCCACCGCCAAGTATGCGCTCAGATCGTGATTACGAGCTTGCCCTGCACGTGGCCCTCGCCCATCGCGCGCAGCGCGTCGGGCGCCTCGGCGAGTGGGTAGACGCGGTCGACGACCGAGCGCAGCTTCCCGGACTCTGCGAGCTCGCGCAACGTCTCCATGTCCTCGAGGTTGAACTGCGCGACGAAGAAGACCGCCTTGTGCTTGCCGAAGCGCGACATCAGCCACACGGCCGCGATGTGCCTGAGGGGGCCGAGAACCCGCGTCGTGTTCGGCGCGCCGATGAGCACGAGAGTCGCACCGGGCTTCAGCACCCGCTTGCAGGCGTGCCACGACTTGCTGCCGGCCACGTCGAGGATCAGGTCGTACTGCTCGCCCGTGCGAGTGAAGTCCTCCTTCGTGTAGTCGATGACCCGGTCGGCGCCGAGCGAGCGTGAGGTCTCGACGTTCCGCGGGCTGCAAACGGCGGTCACGTGCGCACCGAGCGCCTTCGCGATCTGCACGGCATACGTGCCGACGCCGCCGGACGAGCCGTTGATCAGCACACGCTGGCCCGGCTTCAGGCCGCCCTTGTCCCGCAGTCCCTGCAGCGCCGTGAGCGCGGCGACCGGGACCGCCGCAGCCTCTTCGAAGCTCAGCGTCGACGGCTTGTGCCCGACTCCGTTGCGTGAGCAGACGTACTCCGCGAACGCGCCGCTCCGGCCGCCGAACACCTCGTCGCCCACCTCGAAGCCGCTCACGTCCTTGCCGACCGCCTCCACGACGCCGGCGAAGTCGGTGCCGAGCAACGGCGACTTCGGTTTGCGGATCCCTCCCATCATCGGCCGCGCGAAGAGCGGCCTGCCGGCGAGGGCGTACCAGTCGCCGCGGTTCACCGACGACGCGCGCACGCGGACGAGGACGCCGTCGTCGACGAGCGGCGGCCGCTCGATCTCGTCGAGGTGCAGGACGTCGGGCGAGCCGTACCGCCGGTGCACGAGCGCCCGCATCGTCCTCGCCTGCTCGCTTGCTGCTGCCGTTGCTGCCATCGCGACCATCGCCTCTCCTTCGTACGCTGTAAGCTTATGGCGTAAGCCAAACATACGCCGTAAGCTTTGTCAATGGCCTCCACGACAGGACCCCGCCTCCCGCTGAGCCGCGACCGCATCCTCCAGGCGGCGCTCGAGCTCGCCGACGAGCACGGGATCGACGCGCTCTCGATGCGCCGGCTCGGACAGTCGCTCGGGTTCGAGGCGATGTCGCTCTACAACCACGTCGCGAACAAGCGCGACCTGCTCGACGGCGTCCTCGACCTCGTGCTCGCCGAGGCGGAGCCGCCGCCGGCCGACGCTTCGTGGGACGAGGCGATCCGCAGCAGCGCCGTCTCCATCCACGCGGCGTTCCGCCGCCATCCGTGGGCGACGCAGCTCCTGATGTCGCCCGAGCACATCCGCCCCGCACGCCTGCTGCAGATGAACTCGCTGCTCGAGCTTCTGAGCGATGCCGGCTTCTCGAGCGACGCCGTCTACCACGCGTACCACGTGCTCGACGGGTATATCTCCGGCTTCTCGCTCTGGGAGAGCAGCCACTCGTTCACACCGAGCGCGATGACGAATCTCGCCGTGCTCGTCGACAAGCTGCTGCCGGTCGAGCTCTACCCGGCGCTGAACGAGCACGGCAAGCAGCACATGACTGACGGCCCGCATCGCAGCGTGAGCGCGTTCGAGTTCGGCCTCGACCTGATCCTCGAGGGCCTGCGGAAGCTCAGGCCACGTTGATCGCCGCGACGGAATCCGCCTCGGGATCGTCGTCGCCTGTGACGACGCGGTTCTTGCCCGCGCGCTTCGCCGCGTAGAGCGCCGAGTCGGCGGCGGCGATGAGCGCGTCGATGCCGGGGCACGCGGGGAACTCGGCGACGCCGAAGCTGGCAGTCGCGTGGATCGGCTTGCCGTCGGGGCCGTCGACGGCAACGAGCGCGAACGCCTCGCGCACCTGCTCGGCGACACGACGGGCACCGGCGCGCGTCGTGCCGGGCAGGATCAGCGCGAACTCCTCGCCGCCGAAGCGAGCGGCGAGGTCGAGCTCGCGCAGAGAGCTGCCGAGCACGCCGGCGGCACCGCGAAGCACCTCGTCTCCCGCCTGATGTCCGTACCGGTCGTTCACCTGCTTGAAGTCGTCGAGGTCGACGAGCACGAGCGCGAGGTGCGTCCCGTGCCGGCGCGCGCGGTCGATCTCCTCGTCGAGCCGCTCGTCGAACATGCGCCGGTTCGCGAGCCCGGTCAGCGAATCGGTCTCAGCCTGGTTCGAGAGCTCGCCGAACATGCGCGCGAGCGGCCGCCCGAGGCGGGCCGCGACGCCGGCGGCAAGCGCGAGCGTCAGGATCGCGGCGATCAGCACCTTGCGGCGGTAGGGAAGCCCGCGCGCGTCGACCGCCGCGTTCGGCTCGACGGCGAGCACCGTGACCCCGGCGATGTTCAGCTTCGCCGTCGTCGCCATGAACTCGGACGATCCGAACCGGATGCTCCCGTTCTTGACGATCGCCGACGCACCGATCGGGGCGCCCGCGACCACGCGGTCGTCGCTCGCGAGCACGAGCGCTGCGTTCGCCGGTAGCGGCGTCGCCTCGCGGACGAGGCGAAGAACGCTGCGGTCGAGTGGGACGGCGAGCGTGACACGGGCGACGACGGCTGCGCCCTGCGCGATCATCGCGCTCGAGACGATGCGCGGCTTCGGCGCGAGGCTGCCGAACAGCTGCCCGCGGGCACGGATCTGCGCGTGGTGGCTCGCCGCAATCCGATTCACGGCTGCGGCGTCGTCGGCGACGATCGCACGTTGAAGATCGAGTGAGGTCGCCAGCTGGCTCGCGCGTGCGCGCAGGTTGGCGCGAATGGCCGAGAACGACGACGCCGCGACGCGCGCGCCGCTCGCAAGCTCGGTCGCGACCTGCTGCTTGTTCGTGTGGTCGGCGTTACGGCTGAGCGTGACGACGACGGCGACGATCAGGCTGCAGACGATCAGGAAGACGAAGATGGCGGCGCGGACAACGGGGCCGCGGCGCCGACTGCGCCGAGAGCGCGAGCCGTCGCGTCCGAATCCGCGTGAAAAGGGCCGAATTTTCATGGTGGTGATCCGCATAGGAGCCGCTTTCACCCATCGGCTTCTGCAGGGTTGTCAAGGCTCCCCCGGAGGGGTGAGGCTCAGCAGCCGAGGATCGTTCTGGTGTCGGCCATCGACGGGCTCAGCTGGCTGTATTGCGCGCCCGTCAGCTGCGTCGACGCGCTCGCGTCGAAGACGTCCAGGTTCTGGCAGGCCGTGACGGCATCGCCGTTGACCCAGCTGATCCCGGCGGCGAGCAGCTGGTTCTGCAGGCTCGAGAGAACCGACTGCGGCAGCCCGAACCCGGTCAGGACCGTGTTCACCGCGAACATCGACGTGACGCCGTCGTGCACCACCTGGCTCGTCGTCAGGAAGACGTCGAGGCTCGTATCGGTGGCGGTGTTGCCGGCAGCATCGTGTGCGCTGCACGAGACGGTCGTGTGCCCGACCGGGAAGACCGACCCCGATGCGGGCGAGCAGGTGACGGCGACGCTGCCGTCGACCGAGTCGGTCGCGGTGACGGTGAACGTGACGGCCTGACCCGAGGACGAGCCGGACTGGACGGTGAAGTCGGCCGGCACGTTCAGCACCGGAGCAGTCGTGTCGCGAACGAGCACGTCGAAGGTGGAGGTCGACTGGTTGTGCGCCGCGTCCTGCGACGAGCAGGTGACGGTCGTGTGACCGAGCGCGAAGGTGGATCCCGACGCCGGTGCGCAATTGACGGTCGCTGCGCCGGTAACGAGGTCGGTCGCGGCCGGAACCGTGTACGTGACGGGAGCGCCGCTCGGGCCGGTGGCCTCGACGACGAGGTTCGAATGAGAGGCGATCGCGGGCCCGGTCGTGTCGCGGACGTTGACGTCGAACGTGGTGCCGGCCGCGGTGTTCCCGGCGGCGTCGTGTGCCGAGCACGAGACGGTCGTGTGGCCGAGCGCGAAAGTCGAGCCGGACGCGGGCAGACAGGTGACGGCGACGCTGCTGTCGACGAGGTCGCTCGCAGACGGCAGCGAGTAGCTGACTCCTGCCCCGCCCGAGGCGGTCGCCTCCGCGACGACGTTCGCGTGCGCTGCGATCGTCGGGGAAGTCGTGTCACGCACGAGGACGTCGAAGCTCGACGTCCCGGCGTTCCCGGCGGCGTCGGTGGCGGTGCAGGTCACGGTCGAGTGGCCGAGTGCAAACGTCGAGCCTGACGCCGGCAGGCAGTTGGCGCCCAGCGCGCCGCTGACGGTGTCGCTTGCCGTCGGTGAGGTGTATGCGACCGTCGCGCCTGCGGAGCTCGCCGCCTCGGCGGTGAGGTTCACGTGGGTCTGCACGGTCGGCGCGGTCGTGTCGACGACGTGGACGTCGAAGCTCGAGTGCCCGGTGTTGCCGGCCGCGTCGGTGGCGGTGCAGTTGACGGTCGTGTGGCCGAGCGCGAACGTGCTGCCCGAGGCAGGAGCGCACGAGACCGCAACGGCGCCGTCGAGCGAGTCGCTGCCGGTCGGCGTCGTGTACGTGACCGTCGCCCCGCCGGCTCCGGTCGCGTCGGCGGTGAGGTTGACGTGCGACTGGATGACCGGTGCCGTCGTGTCGCGGACGAAGACGTCGAAGTGGCTGGAGGCGCCGTTCCCGGCTGCGTCGGAGGCGGAGCAGTTGACGGTGGTGTGACCGAGCGAGAACGTGCTGCCCGAGGCGGGGGCGCATGAGACCGCGACGGAGCCGTCGACGGTGTCGGTTGCGGTGGGCGCCGAGTAGGCGACGACGGCGCCTCCGGGCGCAGCCTCAGCGGTCAGATTCGAGCTCGACTGGATCGAGGGCGCGGTCGTGTCCTCGACCTGGACGTCGAACGAGGTGGTGGCAGCGTTGTGCGAGCTGTCCTCGGCCGTGCAGGTGACCGTCGTGTGCCCGAGCGCGAAGACACTTCCCGATGCAGGTGCGCAAGACGTCGCCACGCCGCCGTCCACGAGGTCGCTCGCTGCAGGCGCCGTGAAGGTGGCAGCCGCTCCCGCCGATCCGGTCGCCTCGAGGGTGAGGTTGCCGTGCGTCTGCAGCGACGGGGCAATCGTGTCGGCGAGGACGTGCACGTCGAAGGACTCCGTCGTGCTGTTGTGTGCGGCGTCCTGCGCGGTGCAGGTGACGGTGGTGTGGCCAACCGCGAAGAGGCTGCCGCTCGCCGGTGCGCACGACGGCGCGATCGCGCCGTCGACGAGGTCGCTTGCGGTGGCGGTGAACGAGACGACGATCCCGGCGGGAGACGTCGGGCCGACTTGCGCACTGGCGGGAACGCTGATCGTGGGGCCGCTGAGGTCGGCGACGATGACTGCGAAGGACGACGAGGCAGCATTGTGGGACGAGTCGTGTGCGCTGCAGGTGACGGTCGTCGAGCCGAGCGCGAAGAGCGAGCCCGAGGCGGGTGCGCACGTGACGGCGACGGCACCCTCGACGGCGTCCGTCGCGGTCGGACGCGTGTAGGTGGCGACGATGCCCGACGGCCCGGTCGCGTCAAGGTGGATGTCGGCGTGGCTCGCGATCCAGGGCGGAGCCGTGTCGGGGATCGGTGGGGTGACGGGCGGCGGCACGACGGGCGGCGTCGTGATCGGCGGCACGACGGCGGCCGGCGGCGCCGGTGCCGGTGGCTTGACGGCCGGCGGCGTCGGGAGCGTCACGCGCGGCGGCGAGACGGGCGGCGAAGGTGTCGATGCGTGCACAGGTGGTTGCGGTTCGACGGGCGGCGTCGACACCGGCTGCACAGGAGCGCTCGGCGCAGAAGGTGGGGACGGTGCAAGCGGCGATGGCACGTCGACGGGTGCTTGCGGCGCGGGAGCAACGTCGAGCTGCGCGACGACAGGCGGTGGTTCGAGCGTTGCAGCTGCCGGAGACGTCGCGAGTGCGCGGAGCTGCTCAGGCGAGGGAAGCGTGTACGAGCTGAGACCGAGCTTGTGCTCGAGCGCGCGATTCCCGCGCACGCTGCGCCCGTCGTCGATCCCGAGCAGCGCACTCTGCAGCGAGATGTTGACGCTCGCGCCGTTGCTCGTCCCGAATGCGTGCACCAGCGGCAGGTTCGGCAACGTGACAGTGACCCAGAATGCGCCGGCGATGGTCGCTGCCGATGCGAGCACGCCCGGCCCTGCCGTCGGGACGGCGAAGCCGAAGTGGAGTGCTGTGAGACGCCGCAGGATTGAGTGCACGACCGCCGCCCGTGCCGGGAACAGATCTCATCGTCGTCGCGGAAACCGGATCCGCGTTCCCCGTTGGGGGGAGACGCTGAACTCTCGAGTACAGGTCGAGGGTTCAGCGTCTAAGCGTTTGCTGTGAAAAGCGCGGCGTTCATCGTTCGCTTAGGCGCCGTGGGTACCAAGGGGGTATGAAAATCATCCGCTACATCCACGTACGCGCCGCGCTGCTCGCGCTCGTTGGCCTCCTGGCCGTCGGCTCGGGTGCGGCGTACGCGGCGACGCGGTCGAGCTCCGCCCCGATCGGCACGGGTGTCGTGGTGATCGAGACCAACCTCGCCTATGAAGGCGCGTCAGCCGCAGGCACCGGCATGGTGCTGACCTCGAACGGAGAAGTCCTCACGAACAACCACGTGATCGCAGGAGCGACGACGATCAAGGTCGTCGTCCCGAAGACGACGCACACGTACACGGCAAGAGTCGTCGGCTATGACCGCACCGACGACGTCGCTGTGCTGCAGCTGCAGAAGGCGTCGCACCTGAAGACCGTGTCGACCGGCAATGCATCTGCATTGTCGATCGGTGCGCGCGTCACCGCACTCGGCAATGCCGGCGGTACTGGTGCGCTGATCTCGGCGAAGGGAACCGTGACCGGGCTGAACAAGTCGATCACGGCGTCCGACGACAGCGGCAACGCCGAGCAGCTGACCGGCCTGATCGAGACGAATGCAGCGGTGCAGCCCGGCGACTCGGGCGGTCCACTCATGAACAGTGCGGGCCGCGTCGTCGGCATGGACACCGCGGCAAACTCGAGCATGGGCTTCGCGTCGTACGCCGGCAGTGACGCCTATGCGATCCCGATCGGCAAGGCGCTCACGATCGCGAAGAAGATCGTCGGCGGGAAGGCATCGGGAACGATCCACGTCGGCGCCACGGCATTCCTCGGCGTCCAGGTGTCGAACGACCCCTACGGTGATACAGCCGGCGCGACGATCGCCGGCGTCGTCTCCGGCGGCCCGGCCGATGCAGCGGGCCTCGTCCAGGGTGACGTGATCACCTCGGTCGGAGGGAGGGCCGTGACGTCGCCGACCGACGTCGGAGCGATCGTCCTCGCGCTGAAGCCCGGCGCCCAGGTCGCCATCGCCTACACCGACACGAGCGGCGTGAGTCAGACCGTGACGGTCACGCTCGGAAGCGGCCCTCCGCAATAGCGGATGGGCCGCTTCAGCGGCCGATGGTGAAGGCGGACTGGCCGAGGAGCGGGCTGTACTTCTGCTTCGCGCGGGCGCCGAAGCCGGCCCAGACGTACCACTTGTAGGTTGCGGGGCTGAGCTTGTACTTGCGGCCGAGGTACGTCCACGTCGACTTCAGCTTGTACTTGGCCGCGGTCGGCCACGTGCTCATGACCTTGACCCCGTTCCGGAACAGCTGCAGGTTGTAGTACGAGGCCTTCGCCGTCGGCAGCCACCGGAGCTGCGGCGGCGTGCGCAGGGTCTTCCCCGGGAGCGGTGAGAGCAGCCGCAGCGACAACGGAGTCGCGGTCAACGCGACTCCGGTCGAGCGATCGCCCGTGGCCGCGACGCTGACGAGCTGGTAGCGATACGTGTCGCCGTCCTGCACGCGCGTGTCGACGAACGTCGAGCCCGTGCCCTTGTAGACGAGGGCCGGCGCGACGCCGTTCGTGGCCTGCGTGCGCATGAGCTCGACGTGGTCGATCACTGCCGAGCCAGGAAGCGTCCAGCTGAGGGTGATCTTCCCCCGCGCCGCGGTCGCGCGGAACGAGCTCGGATCGGGCGGCGGCGGGATGATCACGGGCGGCGGCGGCGGCGGAGGAGGCGGCGACGCCGGCGGAGGCGGCGCGAGCACCGTCAGCGTCGAGGTCTTCGTGCTCGTGTTTCCGGCCGCGTCGCGCGCGGTGAAGGTGACCGTCGTCGTGCCGATCGGGAACGAGGCCGGCGCGTTCGTCGTCACCGTCGGCGACTGGTCGACGAGATCGTCGACGAGAAACGCGTGCAGGAACGCGACGACGGATGGCGCTGACGCGAGGATGCCGTCCCTCGTCGCCCCCTGCACGGTCGTCGGGTTGGCGACGTGCAGGTTGGGCGGCGTCGTGTCGACGACCGTGATCGTGAACTCGACATGGGCCGGGTTGCCGGCCGCGTCCGACGCGTCGCAGCCGACGATCGTCGGACCGAGCGGGAAGAGATGCCCCGAAGCCGGCGAGCAGGTCGCGGGGATCGCACCGTCCTCCGGATCGGTCGCCGTGGGCGTCGTGTAGTTCACGGTGGCGCCAGTCGGGCCGACGGCCTCCACGCGGAGCGGCCCCGGCGGGTTCTCGAAGACAGGCGCGTTCGTGTCGGTCACCGTGACCGTGAAGTGCCCGCTCGCGGGATTGCCATGAGCGTCCGACACGGTGCAGTTGACCGTCGTATCGTGGAGGTGGAACTTCGTTCCCGACGCAGGCGTGCACGTCGGCGTCAGCGAGCCGTCGACGAGATCGGTTGCGGTGGCCGTATACGTGACGGTCGCTCCCTGTTTCGAATCCGCGGGCACGGTCACCGAGCTCGGCAGCGCGAGCGCCGGCGGCGTGGTGTCGTGGACCGTGACTACGAACGTCGCGGGCGTCGCCGGGTTCCCGGCATGGTCAGCCGCGTTGCAGGTAACCGTCGTATCCCCAAGCGCGAACGTGCTGCCCGAGGCCGGCGCGCAGGTCACCGGATCCGAGCCGTCGGTGTCGTCGGTCGCGGTCGGTGACGGGTAGGTGACCGCAGCGCCGGCGGGCCCGGTCGCCTCGGCAGTGATCGGGCCGGGGACGTTCGTGATCACCGGCGGCGTCGTGTCGGGCGGGAGCGCCGTGACCGTCACGGTGAAGCTCCCGTTCGCAGCGTTGTTGTGTGCGTCGGTCGCCGTGCAGTTGACCGTGGTGTCTCCGACGGGAAACTGACTGCCCGAGGCTGGGCTGCAGGTAGGCGTGACCGCGCCGTCGACGATGTCGGTAGCCGTGGCCGTGTATGGGACGGTCGCTGTGCCGCTTGAGTCGGCGGTCGCCTGGACGGGACTAGCGGGGAGCGAGAGCGCCGGCGGCGTGGTGTCCTGGACGATGACGTGAAAGTCCTGGTTCTCCGAGTGCGGACCATGGCCCCCCGTGCAGGTGACGTCTGTGTCACCGATGGGGTACGCGGTGGGTCACGTCGAGCGTGCCCTGCCCTGTGTCGTCCCCACACTTGATGTCGACCGGATGGTTGTCCTGATCGAAGTCGGTGACCTGCCACGTCACCGACGCTCCGCCTGACCCTGTTGCCTCGGTCGTGATGGTGCCGGGAACGGTGAGCCCCGGGTCGGCGCCCGCCCCGCCTGCAACGACGGCGGCCGCGGCGGCGATCCCGAGCACGAGTGCAACAAGAAGGATGCGCCGGCTCATCGCACACCCACGAGCCAGAAGCCGACGCTTGCAGCAAGCAGCAGCGTCCCGAAGAGCGCAAGCGGGAACCGCGCCTCCACGACGAGCGAGCCGCGGGGCACGACTGTCGGCAGGACCGCGAATCCGAACGCCGCGATGCTCGCGGCCAGGAGCGTCCAGAGCAGCATCCGGCGCCACGGCGGCGAGGTGCGGGCCGCGGGCGCGGACGAGATGCCCTGCTCCACTGCGACGACGGGCAGCGGCGCTGCAGCGTGCCGCGTCACCTTCGGCTTCTCGATCACCTTTGCCGGCTTCGGCTTCGGCTTTGCCACGTGCCGGTGTACCTTCGGCTTGGCGGTCACCTTCGGCGCGACGTAGACCCGGGTCGTCGGCGCGGGCGTGGACACGGGCGTCTGCACCACAGGAGCCGGGGTCTGCACGGGCGGCCGGTAGGTCGGCTTCGGGGCCGGCGTCGGCGCCGGGTGCGACACGTGCGTCACGGGCTTCGACACGTGCTGCACTGGCTTCGGCTTCGGCGGCGTCGGTGCGGGGTCGGGCGCCGGGTCGGGCGCGGGGGTCGTCGTCGGGGTCGGCGCAGGCTCGGTCGTCGTCGGAACCGTGTCCGCTGCCGGGCTTCCGGCGGCAAGCGCAAGGCCGGCGCCGCCGGAAACCAGCGCGCCCACCGCGAAAACCATCACCAATCCCCGTGTCACTGACCGAGACGTCGCCAGCGAAAAACCCCCTCTTGAGCACGGCAATCTACTCCATTCAGCCGAGACCGCAAGGTGGGTCGCGACCGGTCCCCCTGATACGGTCGCCCGCGTGGGAATGCGCAGGAGTGGCGGCGCTCCAGCCCTCGTTGCTCCGCTCAACCCGAACACCCTCGGGACGGTGCATTCGTTGTGGCTTGCCGGGATCCCGACGATCGCAGTCGCCCCACGCCCTCGTGACACCGTCGGGTACACGCGGCTCCCGCAGCGGAAGCTCTACTACGACCGGAGCCGCCGCGAGGCGATGTGGGACGCGCTCGCCGAGCTCGGCACCCGCGCGACCGAGCCCCATCCGGTCTTCTGGGGCGACGACGACGCGGTGGTCGAGGCGGCGGCGCGCGCCCCGTCGCTCCCGGAATCGCTTCGATTCGTGCTGCCGAGCCCCGAGGTCGTGAACCTGCTGAACAACAAAGTGCGCTTCGCGGCGTGGGCGGAGGAGCGCGGCTTTCGCGTCCCGCGCACCCGCGTGTGCGCGGAGGCCGCCGACTGGGATCGCCTGCTCGAGGAATCGATGCTGCCGTGCGTGATCAAGCCCGAGCAGCGAAGCGCGGCCTGGGAGGCGTCAGGGCGGGAGAAGACGTTCCTCGCGAGCAGCAGGGACGAGATCGTCGCGTTGCAACGGGCGCTCACAGGGGCGGCGCCGTCGTACGTCGTGCAGGAGTGGATTCCAGGCCCCGACTCGAACCTCGTCTTCCATCTCTCCTATTACTCCGCCGAGGGGAAGCATCTCGCCGGGTTGAGCGGCCGCAAGCTGCGGCAGTGGCCGAACGGCATCGGCTACACGAGCGCTGCGGAGCCGATCGAGGACGAGGAAGTCGAGCACGAGGCGAGGCGGGTCCTCGAGGCAGCCGGCCATCGCGGCTTCGGCTCGGTCGAGTTCAAGCGGGACGAGCGCGACGGCTCGCTCGTGATCATGGAGCCGACGTGCGGCCGCACGAACGGGCAGGAAGAGCTTGCGACAGTGAACGGCGTCAACCTCGTCCACGTCGGCTACTGCGACCTCCTCGGCCGGGAACCGCCGCCGACACCAAGGCCAGCGCGCCCCGTCCGGCTCTTCTTCGTCGCGCACGACCTGCAATCGGCAGTCGTCATGCGCAACCGCGGCGAGCTGACCTGGAGGGATTTCGTCCGCTCCTATCGCGGGCCGCGGTACATCGCGCCCTGGTGCAAGCGAGATCCGCTCCCGCTGACGCTGCTCGGGCTGAAGCGGCTGGCGCGCGTGTTCCGCCGCAAGTCTGGGGGTTGAACCAGGGGGATCCCCCATTGCCGGGGGTCGGGCGAAGGAGGAGGCTTTCGATCACGGGCCGGCCTCAGCCGCGCTCAACCCAAAGGAGCAGCATGTCGAACACCACCCCGTCCGACGCCTACCCGGTTCGCCTCGACGCCGAGCTCGCGCCGAAGCTGAACCGCTGGCTCTGGCTCGTCAAATGGTTTCTGTTGATCCCGCACTGGGTCGTCCTCTTCTTCCTCTGGATCGCGTTCGTCACTGTGAGCGTGATCGCGTTCTTCGCAATCCTCTTCACGGGCCGCTATCCGCGCGGGCTCTTCGACTTCAACGTCGGCGTCCTTCGCTGGACGTGGCGCGTCGGCTACTACGGCTACAGCGCGCTCGGCACCGATGACTACCCGCCGTTCACCTTGAAGGAGGTCGCCGACTACCCGGCGCGGATCGAGATCGACTATCCGGCTTCCCTCTCCCGTCGGCTCGTCCTCGTCAAGTGGTGGCTGCTTGCCCTCCCCCACTACCTCGTCGTCGCAATCTTCGCGGGCGGCGCGTGGGCAAGCTGGTCGGGCATGGGCGGCTGGTGGAGCAACGGGGCGAACGGCGGCCTGATTGGGCTGTTCGTGCTCTTCGTCGGCGTGGCTCTTCTCTTCACGGGCGCGTATCCGCGTTCGCTGTACGACTTCGTGATGGGAATGAACCGCTGGGTGTTCCGCGTCATCGCCTACGGCGCGTTGATGACCGACAAGTACCCGCCGTTCCGGCTCGACAACGGCGGGCACGAGCCGCCGCAGGCCGTCTCGCCGGTTGATGCACCGCTGGCGCCGGTAGCGATCTAGACGCTCTCTCGCGTGGTGCGGTGCGGATCAGCCGTGCCGCACCACGCGATCGTCTGACGTAGCGTCCTCGACGTGAAGGTCGGCAAAGTCGACGCGCGCCGCTTCCTCGTCGCCCGGCACCTGCTCGCGCCGGCACGCTCGCTCGAGGGCGGCCCGGATGCGGTCCTCGAGGTTCTCGGGAAGCTCGGGTCGATCCAGTTCGACCCGGTCGCGGTCGCCGGCCGCAACCATGACCTCGTGCTGCACGCGCGCGTCGCCGGCTACGAGCCCGCCTGGTGCGACGAGCTCTACGAACGCCGGGAGATCTTCGAGACGACGAACAAGGCGCTCTCCTTCATCCTCACGAGCGAGTTCCCGTGGTTCCGGTCGAGCGGCGGCCGCAAGGGGCGACGGTTCCACCATGCAGCGCTCACCGAGAACGCCGCCGTCGCCGAGCGCGTGCTCGAGCGGATCCGCGCCGAGGGGCCGTTGTCGTCGCGCGACTTCGAGCGCGAGCCCGGTGCGACGAAGAACTGGTTCGGGATGCCGGAGAACGCCGTGCGCGCGGTGCTCGAGGCGTACACGGTCGAAGGCGTGATCGGTCTCGCCCGGCGCGACGGCAACCTGCGCTACTACGACCTCGTCGAGCGGCTGCTGCCGGGCGAGGTGGCCGCGCGCGAGGTGCCCGAGCATGAACAGCTCCTGCACAAGCTTCTGTCGCGGTACCGTGCACACGGCCTGCTCGCGGCCGGCGGCGCCGGCGGCACGTTCGCGCGAATCGCCAATCCGCCCGAGCGCAACGAGCTCCGCAAAGAGCTCGTCGAGACCGGCGCGCTCGTGCCGGTCGAGGTCGAAGGCATGCGCGGCAAGCGCTTCGTCCTGCCCGAGGAGCTCGCACTGCTCGAAGCGCCGCCCGAGCCGGCGCCCTCCGTCGCGTTCGTCGCCCCGTTCGACTCCTTCTTGTGGGACACCGCCCTCCTCGCGAGCCTGTTCGACTTCGAGTACGTGTGGGAGGGCTTCTTTCCGGCGGCGAAGCGCAGGTGGGGCTACTACGTGCTCCCGATCCTCTTCGGCGACCGCCTCGTCGGGCGGATCGAGCCGCGGATCGACTCAGCCGAACACTCCGTGCAGGTGCTCGGCTGCTGGTGGGAGAACGACTTCGCGCCGCACCGCGCCGAGGGCTTTCTCGACGCGATGCGCGACGCGCTCGGCGCGTACCTGCGCTTCGCGAAAGCGGACCGCATCGAGTGGCCGGCCGCGCTCCGCAGCGAGAGGCGGCTCTTCGGTTGAGGTCAACGCGCCGCCGGTACGAGCCGACGGCGCGCTGACTGTCGCCTACGTCGTCGACCCGGCCGAGATGTCCTCGCGCCACGCGCCGCTCTCGGTGCCGCGGCCCTCGATCAGCTCCTTGAAGCGCACAAGATCTCCTTCGACGCGCCGTCGATCGAGGCCTGCCGCGGAGCCGACAGCCTCGACGAAGCCCTCGGCCTGGTAGCCGAGCGAGAGCCGCACGAGCGTGCGGTTCTCGGCGAGCGGCTCGAACGTGACGGTGCCGCGCGTCTTCTTCCCGTCCTCGCTGATCCAGCTGATCTGCCGGTCGGGATGCTGCTCGAGGATCTTCGCGTCCCACTCGGCACGGCGGCCGCCGACGGATGCAACCCAGTGCAGCCGCGTGTCGCTCAGCTGGCGCACCTCCTCGACCCCCTGCATGAACTTCGGGAACTCTTCGAACTGCGTCCACTGGTTGTACGCGGTCGACACGGGCACGTCGACTTCGATCGAGGAATCGATGACGCGCGGCGTCGTGCTACCGCCGACGCTCGGCATCGACACGCCGCGCTTGCGCATTGCCAGCGCGACGGCGCCGCCGCCGACGCCGGCCAGCAGCAACGTGTTGCGCAGGCCGTGGCTCTTCGAGCGCTTTGACTGCAGCCGCTCCCAGGCCGCCTGCAGGTCGCGCGTCATTGCACGCACCTCGGCGCGCAGCTCGTCGTCCGTCGCGAGGCGAGCGGCGAGGCTGAACAAGCCGATCTGCTGCACCGTCCGGCGCTTCGCACGGGAGCCGTGCTTCGTGGCGCCGACGAGCTGCTTCCGGAACTTCTTGTCGCGGGCGAGCCGAGCTGCGAGCTCGCTCACGGTTGCTGCGTTGTCCTTGACTGCGTCCGTTCTGCTGCGTCCGAACATTCGGATCCTCTCCTCGGGGTCTCTTCACCCTTCCCGAAGGCCCGAGGCCTAACCAACGAGGCTTCTGCCTGCGATTAGAGCCCCTTCACGTCCGAAGCCAGGTCGCGACCGGCGCTCGTGGCCAGCCCGCCGAGCTTCTGGAAGATCCGGTTCCGGACGACCGCCGAATCGAGAGCGTTCGCTCCTTGCGCATAGGCGTCCTCCCACTTCTTCCGCGAGTCCTCGTACGGAGCGTCGCTCGTCGCTCTCAGCTGCGTGATCAGATCGACGACGAGCTTCTCGCCTTCGCCGAACGCGGCCTGCGCCTTGCTGTCGGCCTTCATGTACTCCCCTCGGAGCTCGTCGAGCGCGGTTGCGGCATGCTCGTCGTCCTTGAAGATCGCGAGCGCGATCCGTCCTGCAGCGCCCTCGCGGCGCGCGAGAACGTACGTCGCATCGAGCATCGCCCGCTCTTCGTCTTCGGCGAGGACGATGATGCCGCCGTTGATCAGCAGCACGATCGCCGTGACGGCGACGACGGGGCCCCCGAACTCCAGGATGATCTCGCCCAGCGTCTCGAGCGCAGCCGACGCAGCTTCGCCGATCGCTTCGACAGCCCCCTCTGCCGCCTCGGCGGCGGCTTGTTCGAGCTCCGCGAGGGCCTTGTTCACGCTTTCGAGCGAGTTGCGCGCGACTGTGAGGATGTACGAGGACGACGGGCCGAACTCGAACTTCAGCTTGCCCTCGAACTCGACGGTGAACGTCACGTCGTCGATCACGAACGGAACGCCGAGCGTCTTCGACAACGCGTAGCTGAGGTAACAGAAGTTGGGCTTCAGCTGAAAGCCGAGCTCACCCTTCCCGTTGAACTTGAAGCCCCCTGGGTCGAATTCGGTCTTGTACTGGACGCCAACGCTCGCGGTCTCCTCCTTGTCCCCGCCCTTCGGTTGCAGGTTGATGCGTGCCGCGAGACTCTTCGTGAGTGGAATCGCGACCTTCGCGCTCGAGATGCCGTCCTTCGTCGCGACGGAGAAACCGGCGGCCCCTTTCTTCCCCTTGACCGACACCTTGACGTTGCCTTCGAACACCAGCTCGTAGCTCAGCCGGCCCATCGTGCCCTTGCGGATGGTCCACAGCTTTCGCGTCGTCTCGATGCTGAAGGACACGTCGGGCACGACGAGCGCCGATGCCGGTTCCCCGGGCGTCGGCGGGAGCGGCTCCGTCGTCTGCGCGGCCTCCGGCGTGACGGGGATGGTGCCTTCCGTGGGCGACGGGTAGAACCGCCGCACGTCGACCCGCCGGTTGCGCGCGTACGCCCCGCCGTAGGGCGCCCGGTCTTCGGGCTCGCTTGCGCCGGCGGAGCTCGTATGCACGGCCTTGATCCCGAGGGTCGTGATGTAAGCGCCCACCTTGTCCGCGCGGGCCGCAGAGAGGTTGACGTTCTCGGTCGACGCGCCGCTTGCACTGGCATGCCCGCGGACACTCAGCTCAGCCGACGCGTTCGCCGGACCGGCCGGACCGACGCCGAGGAAGTCACGGAGCGCAGCCTGATGCACTGGAGCGAGATCGGCGCGGCCGATCGCGTAGTTCCAGAGGCTCAGCGAGTCGCCGAACGCGCTTTCCTGCGGATCGGGATGCTCCTGGACCCAGGCCCGCTCGACGGACGCGGGATCGTCGGCCATGCCCTTAGCCCGTCAACGCAGGCAGCTCGCCGTCGACGTGCAGGCTGACCTGCGCCGGTGCCGGCGGGTCGAGCTCGAGGTTGCCTGCGGTGATCCGCGCATCGAGCCGCTTGTTCTCGAGCTTCGCGTGGTCGTTGGCAATTCGGAGCCTGTCCTCCTCGAGCCGGGTCCGGACGCCGATCGCGTTCTCGCACGCCGAACAGTGGCCGACGATGGCCTCTGCGTAGAGCGCCGCGGTCGGCAGCAGCGCCGGCCGGCGGTCGATCGGCGTGTTCTTCACGAGGTCGGCGAGGGCGCCGTCGTAGAAGGCCTGCAGCTCGGGGAAGCTGTCGAGCCGGAGTGGCACCGCGAGGTCGTCGCCCACGATGCCGACGGCCGTCGGGTCGATCAGGCCGGTCAAGGCGAGATTGATCACCGCGTCGTCGACGGCTGCCCCGCGTTCGTTCCAAACCGCAAACCGGTAGTGGTTCGTGTTCCGCGAGTCGTTCAGGTGCGCAAGGAGCGCGTCGAGCCGTTCCTCCGCGGTCGCCACCTCGCGCAGCCCGAACGTCTCGAGCAGCCGCGCGTCGCGTTCCGCACGTGCGATCCGCGCGAGCTCGACCTCGCGGTCCGACTGCTGCTTCTTCGCGGCGACGTCGGCAGCCCACTTCGCGTACGCGCCGAGGAAGCGGCTGATCGCGGCGACGAGACCGTCGTCCTCATAGGTCGTGAGCTGGTTCGTGTTCCCCTTCAGGATGCCGAACTGAACCGTCGTGATGATCGGCGCTGCAATCAGTGGGTCTGCGCCGCCGAATAGCGCGGCGAGATAGAGCGTGTGCTCGATCTCGGAGCCGACGCCGTTGCTGACGACGGGATCGAACATGAGCAGGGCGATCGGAGCGCTCTGCAGCAGCGCGTTCAGCTGCCGAGCCTGAGCTGTCGTCACGGGCGGCCCGGGAGTCATCGGCGTGATGCCGGTGGCGAGCACCCCGGAGATCAGCGTGCGAGCGTTCTTCTCGAGCGTCTTCCGGAACAGGTACGCCTCGATGTCGTCGACGGCTGACGGGATCCCGCCGCCGATGAGCGCGCCCGGCACCGAGGCCGGGAAGAGAATGCTCCGGCCTCGTACGGCTGCCGCGGCGGCGATGACGTCCGGTGCGGCGGCGACGACGTCGTTCCAAAGCTGCGAGTCGTCGCCTGCGGCATCGTCGTCGCACGAGCACGTGTTGCAGAGAACGCCGCACGCGCGGTCGCGTGCGTCGAGGAGCTTCGCCGCTTCGAATCCGTCGGCGAGCGTGGAATCGAGCAGCGCCAGACGAAGCGTCATCTCGTGCTCACGGATGTCGTCGCGTGTGAAGACTGCGTGGATGTTCGCGAGCCCGGACGTCTGCAGGAGGACGACGAGCTTGACCTCCGAGGTCCGGAGGTAGGTCGCGATCGTGTAGTTCGCGAGGATCTCGAAGAACGGGATGGTCAGCGTGTGACAGGCGTTCGGGTTGGCGAGCTTCCGCGTCACCCTGTCCTCGCGCCCCGTCTCGCGCGACTCGGAGACGCTCAGCGTCCGGGACGTGCGCACGTTGTTCAAGGAGTGGCTCGTGGCTTCGACGATCGCGTTCATCGTCGACTTCTGTGCATCGTTGATGCTCGCGTTTGCGCCCATCCCACCGCCGAGCTGAACGTTGACGACGCCGACCGTGAAGCCGACGTTGCCGTTGCTGTGCATGTCGAAGCCGGCTTGCTGCGTGACGTCGTGGGCCACGTCCACCGTGTCCCGACGCGTTCCCGATGCTTCTTGGGTCTGATCGGTCTCGAACGACATGCTCGAGGTCACGCTGCGCGTCTGACGATCCCAGGTGAAGATCTCGACGGTCTGCTCCTCCCCCGGGCAGAGGGTGAAGGCGTTGACGACCCGTCCGCGGTCGTAGCCGTTGAGGATCCAGTCCTGGCGAAACGGCATATACAAGGCGAGCCGCAGTCCCGGGATGTCCGCGAACGCCCCGGTCTGGGGCGCGGCAGCCGGAACCGGGCCGCGAACGTGCGTCTGGTTGCCGAGGTCGTGCGACGCCGCCGCGACGCGCTCGGCGTCTCCGACCTTGCCTGCTGCGTTCGGAGCGATCTGGCCGAGCGTCGCGCTGATCCGGAAGAACCGCTCGAAGTCGATCGAGTCGACGACATCGTTCGGCGGCAGGTCGATGTGGCAGTCGGCCACGAGCTTGCCCACGGGCGCGTTGACGACAGCGGCCCCATTGGAGCCAACCGTCGCCTCGACGAGGGCTTCCGAGTGCTGCTGCGTCATTGTGTACCTCCGGAGCGGAGCGTCGACCCGTCGCTCGAATACGAAGACGACGGTGGCCCGCAGGTACCAAGAGCCACTTTACGACCGCACGGATCGCAGAGTCAAGGGCGCCGTGCGCTAGATGCGGCGGTAGCGCGCGTCGCTCAGCGAGTAGATCCCGAAGGCGATCAGCCCCGCCGCGACGATCCCGAGCAGGATTGGCCCGTAGGAGTGGCCGGCGAGCTTCGCGAGCGCGCCGTCCAGGCCGACCGCCTTGTTCGGGTCGTACTGCACGGCGGCAACGATCAGGAAGACGCCGACGAGGCCGAAGACGACCATCCGCGCGAGATGGCCGAAGCTGCCGATCCACTCGATCCACGTCTTCACGGTGGGGCTCATCTGCTCGGTCTTCGAGTCCTTCAGGAAATCTCTGCTGATGCCGCGGTAGCCCTGGTAGAGGCCGACCCCGATCAGCACCCCGCCCGCGATCCCGACGAGCACGGGACCGCCCGGCCAGCCGAGCACGCCGCCCGTCGTCTTGTCGGCGTTCCCGGAGCTCTGCCCACCCGAGCCGAGCAGGATCTCGACCGCGATCGCGCACAACCCGCCGTAGACGATGCCGCTCGCCAAAGCGGCGACGCGATCGAAGGTGCTGTCCGAGCCTTCCGGGCCGTGGCCGAGCAGCGCATGCGTCAGCCGCCACAGCGCATAACCCGCGAGGCCGACCGCCACGAGAATCAAGAGGATCTTGCCGAACGGCTGGGCGGCGATCGTCTTCAACGCCCCCTGCTGGTTCGTCGTCTTGCCGCCGGCGCCGATCGCAACCTTGATCGCGAGGATGCCGATGATCCCGTAGATGAGAGCGCGCGCGACAAAGCCTGCGCGCGAGAGCCATTCGAAGCCGCGGCTCTGCGCGACCTTCTCTCCGCCCGCACGCGCTTCGTGCACCGGGCGGCCTTTGGTGGAAATGCTCACCCCCAGGTAACGGCGACCGAGCTTCGCCGGGTGCGCGGCCGACGGAATCACCCCACAAACGACGACTGATGCGGTAGATGCTTGCCATGCAGGCCATCGAGCCGAAGTCCACGAGGCCGCTCGCCGCCGACGACGGCGACGCGTTCCGCCAGTTCTACGACGAGGCGCTTCCGCTCGTCTACGGCTACCTCGTGCGCCGCTGTGGCGGAAGCGCCGCGACGGCCGAGGACGTGACGCAGGAGACCTTCCTCGCAGCGGTCGCAGAGCTCCGCAAGGGGCGCGTGGTCGAGGCACCTGTCCCGTGGGTGCTCGGGATCGCGCGACACAAGCTGCTCGACCACTACCGGCGGCAGTCGAGGCGCGAACGCACGGTTGAGCTCGACGACGAGCTCGAGCTCGTGAGCGGCGTGCCCGACGAGGCGGACGACCTTGCCGTCGCGGCGTTGGCGCGCGTGCCGGCGTCACAGCGTGCGGCACTCGTGCTTCGTCACCTGGACGGCTTCTCGGTACCGGAGGTTGCAAGCGCGCTCGGCCGCAGCATCGAGGCCGCCGAGTCACTGCTCGCGCGCGGGCGGACGAGCTTCAAGCGGGCGTACGCGGAGGGAAACGGATGAGCGACCTGTTCTTCCCGCTCGAGACGCCGGTGTCCCCCAGGCCCGCGTTTGCGGACGAGCTGTACCAGCATTTGCGGCGCGAGCTCGAGCGCCCGCAACGACGCATGTTCCCGCGACGTACCGCGCGCACGCTCGCGATCGCGGCGGTGCTACTCCTGCTGGTTGCGGGCGTCGCGACTGCGACGTATGTCGTCGTGCGCAGCGTCAGTGGCGGTGCTACGCCGTCGGCCGGCACGTTGACGCTGCTGGCCGGCGGCGGTAACGGGGCGGCGAGAATCGCAGCGGTCGAGCCGAACGGACGCCTGCGCACTGTGTGGGAGTGCCCGCACAAGATGTTCTGTGGCGACCTGACGAGCATCGCCTGGTCGCGCGACGGCCATCGCGTCGCCTTCATGCTCGACGAGATCGGCGGCCTGAGCGCGTACGTCGGGCTCCACATCGTCGACGTGCGCACAGGCCATGACTTGCACGTCGGCAGCGTGCCGCTGAAGCATCCGTACGCGCTCATTCAGCCGATGTCGGTGCTTCGCGGACAACTTCGCCGCGTGAAGGAGCGCCTGGGCTGCATGTTCCCGAGGACGCTCGCCTGGTCTCCCGACGGCCGCCGTCTCGCGTACAGCTGCGGTGGGATCTTCACGGTCCATGCAGACGGGACACATCGTGTGCGGGTCCCGACCGGCATCACGACTGCAACGGCGCCGTCGTGGTCGCCCGACGGAATGCGGATCGTCTTCGCGACCGGCACGCGGTTCCATGGTCACGTGCGCTCGTCGATCTACATCGTCGATGCCGACGGCACCGGGCGACGCCTCCTCAGCCACGACGCCACGGCTCCCTCGTGGTCGTGGGACGGCTCGCTGATCGCATATGAGTCGACCGACGGGGTGCGATTGATCACGCCGGACGGCGTCCGCGCAGCAGCGCTCGGCCCAAAGGGGCGGCCAAGCTTCTCGCCGGACGGATTGCAGATCGCCGTCGCGACCGTCAAGGGCGTGGTCGTCGTCGACAGCAAGACGCTGCAAGGCGCGCTCGTCACGTCGGAGAGCGGCAGGGGCCTCTTCGATCAGGGCGTGCCTGCGTGGTATCCGGGAACGGATTCGTGGAGGGTGCCACCGCCGCGGCGGCGTCTCGCGGAGTGCGTGCCGTGCTGAGGCGAACCGCCGTCATGCTCGCGCTCGGGTCGCTGATCCTGTGCGCGTCGGCGGACGCCACGACCCCGGGCCGGAACGGCGAGATCGCGTTCAGCCGCTACCGCTTCGTCAACAGCCCGCTGCGCCAGGAGATCTGGGTCGCGCAACCCGACGGCAGCGGCGTGCACCGGCTCACAGTTGCGCCCGCCAACTACCTCGACAGCGAGCCGGACTGGTCGCCTGACGGCGGGACGATCGCGTTCAACCGCTGCGCGCCGCTGCACGGCAACGCCGGAGAGGGGCGCTGCACGATCTGGATCGTTCGGAGCTCCGGCGCCGGCCTTCGTCAACTCAGCCCGTGCGGCGCCTCGGCGACGAACTTCGGTTCGTGTCCCGATCAGAATCATCCGAGCTACTCACCCAACGGGAAGGAGCTTGCATTCGCCGCCTACACCGGCGTGCCCGGCTTCTGCATCGCGCCTACGACTCTCGCTCACACCCGGTGCTTCTATCCGTTCGGGCATCGCCACGACGCGCCCGACATCGACTCGGTCGAGTGGTCGCCGAGCGGAATGGAGCTCGCGCTGACCGTGCGTAACGACAATGGGAAGCACTTCAAGCCGGTTGGTGGCAGCGCGATCTTCGTGATCGGCCGTGACGGCAGCAGGCTGCGGAGGTTGACGCCGTGGCGCCTTCACGCCGGCGAAGGGGTCGACTGGGCGCCGGACGGATCGCGCATTCTCTTCCAGTCGCTGACAGCGCACTATGAGGTTCCAGGCGGAGAGATCGGCGACCTCTACACGGTCTCGCTCGCCGACTCGAAGCTGCAGCGGCTGACCCACGCAAACGACGGCGTGCTCGTCGGCTCCTTCTCACCCGACGGCACACGGATCGTCTACGCGACAACGGACGGCGCCGTGCCGAATCTCGGTGGTCAGACCTACCCCGATGTGGTCACCATCGCCGCCCACGGCGGCGCCGTCGTACAGGTCACGCACACGAAGAACGTCGAAGGCCCGCCGGACTGGGGCACGCGCTGACCACCGCCGCATCGGCGACAATGGGCTCGTGGCAGCGACTGCAGTCGAGACGCCGATCGGGACGCTCGGGCTCGTCGGGTCGGACGACGGCCTGGCTTCGGTTCGCTGGTCGGACACGGGCCTGACAGGTGACAGCTGTGCGCTCCTCGACGATGCGGCCGAGCAGCTCCGGGCGTACTTCGCGGGACGCCTGACGACGTTCGACATTCCGCTCGACCTCGTCGGCACGGATTTCCAGCTGCACTGCTGGCACGCGCTCGCAACGATCCCGTACGGGCAGACCGTCAGCTACGGCGAGCAGGCGCGGCGGATCGGGCTCGGTCACGACCGCGCACGTGCGGTCGGTGCCGCAAACGGCCAGAACCCGGTGCCGGTCGTGCTGCCGTGCCACCGCGTGATCGGCGCCGACGGTTCGCTGACCGGTTTCGGCGGCGGGCTCCCGCTCAAGCAGTTCCTGCTCGAGCACGAGGGAGCGCTGTTGCCGCTGTCCGGCGAGTGAGTCCGCGCCAGAACCGAGTCACCCCATTCGGCGAGCTGATCGCAGACCCGGCGCGGGGGCTCGTCTACGGCAACCGCGGCTGTCTCCACGACGAGCACGGACGAATTCGCCGCCGCTACAACGGCAAGCGGTGGATCTCCTGCCGGCTCGAGTTCAAGGGCTGGCAGCGCAAGGCGCTGATGCAGCCGGGCAAGTTCACCGAGCTCTTCTTCCTCGACGAGGCGACGGCCTTCGCCGCCGGCCACCGGCCGTGTGCGCTGTGCCGGCGGGAGGACTACAACGCCTTTGTCGAGCTGTTCGGCGTCGACCGGGCAGACGACATCGACGCGCGGTTGCATGAGGAGCGCGTCGACCCGCAGACGCGAGGTCATCGTCTGCACCGCGCCTCGTTCGCCGACCTTCCCGACGGCGCCTTTGTGCTCATCGCGGCCGCGCCTCACCTCGTGGTCGGCGAGCGCCTTCGGCGCTGGACCCCGGTCGGCTACACGACGTCGGCGGTACGGCCGTCCGGCGAGGCGATCCTCGTGACGCCGCCGTCGCTCCTCCCGATCCTGCGCGGCGACTGGCGACCGGTCGTTCCGCTCTTGCACCCGTCGAGTGCAAGACTCACACGATGATCACGTGCTGCATCCAATACACGCTCGACCCCGGCAAGCTCGCCGCTTTCGAGGACTACGCCACGCGCTGGCCGCCGATCATCGCTCGCTGCGGCGGCGACCTGATCGGCTACTTCCTGCCGAAAGAGGGCGCCAACAACTTCGCCCTCGCGCTGATCGACTTCGCGTCGCTCGCGGAGTACGAGCTCTATCGCGAGCGGCTGCGCGCCGACCCCGATGCGCAGAAGAACATCGCCGACATGCAAGCTTCGGGTTGCATCCTCGTCGAGTCGAGGTCGTTCTTGCAGCGGGCCGCCTAGCAGTGCTACGCCCCATCGCCCGGTGTCGAATCGCTACTGCGGGCTCGCGTTGGCTTCGCGGAAGCTGACCAACCGCCGGCTCCGCTCGTCCCAGACTTTCAGCCGCGTCGCCCGCAGCCCGTCCCGCAAAGAGAGCTCCGGCACCGCTTGTAACTCTGCGAGCTCCTCGTGCGCGGCTTGCAGGTTGTAGTTCGGGATCCGGGCGCTGAGGTGATGGACGTGATGGAAGCCGATGTTGCCGGTGAAGAACTGCAGCACCCTCGGCAGCCGGAGATACGAGCTTCCGCGTAGCGCGGCCTCGTCGTACCGCCACTCTGCGTGCGACTGCCAATAGGCGTCCTCGAACTGGTGCTGGACGTAGAAGAGCCAGATCCCGACGGCGCCCGTGATCAGCAGCACCGGCCCCTGGACGAACAGGAGCACACGCCAGCCGACTGTGAGACAGGCACCGAGGATCAGGAGAGCAAGCGTCAGATCCGTCGCAAGGATGCTCCGACGGATCCGCTTCGACGCTCCGCGCGGCACCCACCGCGGCTTGAGCACGAGCACGAGCATCCATCCGAGGCCGAACATCACGAGGGGGCTTCGAAACAACCGGTACCCGAGACGCTCCCGCCAGCGGCGCGCGCGGTACTCGCGCACCGTGAGCGTGGCGACGTCCCCCACGCCGCGGCGGTCGAGATCGCCCGCGGTCGCGTGGTGTACCGCATGCTCGTGCTGCCAGCTACGGAATGGCAGCCAGACGAGGATGCCGAGCACGGTGCCGAGTAGCGCGTTCGCGCGCTTCGTCCGCACGAACGAGCCATGCGCGCAGTCATGGAAGACGATGAACGTGCGGAGCAAGAAGCCGGCGGCAGGAACCGCAAGCGCGAGCGCGAGGACGACCGAGACGCGAAGCGAGAGATCGATCGCGACCAGCAAGCCGAGATACGGCACGACCGAGGTACCGACGTCGAACAGGCTCCGGCTCAGCTTCGGCCGAGCGTAGAGATCGAGGTAACCCGTCGAGGCTCCCATCTCGGGACAGTAGCGCCAGAAACCGGGACCGCGGCGGCCAGGCTACGCCGCTGCTGTATGCAACGGGTGCTCGACGCCGAAGCGTTCGCAGAGACCAGGAACCGAGCCGGGGTCCATCTCGAGTCCGTACGACGCGCACAGCTGCGCAAACCGCTCGAGGTCCGGTTCGGCGCCGGCGTAGACGTCTGCGAGCTCGCGGAAGAACGCCTCGAAGCCCGCAGGTGAGATGACTTCAATGATCTCGCACGGCGTGTCTCCGGCGTTCCAAAAGGTGTGCCACTGGTTCCGAGGCTTGAACACCCAGGTGCCCGGCTCCGCGATCACGACATCCTCGCCGAGCAGCGCGCCGAGAGTTCCGGTCACGACGTACGAGTACTCGTCCTCACGGGAGTGCCGATGAAGAGGTGCGGCGAGCGCTCTCGGCGCCAGTGGGTGGTGGACGACCGAGAACCGGCTGTCAGCCACGCCTTCGATCTTCCAGACGACGCCCAGTCCGCCGAGGTCGACGCGGTCGCCTTCGCCCTCGGTGATCGCCATCGTCGCGAGCTGTGGATTCATTGGTTCTCCTTTGGTTGTCGTCCTCGCTGGCGCCGACCAGACGACCGGCAGGGGCGAGGCATCGACGCGCGCGCTACCACTCGCAGCAGCGGCGAGCGGCAATCGAGCCGGGACGGGCAAATCGCTTCACAGCTCCTCACCTCGAGGAATGCCGCGCGGGTCAACGTGTTGTTGCACCATACTCTTTGCCCTCGGCGCGTAGGAGCGATTTTGTCCTGTTGACGGCCCTGCCGCGTATCGCCGAACCTCTACGAAGCGTGCGCGCGAATCCCGACCACTTGCTACGCCGTCCGGCCTTTGTCGCAACGGCGTGTCTGCCGCGCCGTCGAGTAGCTCGATCCGGTGGCGCAGATAGGCTCGTGACTCGGTGGGCGGCCACAGGCGAAACGAGTTCGGGCACGGCTTGAGGGCGAGGATCGAGAGGGCCAGAGCCGCCGGGAAAGGGGACGACGATGCCGGCGGCCGGCTGGAAGCGACGGAAGATCCGGCCGCCTCGTCTGGTCTACCGGACGTCGAGCAGGCGCAACCCGAGCGCCGGGACGGCGAGAGACAGCCTCCGGACACCGCGCCGGATTAGCCTCGCGGCGATTGCGTTCCGGCACTCGGTCGATCAGCGGCTCGGGCGGCTGCCGGTAGTTCGGGAACTGACCGTCGATCTGCCAAAGAGCATGGCGATTCCGACCCCAAAGCCAGCCGCCGTACCGCCATGAGGGCTGGACGGCGTCGACTGGAGGCTCTATCGGCTGATGGCAGACCGCTGAACGGCCCTCACTGAGAACACGAATAGGCCAGCGTTCAGGAATGCCTTGGTTACACGATCTAGCTCGTGCAGGCTGTGAAGGCGGTTCGCGGCCCCCAAGGTAGTTACGGCTCAGGTGGCTCACGTCATCTGCCGATACGCGTCCGGTGACTGCGTTTCCCGCCAGCGGCCGACGCCTGACGGCCCGTCAGATGCTCAACAAGGTGCCGGAGGTGACCCTGTACTTCTGGGTGATCAAGTGCCTCTGCACGACGATTGGCGAGACCTTCTCGGACAACCTCACGACGACGTGGGCCGGCGGTGAGAACGCGAGCGTCCACGCACTCGACGCTGCGGCTCGCGATGTGATGCTGATCACGATCGCCGTACTCGCGGTGCTGTTGGTGATTCAGTTCACGCGTCGGAAATACGTCGCGATCGTCTACTGGGCGAACATCGTTGTGATCAGCGTGGTTGGTACGCAGATCACCGACCAGTTCGAGGGCAACGGCGACCAGCCCAACAACATGTGGGCGATCACGATCGTCTCGGTCGTGCTGCTCGCCGTCGTGTTCCTCGTCTGGTGGCTGGTGGAAAGGACGTTGTCGATGCACTCGATCCGGACGCATCGCCGCGAAACTTTTTATTGGCTGGCGATCCTCGTTACCTTCGCCACCGGCACTGCCGTCGGCGATCTGATCGCGGAGAAGTTCAGCCTCGGCTACCTGACAACCCTTCTGCTGTTTGTCGCTGTGATCGCGGTGATCGCCGCGGCCTGGAAGTTCACCAGCATCAACGGTGTCCTGGCGTTCTGGTTGGCCTATGTGATGACCCGCCCGCTTGGTGCTTCAACAGGCGACTTCCTCTCCCAGAAGGGCAATCAGGGCCTCAACCTCGGCACATCTGCGACGAGCTACATCTTCCTCGCGGTGATCGTCGGTTTCGTCGTATTCCTGCAGATCCGTAAACCCGACCTGACACCTGTCGAGCTCGCTTACGCGGATCCGATCCACCATCCGCATCTGCCGCACCCCCATGTCCCGCATCCGCCCCTGCCGCACCCACACGTCCCGCATCCGCACCTGCCTCTCGGCACCGCCGCGAAGCCAGCTGCCGAAGACCTCTAGATACGCCGCGCACGAGATCAGGCAGAGTGCCGGGGAGCAGAAGGGCGGTTCGCAGCCGGCGACCAACGGCTACTCCACTCGATGGAACGCAGTCGAGCGTTCGCGGTCGCCATCATGGCGGCAGTTGGAGCGGCCCGCAAAGTGTAGGGGGTCGCGAAGGCCCGCGACCCCCTACACATAGCCGCTCAGCCGCCCTTAGCGACGACCGACTCGAGCTCCTGCGGGGTGACGAATCCACGCGTCACGTTGTTGAGGTTCGCGTCGAAGCCGAGCATTTGGAAGCCGCTGAAGACGTTGTGGTACTTGTTGAAGTCGTCGTTCCCTGACGCCCCCTGGTAGTTGATGTCCTTGTGTCTCTTCAGCAGGCGGACGCACGCCGCGTAGGTCGAGCACGCGGTGCCTGGCGGGTTCGAGACCTTGACGACGTCCTTCACCCACGCCTTCGGGTTCGTCGACTTCGCTGCCGTCATCGCGAGCGACGCGATCACGACGGAGTCGTACTCGTTGAAGGTCGTCGGCAGGATGTTCTTCGTCTTCCACACCTTCTGGTAGTCGCTGAGGAAGTGGTTGTACGCACCGCCGGCCGGCGACGCGGGCAGTGCAGCCGTGAGCTCGGTCGACGCCGTCTTGCCGAACGCCTTTGCATAGTCACCGTTCGGTGCCGATTGGAGGTCGTCGCCGATCCACGGGACGTTCATGTAACCGAGCTGTTGGGCGTCCGAGAAGAGCGTTGCAGCCGACTGCGAGTCCATCGAGTCGAAGATCACCTGCGGGCGCTTTGAGAACGCCTGCGCGAGCTCCGCGTTGTAGGACGACTGACCCGGGGTGAGCGTGATGTTGGCGTCGATTTTCCCGCCGAGCGCCTTGAAGGCCTTCTCGAGCGGCGGCACGAAGCCCTGCGAGTTCGCCGAGTTATCGAAGATGAGCGACGCCGACTTCCACCCGTGTTTAATCGCGTAGTACGCCATCGCGATCGCCTCGTTCGAGTCTGACGACGACGTCCGGAACACGTACGAGTTGCGCATTGTGTCGAGTTGCGTGAGACCACCGACCATGAAGTCGGCGACGTTGTTGGGCTTGAACTGGTTGATGACCGCCTCGATGGTCGGCGAGAACGGGCCGATGATGAGAGTCGGGTGCTTCAACAACAGCTTGCGGAACGCAGGCAGAGCGTCGACCGAGTCGGCCGCGTCGTCGACGTACGCCGACTTCCACATGTGGCCGAGAACGCCGCCGTTGTGGTTGACCTCGTAGATGCCGACGGGGACGCCGTGTGTCCCCCACTGCGACAAGAGCGACTTCGTGCCGGTGAACGGGAAGATGCCGCCGACGACGAGGCCCGAAGCCTGTGTGTGCGACGTCGACTTCACCGAGCCGAGTGCGCTTGCCGCGATGGTGGCCGCGACTGTCAGCGCCACGACGAGCGCGAACGCGAGCGACGCACTGCGGCAACGAGCGTTGCCCATCTATTGCCTCCTTGTTGTTTGGACGGGTAGGTCTGGGCCTGTTTGTGTTCGACCCAAGAAGATCGCCGGAAGGTCGAGCGTCGCGATCTCCTTCGCCGGGCCGTGGATATGACTGCGTCCTGCGACGAAGATGTGGACGAAGTCCGAGTGCTTCAACGCGCGCTCGACGTTCTGCTCGACGACGAGAACAGCCGTGTCGAGCTCCGAGATCCGAGCGATCTGGTCCCACACGATTGCCGTGTACGCCGGCGAGAGCCCGGCCGTCGGCTCGTCGAGGACGATCACCGACGGGTCGACCATGAGCGCGCGGGCGATGGCGAGCAGGTTCTGCTGGCCGCCCGAGAGCAGGCCGGCCTTCTTGTCGACCGCCTTCTTCAAATCGTCGAAGATGTCGAGGATCTCCGCGATCCGAGCCGACGAGTCGCCCTTCGAGGCGAAGCCGCCGATCTCGAGGTTCTCGCGAACGCTCATCCGCTTGAACACGTTGTCGTTCTGCGGCACGTAGACGAGTCCGTGTCGCGGAATCTGGTGTCCGGGAATCGTGGTGATGTCGAGGTCGTTTACGAGGATCCGACCCGACATCGGCTTGAGGATCCCGACGAGCGTCTTCGCGTAGGTCGACTTGCCTGCGCCGTTTGGGCCGATGATCGTCGTGACGGTGCCGACATCAGCCGAGAGCGAGATGTCGTTGATGATCGGTGCGCGGCCGTAACCGGCTGTCACGCCCTCAGTGAGCAGCGTCGGCATCGATCACCTCACCGAGGTAGGCCTTGACGACTTCCCTGTTCTCACGCAACTCGCTCAACCGGCCCGTCGCGAGCGTCCGCCCTTCGGCGAGCACGATCACGTAGTCGCAGATCTGCTCGACGACGTTCAGGTTGTGCTCGACCATCAGCACGGTGACGCCGCTTTGTTTGAGCTCGAGGATGTACTCGCCGATGAGCTCGATCAGCGCGGGATTCACACCGGCCATCGGCTCGTCGAGGAGGAGGATCTTCGGCGACGCCATCACGGCTCGCGCGATCTCGAGCAGCTTCTTCTGCCCGCCGGACAGCTCTCTCGCACGATTGTCCCGAAGCCGGTAGAGGCCGTAGACATCGAGGAGCTCGAGGGCGCGTTCGGCATGCTCGCGCTCCTCGCGCTTGATGAGCCCCGGCCGCAAGAGCACGTTGACGAGCGACTCGCCCGCTTGTGCGGCTGGCGCGGTCAGCAGGTTCTCGAGCACGGTCAGACCGCCGAGCTCGCGCGAGAGCTGGAACGTGCGGAGGAGACCGAGCCGCGCGATCCTGTGACTCGGCCAGTTCGTGACGTCGGAGTCGCCGATGAACTCGCGACCGCTGTCGCAGCGCATCGCCCCGGAGAGAATGTTCACGACCGTCGTCTTGCCCGCGCCGTTCGGGCCGATGAGAGCGGTGATCTGCTCTTCCGGGACGTCGAACGTCGCGCCGTTCACCGCCTGGACGCCTTGGAATGCCTTCGTGATCCCTTCGCTTCGAAGCGCGGCCTTCCGAGCTGTTTCCGGCGCTGCGTCGAGGACGCCTGCCTCACTCATGGCCGCCCCCGACGTGGGCTGGCACGACGAGGCTGGCGTCGATACCTGACTCGCCGGTCCCTCGCGGGATGACGCCGAAGCTCTCCGTCCGACGAAGTCGCGCGGGCACGACGCCTTGCGGCCGGAACCACAGCATCACCATGAGGACGATCCCGACGAGCGCAAGGTCGAAGTACTCGATGAGACCCGGGTGACCGGGGATCTCGGGCAGGAAAGCCGGCAAGTGCACGAGCAGCGTCTCGACCAGAAGCGCTCCGACGAACATGCCGATGTTGCTGCCGGCCCCGCCGACGATCAGAACGGCAAAGACGACGAACGTCTCACCGGGGAGCCACGCGGTCGGGTTGAAAGAGCCCCCGAACTGGATCAGAAGCCCACCACCGATGCCTGCATAGAACGAGCCGATCAGCATCGACTTGAGCTGCATCCCGAAGACGTTCTTGCCGAGTGCCGCTGCGACGACGTGGTCGTCGCGAACCGCGCGGAACGTGCGGCCGAGCGGCGCCCGCATCACGCGACTCATCACGAACCACATGAGCAACGAGATCACCGCAGTCACGCAGGCGAAGAACGGAATGAACGAGTTGACCGTGAGCCCCAACGCCTTGGCGAACGGCTCGGGAACGTTATAAAGGCCGTCTGCGCCGTTGAAGAGCGACACGAAGTTGTTGCAAAAGTCGTAGAGGACGAGCGAGAGCGAGATCAGAACGATCGCGAGATAGTCGGTGCGCAACCGCCTGAGGGTGATCAGCGCGACGATCAGCGCGAAGATCATCGTCGCGAGCCCGCCGAGTAGCAGGTTGATCGGAAACGGGAGACCGAGTCCCAGGATGTAATGCTGGCCGCTGTGGCCGTCGTTCGGGAGGCTGAAAACGCCGGTGAAGTAGGCGCCGATCGCGACGAAGCCGATGTAGGCGAAGTTGAGAATCCCTGTCTCGCCGTACTGGATGTTCAACCCCATCGCGAGAATGAAGTAGTCGAAGCAGAAGAAGACGAGGGTGAAGACGTAATAGACCACGAGAGCGCTACGCCGTTCCCGGTCGCGCAATCAGCCCACTCGGTCGGACGAGCAGCGTGAGAATCAGGATCACGAACGCGATGTCCAGCTTGTACGACGGATTGATGAAGGCCGCCGAGATCTCCGTCGCGAGCCCGATGAGGATCGCACCGCCCATCGCGCCATAAATGCTCCCGATCCCGCCAAGGATCACTGCGGCGAAGATCACGAACAGAAAGAGCTCACCCGACGCGGGCGTCAAGTTGCCTTCGCTGATCGCGAGGACGGTCCCCGCGACCCCCGCGAGCGTCCCCGAAAGGAACCAGGTGATCGTCGTGATCCGCTTCGTATCGATGCCGCTCGTCATCGCGAGCGTCGTGTTGTCGGACATCGCACGCATCGACTTACCAAGGCGCGTCACCCGGAGCATCGTGTGCACCGCGACCATCAGCGCGACCGCGATCGCAATGACGATCAACTGGTTTCTCGTCAGCCGCACCGGCCCGATGTTCACGGCCTGTGCGATCGGCATGTTCAGGAAGCGAACCTGCGCGCCCCAGATCGAGTACGCAACGTTGAGCATGATCAGCGAGAGCCCGAACGTGACGATGAGGACGTAATGACTCGTGCTGAAGCGCCGCGCAAACGGGCCGAGGATCAGCTTGTTGACGAGCACGGCGAAGACGCCCATCGCCAACGAGCCGATCACGAGCGAGATCCAGATGTTCAGGTGAAAGACCTGGTTATTGAGGACGTAGGCGAAGAAGCCGCCCAGCGCCATGAAGTCGCCGTACGCGAAGTTGACGTAGTTCGTGATCCCGAACTGCAGGCTCAAGCCGACCGCTGCGATCGCGAGCACGGAGGCGGTGACGAACCCGAAGCCGACCGATAGCCAGAAGAGCTGCACCTGGGCCGCGATCGTTCCGGCGGCTCGACGGATTGTCCAGGTTACCCACGTAAGCCGCACTAACCGACGATTAGCGCGATTTTCGATCGTTTTCGATCACGGACAACTCGTCGTTCGGCGATACGATCCTATGCGTGCGTATCGGCACGACGTCTAGGCGGCTGCCGCGGCTCTCGACCCAGCTCCTGCTCCTGCAGCTTGCCATCATCGCGCTGACCGTCGGCGTCGGCGTCGTCGTTCTCTATCTGCACTCGCGCGACGGCATCGCCAAGCGCGCCGGTGCTGAGTCGCTCGCGATCGCCCGCACCGTCGCGTCGGACAAGCGAGTTGTCGACGCGCTCGCGCAACCCGGTGGCGCCCAGGTGATCGACCCGATCGCAGAGCGAATCAGGCGCGCGACCGGCGCGTCCTTCGTCGTCGTCGCGAACCGGCGCGGCATCCGCATGTCGCATCCCAATCGGAAGCTGATCGGCAAGTCACTGCTGCACGATCCAGGAGAGAACCCAGCGCCGATCTTCGCCGGCACGACGTTCGTCGGCGAGCAGCGAGGCTCGCTCGGCTTGTCGATGCGCGCAAAGGTGCCGATCCGAGACGCGCACGGCCGTGTGATCGGGCTTGTCTCGGTCGGCGTTCTGGAGCGGGCGATCGCGACGGAGTTCCGCGAATCGCTCCCCGTGATCCTGATCCCGATGTTCGTCGCGCTGGTACTCGCGACGTTCGGCGCGTTCCTCCTCGCGCGCCGCGTGAAGCGGCAGACGCTGGGACTCGAGCCCGACGAGATAGGCGCACTCGTCGAGCAACGGGAGGCGATGCTGCACGGCGTCCGCGAGGGCGCTATCACGCTCGACCCCGCGGGCCGGATCACGCTGATCAACGACGAGGCGCAACGACTACTCGGGTTGAATGCAAACGCCATCGGGGCCAGCGTCGCGGACGTCGTGCCAGCGGGCCGCGTGCACGACGTGTTGACGGGCCACGTCTCCGGCCAGGACGAGGTCGTCGTCCTCGGCGAGCGCGTGCTCGTCGCGAACCGGATGCCGGTCGAGGTCCGAGGCCGCTCGATCGGCGCCGTGGTGACGCTGCGTGACCGGACGGAACTCGACGCGCTCTCGCGCGAGCTCCACGACGTGCGCGCGCTCGCCGACGCGCTCCGCGCGCAGGAGCACGAGTTCCAGCACCGCCTCCACGTGATCAGCGGCCTGATCGAACTCGGCCGTTACGACGACGCAGTGCAGGAAATCAATCGCTCGTCGCTCCTCCACCAGGAGCTCGCTGCCTCGCTCGTCGACCGTGTCGGGGATCCGATTCTCGCAGCACTGCTGCTCGGCAAGGCGGCGCTCGCGAGCGAGTACGGCGTCAAGCTGGATGTGCAGACGAGCGCGCCGCCGAAGCAGCTCGAGGACGTCCGAGCCCTCGTCGCGATGCTCGGCAACCTGATCGACAACGCACTCGAAGCCGCCGCCGGCGGCAGTGGAGGCGGACACGTCGATGTCGCACTGCACGTCGACGACGGCGATCTCGTGATCGAGATCCACGACTCCGGCCCGGGCGTCGACCCGGCCCTGACCGAGGAGATCTTCCGCGACGGCTTCACGACGAAGATTGCGCACGGTGGGCAGCACAAGCGCGGGCTCGGGCTCGCGCTCGTGAGCCAGGAGGTGAACCGCCGCAACGGCACGATCGAGGTGGAGAACGTCGACGGTGCGCGCTTCACCGTCAGGCTCCCGCTTCACTCGGTCGAAAAGGTGCACGGATGATCCGCACGCTCGTCGTGGATGACGACTTTATGGCCGTCTCCGTCCACCGTGAGTTCGTCGAGCGCATCCCCGGTTTCGAGGTAGTCGGCGAAGCGACGACCGGGCGCGACGCGCGCGCGCTCGTCGACGAGCTTCGGCCCGACCTCGTTCTCCTCGACATCTACCTCCCCGACGAGAACGGGATCGACGTGATGCGCGCGCTCCGGGCAGGAGCGTCCCCAATCGACGTGATCGCGATCACATCGGCGAAAAACGTCGACGTCCTCCGCGACGCGATGCACCTCGGCGTAGTCCATTACATCGTGAAGCCCTTCACCTTCCTCACCTTCCGGGAACGTCTCGAGACCTACGCAGAGGCCCGCCGCCGGCTCGACGACATGCGCCAGCCGGAACAACGTGACATCGACCGTCTCTACGGCCTGCTGCGAACGAGCAGTGACGCCTCGCTGCCGAAAGGGATCTCACCGCCGACGCTGACTCTCGTCGCGTCACTCCTGCGCGACTCGAGCTCGGCGCTCTCCACCGCCGACCTTGCCGCGCGCGCCGGAATCAGCCAAGGCGTCGCACGGCGCTACCTGCGCTTCCTCGTCGACTCCGGCGCCGTCGATTTCTCGCTCCGCTACGGCGTCGCAGGCCGGCCCGAGCACCTCTACCGCTGGACGGCCACCTCCACCGTTCTCTAAGCCTGGGCCAAGTCAGCGGCGCCAACGATGCCGGCCTCGACGAGTGCGTCGATCTCCTCCGGCGAATAGCCGAGTTCGCCCATGACCTCGAGCGTATGCTCCCCGAGCCGCGGCGGGCCGAGGCTGCCCAGTGGGCGCCGGCCGTCGAGCTCGAGCGGCAAGCCCGGAAGCCACGCTGCCGTGCCATCCT
This sequence comes from uncultured Actinomycetes bacterium, assembly GCA_963838985.1. Classification (GTDB taxonomy): domain Bacteria; phylum Actinomycetota; class Thermoleophilia; order Gaiellales; family Gaiellaceae; genus Palsa-739. The sequence goes on from CAWITF010000003.1 coordinate 301,873, forward strand.
CGAGCGTGAGGTCGACACGCGCCTCGGGCCGCGAGAGGTGCGGATCATCGAACAACTCGTCGGGCCTCCGGATCGGGGCGAAGCCGACACCAGCCGCTTCGCAAAGCGTGCAGACCTCCTCGTGCGTATGCCGGCTCAACACAGCGGCGAGCTCCGGGACGAGCCAGTCGCGCGCCTCGACGCGAAGCTGGTTGCTCGAGAGCGCATCGGCTGCGGAAAGCTCCACCAGGTCGAACGCCTCGCAAAATGCGCGCCACTGCGCATCGGTCACGACAGCGACGAACACGTGCTCCCCGTCGCCGGTCGCGAACACGTCGTAGACGCCCCATCCCGAGTCGCGCACGGGCATCGGGCGCGGAGCTTCCCCGGTGACCGCGAACCGCGCCATATGCTGGGCGACGAGGAACGCATTTGCCTCGAAGAGTCCTGACTTGACGAGCTTGCCGCGACCCGTCTCCTCCCGCTCGTAGAGCGCGGCGACGATCGCGACCGCGGCGAAGACGGCGCCCATGAGGTCGTTGACCGACGCGCCGGCTCGAAGCGGCTGCCCCGGAGGTCCCGTCATGTACGCGAGCCCACCCATCATCTGCACAACCTCGTCGAGCGCGACGCGCTCCTCGTACGGACCCGACAGGAACCCCTTCAGCGAGCAGTACACAAGACGAGGTGCCTGGTCGCGGAGCGCCTCGTAACCCAACCCGACCGCTTCGAGCGCGCGGGGGCGGAAGTTCTCGATCATGACGTCTGCCTCCGCGATCAGGCGCCGTACAACGTCCAGCCCCTCCGGCGACTTGACGTCGACGGCGATACTCCGCTTGTTCCGGCTGTACGTGGTGAAGAGGCCGGCGCTCGCCGCCCCGAGCTTGCGCGTCTTGTCCCCGACCACCGGAGGCTCTACCTTGACGACGTCCGCGCCGAGGTCGGCGAGCACGAGACCGCATGCCGGCCCCATCACCACGTGCGAGAACTCGACGACGCGAATGCCGGCAAGCGGGAGGCGGTCGATGTCCGAGTCGCTCACGTGGCCGGCGTCGTCGCGACGAAGCTCTTCGGAAGACCGGCCTCCGCGACATAGCCGTACAGCTCCTCGCCGGGGAGGGCCTCGGCGAGAGTCGAACGGGCGTCGATCAGGCGCTCGATGTCGATCCCGGTGCGTAGTCCCATCGACTCGAGCAGGAAGACAAGGTCTTCGGTGACGATGTTGCCCGTCGCCCCGGGTGCGTAGGGGCAGCCGCCAAGTCCACCGTGCGACGAGTCGAACGTGCGGATGCCGACGTCTAGCGCCGCCACGACATTCGCGAGCCCTTGACCGCGCGTGTTGTGCAGATGAATCGCGCTGCACTTCTCGCCTACCTCGGCCCGAAGACGCACAAGCAACCGCCGGACCTGCAGCGGGCTTGCGAAACCGACAGTGTCGGCCGGATGGATGGCATCGACGCCGCGCTCGACGACGAGACGCGCCATCCGCAGCACGTCGTCCTCGGGAACGACGCCCTGGATCGTGCAACCGAAGGACGTCGCAAGACCGACCTCGACCTCTGCATTCGGGAAGCGCTCGTCGCGGAGCACGACGATCGCACGAACGTCCTCGAGGATCTCCTCGTGCGTCTTGCGAATGTTGGAGAGCGAGTGCGGCTCGCTCACGGAGACCGGAACCGTCAGGACGTGTGCCCCCGTCTGGAACGCGACTTCGGCGTAGCGGAGGTTGGGCACGAGCACCGAGATGCGCAGCCCAGGGATCGTCAGCGCATGCGCCACGAGCTCCGCGCAGTCCGCCATCTGCGGCAGCGCACGTGGTGAGACGAACGAACCGACCTGGATCTGGCGCAAGCCGCACGCCACGAGTGCGTCGATCCAGCGGAGTTTCGCCTCCGTCGGCATCGTCTTCGCCACGGACTGGAGCCCGTCGCGGGGGCCAACCTCGACGACCGAGACGTCAATGGGGGCAGGTGCGGCCACTTCCTCGATGCTAGGCAAACGTCGGAGCGGCTCCCACAATCATTTATCGCGATAAATCGGGTAGCGCGAATCCTTCGTGGACGCCTGCTTTAGCGACGGACGCGAAAGGCTTGTGCAGCACAGCACCCACGGCTGACGCAGACCACGGCGACGGCCTCCGACTGGCGGTCAGACGCCCTCCCTCGCAGTCACCCGATTCCGTGCGGAAGCTCGCCGGTACCTCGCGCATGCCCGCCAGGCCGCGGCTTTCCGGGGTTAGACCGAGGATGGTGTTGCCCGCTCGCCAACCCGGGGCCGCTTGACGATTTAACTGTTCAATTGACGGCGTGTCCTATCCAGGTGGTCGTCGTCCGCTGCGGTCACCGCCTGCACCAGGTGGCAATCACCTCAGCTGAGCGCCGAAGCTCTGACCGAGTTCTGGACTCGGCGAGGAGCCCACCGACTGCTCGGATCGCGTGCGGTGGAGACGTCAGCGCCGCGTCGATCACTCGCCCGCTACGTCTCGGCGGAGAAAGACGAGGTACGCGGCGACGAGGGGGATCGAGATGTAGATGGCTGAAAGCCAGATCGCTCGCACGACCGGGGTCCAGTCCGCCGGCGTGCGCAGAAACCCGTGCCAGGCGTCGAACTGCGTGCCGAGCAGGTACGGCCGGATCGCTTCGGTGCCAGGCAGAACGCCCAACAGTTGCATGAAGAGGGCGAACATCAGCGTCCCGACGACCGACGCCGCCGAGTTCCGTGTCACCGTCGAGAGCATGATCCCGAACGCCGCAACACCCGCAAGCGGCAGCACGTAGACGGCGAGGCTGGCGAACATCAGACCGAGCCCCCGTCCTGCCGAGACGTGCGTGCCGGAGAGCGACGTGAACGAGTGGAATCCGAATGCGATTGAGCCGGCGATGACACCGACGACGCCCATGAGTACGACGATCGCCAGGGTGTACGTCATCGTCGCGAGGGTCTTTCCGGAGAACACCTGCCCGCGCTCTCGCGATCGCGTGAGAATCGTCTTGAGCGTTCCGTTGTGCGACTCGGACGCGACGATGTCTCCCGCGACGAGTGCTGTGATCAGCGGGAACCCCCAGATCGACATGAAGAGCAAGACGACGAGCGGAGTGACGATGCCGGAGTCGCGGATGTAGCGTCCGAGTGGCACGTCGTTCGGACCGCCGGACTGGATCTGCAGGACGACGACGAAGATGATCGGCACGATCATCGCGGCGCCGAGACCGAGGTACGTCCGCTTCTGGGCCAGCAGCTTCGCTACCTCCCAGCGGTAGATCCGCGCCATGCCGATCACGAGGCGATGACCGCCCTGTCCGCATCGCTCGAGTCGCCGCCCGTCAGCCCGAGGAAAAGCTCCTCGAGGCTGGCTGTCTCGGTCACGAGTTGCGTGATCGGAACGCGAGCTTGTCCGAGCGCGACGGTCAAGGCAGCGACGGCGTCCTCGTCCGCCGTGAAGCGGATCTCCGTGCCTTCTGCGACGACATTCTCGAGGCCACGCTGATTGAGAGCGATCGTGCGCGCACGTTCGGGATCACGCGTCGTCAGCCGATGGCCGCTCGTCGCGGTCGCCATCAGCTCGTCGAGCGGTCCCTCATAGACGATCGAGCCCTTCCGGACGATCGCGACCCGGTTGCACAGTTCCTCGACCTCGTACAGCAGGTGGCTCGAGAGAAGGATCGTCAGACCTTCGGCTGCGAGCCGACGGATCAGGTCGCGCATGTCCCGCATGCCCGCGGGGTCGAGACCTGTCGCGGGCTCGTCGAGGAGCAACAGCTTCGGTTGGCGGAGAAGCGCCGCCGCGATCCCGAGCCGCTGGCGCATCCCGTGCGAGTACCCGCCGACGCGATCCTTTGCCCGGTCCCGCAGCTCGACGAGCTCGAGCGCCTCCTCGATTCGCGACCGCGACAACGGCTCGTCGTAGTCGGCGAGCAGTCGCAGATTCCGTCTGCCGCTCAAGTAGGGGTAGAAGCGCGGCCCCTCCACGAACCCGGCGACGCCGTCGAGGGCTTTGGCACCGGCGACGAGCGGATCGCGGCCGAACAGCTCGACCTTCCCCGCCGTCGGACGGATCAGCCCGAGCATCATGCGCAACGACGTTGTCTTCCCGGCACCGTTGGGGCCGAGGTACCCGAACACGTCACCCGCATCGACGGTGAGGTCGACGTTGTCGACCGCCACGATCTCGCCGTAACGCTTGACGAGGCCCCGTGCGACGACGGGCGTCGACTCGCTCACTTCAGTTCGCGCGCAGCAGCCTCGGCGGCAGCCGGAGGCAACGAGCCCGCAAGCACGGTCGAACGACCGCCGTTCTGCCACTCGAGCACCGTCCCGAGCTCGGTCGCGAGCTCATGGGCCGAGACGCCGTTGAGGGAAACGGTCGGGAGTCCGGACATCGTGCTGCCTGCCTTCGCGGTATCGGGCTTACGCTCGACGACCGCGATCGCCCCCAGGCCCTTTCCGTACACGACGAGTGCCGAGTCCTTGCCGACGAGACCCACGTGCTGCCGGGGCAGGCCGACCAGGGTGTCAGGGGCTGAAAGGGTGAAAGGAACTGCGGCTTGCACCGCTGCGACGCCGCTCGGCTCGGCTGCATTCTGGGCGGCGCCGCTCGGGGCGCTCGACCCTGCCGAGCTGAGATCGACGATCTTGGCGCCGGCCGGCGGGGAGACATCGACCGTCGATGCCGCAACCGTCCCATAACCGATATCGGTCGCCTGAAGCGCAAGAGCGGGCGCCGAACTGCCCTGCGCATAGATGGCGACGCGCAGCGGGACGCCGCGAGCAGCGTCGAACGCAAGCTGCGCGGAGCCGAGCAGGCCACCGTCGTGCTTCGGCGAGACGGTGACCGTGTACGCGGGCTGGTTGCCGACATTGTCCGGTTGCGCGTCGGAAATCGTTGCCTCACCTGCGATCTGGGCGAGAAACTTGCTGATCTCGTCGACCGATGGCACACCGGTGCTGTCGCCACTACCGGAGGTCGACGTGCTCTTCGGCAATGTGAACTCGTAGGCAGTGTTGGAGGATGCGTCGTAGGCGGTGACGCGCTCCGTGTTCCAGACGATCTGCACATCGCCCGCGGACGACTGCAGCTCGAGGCGTCCCCGGCCGTCGTCGGTTGCCCAAAGCCTTCCGGTCGCGCCGCTGAGAAGGGCAGAGCCGACCGCTCCCGTCAACGCGCCGCTCGGAAAGAGGTTGTTCGTGAAGCTGATGTCCGCGTGGATACCGGCCGGCGCAGAGCCTCCGAGCGCGTCGTGGATCGCTTGCGCGAGCGGCTTCGCGGGCGGCGTCGGGCCGCCCCCTCCCGAGGCGGCCACGGCCAATGCGGCGCTGCCCGCTGCGACCACGGCGACAGCGACGAGCAGGATGGCGAGACGGGTGGTCGAGAGCGTGCGCAGGTACCTCACGGCGATCCTTTCTTTGATTCCTCCGGGGTCGTTGTACCTACGGACTGTGAAAGATCTCTGAGAGCCGGCAGCTCGATCGTGAAACGGGAGCCCTGCGCATAGGCGCGGCCACCGTGCCGCTCGGCGGTTGCCCGCACGATCGCGAGACCGAGACCGGAACCGGGTGTGCCCGACGTGCGACGCCAGAACCGCTCGAAGGCAAGCTTCGACTCTTCGGCTCGAAGACCAGGCCCTTCGTCGGCGACCGTTATGCGCGCTCGCCCGCCCGCTTCGTCGACTTCGATCGAGATCGTCCCGTTTGGCGGCCCATGCTTCCTTGCGTTTTCGACAAGGTTGGCGAGCGCACGCTCGAGCGAAGCAGAGCTTCCGCGAACGCGGACCGGCGCCGTGGCGTCGACGCGCACGTCGCTCGTGCCGCCTGCGTAGCTGCGTGCCAGCTCGTCGAGCCGCACCTCATCCGCCGGTGGGGCGGCGCCTTCTTCCCTCGAGAGCGCCAGCAGGTCGTCGGCCAATCGCGCGAGTCGTTCGGCATCGACCTGCAGGTCAGAAAGAACCTCGGCGGAGACACCGTGTCGCACGAGGTAGTCGACGTTTCCCCGGAGTGCAGTGAGCGGTGTGCGGAGCTCGTGCGAGGCGTCCGCGAGAAAGCGGCGCTCGAGATTTCGCGATCGCTCGAGACTCGCGAGCATCGCGTTGAGCGTGACACCGAGTCGGCCGACCTCGTCGTTGACCGCCGACTCCGGCAGCCGCCGCCGGGGGTCTGCGGTGCGCTCCACCTCAGACGCGGCGTTCGCGAGCAGCCGCACGGGCCGAAGCGCGCGACGCATCAGGGCGGCGACCATGAGTCCCGCCACGACGGTCGCGAGGCCGCCTGCGAGCGCGAGGAAGAGATGAAGGTCGCCGAGCGTCCGGTTCATCTCTTGCTCTGAACCCGCGACGACGACGGCTCCTCCGGCCGCGGCTCCGCCGAAGTCCGCGAGCGGAGCGGCGTACACGCGAAGCTGCTCAGGCCCGAGCTGTACGGTCGCATGCTGGCCGCGGCCGCTCGCAATGGCCTGTTGCGCGAGAGCGTGAACGGGCAGGATGCGTCCGCCTAACGCCAGAGAGCGCGCGACGATCCGGTTTCGTCTGTCGACGACCTCCACGTCGAGCTGGACGCCACCGACGGTGCTGTCGAGCGAGCCGGGCCGCACGAGAAGCGCCGGGGCCGAGGCGCTCAGCTGTGCGATCGACACCGCGCGCTCGCGAAGCGAGCGGTCCAGAGCTCTGTGCAAGTCGCGCGACGCGAGCCAGCTGGCCGTGACGCCGGCGGCGACAACGGCGACGACGATTGCAGTCACGGCCGCGACGACTGACCGCGAGAGGAGAGATCGCATCACTCAGCCGCCGAGCATGAACCCGGACCCGCGAACTGTTTCGATCAGCGGCGGATCGCCGAGCTTGCGTCTGAGGTACGAGATATAGCGATCGACGGAGTTCAGCGTTGCCGCGTGCGTTGTACCCCACACACCTACGAGCGCTGCTTCGCGCGTGACGACCCGCCTCGGGTTCCGCAGCAGCAGTTCGAGCAAGGCCGCCTCGCGTGCACTGAGATCGATTGTGCGTCCTGCGCGAGTCGCTCGGCGAGTCGCGACGTCGAGTATCAGGTCGCCGTGGGCGAGCCGCGGCGCCGGAGCACGCCCACGACGCAGGAGGGCCCGCATGCGCGCGAGCAACTCCGGGACCTCGAAGGGCTTCACGAGATAGTCGTCGGCACCTGAATCGAGTCCGACGACGCGGTCGTCGAGAGCGTCGCGGGCAGTCAGCAGGAGGATCGGCGTCGCAATCCCACGGGCGCGCAAGCGAGCGCACACATCGAGACCGTCGAGACCGGGAAGCCCGACGTCGAGAATCACCCCGTCGGGAGCGGATCGTTCGAAGGCTGCGAGCGCCGCGCCGCCGTCGACGGCCGATTCCACGGTGTAACCCTCGGCCGTGAGCGTCCGCTCGAGCATCCGGCGGATCGACGCGTCGTCGTCGACGACGAGGATCACCTCGGTCATCGGCGGCAGCTTAGTTGGCGGAGGCGCCCGGTCAGCCCGAGCGGCGCGACCGTGCGCGCGGCGAATACGTGCCGAATACCGCGTCCCACCAGGGTGCACTCACGGCGAACCCGCAACGGTCGTCTTCGAAATGGTGACGCATATGGAGCTCTCGGAGCAGGCGCCCCAACCGACCGCTGTTGCGGGCGTGATGAAGGGCGAAGTGCGTCATGTCGTAGAGGAGGTAGCCCGCAAAGAACCCGGCGGCGATGGCCCATGCAGCGCGGATGCCGAACATGACGTCGAAGAGGAAGAAGAACGCTGTCCCAAGCGGGAGAGACACGGCGGGGGGCATGACCAGCCTGTGGGGATCGTTCGGATGGTCGTGGTGAACGCCGTGAATCATCCAGTGAAGACGAGCCCCGAGACCGTGCTCTGGCTCGAAGTGGAATAGCAAGCGGTGGATCCAGTACTCGCTGAGCGTCCACGCGACGTAGCCGAACGCGACACCGAGCAGCGCTTCGGTGCCGCCGAGATCATGCACCGCGGCGATCGCGAACGCGGTGACTGCAGGAAGAAAGATGAGAACGGGAACCGAGGGATGAACCCGCGTCAGTCGGTCGAGTAACGGCGAATCGAACATCGGCGGGGATGCCGAGAGCGCCTCTGTCTTCGCGCTCAGCTCTCTCCTCGCGGGGACTGCCACAGGGGCACCGTAGCGCGACCACTGGTCATCGTGCAGGGCGCCTTTCAGAGACCTCTCAGGATCGATGTGATTGAGTACCCCCCGCGGCGCCCACGTGATCGGTGCCCTTCGTTCCGTGGACATCGACAGCTTCGCCATCGGCTTCGACCATCGCGACCGGCGCCGTCTTCACGCGCTCTGGGACGAGATCCTCGATCGGGAGCAATGGTCGGGCGGCCCCGTCGCTGCGGAGTTCGAGCGCGCCTGGGGCGCCTGGAATGGCCTCGAGGCGGTCTCCTTCTCCAGCTGGACGGGGGCGGCGCTCGCGGCCTTCTCCTTCTTCGAGCTTGCCGGCCGAACCGTGCTGTGCCCGTCGAACACCTTCATGGGGACTCCACTCGCGCTGCTGAACGTCGGGGCGAAGGTCGAGTTCGTCGATTGCAATCGCAGCGACCTCTGCATGTCGTTCGACGACCTCGAGCGGAAAGTCGAGCAGCACGATCCCGCCGCCGTCGTCCTCGTACACATCGGCGGACACCTCGCCTTCGACGTCGAGCAGATCGCCGCGCTCTGCCGATCGCGCGGGATCGTGCTGATCGAGGACTGCGCGCACGCGCACGGCGCCTCCTGGCACGGGAAGCGGGCGGGCACGTGGGGCGACGCCGGCTTGTGGTCGTTTGCCCCCACCAAGACGATCTCGACCGGCGAGGGCGGGATGCTCGTGACGGACAATGAGGAGCTCGCGTCGTTCGCACGCTCCTTCCGCGAGTACGGCAAGCCGACGTACGACCAACCCGGCCTGAACTATCGGATGAGTGAGTTCACCGCCGCCCTCGGAGTTCTCGGCGTCGAGCGGATGGACGAGATCGTGACATGGAAGAACGCGACGGCACGGGAACGGCTCGATCCCTCGCATCCGAATCGAGTGAGACTTCCCGAGGGAATGGTCTCGGGTTTGTACAAGTACATCGTCTTCGATCCGATCGATCGTTCCACAGGACGCGTGTACGACGAGCCGTGTCATCGCGTCCTCGGGCATACAGCCGACCTGCCGAACACGGACTGGGTTGCAGCGAACCACTGGTGCGTTCCCCTCTACTACCGTCCTGCCGTCCAGGCGGGCCTCCAGGCAGCCGCGCGATGAAAGTGCTTGTCACCGGCGGTGCCGGTTTCATCGGGTCGCACGTCGTCGATGCGCTCGCCGCCGCCGGCCACGAGCCCGCCATCCTCGATCAGGTCACCTCCCCGCATCACGATCCGCGCGAGGTAGCCCATGTCATCGGCGACATCACGGATCTCACTGCAGCGCGCCGAGCGGCACGGGGCTGCGACGCGATCGTCCATCTTGCTGCTGTCGCGGACGTGAACGATGTCCTTGCAGACCCGATGCGCGCTGACCGCGTCAACGTCCACGGGACGCTCGTCATGCTGGATGCGGCCCGGCACGAGGACGTGCCGCGCTTCGTCTACGGAAGCACGGTCTGGGTGTACGGCGACGCCCCCGGCACCGGCACATTGGATGAGGACTCCCCGCTCACGCGACCGACGCACCTCTACACGGCTACGAAGCTCGCCGGCGAGATGTACACGATCGCCTACGGTGAGCTCCACGGCGGCGACAACTGCGTGCTGCGTTTCGGCATCCCCTACGGGCCGAGGGCCCGCGCGGCCGCGGTCGTTCCATCGTTCGTCTCACGCGCGGAGCGCGGCGAGGCTTTGACGATCGCGGGCGAAGGCCAGCAGACGCGGCAGTTCGTGTACGTCGAGGACCTTGCGACCGGAATCGTCGCGGGTCTGACCGGTGGCCGCCGAGGCCACGAGTACAACCTCGTCGGCGACGAGGAGACGAGCGTCCGGGAGATCGCGGACGCAGTGCGGCAACTGGTCGCACCCGTCCCGATCGTGCACGGCCCTGAGCGGCCCGCAGACGTCAAGCTCCGCCGGATCTCGTCGCAGCGAGCCGCGCGCGAGCTCGGCTGGCAGGCCTCAGTCCCGTTCGTCGACGGGTTGAAGCGCTATCTGGATTGGCTTGGGAAGGAGAAGGACAGCGGGGACGCCTCGAGCACACGCGGAAGCGCGGCAGCCGTTCGGCGCCAGGAATCCGCGGAGCTGTAGCTGTCGGAATCGTGCAAAAGGATCACGTCGCCGCGTTCGAGTGAGCGCGTCGCGCGCGCCGCGATGGACGCTGGAGTCGCACGGGCTTCCCAGTCGCGCCCCCAGCGTGACCAGAGGAGCGGTCTGAACCCGAGACGCCTCACGACGTGCAGCGCCGGCACGCTGAACACGCCGTACGGCGGACGGTAAAGCGTTGCCGCAACGCCGGTCGCGTCCTCGATCGCCGCTGCCGCTCGTCGTACGTCATCGCCGACGGCACGTGGACTGCGACGCAGGAGCAGGGTGTGCCGGTAGCCGTGGACTCCCAACGCGTGTCCAGCGTCTGCGATCTCGCGAGCGAGGCCGGGATCGCGGTCGACCTGCTCGCCGACGAGGAAGAAGGTCGCGCCCACACCGCCCCGTGCCAGCCCCTCGAGTATCGCCGGAGTCCCTCGCGGATGGGGCCCGTCATCGAACGTGAGCGCGATGCCGTCGATGCCCTCGCACCGCAGCGGGATCCGAAATGCCGCCGCCACCGGCGGGCAGACCGGCGCGGCAGCTGCACCGAGCCAGCCGGCCGCTGCGACGACCGCGGCAGATCTAGGCCGCACCGGCAGCCTGAAGCACGTAGGACGCGGCCGACGGCAGGCCGTCGAAGGCCGCCGTCGAGGTGCGACCACCGGCAAACGCGCGCTCGAGCGCTGCTGCGATCCCCGTCCGATCCTCGACGACTTCGGCGAGGCCGAAGCGTCGAAACGCCTGGTTGTTGAGGCGTAGATGGCCTCGGCCCCAGCCGTAGGAAATGGCCGGGCAGCCGCGCATCAGCGCCTCGAGGACGGTCAGGCCGCCGGTCGCGTGGATGAGCGCGTCGGCGGCGGCCATCCACTCGGACATCACTTCGGTGAACCCCTCCACCCGGACTCGGCTCTCGTCCGCAAAGCGCGCGACGAGGTTCGCGCGGAGCGCGTCGTTGCGGCCGCAGAGGCAGACGACGCGCGTAACTGCCTGATTCCGTAGCGCTTCGATCACCGCACCCTCGAGGTCACCTACCCCCCAGCCCCCGCCGGAGACGAGCACCACCTTGCCGTCTGCCGGAAGTGAGAGCTCCCGGCGTGCGGCTGCTTGGTCGCGATCCTGCCGAAAGTCCGGCGAGGTGAAGCCGTGGACGCATGCGACGACGCTGTCGTCGCCCGCGACGGCCCGTACCTCGGCGACCGACTCGGGATGCGTGATCAGGTGCACGTCGACTCCGTTGCTCGCCCAGTAGTGCATCGCGGCGAGATCCGTGATCGCGGCGACGACGGGGATGCGCAGACGACCCGTGCGTCGAAGCCGTCCGAGCACCTCGGTCACGTTCGGATAGACAGAGACAATCACGTCGGGCATCGTGCGATCGATCAGCCTCAACAGCCCCGGAGCTCCGGCGCGCGTCACCATTCGTTGCGAAAGCTCGCGCGACAGCGGGTTGACTGCAAAGAGCCAGAAGCCGAGATCCCAGAGCCATTGCCAGCGGTAGAAGACGATCCGAGCGGCGTCTTCGCTCACCGCCGCGACGACGCGCCCCATCGCAGCCAGGCAGTCCTCTACGACGGTCTCGGCTTGCGGACACTCGGCCTGCAGCTGCTCGCGTAGCGTCTGCGCCGGCCGGTCGTGGCCTTCCCCCACGCTCGCGGTCAGGATCAGGACGCGGGGCACTGCGGCCTAGGCTAGCGAGGACACGCAGGAGCGGCCCGTCAGCCCCCTTGCGCCTTCCCGACCAGGGTGCCGACGGCACGGTTGTTCGTCGTCAACACGGTCCCTGCGAGGCCGAGCAGAAGTCCGGCTGCAAGCGGGACGCCGGAGACCGGCAGCGTGGACCACTGCTCGCGCAAGAAGAACGGCTCGAAAACGATCGGCAGGAACGTCTGGATCGACGTCGTCACGGGCACCACCATCGATGCGCTCCGCCGCTGGAACGCGGTCATGCCGGTGATGGTGGCCGCCACACCGACGATCACCGCGACCACTCCCCAGATCAGGCCGATGACGTAGTGCCCGCTGTTGAGGTCGTCACCGAGAAGCTTCGTGGCGACGTTCGTCGCACCGAACGCGCAGCCGGATGCAATCACGGTGAGGATCGCAGAGTCGAAGCGCGAGCCGCGAACGGCGAAGGGAAGGACACCGACGATGCTCAAGCCGGCGACGACTGCGATCACGGCGAGCCCGCTCCTGTGCGCCTCGGTGTGGGCCGGCGCGCCCCACGCAACAAGGGCCACACCTCCGATGATTGCGAGCACACCCGCGATCTCGCGTGTACTCACGTGCTCGTGAAACTCCCGGATCGCGATGAACAACAGAACGAGGAGGCCGGAGGCGAGCACGGGCTGCACGACGATGAAGGGTGCGGTCGCATACGCGAGCACCTGCGGTCCGACGCCGACGAGGCCAAGCACGAACCCGAGCAGCCAGCGCTTTCGGCGCAGCAGCCGCCGGAGCATCGACAGGCGGAGACTGAGGGACGTCGGAGCCGCCCGAGCCTCGAGTCCCTGCAACGCGACGCCCACGTTGAAGAGCAGAGACGCGACAAGCGCAGCGGCAACGCCGAGGACGAACATCGCTCAGCCCCGCGCCAGACCGGTCGAGCCGACCGCAACGAGAATCAGCGCGATCACGAGCACGACGATCGCGACCGCAACGCCGGCGTGCCGGTCGATCGCCTCACGCCTGCGCTCGAGCCAGCTGCGTCCGCGTGTGCCCGCGAGTTGGCGGACCAGGAAGACCGCGAAGAGGGGCGCGACGAAAACGAGATTGAAGAGCATGATCAACGCGAGTTGCGTCGCCACTGGGCGTCCGGACCCCGCGACGGCGACGATGACCGCGAAGTACGGCAGCGCGGTTGGAAGCTCGACGGCCATGATCCCCGCGCCGACGAGAACCGCGTGACGGCGCACGAGCTCCTCTCGCTCGGCGACGTGAGCATGGAGACGTCCTCGCGCGCGCCAGAGCACGGCCGCAACGCCGACGAGCGCAAGTCCCGCGACGAGCTCGACGAGATGCTCCGTGTGCGGCGTCGGATGATGGGCGAGCAGCAGTCGGCCTGGACCGAGCACGAGCGCGATACCCGCAGCCGTGGACACCGCAAGCACCCCGAGGGTGAACGCAAGCACACCTCGGCCGCCGTCGCGGAAGGCAGCAAGATAGAGCGCCGGCCCCAGTGTCGACGGATTGATCGAGTCTGCGAACGCGACCGAGACGACGACACCGAGAAGGGCGAGCACGATGCGAGCTTGCCAGCTTGAGCGCACAAAGCTCGTCTCGTGGCGTTCACGAACCGGTCACGACGCGAGCGGTACCGTCAGCCGAAATGACCGACGAGTCCCTTGCCGACGACCTGTTACGCGCGCTTCGACGGTCTCCCAATAGCGGTCTCGCCGACCTGGCGGTCGAGGTCGGCCTCCCCCGGACCAACTTCGGCCGGCCACTGAGCGAGCGACTTCGTCCGCCGCTCGAGCGGCTCGTCGCCGACGGGCTGATCGACGAACGGCACGGCCGCTACCGCCTGTCCGACCGCGGCCGGAGAGCGCTGGCCGAGCGGGCGCTCGGATCGGACAGCTGGGACGGACGCTGACTACTTGAACGGGACGACGATCGGCCCCAGCACCCGTCGATAGACGGCGAAGAAGTCGCGATCGTCGGGAACGAGGTAACGCGTCGCAGGCTGCTGAACGTTCGGCACGATCTTGCTGGGGATCAAGCCTCGGTGGTGGCGGTACGTGATCAGAGTGGGCCACTCGGGGTTGATATCAAACTGCATTGCTCGAACCGCCCCCGCACGTTGCAGGATCTTTGCCAGCGTCGTCACCGTCTGGTCATTCGCCGCTGCGTAGATGATGTTGCCGCGCCGGTCGATCCCGACGCCGGTTCGCCAAACGCGAACGGCGTTACCCAGCGTGAAGCCCCACTGAGAGCTGTCGTTGAGCGCGGGGTTGAGTCGCCGGTGGTCGATGATCAACGGAAGGCTCTGGCGCGCGAAGGCGACGTTCGCGCCTGCGCTTCGTCCGCCGGCCCATGCTCGGATGTCGAGACTGCCGTCTCGGTATCCGACCAACGTCGCGAGGCCAGTCCGCAGCGGCTCGTAGCCGAGGCCGTTGATCGACGACCCGTTGTGCCCGTCGATGTATGTGAAGCCACCGTTGAAAGTGGCAAGCAGGCGCCAGCGCTGGCCCTGCGGAACGGACATCGGGCCCCGTACGGGCGCGTTCGGCGGCTCGTAGCGCCCGGGATAGAACGCGAGCGCTGTCCGGCGATGGTCGAACCACGCGACGTACGCGACGATGCGCGGGTAGGCGAGCTCGCTGCGGAACGTGGTGACGAGGACAGGCGGCCGGCCGCTGACAGAGGGACCGCTGCTCTTCCATTTTCCCTCGCCCGGAAGCGGCCTGGGGAACACGGGCCGGATCGCCGGGGGCCACGCGGAACCGCGCGTCGTGCGCGTGCGGTGCCGACGGAGCGGACGCCGACGGCCGGCAGCGCTTTCAGCTGCGGGCCGCCCCGCTTCGGCGCTTTCAGGCCGTAGTACACACGCTCGACTTCGTCGACGAGCCAGTTGCCGTGGTGAGCCCGCAACCACTCGACGCTGCGCACGCCCAACGGCAGGCTCGACGGTTGCAGCATCGTCGTCGTATACGAATAGATCACGGGCGTGATGAGTGCGAGCAGTACAAGGCCGACGACCAGCCGTCGCTTTCGCCGCCCTCGCCGGACCTCTGCGTCATGTCGTCGAACACGGCGCCGGCCGATATCCGCCCGTGCGTCGTGGTCCGGCGGCGCCTCGATCACACGAGCAGCTTGGACATGCTCCGCTGACAAAACGATGACCGCCGTTCCCGCTCGCCTCGCGATCAGGGCTCTGCGTTCAGCAGCGTCACCCGTGGACGCCGTGCGACCCGCTCGAAGTACGACAAGGGCCTGCCATCGAGATAGTGGTCGAGGAAGGCCACGGTCGCACGTTCGACGATGCCGAGTTGCGGCTGTTGGTCGGTGTAAGGCGGCAGGTGCGAGGCGCCGAGCAGCAGGAGCAGGAACTTCGGCCGTCGCGCGAGACGGTAGTAGGACGTAGTCGCGGCCGGATTGTTGATCGGGTCAGCCGTTCCTTGGACGGCTAGTAGCGGCGGGCCCCCCAACGGGAAACCGCCCATCCCCGCAAGGGCGGCGCCCGAGAGAATTATCGCTGCCGAGATGCGTGGATCACGAAAGCGCCGGTCATAGGCCGTTGCAAGCGCAGCGACGGCTCCGTCGGAATGGCCGGCAACAGCGATCTTCGAAGGGTCGAGCGCGCCGAAGAGCACGCTCGACGACTTGGCGTTCATCGCAAGCAACCTGCTGATCACGATGCGGATGTCGGCGGGCTCGTTCCCGAGATCTGACTCGTCCGGACCACCCGGGGCTCCGGCCTTTTCGAGCGGAAAAGCCGGAGCCGCCACGACGTAGCCAGCCTTGGCCCAGGCATCGAGCAGGGCGGAGTAGGTCGACGGCGCAAGGGTGAACCCGTGCGCGAACACGATCAACGGGTGCGCGCTCCCCAGAGGCACGCGAACTGCCGTCTCGAGCGAGCGGGGAACGCGTCTTCCGTCGGGGAGCCGAATCGTCCTCGAATGGTCGACGAACGTGAAGGTGCGCAGGCGGAAGGCAGGCGACGCGGAATGCGCGGACACGCCGTGCAACGCGCCGACTGCGAAGCCGCAGAGCAACGTTGCGAACCCAAGGCGTCCTACCCACCGCACCCGCATGCCGGTAACGGGCGGGTCAGTCGTTGAGACTGATCGTCGGCGTCGGTTCGGGAAGTTGTCGCTCGCTCTGGCTCGGGATGATCGCGGTGCCGATCGCAAAGAACTCGATCACGTGCGATCCCCAGCCATGCGAACGCTCTTGAAGCTGAACACCGACGATGCCTTCGGCTTGAAGGTCGGCGGCCTCCTTTTGCATTCGTTCCATCGCGAGCTCACGCGCGTCATAGAGCGCTTGGGTGAAGTTCGGCATCTCGACGTTCTGTCCGATCTGTCGCATCGACGCGAACATGCCTTGGTGAGCTACGTGGTAGACGCATGATCCCATGACGAGCCCGACCGGACGATGGCCGGACGCGAGCAGCGTCCAGAAGTCCTGGCCGCTGAGATCGCTGGTGAACGGCCGCCCGTTCGGGGCTCGATGGAGCTCGCCTTCATGGTGTTTCACGGCGGTGCCGATCGCGATGAACTCGGCGAGATGCTCACCCCACTCGTAGCGTCCGATGTCGAGCCGAACGCCGACGATGCCGTCGGCGCCCAGTTGATCGGCTTCTTCTTCCATCCGCGTCATCGCTAGCTCGCGCGCCTCGTACATCGCCTGCGAGAGCACGTCCATCTCCATCGACTGCTTCCAGTTCGACTGTTGATAGCCGATGTGGTAGATCGAACTGCCGATCACGAGCCCGAGTGGATCGAAGCCGGCCTGCTTGACGAGTAGAAACTCGTTGACGGAGAGATCGGACGTGAAGAGGCCGCCCTGCATCTGCGCGAGTCGTTCGCGTCCGTGCTCGGGGACGCCCTCGGTCGAGGTGGGGTCGTACGTCATCGGATTCCTCCTAGCAGGTGCGGGGCGCGCGTCTCCGCGCTCAGGTCGATGGTCGCCGACAGAGACAAATCGTGTTTCTCGGCGGTTTGCTCGGCGATCGCAGTTCCGAGCACGTGCATGGTCACGATCAGATCCGTTCGCTTGCGACCGACGCTTTCGATCTCCCGCTCCTCGACGTTGTGGACGATCGAGATGCCGACGACGCCGGTGGCGTTGAGTGCGCGCGCTTCTGCGGTCAGCCGGCCGACCGCGGTTTCGCGCGCGTCGTAGACGCCTTGGGTGAAGTCGCGAAGCTCTTGGTTGGCCCAGCTCGAAAAGAGTCCCGACTGTGCCTGCTGCTGTGACCATCCTGGGACGACGTAGAAGACGGTCGATGCCCCGACGACACCGAGGGGCCCGTAGCCGGTGCGGCGCAGCTTCCAGTAGTCCTGGCCTGAGAGGTCCGTGAGAACAGGTTTTCGATTCGCGGTTCCCTCGGTCGTCCGGATGGCCGTACCGATAGCGACGTATTCGATCGCGCCGGCCGACCAGTCGTGGCGGCCACGACGGAGCTGCACGCCGACGACCGCATCCGCCCCAACGAGACGCGCCTCTTGCTCGAGTCGGTCGAAGGCGCGCAGTCGAGCTTCGTTCCACGCCTGGGAGAGCACGCTCAGCTCCTGTGAGACTCCGACCGCTTGCATACCCCAGCGTGCGCTTTGCTGCTGCCAGCCCACGTGATAGATCGAGCTGCCCATCACCTGCGCCACGGGTGTGACCCCGAGTGAATGCCCAAGCGCGAACTCGTTCACCGACAGATCCGACGTAAACAAGCCGTCGCTACGCTCACCGAGCTCGCGCAGGCGACGCTGGGCGTTGAGCGGCAATCCGCCGTTCACGAGCGCCTCGCGTGACGCGTCTTGTTCGAGCTCGGCGGCTTGTCGAGAGTCGCGGTCTGCGTCGCTCCCGCGACGGAAGAAGGGCATCGATTCAGATCCCGAGCAGCGCTTGGAGCGCCACCCGCGACTGCTCGTTCCCCTGCGCTTCTTCGGTCAGATCCCGGGCGAGCGAATCGATCCAGGAGTCGACCTCGAGCTGTTCACTCTTCAACACGATTCCTCTGACGACATCCGCGCGTCGCGCGTCCACCGCTCCGCTCTCGGCTGCGAGTAGATAACGCCGCGCGCCCAGATTGCACTCGATCCGGCAGACGCGCTTGCGCTTGCCGAGGAAGCGCAGCGACCGCCTATCCACCTTCACGCGGCCGGGCAGGGCTTGCTCGAGCTTCGTCGCAAGCACCTCCACGAACGTCTCCAGGTCCCCACCGGCTGACCGAAGCGACGCAGCGACTAGCTCGAAATCATCCGTCGGCGAACCTGAATCCAAGCTTGACACGCTGCCACAATAGTTCCCGCCGAGTCGGGCACCGAACCCCTCGCATCTGAAGGACTGGTCTCCGCGACCTCCCGTGTGCCGCTCAGCAAGAATCCGTCGTGATGCGCCTCACTCTCGTCATTCTCGCCCTCGGCGCGTTTCTCGCACTACAAAACGGCGCGGCTGAAGCCATGCCGGGCGCTTCTCCGCGCGCTCCGACATTTCGCGTGGTCGTCGCAGAAAAGCTCAGCCCCGCGCAATTGCGACACCTCGCCTCGCTCGGCGCGGTCGGACTCTTGGTGCCCGGGGTGGGGCCGACCATCAACCGGCGGAGGGCGCTCGCGGGCCTGGTGCGCGGGGCCGAGATGAACGCACAACTCGGAGGCGTGCCAGCAGGGAAGCCGCTCATCTCCGTGTCGCGATCAGCAGGACCGCCTGTGGACGTCTTGAACACGATCGTTCTCGAGCTGCCGCCGCCAGGCCGTCTGCGCCCGAACGACGAGCGATACCCAGTGATCGTCATCGGCCACGGATTCCACGGGCTGTTGAAGTCGAAGACGACGCGAATCGATGGCTTGGTCTCCGTTGTCGACGTCGCCCCCACCGCCCTCGCGCGGGCACGCGGAGGGCTGGCGTCGGTCGCGTCGGCCTCGGCTTTGAAGACGCTGCAGGGCCTCGACCGGCAGATCCGCGCGAACAACCGCCTCAAGCTGCCGATCTTGATCATCCTTGCCTGCCTGATCGCCCTGTGCAGCTTGACCCAGGCGAGGGCAGCGATGACGGCGTTACTCGCGTCCCTGCTCGTCAGTGTCTTCGTCGGGGCAAGCGGGATCTCGAGTGAGCCGTTGATCATCGCGGTCTTCATCGGTGCGACGGTGATCGGAGCTCTCGCATTCGCGCGCGCGTTCGACACGGAGGGGCGTCTACTCGTCCTGATCGTCGCCGTGCTGACGTCGTACCTGCTGCTCTTGATCGCAAAGCCCGCTTGGGTCGCGGTCACTCCCCTTGGGCCGACGCAGAACTCTCGGTTCTGGGGCATCGGTAACCAACTCGAGACGTTGCTCTTGGCGCCTTTGCTCACCGGGGCAGCGTTGGCGCTCCGACGCTTCGGCATCCTCGGCTTCGCGGGCGTGTCGGCGTTCGGGTTGCTGCTGATGACCGACAACCGCCTCGGCTCCGACGGCGGGGGCGCGATCGTGCTCGGGGTCGCCTTGTCCTTCCTCGGTGCACGCGCCTTGCGGTTGGGCGCACAGGGATTCGTCACCCTCTTGCTTCTCGCTGCTGGGCTCGTCCTCGGCGTGGTTTCGTTCAATTTGCAGGCGGCCGGTCCCAACCATCTCCGAAGCGCGTTCACCCACGGAGGCAGCGGCATGTTGGCCGTCGTCGAGCACCGGCTCCCACTCTCCTACGGGCCTGCGTTCCACGACTGGCCGTTTGCGCTTCCGCTCTTGCTGTGTTTCGCGTTTGCCTTGGTTGCGGCGCTCCGCGTCGTTCGCGGGCGGCTGTCGCGCGACGTGCTGCTCGCGCTCGGCCTCGCGATCGGGGCGTCGCTGCTCGTCAACGACTCTGCGGCATATGTGCTCGCCGCCGGAGTCGCCGCGATTGCCGCGGTGGCCACGGTTCAGCCGGCCCGCGTGCCACGCTTTGCCACGACCCTCGCCCGCCTGCCGCTCGTCGCTCGCCCGATCGCCACGAAGGCGCGTGACTGAGTCCCAGGTGCGTCGTGCTGATCAGGGTCGACGCGTGACACGCCGGTAGGCGAGCCAGGCGAGCACGGCAAAGATCGCGGCGGCAACGCCGTTTGCGATCGTCATCGACCAGCGATCAAGGGACGCATCCCGCAATACGGCCGTGAGGGACGCCAGCAGGAACGCAGCCGCGACGGCGAGCGAAAACGTGCTGGAGCGCGAAACAGTGCGACGGCGTGCGCCTGACATGCAGGGACTCAATCTACCCGCGAGCGTCGCATCAGTCAGGCATGTCGAAGAAGTAGTCGTCTGCGCCATAGCCCTGCTCTTGAAGGCACTGACGAAGTGAACGGACGCCGGACTCGGTGATGCTGCGTGCCCATTCGAGGTAGTAGGTCGCCTCGCCGATCGTCTCGCGAAAAAAGGCGCCTAGCGACGCGCGAAAGCTTGCGTCAGCGTCGCTCTCGAGAGGAGTCCCGATCCAGCCCTCTAGGAACCGTGCTTGCAGAGGCTCGAGACGCTCGAGCTCGCGCTGCGCACTTTCTGCGACGCGAGATGCCCATGCCTGCGCGTCGTCATGCAGCCGATCGGCGCTGGTCGGGTTCGCCCAGCTCAACCCAAACGACTGAGGCGCCTCAGAGCGACCTGAAAGACTCGGTTCGATCAAGAGCCTCACTCCTCGTGCCGCCCGGGCCCTACGAGTGCTCCCCGGGCATTCGCGTCTAGGGCTGGAACCTTATGAACTTTCGGCGCGACAGTCGAGAGCGTGCAAGCTAAAGCTGAAGTCGAAGCCGTCACGCGGCGGAGCCGGCGGCCGCGGCTAGCGCTCGTCGAGCTCGTCGCCGTCCGCCCAGCCGCTTCCGAGTTGATCCCACCGCACTCCCCGCGGCAGCAGGCGGCGTGGCCAGCTACTTGCCGCCAAGCTGAGAAGCACAAGCACGAGGCCTCCGATCATGATCAGCCCCAGCCACTTCGGAATGCGACCGTCGCGGTGCCAGATCAGGATCGGCACGAACGAGCCAACCGAGAGGCTCAGCCCCGCCACGAGGATCCCGCTGATGACCCGTCGCTGCCACAGATTGGTCGGGTCGCGTTCGAGCAGTGTCGCGCTGCCGGCCGAATCGACGCGGTAGCGGTAAACAACGTCGCCTGTCGTACCGAGAACCTCGGCAGTACCGTCGTCGTGCGACCGAACGTAGGTCGCGTCGTCGAGCTCGGCCGTCAGCCGCCCGACCGTCGCCTCTTCTTCGGCTGTCCGCGGAGACCACCGGTGGTGCGTTGCCTCTGAAAGCCCGAAGACGCGTCTGACGTAGCCTTTGGGGTCACGCGTGAAGCTCGTCGCGTCGCGGTGCCACCAGCGCCAAGTCCATCCGCCCGCGAGAAGGCCCAAGAACAAGCCGGCCGGGTCCGCCACGCCGTCACCAATGAGAGGCTCGGTCAGGACATCTCCAAACGCGGCCACGATCACCCAGACGGCCAGAAGGCCGACCGTGCAACCGGCAAAGTGCGTACGCGTGCCCACCTTCTAGTTATGGTCCGGCTCGCGGACGTCATCAAGAGCTAGCGGTGCGGAAAGCCCCGGTCTTTCGCCGTGGTCACGTGGTCCTCGCAAAGCTGTAGAGGCAGACGTATGCCGTCGTGAGGAATGCGGTGACGAAGCCGACCGTGCCGATCAATGCGGGGTGCTCGATCGGGTTTGCCAGCTGGTTCGAGACGACGTGCGCGAGGCGTGCCGGTCGGATGAGTGCGTCCCAGCTGTTGAAGCGCACGAAACGGCCGAGGTACACGCCGAAGCTCGAGAGGCCGAAGACCCCGACTACTGCACACCACGACGCCTGTCGGCTGAGCCGGTTGGCCCAGCATCGGTGCATCAGGTAGAGCGACACGAAGCCGAGCAGCAGCGACGTCCAGACGAACGCCGAGATCATCAATGCGTCGTACCACAGGGGCGCACGTTGAAATTCGCGCTGACCAAGGTGGATGTAGTCGGTCAGCATGTATGGCGCGTTCGGGAAGAACAGGAGCCAGATGAGGCCGAAGAGCAAAGCCGGGAGCGCGAGGCGACGTCGCACCGACAGAACAGAGAGCGCAGCAGCGCCGAGCGGAATCCACGCGAGGAAAAGGTTCCACGCCAGGAAGCTGTAGGCGGTGCTGCCGGTCGAGTGAACCTCGACCGCGAGCGCGCCCACGCTCAAGCCTGACGAGGCGAGGAGCGCCAAGAAAACACTGCCAGCGCTGCCAAATCGGTGCGTCCTTCCCATGCTCTCGACACTACCGCCGGCCGTTCAGGCCGAGTCGACAAGATGCCCGATCGCACGTCGCGGCACGTCGAGCCATGAGGGCAGGAACCTCGCCGCGTAGATGAACTCGTAGACGGCCTTGTCGGCTTCGAACGCTGCGAGGAGCCGTGAGTCGATCGGGCCGCGGCGCTCCTCGTAGGCCGCGTGGATCGCGCTGCGTGCGGCGTCGACCCACGCAGCCGCGACGGGGCTCGGCCCCTCGCTGACCCAGTGTGCGGCGTGGTCGACGGAGCGGAGGAGCCCGGCCAGGTCGCGCAGGGGCGAAGCGAGCTGCCGCCGCTCGTCGGCGGGGCGGGTCGGCTCACCTTCGAAGTCGACCAGCGCCGGCGGGCGGCCGTCGCGCGCGAGGAACTGCCCGAGGTGGAGGTCGCCGTGCACGCGGGTGAGCAGTGGCGCGTCCGCCGACTCGAACAATGCAAAGCGCTCACGGAGGAACGGCGCTGCACGTTGGAGCGTTGAACGCGGCTCGCCCTGGAGGAGTGCGAGCGCCTCGTCGAGCTGCGCGTCGGCGGCAATGCGGAGACCAGTGAGCTCCGCGCGCGTCGCACGTCGGGGAGTGAAGCCCGGCTCGTCCGCCGAGGCGAGAACGGCATGGAGCTCAGCCGTTGCTGTGCCGATCGCGGGCGCCCAGTCGAACGGCGCCGCGGCGGCTGCATCGACGTCGCCGGCGTCGAGCAGCATGCGCAGTTCCTGCTCTGCCTCGAGCCAGCCGTCCCGCCCGTCGGCGACGTAGTCCTGGAGCAGCAGCGCGCCGGCGGCCGATGTGTCCCCCACGCTGACCTCGGCGCTGCCGTGAACCGCGGGAAGCGAGGAGAAGCCGTGCGCCGCGAGGTAGCGCGTGAGCTCGATCTCCGGATGCGGTCCGGGCATCAGCCGCCGGTAGCACTTGAGCACGAGCCGTTCGCCGAGGACGACGGAGGTGTTCGACTGGTCGATGCCGAGCGGGCGCACGCTGCTTGCAGGCGCGTCCGCGGCGATCGGGCCGGCGACGCCGCGCAGCTCGATACCGTCACCGCCGAGCGTCGCGCCGGTGCGGCAGGCCTCGGCGAGCGCCTGCCAGAGCGGCTCGTGCGCCTCCACGATCGTCCCGTCGTCGATCGCGGCCGGAAGCAGATAGGCGTCGTTGCCGACGGCGAGCGCGAGCAGCCACTCGTTGCCGAACGGCCCGAGCGATCCGAGGAGCGAGATCGCGCCGAGCTCTGCGCCCTTGCTGCCGAACCAGCGCTGCTCTGCGACCTCGTCGGCGGTGAGGGCCGCGACGGCGGCTCGTACCGCCTCAGGCGGCACGGGCGACGGACTCGATCAGGTCGGCTGCAGCGACGGTTCCCGGTCGGCGGCGAAGGCGCTCGCCGGCCGCGGCGGCGCGAGCACGCAACGCGGTGTCGGTCAGGAGCCGGTCGACCCCGCGGTGGAGCTCGTCCTCGTCGAAGGCGTACGTCGGTAGGCGCAGGCCGTAGCCGGTCTCGTGCACGCGCTGCGCGTTGTCGTGCTGATCCCAGAACACAGGCAGGACGAGCATCGGCTTGCCGAACCACATGCATTCGGTCGTCGTGTTGTTGCCGCCGTGCGTGATCACGGCGTCGACGTGCGGGAGCACCGATGTCTGCGGCAGGAACTCGGCGCCGATCATGTTGTCGGCGAGCTCGTACGCGTCCGCCTGCGGGCCCTTGCTGACGACGAAGCGGTGCGG
The DNA here is from genome assembly GCA_963838985.1 of uncultured Actinomycetes bacterium. Lineage (GTDB taxonomy): Bacteria > Actinomycetota > Thermoleophilia > Gaiellales > Gaiellaceae > Palsa-739. The sequence goes on from CAWITF010000003.1 coordinate 325,664, forward strand.
CATGCGCGAGAGGACGTCGACGAGACGCTCCATCAGGGCGACGTCGGCCGACCCGAGCGAGCCGAGGCTCACGTAGACGAGTGCGCGGCCGTCGTCCTCCGGTGGCGTCCATGGGTCGTCCGTCGCGCGGACGCTCGTCTCGAGGTTGTGCCACGTGCCGTCGAGCGGGCGGCTGCGCGGGTAGTCGAGCTCCGCGGGATAGATGGTCAGGTTGAGCCACGGCGAGTCGTGGATCAGCTCGAGCTCGGGTAGCGGCGGCGCGCCGCGTTCGACGCAGAACTCCGAGAACGAGGCCTGCAGGTCGCCGACCTGCCGTGCGTACTCGGCGCGGAACTCCTCCCACGCCGAGGGGTCGTCGAGCGGGAGGCCGGAGAAGGTCGGCGGCAACGCGGGATCCTTCACTTCGAGCGGGTTGCACGAGACGATCCGGACCCAGGGCCTTCCGCTCGCCGGGATGGCGGCGAACGAGCAGACGTTGTCCTGGACGATCGCGTCGGGATGCAGCTCGTCGAGGATCTCGGCAAGCCGGTCGTCGGCATACCGAGCGCCGTCGACGAGCGCCTGCCAGGTCGGCGCGATGAAGTCGCCGAGCTGTTCGAACGTGCTCGTGCGGAAGACGGGCGCGGTCTCGCGGATGAAATCCTTCCAGAACTGGCCCGGCTCCTCGGGCTCGTCGGGCGCGGGCGCGAGCCGGAGGTGCCGCTCCTCGAAGCCCTTCGCTTCCAGCGTGCCGGCGAACGACTCCTCGACGACGAAGACGACGCGGTGCCCGCGCCGTCGCAGCACGTCGCCGATCCCTATGCAGTTGTTTGTCGGACCGAACGCGCCTTCCGGAAAGAAGACGATCGTCGTGCTCAACCGATGCGGATCAGCTTCTTGTTGACGAACTCGTCGGCCCCGTAGCGTCCGAGCTCGCGGCCGAAGCCCGAGCGCTTCGTGCCCCCGAACGGCAGCTCGGCGCCGTCTGCGCCGACGATGTTCACGTAGACCATGCCGGCGTCGATCTGGTCGGCGACGCGCTCGGCCTGCTTCGGGTCGTTCGTCATCACGTAGGAGCCGAGCCCGAAGGGCGTGTCGTTCGCGAGCTCGACGGCTTCGTCTTCGGAGGAGACGCGATAGACCTGCGCAACCGGGCCGAAGAGCTCCTCGCGGTAGACGTCGTTCTCGGGCGTGATGTCGGTCAGCACCGTCGGCTCGAAGAAGTTGCCGTTGCGCTTGCCGCCGGCGACGACTGTGGCGCCCTGGTCGACGGCGCGCTTGACCTGCTCCTCGAGCCGGTCTGCTGCGGTCTCGGATGAGAGCGGCCCCAACTCGGTCTCGCGCTCATGCGGATCTCCCTGCTTCACGGCGGTGAGCGCCGCGGTGAACTTCTCGAGGAACGGCTGATAGAGCTCGTCGATCACGATCAGGCGCTTGGCCGCGTTGCACGACTGACCCGCGTTGTCGATGCGCGCCGCGACCGCGTCCTCGACTGTCTTGTCCAGGTCGTCCGTACCGAGCACGATGAACGGATCGGAGCCGCCGAGCTCGAGCACGACTTTCTTGAGGTGGCGCCCCGCGATCTCGGCGACCGCGGCGCCGGCGCGCTCGGAACCGGTGACGGAGACGCCGCGCACGCGCGGGTCGGCGATCACCGACTCGATCTGCTCGTTCGTCGCGTAGATGTTGACGTACGCGCCGTCGGGGAAGCCGGCGTCGGAGAAGATCTGCTGCATCGCCTCGGCGGACTGCGGGCACTGCGGCGCGTGCTTGAGGAGGATCGTGTTGCCGATGATCAGGTTCGGCCCCGCGAAGCGCGCGACCTGGTAGTACGGGAAGTTCCACGGCATGATCCCGAGCAGGACGCCGAGGGAGCTGCGCCGGACGACGGCGGAGCCGTCGCCGTCGAGCAGCTCGATCGGCTCGTCCGCCATGAGCTTCTCGGCGTTCTCCGCGTAGAACTCGTAGATCGAGGCGCAGAAGGCGACCTCGCCGCGAGCCTGCCGGATCGGCTTGCCCATCTCGGCGACGATGATCTCCGAGAGCTCCTGCGCGGCGCTCAGCGTGCAGCTCGCCGACGCGGCGGATGAGCGCCGCGCGGTCGGCGACGGTCGAGTTCTTCGACCATTCGCGGTGCGCGCGGTCGGCGCGGGCGATCGCGTCGCGCAGCTCGTCGTCGGTGATGGTCGGGTACTCCTTGATCGTCTCGCCGCTTGCCGGGTCGACGACTGCGTAGATGCTCGTCACTTTGCTCCTCCGTTGGTCGGACCGACGGCGATTTTACGGCTTAGGTCACGACGCCGAGTAGGAGAGGCTAAGGAGTCGGCCGGTGGCGCCGAGCTAGCCGACTCGTTGACCACCAGCCACTCTCATTGGCGCCCCCGCCGGTGGGCGCGCAGGAACGCCGCTTCGGGAAAGCTCGCGGAAAGCGCGGTAGAGAGATCAGCCGCGAAATCGCGGGCTGCTCTTGGCGGATAGATGCCCAGACACCGCAGTCAGGTCTCGGCGAGTTCGAGCGGTTCGACCGCCACGCCCAGGCTTTCCAGGCTCGTAATGATCCGTAGGAAGCGCCCTCTGGATGCCCCGAAGCGGAGGAGCTCAAAGGTAGGGTCGTCAGAGACGACCACCGCGTGGGACAGCCAGCCCACTCGGATCGCGCAAGGCGTTGATCTTTTCGACAGGAACGACAATGGGGATTGGGGTCTTTACGCGGTTCCCAATGAGCCGGTAGATACGGCCGAAGGGCTCGTTGGCGTCAAAAATCAGCGCGCTGTCCCGAACAACGAGCTTGCCCGACGGCCAATCGAACTTGTACTTGCCGAACGGTGACTGCGTGTTGTACTTGAGCGCCCAGTAGCCCGTCACGCTCACGATGTCAGCCCCGTCCTGACACGCCCGTCTTAGTTCCGTTGTCCTTCACTATGCGCGTAGTTACTACCGTCTTCGCTCGTCGGGCGCACATCCATGGACGGACCGAAAAGGACATCAATGACCGACGCGACGGTGGGCTGAGAATTGAGAAGAGCGGGTCGCGAATGGCGGTTCGATGCCCGCTCCTGGCCAGGCGCAGACGACTCTCATCTCTCAAGCCAACGAGTACGGCCGCCGATCGGGATCATGTGGACAGGCGGACGGAGATCAAGCTTGCCGTGGGGTACATCGGCCTCGTCGAGCTCTGCCTGGTCATCTGGGGCGCACTCGTTCTGGCTAGGGTCGTTCCGGGGCCGCCTTGGCTTGGCGTCTTGCTCACCGTCTGCGGTGCGGTCGGCGTGTTTGGCTACTTCGACAATCGGCGGACGTTCCACCTGCGTTAGCAGCTGCGCGCGAACGTCTTTACGAGGTGCTGAACGGGCCCGAGAATCGAGATTCTCGTTCGCCTGCGGCCCTAGATGAGCACCGCAGACTCGTTTGCCGATCACGTGACCGCCAGTGGGACCAACTGGCGCATTGCCCGGATCTCCGCGCTCCAAGCATCCCGGGGAAACGTGACGGAAAGGAGTGGGAGCTCGATCACGCACCGCTCGACAGTCGAAAGTGCGCCTGGGCGATCCGAAGGCCGGTAGCGCGCTCTCGCCGGAGCACCGACTGAGGCCCGCGGCCCCTGGTTCCCGCCGTCGGCGGCGGTGACTTGTCAGATGCGCTCCTTCGTGGCGTTGCAGCGTCAATGAGCCCGTTATCGTCCGCCTCATGCTTTGTCGTGCTGCGGCTACAGCTTCCTCCGATCGAAGGCAGTACATCGTTGCCCCTCGTCCATCTGAACCACGGAGAACTGGCGCATCTTGTCGACCAGATCGCTACCGACGGTGCCATCGATCTTGGCGGGCAGCTAATCAAGGCCACGTTTATGGAAGCCGTCTATGCCGCGCGTAGGTTGCGCCACTCTGTCGACGGCGGCCAGTCTTCGAACAGTTTTATGCCCCCGGCGCCGAATTGGAAGCAGGCGTGTCCGTTGCGGGAGCTACCTCCGTGGCTCTGTGACCCTCGACGGTGCTCGTCTTGGGAACGGCGTTTCGTTCCGGTCATGCGCCTTCTATAAGTCGTTCTCTTGCCAACGCGCACACGCTGGCGACGGGGTCACTTTCTCGCAGGCCGACTTCTTCGACCTCGCACGCTTCTTTGATTCGGAATTTGGCGGGCGCGTCGGTTCCTGCGGGCTCATTTTCGTAAGCGGGCGGTCTTCGCTTCGTGTCGCTTTGGCGAGCGCGCCAACTTCTTCGGCGTGAACTTCGACGACCGATCGAGCTTCGGGGAGGCGGTGCTCGGCTGGGGGCGGTTTTCGTGCAAGCGCACTTCTCAGGTGGCGCGACGTTCGCAAGCGCGCACTTCGGTCGCAATGCGCGGTTTGTTCAGGCCACCTTCGGGGATTTCGCCCAATTTGGGGGAGCGTCTTTCGGTGATCGCGCCGACTTCCGTCTGGCAACCTTGGCGAAGCGGCGTCGAACACAGCGACGTTCGGCCCGGCCGCACGAATTTCACCGCCGCGGAGTTCTCGAGGGAGGCCTGCCCGCTTGCGAGTTTGGCAGAAACCGTTTCCGACACGCCATCTTTCGAGATCGT
>CAWITF010000004.1:0-226669 GCA_963838985.1 uncultured Actinomycetes bacterium
CCAACGCCTTCGTCGTTCCCTTGGCCGTGGAATTCTCGCTGGGCTGTTCCTCGTTCAGAGGCGCGGAACGCAGCGCATCGGCTCGATTTTCGGTCCAATCATGTTGACGTGGTTCGTGGCAATCGCCGCGGCCGGCGTTTTCGGAATCATTCGGCATCCCGGCGTGCTTTGGGCTATCGATCCAACCTACATTTTGCGGTTCTTCGCCCATCACGGCGTTGCGGTAGTCTTGATCTTCGGAGCGGTCGTGCTCTGCGTTTCGGGTGTCGAAGCACTCTATGCCGATATGTCGCATTTCGGTCGAGCTCCGATCGCGCTTGCGTGGTCGGTCGCGGTCTTCCCCGCGCTGGCGCTCAACTATCTCGGGCAAGGCGGGCTCGTCCTTTCCGATCCGCGGGCGCTGCAGAATCCATTCTATCTTCTAATACCTCGCGCAGCGCTCTACCCGATGGTTGCGATCGCGACCATCGCAACGATCATCGCTTCACAAGCGTTGATCTCGGGAGTTTTCACGCTCACGAAGCAAGGTATCAGCCTGGGCTTCATTCCGCGGATGCGAGTCATCTATACGTCGGTAGCGCATCGCGGCCAAGTCTACGTCCCATTCATCAATCGGCTCTTAGCGATCGCATGCATCGCGCTCGTGATCGGATTTCATAGCTCAACGCGCCTCGCCAACGCGTACGGCTTGGCGGTGGCCGCAACGATGGTCGTGACCTCGATTGCCTATTTTGAGGTCGTCCGGGGGAAGCTCGTGGAATGCCGTGCACTCCTTGCGACGATACCATTCTTGGCGGCTCGAGATGCTCTTCGTCATCGGCGGCTTGCCGAAGATCCTTGAAGGCGGATGGATTCCGCTGCTTATCAGCGCCATCGTGTTTATGATCGCAGCGTCTGGCGCGCAGGCCGCCGTCGCATCGCGGAGGTGCAAGTCGAAGAATCGCAGCCCGTCGAAGAGTTTCTTCGTCAAGTGCACGGGCGTCTGGGGGTCCCCCAGCACGGCACCGCGGTCTTTCTAACGGCAGATCCCCAAGGAGTTCCGTTCGTACTCTGTCATCACTGGGGCCGCACCCATAGCATCGACGAAAAAATCGTGCTGCTCACGATCATTCCGACCACGGATCCTTACGTCAGAGCGAGCGCCGCGTCAACGTTCAGTGGCTGTCGGAAAGCCTCGTGCGGGTGACGGCGCGCTTTGGTTTCATGGAGAAGATCGATATCGCGCGGATCATTCACAGTTATGTCGCCGCGGGCTCACATCGGCGGCGATGATACCACCTACTACGCCGCCGATCCCCAAATCGTGCCCAGGGATCGCGGACTTTGGAACGCATGGCGACGTGGGTTCTTTATCGTGTTGAAGCAAACGCTCGCTCCGTCACGTCGACGCTCGGCATCCCGGCAGACGCGCTTGCAAAGCTCGGCATTGAAGTTCCGATGTAGGCTCAAAAATTCCCGGAAGCAAACGTGACGTGCGTGCCCGATAGGCGTCGTATGCGGGTCCAAAATATCGCGCAAGCAGAGCCTCCTCGGAGCGGATGCGACTCAAGACCACAGGGACAAGCAACGCCGTAAGAATCAATCCCGCACCCGAACGGAAGGCAAGGCTCCATCCGGCGGAGCCAATGAGCAGTCCGGCATAGCTGGGATGACGGATGAAGCCGTAAATGCCGGTCGTCACCAGTTGATGCATCGGCTAAAGTGCGCCAGTCCACTGAAGCGATTGCCGAGTACGAAGACCGGCCAAATTCGCAAAACGCTCCCGGCAGCGAGAGCAGTACGCCGAGCCAACGTATGGCGTTGCCGTCTATCGTCAGAAAGCCGATTCGATCGCTATATGCCGGTACGAATCCGAGCGCGAGACCGACGATCGCAAACGGGATGAGGACCCAGCGATTCGAGCGATCCTCACGCTCGTGGGTCGAGAGTCCGCCGCCTGCGAAGATTGCCGCAATCGCGACGGCAAGGAAGACGACGGCGAGAGCAACCAAAGCGGGCTGAGAGAAAAAAGCCGCAAATCCGCCCTCGCCGGCGATCGACAACCCAAGATACATCGCGGTCGCGATAATGACCAATAGGGGCGAATGTGCGAAGGTTCGCCGCTCGACGTCAGACCGAGCTCTTAGAGCACGTGCTCCAGCGCGCGATTTCCCCATCGAGGTCGAGCGGGCGCGTCGGTGCGCGTTCTCGTATTCGGCCCAGTGCTCGCGCGGCACCATCCACATGACTTCGAACTCGTTACCGTCGGGATCGTAGCCGTAGATCGATTTCGTCGCCCCATGATCGCTCGCGCCGCTGAACGTGCCGTAGCGCTCGAGCGCATCGCGCGCTTCGCGCAGCGCTTCGATCTCATCGACTTCCCATGCCAGATGGTAGAGTCCGACGCCTCGCTCGTTCGGCGGCGGCGCCTTCGGGCCGACCGCCCGAGCCCAAATCGTGATGATTCTCCGAACCGGGGCCCGCATGAACGCCATCGCGTTTCCCAACCGGCGATCGAGCTCGAGGCCCAGCACGTCGCGTAGAAAGCTAGGCTGCGCTCGAGATCGCGCACTCGCAGCACGGCATGATTGAGCCTGCGAACGTTCATTGTCGGCCTCCTTTGACGCTCCCCATAACCGTCGCGACCCGGATATTGTCTCAGCCTTGAGCCGGTCTTGTGTCGTCCTGAGCTAGATCCAAGGGGGCGGCCGTTGAGGCGGCAACCGATTGCTGGGAATTGCCGGCGCAGGCCGCTGAACAGTCCGCGAAATTCATTGCTACGGAGGTGCGTGATGCGTATCGGAGCTCGGCTTCCTGCCGATCGTCTTTGCAGCGTCGTTCGGCGTCCTTTTATCGGCCTGCGGAGGGCGCAGCGGATTGGCTCCGTCGCTCCCAGGGACGAGTGCGGGGGTACCCGCGTCGCTTACAAGCGGGGCGCTCTCGCCGGAGCGCGCGATGCAACGGATTCGTGCGTTGATTCGAGCGGGGGCAATGTCGAAAGCATCAAAAGCGTTCGGAGCGGCCGGTTATCCGGTGACCGCCGTTCCTCCAGTAAGCGTGCCTAACGAGACGCCGTGCGTAGACGTGCTCTTTACTCCGCATACGCCGCCGTTGACAAAAAGGCGGTTTGCCGGTCGGCAAATTTGCCGATTACACAGACCACCCGTTTAGGTACAAGCCGCCGGCAAACTGTCCCGGTCCATACGCCAAAATCGTGCTTCGCCTGAACTTCCGGGTTACTGCTGGAGTCCAATTCGACCGTACCGGCGCGATTTGGGTGAATGCCACAAACGTTTTCTTCGGGCACGACCGCGGAGCCTGGTTCAAATACTAGTCCGCAGTGGACGATCGAGCGTGATGTGACCGAATACGCGCCAGAAATTTCTCTCGGTCCTCGATCGGTCAGGCCTCCGTTTATAATATCGTCAATTCACAATACACGAAGTATATACGGACGGGCGCAGCTCGACTTCTATCCTGCGACCAGCAAGTATAAAGCGCCGCCGGTTGCCGATGCAGTTTATCCGCTTTCAGGCGGCCCTGACGGGGGCTACGTTTACCTGGACACGCCTACCGATCAGATGACCGGAACCTTCACGTTTCCCACCAACGTCGACGCTGCTTATCTCGACGTCTTCTTGGAATCGCAGGGCGGAGACGAGTTTTGGTATCCTGCTTTCCCAACGACCTCGCGTCGAAGCTCGATAATTGCGGGAATACCGGGTTTCGCGAAGGCGAAGTCGCGCTCGATGGCCAGCCGGCGGGAGCCTACCGATTTATCCATGGATCTACACCGGAGGCGTCGATCCGTACCTTTGGGTTCCGATACCAGGCGTGGAGACGCTCAACTTCGTGCCGTACCGCATAAATCTAACGCCGTTTGCGGCACAGTTGGACGACGGGAATCCGCATACGATTACCGTGTCGGTCTTTAACGATGATAACTATTTCGCTGCCAACGCAGCACTCGTCGTTTATGAAGACCATGGCTCGTCGGTCGTCATCTGGAAGGCTGGTTAGCAACGGGACGGCAAGCGCCCCGGCACAGACGGTCATCCAGAAGGTCAAGTCGACAATTCCGCCACGGTTGGAACCATCACCGTTACCGCCATGCATCCCGTTAGCCTCAACGGTTACGTTATTACGTCGCAGGGTCGATCGATACGCGAGTGGCGCAAACCGTTCGATTTCGAACGTCCAGAAAATCGACGTGACGCCGAGGCCAATTCCTACAGGACATCACGCAACAGTCCTCCGTTACGTCGCGGACGGTGACCACGACGAAAGGCCATGCGGCGACGTCTCAGGCGACGCTCACCTGGCCGCTACTCTCAATGGCAATTACGTCGCCACGGGCAGTAGCAGCGCCACGCAGAAAGCTCAAGTCGCGCAAACCAAAAACGAAAGCGGCCTCGTTCAGGGCCACTGGGAGCGCGAACTCGTACTTGCTCCTCAACACCGTTCACTCGTCAGACACGCTGACGTTAGCTCCATCTTGGTTTACGCCGTCGAACGGTAAGAGCACCTCAGCAGTACAAATCGCTCAATCTGCAAGGGCGCTGCTACGACAAGATCATCAGGTCGTTCAAATACATCCTCGTCGGTATCATGAAGCGCTGTTAGTGAAGTCGATATCGGCTGAAGAAGCTCGAGCGGCGCCTCGATAGCGGCGCCGCTCCCGTTCTTGCTGGACGTACGCGAGCCGAAGGAAATGGTAGACGGCGTCATTGCTGGCTCCGTGAATATCCCGATGGGCGAAGTCGAGCATCGTCTCGGCGAACTCCCGACCGATCGCGATATCGTCGTGATTTGCCATATCGGCGCCCGCAGCGAATATATCGCAAAGAAACTCGTCGCGCTCGGCTACGGCCGGGCGGTGAACCTCAGCGGCGGATTGGACGCGTGGTCTTGCCTAAGTAGTCGGCGAGAACCCACGCCGAAGCGAGAATCGCGAAGTTCTGGGCGTTCTCCGACCAGTTAAAGTGGCTGTGCGGATCTGCAAAGATCGCCGGAAGCCATATCAGCAATCCGAAGAGCAGTATCATCGCCGTAAGAAGTCGAGATGCGAGAAGTGCTTGACGCCCCGACAATATCGCGACGGCGGCGAGTGCGAAGGCAACGGTCGTCGTCACCGCCCAAAACATTTGGCCCGGTGGAATCCATTTTGGAACAAAACCGGCCGTGGCTTGTAAATAGAACGCCTGCTCGAGCATGAACGAGATAACGCAGACGCCAAAACATATGCCCCCAATCCGAGCCAGTCGCGGAGCCCTTGGCGATACGGGCGCCAAGGATGCATAAGCAATGAGCGCGCCCGAGAAAATGAAAATTGCTGAAGAAGTTCGCCCCAATGGTCTAGACCACGGCGCCCCGAGCGATGCCTGGGTATCCACAACAGGGCGACCAAAAGATAGACGGTTCCCAGCACGACGGCACCGATCCCGCCGTCCCACGCCACGGTATCGCTAGGCCTCCCGCGAGCACGGCCACAGCCGCGACATAAACCATAGGCTCCGCGTAGGGGCCCTTCCCAAGCACGGCGATCCCCTGCCAGATGTTGAAATCGTACCAAAATATGGTCGCCGCTCCAAAGATAATGGCCGCCGCACCGTATAGGTGACGCCCCAAGTCCTGCACCATCGCGCTTCCGTAACGGCTGAAGGATGCGTGCCGTGACACGGTTCTCAGATCGTGCGGCTCTTAGATCGTAACGAGGCCGTTCGCGAGTAGGCTGCGCGCGCAGTCAACCACCGTCTCCTCGAGCGGACGCGGCTGCCAGCCGAGTTCGGTCCGCGCTTTCGCGTTGGAGAATTCCGTATGTTCGCCAAGGTCCGCGACGACGCCGCGCAACGAGGGGTCGAAGAGAGCGAGGAAGCGGACCAACAAATCGGGGGCAAGGCGCCTTGGAACCTTTCGAGCGTCGGGGCCGAGCCGTTCGCGCAAGATGCGCGCGACGTCGGCTAACCATGCGAATGTCCCAATGCCGACAAAACGTTGGCCGGCTGCATTCGGCGCGGTCAAAGCCCGAATGTGAAGGTCTGCGATGTCGCGGACGTCGACGAAGTTGAACCCAAGCCGCGGAATCGCGGGCATGTCGCCGGCGAGCAGCCGGCTGATGCTTTGAAACGAGTACGAGGGATCTTTGCCGAGAACCGGACCAACGACAAGGGTCGGGTTCACAACCGCGAGCGTTGTCGTCCCTCCGCTCGCTTTCATGAAATCCCAGGCGGCGCGTTCGGCGATGGTCTTCGAACGCGCGTAGGGCGGGGTTTCGGGGCTCGTCGGATGCCGTCCATACGCTTTCGGTGTAGATGCCGTCCGGCGGCGCAGGACCATATCCGATGGCCGCTGCCGACGACGTGACCACGACGCGCTCGACGCCGGCGGCGACGCTCGCCCCAAGGACGCGGAGCGTGCCGTCGCGCGCCGGCACGATGAGATCGTCTTCGTGCTTGGGCGGCCCCGGTGGAAACGGCGATGCAACGTGCAGCACGTATCGCGCGCCCTCGGTGGCGCGCGCCCAACCGTCGTCGCGCAGCAAGTCGGCCTCGCAAAACGTCAGGTGGCCCTGCGGACCAACTTGCCTTGCGATCGAGGCCCGCACCTCGGGTTCGCGCGCCGGATCGCGGACGGTCGTGCGGACTTCGTAGCCGCGGTCCAACAGCTCGACGATGCACCAGCGCGCGATCGCGCCGGAGCCGCCCGTGACGAGGACGTCCATGACATGAGGGTTTCAGCGCGAGTTCCAGTGTCACCCTGAGCGGAGTCGGAGGGATTGTCGCCCTGACCGGAGTCGAAGGGTGAAACAGAAAACCGAGCCCTGGGTACTAAGTTGACATGAGAATGATGCGTGTGTTCTTCGCCGCGAAAACGGCCATCTTCGAGCGGTACCGCTGATGCGCGACGAGCGCGTGCCGTTGGCGCTCAAGCTGACCGCTGCGACGATTGGTCTACTGGTGATCTCACCAATCGACATCTTCGGCTACATCCCGGTGCTCGGCGCACTGGACGATGCGACGTTGTTGATACTCCTGTGCATGTGGTTCGTCGCCCAGGCGGCCAAACACGTCGAGCCCACTCCGGTAAGCCCGGCTCGTGGTAACGGCAGCATGCTCGTAGCTAACCGATAAAATTTTCATGTGCCGGAACATCAAGACCCTCCATAACTTCGCTCCGCCCGCCACGGAAGACGAAATCCGTGCTTCCGCCCTGCAGTTCGTAAGAAAACTGAGCGGGTTCACCAACCCGTCGAAGGCAAATGAGATCGCGTTCAACCGCGCAGTGGAACGTGTCACCGCATCGACCCGCGAGTTGCTCGATGCCCTCGTCACGCAGGCTGCTCCGCGCGACCGCGGCGTGGAAGCCGCGAAGGCGCGAGAACGTGCCAAGTTGCGCTATACGCGCGCCTGAGGCCGAGCGGGGCAGTAGTATCGTATAAGCATAGAAGCGTAGGGAAAGCATGAGTACGAGGAATTCACTAAAGGCAAACGCCGTCACCGTCGAGCGCTTGCGGGAGGCGGCCACTAAGGTCGCTCCCGAATCGAGGCGTGAAGCCGACGGAAGTTCTAGGAACAGTGCCGGAACGCTGCTGAAGAAGTCAAAGCTAGCCTTCGAAGAGGCCACGCGCCTTTTAGACCGCTAGGACCGCGAACCTTATTGTGGCTCGAAGGCGAGGCCGGTCTCCATCGCATAGGCAATAAGATCGGCGAGTGCGCCCGCCACCCTTGAGGCGTTCTCATCGAACGCTTCTCTTTCTCGATCGACTGAAAGGACTCCAATCACCGGACCGTCCGTCTTCGATTTAACGGGAACCAGGAGGAGACCATGATAATCGGGATTCGGAGCTATGCTTTCGTAATAAATTGATAACGGCGCGTCTTCAAGGTTATAAACTCTAGATTCAACGTAGCATTGTCCGAGCAGCCCTACGCCCGGCTTAAAAACGTGATTCAACGTTGCTTCGTCGCGAATGTCGTCGCTGAACAGCAACTTCAACCCGCCTTCGTCCTCGATGGACCACCAAAACGAAACCCTCGTGCGATCGCCTCGCTCGGCGATGGCTTCCCGTGCCTCCTCCATCCGCCCAAGGCAAAACTGCGCCAAAATTTCGGCAACGCCGTCGTCGCTCTTTGCGTACTTTTCAAGTTGTTCGGTAAACAGATTGACGGATTGCAGCCAATTCTGCATCAAGTCTGAATAGTCGGATAGCACCTCGCGTAAAGCCTCGACGGAGACCTCGCTTTTCGCCACCGCCTTCTCCGCGCGCTGAAGTTTACGAAACGAAAGGTTACCGCCGCCTGGCAGACCGACCTTAGACAAACGGTTGACCACGAGACCGATGATCCCGAAAACAAGCCAAGCTAACGCCGACGTGGTGGCGATCGGACGCCACGGGAACGATGCCCTCGTAGAGCCGAACAAACTGTCGATAAAGCCGAAGGCCGCAAGGGCGACCCAGATGATTTGGACGGGAAGGGGAATGCGGGCTAGGGCGTCGCTCTCATCGCGCGGCGCTAGACGCGCATCGTCGGGACGATCGTCGTGCGCAGTAGCCAACTTCTCAACAGCGCTTAGCGATTACCGGCAGCGCTGCCTGTTTAGCCGTCACTCATTTGCTCCGTGAAACTTCCCGACAGTTATGCCACTGCCTCGCTTCGATCCGACTGGAAATCAATCCAGTTTTGGTGCCAATTCGAATGTCATACGTATGCAACGGCGAATTATCTCCTAGTGCGGACTCCCCTCTCGGTTGGGGCCTGCCTCGATAGGGCTAGGCCTACCGGGGTTGACAGGCGCCGGTACAGGTGTGACAAGGTCGAGAACGACGCGGCCGCCGCCGCAGCAGCGTTGAAGGCCGGCGACCTGCAGGCGCTCGACGGCATCGACTCGACGCAGCTGCAGGGCATCAAGGCTGACAAGAAGCTGCGCGTCATCAAGCAGACGGGCCTCGGGTATCAGGGCCTGACGCTGAACATCGGGAACAAGAACGGCCTGCTCAAGGGCTACTCGAACGTCGGCACGGCGATCGCCGCGAACGTCGACCTGCGCAAGGCGTTCGAGATGGCGATCGACCGCAAGGCGATGAACAAGATCGTCTTCGGCGGCACCGTGCTGCCGGGTTGCACGCCGATCTCGCCCTCGAGCGCGTGGTACGACCCCTCGGTCAAGTGCACGCCGTTCAACCCGACGCAGGCGAAGAAGCTCGTCGCCGCGTCCGGCGTGTCGAACCCGACCGTGCACCTGATGGTGCCCGCCGGCTCGGTGGCTGCACGACAGGCGCAGTTCATGCAGTCGGAGGAAGCAGGCTGTCGGGATCAATCTCGTGATCGACTCGACCGACTTCGTCACGTCGCTCAGCAAGGCCGACGCCGGCACGTACGACACGTTCCAGATCGGCTGGTCGGGCCGCGTCGACCCGGACGGCAACATCTACCAGTTCGTCGCGTCGACGGGCTCGCAGAACGACAGCGGGTACGCGAACCCGCGGCTCGACCTGATCCTGAACAACGCGCGCAAGGCGGCGACCGAGAAGGCACGGCGCACGCTCTACCGCGCGGCGCAGAAGATCATCCTCAACGACCGGCCGCTGATCTACCTGTATCACCCGGTGACGCGGGCCGGTCTCGCAACGAAGCTGACAGGGCGTCACGCTCTACCCGGACACCCTCCTCCGCGTCGCGTTCGCGGCGTTCAAGTAGGACGAGGATGCGCGATGGGCGGCTTCCTCCTCGCAAGGTGGGAGCCGCCGTCGTCGTTCTCGTGGCGGCGAGCATGCTCGTGTTCGTCGGCGTCCGCGCGATCCCGGGCGACCCGGCGATCGCGCTCGGCGCCGAGAGCCGCGATCCCGCGCTGATCGCGCAGATCCGCCACAAGTACCTGCTCGACCGGCCGCTGCCGGTGCAGTACGTCCACTGGGTCTGGCTCGCATTGCACGGCGACCTCGGCGTCGACCAGCGTGAGCTGCCGGTCGCGCACACGATCGTCACGCGCATCCCGATCACGCTCGAGCTCGCGCTGCTCAGCATCGCTCGTCGCGGTGCTCGTCGGCATCCCGGCGGGGGTGATCGCCGCGGTCCGGCGCGGCAGGCCGGAGCGACTACCTCGCGACGACGGGTGCGCTCGTCGGCCTCTGCGCGTGCCGCACTTCTGGCTCGGCCTGCTCTGATGATCATCTGGTTCGCGGTCGACCTGCACTGGCTGCCGGCGAGCGGGTTACGTGTCGCTGCACCATCCGCGTCGCGAACCTCGAGCACATGGTGATGCCGGCGATCGTCCTCGGCACCGGCTTCGCGGCGGTGCTGATGCGGCAGATGCGCTCGTCGATGCTGACGTCGCTCGGAGCCGACTACGTGCGCACCGCGCGCGCGAAAGGCCTGAGCGAGTGGTCGCGTCGTCGGCAGCCACGCGCTCCGCAACAGCCTGATCACGGTGACGACGCTGATCGGCCTCGCAGCTCGGCGCGCTGATCTCGCGGCGTCGTCGTCACCGAGACGATCTTCGGCATCGCCGGGCTTCGGGCGGCTGACGATCGAAGCCGTGAACGCAGCGCGACTACACGCTGATCCAGGGCGTCGTGCTCGTCGCGGCGGCCGGCTACGTGATCGTCAACCTGCTGGTCGACATCGTCTACTCGCTGCTCAACCCGCGCATCCGCGTCTCGTGGGCCGCGATGAGCCGTCGACACCGCGTCGCCTGACGAGCCCGCGCGCGCGCCGGCGGGTGCTGCTGCGCAAGCGCTTCCTGCGCCGGCCGATGGCGGTGGCCGGCCTGATCGTCGTGGTCGGCTTCGTCGTCGATCGGCCGTCTTCGCGCCGTGCGCTCGCGCCGTACTCGGCCGGCGCGACCGACTTCAACGCGATCCTCGCGCACCCGAGCTCGAAGCACCTGCTCGGCACCGACGAGCTCGGGCGCGACGAGCTCTCGCGGGTGATCTGGGGCGCGCGAGCCTCGATGCAGGCCGGCTTCTTCGCGACCGTGCTCGCGATGCTCGTCGCCGTGCCGATCGGGCTCGTCGCCGGCTACTACCGCGGCTGGGTCGACACGGTGATCGCGCGGGTCACCGACGTGCTGCTCGCGTTCCCGTTCCTGATCCTCGCCGTCGGTCTCGCAGCGATCTTCGGCGCCGTCGCTGCTCAATGCGACGATCGCGCTCGGCGTCGGCGCGGCTCCGGCGCTCATCCGCGTCGCGCGCGGCGAGACGTTCGCGTTACGCGAGGAGGACTACGTGCCGGCTGCGATCGCGAACGGCGCCAACGACGCGACGATCATCTTCCGGCACATCCTCCCGAACATGACGAGCACGCTGCTCGTCCAGGCGACGGTCACGATCCCCGGCGCGATCATCGGCGAGGCGATGCTGTCGTTCCTCGGCCTCGGCGTGCAGCCGCCGACGGCGTCGTGGGGGTCGATGCTGCAGGACGCGCAGTCGTACCTCTCGCAGGCGCCGCGGCTCGCCGTCATCCCGGGCCTCGCGATCGTGCTCGCCGCGCTCGCCTTCAACGTGCTCGGCGACGGGCTGCGCGACATCTTCGACCCCGAATCGTTGAGGGGCACAACTCGTTGATGGCGCAGCCGCTGCTGGAGGTCGCCGATCTCTCGGTTCGGTTCGACACCGACGACGGGCCGGTGCACGCCGTCGACCGGATGTCGTTCACGCTCGGCGAAGGCGAGGTGCTCGGCATCGTCGGCGAGTCAGGCTGCGGCAAGAGCGTCACGTGCATGGCGCTCGTCCGTCTGCTCCCCGAGACGGCGACGATCGATGGTCGCGCACTCTTCGGCGGCAACGACCTGCTGGCGCTGTCGCCGCGGCGGCTGCGGCAGGTCCGCGGCCGCGAGATCTCGTTCGTCTTCCAGGAGCCGATGACGTCGCTCAATCCCGTCTTCACCGTCGGGCATCAGATCGGCGAGGTACTCGAGCGTCACCTCGACCTGTCACGCCGCGCGGCGCGTGCGCGTGTGATCGAGCTGCTGAAACTCGTGCGGATCCCGGCGCCGGAGCGTCGGCTCGACGAGTACCCGCACCAGCTCTCGGGAGGGATGCGTCAGCGCGTGATGATCGCGATGGCGCTCGCGTGCGACCCGAAGGTGCTCGTGGCCGACGAGCCGACGACGGCGCTCGACGTGACGATCCAGGCGGGGATCCTCGACCTGATGCGCGACATCCGCGAGCGTCTCGGCACGGCGATCATCCTGATCACGCACAACCTCGGCGTCGTCGCCGACATCGCCGACCGGGTGCTCGTGATGTACGCGGGCCGCAAGGCGGAGGAGGCCGCCGCGCCCGAGCTCTTTGCGCATCCGCAGCATCCGTACACGATCGGCTTGCTCGGCGCGATCCCACGGCCCTACGAGGGAGCCGGGCGCGAGCGGCTGCAGGAGATCCCGGGACGCGTGCCGTCGCTGCGGGAGCTGCCCGTCGGCTGCGCGTTCGCCGAGCGCTGCCCGCGCGCGGACGAGGTGACGCGGACGACGATCCCCGAGCTGCGCGAGATCCGGCCCGAGCACCTCGTCGCCTGCTTCCACCCCGGCGAGGACGGCGCATGAGTGAGCAGCCGGTGCTCGAGGTGGTCGACCTCGTCAAGCACTACACGTCGGGCTCGATGTTCACGCGGCGCGCCGGCGTCGTGCACGCGGTCGACGGCGTCTCGTTCTCCCTCGGGTCGGGCGAGATGCTCGGTCTCGTCGGCGAGTCCGGCAGCGGCAAGTCGACGGTCGCGCACTGCGTGCTGCGCCTGACCGAGCCGACGTCCGGGACGATCCGGCTCGGCGGCGTCGACATCACGCACCTCGGCCGCCGTGCGATGCGCCCGCTGCGCCGCGACCTGCACATGGTCTTCCAGGATCCGTACTCGTCGCTCAACCCGCGCATGTCGGTCGGCGATATCGTCGGCGAGCCGCTGCGCCTGCACGGGATCGCGAAGCGGAAGGCGCTCGAGGCGCGCGTCGAGGAGATGTTCGAGTCCGTCGGCCTGCGAAGCGAGCTGCGCTACCGCTTCCCCCACGAGCTCTCCGGCGGCCAGCGGCAGCGTGTCGGGCTCGCACGCGCGTTGATCCTGCGACCGAAGGTGCTCGTCGCGGACGAACCGGTGTCGGCGCTCGACGTCTCGGTGCAGGCGTCGATCCTCAACCTTCTGCGCGATCTGCAGACCGAGCTGTCGTTCTCGTGCCTCTTCATCACGCACGATCTCGGCACGGTCGAGTTCCTGTGCGACCGCGTCGCCGTGATGTACCTCGGGCAGATCGTCGAGCTCGCGAGCCGCGAGCAGCTGTTCGCCCGGCCGCAGCATCCATATACCCAGGCGCTGCTTTCCGCCGCCGTGGTCCCCGACCCCGCGGTGCAGCGCGCGCGACGGCATGTCGTGCTCGACGGCGACGTGCCGAGCCCGCTCGAGCCGCCGTCCGGCTGCCGTTTCCACACGCGCTGCCCGCTGCACGAGCAGTCCGCACCTGCGTCGGACGAAGAAGTGCCGCCGCTCGATGAGTTCGAGCCCGGGCATCTCGTCGCGTGCCACCTCGTCTCGCCGGGGTCGCCCGCGCCGCGGCTCGTCGAGACTCCTGCCGATATCGTCCGGTCCCAGAGCGCATGAGCTTCACGACTCGCCCAGAGCTCCGCGGCACCTTCGGCATGGTCGCCTCCACGCACTGGCTCGCGTCCGCGGCCGGCATGGCCGTGCTCGAGCAGGGCGGCAACGCGTTCGACGCGGCGGTCGCGGCCGGCTTCACGCTGCAGGTCGTCGAGCCGCATCTGAACGGCCCGGGCGGCGATCTGCCGGCGCTCCTCTGGCCTGCTGGCGGCGAGCCGATCGTGCTCTGCGCGCAGGGGCCGGCGCCGCGCGCGGCGACGATCGAGCGCTACCGCGACGAGCTCGGGCTCTCGCTCGTGCCGGGAACCGGGCCGCTCGCCGCAGTCGTGCCGGGCGCGTTCGGCGGCTGGATCTCGATGCTGCGCGACCACGGGACGATGGAGCTGCACGACGTGCTGCGCTTCGCGATCGGCTACGCGGAGAACGGCTATCCGCTGCTGCCGCAGATCGCAGGCGCCATCCGCAACGTGGAGTCGCTCTTCCGCGACGAATGGACGACGTCGGCGGACGTGTACCTGCCCGTGCCCGAGGGAGGCACCCTGCACCGCAATCCGCAGCTGGCGCAGACGTATCGCCGCATCCTCGAAGCCGACGATCCGCTCGACGCGTGGTATCGCGGCTTCGTCGCCGAGGCGATCGTCAGCTTCCAGCAGCGCGAATGGATGGACAGCTCGGGCGAGCGACACGCGGGGCTGCTCGCCGAGGGCGATCTGCGCGACTGGCGCCCGACTTACGAGCCGCCGCTCGCCGTCGACTACGCGGGGCTCACGGTCTACAAGGCGGGGCCGTGGAGCCAGGCGCCGGTCTTTCTCCAGCAACTCCGGCTGCTCGAAGGCTTCGAGCTCGCGGCGATGGGCTATGCGAGCGCCGAATACGTGCACACCGTGACCGAGTGCGCGAAGCTCGCGTTCGCCGATCGCGAGGCGTGGTACGGCGATCCCGAGTTCTTCGACGTGCCGATGGAGGCGCTGCTCTCGCGCGAGTACGCGGACGACCGGCGCGAGCTCGTCGGCGACGAGGCTGCGTCCGAGCTGCGCCCCGGCTCGCCCGAGGGACGCGAGCCGCGGCTGCCGACACCGGTGGCAGGCGCCCCGGTCGCTCCAGGCGTCGGCGAGCCGACGCGTGGCGACACCGTGCACCTCGACGTCGTCGACCGCTTCGGGAACATGGTCTCGGCGACGCCGAGCGGCGGCTGGCTCTGGGGCGCACCGGTGATCCCGGAGCTCGGCTTCTGCCTCGGGACCCGCTCGCCAGATGTTCTGGCTCGAGGAAGGCCTGCCGAACTCGCTCGAGCCGGGCAAGCGTCCGAGGACGACGCTCTCGCCGACGATCGCCGGCCGCGGAGGCGATCCGTATCTCGCGCTCGGGACGCCGGGAGGCGACCAGCAGGATCAGTGGACGCTGCACACGCTGCTCGCGCACGTCCACTTCGGCATGGATCTGCAGGAGGCGATCGACGCGCCGGGCCATCACACGGAGGCGTTCCCGAGCTCCTTCTACCCACGCGAGACACGCGTTCGGCACGTCACCGTCGAAGACCGCGCCGGCGCGGAGACCGTCGAGGGCCTGCGCGCCCGCGGCCACGACGTCGAGGTCGCCGGGCCGTGGTCGCTCGGCCGCGTCAGCGCCGCCGGCCGCGATCCGGACGGGCAGCTGAAAGCCGGCGCGAACCCCCGCGGGATGCAGGGCTACGCCGTCGGTCGCTGATCGCCGGAGGATTCAACCGGTTGCGCTCGGGTACCGCGAACCGCGTGCCGGGAGAGGGAAGACATCCGTTCACGGATCGGCTTGGTGCGGTCCCGTTTGACGACGCGACCGTCGAGCTGACGGTGTGGGCGCCGTCGGTCGAGCGCCTCGCGGCCTATGTCGCCGACGGCACGCAGCAGCTCGAGCCGCGGCGAGGCAGGGATCTGGAAGGGTCGCTTCGCCGGCACGGCCGGCACGCAGTACCTGCTCGTCGTCGATGACGGCGAGACGTATCCCGATCCGGCGTCGCGCCACCAGCCGTACGGAGTGCGCGGCGCGTCCGAGGTCGTCGATCCGGGCCGCTTCGCGTGGACCGACTCGGGCTGGGGCGGTCTGACGCTCGACGAGCTCGTCGTCTACGAGCTCCACGTCGGGACGTTCTCGGAGGAGGGCACGTTCGACGGCGTCATCCCGCAACTGCGTGCGCTGCGCGACCTCGGCGTGACCGCCATCGAGGTGATGCCGATCGCGACGTTCCCGGGCGAGCGCGGCTGGGGCTACGACGGCCTCTATACCTACGCGCCCCATCCGGCGTACGGCGGCCCCGACGGCTTCGCGCGGCTCGTCGATGCCGCGCATGCGGCAGGCGTCGGCGTGATCCTCGACGTCGTCTACAACCACGTCGGCCCGGGGAACGAGGCGTTGACGCGCGTTCGCGCCGTACTTCTCGCCCGAGCACAAGACGTTCTGGGGCGATGCGATCGACTACTCGCAACGCGGCGTGCGAGAGTGGGCGATCCAAAATGCCGAGCTATGGATTCGCGACTACCACGTCGACGGCCTGCGGCTCGACGCCGTGCACGCGATCTTCGACGACTCATCGGTGCACATCTGCGCCGAGCTCGCCGAGCGAGTGCACGCGATCGAGCCGCGCGCGCTCGTGATCTCGGAGATGGAGATCGACGACTGGCGTCCGATCGACGAGTGGGGCCACGATGCGCAGTGGAGCGACCGGTCGCACCATGAGCTGCACGTGCTGCTCACGGGCGAGCGCGACGGCTACTACGGAGACGGCTACGGCTCGGTGGCAGCGCTCGGACGCGACCTGCAGGGGGGCGACCGCGATCCTCGGCGGCAGGTGATCTGCGCGCAGAACCACGACCAGGTCGGCAACCGCGCCGTCGGGGACCGCCTGCAACCGGATGCGCTGCGGGTCGCAGCCGCACTGACGCTCTTCTCTCCCTGCACGCCGCTCCTCTTCATGGGCGAGGAGTACCTCGAGACGCATCCGTTCCAGTTCTTCACCGACCACATCGACCCCGAGATCGCAGAGGCGACGCGACAGGGCCGCAAGCAGGAGTTCGAGGCGTTCACGTCGTTCAGCGGTGAGGATGTGCCGGACCCACAGGACGTGCGAGACGTTCCTGCGCTCGAAGCTCGACCGGCGCGATCCGGACCCGCTCTACGCCGAGCTGCTCGAGCTCCGGCGCGAGTTGCCGCGCGAGCTCGAGATCGTCGACGCCGACGAGGAGGCGAAGGTGCTGCGCGTTCGGCGCGGCGACGTCGAGGTCGTGGCGGACTTCCGCGCAAAACGCGTCGAGGTGCGGCGCTGATGGAGATCTGGCCCGGCAATCCCTTCCCGCTCGGCCCGACGTGGGACGGGCGCGGCACGAACTTCGCGATCTTCTCGGAGAACGCGCAGCGCGTCGAGCTCTGCCTCTTCGACGACGCGCAGAACGAGACGCGGATCGAGCTCGAGCAGCGAACCGCGTTCAACTGGCACTGCTATCTCCCCGGCGTCGGCCCCGGCCAGCGGTACGGGTACCGCGTGCACGGCGCCTACGACCCGGCGAGCGGCCAGAGGTTCAACCCGCACAAGCTGCTGATCGACCCGTACGCGAAGTCGGTGGAGGGGCCGATCGACTGGGACGCCGCAAACACGCTCCCGTACGTCCCGAGCGGCGAGGAGGACGCCGACCTGCACGTCGACGAATCCGACAGCGCCCGCGCGATCCCGAAGTCGATCGTGATCGACCCCTCGTTCGACTGGGAGGACGACGCGCCGCCGAATCATCCGTGGGCGGAGATGGTGATCTACGAGGTGCACGTGAAGGGCTTCACGAAGCTCCATCCCGCGGTGCGCGAGGACCTGCGCGGCACGTACGCCGGCCTTGCCTCCGAGCCCTCGCTCGAGTACCTGCAGAACCTCGGCGTGACCGCGGTCGAGCTGCTGCCGATCCACCACATCGCCGACGAGGGCTTCCTCCACGACCGCGGGCTCACGAACTACTGGGGCTACTCGTCGATCGGGTATCTCGCGCCGCATGCGCTCTATGCGGCGACGGGCACGCACGGCGAGCAGGTGCGCGAGTTCAAAGGCATGGTCAAGGCGCTGCACAACGCGGGCATCGAGGTGATCCTCGACGTCGTCTACAACCACACGGCCGAGGGCAATCACCTCGGGCCGATGCTCTCGTTCAAGGGCGTCGACAACCAGAGCTACTACCGGCTGATGCCGGACGACCCGCGCCACTACATGGACTTCACCGGCACGGGCAACTCGCTCAACCCGGTGCACCCGTCGGTGCTGCGGCTGATCATGGACTCGCTGCGCTACTTCGTGATCGACTGCCACGTCGACGGCTTCCGCTTCGACCTCGCGTCGGCGCTCGCGCGCGAGTTCTACGAGGTCGACCGCCTCTCCGCGTTCTTCGACACGATCCACCAGGACCCGATCCTCTCGCAGGTGAAGCTGATCGCCGAGCCGTGGGACGTCGGCCCGGGCGGCTACCAGGTCGGGAACTTCCCGGTGCTCTGGGCCGAGTGGAACGGGCTCTACCGCGACATGATGCGCGACTTCTGGCGCGCGAGGCGAACGTCGCGCGAGTTCGCCTCACGCTTCACCGGCTCGAGCGATCTCTACCAGGGCGACGGCCGCACGCCGTTCGCGTCGATCAACTTCATCACCGCGCACGACGGCTTCACGCTGCGCGATCTCGTCTCGTACAACGAGAAGCACAACGAGGCGAACGGTGAAGGAGAACCGGGACGGCACCGACGACAACCGCTCCTGGAACTGCGGCGCCGAAGGCCCGACGGACGATCCGGTGATCAACGCGCTGCGCGCGCGGCAGCAGCGCAACTTCCTGACGACGCTGCTGCTGTCCCAAGGCGCGCCGATGCTCCTCGGCGGCGACGAGTTCGGTCGCTCGCAGGGCGGCAACAACAACGCGTGGTGCCAGGACAACGAGATCTCGTGGTTCCACTGGGACGAGCGGCGAGGTCGAGCTGCAGGAGTTACGTCAAGCGGCTGATCGAGCTGCGCCAGCAGCATCCGGTGTTCCGACGCGCAGCGTTCCTCACAGGCCGCGAGGTGCGCGGCTCGGGCCTCCCGGACGTCTGGTGGTTCCGGCCCGACGGACGGCGGATGACGCAGAAGGACTGGCAGCGGCCCGACGCGCACACGCTCGGCGTCTTCCTCAACGGCCAGGAGATCCCGGGCAAGACGCCCGACGGCGAGGAGATCGTCGACGACTCGTTCCTCCTGCTCTTCAACGCGCACGTGGAGCCGATCACGTTCACGCTGCCGACGCGGCGCTTCGGCACGCGCTGGCAGGTCGAGATCGCGACGGGTGAGGGCGCGCCCGACGGCGTGGTCGCAGCGCGTGCAGAGGTGCACGTGGAGGGCCGCTCGCTCGTGCTGTTGAGACGCGCCTGACGTGCCCGAGTTCCGCTGCACCTACCGGCTCCAGCTGACCGACGAGTTCGGCTTCGGCGACGCGCGCGAGATCGTCGTGCCGTACGTCGCGCGAGCTCGGCGTGTCGCACCTCTACCTCTCGCCGTCGCTGCAGGCCCGGCACGGGTCGAGCCACGGCTACGACGTCGTCGACCCGACGCAGCATCTCCGACGATCTCGGCGGCGAGGCGGAGTTCCGCGCGCTCTGCGAGGCGGCGCACGCTGCCGGTCTCGGGATCGTGCTCGACATCGTCCCGAACCACATGGCGACCTCCGAGGAGGAGAACCCGTTCTGGGCCGACAAGGCGAGTGCGCGCGAAGTTCTTCGACTGGGACCCGAAGACGCGGCTGGTACCGGCGCTTCTTCGACGTCGGCGAGCTCGGCGGCGTGCGCGTCGAGGACCCCGAGGTGTTCGAGGTGACGCACGCGAAGGTGCTGCAGCTCGTCGCCGACGGGCTCGTCGACGGGCTGCGGATCGATCATCCCGACGGGCTCGCGAACCCGCGCGAGTACCTCGAGCGGCTGCGCGACCGCGGCGTCGCGCACGTCTGGGTCGAGAAGATCCTCGAGCCCGGCGAGCCGCTGCGCGACTGGCCGGTCGAGGGGACGACGGGCTACGAGTTCGCGAACGACGTCGACTGCGCTCTTCGTCGACCCGCCGGCGAGGAGCCGATGACCGAGCTCTACGCCGAGCTGACCGGCGAGCGGCGCACCTTCGCCGAGATCGCGCACGAGGCGAAGCTCGAGGTCGCGCGCACGACGTTCGCGCAGGAGTTCGAGCGGCTGCGCGCGCTGATCCGCACGACGGGCTCGAGGAGGCGCTCGCGTCGCTGCACGTCTACCGCACGTACGTCGAGCCGGAGACCGGCCGCGTCGACGACGAGGACCGGCGGCGCTGCAGCGCCGCTTCCCGCCGAGCTCCGGCGTGTCGTGCTGCTCGAAGGAGAGCGTTCGCCGCAGCTCGACGAGTTCGTCGTCGCGCTTCCAGCAGACGACGGGGCCGGTGATGGCGAAGGGCGTCGAGGACACGGCGTTCTACCGGTATTTCCGGCTGACGGCGCTGAACGAGGTCGGCGGCGACCCGGGCCGATTCTCGATCTCCGCCGACGAGTTTCACGCTGCTGCGCTCGAGCGGCTCGAGCGTCATCCGCTGCAGCTGCTCGCGTCGCAGACGCACGACACGAAGCGCGCGCGGCGACGTGCGCGCGCGCATCGGCGCGCTCGCAGGCATGCACGAGCGCTGGGCCGAGCACGTGCGACGCTGGCGCGAGATGACCGGCGGCATGGACGACCCGAACGAGGAGTACCTCGTCTGGCAGACGCTCGTCGGCGCGTGGCCGATCGTGCCGACGCGGCTCGAGCAGTATCTCAGAAGGCGCTGCGCGAGGCGAAGCGCACGACGAACTGGATCGAGCCGGACGAGGAGCACGAGCGGCGCGTGAAGGCGTTCGTGCGCGGCGCTGTACGACAACCAGGAGTTCCTCGACGACTTCGAGCCGTTCGTCGCAAGAGGTCGCGCTCGCCGGCGAGCACGCGTCGCTCGGCGCGCTGCTCCTGCGCCTCACCTCGCCCGGGGCTGCCGGACATCTACCAGGGCGACGCGTTCTGGTCGCTGAACCTCGTCGACCCCGACAACCGCCGCCGCGTCGACTGGAGCCGCGCACTACCGCGCCGCGCGAGCAGAACGCGCCGACGCCGCGAGACGCTGAAGTTCCATCTGATCCGTCGCGTGCTCCGACTGCGCGCGGAGCTGCCCGAGGCGTTCTTCGGCGCCTACGAGCCGCTCGACGCCGGTCCCGGCCGGGTCGGCTTCGTCCGCGGCGGCGGGATCCGCGTCGTCGTCCCGCTCCGGCCCGACGACCGGGTGGACGGCGAGGACGACCTGCTGCCCGAGTATCCCCAGGAACTGTCGCTTCTGCGCTGAACTCCCATACTGGTCGCCATGAGCGACGCCTGGCCTTCCTCCGATGCGCCGCCGCAGCCGCTGCCGCGGATCGAGGACCTGCCGGTCGCCGAGCAGGGCTACGACCAGGAGGCGGTGCGGCTCGCGTTCGACTCGTTCTACCGCCACGCGGCGCAGCTGGACGCCTCGCTGCGCGCGCTCGAGGCGGTCGAGGTCTTCCGGCGCGACGCGGACGCGCTGCGGAACGACATCCGCGCGCTGCGTGCGCTCGGCTTCGGCGGGGCGCCCGAGCCGACGTGGGCGGCTGCCGCGCTACGACGTCACGCGCGCGGAGGTCCCGGCTGTCGTCTTGCGCCTCGCCGCCGAGGCCGCGCTGATCGTCGCCATCGCCGTCGATCGCAGGCGTCGCGCACTTCAGGGCTGCGGTCGACGTCGTCGTGCTGATGGCCGCTCGCGCTTCTGATCGTCGCGTGTCGGAATGGCTCGCCGGCCGCGCGCGCTTCGTCCCGCCGCCGGTCGCGTTCCTGCCCCCGCTCGACGATCTGTCGGCCGAGCCTGCGCCGTACGTCGAGGCGCCGGCGCCGCGCTGGGGTGAGCCCGCCGCGCTCGAGCCGGAGGAGGACACGGAGCCCGACGCGCTGACGATCGTCGCACCCGCAGCCGAGGAGCAGGAAGAGGAGCAGGAAGACGAAGCCGCCGAGGAAGATGAGCCGGACGAAGAGCCGGAGCCGGACGAGGACGACGAGCCCGAGGAGCAGGACGAGCCCGAGGACACAGTCGATCCCTGGGAGGCCTCGGCCGAGGAGCCCGAGGCCGAGCCTGAGCTCGCGGATCGCAGCAGAAGCATCTTTCGCCGCCGCCGCCGTTAGCTACCGCGGCGGCAGGCCCGGCGCCCCTTTCAGGGGAGAAAGGGCGCCGAGCCTCGGGGTGCCGCCACGGGCCGCTTCCGATGGGGAGGGGAAGCTCGATGCCCAGTCATGGAAGCAGCGGCAGATGAGGTCGGTCTAAGAATCGGCGAGCCGCAGCCGGAGCAGCGCGCCGCCGCCCGGCGCCTCCTCGGCCGACACGGTGCCGCCGTGGGCCTCCGCGACCTCGCGCACGATCGCGAGCCCGAGCCCCGAGCCGGGCAGCGAGCGGGCGTTCGGCCGCGCGGTAGAAGCGGTCGAACACGCGCTCGCGGTCCTCGGCGGCGATGCCGGGGCCGTGGTCGCGCACGACGAGCTCGCCGCCGTCGAGGATGACGTCGACCGACGATCCCGTCGCGGCTCCACTTGCCGGCGTTCTCGAGCAGGTTCCAGACGGCGCGCTCGAGCCGTTCGCGGAACGCCGTCGACGACGGTCGGCTCGAGCTGCGCGCCCAAGTGAGCTGCGGGAAGCGCGCGCGCGCACGGTCGACGGCGCTCTCGACGAGCTCGTCGAGCGTGCACCGGCCGCCGCTCGAGGTCGGGTCGTCGCCGCGCGCGAGCTCGAGCAGCCCGCGCGATCAGGTCGCGCATCTCGTGCGCCTCGCGCTCGAGGTCGGCGAAGAGACGCGTCGCGCGCGGCCGGATCGAGCCGCTCGTGCTGCTTCAGCACCTCGATGTTCGTCTGCATGCTCGTCAGCGGCGTGCGCAGCTCGTGCGACGCGTCGGCGACGAAGCGGCGCTGCGTCTCGAGCGACTCCTCGAGCGCGCCGAGCATCGTGTTGAACGCAGTGCCGAGGCGCGTGAGCTCGTCGCGGCCGCTGACCGGGACGCGCTCGCTCGGCTCGCCCGTCTCGGCGATGCGCTCCGCCGTCGCGGTCAGGCGGCGCACCGGCGACGAGCGCCGCGCGTGAGACGAGCGCGCCGCGAGCGGCGCCGGCGGCGAGGCCGCCGAGCGAGACGAGCAGCAGGATCAGCTGCAGCCGGTGCAGCGTCGCGGTCGATGTCGTCGAGTCGGGCGCACGAGCTGCACGGCGCCGAACTGGCGATGCCGCTCGGGTCGACGACCTCGCGAGAACGGTGTAGATGCGCGACTCGCTTGTGTCCGACGCGCGCCGTAGGGAAGAACGGGTCGCGTTTCTGCGCTGCGACGGCGATCGTGTCCTTGCGTCGATCGGGACCTGCTCGAGCTCGTTCGCCGGAGACGGATGCCGTCCGCGCATGAGCGGAGTGACGCTGCGACGTAGTCGCCCGAGACTGCGCCGAAGTCGCGCGTGAAGCGCGTCGCCGGAGTCGGCTGCTGCACGACCGCTAGCACTGCTGCTGCAGATGCGTGGTCGACGCTCGTGCCGCAGCTCGTTGCGCATGACGAAGTAGACGACAGCCGACGCGGCGGCGACGACGATCGCGACGACGAGCGCCGCGACGAGCGCGAGTCGAAGCCGGAACGTCACGGCTCGCGCAGCACGTAGCCGGTGCCGCGCACCGTGTGGATCAGGCGCGGCCCTCGTCCTCGGCCTCCGTCTTGCGGCGGAGATAGCCGACGTAGACGTCGAGCGCGTTCGAGGAGTGGCTGAAGTCGTAGCCCCACACGCGCTCGTAGATCAGCGGCGCGCGGCAGCACCTGCCGCGGGTTGCGCATGAAGAGCTCGAGCAGGTGCGCCTCGGTCGTCGTCAGCTCGAAGCGGCGGCCGCCGCGGCGGGCGTCCATCGAGCCGAGATCGAAAGTGAGGTCGGCGAAGCGCAGCACGTCGGGCGGCTCGCTGCTCGAGCGAGCGGCGCAGCAGCGCCCGCAGCCGCGCGAGCAGCTCGTCGAGCGCGAACGGCTTCGGCAGGTAGTCGTCGGCGCCGGCGTCGAGGCCCTCGACGCGGTCGCCGACGGCGTCGCGCGCGGTGCAGGAGCAGGATCGGGACGCGGTTGCCCTCGCGGCGGAGCCGGCGCGTCACGTCGAGCCCGTCGTAGCCGGGCATCATCACGTCGAGGACGACGGCGTCCGGCGTCCGGCGCTCGATCGCGCCAGGGCGGCGTCGCCGTCGGCGGCGAGCTCGACCTCGTAGCCGGCGAGCTGCAGGGCGCGTTCGAGGGACTCGCGGACCGCGCGGTCGTCGTCTGCGACGAGGACGAGCATCACCGGTAAGTCTGCCGTTCGACGTGAGAGCGCCGCTAAGAGAGCGGGAACGCGCGATCAGACCGAGTTCAGGCAGCCCTCAGCGGTCTCTCATGGGATCCACAGGTTGCGCTGGTCGAATGGCTCGCATGGCAGCTCTCGACCGCATCGAGACCCTGCCCGGAGCGCCTGCTCCGCGGCGGTCGCCGCGCGGCGGCACGCCGGCCGGGCTGCTCGGGCTCGCCGTCGTCTGGGCCGTCGTCCTCGGGAACGCGGCCGCATCGTCTGGCTCTGGATCCACGGCGGCAACCTGACGACGCGCTCGAGCGGCGACGTCCTCACGAGCATCGCCCGCATCACCGGCCTCCTGAGCGCCTACCTCGCGCTCATCCAGGTGTCCTGCTCGCGCGCGTGCCGGCGCTCGAGCGGCTCGTCGGCTTCGACCGGCTCACGGTCTGGCACCGCTGGAACGGCCACGCGTGCATCGATCTCGTCTCGCCCACGTCGTCTTCAGCGTCTGGGGCTACGCGCTGCTCGACAAGTACTCCGCTCCCGAAGGAGATCTCGACGATGCTCGGCGGCGGCATCTACCCCGGGATGATCACCGCGACCGTCGGCACGGTGCTCTTGCTCGCTGTCGTCGGACGTCCTCGTGATCGTGCGCCGCCGGCTGCGTTACGAGTGGTGGTACGCGGTGCACCTGCTCGCGTACGCGGGATCGCGCTCGCCTGGTTCCACCAGATCCCGACCGGCAACGAGCTCGTGCTCGACACGATCGCCGCCGACTACTGGCGCGCGCCTATACGTCGCGACGATCGCCGTTGCTCGTCGTCTTCCGTTTCGCCGCGCCGGCGCTCGCCGCGCTTCGGCTATCGCCTGCGCGTCGCCGCCGTCGTGCGCCGAGGGCGCCGGCGTCGTCTCGCTGCGGATCAGGGACGCGGCCTCGATCGGCTGCATGCGCGCGCGGGCCAGTTCTTCCTCTGGCGCTTCCTCACGCGCGGCCGCTGGTGGAAGGCGCATCCGTTCTCGCTCTCGGCCGCGCCCGACGGCGCGTTCGCTGCGCGATCACGGTGAAGGCGCTCGGCGACGACAGCGACGCGCATGGCGTGCGATGCCCGTCGGCACGCGCGTCGTCGCCGAGGGGCCGTTCGGATCGTCTTCACCGAGGTCCGCGCGCACGCGCGAGAAGCGTGTTGCTCGATCGCCGGCGGCATCGGCATCACGCCGGTGCGCGCGCTGATGAAGCAGGCGCGCGGCGACGTCGTCGTGATCTACCGCGTCGTCCGAGAGCGACGTCGTCTTCCGCGACGAGCTCGACGAGCTCGCGGCGCAGCGCGGCATCGAGCTGCACTACGTCGTCGGCGACCACGCAACCGACGAGGGGCGCGGCTGCTCACGCCGGCGCATCTGCTCGAGCTCGTCCCCGACATCGCCGAGCGCGACGTCTACGTCTGTGGCCCGCCTGCGCTGACCGAGGCATCGTCGCGACACGTCCGCGACGCCGGCGTCGCACGCCGCCACATCCACGCCGAACGCTTCGCACTCTGAAAGGAGCACATCGACGATGACAACGAGCAGTCACCGCAGCCATGACGGCGGCCGCGCTCGCGGTGCCGACCGCGAACGCCGTCGCCGCAACGACGAAGAAGAAGATCATCACGGTCACGAAGACCGTCACCGGCACGCAAGGTCAGGCCGACCGCTGGGGTCACGTCCAGGTGACGCTCGTCGTGAAGAAGACGACGACGACCATCGGGAACGAAGAAGAACGTCACGCGGAAGATCACGGCGGTCGACGGTGCCGGTCTACCCGAACCACACGGACCGCTCGGTCTTCATCAATCAGCAGGCGCTGCCGATGCTCGTCCAGGAAGTGCTGCACGCGCAGTTCAACCCGAACGTCAGCATGATCTCCGGCGCGTCCGACACGAGCTACGCGTTCATCCAGTCGCTGCAGGCGGCGCTCGTGTCCGCGAAGAAGGTCTGATGCCGAGCGCCGCCGGTCGAGCACGATCATGGGCATGCCGATCGTCGTCGAGATGCGCGACGACGACGTCGTCGACGTCGCTCGTCGACGACGTCTTCGACTGGTTCCGCTGGGTCGACGCGACGTTCAGCACCTACAAGGACGACAGCGAGATCAGCCGCCTCAACCGCGGCGAGCTCTCGCTCGCCGACGCGCACCCGGAGGTCGTCGAGGTCGCTCGAGCGCTGCGAGCAGCTGCGGCGTCGAGACCGACGGCTACTTCGACGCGCGACGCGAGCGGCGACGTCTCGACCCGTCCGGCCTCGTGAAGGGCTGGTCGGTCGACCGCGCCGCGGCAGATCCTCGACGACGGCGGCGTCCGCGAACTACGCGGTGAACGCCGCCGGCGACATGCGCCTGCGCGGGCGCGGTACCTGAGCTGTACTGGCGTGTCGGCATCCAGCATCCGATCGAGCCAGGCAGTCGCGCGCGGTGATCGAGACGACCGACGCAGCGGTCGCGACGTCGGGCGAGTACGCGCGCGGGAGCCACATCTTCGACCCGCACACGCGGCGGCGCGCCGGACGGGATGCTCTCGGTGACGATCACCGGCCCCGATCTCGCGACCGCCGACGCGTACGCGACGGCCGCGTTCGCGATGGGAGCGAGCGCGGGCCGCACTGGACCGCGCGGCTTCGCGGCTACGAGGCGATGACGATCCTCGCCGACGGCCGTGTGCTGAAGACACCCGGTTTCCCGGACGCGTAGACTCCTGCTCGCCGGCCCCTCGGCGAGCGATGACGAGTCAGGGGACCGCACACGGACGCTTCACCCGCGCGATCGCGCAACGCAACCTCGCGGGGGCGGAGATCGCCGCCAAGGAGCTCGGCGGCCTCTCGCTCATCGACGCGCTGGACTATCTCGTGTTGCTTTCGGCGCAGCGGCCCGGCCGGGCGCAGGCTGCGGCGCTCCGCTGGCATGGCCGGCTCGAGCTCGAGACCTCGACGCTCACCTTCGTCGAGTCGCAGCTCGCGCTCGCCGCCCTCGCGAGTCTCTGCGCAGGCGATCCCGAGGCGCGCGGCGTGCTCCGGCGGCTTCTCCGCCGGGTGCGGCCGACACTCGTCCGGACCGATTAGCGGGGTCGCGAATCGGTTAGGACAATGCCGTGACGGGGTCGTCCGCAGAGCTGGACCTTCGTGCTGCGCGGGCGCAGCGCCGTTCGCAGCTGCGCCGGGAGCGAGAGCGCAGCCGTCTGCGCACTCGGCGGAGGCTGCAGCGCGTCACGATCTCGGCGGTCTCGGTCGGTGTCGTCGCCCTCGCCGTGGTCGCGGGGCCGAAGGCGACCTCGACGATCGGCCATGGCTTCGATCCGGTCCCCGGCGCGATGCGCTGTCCGGTTCCGAGCGCCCTTCGCCCCGCGTTCCTCGAGGCGTCGCGCGAGACCGGCGTGCAGCTCGGGCTGCTCACCGCAGTCGCGCACGTCGAGTCGCGCTTCGACCCGAATGCGCGTTCCGGCGCCGGCGCGGTCGGTCTGCTGCAGCTGATGCCGACGACGGCAGCAGCGCTTCACTACGACCCTGAGGAGACGTCAGCCAACGTGATGGCGGGCGCGCTCTATCTCCGCCAGCTTCTCGATCGCTTCGGCTCGGCACCGCTGGCGCTTGCCGCCTACAACGCGGGGCCAACAGCCGTCGATGCCCGCGGGCCGGCGCCGACAGCGGAGACCGCGGCGTATGTCGCACGCGTGCAGGCGTTGAGCCGCTCGTACGGCAACTGCCGTTAGTTCGGGACGCGCGCGAAGACATACGGCACTGCGACCAAGCTGGCAGCGCTCTAGTTATCCCGGCGGTTTCCTGTTTCAATCAGAGTCAGTCGTCTCGCGATCTCTGAGGGAGCCCTTATGGATGCCTACCACGTCGTGCTCTACGTCCATCTGCTCTCGCTGCTGGTCGGTTTCAGCGCCGGCATGATCGAGACCGTCTGCCTCTTTCGCCTGCGCGCTGCGACCACGCTCGAGGCGGCGGCGCCGTGGGGTCAACTGGCCGGGGAGGTCGAGAAGGCGTTTCCGGTCGCGATTGTCGGCCTCTTTGGGACGGGCGCTTATTTGACCTCGGACGTGTGGACGTGGAGCACACCGTGGATCGTGCTGCCCATCGTCGGCCTGGTCGTTCTCTCTCTTCAGGGGCCGCTTGTCGCCGGGCGACGCGGCCACGCGGTCAAAGCGGCGCTCATGGCCAACGGGCCGGGGCCGCTGGGCGCAGAGGCCCGGAAAATGACTCGCGACCGGGCGCTTTGGGCGGCCGCGATGACCAACGAGGCGCTCGTTCTCGGGATCATCTGGGTGATGACGGTGAAGCCCGGCTGGGGCGGAGCGGTGGCCGCGGTCGCCATCGCCTACGCGGTCGGTCTATCGCTCGCCGCTCGCCTGACTCGAGTGCCGGCAGTAGAGGCGCCCCCTGTAGCCGAGCCAACCGGCTGAGGGCTTCCGCTTCGGCCGCGAATAGCGGCTCTCGGCCCGCGAGTGCGCTTCGGATACGGGCTAACGGATCGACGTCATTTGACGGACTGGATTAATGATCCTGAGGCGGTTCGCTCGGAGTACTCCGACGAGAGCCGTTACGCCGCGCGCATGGCTAAGCAAGACACCGCAACCGGGCCAGACCCGTACGCGGTCGTCTTTGGCGCCGTCGCCGAACTGGAGCCGCGGGACGTGCTCGAGGTGGGGTGTGGGCGCGGCGAGCTCGCGGAACGAATGACGCGCGAGCTAGCGGCGAGGGTGACCGCGCTCGACCAATCTGCCCGGATGGTCGAGTTAACGCGCGCTCGTGGCGTCGAGGCGATCATTGGCGACGTCGTGGATCTACCGTTTGCCGCTCAGAGCTTCGACTGTGCGGTCGCTGCCTGGATGCTCTATCACGCGTCTGATCTCGATTCGGCGCTCAGCGAGCTGCGCAGGGTGCTAAGGCCGGCGGGCGTTCTCGTGGCGGCGACGAGCAGCGAACGCAACCTGGCCGAGGTGTGGGAACTTGTCGGCGAGCTCGGTGCTCCTGGTGGTGCGTTCACCGTCGAGAGTGCCGGGGCGGCGCTGTCTCGACACTTCAATGACGTTGAACAGCGCGATGTGTTCGGAACCGTGACCTTTGACGGGCGGCAGGCTGCACATGAGTACGTCGCGGCTACCAGGACGCGCGAGCTCGCCGATCTCCTCCCCGATTTCGACGAGCCGCTGGTTGCCTCGAGGCGGCTCGCGGTCTTCGTCTGTTCGCCATAACCAGAGCTTGATCACGCGTGGCTCAACGACCGTCTACCGCGAATGGCGGTTCTAAGCGCGCTGTCGCATCAATCGGCTGAGCGAGATGCGATGTCGAAGCTCCTTTACGACGTGGCCGAACGCCTCTTCGTCCCTCTCGGCTCCGTCTGCCCGCCACCCTGCCGCCTGATAGAAGCGCCGAGCGCGCCTGTTCTCCGCGTGCACCCATAGGAATGCCTCGTCGAATCCCGCGGCCAGCAGTTGGTCGAACGCGCGCTGCATGAGTGCGCGCCCGACGCCTTTTCCCCAGCACTCAGGCGCCACGAAGAACCGATAGATCTCACCGACGGGCTCGTCGGCGTTCGGCCCGAAGTGCGCAAAGCCGACGATCCCGTCGTCGGTCTCGGCCACAAGGGGAAGTCGCTCGCGCCAAAGCGGGACGCGATCCGCCGGGTCGAGCTCGACCGTGATTCCGGCAGGACGAAAGTCCGCGAAGCCGGCTAGTGCGCTCCGGATCTGGACGAGGGCGATCGCCTCGGCGTCGGCAGGTACGGACTGCCGTAGTCGGAACGGCAGCCTGCCGCGCTCGCCTCTGACGAGCTCTAGGAGCGAGCCGACCTTCTGGCCGCCAAAGCCGAACAGCAGCTGCTTCGACGCGCGGTTCAGCTCATCGACCTCGGTGCTTACCTCCGACGCGCCATAGTCGCGCACGACCTTCAGGGCTTCCGCGAGGAGCGCGCGCGCGAGTCCTCTGCGCCGGCAGTCGGCCCGAACCCCGATGAAGCCGAGGCGCGGCGCGTCGGTCTTCATCCACACGCGGACGATGCCGACATACTCCCCTTCTCCATCGATCGCCACGAGATAGGTCGCTGGATCGAAGTCGGGCGATTCATACGTCTCCTCGCGAAAGCCGTCGGGGCTCCATTTCCAGCCGTCGGTACCGGGAACGTCTTGACGAAGCAGGTCGTCCAGAAGACGCAGCCGCTTCTCCTCGACCGAATCAGCGCCGACGAACGTGATCTTTGGAGGCGGCTCGACCGTCGCAACATCCCAACTCGCAGGGTCGGTTGGGATTCGGAGGACGAGCTCTCTGCGATGGAACCTGAAGCCGAGCCCTTCGAGCGAACGAAGTCTCTCGGTGTCTGCGGAATCCGCGGTCGCATAGATTCGCCTCCCGAGTGGCAGCGCGTCGTCCGGTTCACCGAACACGAAACACCGCCCGTCCGGACGAATCCAACGCCTCATCGCGTCGCCCCGGCTTCACGCCGAAGCGCTGCTGCCTGAATCCTGCACAACGCTCTCTCCTCTTCTCCGGAGCGCCCTTCATGGGCGCGCAACGACTACTGGTGAAGAGGTCCGCGTCTCATGGCGAGGGAAATTCTGTCAAAGGGGCGAGTCGCTCGCAAGACGATTCAAGAGGTCGGCGCATATCGTCTCGGTGACCATGACTCTGTTCTGGCGGTCGTTGGTGGTAGGAGCGTTTGCCGTCCTCGTTGCAGCATGCGGCGGCGCCGGTCGTTCCGACAATGCGCACGTGCCGGCTTCGTCGCGGGCGTCTCCGTGTGGATCGGTCAACCTGCCGGCCGCCTGGTCCCCGAACGGAAAGCAAATCGTCTGGTACGGCTACCGCTGGCCGCTGCCGCCCCTTCACCATCGTCCCGCCGGCATCAGCGTTCTGCGGGCGATCTGCGTCTCGGACTCCGACGGCAAGCACCTAGCGCCGCTTCGCTACACGGTCTGCAGCACGCACTGCACGCGCGAGTTGGACGACGGTGTGGGCCAGCTCTACTGGGCGGCGCCGAAGCTGCTCGTCTACGGGAACGACAGCGGAGTCTTCGCAATTGCGATCGGGCGGAAACCGGTGCTCCTCACGAGGAAGGGAGCGCCCGAGCCGTTCGTCGCCGACGCAGCGGGCGATCGCGTCGCAACCGGTATCCCGGAGTGCACGGGCTGCGTCGGGCCGGTGACCGTCCTCGACATTCCGTCCGGAAAGCTCGTCGGCGAAGTCGGCGGGAACGAGCTCGGCAACACCGAGCCGAGCCTCTCGCCCGACGGAGCCCACGTCGTCTTCGCGCGCTTCAGCAAGTCCGGGCTACCGAAAGGGATCTGGACCGCAAATGCAGACGGCAGCAACCTGCAGCGGCTGGAGCCGAGCGGCGTGAACCCGCTCTGGTCGCCCGCCGGCGATCAAATCACTTACGTCGTCCCGTCAGGGACGAGTCGGGGGGCGCTGCGGATCGTGTCGCCGCACGGCGGTGCGAGCACGACGCTCCTGCGATACAGCCCTGGAACCGTGTTCGGCTGGTCGCCCGACGGCGGCCGCATCGCCGTGGGCTCGAGCGGGGGGCTCGCGGTCGTCGACGTGGCGGCGGGAAGGGTGCGGATGCTCTTGAAGCTGCATCGCCCGTACGACGCGTCGAGCGTCGCCTGGTCGCCGGACTCGCAGCAGCTGCTCGTCGTTTGGCGGCCCCCGCTCGGCTCGGGCTGCCCGAGCGGCCTCTGGCGAGTGCCGATCGACGGCGCGAGGCCGCGTCTCGTTCACGGCTGCTAGCGCGCAGCCCGGCCCCGCTGGAAAGAGGCTCGGACCGGGACTACGCTTCCCCTTCGGATCGCCTTGACGACGTCACGCCCGTTTGGCCCGCGGCTGAACTCTAGGTTCGCTCGAGAATCTCCTTCAGCCGTTTGTGGCTCTTCGGGATCTCCTTACGAGCGTTCGCGCGTGCGAACGCGGCGAGCAGGACACCGAAACCGCTCCCCTTGATCTCGAAGTCGAGCGTCAGCTTCGACCGTGCGCCTTCGTCGAGCGGCTCGACCGTCAAGATGCCGCGAGCACGTACGGGACCGTTGGTCCTTGGAACGAGCTCGTGTGCGGCGCTTCGTGCTCGGTGATCTCGTAGCTGACGTCGCGGGTGCCGCCGGGCAGCTTTCGTCTGTCGGTCGCACGGGTGCCGACGCGAGTCGGGCCGTCGGTGTCGACCGTGACGCTGACGATCTGCTCCTGCCATTCGCCGTGCTTGCTCAGATCGTCGACGTAGGCGAACACGTCGGCGGGACGGCGGTCGATCTCGATGCTGTCGACGAACGATGTCATTGCGCTCTCCTTCGGGAATGTTGGCGGCATGACGGCCGCCGGGCTGATCTACGGAAAAGGCGACGGGCGCCCGTCCTCCGCCGAATCTCTAGAAGCGCATCACGACTTCGTACGCGCCTCGATCGAGAAGCTCGACGCCGGTCGCT
This sequence comes from uncultured Actinomycetes bacterium, assembly GCA_963838985.1. Taxonomy (GTDB): domain Bacteria; phylum Actinomycetota; class Thermoleophilia; order Gaiellales; family Gaiellaceae; genus Palsa-739. The sequence goes on from CAWITF010000004.1 coordinate 32,353, forward strand.
TCGACGGTGCTAGCCCGGCTTTGGTCGGCGAACTTGTCCGTCTCGGCGGCTGCCTCTTCCGTCTCCCAGAGCGTGAGTGTCATCGCTCTACCCGCGGTGCGGTCGACGAAGAATGCACCGCCCCCGTTGCCCGGAAGCTTTGCGACGAATCCACTGACGGCGTCTTTCACGTGCGCTTCCCACTTGTCGATCTCTTCAGGCGAACCTGACCACGTTGATGTCCTGGCGAACATCGGCGACCTCCGTTTCGCGACGGACAGTTGTCCATCTTCGATCCACCCTCGCACGGATCACCGTCGATAGCGAGCGTGGCACGGAACGGAACGCGTGAGACGAGCGGGGCTGCGGTACAACTGGAGCCGTGGAGCAGCGTCTCGACGTGGTCACCCTGGCGGTCGCCGACCTCGAGCGCTCGCTTGCGTTCTATCGCGAGCTCGGCCTCGAGTCGAAGGGCGTCATCGGGACCGAGTGGACGGACGAGCTGACCGGCGCCAACGGCGCCGTTGCGATGTTCGAGCTCGACGGCGGCCTGCTTCTCAACCTGTACTCGCGGGCCGATCTCGCCAAGGACGCGGCAATTCCGGTCGCGCCGCCGCAGAGCGGGGCGTTCAGCCTGGCCCAACTCGTCCGAAGCCGCGCCGAGGTGGACGAGTTGCTGGAGAAAGCCGCTTCGGCGGGGGCGGCGATCACACCGGCCCACGACCGGCCCTGGGGCATCTACTCCGGCTACTTCCGCGATCCGGACACCCATCTCTGGGAGATCATCTGGCACCCGGATCGGAGCGCCTGAGCGGCCGGCTTTAGAGCGCAGGCGGCGGCAGGCGCCACCGCGACCCGTCCTCGGTCACGAGGAAGAGCGAGGCATCCGGATGCTGCGCCGCGACGGTCCGTGACGCCTGGATCACGCGGTAGATGACGGTGCCGCGGCGCTGGTCGTCGACCGGCTCGATCGCGACCTTCGACTGCCCGTTCTCCTGGGACAGCTCCGCGCCGTAGTCGTCGAGGAGCGCGGCGAGCTCCGCCGCCGCCTCTGCCGGCGTGGCGATCACGACGACCGCAGGCGTCACGGCGCTCACGCTTGCACTCTAGGAGATCTTCAGCCGAAAGCCCTTCAGCACCGACGACTCGTCGGCGAGGGCGGAGACCGAGCCGCTCAGCGTCCGACCCCGCGAGCCTGCAGGCAGCAGCCAGGTGCAGCGGGCGGCACCTGCGACCATGGCGTGCGACGCGAGCTTGAGCCGAACGCCGCCTGCCGTTGCCTTGCAGAGCACGGTTGCGCTCGAGAGCGACGTCGGGTTGCTGCTCGCGAGCGAGAGGGAGGCCGTGAACTTCTTGCCGGCGTGCGGCTTCGCCGGCGCTGCTTTGAAGCCCGTGATCGCGAGTCGCGTCGGGCCGCCGGTCGCGTGCCACGTGACGTTGAAGGAGCCGCCGTCGGCCGAGAGGTCGGACGGCTCGGCTGCGAGCACGCCCGAGTTCGCCTCGAGCGTGACGGGATCTGCGGTCCAAGCCGGATCGGCGATCGGCCCCTCGTGCCCGTTCGCAGTGGCCGTGCCCGACGAGAAGACGACCGTGCCGAAGTTCGCGAGCGGCTGCACCTTGCAGAGGCTGTGCGCGAACGGGCTGCACTGCGACGGCGCCTCGGCGATCCATTCCGCCGAGGTGTAGTCGGGGGAGGGAACCGGGACCTGCACCACGCTGCTCGTCCCCTTCGTCTCGTTGCGCACGGTGAGCGTCGCCGTCGCGTCGGCGTTCTCCGTCACCTCCGCCGACACGACGTCCCCCGCCGAGATCGCGAGCGGCAGCGTGACCGGCCCCGCAGGGATCAGCTCGTACCAGGCGGAGTACACCGGCTGGGGCTGCCCACAATCTCCCTCGGTACCCGTCTGCTCGAGTCCCTGCGACTGCGACGTCGCGCCGCCGAGCCCGATCCAGAAGCTCGAGAAGCTCTGTCCGGGGACGCAGGTCACGCTCGGCTGCGTCCAGCGGCCCTTCACGTCGGTGAAGGTCGCCCCGTCCGCGCTGACCGAGTACCCCGACCAGTTCGAGCTCGTCGAGAGCTGCGCGAACTCCAGCACGCCGTGCGCCGGCGCGCGCGCGGCGCTCGCCACGGCCGCCGCGACGAGCGCGGCGGCCACGATGAGTGCGGGGCGAGGCAGCTTCACGACGTCACGTGACCGTTACCGCGAAGCTCTTCGACACCTGGAGTCCCTGCACGGAGACCACTACGGTACCGCGCAGGCGCTTGTGCTTCGAGCCTCGCGGCAGCTGCCAGCTGCAGGTCGCGCGTCCGTTCGCGATCCCCTGCGCGCGGGCGACGAGGTGCTTGCCTCCGAGCGTCGCGGTGCAGGTGATCTGGGCGTCGCGTGCGAGTGCGGTCGGGATCGTGGCACTCACCGTCATCGACGCGCTGAACGGCTGTCCCGCCTTCGGCCGCGCCGGCAGGGTGCGGAGCCTGGAGGCGGAGATCTGCAGCGGCGTGATCTTCACCTGGTAGTTCCAGTCGCCGTGGTTGAGCGCCGGCGCGAAGTCGTAGTGCGCGTTCGAGTAGTCCGGGTTGTCGATCGTGCCCGTCATTCCCGAGACCGCGACGGCGTAGAAGTTGAAGCCGGTGATCCCGGCCGCGATGTCTGTCGACTTCACCTCGATCGTGGCGACGCCGTTCGCGTACGTCCAGACGAGCGATGCCGGCGACTGGTCGAGAAAATGGAAGTCGGTTCCGTTCCACGACGCCAGGTCGACGGAGTTGAAGGAGAGGTCGATCATGTAGTCCGCTCCGTCGTACTCCGTGCCCCCCGTCTGCGGATTCTGATCCGTGTCGAGGAAGAGGCTCAGGTCCAGGTCGTTCGACCAGGCGGGCCGGTTCGGGATCGCGATCCGGAAGGTCACGAGCCCTTGGTCGTCATTGGCGACGGTGACGTTCGAGATCGCCGGCGCCGCGGCATCCGGGCCGGGCGACGCGTCGAACGAGACCGAGTTGGATTTCGCGCCCAGGGGCGCGGCGGATGCGCCGGCAGCCAGCGTGGCGGCGGCGAGCGCGACTGCAGCAATGCGTCCGAGCAGCATGGTGGTCTCCTCTTCGATGATCCGAACGATCCGAGGATGCGCCGGGCGGCTCACGGGACGCTCACAGTCGAGTCTGCGAGGATTCCGGGGATGGCGAGGACGATGCGACTGCTGCGAGACGGCGAGGTCGAGGTCTGCTCGACCTGCGCGATCGCCGACCGCGCGCTCGCCCGCATGCGCGGCCTGCTCGGCCGGTCGTCGCTGCCGCCCGGCGAGGGGATCTACATCCGTCCCGCGTCCTCGGTGCACACGGCGTTCATGCGCTTCCCGATCGACGTCGTCTTCGTCGACCGCGACCTCGTGGTGCTGAAGGTCGTGCCCGATCTTCAGCCGTGGCGGACGGCCGCACGGCGGCGGGCGAAGGCCACGTTCGAGCTCGCGGCGGGCGAGGCGGCGCGTCACGGAATCGTCGAGGGCTCGCGGCTCTCGCTCGTCGACTAGGCCGCGAAAAGTTTCGGCACTTTTGCCTCGAATCGGCCACCGTGTCGGACGGCGGTCGGCGAAACGCAGCCACAATGCGGCGTGCACGATTTCCAGCACGACGCCGACAAGCTCCAGCGCCTGCAGGTCCTCACGGATGCCGCGCTCGCGCACCTCGACCTCGACGATCTGCTCGACACCCTGCTTCACCGCACGCGCGAGGTGCTCGAGGTCGACACCTGCGCTGTGCTCCTCCTCGACGAGTTGACGAACGAGCTCGTCGCACGTGCGGCGGTCGGGATCGAGGAGGAGGTCGAGCAGGGCGTGCGCATCCCGGTCGGTAAGGGCTTCGCGGGCCGGGTCGCCGCCGAGCGCCGACCGGTGGTGCTCGAGGACGTCGACCACGCAGACGTCCTCAATCCGCTCCTGCGGGCCAAGGGGATCAAGTCGATGCTCGGTGTTCCGCTGCTCGTCGGCGGCGAGGCGATCGGCGTGCTCCACGTCGGCTCGCTGACGTATCGAACCTTCGCCGACGACGACATCCAGCTGCTCCAGCTCGCGTCCGACCGCGCCGGCGTCGCGATCGAGCACGCGCGCCTCTACGAGGCCGAGCGTGCCGCGCGGCTGCGGATCGAGCACGTGCAGGCCGTCACCGACGTCGCCCTCGCACATCTCGAGGTCGACGAGCTCCTCGCCGTCCTGCTCCCACGCATCCGCGACATCGTCAACGCCGATACCTGCGCCGTGCTGCTCGCCGACGCGAAGGGGGAAGATCTCGTCGCGACCGGTGCCGTCGGGATCGAGGAGGAGGTCGAGCAGGGCGTGCGCGTGCCGATCGGCCGCGGCTTCGCAGGGCGAGTCGCAGCGCGGCAAGAGCCCGTGATCCTCGACGACGTCGACCACGCCGACGTGTGGAATCCGATCCTGCGCGAGAAAGGCATCAAGTCGATGCTGGGCGTGCCGCTGATCGTTCGCGGTGCGACGATCGGGGTGCTGCACGTCGGCACGCTCGTCCCGCGGAAGTTCACGCTCGAGGACGTGGAGCTGCTGCAGCTCGTCGCCGAACGCGTCGCGATCGCCGTCGAGCGTGCACGCCTGCACGAGGAAACCGTGCTGCTCGATCAGCTGAAGGCGAACTTCGTCGCGATCGCCTCACACGAGTTGCGAACGCCTGCGACCACCATCTACGGGATTCTTGCGACGATCGTCGGTCGCGACCTTCCGCGAGACGTCGAGCGGGAGTTGATCGAGACCGGCTACGAGCAGGCCGACCGGATGCGACGCCTACTCGAGCAGCTGCTCGATCTGTCGCGCGTCGACGCGCGCTCGGTCGCGACCGACCCGAAGCCGATCGTGCTGCGGAGCGTGCTCGCGCAGATCGCGGACGAGACCGTCCCGAGCGGCACGGACGTCGAGGTGCGCGTTGCGTCGGATGCGGCTGCATTTGCCGATCCGCTCGTGCTCGACCGTGTCGTCTCGAATCTCCTGACGAACGCGCTTCGCTACGGCGAGCCGCCGTTCGTCGTGTCGGCCGAGCAGCGGGACCGGCACCTGCGGATCGTCGTCGAGGACTCCGGCGAAGGGGTCGCGGAGGAGTTGCGTGCCAACCTCTTCGAGCGCTTCTCGCGCAGCCAGTCGGCGCAGGGCACGGGTCTCGGCCTCGCTATCGCGCGGGCGTACGCGCGTGCGCACGGCGGCGATCTCGTGTACGCGCCCGGCGATGCCGGTGCGCGCTTCGAGCTGATCCTCCCGCAGCAGTCCTGAGACGCGAGAGGCCGCCCGCGGAGGGCGGCCTCTCGCTCGTTCGATCGTGCTCGGCTAGCGGAGATCCAGCTTCCAGATGCCCTGGGAATGCGTCGCCGCGTAGAGGACGTGCGGGCAGCTGCTCCCGCCGACGCACGTCGGGACGCGGGACGACCCCGTGATCTCGAGGTGCGTGACCTCGTAGCGCGGCATGCCGGTCGTCACGTGCCAGCCTGCCTTGCCGTCACCGTCGCCGCGGAGGACGCCGAAGTCCGTCGCGACGTACAGCTTGCGGTGCGCATCGTCCCGGACGATGTCGTTGACGGGCAGGTCGCCGTTCGAGGTCGGAGTGGGGAAGGCCGACGTTCCGGCCTCGACGTTCAGGTTCGTGAACGTGCCCGAGCCCGGCGTTGCCGGATCGCCCTCGGTGACGTCGAACACGTGGCCCGGCGTCGTCGGGGTCACAGCGTTGTAGCCGGAGTAGGAGATCCACGCATGACTCGGGTTCTTCGGATCGACGTAGATGCTGCTCGGGAAGCGCGTCGGCGAGCTTCCGGTCGTCGAGCTGTCGATGCGGTGCCAGAGGACGGTTGCGGGATCGCTTGCGTCGGCGTTGTGCGTCACGAAGATCCGGCCGGCAGACGTCGCCGCCCAGAGCGTGCCGTGGTCGTAGCTGTCGCGTGAGATCCACGAGATCGAGCCGCCCGTCCGGTCGGACCCGTACAGCGTGCTCGTCAGGTCGCCGGCGTTGCCGGCCCCGCCCGGGCCGCCGAGCGCGCGGTAGTCACCGCAGGCCGCTGACGCACCCGAGGTCACGAACTCGGGGCAGTTCGCCTCGTAGCCGGCGATGTCCGGTGTCGTGTCCTGCGGCACGTCGCCGGGATGGCCGGCGCCGAAGGCCCAGCTGCGCCAGACATGCTGCGCACCCTCGTAGATCGGATGCGTGCCCGGCACCGGGTTCGGGTCGCCCGTCTGCGGCCAGTAGAACGCGACAGCCTCCTTGCTGTTCACGATCGGTGCGGTTGCGATCACCCATTTCTCCGGGTTGCCGTTCTCGAAGTTCGAGTCGCCGAACCCACCGGTGAACTCGTTCGCCATCCAGTTCTGGTTCGCGACGTCGAAGACGGCGTTGCCGCCGTCGCCGTAGATCACCTGGTTGAACGTGTTCTGGTCGCAGCTCTGCAGGTTCGACCACGTGCCGTTGTCCTGCGTGCCGCCGAGCACTTCGCACGAGGCGAACGGGTTGATGGCGACGTTGATGAACTGGATCGTGCTGCTCAGGTGCTGGTCGATGTGCTGCAGCTGCGTCGGCACACGCGAGAGCAGCCGCTTGCACGTGGTGTAGCTGCCCGACGTCGTCGGCAGCGGGCCGCCGCCGTTCCGCCACTGGCTGTCGCACTGCGACGAGGTGTCGGCGAAGTTGCCGCTCGTGCGGATGATGCCGCCGTCGGAGCCCTCGAAGATCTGCGTCGGGTTCGACGGGTTGATCGCGATCGCGTGCTCATCCGGATGGATGCCGTTCGGCGCATGCACGCAGCCGTTCGGGAAGTACGGCGCATATGCGCACCAGGGGGCGGGCTGCTGATCCTGGTTGTCGTAGGTGAGGTCGGTGAACGTGCGGCTGTTCGCGGATCCGTCGGGATCGCCGGCCGTCGTCGAGTAGAGGACGGTGCGGCCGTTCGAGCGGCCGTTGCCGCAGCCGACGCCCTTCGTGTCGCACGGCTGCTCGCCGTACTGCATCGAGCCGAGCACGTAGACGGTGTCGGGCATCCCGGCGGGCGTGTAGACGACGTCGTCGTACCAGCACTGGCCGGTGCAGAAGTCGTCGGTTGCGAAGTACGGGCTCGCCGTGCTGTTCGAGGTCAGGTTCTGCCAGCCGTTGTACGTCTGCGGCCCGGTTGTCGTCGCCGCCGGCGGGGTCTTGCCGGCGGTCTGCGAGGCGAGGAGGGTCGCCGCCGGCTGGTTCGCGTTGTCCGTCCGCCAGAACTGCGCGGCGGTCGGCGCGCTGACGCCGTTGGCGTTGGCGGTCCCGTCGCCGACGTACACGCGCGTGTGGAGGTTCTTCACCGTCAGGGCGAAGGCCGAGCGGTCGGTGCCGCCGCCCGGGAACAAGGGGGCGAAGACCTGCCGGAAATCGGTCGGCGTCGCCGACCCGTCGAGAGCAGGCGAGCGGCGCCAGATGCCCTGGTCGAACGCCGAGGCGTAGACGGTGGCCGGGTCGAGCGGGTCGAGGCGCGACCTCCGTGACGCCGAGGGTGTTCGGGTCATTGGCGTTCCAGATCTCCGTGAACGTGTTACCGCCGTCGGTGGACTCGTAGACGCCTGGCGCGTTGGCGCCGGGCTCGAGCGTCACCGTGCCACCGTTCCCGATCACATGGGAGAGACCTCGGACACCGCGTGCGGAGCCGACGAAGATGTGGTTCGGGTTCGTCGGGTCGACGACGATCGAGTTGATCGCGCGCCCGAGGAACGCGTCCGTGCCCGGGGTCGTGCACTGGTAGACGGCGTTGCTGACGCACGTATCCGCCAGCTTCGTCCACCGGTTGCCGCGGTCGACGGACTTGTAGATGCCGACGCCGGCCTCGCACCCGGAGGAGCAGCGGTTGCCCTCACCGGTGCCGAGGTACAGCGTGCGGTGACTCGCATCCGTCGGATCGAGCGTCAAGGTCCCGACCGAGTTCTGGTCGACCTTCATGTCCGTCATCTGCCGCCAGTCGGGGTTGGGATCGAGCGCGTTGTCGGTGCGCCAGATCCCGCCGCCCGCCGCGCCGGCCCACACGGTGCAGGCGCTCGTCTTCGCCCCGCAGTCCGGTGAGACGACGATCGTCGTGATGCGGCTTGCGGTCGAGTTGGTCGCGCCGGAGAACGACGTGACCCCCGGCTGCTGCGCGTCCACCTGCGGGCCGTACTGCGACCAGCGGCTGCCGCCGCTCGACGGGTCGCCACTCGTCGAATCTTGTTGTTGAATCTTCGAGAAGGTGTCGGCCGCCTGCTGCACGAGCGACGGCGGGATCACGTTCGCCGGATAGGTCCGCTCGGCAGAGAGATAGGCCTCGTAGCTGTCGACGGGCCCTTCGCCGGCTGTGTCGAAGCCGCCGGCCATGCCGGATGCGAGCTTCGCCGACCCGGCGACGGCCGGCTTCGTGCTCGAGCCGCCCGCAAGGGCGGTGACGAGGATCAGCGCTCCTGCGCAAAGAACGAACAACAGGACGCGCGTGCGCTTGCGGTTCATCGGCTCCCCCTGGCTTTGTTTGCCCGCACGGTGAGGAACCCCCAACGGCCCTCGCCGCATTCGTGGCGGGAGACTACGACCGCTGCCGACCCGAGTCAACCGGATCACGATGAATCTCGAAGGGCCCGATCAGGATTCGGTCAGAAACGTAGGCTCCGGGCCGTGGGACTGCTCGATCGCGACCGCTCGGTGCTCGTGGTCGTCGACCTGCAGCCCGGCTTCCTCGCCCGCGACTGGCTCGGCGGGCTCGACCGGGCGGCTGCCGACTCGGCCCTCGCGCGGGCGGCTTGGCTCGCCGTGCTTGCGGCCCGGCTTGGGATCCCGATCGTCGCGACGGAGGAAGAGCCGGAACGACACGGCGCGACGGCGCTGCAGCTCCCCGACGGGACGCCGCTGCTGCGGAAGCCGACGTTCGGGCTGACTCGGACGCCGGAGATCCTCGAGGCCGTGCGCGCCACGGGTCGGCGGAGCGCCGTGCTCGTCGGCTGCGAGACGGACGTGTGTGTTGCGCAGTCGGCGGTCGGACTCGCGGACGAGGGCTTCGACTGCACGGTGGTCGAGGACGCGACGTTCTCTCCCGGCGAGATGCACGAGCGCGGCCTCGCGCGCCTCGCGTCGGCCGGTGTGGCACGCAACCACGCGAAGGGCGTCGCCTACGAGTGGCTCGCGTCGGTCGACGACGCCCACGAGGTGCTGCCGAGCCTGCCGGCGCCTCCGTTCCGCTTGTTCTAAGGCGTTGTCGTCGTGCTCGCCGTCGTCGTGGCGGCCGGCGTCGTGGTGGTCGTCCCGGTCGTCGCCGACGTGGTGGTGGTCGCAGTCGACGCGGTCGTAGATGCCGCGGTCGTCGTCGCGGCACGCGCGGTCGTCGTTGCTGTGGTCGTGGTCGCCGCTGTCGTCGTCGCGGCGGTCGTGGTCGAAGCGGTCGTCGTCGGCGGCGGATTCGTGAGCAGCCCGCTGTCGTGCAGCTCGCTGTCGATCTGCTGCTGAACCTTCGCGACGACGGAAGCGACCGCTGCGGGCGTGCCGTTCGCGCCGAGCGTCGGCAGCGCGTTCAGCTGCTGGAGTGCGTCCTGGAGCTTCTGCAGGAGGTCCTGTGACGGCTGTGACTTCAACGTGACGACGATCTGGTCGGCGATCGCGGTCGTCATGCACGCCGGGCAGTTCACGTTCAGTGCGCCTGCTGCGTTGATCGGCGCGATCCGGTTGCTCTGGCCGACGATCAGCACGACCTGGAAGGAGACGGCAACCGTCGTGCAGGCGTTGCAGTTCGCGAATGCGAAGGCGCTGTTCGTTGTTCTTCACCGGCGAGCCGTCGCTCACGGTGACGAGCGAGTACGCGACGTTGTACTTGACGGCGCCGTTCGTCGTGTTGACCGAGAGCGCCTGCGAGTCCCCGGGCCCCGGCTTCGACGGCAGCTTGAACGGGAACGCGGTCGCCTGCATCGGCGCCGGTGCGGAGCTCGTCGTCGTGGTCGGGGTCGTCGTGGTCGTGGTCGTGTCGTCGTCGCGGTCGTCGTCGTGTCGGTGGGAGCCGGGCGTCGAGTCGCTGAGGATCGCGACCGCGGGCTGACCGTCCTCGCCGGCGATCACGAACATCGCGGGATGCTCCTTCGTCGCGCCGCCGACGGGGATCATCGACACGGCGAGATGCGTTCCGGGCGCGAGATGCACCGGCGCGGGCGCCGTGCTCGGACGTGCGGCCTGCTGAGGTGCCGCGATCCACGCACCGAAGCTCCCGAGCGTGCCGTGCTCGGTCGGCGCGGACAGGCTGGTACTGGCCGGCGGGCCACCACGCCCACGCAGCGCCGGCGCAGATCGCGGCGGCAGCGGCGACGACGACGACGCGGCGAGGCGCGCTGCCCTCGCTCCAGGAGCGGCGCCTTGGACACGAGCGTCCGTATGACCTTCTGGGTGATGAGGATCGCTGCCGAGCACGGGCAGGACGAGCGCGAACATGCGCAGCAGCGACGCGAGCAACGCGAGCACGTGGCCGTGCGCCGTCTCGTGCGAGATCGAGGAAGCCAGCGTGTGCACGCTGTCCCACGTGCTTGCAAGCAGGTGCGGCAGCAAGAGGATCGCGCCGAGCGTGAGGCTCAACAGCACCGGCACGATGATCGAGCACCCAGGCGGTGACGAGCAGGCGTGCGCGGCCCGTGAGCGCCGACGGCTCCTTATGGCGCCAGGGCAGAAGCCGCCGCATCGTCGGCCCCATATGCGCGTAGAGGTCGGGGACGCCGGTCGCGTCGGAGAGGATGTGGTACCCGTCCGACCGGATCACCGGCGAGAGGTTCTTCACGATCTCGAGCATCTGGAGCGCGATCAGCAGCAGCAGCGCGTCGATGTGCCACGCGAGCCAGACGCCCATCGTCACGACGGCGACGATGGCGTTGAAGTAGATCCCGCCCAGGTCGACGCGCAGGCGATCGCGGCGCGGCAGCCGGTACGCGTCGGTGACGTCGGTGTAGAACGCCGGCCAGACCAGGTAGATGCCCATGCCCATCCCGGCCGGTGTCGCGCCGCCGTAGCGACACGCCGACGCGTGACCGAGCTCGTGGAAGCCCGCCGAGGCGACGGCGAGAGCAAAGACGAGGAGCAGCAGCTCCGGCTTGTGGAAGGCGTGCGCTCGTCGCGGCTGCGACGCCCTTGTGCACGAGCACGAACCAGCACACCGCGAGGAACGCGGCGATCACCGGCACCACGACGATCGGATGGTAGAGGAACGTGAACGGCGCCGTCAGCCGCTTCGTCGCCTTCGGGTTGGTGACGAGCACCTTCCAGCGCAGTGCGAGCAGCGGGTTGCGTCGCGGCGGCGCCTTGTGCTCGGTGCCGGCGAGGAGCCCCTGCTCTGCGAGCTTCTCTGCGAGCCGCGCGACATGCTGTTCGTCGAAGCCGCGGCGCTCCTGCTCCGAGAGGCACTCCGCGAGCTCGCCGAGCGTGCGCCTGCCGTCGACGCACTCGAGCAGCGCGTACATGAGCGGGCCGAGCTGCACCATCTGCCCGTCTGCACGCCGGACGAGTGCGGCGCCCTCCTTGTAGCCGGACCCGTGGACCTCGCCGAGCAGCTCGACGCCTTCGGCCCGGTCGAGGATGGCCTCGGAAGGCGCCTCGACCGGGCGAAGGGGTGGCTCAGCCGTCGCGGTCATCTGGCCGCGGGTCTCCGTTCAGTTCCTACTTCTGGGTGACGCCGGCGTTCTGGTCAGCCGTCGCGTCCGCCGTCACGCCATCCAGGTGCTGCGAGATGTTGACCTCCTGCGGCGCGAGCGCCTCGGCGGCCGAGCCCGGCGAGCCGATGTTCGCTGCGACGGCTGCGTCGATCGGAGCAGCGACGTTCGCGTTGGCCGCAACGGCGCCGTCGATCGGAGCAGCGAGGTCCGCATTCGCGTGGATGTTGACGTTCGCGTCGAGCAGGCTGCCGCCGTTCAGCAGCGACTGCACGCCGCCGGTCGCACCGCCGACCGCGTCGCCGGCCGAGCCGGCGATGCCGCCGGCTGCACCGGTCGCCCCGTCCACTGCGCCGCCGACCGCGCCGGTCGCGCCGCCCACGGCACCGCCTGCGGCGCCGGTTGCGCCGTCGACCGCGCCGGTCGCGCCGGACGTCGCGCCATCGACTGCACCGCCGACCGCGCCCGTCGCGCCGTCCACGGCACCGCCCGCGGCGCCGGTTGCGCCGTCGACCGCGCCTGTCGCGCCGGACGTCGCGCCGTCGACCGCACCCGTCGCGCCGGAGACGGCGTTCGCCGGAGTGGCAGGCGTCGTCGTGCCGTCGGCCGTCGGATGAGCCGGATCGTTCGCCGACGCGGTACCGGTCTCGGTCGCGCCGCCGGCCGGCGTCAAGCCGCCGCTGGGATTGCTGTTCTGGTCGACGGTCGCGTGCTGCGGCGCCGTCGCGGTCGCGGAGCCGCTGATTCCCTGGTCGATCGAGCCGTGCTGCGAGGCGTAGCCGACCGCCTGCGCCGTCGGGCTCAAGACGTTGGCAGCCGCGGACGCCTCGATCGGCGCGGCGACGTTCAGGTTCGCCGCCACCGCGAGGTCCACGGGGGCTGCGAGGTCCAGGCCCAGGTCGACGTTCGCGTTCACGTCGAGCAGGGACATGACTTCCTTGTTCGGCAGGGAGACGGCGTCTTCTGCCTCGATCTCGTCCATGGACACGTTGTCGCGCTCGTCGGACACGTAGGCCTCCTTCATTTCTGCAGGGTCACGAGATCAACGCCGCGCGGGTGGAATCGGTTGCGGCCGCTATCGTCGCCCGGTGGAGGCCCCGCCGCTCTCGATCCTCGATCTGGCGCCGATCGTGGCCGGATCGACGGCCGCCGAGGCCCTCCGGAACTCGCTCGAGCTCGCCCAGAGCGCCGAGCGCTGGGGGTACCGGCGGTTCTGGCTCGCCGAGCACCACAACGCCGCCGGGATCGCGAGCGCGGCGACGGCCGTCGTGATCGCACACGTGGCGGGCGGCACGAGCTCGATCCGGGTCGGTGCCGGCGGGATCATGCTCCCGAACCACTCCCCGCTCGTGATCGCCGAGCAGTTCGGGACGCTCGCGTCACTCCATCCGGGGCGGATCGATCTCGGGCTCGGGCGCGCGCCCGGTACGGATCAGCTGACGATGCTGGCGCTGCGGCGAGACCATCCGGGCTCCGACACCTTCCCGCAGGACGTTCTCGAGCTGCAGCTGCTCCTCGGCGACCCGCACCCGGGGCAGGCGGTGCGCGCGATCCCCGGGATGGGCACGCATGTGCCGCTCTGGATCCTCGGCTCGAGTCTCTACGGCGCGCAGCTCGCGGCGGCGCTCGGCCTCCCGTATGCATTCGCGTCGCACTTTGCGCCGGACGCGCTCCTGCCCGCGCTCGAGGTGTATCGCGACCGCTTCCAGCCGTCGGAGCAGTTGAGCGAGCCGTACGCGATGGTCGGAGCGAACGCGATCGTCGCGGACGACGACGACGAGGCGCGCCGGCTCTTCACCTCGGCGCAGCAGTCGTTCACGAACATCCAGCGAGGACGACGCGGACAGCTGCCGCCGCCGATCGACGACATCGAGTCGTACTGGACGCCGGACGAGAAGGCGCGCGCGTCGCAAATGCTCAGCCGTTCGTTCGTCGGCTCACAGGCGACGGTGCGCGAAGGGCTCGACGCGTTCGTCGCGGAGACGGGCGCGGACGAGGTGATCGTCGCGGCGGCGATCCACGATCACGCTGCGCGGTTGCGCTCGTACGAGTTGCTTGCTCGTGGCGTCACCTAGGCGTCCTAGTCTTTCGCTGCAATAGTTCGCGCCGTGAGAGCGCTCATCTCAGTCGCCGTGGTCCTTGCGGCGCTCGGTCCGTCTGCGGCCGCGCGGGCCGCCGGGCTTCCGCCGGCGAGTGTGTCGCCGCCCTCGATCGCAGGCGAGCCGATTCTCGGAAGCGCGGTGACCACGGATGGCGGCACCTGGACAAGCGCGATCCCGATCGCGCGCACGTACTCATGGCAGGCGTGCGACGCGCAGGGCAACCACTGCATGGCCATACGCGGTGAGGAGGAACCGTCGTACACTCCGAAGCCGTTCCAGGTGAAGCCCGGCGAGACCCTTCGCGTAATCGTCGCCGCATGGAACGCCTGGGGCGGCAAGTCGGCAATTTCCGCTGCGCGCACGGTGCGCGGAGCGACGGCGACGTTGCTCGAACGACCGCAGCTCTCTGGGGACGCGCAGGTCGGCGGCGTCCTTACCGTGACCGACGGTCGTTGGGCGAGCCCGGAAGGGTTCGTCCTGCAGCGGAGCTGGCTGCGCTGCTGGCCGGACGACCCGGGCACGTGCGCGCCGATTCTCTACGGAACCGGCTCGACGCTCTTGGTCGGGCCGCGCGACGCCGGCTGGCTCGTCGAAGGACAAGTGACGGCGAAGACGTCGGCAGGCGTCTCCGTTGCGACGTCCTTACCGGTCTTGATACCGGGGCCTGCGCCGTTGCGGCTGCAGGTTCACGATCCCGATCTCGGCGCGCTCGTTCTCGGTCGCCCCACCGACATCGTGTTGTGGAGCGGCGGCACAGCGCCGTATCGATTCGAGGGCTTCGGACAGCCGAACGGGCTGAGCATCACTCCGGACGGGCACCTGGCCGGAGTCGCCAACAGCTTGCAGGAAAGTGCATTTCAGGGTGACGTGTTCGACGGCACCGGTCGGGTCTTTCGCGACGTCACGTTCTCGTTCCGAGTTGTGCCGCCCTATGTCGTGCTGCACCATCTCGAAGCGTTCGCGATGCTGACGAGCGGACCCGCGCCGACGAGCGGCCCGTGCGCCCTCCAGGGGCTGCCTGTGACCCAGTCTCCGAACATCAGCGGGACGCCTGCGGCATGGAATCTTCGCGTCGGCAACCCGGCGCAGATGCAGCTCATCCAGTTCGGGGTGCCGCCCTACACCTTCTGCACGCTCGACGGACGGCTTCCCCCCGGCCTGTCGTTCGACGCGGCCACGGGATCGATCGTCGGCAAGCCGACGAGCGCGGGCGCGTGGACGGTGTCGCTTGCAGTCGTCGACTCCGCCGGGCACGCGGGTCTCTCGACTGTTCAGATGGGATTCATCGTCGCGCCGCGACCCGTGGTCAAGTCGAAGCCCAAGTCCAAGAAGCACGCGAAGCCGAAGAAGAAGCATCCCGCCGTCAAGCACCCATAGCCGGAGTGGATGGGACCCGCATGGTCTCCGTCGCGGCGTTCGAACGACTCCGGGTCATGCGAGGAACTACCGCGTCGCGGCCGACGTTGCGTGGACGGACACACGTCGCGTTCCGGCGATCGCTTGTGCGTGGCGTCGCAAGAGCGTAGGGTCGGTGAACGCTGACCCGGCGCGAAACCTGGTCACGGGGCTCTACTAAACGATCGTCGCGCCGCTCGATAACTTCACCGCCGCCGTCGGCACTGGGGTGACCTCGAGAACACGCGCACTGCGCACCGGCCGGTGCCCAGGTAGCCGTTCCAGAGAGGGGTCACATGGAACCGACACCCGACGCACGCCAGACTCGCAACAGCCGTCTCGGCAAGCTCGCGCATTTCACTACGCGCTATCGGTGGGCTGTGATCGGGGTGTGGATCCTCCTGACGGTCGTCGGTGGGATGGCGGCCGGAAAGCTCTCGTCGCGCTGGTACCAGAGCACTGCGATTCCCGGTAAGCCCGCGTACGAGACAGGGCAACGGGTGCTCAAAGTGTTCGGGGCGGGCGTGCGCGTGCCGAACGTCGTCGTCTACACGTCGCCGCACGGCGATGTCACGAAGATCGCAGCTGTCCGCGCTGCGACGGTGCGCGTCGCGAAGGCGAGCCCCGGTGCGCTGACGAGCTCGTACTTCTCGACCGGTAGCTCCCTGTACGTGTCGCGCGATCGCCATACGACATTCCAGGAGGTCTATCTGGCCGGCAGGGACGGGGTCGACAAGAAGAGCGGCGCGGTCGCGATGCGCGCGATCGCGGCGAAAGGCCTCCCGGCCGGCGTCGCGGTCAACGTGACAGGCCGCGATGCGCTCGACGAGGCGAACAATCACGGTCAGAGCGGCAGCTCCAGCGTCCTTCTCGAGGCGATTATCGGCGGCCTCGGAGCACTCGTGATCCTTCTCTTCGTCTTCGGGACGCTGCCCGCTGTGCTGATGCCGCTGGTCGTCGCGGTCGCGGCGATCCTCAACACGTTCACGCTCGTGTGGGCGCTCACGTATCTGACCAGCGTGTCGATGATCGTGCTGTTCTTGATCGCATTGGTGGGACTCGGTGTAGCGATCGACTACGCGTTGCTCATGATCTTCCGCTTCCGTGACGAGCTGCGCGAGGGCAACGACGTCGAAACGGCGCTCGTCGAGACGATGACGCATGCGGGCCATTCGGTGATCGTCTCCGGCACGACCGTTGCAGTCGGGTTGCTGGCGATGGTCGTCTTGCCGCTGCCGCTGCTCCGTGGCATGGGCATCGGCGGGATGCTGATCCCCGCCGTCTCCGTTGCCGCGTCGCTGACGTTGCTGCCGGCACTCCTCGCGGTGCTCGGCGCGCGCATCAACAGCGTCCGCGTGATGCCGCGTCGATTCGCCGACCATGGACACCCGGAGGACGCTGCGTGGGGCCGTTGGGCGCGGTTCGTCCTGCGGCGCCCTGTCGCGGTGGCTGCAATCGGGCTCGTCATCGTCGGCGTGCTCGTCGGCTATGGCACGCAGCTGAAGCTGGGCGAGGCGCAGCTGAAGTACTTCCCCGGCAGCGGAACCGCGATCGCGGGGCGTGCACAACTCGCCGACGCCGGGATCAGCCCCGGCGTCATGAAGCCGCTCGACGTGCTCGTTACCAACGGCGGCGACCCGCAGGCGATCGCGGCGAAGCTGCGGGCAGTACCAGGCGTCGTCGGCGCAACCGCGCCGCGGGCATGGACGCGCGGCTCGAGCTCGTTCGTCGAGGGCTTCGCCGACATCGACGGCGCCGCACCCGGCATCCAGGCCATCGTCGACCGCGCGAATGCTGCCCTCGTGGGAACCGACGGCTCGCTGACGGGAGTCGCAGCAACCGGCCGCGACTTCCTCCACGCGCTGTTCGGCAGCATCCCGTACGCGGCCGGCTTGGTGTTGCTCTTGACGTTGATTCTGCTCACCCGAGCGTTCCGCTCGGTCGTCCTCGCGGTCAAAGCGGTGGTCTTGAACCTGGCGTCGCTGGCCGCGGCGTACGGGATCGTCGTCTTCATATTCCAGCAGGGCCACGGGCATCTCTCTGGAACCTCGGAGCGACGCATCCCTTACCGCGTACATCCCCGTAGTGATCTTCGCGTTCCTCTTCGGTCTCTCGATGGACTACGAGGTTTTCATGCTCACGCGGATGCGTGAGGCGTATGACGAGACGGGCTCGACCTCAAGGCGATCGAGCTCGGGCTCGCGCGAACCGGCAAGCTGGTCACGAGCGCCGCGCTGATCCTCATGTTCGCGTTTCTTGTGCTCTCCTCGACTCCCGGCTACGAGGTGAAGTCGCTCGCGATCGGTCTCGCTGCAGGGATCATCTTTGACGCCACGGTCATTCGGGCTCTGCTCGTGCCCGCGCTGATGAAGCTGCTCGGCGACTGGAACTGGTGGATGCCAGGCTGGACGAGAAGCGTCCTTCGCGTCCCGCACGCCGAGCCCGCGCCCGAAGTCCCGCCGGTGCCGGCCCTCTGATGCCTCCGTATCCAGCTCACCGGAGAGCTCGAATCCGCATGAACAGCGGGATGCCCCCGGCCGGAATTGAACCAGCGCACGCGGTTTAGGAAACCGCTGCTCTATCCACTGAGCTACGGGGGCGCGCGAGGAGCGTAGCGCCGCTACGCGGCGGTATTCGCAGGCTCGTCCGAGTACACGAAGCCCTTCACGCGCACGTTGCGGCCGTCGACCTCGCCGCTGCACGCGGCGCACGTGTGCACGATCTCGAGCTCGGCGCCGCACTCGTGCTCCCACACGGTGATCCGCGACGGCGACGCCCAGCGGTCGCCCCACTGCGCGAGGCTCAGGAGGATCGGCCTCAGCTCGTCGCCGGCTTCGGTCAGCCGGTACTCGAAGCGCTGCGGCCGCTCCTGATACGGCCGCTTCTCGAGCACGCCTTCCGCCTCGAGCCGCCGCAGCCGCGTCGCGAGGATGTCGCGAGGGGCGCCGGTGTTGCGCTGGATCTGGTCGAACCGGTGCACGCCGAGCGCGAGCTCGCGGACGACGAGGAACGACCACTTCTCGCCGAGGATCCCGAGTGCGCCCGCGATCGAGCAGGCGCGCGGCCCGGCTGTGTCAGGGGTGGACACATCCGTAGTGTGCCACAGAGGGTTGACTTTTCCAACCCTCCTATAGTAGGTTTTTCCAACTGACTCGTGCACACTCGCGTCCTGCAGCCAACGCACGGCCCCACGATCCTCGTCCGCCCCCTCGGCACGGCGACGTTCGCACGGTCATGGCGCGTCTTCGAGCGCCTCGGCGAGGCCTCTCGGCGGGCCGGTTCAACGGCCCGAAGCCCTGCCTCTCGCGCTCGGACCTCGCCAGCTCGCCGCCGTCGACGCGCACGCGCCATGCGCTCGTCGCCTACGTGGAGGGCGATCCGCAGCCGATCGCGATCGCCCGGCTCGTGCGCGACGAGATCGACAGCGCGGAGGTCGCCTTCGCGGTTGCGGACGAGTATCAGCACCAGGGCGTCGGCTCGGCGCTCACCGCCGAGCTGATCGCGGACGCCCGCGCCGCCGGCATCACGGAGATCATCGCCCAGACGACGAGCGAAAACCCGGCCGCACTCGCGCTTCTGCGCCGCACGGCGAGAGTTCTCGAAGTCTGCATGGAGGGCCCGGAGCTCTCCGTGCGTGCGGCTATCGCCTAAATTTGACGGCGCGTGAGCGCCGTCGATCTCAAGAGCCTGCTCGCGGACGCGGGCGACGACCTCGACCGCTGGGCGCGCACGATCAACCCGCAGTTCGTGCGCGTGCTGCGCACGATCGACTTCGACCGCACCTGGGCGCGCGCCGAGGGCGCCTACCTCTTCGACGCGAACGGCAACCGCTACCTCGACCTGCTCGGCGGCTTCGGGATGTTCAACGTCGGCCGCAACAACCCGCGCGTCCGCGCAGCGCTCGTCGAGGCGCTCGAGCTCGACACGCCCGGGCTCCGTGCAGCTCGGCGTCACCGCGCTGCCGGGGCTGCTCGCCGAGGCGCTGCTCGCGCGCACGCCGCGCGCGGCTCGAGCGCGTGCTGTTCACGAGCTCCGGCACCGAGGCGATCGAGGCCGCGCTCAAGCTCGGCCGCGCCGCGACGAAGCGCAGCGCGCGTCGTCTCCGCCGACCACGGCTTCCACGGGCTGACGCTCGGCTCGCTCTCGGCGAACGGGAACCCCGAGTTCACGGCGCGCTTCCGGCCGCTGCTGCCCGGCTTCGACCGCGTGCCGTTCGGCGACCTCGACGCGCTCGAGGCGCAGCTGCGGCGCGAGGACGTCGCGGTCTTCCTCGTCGAGCCGGTCCAGGGCAAGGGCGTCAACCTGCCGCCCGCCGGCTACCTCGAGGGCGCGCAGGCGCTCTGCCGCCGATACGGCACGCTCTTCTGCGTCGACGAGGTGCAGACCGGCTTCGGCCGCACCGGGAAGATGTTCGCGTTCGAGCACTGGGGCCTCGAGCCGGACCTCGTTCCCGTCGCGAAGTCGCTCTCCGGCGGCTACGTCCCGGTCGGCGCGCTGCTCATGTCGCGCGCCGTGCACGAGGCCGTCTTCGACTCGATGCAGCACGCGGTCGTCGCACGGCTCGACGTTCGCGCCGAACGAGCTCGCGATGGTCGGCGGGCCTCGCGACGCTGCAGGAGCTCGACGAGCGAGGGGCTCGTCGAGCGCACCGCGCAGCCTCGGCGAGCGGCTGCTCGAGCTGACGCGACCGCTCGTCGACGAGTTCGACGTCGTCCGCGAGGTGCGCGGGCTCGGGCTGATGTGGGCGATCGAGTTCGCCGAGCCGGAGTCCGGAAGCTCTCCTGGCAAGATGATCGAGCGGATGCAGCCGGGCCTCTTCGCGCAGCTCGTCGTCGTGCCGCTCTTCGCCGAGCACCGCATCCTCAGCCAGGTCGCCGGCCACAACATCGCCGTGCTGAAGGTGCTGCCGCCGCTCGTCGTCACCGACGAGGACATCGAGTACTTCGTCGACGCGCTGCGCGACGACGATCAAGCGCGCGCAGCGCACGCCGAGCGCGCTCACGCGGTTCGCGTTGACCGCCGCCGGTATCCGCTAGAACTCGTGCCGAGCTCGCCGAGGTCGGAGCGCGAGCGGATGCAGGCGCGCGGCCCACGTGTTCGGCGCTGCGCGACGATCCGTCCGCGGCCGTCGACGTCGTCGCCGCGTCTCCGGCTCGACCTCGATCACGACCTGATGCAGCGACGTCTCGACGTCGTCGCCGAACTCGTGGCGCTCCTCCGCGACGATCGCGAACGTCGGCGACGATCGTCGCGGAGCAGGCGCGCGAGGTCGTCGATCTCCGCCGGCGTCGCGTTGCGGCCGGCGAACACGCCGAAGTTGACCCGCACCTCGAGGCGCGGGCTCGTTCGTGAGTCAGCGCACGCGGAAATGCGATCGCCGGGCTCCGTCAGCGTCTCCCGTGGCTCCCACCGGAACTTGAACACCGCAACGACGAGCCCGGCTACGCCCCAGGCGGCGAGCACGCCGATGGCCGGCGGCTTCGTCCAGAATCGCGTCGCCGTGCAGATAGATCGCGTTGATGAGGTCGATGAAGTACTTGAGCGGCAGCACGTCGCCGATCGCGCGCAGGAACGCCGGATAGTGGCGCGTCGGCCCGAAGGAGCCCGTGAGGAACGCCATCGGCAGCAGGATGAAGTTCACGACCGCGGACGAGCCCTCGCCGGAGCGGATGAGCGACGCCGTCGCGACGCCGAGCGCGGCGAACGCGCCGCGCCGAGCACGATCGCGAGGAGCGAGCGAGCCGATCGCGCGCGGGAACGGCGTCCCGTACAGCGAGCGCGGCCGAGCAGGAACAGCGCGACCGCCTGCAGCGCGAACACGATCAGCGTCGAGACGAGCGGCGCGAGCGACGTACGTCGACGGCAGGCAGCGGCGTCGCGCGCAGCCGCTTCAGGATCGCCGGCTCGCGCCGCAGCACGAGCGTGATCGCGAGGCCCGCGAACGCGGTGTTCGCGCAGCCGTAGCCGATCAGCCCCGCGAGCAGCGCCTGCGGCGCGGGGACGCCGTAGATCTTGCCGTTGTACACCGAGCCGAGCAGCACGAAGAGCAGCAGCGGGAAGAGGAAGATGAAGAGCGCCGCCTCGCGGCTGCGCCAGAAGACGAGCTGCTGCGTCCGCGAGCTGGTGGACGAACAGCGCTCACTCGCTCGGCTCCTCGCAGCGAGCGACGAGGTAGACGTCTTCGAGCGTCGGCCGCCGCACCTCGAGCCGCTCGAGCTCCTCGCCGCGCGGCGAGCGCCTCGCTCGTCAGCTCGTGCAGCACGCGCGTCGGCTCGCTCGTGCGCACGAGGATCTCCTCGCCGTCGCGGCGGTAGCGGATCTCGACCTCGAGCTCGGCCGACGTCAGCTCGCGCGGCGTGCCGATGCGGACGATCGCGACCTTCGCGCAGGACGGCGACGCGGTCGGCGAGCTGCTCCGCCTCGTCGAGGTAGTGCGTCGTCAGCAGCACCGTCTTGCCGAGCGCGCGCAGCGAGCGGATCATCTCCCACGCCGCGCGGCGCGCCGCCGGGTCGAAGCCGGTCGTCGGCTCGTCGAGGAAGACGAGATCCGGATCGCCGACGAGCGCGACGCCGAGGTCGAGCCGGCGCTTCTGGCCGCCGGAGAGCGTCTTGACGCGCGCGTCGCGCTTCTCCTCGAGCCCGACGAGCGCGATCACCTCGTCGACGTCGCGCGGCTGCTCGTAGTAGCCGGCGAACACGCGTGCGTCTCGCGCACGGTGAGGTTCGGCCAGAGCTCCGACTGCTGGAGCACGACGCCGATGCGCTCGCGGAACTCCGCGGCCGGGTCGCTGCGGGTCGTGGCCGAGCACGGTCACCTCGCCGGCGTCGCGCTTGCGGTAGCCCTCGAGGATCTCGACCGTCGTCGTCTTGCCGGCGCCGTTCGGGCCGAGGAGGCCGAACACCTCGCCCTCCTCGATCTCGAAGTCGACGCCGCGCACCGCCTCGAGCTCGCCGTACGACTTCCGCAGCCCGCGGACGGCGATCGCGGTCACAGGTCGCTCAGCTCGACGAGCGCATGCCCGCACGGCGGGAACGCCGGCTCCGGGCCGCCGGAGAGCGCGGCAGCCGCCTGGCCGCAGTCGGGCTGGTGGCCGACGACGACGACGAGTCTCGCCGCGGCCGTGCGCGGCGTCGCGGATGTCGTCGGGCGTCGCGCCGGGCGCGAGCCGCTCGTCGACCTCGGGCTGCGCCGAGCGCCGAGCGCCGTCGCGGTCTCGCGTGCGCGCAGCAGCGGGCTCGACACGACGGCGTCCGGCGCGAGCCCCTCCGCCCGCAGACGCTCGCCGAGCGCACGCGCCTGGTCGCGCCCGCTCGGCGTCAGCGGCCGCAGCTCGTCCGGCGCTCCCGGCGCGGCTTCGGCATGGCGAACGATCACGCAGCTGCATCGCGGCCAGGATAATCGGGCGATGGCGAGGCTCGGGGGGCCTGCCGGCGGCGGCGCCGCGTTCGCGCTGACGGCCGCGGCTTGCGTGCGACGGCGGCGGATTCGACGCGCTGTACCGGTCGACCGCGCGTTGGTCGGCGTCGCGGCGGTTGCGCTCGCTGCTCGTCGATCCTGCTCGACGGCGCATCGCCGGGCCTGCTCGCTTCGGTCTTTCTCGCGGCGCTCGGGCTGCTCACCGCGTGGACGGCGCTCTCGTGGCTCTGGTCGGAGTCGCCGCCGCGCGCGCTCGACGAGGCACAGCGCGTCGCGCTCTACCGTCGCAGCCGCCGTCGTGCTCGCCGGTCGCGCGTCCCGCTCATGGCTCGCGGCGGCGTCGCCGGAGCGCGACGTCGCGGCTGCGGAACCTCGGCTCCGGCTCGCCCCGACTGGCCGGCCGCACGTTCGTGGCGACATCGGCAAGCTCGCCGACCCGTCGGTAGCGCACTCGCGCTGCTCGCCGCACGCTCGCTCGGACACACGGCGGCCGCGGCGCTGGTGCCGCTCGCCGCGGGATCGCGCTACAGCAGAGCACGGGCCTTGCGCTTGTCGCGGCGTCGTCGCGGCTGCTCCGCTCGCTGCTGCGACTTCTCGCGCTGCTCGCGTGGATCGCGGAGGCGCGTCCCGCTCGCCGATCGACGCTCGTCGCTGCACCATCGAGCGCCGGTGCGCTGGCCGGCGGCTCTGTTGCAGGCGCTGCTCCTCTACGTGTTCCTCGCGCAGCGGCGTCTCACGCATCGCGATCGCTCGCGGTCGGCAGCCGCGGTGCCTCGTCGCGTCGCCGTTCGCGCTCCGCGGCCACGAGCGCACGCACTACTGGCGTGCGGCGGCGTCACGAGGTGCGCGCCGAACCGCGTGCTCGGCACGGGCGCCGGGACGTTCGTCGAACTGGTGGCTGCGCAAGCGCACCGTGCCGATCTCGACGCTCGAGGCGCATTCGCTCTACCTCGAGACGCTCGCCGAGCTCGGCCCGCTGGGGCTCGCGCTGCTGCTCGTCGCGCTCGCGCTCGCCGCTCGCCGCGGCGGCTGCGAGCCGCGCGGGCCGTCGCTCGCGGCCGCGCTCGCCGCGTACGACGTTGCAGCTTCAGTCGACTTCCACTGGGAGCTCGCCGGCGGTGACGCGCGCCCGTCATCCTCGCTCGGTGCGAGCGCCGCCGTGCACGCGTCTCCGGTTACTCGCGCTCTGCCGAAGCGCGTCGTCGTGCCTGCGCTCGCGCTTCTCATCGTCGCAGCCGTCCTCGCCTGGGCGGGAAACACGCGGCTCGCAGCCGCACAGGGCGCGTTGCGTGTCGGCGACGAAACGCGCGCGACGTCAGCTGCACGGAGTGCGCTCCGCTACGCGCCGTTCTCCGCAGACGCCTGGCGCGTGCTCGGCGATGCAGATCGCGATCCGGCCGCGTATCGGCGCGCGCTCGAGCTCGATCCCGACGACTGGAGCGCCTGGCTCGCGCTTGCGAATGTCTCGAAGGGAGCGGCGCGCCGCCTCGCATTGCACGAGGCGGTGCGCCTGAATCCGCTGCTCTTAGCGGACGGTGACCTGCACGAGCCGGCGGGTCGAGCTGCCGGCGAGCAGGTCCTGGCCCTCGACGCGGGCACGGACGAACATCACGAGTGCGGCGTGCTTGCCGAGCGGCAGGTTCTTCGTCGGGACGATCGTCATCGTCGCCCAGCCGTCCTGGCCGGTGCGCACCTCGGCGCTGCTGCGCGACCACGAGTACGGAAGCCCCGTCACCTTGATGAGCACGTCACGCACGACGAAGCCGTGATTGTCCGAGACGTGGAAGCGGCCCGTGAACGCGCGGCGCGACGTCAGACGGCTCGGCGAGAACTTGACGCCGTCGATGATCAGGCGGTCGGTCGCGGTCTCGCTCGACGCCGGGATCGACGTCTTGCCGTTCGACAGCTTGATGCCGCCGGCCGGGCCCGGCTGCGTGACGGCCGCCGTCTGCGACGACGTTGCGGACGTCGAGCCGCTCGGGTTCGTCGCCGTGACGGTCACGCGGATCGTCTTGCCGAGATCGGCGTCCTGGACGACGTACGTGTTCGTCGTCGCACCGGTGATCGCTGCGCAGTTGTTGCCGGACGAGTCGCAGCGCTGCCACTGGTAGGCGTAGGTCGGCTGCGTGTCGCTCGTCCACGTGCCCTGCGACGCGGTGAGCGTCTGGCCGGTCTGCGGGGTGCCGCTGATCGCCGGCGCGGCCGTGTTCACCGGCGCGTAGTTCGCCTGCGCAGCCGACGTCTGTGCGAAGCCGGTGCCTGCGACTGCGGTGAGCGCCGCGACGATCGCGGCGATCGTCGCCGCGGCCCCCAGCGCCTCGGGATGAATCTCCGTGTCATCGAGTCTCCTCTGGTCTTGGTCATTTGCAACCAAGAACTCCCCGAACTCGGATGGAACGGAACCCGATTAACCGAACCCTTACGCCGCGTTATGAGACTGTTGGCGGGACGGTGAAACCGTCGCGCGGGCCTAGAGTGCGCGTCGTGGCGCGCTTCCGCTACGTCGTCTGCGACGTCTTCACCGACACGCCGCTCGCCGGCAATCAGCTCGCCGTCTTCACCGACGCGCGGGGGATCCCCGAGGAGAGCTGCAGCGGCTCGCAAGCGAGCTGAACCTCAGCGAGACGACGTTCATCTATCCGCCGGAGGCCGACGGCCACGTGCGCATGCGCATCTTCACGCCGACACGGGAGCTGCCGTTCGCCGGCCACCCGACGCTCGGCACCGCCTTCGTGCTCGCAGGCCCGCTGCAGCTCGTCGAGATCAAGCTCGAGACGGGCCGCGGCACCGTTCCCGTGCAGCTCGAGCGGGAAGGAGCGCGGATCAGCTTCGGCTGGATGGCGCAGCCGCAGCCGACGATCGAGCCGTTCCCGCATGTCGACGAGCTGCAGGACGCGCTCGGCGCGCGCTCGGAATTGCCGGTCGAGGTCTACGACAACGGCGTCGCGCACGTCTTCGTCGCGCTGCCGTCGCGCGAGGCGGTGGTCGCGCTCGAGCCGGACATCGCGCGCCTCGAACGCTTCGGAGCGTTCGGCTTCAACTGCTTCGCCGGCGACGGCTCCTCCTGGAAGTCGCGCATGTTCGGGCCGGGGCTCGGCATGGCCGAGGACCCCGCGACGGGCTCTGCCGCAGGGCCGCTGGCGCTCCACCTCCTCCGCCACGAGCGGATTGCCCCAGGCACCGAGATCGAGATCGAGCAGGGCGTCGAGATCCGGCGTCCGTCGAAGCTGCACGCCCGCATCGACGGCGACGGGCGCATCGAGGTCGAGTCGGGGGCAGGCGGTGATCGTCGCGCGCGGCGAGTTCTCGATCTGATGCGGATCGCGATCACCGGCCCAAGTGGCAGCGGCAAGACGACCTTGGCGCTCGAACTCGCGCGCGTCACCGGTCTCAGGCATGTGGAGATCGATGCTTTGCACCACGGCCCCAACTGGGAGTCGTGTGGCGTCGAGGTGCTGCATGAGCGAGTGGCCGCAGCGACGGCCGGCGACGACTGGGTGACCGACTCCACGTATCACACGATGCTCGGCGATCTCGTCGTCGATCGAGCCGACGTGCTCGTCTGGCTCGACCTGCCGATTCCACTCGTCATGTGGCGCCTCGTCCGACGCTCGTACGTGCGGCATCACCATCGAGTCGAACTTTGGAACGGCAACCTCGAACCCGGGCTGCGCGACCAAGTGCGCTATCTGATCTGGCCGGCGTTTCAGCGCGCGTTCGAGAATCGGAGAGACTTCCCGCGGCGGTACCGACAACGCGACCTGCGCCGTTTACGCTCGGACGCGGACGTGCGCGCGTTCGTTCAGTCGATCCAGGCGGCCGCGACCACGTCCGGCAGCTCGAACGGCAGCGAGCGCCAGAAGAGGCCGCCGTTTCTCGACACGTAGAGCCGGTTCCGCGCCGCATAGAGCATGCGGTCGGGATCGTCGGCGGCGACCGCGACCGCGAAGCCTGCGGGCAAACCGCCGCCTGCCTCGCGCCAGGTCGCGCCGCTGTCGTGCGAGATCGCGAGCGGCGGCCGGCGGTCGAGCACGGCGACGACCGTCGCACCGCTCCGCGCCGTCGCGACGACGCGCGGCAGCTCGACCTTCGGCGCGTCGACCTCCGGCAGAGAGTCGCCGGCTCCGAGCAGGGTGTCGTCCTCGGTGTCGACGAGCACGACGCCCTCGACCGTCTCGACGGCGGCGATCACCGCACGTTCCCGCTCAGGAGGGCCGCGACGAGCGCCGTCGCGCGCCGCGCCGCCGACACCGGTCGATGACCTTCGGCGCGCGCGGCGACGTAGGTGACCGCGAACGCGTCGCCTGCGCCGGTCGGGTCGTTCGGCAGGGGCCTCGCCGGCACCTCGGTCACGCCTTCACGCGTGATCACACGCGAGCCGGCTGACCCCGCCGTGACGAGGACCTCCGGCACGCCGAGCTCGGCGACGTCGCCGACCGCGGCCGCTTCCTCCTCGGCCAGCTTGAGCACGCGCACGTGCCGCAGCAGCGTCCGGTCGAAGTCGCCGTCGATTTGCAGCTCACCCGTGGCGCGCGCACGCACGAGGCCCTGCGCGTCGAGAAGGATCCGATGGTCGCGAGCGAGCCACGCGAGCAAGTCGACGTCGAAGTCGCCTCGCAGCAGCGGTGCGACGTGCAGCCAGTCGACCCGGCGGAGCAGCGCGTCCGCGAGGTCGGCGCGCTGCCACGGCTCGCCGATCGCATCCACACGCATCGTGCGCACGCCGGCGTCGTCGTAGGAGAAGGAGAACGCGGTGGTGTCTCCGCCTGCTCGGAGCGCTACGGGCAGTCCGAGCGCGGCGAGCTTTCGCTGATAGTCGCGGCGCTCGGGCTCGCCGCATTTCGCGAAGACGATCGCCGGTTGTCTCAGCGCATGCAGTGCACGCGCGGCGTGCCACGGCCCGCCGCCGATCTCCGGCGGACCGCCCGCGACGACGTCACGCGAGAGAGGCCCGATTACGCCGAGTGGCCGCATGGACGCCGGAGCCTATGCGCGCGACCGCGAAGGCGAGCGTGAACGACACCGCGAATCCCGGTAGCGACGCACCGATGCCGAAGCCCGGCGGATGCAGGTGCCCGAGGAAGCTCGTCCAGAAGCCGAGGCCCTGTGTCTGCGCGAGCCACTCGTAGAGCAGGAAGCCGACGAGCCAGGAGCCGATCATCCCGGGGCGCCACGCCGGCCCCTCGAAGATGTCGGCAGGCCCGTAGTGACGCCCGCGCACGAGCCAGTCGGCGAGCAGCACGCCGAAGAGCGGCACGAAGAACGCGCCGAGGAGCAGCAGGAACTGCTGGTAGCGGGTGAGGTTGATGCCGAGCGAGATCGCGGTCGCGAGCACTGACACGATCACGATCAGCAGCCGCTGCGAGACGCGCGGGACGTAGTTCTGAAGCGAGACCGCGGTCGAGTAGATGTTCGCGAACGCCTCGTCGGTCTCGTCGACGGTGAGCGCGAGCAGCGCGAGCACCGAGCCGACTCCGCCCGCAGCGACCGTCGTCAGCACGTCCGTCGGCCCGGAGATCGAGGGATGCGAGAGCACGAGCACCGCCCCGAAGCCGAACTGGAAGAGCGTCGGCAGGAGGTAACCGACACCTGCGCCCACGAACGCGGCGCGCCGGTTGCGCGAAAAGCGCGTGTAGTCGGCGACGAGCGGCACCCACGAGACGGTCAGCGCGATCACGAGATCGACGCCGAGCCAGAACGAGCCGCCGTGCCCGCCCTGATGCCAGAGCCGCCCGACGTGACCGTTGCGGATGATCCACACCGCGAGGTAGACGATCGACGCGCCGACGGCCCAGATCCCGAACTTGCGCACGAAGCGCCGCACGAACCCGATCGGCCCGAGCAGCGCGAGCACGAGCCCGACCGCGCCGAACACGAGCTTCCACATCCACACGAGCTTCACGCCGAAGAGCCGGTCCGAGAGCGCGCCCGCAGCGACTGCGATGACCGTGATCTCGAAGACCGACCAGCCGAGACATTGCAGGACGTTGAGGCCGGTGGCGATGTATGAGCCGCGTTGTCCGAGCGGCGCGCGCTGCAGCGCCATCGTCGGCACGCGTGCGTCGGCGCCGATCAACGCGGCAGTCGCGAGCATCGCGTTGCCGAGCACCGCACCGACGACTGTCGCGAGCAGCGCCTGCTTCAGCGACAGGCCGAAGTAGGCCGCAGAGACGAGCACGAGGAGCGAGATGCCGAGGTTCGTCCAGAGCAGGAAGGAGTCGAGCGTGCCGAGCACGTGGAGGCGCTCCGGCACCGGCTCGATTCCCCACGACGGCGTCTCGCTCACGGCGCGCGCAGGTTAGCGCGTCGAGCGCTCGCTGACGGTCCTCGCTCTCGGCGAAGACACGGAAGAGGAGCCAGACGACGACGCCGAGCATGACGATCGAGCCCTCGACGAGCATCACGCCGCCCCCCGCGCGCTGGTCGCTCAGCGAGTAGCGGCCGTAGTACGAGTGCCCCGACCAGAGGAAGATCTGCGAGAGCGCGAGTGACACGGCCCACATGCCGAGCACGTACGGCAGCCGGCGGGCGGCCGTGAACCATGCCGGTCCCCGGCGGAGGAGCGCGCTCCAGAGAGCGAGCCCGGCGACGAAGAAGCAGAGGTGCTGGAGCACGTGCACGAGCTCGTGGTCGAGCGCCGCGTCGTAGAGCGGCGTCAGGTGCCATGCGAGCAGTGACG
The DNA here is from genome assembly GCA_963838985.1 of uncultured Actinomycetes bacterium. Lineage (GTDB taxonomy): Bacteria > Actinomycetota > Thermoleophilia > Gaiellales > Gaiellaceae > Palsa-739. Next base: position 61,565 of record CAWITF010000004.1, read on the forward strand.
CGGCCCAGAGCGGCAGCGCGACCCCGGGGCGCTCGAGCGGCCCGAGCCGCGGAGACGGCCGGCCGAGCACGAGCAGCAGCGGGCCGGCGTCGCCGAGCGCCAGGTGCTGGAGCATGTGCGTCCAGAAACGATGCTCGAGCGGGGTCGCCGCCGCGCTCCCGGCGACAAGCGCGGCGCCGAGCAGGGAGGATGCGAGACGGATGCGGGGCATCGTTTCAGGCGGCAGGCGCGGGGTAGCCGGACCAAGGTGACAGGTCGGGGGACAGGTTGCGGCGGGCTCGACTCGTAGCGCTCCTTCCACTCGTCCTCGTCGCGTCCGCCTGCGGCTCGAAGCAGGACGCATTGTCGCCGCACAGCCGTGCGGCGCACGGCATCACGTCGCTCTGGTGGAACATGCTGATCGGCTCGTCGCTCGCGTTCGGCATCGTCGCGGCGATCCTGCTCGGCGCGTGGGTGCGCCGAACCGGCGCGAGGGGATCCCGCGCGTGCGCGACGGCGACAAAGTCGCGCTCGGCGTCGTCATCTCACTTGGCGTGATCGTGCCGATCCTCGTCATCTCCGCGCTCTTCTTCTTCTCGAACATCTTCCTGCTGCACGACGTGTCGCCGCCCACGGCGAATGCGTCGCCGGGCGACCGCATCGGAGTTGACGATCCGCGTCGTCGGCCACCAGTTCTGGTGGGAGGCGCGCTATCCCGGCAGCGGCGTCGTCACCGCGAACGAGCTGCACATCCCGATTCGCACGCCGGTGCAGATGCTGCTCTACACGCGGGACGTCATCCACAGCTTCTGGGTGCCGCAGCTGAACAAGAAGCAGGACATGCTGCCCGAGCAGACGACGCGGCTTCTGCTGTACGCCGACAAGCCCGGCCGTTACCGCGGGCAGTGCGCGGAGTTCTGCGGCCTGCAGCACGCGCACATGGGGATGTACGTCTTCGCCGACCCGCCGGCGAAGTTCCACGCATGGCTCGCGCAGAACGTCGAAGCCGGCGAAGAGCGGTGGCCGCGGCGAGGCGCTCTTCGTCTCGAAATGCGGCAGCTGCCACGCGATTCGCGGCACTGCCGGCGCAGGGCAACACCGGGCCCGACTTGACGCACGTCGGCTCGCGGACGTCGCTCGCCGCGCTTGACGATCCCGAACACGCCGGCGCACTTGCGCGAGTGGATCCACGACCCGCAGAGCGTCAAGCCCGGCAACGAGATGCCCGCGGTGCAGCTGACGAGTGCGCAGCTCGCCGAGCTCACGTCGTACCTGGAGGGACTGCGATAGCGACGGCGGTCCCCGCACCGGCACGTGAGCGGGTCGAGCGCCTCGAGCGGATGTGGATGCCGCGCCCCGGCATCCTCGGCTGGCTGACGACGACCGACCACAAGCGGATCGGTCTTCTCTACTTCTGGACGACGCTCGTCTTCTTCGGCGCGGGCGGCGTCGAGGCGCTGCTGATCCGCGCGCAGCTCGCGTCGCCGAACAACACGTTGATCGGGCCGAACGAGTACAACCAGCTCTTCACCATGCACGGGATGACGATGATCTTCTGGTTCATCATCCCGATGACGACCGGCGCGTTCGGGAACTACCTGATCCCGCTGATGATCGGCGCGCGCGACATGGCGTTCCCGCGCCTGAACGCGCTCAGCTTCTGGCTCTTCCTCGGCTCGGGCATCTTCCTCTACGTCGGCCTCGCCACCGGCTTCGGCCCCAACGCGGGCTGGTTCGACTACGTGCCGCTCGCGTCGCGGCTGTACGACCCGGGCCGCAACATCGAGTTCTACGCGCTCGGGCTGATCTTCAACGGCGCCGCGTCGACGATCACGGCGGCGAACTTCATCGTCACGATCTTCAAGCTGCGCGCGCCCGGCATGTCGTTCAACCGCATGCCGCTCTTCTGCTTCGCCTTCCTCGCCGCGTCGTTCGGTCTGCTGTTCGCGCTGCCGTCGCTCTAGCGTCGACCTGATCTACCTCTTCCTCGACCGCAACCTCGGCTTCCACTTCTTCGACCCCGCCCACGGAGGGTCGACGCTCCTGTGGCAGCACCTGTTCTGGTTCTTCGGCCACCCCGAGGTCTACATCCTGATCGTCCCGGCTTTCGGGATAGCCACGGAGATCATCCCCGCGTTCACCCAGCGGCGGATGATCGCGTTCCCGCTCGTCGCGATCGCCGAGCTCCTCGTCGTCTTCATCGGCTTCGGCGTGTGGGCGCACCACATGTTCTCGGACGGCCTGCCGGCCGTGACGATGGTGTTCTTCGCGGGCGCGAGCGCGATGGTGGTGATCCCCTCGACGATCCAGGTCTTCGCGTGGTCCTCGACGATCTTCACCGGCTTACCGAAGTTCCGGACGCCGCTCCTCTTCATCGTCGGCTTCATCGTCTTCTTCGTGATCGGCGGCCTGACCGGGATCATGTTCGTTGCGATCCCGTTCGATCAGCAGGTCACCGACACGTACTTCGTCGTCGCGCACTTCCACTACATCATCTTCGGCGCCGCCGTCTTCCCGATCTTCGGCGGCATGTACTACTGGTTCCCGAAGGTCACCGGGCGGATGTACTTCGAGCGACCGGGGCAGATCTAGTTCTGGATGATCTTCATCGGGACGAACCTGCTGTTCTTCCCGATGCACATCGTCGGCCTGCTCGGGATGCCCCGCCGCGTCTACACGTATCCGGGGGACATGGGCTGGAGCGTCTACAACGTGCTCGAGTCGGTCGGCGGCTCAATCACCCTCGTCGGGATCCTGATGCTCTTCGCGAACCTCGTCGTCTCGTATCGGCGCGGGCCGCTCGCACGGCGCCGGATCCCTGGCGAGGGCCGACGCTCGAGTGGACGATCCCCTCGCCGCCGCCCGAGTACAACTTCGCCGTCATCCCGAAGGTGACGAGCGCGTACCCGAACTGGGATCTCGCAGATCGCGAGGTCGACCGCGAGAATCTCGTCGAGGGCATTGCCGTGCTGGATCACGGGCCACGAGCAGGTGGTCTCGACGCTCGACGGACGGCGATCCGGTCGAGGTCGTGAGGATGCCGCACGACTCGCCGTGGCCGATTCTGCTCGCGCTCGCTGCCTCCGGCGTTCTTCGCGGTGCTCGTGATCCAGAAGTACACGGTCGCCGCGATCTTCGCCGTGCTCGTTGCGGTGACGCTCGCTCGGCTGGCATTGGAAGGAGCCGCAAGAAGCATGAGCGCGCGAGTCGCGGTTCCGAGCGTCCGTCGCGGGCCGCCGCTCGCGTGGTGGGGCATGGCGATGTTCGTCGCGACGCGAGACCGCGCTCTTCGGGATGATGATCGGCTCGTACTTCCTTCTGCGGTTCAAGAACCTGCACTGGCCGCCGCCGGGGATCCCGGAGCCGAAGCTCGTCGTCCCACTCGTCCTGCTCGGCGTCCTGCTCGTGTCGGCGGCGCCGATGTTCCTGGCGGTGCGCGCGGGACGAGCCGGGCGGCTGAACGCGACGCGGCTCTTGGTCGCGGCCGCGCTCGTCGTGCAGGCCGGCGTACTTCGCGATGGAGGTGCACGAGTACTTCAGCCGACCTCTCGCGCTTCTCTCCGTCCGACCATGCGTACGGCTCGATCTACTTCCTGCTCCTCGGCGCCGACCACGCGCACGTCGCGCTCGGGCTGCTCTTCGACGTGTGGCTGCTCGCCAAGCTCGTCCGCGGGCTGACGACGCTATCGCCTGAACGCGCTGTCGGCGATCGCGTTCTACTGGCACGCAGTGAACGTGATCACGATCGCCGTGACCCTGACGATCCTCTCGCCGAAGCTATGACGCTGCGCCGACTCGCCTTCCTGCAGTGGTTCGGGATCCTCGCGCGGCGGGGTCGTCTGGTTCGGCTCGTTCCTCGCCGGAATCGGCCACCTCGCAGGCCGTATGCAATCCCGCGAGCGGCCGCTGGGGGATCCCGCTCGACACGGTCGAGCTCGGCATCACGATCTTCGCGCTCGTTCTGATCTCCGTCGCGGAGGCGGCCTCGGTCGCAGTGTTCCGCGCGACGCGCGAGGTCGGCGAGGACGATCCGCCGCCGCACGGCAGGCTGCACTTCTTCTCGATCGGCCGCGATGTCTCGGAACATGATCTTCCTCATGGTGATCCTGCTTCCGGGAATCGCGACGATCGTCGACCGGGCGTGTCACTCGGCATGAAGCGGCTGGTCGTCGTGCTCCTCGTGCTCGCGCTACCCGCATCTGCGGCGGCCGCGCCGCGGCGCAGCTGAAACAGGGCGAGCAGCTCTATGGCCGCTACTGCGTCATGTGCCACGGCCCGAACGGCGTCGGACAGCCGCGCTCGGCGTCGAATCGCGTCGGCGGCGGCCCTGCGCGCGACCAGACGACGTGCAGGCCGGCCTCGGGCCGTCGCTGCGCGGCGTCGGCGCGCTCGCGGCCGACTTCTACCTCTCGACCGGCTACATGCCGCTGAAGCGGGACGGCATGCAGCCGCGGCGCTCTCGCCTGCTGCTCGGGCCGCAGCAGATCGCCGCGCTCATCGCCTACGTCGCGTCGCTCGGCAACGGCCCCGCCGTGCCGACGTCCGCATCCCGGACCGCGGCAACCTGTCCGCGGGCAGCACCTCTTCGCGCAGCGCTGCGCGGGCTGCCACCAGATCGTCGGTCGCGGCGGCTACGTCACCGGCGCAGTCCCGCCGCCGCTGCGGCGACGCGACGGCCGACGCAGATCGCCGAGGCGGTGCGCATCGGGCCGTACGTGATGCCGAAGTTCTCGCAGCAGCGCGATCTCGAACGCGCAGCTCGACTCGCTCATCCGGTACGTGCAGTGGACACGAAGCATCCCGACGATCGCGGCGGCTGGTCGATCGGGCACGTCGGCCCGATTCCGGAGGGCCTCGTCACGTGGTTCTTCGGGATGACCGTGCTCGTCGCCTGCTGCATGCTGATCGGAAAGAGGCTGCGCCGTGGCTAGGGCGAAGGACTGGCTGCTCGCGGGGCTCGTGCTGCTGCTCGGCAACGCAGGCGCCGCAAGCCGCACGGCGAGCGTCGCGGGTCATGCCGAAGCAGCCTCCGCAGCCCGCGCGCGGAGCGCGCCGTGCTCGCGTTGCTCGGCCTCTCGTCGCTGTGCGCGATCGCGTTCGTCGTCGTCTACGCGCTCGACCGATCTGCCGGCCACGACGCAGTTCCTCGGGCTGTCGCTCGGGCTTCGCGTTCGTGTTCTTCGCGGCCGCGCTTGATCGTCGCCGGGCAAGGAGCTGATCCCCGAGGAGGAGCTCGTCGACGAGTACCCGCCGCACGAGCATCCGGACGAGCAGCAGACGATCGAGCAGCTCGTCGACGAAGGCAGTCGACGGGATCTCGCGGCGGCAGGCTGCTGAAGCTCGGCCTGCTCGGCGCGGGCGGAGCGCTCGGGCTCGCCGCGATCACGCCTGCGCTCTCGTTCGGGCCGGCTTCTCGCGATCAAGCGTTCGTCGACGACGCCGTGGCGCAAGGGCCGGCGGCTCGTCGACGAGACCGGTCGGCCGTGGAAGCGCGTCCGACATCGAGGAGAAGTCGCTTCTACACCGCGTTCCCGGAAGGCGCGGACAAGGAGGAGCTCAGGCGCCCCGCTCGTGCTCGTGCGGCTGCCGAAGCAGCGGCTCGCACCTGCCCGGCGATGTCTCGCGGCTACGACGCGGACGGCATCGTCGCGTATTCGAAGATCTGCACGCACGCCGGCTGCGCGATCTCGATGTACCGGGTCCCGCTGTTCCAGCCCGATCGAGCCGACGCCGGCGCTCGTCTGCCCGTGCCACTACTCGACGTTCGACCCGGCGACCGGCGGCACGCGTTCTCTTCGGGCCGGCCGGGCGCGAACCTGCCGATGCTGCCGGTCGCACGTCGACGCGAAGGGCTTCCTGCGCGCCGAGGGGAACTTCAACGGCGCCGGTCGGGCCGTCGTGGTGGGGCGTCCGCGAGCAGAGGCCGAATCCCGTGATCACGCAAGCGTCGTCCGCTTCGTCGACCAGCGCAGCGGCACCGCGCCGTTCCTGCGCAAGACGCTGCGCTATCTCTTCCCCGACCACTGGTCGTTCCTGCTCGGCGAAGTTGCGCTGTACGCGTTCATCGTGCTCGTCGCCACCGGCGTCTATCTGACGTTCTTCTTCGTCGACGAGCACGCACCAGGTCGTCTATCACGGCGCCGTACATGCCGCTGCAGGGTCAGCAGATGAGCGAGGCGTACCGCTCGGTGCTCGAACATCTCGACGACCGTGAAGGCGGGGCTGCTGATCCGGCAGACGCACCACTGGGCGGCGAACATCTTCCTCGCGGCGATCATCCTGCACCTCTTCCGCATCTTCTTCACGGGCGCGTACCGCAAGCCGCGCGAGCTGACGTACTTACATCGGCGTCACGATGCTCGTGCTCGCGCTCCTCGAGGCGTACATGGGCTACTCGCTCGTCGACGACCTGATGTCGGGCATGGGGCTCTTCATCGGGTACTCGGTCGGCCTGTCGCGTCCCGTTCATCGGCGCGAACCTGATGCAGTGGCTCTTCGGCGGGCCGTTGGCCCGGCGTCGAGGAGCCTGTGGCCGAGGTTGTACGTCGCGCACGTGTTCCTCTTCCCGATCCTGATCGGGACGCTGCTCGCCGCGCACCTGGCGCTCGTCGCGCTGAAGCACCACACGCAGTTCAAGCAGCGACGCGCCGAGACGGAGCAGGCGATCGTCGGCGTGCCGACGTGGCCGGGCCAGACGCCGCGCTCGCTCGGACTGCTGCTCGGCGTCGCGGGCGTGCTCTTCCTGCTCGGCGGCCTCGTGCAGATCAACCCGATCTGGCTCTGGGGGCCGTACCACACGTACTCGGCGACGAACGGCGCGCAGCCGGACTGGTACCTCGGCTGGCTGATCGGCGCGCTGCGGCTCGATGCCGGGCTTCGACGTCGTGATCGGCAAGTACACGCTCGATCCCGAATCCGTTCTGGGGCGGCGTGCTCTTCCCGCTGATCGTGATCGGGTTCATGTATCTGTGGCCGTGGGTCGAGCGCTGGTTCACGGGCGACCGCGAGTACCACAACGTGCTCGACCGTCCGCGTGACGCGCCGTGGCGAACCGCGATCGGCATCGCGATGATCGTCTGGGTCGTGCTCGTGTTCGTCGCCGGCTCGGCCGACCGCATCTACATGCTCTTCAACATGTCGTACGCGACGCAGCTCTGGGTGTTCCGAGTGCTCGTCTTCGTCGCGCCGGCGGTGTCCGGTGCGATCGCGTACCGCACGTGCCGCGAGCTGAAGGCCGGCGAGCGCGTCGAGCGCGACCGTCACTCGGCGGAGGCGGAAGCAAGACTGTCAGCCATCCGTAGCGATTGAGTTCACCGATCAATACGCGTTGCGCTCGCGCAAGATGGTGTCGACGGTCGGCAGGGCGACAATCGCAGGCCCGAGCGGCAGCCAGAGGTTGAAGAGCCGGTAGACGACGACGCCTGCGACGGCGGCGGAGAATGGCACGGCCGCTGCGGCCAGCGTCAGCGGCATCAGCACCTCGACGATGCCCGCGCCGGCGAGCGGCAGCGTTCGCCGGGTCAGCACGTAGCCGACCGCGTGCGCGATCACGACGCCGGCGACCGACGGGCGGTCGTAGAAGACCCGCGCCGACGCCCAGAGCGAGCCGACGTCGCCTGCCCAGTAGATCGCCGACCCCGCGAATGCGGGCCACGACGTGCGGATGCCCGCGACCAGCCGGAAGAGCAGGTGGATGCCCTCGAGCGCATCACCGATGCGCCCGCGCCAGCCGGCGCGACCGACGAGCGCCGCACGGTGCCGTACCGCGAAGAACGCACCGACGGCGCCGAGCGGGACGAGCGTCGCCCACGGGATCGTGAAGTCGAGCCCGGGCTGCCGCCGGTCCTCCGCGAGCAAGTACAGCGCTGCGATCCAGGCCGCGGGCGCGAGCGGCGCATGCTCGAGCGCATCGAGCGCCAGCACGCGAACTTGACCCGCGCGCGCATGCCCGTCGTGCGGACGGAGTGCCCGCGCGTCGAGCGCCTCACCGCCCTTGGCGAGGAAGGCACCGAAGCCGACCGCGACGAGCGGCACGGCCTCGCGCATTCCGAGCCGCGGCCCGCCTTCCACCTCCGCGATCCCGCGGTACGCGAACACGTAGCCGCCGAAGCCGATCGCCGCGAACCCGAACGCCGCGGCGAGCCAGCCCGGATGCGCCTGCCGAAGCTGGTCGCCGATGTCGTGCCAGCCCGCGATCGTCCCGAGGATCCCGATCGAGGCAGCGAAGACGACCGCCGCAGCAGCGATCGTCAGCGCGCGGTGGCGCGGCTCCGTGAATGCGGGGGCCGCCACGCCTCAGGCGTAGCCGAGCTCGAAGAAACGGCCCTCGTGCGCGATCGCCTGCTCCCGCGTCAAGCCGGACTCGGAGTGCGGCTTCGCTCCGATCGCGTCGGCGAAACGCGTGATCAGGCTGAACGCGGCGCACACGTACGCGGCGTCGCGGAGCGCCTCCCGTGAGACGCCGGCCGCAAGTGCCCGCGACGCATCGAGCTCGTCGGGACGGAGTGTCATCGTCTCGAGGAAGCGGAGCGTCTCGCGCAGCCGCCCGTCGATCGGCGCGGACTCGTAGTCGGCGAGCACCGCGTCGACCAGCTCCGTGTCACCGAGGGCATACGACGCGACCGCGCCGTGGGCTTCCGTTCAGAAGGGACATTGACTCTGCGCCGACACGAACGCGGCGAAGAGCTCGCGCTCCGCCTCCGTCCACTCGGACCGACCTTTCATCACCTGCTGCAGCAGCTCCGAGAACGGCGAGCCGAAGAGCTCGCCGCGGTAGCGAAGCGCGACCGAGATGTCGGACACGTAGCCGTCGCGCGCCTGGAGCTCGGCGATCTGCGCCGCCGCCTCCGGCGCGTGCTCGAGAGCGAGTCTCATCCGATCGCCTCGAGCGCGGCGCGCCGCCGCGCGTCCGCCTCGCCGAGCGCCGCTGCCAGCACAGCTTCGACGACGACGTCGGCGTCCATCCCTTCCACGTCGCGGTCGACGATCGTGTATGCGTGCGTTCGCACCTTGGCGAGCAGCGATGCCAGCTCCGAGGGGTCGTCTCCGCGTGCGATCGCGGCGCGCTCCGCGGGCGTCAGTGCGCCGGGAGTGCCGAGCACGGCAGCGTCAACGCGCTGCCAGGCGGCTGCGTACGGATCAGCCGAGGAGGCGTCGGAGGACGAACGGGAGGATTCCACCGTGGCGAAGGTACTCGCGTTCGCGCGGTGTGTCGAGCCTGACGCGCGCGCGAAACTCGAGCTCGTCCGCGCGGACGGTCACCTCGCTCGCGTCACCGTTGTCGACGCCGAGCACCGCGAACTCCTCGCGGCCGGTCAGCCCCAGGCTTGACGGGGTGTCGCCGTCGAGGAACTGCAGCGGGAGGATCCCCATCATCAGCAGGTTCGAGCGGTGGATGCGCTCGTACGACTCGGCGATCACGGCGCGCACGCCGAGCAGGTTCGGTCCTTTCGCCGCCCAGTCGCGCGACGAGCCCGAGCCGTACTCCTTGCCGGCGATCACGATCGTCGGCACGCCGTCCGAGCGGTAGCGCTGCGCGACGTCATAGATCGTCGCTTCGTCGCCGTCGGGGAGATGCACCGTCCACGTGCCCTCGCTGCCCGGCACGAGCAGGTTGCGCAGACGGACGTTCGCGAACGTGCCGCGCATCATCACCTCGTGATTGCCGCGGCGCGCTCCGTAGGAGTTGAAGGCACGCCGCTCGACGCTGTGCTCGAGCAGGTACGCGCCGGCAGGCGAGTCGGGGCGAATCGCGCCCGCTGGCGAGATGTGGTCGGTCGTGACGGAGTCGCCGAGCATCACGAGGCACCGCGCGCCGACGACGTCCTCGACCGTGCCGGGCTCGCGCCGCATGCCCTCGAAATACGGCGGCTGCCGCACGTACGTGGACTCCGGCTCCCACGCGAAGAGCTCGCCCTCCGGCGTGTCGAGCGCACGCCAGCGCTCGTCACCGGTGTAGACATCGCCGTAGCTCGACCGGTACATGCCGCCGTCGATCGACGCTGCGATCGTCTCCTGGATCTCGCTCGCCGACGGCCAGATGTCGTGCAGGAAGACGGGGCCGTCGTCGCCGTCGCCGATCGGCTCGTTGACGAGGTCGATGTCCATGCGGCCTGCGAGCGCGTACGCGACGACGAGCGGGGGCGAGGCGAGGTAGTTCGCCTTCACGTCGCCATGGATCCGCGCTTCGAAGTTGCGGTTGCCGGAGAGCACCGCGCACACGACGAGATCGCCCTCGGTGACCGCGTCGGCGATCGGCCCCGGCAGCGGGCCGGAGTTGCCGATACACGTCGTGCAGCCGTAGCCGACCGTGTTGAAGCCGAGCTCGTCGAGATAACGGTCGAGCCCGGAGCGCTCGTAGTACTCGGTGACGACCTTCGAACCGGGCGCGAGCGACGACTTCACCCACGGCTTGCGCGAGAGGCCGGCTTCGACCGCCTTCTTGGCGAGCAGCCCGGCGCCGATCATCACGGACGGGTTCGACGTGTTCGTGCACGACGTGATCGCCGCGATCACGACGGAGCCGTGCTCGAGCGCGTAGTCCTCGCCCGCGACCTGCACCGACGTGCGCGTCAGCGTCGCCCCGTGCTCGGTCGGTCCGTCGTCCACCGGCTCGGGGTCGCCGCCCGGCTGCTGCTCGGTCGTCGGGTCGCTCGCGGGGAACGTGTCGGCCAGCGCTCGGTCGGTGCCCCCGTTCTTGTAGTCGACGCCGAACGTGTCGAGCGCCTCGATGAATGCTTCCTTCGCGTTCGCGAGCGGGACACGATCCTGCGGGCGGCGCGGCCCGGCGAGCGAGGGCTCGACGTCGCCGAGATCGAGCTCGACGACGTGCGAGTACGTCGGCTGCTCGTCGGGCGTATGCCAGAGCATGTTCTCCTTGCAGTACGCCTCGACGAGCGCGACTCGCTCCGCGCTGCGGCCCGTGAGGCGCAGATAGTCGAGCGTGACGTCGTCGACGGGGAAGAAGCCGCACGTCGCGCCGTACTCGGGGCTCATGTTCCCGAGCGTCGCGCGGTCGGCGAGCGCGAGCGAGCCGACGCCGGGGCCGAAGTACTCGACGAGCTTCCCGACGACGCCGACCTTGCGCAGGATCTCGGTCACCGTGAGCACGAGGTCGGTCGCCGTCGAGCCCTTTGGAAGCTCACCGGAGAGCCGGAAGCCGACGACCTGCGGCACGAGCATCGAGAGGGGCTCGCCGAGCATCGCCGCCTCCGCCTCGATGCCGCCGACGCCCCAGCCGAGGACGCCGAGCCCGTTGATCATCGTCGTGTGCGAATCGGTCCCGACGACGGTGTCCGGGAACGCGACGCCGTCGCGCGACTCGACGACGCGGCCGAGGTACTCGAGGTTGACCTGGTGCACGATGCCCGTGTTCGGCGGTACCACCGAGAAGTTGTCGAAAGCGGTCTGGCCCCAGCGCAGAAACGCGTAGCGCTCGATATTGCGCTCGAACTCGAGCTCGACGTTGCGCGCGATCGCAAGCCTGGTTGCGAACTCGTCGACCTGCACCGAATGGTCGATCACGAGCTCGACGGGGATCAGCGGGTTGATCTTCTTCGGATCGCCACCCTGGTCGCGCATCGCATTGCGCATCGCCGCGAGGTCGACGACGCACGGCACGCCGGTGAAGTCCTGCAGCAGCACGCGCGCAGGAGCGAACGAGATCTCGCGCGACGGCTCGTCGGCGGCGACCCAGCCGGCGACGGCCTCGACCTCGGCCTCCGTCCCGTTCCGGAGCACGTTCTCGAGCAGGATCCGGAGCGTGTACGGGAGGCGCGCGACGTCCCAGCGGGCCTGCAGCGAATCGAGCCGGTAGATCGAGTACGAGGTGTCGCCGACTCGGAGCTGGTCAGGCTGGGCCATACCTCGATTCAAGCAGAAGCGCGGCTTCTGCCCCCGTGGATCGCCTGCGTGAAGCGATTCAAGGTCACGAGCAGCAGACCTCCGATCATGTTCCCTGCGGCGGCGAGGAAGAAGTTCCCGACGATGAATGCGATCGGGATGTGCGCGCCGTACCGGTAGCCGAAGATCAGCTCGATCGTCACCACGATCACGTGGTTGAACGCGCCGAGTGCGAGGATCGTGCCCGCGAGCCAGGCGACGACGATCCGCACCATCATCGACGGCTGACCTTCGACGAACCAGGTCATCCCGGTGATGAGGGCGCCGCCGAAGATTGCGCTGACGAACAGCGCCGCGACCCCGTTCGCGTGGACCGTCGCAGCGGTGTCCTCGAGTGCGCGTCCGGTCCCGTACGGCAGGACGCTGTGCGTCGAGAGGAGAAGGATCATCACCGTCCCGCCGACGATGTTGAAGATCGGTGACACGAGCCAGAGTCGCCCGAGTGCGAGCCACGAGCGGCGGTCGTTGTGGTCGAGCCCTGCGATCGGGACGAGGAAGTTCTCGGTGAAGAGCTCGGCGCGACCCACGACGATGAAGACGAAGCCGACGCCGAAACCGAGTGAGGCGACGACGTGCGCAGCGTGCTTCCCGGTCGCATGTTCCAGCTGCTCGGTCAGCAGAGCGAGCACAGTGACGCCGACGACGATGTCGAAGCCCGCGGCGAGCGCGGTCGACATTACTTCCAGGAACGGGCGCTGCAGCCTGCGCTCGCCCTCCTCCTTCGTCCGCGCATAGATCTCTTCGGGCTGCGGGACCTCCGGACTGCTCAAATGTTCGGGATCAGCTCCCGCGCCGCGAACTCGGCCCACTCGTCCTGGTTGTCGCCGATCTGGTGGATGTACACATGCGTGAAGCCGGCGTCCGCGTATTCCCCGATCGCCTTCAGGTAGCGCTCGGGATCGGGTCCGTGCGGAGTCGACTCCGCCAGATCGTCTTCCGAGACCATCTCTGCCGCGCCCTCGAAGTCGGACGGCGTCGCGAGCTCCTGACTCAGCGAGCCTTTGAGGCCGGTGTTCGGCCAGAGCTCGGTGGCGCGCTTCAGTCCCTGCTTCTCGTCGGTGTCGTAGGCGACGTGCAGCATGCCGAGCTTCTGCTTGCCCTTGCCGCCCGCCCCCTCGAACGCGTTGACGACCTCACTGTCGGGAGACGTCGAGATGAAGCCGTCGCCGATTCGTCCGGCGAGCTCGGCTGCCTTCTGTTGCGCCGCGGCCACGTAGACCTCGATGCCACCGTCGGGAAGGTCGTAGATGCGCGCGTGGTCGACGGTGTAGTGCTTGCCCCGGTGCGTCTGCTCGCCGCCCTGCCAGAGGAGACGCATCACCTCGACTGCTTCCTCGAGCAGCTCGAGTCGCTCGTCGGGAAGGGGCCAGCGGTCGCCGAGGATGTGCTCGTTGAGATTCTCGCCGGTGCCGACGCCGAGGAAGAACCGCCGCGGCATCATGCAGCCGACCGTCGCCGCCGCCTGCGCGACGATCGCCGGATGGATGCGGATCGTCGGGCACGTCACGCCCGTGCCCACGCGGATCTTCTCCGTCGCGTTCGCGATCCCGCCGAGCGTCGACCAGACGAACGGGCTGTGCCCTTGCTTCGAGATCCACGGGTGGTAGTGGTCGGAGATCAGGCAGAACGTGAAGCCGCTCTGCTCCGCGAGCGCAGCCTGGCGAACGAGCTCGTTCGGCGGAAAGTCCTCGGACGAAAGTGCGAAGCCAAGTTCGGGCACCGCGATCCTCGTACCGGCGCGGGGCGACGCTAAACCGCGTTTTTCAAGCCCAGGAGCGGGAACTTCGACCGCGAGATGGAGACGTCAGCCGCCGCCGAGCTGAAGACCCTGCTCGTCGGCGTCGCGCTTCCCGCCGACAAGGCGCAACTCCTCGAGTACGCCGTCCGTCAGCACGCCGAGCCGCAGTCGCTCGCCGCGCTGCGCTCGCTGCCGGAGCGCACCTACGAGTCGCTCGACGAGGTTGTCGAAGATCTCCTGCACGTGCAGCCGGTGCGGCTCGAGGACGACCCGCATCCGCACGAGGAGAGCGGCGAGCCGCCGGGCGGGCCGGATTACACCGTGGCCCGGCCGACGGACACCGGACAGATTCGCGAATAGCGGTGCCCGGCACCGAAGGTGCCAGGCACCAGACGTCTATTGCGTCGTCGCCTTCGTCCCGTCGCGCGCCGCGCGCTCGCGCTGCGGCTTCACCGTGTACTTCGGGTCGCGCGCGGACTGGAAGCCCGCCTTGAAGACCGACCAGCGCAGGCACATCTAGCCGGCGCAGACGAGCGCACCGCCCACGACGGACGCGGCACGGCTCCGCTTCCCGCGCGTCGCGAGGAGCGCGGCGCCGGCGACGGTGCAGCCCTTCGCCGCCCAACCGAACGCGCCCGCGGCGTCGCGGTGGTAGACCTCGCCGGTCTCGCCGAGCCGGTGCTCCATCACCTGCACAGCGCCCCTTCGACGAGCGCGCCGCCCACGGCCAGCCTGCGCGCAGGGCCTGCGTCGGCCGGGTCGAGGAAGACGCACGCGGCCGCGCCGGCCGACGCCGACGCGCTCGCGCCGAAGATCCAGGGCAGCTCCTGCCGGCCTTCGTGCCAGACCGGCACTGCGGTGTCCGCGATCAGCACGCCGGTGTACGTCGCGAGCGGCGGGCCGAAGAGCGCCGCGACGAGCTCGGCGAGCACCTTCACCGGCTCGCAGGATCCCGAGCAGCTCGAGCGCGGCCGCGGTGTTCGACGCGCCGCCGCTGACGAGCAGGATCCAGGCGCCGACGTTCATCGGCGACGTGACCTTGAAGACGCGCAGCATGTGGTGGAAGCGCTCGGGGCGGCCGAGGTCGGAGATCAGGAGCGGCCGCGAGACTGCGTCCGCGAGGGCGCCGATGTACAGCGCGGTGCGCGACGAGCTTCTCGTTGCCGAAGAGCTTCGCCGCAAAGCCGAGCGTCGACGACGCGCCCGCCGAGACCGCCGGTGAAGAAGTACGACGGGGATCTCCCACGTCCACGTCGGCTCCTTGATCACCGGCCGGCCGTAGTACGAGCGCGTCTCGCTCATCGTCTGCCGCCGAGGAAGGCGCCGACGACGCCGAAGAGCAATACGGTCGCGGCAGTCGCCATGTTCGTCCACATCGCTGGGAGGAACTGCGTCGTCACGACTGCGGGTCGGGCGGAAGGCCGTAGACCTCGGGGTCGTCGAGCAGCAGGAAGAACGCGCCGCAGCCGCCGACGCCGTCGTCGGGGTCGCGGCGGTAGAGCTGTGCGCCGTTCCAGCTCTCGGCCTGCAGCTTCGCGAGCCGCGCGTCGGCACGCTCGCGGAGCTCGTCGAGCGGGCCGAACTGGATCGACTTCGTCGGGCACGCCTTCGCGCACGCCGGCTCGTGGCCGCCCTTCAGGCGGTCGTAGCAGAGCGTGCACTTCCAGACGCGGCCGTCCTCCTTCTTGCCGAGCGACGCGGGCAGGTCGGGCTTGAAGCCGACGTTGGCGTCGGAGGCGATGTGCCGCTTGTCGAGCACGCCGAACGGGCACGCGGGCACGCAGTAGCCGCAGCCGTTGCAGATGTCCTCCTGCACGACGACCGTCCCGAACTCGGTGCGGAAGAGCGAGCCGGTCGGGCACACGTCGAGGCACGCAGCGTGCGTGCAGTGCTTGCACACGTCCGACTCCATCAGCCAGCGCAAACCAGTCGTTCCGTCGCCGTTCGTGTGTAGGGGCTTCTCCTGCTCGATGAAGGCGACGTGGCGCCACTGTTCGCGTCGAGGTGCCCGGTGTTGTCGTACGAGTGGCCGGTCCAGTCGAGCCCGTCCTCCGGGATGAGGTTCCACTCCTTGCACGCGACCTCGCAGGCCTTGCAGCCGATGCAGACCGACGTGTCGGTGAAGAAGCCGACGCGCTCCTGCTTTTGCTCCTCGTAGGCTTCCCAACCTGCGGGCGCGCTCATGTCTGCTCCCGCAGGTCGTCGACGAACTCGGTGAGCGCCTTCCCGCGCGGTCGGCGACCCGGCCGGATCCCGCACGTCGCGGCCTTCACCTCCTGGATGTGCACGTTCGGGTCGAGCGCCATGTGCATCAGGTCGTTCGCGCTGTCACCCGCACTCAGCAGCCGCTGGCCCCAGTGGTAGGGCAGGCCGACCTGATGCGTCGTTCGCCCGTACACCGTCAACGGCGGGATGCGGTTCGTGACCATCACGCGCGCCTCGATCGCCGAGCGCGTGGTGTAGATCGTCGCCCAGCCGCCGTGCTCGAGCCCGGCCTCCGCCGCGAGCTCCGGCGAGCACTTCGCAGAACATCGCCGGCTGCAGCTCCGAGAGGTACGGAACCGAGCGCGACATGCCGCCTGCGGTGTGGTGCTCGGTCAACCGGTAGGTGGTGACGACGTACGGGAAGAGCTCGCTCGCGACCGGGTTGTACGGGTCCTCTTCGAGCTCCGGGTTCTGCTGGCGCGCCGGGTTCGCGCGCTGCGAGTAGAGCGCGTTCTCGAACGGCGACTCGTGCGGCTCGTAGTGCGCGGGTAAGCGGGCCGTCCTCGAGCCCTTGCGGGACGTAGAGCCACGAGCGGCCGTCGGCCTGCATGACGAACGGGTGGTCGCCGGCGATCGCGTCCTCCGCCTCGGCGCCGTCGGGCGGCCTGTAGTCGGGGGCCTTCGTCTCCTCGAAGTCCGGCGTGTCGAGGCCCGTCCACTTCTCGCCGTTCCACCAGACGTACTTCTTGCGCTCCGACCACGGGTCTCCGTCGGGGTCGGCGGATGCCCGGTTGTAGAGGATGCGCCGGTTGTTCGGCCAGGCCCACGCCCACTCCTGCGCGACGTAGCTCTGCTCCCAGTGCGGCTTCTTGCGGGCAGCCTGGTTGACGCCGTCCTTGTAGACGCCGCAGTAGATCCAGCAGCCGCAGGCGGTCGTGCCGTCGTCCTTCAACTTCGGATACGCGTCGAGCGGCTCGCCGCTCTCGATCGTGACCCCGCCGATCTCCTTCAGAACCTGTTCGGCGCTCGGCTCCTGGAGCGCCGAGTGCGTCTGGTAATCCCACTTCAGCCACTTGACGAGGTCGTCGCGTGGCTCCTTCGAGTCCTTGAGGAGCGACTTGATGCGCCGGCCGAGGTGGAAGTAGAACCAGAGCTCGGAACGGCAGTCCTCCTTCGGCTCGACTGCCTGCCAGTGCCATTGCAGAAGACGCTGCGTGTTCGTGAACGAGCCGTCCTTCTCCGTGTGCGCGGCCGCCGGCATGAAGAAGACCTCCGTCGGGATCTCCTTCGTCACGAGCTCGCCCGTCTCGATCTCCGGGCTGTCGTACCAGAACGACGCCGACTCGATCTCCACGAGGTCGCGCACGACGAGCCACTCGAGCTTCGCGAGCCCGAGGCGGTGCGCCTTCCCGTTCGCGTTGCCGACCGCCGGGTTCTCGCCGGCGATCAGGTAGCCCTTCACCTTGCCCTCGAGCATCTGCTGCAGCGTCCAGTAGACGGAGTTGTCCTCGTCGATGCGCGGCAGCCGGTCGAAGAGCCAGTCGTTGTCGTCGGTGGCGTGCTCGCCGAAGTACGACTTCATCAGGCTGACCCAGTACGCCGTGAAGTGGCCCCACCAGCCGCTCGGCGCGATGTTCGCCTTCGCGTAGTTGTCGAAGCCGCCGTAGTCCTCGGCCCTCGGCATCGGCAGGTAGCCGGGCAGCGTGTCGTACAGCGTCGGGATGTCGGTCGAGCCCTGGATCGACGCGTGACCGCGGAGCGCGACGATCCCGCCGCCCGGTCGGCCCATGTTGCCGAGCAGCTGCTGGATGATCGCGGCGCCGCGGATGTACTGCACGCCGACGGTGTGCTGCGTCCAGCCGACCGAATAGACGAACGCGCTCGTGCGCTCGCGGCCGGAGTTCTGCACGAGCGACTCGCAGACGTAGAGGAAGTCGTCGACCGAGACGCCGCACGTCTCGGCGACGAGCTCGGGCGTGTAGCGCTGATAGTGCTTCTTCAGCAGCTGGAAGACGCAGCGGGGATGCGTCAGCGCCGGGTCTTCCGACGGCGGCTCGCCGTGGCTCAGGCCGCCGCCGTGCCCGCCGTGCCCGGCCTCGTGGCCCTTCGTCTCGCGGTTCCCGGCGGCGCCGTGCGTCTCCATCCCCTCGTACGACCAGCTGTCCTTCTCGTACTTCGACTGCTCGGGATCCCAGCCGGAGAAGAAACCGTCGAGATCCTCGGTGTCGGCGAACGACTCGTCGATGATCACGGGCGCGTTCGTGTAGTGCTTGACGTACTCCTCGAACCAGAGGTCGTTCTGCAGGATGTAGTTCGCGATCCCGCCGAGGAACGCGATGTCGCTCCCGGCGCGGATGCCGACCCACTTCGACGCCATTGCCGACGTGCGCGTGAACCGCGGATCGATGTGGATGACCTTCGCACCCCGCTCGCGCGCTTCCATCACCCACTGGAAGCCGACCGGGTGGTTCTCCGCCATGTTCGAGCCCATGATCACGATGCAGTCGGAGTTCTGCAGGTCCTGCTGGAAGTCCGTTGCACCGCCTCGCCCGAACGAGGTTCCCAGACTGGGAACCGTGGAGCTGTGTCATATGCGCGCTTGGTTCTCGACCTGGACGATGCCGAGCGCAGTCAGCAGCTTCTTGATCAGGTAGTTCTCTTCGTTGTCGAGCGTCGCGCCGCCGAGATTGCCGATCGCCATCGTGCGGTTCGCCGGCGCGCCGTCGTCCGTCTCCGCCTGCCAGTTCGCCGCGCGCGTCTCGACGATGCGCTGCGCGATCATGTCCATCGCGGTCTCGAGCTCGAGCTCCTCCCACGCGTTTCCGTAAGGGCGCCGGTACTTGACCTTGTACTCGCGCAGCGGGCTCTGCACGAAGCTCTTCGACGCACTGCCCTTCGGGCAGAGACGGCCGCGCGAGATCGGGCTCGCCGGGTCGCCTTCGATCTGCGTCACCTCGCCGCCTTTGACGTAGACGAGCTGGCCGCAGCCGACGGCGCAGTACGGGCAGACCGACTGGACGACGTGCTCGGCGTCGTCGATGCGCGGCTTCAGCGCTTTCGTGCGCGGCGACTGCACCGCCGGCCCGAGCCCGAGCGGATCGCCCTGGCGGAGTTGCCGCAGGACGGGCCACGAGGCGACCAGCTTGCCGATCTGCATGCGCAAGAGGTGGTGCCGCGTGACACACTCCGCTAAACAAATCGTACTACGATATGTTTCGTACGCCTCGATCGGGGAAATTTCCCTGTATGAGCACAATCGACGAACGGCACGCGCGCGCGTCCGCGGGAGTCGCGCTCGCAGCCGACACGGATGGGTGGTACGGCGATTTCGCCCGCCCGCGCGTCTACCTGCAGCCGATCGCGGCACCGTCGGTGCTCGGTCTCTTCGGGTTTGCGGGCGCGACGTTCATCGTCGCCGCCAACATGGCCGGCTGGTACGGCTCTGCCTCCACGCCCGGCTATCTGTTCCCGTTTGCCGCCTTCTTCGGCGGTCTCGCGCAGTTCCTCGCCGGCATGTGGGCGTATCGCGCTCGCGACGCGGTCGCGACCGCGATGCACGGCATGTGGGGCTCGTTCTGGATGGCGTACGGGTTGCTACAGCTCCTGCTCGCGACCGGCGTCCTGCATGCGGGCGGCACGCTCGACCATGCGCTCGGCTTCTGGTTCATCGCGCTCTGCGCGATCACCTTCTCCGGGATGCTCGGCGCGCTTTCCGAAGGCAACCTCGGCGTCACGGCCGTGCTCGGCACGCTTGCGGCCGGCTCGGGTGTCGCAGCGGTTGCGTTCCTGAACGGCGGCACCACGATCATGCACACCGCCGGTTGGGTGTTCGTGATCGCGGCGATCCTCGCCTGGTACGTCGCGACCGGGATGATGCTGAAGGCCGCAGCCGGCAAGATCGTGCTGCCGCTCTTCAAGACCGACATGGAGGCCAACAAGCCGGGCGGCACGCCGACGCGCGCCGTCGAGCTCGCGTGGGGCGAGCCCGGCATCAAGAAAGGCCAATAGTCGCGCGGCGCGTCGTTTTCTCCGCCTGACGGCGGAAATACGACGCGCCGTGAGACACCTGCGGGCGTGGCTCCTCTCGGCATTCGCGCTCTGGTGGCTGTGGATGCTGCTCGTCGGCGAGTGGAACCACTACGAGTGGATCGCCGCGACCGGCGCTGCTGCGACTGCCGCGTCGATCGGTGAGCTCGCACGCGTCCGTGCGGACGTTCGGGCGGCGATCCCGAAGCGGTGGCTCGTGCGCGGCTGGTCCGGGCTCCTTGTCGTCTTCAGCGACTTCGCGATCGTCATGCGTGCGCTCGTGCTGAGCGCGCTGCGGCGTGAAGTCGTGCGCGGATCGTTCCGCTCGCACGAGGACGAGGACATCGGCTCGCCCGGCGTGCGCGTGTGGCGGAACCTGCTCGCGAACTACAGCCCGAACGCCTACGTGGTCGACCTCGAGCCCGAGCGCGGGCTCGTCCTCCTGCACGATCTCGTCCCGCGACGCAAGTCCGAAGAGCCGGCGTGAACGCGTTCACGATCGCCGCGACCACGCTCCTCCTCGGCTTTCTGCCGCTCGCCGTCGTCGCGCTCCGCTCACGCCCGATCGACGGGGTCGTGGCGTTGCAGCTCGGCGGCACGGTCGGGGTGCTCGTCCTGCTCTGCCTCGCGGAGGGCCTGCACCGCTCGTTCATGTACGGCCTGCCGATCGTCGCCGCGGTGATGTCGTGGATCGGCGGCCTCGTATTCGTGCGCTTCCTCGGCCGCTGGCTCTGATGGCGAACGTCGCAGTCGACATCCTGCTCGTCGCCGGTGTCGCGCTCGAGCTCCTTTGTTGCATCGGGATGCTCGTGATGCGAACGACGTTCGATCGGCTCCACTACGCGTCGGCCGGCATCACCGTGCCCGCTTTTCTGATCCTGGCGGCGGTGCTCGTGCGCGAGCACGTCTCGGCCGGCGGGCTCGAGGCGATCGCGGCGGTGGCGCTCCTCTTTGTCCTCTATCCCGTGCTGCTGACCGCGACCGCGCGCGCGGCTCGCCGCATCGACTACGGCGCCGTCTCGTCGCTGCCCGAGGAGAAGGGGCCGCCGGGCGCATGACGCTCGCCACGCTCGTTCCTCTTCAGTCGACGATCCTCGCGCTCGTCGCACTCGGGGCGCCGGCGGTCGTCCTCTCGCGCGACCCCTTGAAGATGATCATCGTCCAGAGCTTCTACGGCTGGACGCTCGTCATCCTCTTCGTCGTCTTCGGTGCGCCGGACGTCGCGCTCTCGATGCTCGTCGTCGGCACCGTCGGCTATCCGCTCGTCGTGCTCGTCGCCGTTGCGCGCCTGCGTGCCGGCAGGCCCAAGGACGGGACCGAGTGAGTCGCCGCACACGCACGGTGATCCTGCTGCCGGCTCTCGGTGTCTTTGGAGTGCTGCTCGTCTGGGGCCTCGCAGGATTGCCGGACTTCGGCAACTACGTCGGCCCCTACGGCTACCTCCTGAACCACGTTGCGCTACCGGAGCGGCACATGACGAACGTCGTGACCGCCGTCGTCTTCGACTACCGCGGGTTCGACACGATGGGCGAGGAGTTCATCCTCTTCGCGTCGGTCATGGGCGTCGTGCTGCTGCTGCGGTCGCAGGACGAGCGTGACAAGGGGGAGAGTCCACGAAGAGGTAGGCAGCGATCTGGTGCGGGTCGTCGGCACGCTGATGGTCGCCGGTGCGATCCTCGTCGGCCTCTGGCTGATCGCCTTCGGCTTCGTCACCCCGGGTGGCGGCTTCCAGGGCGGCGTGATCGTCGCAGGTGGCGCGCTCCTGCTGTTTCTCTGTTCGAGCTACCGAGCCTGGGAAGGGATCGGGAACAAGGCTGTGCTCGACCCGCTCGAGAGCGTCGGCGTCGGCGCATACGTGATCGTCGGTCTTGCGGCCCTCGTATCGGGTGCACCGTTTTTGACGAACGAGCTCGGGCCGGGAGTGCCCGGGACGCTCTGGTCCGGCGGCAGCGCGGCGCTCGTCAACTGGGCGACGGGCCTCGAGGTCGCGGCCGCTCTGCTCGTGCTCTTCTCGGAGTTCCTCGAGGAGTACGTCGTTCCCCTCGCACGGGAGCAGGCATGAGCTTTCTGCCGTACGCCGTGGCCGCCTGGATCTGCTGCATCGGGCTCTACGGGATCGTCACGAGTCGCAACCTGATCCACCTCGCGCTCTGCCTGACAGTGACGCAGTCGTCGACGTACGTGCTCCTGCTCGCGATCGGTTACGTGAACGGTGGCGGGCCGCCGATCTTCAAGGGCGTCAAGCTGGGGACGACGGCGGTCGACCCCGTCGTGCAGTCGCTCGTGCTGACGGACGTCGTCGTCAGCGTGACCGTGATCGCGCTGATCCTCGCGCTCGCCTTGCAGGTGCACAAGCACGCCGGCACTGTCGACCCGGATGCGATCGCCGAGATGTCAGGATGAGCTGGGCGTTGCCATTGCCGGTCGTGATTCCGCTGCTGGCGGCAGCGGTGTGCGCGTTCGGGAGTCATCTCTTTCCGCGCCGTGTGACCGACGCGATCGCGCTCGCGGCGGTGGCGGCGACCTGCGTATTCGCGGTTCTGATCGCGCTCGCGAGCATGACGCACGAGGTCGTGCACTTCTACGGTGGCTGGCGGCCGCGGAGCGGCGTCGTCCTCGGGATCGCGTTCACGGCAGACCCGCTCGGCGCCGGCATGGCGGTGCTCATCTCGCTGCTCGTGCTGTTGATGCTGGTCTACTCGCTCCGCTACCTGGCCGATGCAGGCCGCCCGTACAACGTGCTCGTGCTCGTGTTCTGCGGGGCCATGTGCGGCTTCGCGCTCAGCGGCGACATCTTCAACATGTTCGTCTGGTTCGAGCTGATGGGCGTCGCCGCATACGCACTTGCGGGCTTCAAGATCGCGGAGCTCGGGCCGTTGCAGGGGTCGATCAACATGGCGGTGACGAACACCGTCGGCGCATACTTCATCCTGCTCGGGATCGCGCTGCTCTACGGGAGGACCGGCGCGCTCAACCTCGCTCAGATCGGGCGCACGCTCGCCGGGCAGAAGCCGAGCGGTCTCGTCGTCGTCGCGTTCACGCTGCTCGTCGTCGGGTTCCTGATCAAAGGTGCGATCGTCCCTTTCCATGCCTGGCTCGCCGATGCGCACGCCGTTGCGCCTGCGCCGGTGTGCGTGCTCTTCTCGGGCGTGATGGTCGAGCTCGGCCTGCTCGCCGTCGCGCGCATCTACTGGACGGTCTTCGACGCGCCGTTCGGGGCGCACCAACACGCGGTGCGGAACGTCCTGCTCGCGCTCGGGATCGCGAGCGCGCTGCTCGGCGCCGTCATGTGCTTTCTGCAGGCGCATCTCAAGCGGCTGCTCGCGTACTCCACGATCAGTCACGCGGGGGCGATGCTCGTCGGCATCGCCGTCTTGAACACGAAGTCGCTCGCGGGCGTCGCGACGATGGTCGTCGCACACGGCCTGATCAAGGGCGCGCTCTTCCTCTGCTGCGGCGTGCTCCTCGCCGAACTGGGCGCAGTCGACGAGCTTCGGCTGCACGGAAAGGGCCGGACGCTGCCCGTGCTCGGAGGGCTCTTCGTGCTCGGCGCGGTCGGGCTGATGGGCTTACCGTACGTCGGGACGTATCTCGGTCACGCGCAGATCGACGAGGGCGCAACGCTGAACCACATCGAATGGGTGCAGCCGCTCCTGATGCTCGCGACCGGTGTGTCGGCGGGCGCGATCCTGCGCGCCGGTCTCCGCGTCTTCGCCGGCTGGGGCGCGCGCGAGGACGGCCTGCTCACGCGCCAGCCGCGCGAGGACTCGCCGCCGACGCTGCCGGGCAAAGGCCTGCTCGTCACCGTGACGGCCGTCATGCTCGCGCTCGGGCTTGCGATCAGCCTCGTGCCGGGGCTCGGGCAGCGTGCCGAGTACGGAGCCGAGCGCTTCCGGGATCGCGCGGCCTACGCCGAGCGCGTGCTGCACGGCAAGCCGATGAAGCAGACGGCGGCGCGCCTGCCGTTCGCAATCACGCCGACGGGGACAGCGAGCCGGCTCTACGGCCTCGCCGGCACGCTGCTCGCACTCGCCGTCGCGGCCTTCGGGCTCTGGCGGCACCGCATCCCCGACGCGTGGCGCCGCGGGGCGGCACGGCTCGCAGGCCCGCCGATCGTCGTCCTCAAGGAGGCGCACAGCGGCGTGATCGGCGAGTACGTGCTGTGGATCACCGTCGGCACCGCCCTCATCGGCGCGGTTTGGGCATTCACCCTGCGCTAGTGACTACGCTGTAGTGGTGCACGTGCTGCTTGCAGTGCTCGCGATCGTCGCCTCGCCGCCGAACATGCCGAAGCTCGTGCTGACGCCGTCCCAGGTCGGCAGCGGGTACATCCTGCGGCCGCGCATGGACGGGTTCGGCGTCAAGAGCAACGCGACGCTCGATCTCTGCGGCCGCTCGGGCTATCCGAGCGAGAAGCTGCGTGTCGACCGCCTGCAGGTCGACTACGTGAAGCAGGGCGCGAAGGTCGGCCTTTCGAACGAGGTCGTCACGTACAAGCACGGCGGCGCCGCGCAGGCCATGCGCGAGGTGATTCGGCACGCCCGTACGTGCCCGCACACTCCGATCAATCCGGGGCCGGGTCTGCCGCCGCTCCGTTTCACGATGACCCTGCTGAAGGCCCCCGGGCTCCTCAAGGGGTACCTCTACGTGCGCGTGCGCGTGCAGGGGAAGGTGAAAGGCAAGAAGGTCGATCAGATCTCGTATGCCGTGTATCAGCGCCGCGGCGATGTGCTCTCGGGGACGTACAGCTTCGGAGCCAACACGAAGGCGCAGCAGCGATTCGCACTGCACGCGGCGCAGCAGAGCGCGCTGAACCTGCTCCGCGGCAAGGCGCTCGGCGGCCCAACCGCTTGACCTCGTAGCTGCCGCTACCTTTCCGGCGTGGCGGAGGAGGAGCTCCAACTCGGTCGAGCCGGCATCGTCGAGCAGACGGACCCGCACACCGACGAAGAGATCTGGCAGGGCGAGGACGGCGAGAGCCATGCGGGCTGGTACTGCGTTGCGACCGATCCGTTCCCGTGCCCTGCACCTGGGTGTGGCTTCGTCGCCGAGTTCATGACCGCCGCGCACCTCGTGCTCGTGTGGCAGGAGCGCGACGACCCGAATCTGCTTCGTCACGCGCAGCGCGCGAAAGAGGTCGGACGGAACCCACGCGTGCTGTCGTACGAGCTGCCGTTCGGGCCGAGCGCGTCGTACTACGCATGGGAGGCCGCAGGCCGGCCCGTGCACGGGATCCGCGGCAAGAAGTGATCGAACACCGCTTCGGCGGATCGTCTCCACTCTCACTCGGCGTCGAGGAGGAGGTGATGATCCTCGACGCGGAGACGTTCGCCCCGATTGCGGCGGTCGACGTCCTCGTTCGCGGCGCCGCCGAGCTCGAGCTGCCGGGCACGTTGAAGACGGAGCTGCACGCGTCGGTCGTCGAGCTCACGACCGGCATCTGCGAGTCCGTCGCGGAAGCGGTCGAGTCGCTGCGGGCGCTGCGCGCCGTCGCACAGTCGATCGCTAAGGATCACGGTCTAGTGATCGCGGCGGCCGGGGCGCATCCGACGGCGGCCCTCGATGCACTGCCGATCGTGCAGGAGGACCGGTACCTGAAGATGACGCACCGGGTCGGGCGCGCGGCTCTGCGCCAGGGCGTCAACGGCCTGCACGTGCACGTCGGCGTCGAGAGCCCCGAGCGCTGCTGGGAGCGGCTCGAGTCCGTGCTCCCGTGGCTGCCGGTCGTGCTCGCGCTCTCGGTGAACTCGCCGCTCGTTCACGGGGAGTCGAGCGGCATGCTCTCGATTCGCGCGGGCATCCTCGCGGAGCTTCCGCGTGCAGCAGCTCCGCCGGTCTTCGCCGACTACGCAGGCTGGGAGGCGTGGGTCGAACGCCTCGTCGAGCTCGGCGTGATCGAGGATCACACGCGCATCTGGTGGGACATCCGCCCGAATCCACGGCTCGGCACGCTCGAGATCCGGATCTCGGACCAGCCGACGGCGCTCGAGCGAACGGCCATGCTCGTCGGGCTCATCCGGAAGCTCGTCGCGGAGGCGCCGACTGCGGTTGCCGACCGCGGCCACTATCTCCAGAACCGCTGGGCCGCGGCGCGCGCAGGGCTCGACGCGGAGCTGATCCATCCGGACGGTGACCGGCTCGCCACTGCGCGCGAGCTCGCGCGGGAGCTCCTCGGCGAGGAGCCGCCCGAGCCGGAGGCGCACCTGCAGCTCGCGGCGCCGGACGTCGCAGCAGACATCGTTGCGCGCTCGCGAGTACATCCGTCCGGAAGTTCCGTGGCTTAACCGGCGCCCGGCTCGGCGTTCGTGGCAAGGACGCAAGGAGCTCGGATAGCTGAAGCTATCCGAGCGACTGAGGACGCGGCCACGGGCGGCGAGACGCCGCCGGGAAGCGGCCGAACTTTCGGATGGGTGTACTAACCTGAACGCATGGCGACTGTGACGGAGACGATCCAGGTGAGCGGCATCCGCTGCGAGCGCTGCGTCAACAGGCTCGCCGGCGCGCTCGGGGGGCATGACGGCCTCGAGGCGGCGAACGCGAATCTGATGGGCCAGGTCACGCTGAGCTGGGACGACGAGCGCACGTCGCGCGAGCAGCTGCTCGAGGCGATGTCGCAGGCCGGCTTCCGCGAGATCGCATTGGCCTGACGGAATGCGCAGCGCGTCTCGCGCGTTCAAGCCCTAATGATGGCCAGTGGTACTGTGGCCCCGATGGCCGAAGCGCCTCCTGACGCAGAACGCATCGCAACGGAAGCACGCGACCGCGTGCGTTTCGAGGAGGATGCGCTCGCGCTCTCGGACCAGGTGTTTCGCGTCGCGCGGCATCTCGCGAACTCGCGTGACGAAGCCGAGGATCTCGTGCAGGAGACCTACGCGCGTGCGTTCCGGAGCTGGCGCTCGTTTCAGCCCGGCACGAACCTGCGTGCGTGGCTGCTGCGCATCCTCACGAACTTGAACATCGATCGCGGCCGGCGGAGCCAGAGGGCGCCGCAGACGACCGCGCTCGAGGCGAACGACTACTACCTCTACGACAAGCTCGCGGCTTCCGACGACGGCGTGAGCGACGAGGAACGCGTTGTCGAGCGACTGTCACAGGACGACATCGTGTCGGCGCTCTCCGCGGTTCCTCACGATTTCCGGGACGTGATCGTGCTCGTGGACATCGGTGACTTCAGCTATCAGGACGCCGCGCAGATTCTCGACATCCCGATCGGCACGGTGATGTCGCGTCTGCACAGGGGTCGACGCATCCTGAAGCGTGAGCTTGCCGAGTCCGTTCTGGAGGATGCCTCATGAACGATGCTCAGCAAGACCCCTGTGCGCACTGCGAAGAGATGATGCAGCCGTACCTCGATCACATCTTGACCGAGGCCGAGCGCGTCGAGGCGGAGCTTCACCTCGACGAGTGCGAGTGGTGCAGGCGCCGGTACCGGTTCGAGGAGAGCCTGCGCGTCTACGTGCGGCAGGTCGTGAGCGAGCCGATGTCGAGCGGGCTCAAGCAGAAGCTCGCGGCGCTGCGGATCCCGCTGAACTAGCGTGCGTAGGCTCGACGGAGCACGCCAAGAGAGCGGAAGCACCGGCTTTGCCGGTGCTGGAGCGGGCTAGTTCCCGGGTCCGCGCTGCGGGCCGACGATCACGACGCAGCGGTGCGGGTCGCTGCCGCCGGGGAGCGGCTGGACCGGCACGTCGAGCTGCTTCGCGAGCCGCGTGCACACGGGCTCGCCGCCCGGTGGGTAGTACACCTCGGTCTGCAGGTAGTTGAAGCTCGACGCTCGTCCGACATGCGTGACGCGATACGACAGTGCCTGGATGCGGCTCGCGACGCTGCGCGTGAAGACGATGTCGCCGCTTCCGTTCAGGACGACGACCTTGATCTCCCACGGAGCAGGCAGTGCCGCGGCGTTCGCGGCGGACGCGCTCGGCTTCGGCGAGCTGCGCGTCGCGAGCATCACTGTCACTCCGGCGGCGGCGAGCACGATCAGGAACGCGGCGAGGGCTGCGACGCGGCGCCATGGGCTCGCGGTGAGCGGCGGCGCCTCGAGGCCTGCGAGCTCGAGCGCTTCGCGGTGCTCGATGTCGAGCGCAGTCGCGACGAGGAGCGCCACGGTGAGCGCTCGGTCGGCGGTCGGGAAGCGGTAGAGGCGGCCCTCCTCGAGCCACTGCACCTCTTCGGGCGAGACGCTTGCGCGTCGCGCCGTCTCCTCGAGCGTCAGCTGGCGGTGCAGGCGCGCGTGGGCGAGCGGCGACTCGTCGACCGCGACGACTGCTTCGAGCGTGCGTGCGTGCTCCATCCCGACTCTCTCCGTTCGGCGTCCTGCACCGTGACCCTGCCTTCAGCTCATCGGCGGAGATCGACGTCGCCTGGAGGGGTCAGGTCGTCGCAGGGGACGAGGCGGGCCGGGAGCGCGCGGGCGCCCTCGTCGGGGACGAGCGGCCACGCGCTGCGTGCGAGCAGCACGGGGTGGAGGCGGACGCCGCCGTAGCTCGCCGCGACAACGTCGCCGCCGTCGGCTCGCCACGACTCGACGACGCGGGCGACGGCGCGGGGATCGAGGTCGGGCCCATCGGCGAGGGCGACGATCGCGGCATCGCAGGTGTGCGGGAGCGCGGCGAGCCCGCAGCGGAGCGACGCGCCGGGCCCGCGCTCCCAGTCGGGGCAGTGCACGCTGTCGACCTGCACGCTCTCGATTGGCAGCTTGTGGGCGCCCGCGACGACGACGATGCCGTCGAGTGGGCTCCGCTCGAGCGCCGCGAGCACGCGCGGCAGCAGCTCGACCTGCTTCGGCGGATCGGTGCCGTATCGCGTCGACGCGCCGGCTGCGAGGACGACGCCGTAGATCACGAAGTCAGGTCGCTCAGCTGCAGCCGGCCAACGCCGCCCACCGCTGCTGCACGCGGGCGACGTAGGTGAGCGACTCGTCGTTCGGCGCCCCGCCCGCCCGGTCGACGGCGGTCGGGCCCGCGTTGTAGGCGGCGAGCGCGAGGTCGGTGCGCGAGAAGTGGTGCAGCATCTGCTCGAGGTAGCGCGCGCCCGCGAGCACGTTCGTCGACGGCTTGTCGACGTTCAGCCGCAGCTCCGCACCCGTTGACGGGATCACCTGCATCAGCCCGCGCGCGTCGGCTTTCGAGCGCGCGTTCGGCCGGAACTCCGACTCGACCTGCGCGACCGCGACGAGCATCGAGAGCTGCAGCCCGCTGTCGCGCGCCGCGCGCACGAACGCCGGACGGAAGCGCTCGGGGATCGGGCAGCGCCCGCTCGGCGCCTCGTTCTTCGCGGGAATCGCGGGCAGGTGCGTCGCAGCAACGACCGCGTGCGACCGTGCCGCCGCCGCCGAGGCGACCGACGCAAGGCACGTGAGGACGAGGAGGACGCTGAGCCGCAGAGCCATTGAGCGGGGGATTCTACGGAGGATTCGAGCGCGATGGAGGCGCGCCTGACGAGCGCCTTCGCGACCGCCACTTTCCAGCCGGTGCGCGGCAGCGGCGTCGCCTCGTCGAGTGCCTCGGGAGAGGCCAGAAGCCAGGGAATCGGAGCCACACCGGCGAGCGCGATGCGGGTCTCGCCGCCGATCCGGGCGGCGGCGACCCCGACCTGCGGGAACGACCAGCGCTTGCGGTCCATCGCCTTCAGGTACGTGCTCGCCTCGACCGCGGGCAGCGCGAGCTCGAGGATCAGCTCGCCGGGCTCGAGCGCGACGACGTCGCGGTTGCCCTCGTCGGGCAGCCGGTAGAGCTCGGCGAGCGGGAACTCGCGGCGATTCGTCCTGACGCGCGCGTCGAGCGCGAGCAGTGCCGCCGCGACGTCGGACGGATGGGCGGACGCGCAGTAGTCGTTCGCGAAGATCGCGTGCTCGCGGTGCTCGCCTTCGCGCGCGTGACAGCGGTCGCCGCCGTGCAGATGGCAGGGGTACTTGAGGCGCCAGTACCAGCACCGCGTCGCCTGCAGCAGGTTGCCGCCGACCGAGCTCATGTTCCGCAGCTGCGGAGATGCCGCGAGCCGGCACGCCTCGCGCAGGGCGTCCGGGATCGCGCTGCTGGCCTCGAGCTCGGCGAGCGTCGTCCCCGCGCCGATCACGTCGCCGCGAACGCCGCGCGGGACGATCCCGCGGATGTCGACGAGCGTGTCCGCCTCGAGGATCCCGTCGCGCAGGAGCGGGACGACCTCGGTCCCGCCGGCAAGTAACACGTTGTTACTTGCTCCGTCGAGCTCGGCGATGCTAGACGGCCGCAGGAGCTCCACGCTTCTCCTTGCGCTTCGCGGCTTCGAGCGCGCGCAACATCTCCTCACGCGTGATCGGCAGCTCGTGGACGTCGGCGCCCGTCGCGTCGCGGATCGCGTTCGCGACCGCAGCGGCGAGCGGGATGATCGGCGGCTCGCCGAGCCCCTTCGAGCCGAGGTTCGTCAGGTGCTCGTCCGGCACATCGACGAACTCGCAGATGATCTCGGGCACGTCGGCGACGGTCGGCATTCGATACGCGTCGAGCGTCGTCGTCAGGATGCGCCCGGTTTCCGGGTCGTGCAGCCGCTGCTCGGAGAGCGTGTGGCCGATGCCCTGGATGATCCCGCCCTCGACCTGGCTGCGCGCGCCGAGCGGGTTGATGATCCGCCCGACGTCGTGCGCCGCGGCGACGCGCTCGACCTCGACCTCGCCGGTCTCCACGTCGACTGCCACCTCGACGACCTGGATCCCGAACGTGAGCACGCTCATGCCGGTCGGGTTCGGGCCGCGGGCGCCCTTGCCGAGGATCTGCGCGTCCTCGAGGATCTCGAGCAGCTTCTCGAGCGGCGTCGACATGTTGCCGTCGGCCGAGAACACGAGCCCGTCCTTGATGTCGAGGACGCGCTCCTCGAGGTGGTAGCGCTGCGCGGCGATCTCGATGATCTGCCGCTTCGCGTCGGCGGCAGCCGCACGCACGGCCGGACCGACCGACGGCGTCGTCGAGGAGCCGGCGGAGAGCGTCGCGTACGGGCCGCGCGCGCTGTCGCCGAGCACGACGTCGACGCGGTCGAGCGGGACGCCCAGCTCCTCCGCGGCGATCTGCGCCATCGCGGTGCGCGTGCCCGTGCCGATGTCCTGCATCGCGGTGACCACGGTGATGCGGCCGTCCGAGGTGACGCGCGTCCACGCATACGACGGCGGGCCGCCGCCGCCGTACCAGATCTGCGAGGCCATGCCGATGCCGTGCTTCCGCGTCTCGGTCGAGCGCGCGCGGACCTCGTCGCGGCGGTCCCAGTGCTTCTGCGCGAGGTCGTAGCACTGCATCAGGTTCTTCGACGAGTACGGCTTGTCGTCGTTCGAGTCGGCGTAGTTGCGCCTGCGCAGCTCGAGCGGGTCGAGCTCGAGCTTCTCCGCGAGCTCGTCGATCAGGCACTCGAGCCCGAACGTCCCTTCGACGAAGCCCGGCGCGCGGAACGCCTTCATCGGCGGCGTGTTGATCTTCGCACCGTGCCGGATCGTGCGCACGTTGTCGCACGCATAGAGCATCGTCATCGGGCCCTCGGTCGTCGCCGACCAGCCGGACGCGCCGACGGCGTTGATGAACTCGCCGCCGAGCGCGACGATCGTCCCGTCGCTGCGGGCGCCGACCGTCAGCCTCTGAATCGTCGCGTTGCGGTTGCCTGCAGCGGTGTTCTCCTCGCGCCGCGTCAGCGCGCATTTCACCGGCCTGCCGGTCTGCTTCGCGAACGCGGCGGCGACGAAGGTCTGCTCGTCGGCGCCGTTCTTCGAGCCGAAGCCGCCGCCCATGTACTCGCACACGACACGCACCTTGTCGCCGGGAATCCCGAGCTCGGCGGAGATCTGGTTGCGGACGCCCCAGATGTACTGCGTCGAGATGTAGACGTTCAACGTGTCGCCGACCCATTCGCACACGGCCTGGTGGGTCTCCATCGAGTTGTGCAGCACGACGGACGTGCGATACGTCCCCTCGACGACTACGTCGGCGTCGGCAAGCGCGCGCTCGTAGTCGCCGCGCTCGGTGCGGACGGAGTCACTCGTGAAGAGCTCGCGCGCGACCGCTTCCTCGGGATCGAGAACCGCCTCGAGCTGCTCCCACTCGACGCGGATCGCGTTCAACGCGGCGCGCGCCTGCTCGAGTGTCTCGGCGGCGATCGCTGCGACCGCCTCGCCGGCGTAGGTCGCCTCCTCGACGAGGCCGTTCGCCTCGCCGGGGCCGAGTGCGCCGCGCACTCCGGGCTGCTCCAGCGCCGCGGTGAAGTCGATCGAAGCGACGCGGGCGTGCGCGTATGGCGAGCGGAGGATCGCCGCGTGGAGCATCCCGGGCAGCTGGATGTCGGCCGTGTACCGCGCCTCGCCGCGCACGCGCTCGGGTGCGTCCTTGCGAATCGCGTCCCGGCCGACGACCGCCTGCGGGCCGGCGGGCCACTGCGTCAGCGGATCCTCCTCGATCACGAGCCACACCTCTTCGAAGCGGCCCTCGACCTCTTTCTCGGTGCGGATCAGTCTCGCCAATGCAGGATCGCCTCCTCGATTCGCGGATAGGTGCCGCAGCGGCAGATGTTGCCCGCCATCTGGTGGCGGATCTCGTCGACGCTCGGGTCGGGGTTCGCGGCGACGAGCGCGGCGGCGGACACGACCTGACCCGGCGTGCAGAACCCGCACTGCACTGCGTCGGCGCGCACGAACGCGTCGATCAGCGGATGGTCGCGCAGTCCCTCGATCGTCGTCACCTCACCCTGCACGGTGTGCGCGAGCGTGATGCACGAGAGCGTTGGCGCGCCGTCGATCTGCACGGTGCACGCGCCGCAATGGCCCTCGTTGCACGCGATCTTCGTGCCGGTGAAGCCCAGCTCTTCGCGCAGCAGCTGCGCAAGGCTGATGCCGATCGGCGCGTCGACGACGTGCGCGTCGCCGTTGACGACGAGCTCGAGCTCAGGCACCGGTCGTCACCGCCACGATGTCGGCGAGGTGGATCAATCTCGACGTCGTGCGCGCGACGACGCGAGCTTCGTCGTCGGAGCTCGCCTCGGGGAGCAGGCGCCACAGCTCGCGCGCCGCGACGAGCAGCTCGCGGATCTGCTCGAGGTCATCGACGTGGCCGTTGCGCTCGTTCGTCGCGTTCAGCGCGAGCCCGAGCGCACCGAAGGTGTCCTGCTGGCGTGCGAAGAGCATCGGCATCGCCATCGTCAGGTACTGGTGGATGCGCGCGAGCGCCATCGGCTGCTGGAGGATCTCGGCGCCCTGCGGCTGCGACGGCTCGAGCGGCGGCTCGCCGTCGGCGATCCGGTTCGCGTTGCCGGCGAGGAGCTCGACGATCTGCGGCTCGGTCAGCCCGGCCGAGCGAGCGGTGCGCAGCGAGAGCAGAAGCGACTGCGGCTGCAGCCCGTACGGGTAGTCGGACGCGTAGAGAACCTGCTCCGGCGGCACGAGCCGGAAGAAGCTCAGCAGGTCGATCGCGCTCCAGACCGACGTGTCGAAGAAGACGCCCGCTCTGCCGGCGAAATGCGCCGCGAGGCCTGAGAGGTCGGCGATGCCGGCGTGCGCGATGATCAGCTGCGCGTCGCCGTGACGCTCGACGAGCCGTGCGAGGTTGTCGGCGATCGGCGGCAGCCCCCGTCCGCCGTGGATCAGGATCGGGACGCGGTGCTCGGCGCTCAGCGCGAAGACCGGGGCGAGGAGCTCGTCGGTGATCTCGAACTTCTGCGCTCGCGGGTGCAGCTTGATCCCGCGTGCACCGCGCGCGAGGCAGCGCTCCGCTTCCGCCACGGCGCCGTCGGCGAGCAGGTCGAGGCGGACGAAGGGGATCAGGCGGCCGCCGGCCTGCTCGGCGAACTGCAGCGTGCGGTCGTTCGCCGCGCGGAACGCCGGCACGCGGTCGGGCTCGTCGAGGCAGAACACGTTCGCGCGCGAGAAGCCGTAGGTGTCGAGCATCGCCGAGCAGCTCCTCGGGGCGGCCGACTCATCCCGTCGATGTCGTTGCCCAGGTGCGTGTGGGCGTCGAAGAGGTCTGCGCCCGCCGGCAGCTCCTTCTTCACCTCGGCCTCGAAGCCCGCGAAGAGCTCCTGCGCCCGTTCCAACGGCTCGTTCACCCTCGGAATCTACCCGTGGGCAGCTAGTTGAACGCGGGAGCGAGGATCCGGTCGAAGAAGACCCGCTCGGGCACGGCGCCGTCCCACTGCGGCACGCCGTTCACGACGACGCGCGGGACCGACCAGACGTCCATCGAGTCGGCCAGCGCCGGAAACTCCGTCGACTCGATCGCCGACGCGCGGACTCGGGGTGAGGCGAGCGCCGCTTTGTACGCCAGCAGCACGGCCGGCGGGCAGTGCGGTCAAGTGGGCGTGACGAAGATGTCGATCGCCAGGTCGCGATCGAGCGCCGCGAGCCGTTCGAGCGACTGCTCGGAGAGCGACGACCTGCGCTTGCCTGCCTCGATCACGGCGCCGATGAGCGACGCGAGCTCGTAGCCCCACGGCAGGCCGTCGTAGCGGACGCCCGCGTCCTCGCCATCCGGCCGCACGGCGATCGCCGGGTAGCGCTCGAAGCCCGCGGGCTCCTCCTCGACCCTGCAGGTGACCTTGTCGGAGAGCGCGGCGAGCTCCTCGGCGATGCGCTGCGTCTCCGCGCCGAAGTCGATGTCGCGCGCACCGGGCAGCGGCGTCTCCTCGGGGCCGTGCGCGACGAGCAGCTCGACCGGGCGCTCGAGCGCGGCGAGGAGCTCGCGCACCTTCTCCTCTTCTTCCGGGCGGAAGAGCGGCATCGACCATGACTATAGGATCCGCGCTGCCGTGTCCGACCACGCCATCGACACGATGCTGCTCGAGGAGCGGCGCTATCCGCCGCCGGACGACTTCGCCGCGCAGGCGAACGCGAAGCCGGAGCTCTACGACGAGCCGTTCGAGGCGTTCTGGGAACGTGAGGGCCGCGAGCGGCTGACCTGGTTCGAGCCGTTCTCGAAGCTCTACGAGTGGGAGCCGCCGTACGCCAAATGGTTCCTCGGCGGCACGCTCAACGTCTGCTTCAACTGCGTCGACCGCCATGTCGAGGCGGGGAAGGGCGACAAGATCGCCTACCACTGGGAAGGCGAGCCTGCGAACGAGCAGCGCGCGATCTCGTACGCGGACCTGCAGCGCGACGTCGTGCGGTTTGCGAACGCGCTGAAGAAGCTCGGCGTGCGGAAGGGGACGCCGGTCGCGATCTACATGGGCATGGTTCCCGAGCTGCCGGTCGCGATGCTCGCGTGCACGCGCCTGGGCGCTCCGCACACAGTCGTCTTCGGCGGCTTCTCGGCGGACTCGCTCTCCGGCCGCATGGTCGACATGCAGTGCGAGGTGCTGATCACGCAGGACGAGGCGTGGCGGCGTGGCTCGACGGTGCCGCTGAAGAAGACCGCAGACGAGGCGATGGCGGACGCGCCGAAGATTCGCGCGTCGGTCGTGCTGCGCCGCACCGGCAACGACGTCGCGATGGAGGACGGCCGCGACCACTGGTGGCACGAGCTCGAGGACGGCGCGAGCGACGATCCCGCCTCCTGCCCCTGCGAGCCGATGCAGAGCGAGGACCTGCTCTTCCTCATGTACACGAGCGGCACGACCGCGACGCCGAAGGGGATCGTCCACACGACGGCCGGTTACCTGTGCGGCACAGCGACGACGCACCACTACATCTTCGACCTGAAAGCCGACGACGACGTGTACTGGTGCGCGGCCGACATCGGCTGGATCACCGGCCACAGCTACATCGTCTACGGGCCGCTCTGCAACGGCGCCACGTCCGTGCTGTACGAGGGCACGCCCGACTATCCGGACAAGGATCGCTGGTGGGAGATCGTCGAGCGCTACGGCGTGACGATCCTCTACACCGCGCCGACCGCGATCCGAGCGCACATGAAGTGGGGCCCCGAGTACGCGCAGAAGCACGATCTCTCGTCGCTGCGGCTGCTCGGGTCGGTCGGCGAGCCGATCAATCCCGAGGCGTGGATCTGGTACCGCGAGCACATCGGCGGCGACCGTACGCCGATCGTCGACACGTGGTGGCAGACCGAGACCGGGATGGTGATGATCACGCCGCTTCCGGGTGTGACGACGACGAAGCCGGGCTCGGCCACCAAGCCGTTCCCCGGGGTCGACGCCGGCGTCTTCGACGAGCGCGGCGACGAGGTCGGCCCGGGCGGCGGCGGCTACCTCGTGCTCAAGCGCCCGTGGCCGGCGATGCTGCGCGGCATCTTCGGCGACGACAAGCGGTATCGCGAGACGTACTGGTCGAAGTACGAGAACGTCTACTTCGCCGGCGACGGCGCGCGGATCGATCAGGACGGCGACTTCTGGCTGCTCGGTCGCGTCGACGACGTGATGAACGTCTCCGGCCATCGCATCTCGACGATCGAGGTCGAGTCGGCGCTCGTCGACCACCACGACGTCGCCGAGGCAGCGGTCTGCTCGCGCAAGGACGCGACGACGGGCGAGGCGATCGTCGCCTACGTGACGCTGAAGGGAAGCGCCGAGCCGTCGGTCGAGAAGCTCGCCGAGCTGCGTGACCACGTGGCGCGCAAGATCGGCGCGATTGCGAAGCCGGCGAACATCGTCTTCACCCCGGAGCTGCCGAAGACGCGGAGCGGCAAGATCATGCGCCGGCTCCTGCGCGACGTCGCTGAGAACCGGCCGCTCGGCGACACGACGACGCTCGCCGACCCGACTGTCGTGTCGGAGATCCAGAACCGGGCGAGCTCGGAAGCATCGGACGACTCGTAAAGGCGCTGTTCGTCTAACCGCGCCGCCCCGCCGTCGTCGCAAGCTGTATCGACGTCCTCTACGAGAGCGAGCTCGTCGCGGTCGGGGAGTACCACTGCCCTGCCGGCGATTCGTCGTGGCGCGGGCGGAACGTGATCGTCTCGAGCGTCCCGATCGTCGTCTACCCGGTCGTCCCGGTGCTCGTTCGGCACGGCCCGGCTGCCACGACGCTCTCGAGCCCGAATCTCGCGATGCTCTACAACCCGCAGCAGGTGTTCGAGCGCGAGCTTCGCGATCCGCGCGGCGACCACTGCCTCGTGATCGAGCTCACGCCGACGGTGTCGGAGGAGCTGCTCGGGAGCCGGCGGTTCACGTCGACGCATGCACCCGTGCGGCCTCGGACGTATCTCCGCCGGCATGTGCTCGCTCGGCATCTACGCCGTGAGCAGGTCGACTCGCTCCTCGTCGAGGAGCTGGCGCTCGACGTGCTCCGCGCCACCGTGACGACGGCGGTCAGCGGAGACCGGCGCGGCCGCACGCGGCGCGCGCACCGCGAGCTCGCGGAGTCACTCAAGGACGCGCTGTGGCACCGCGTCGGCGAGAACGTCGGCGTCGGCGAGCTCGCACGCCGCCTGGCGGTGTCGCCCTTCCATCTGATGCGCGTGTTCCGCGAGCAGACCGGCTTCGCGATCCACGACTACCGCTTGCAGCTGAGGCTTCGCATAGCACTCGACCGGCTTGCGGACGGGCAGGCGCCCTCGTCGCTCGCCGCCGAGCTCGGCTTTGCGAGCCACAGCCACTTCACGAGAGCGTTCCGGCAGAGCTTCGGGATCACGCCGTCGCAGGTAAGCGCGCAGGATTGTGCCAGCCTCGTGCCCGACTGCGGGCTAGCGTCGCCTGCATGAAGCTCGCGTTCGCGCTCGCTGCAGTGCTCGTCTCGACGGCGCCCGTGGCGAAGCTCTCGGTCGGCATCCAGCCGTTCGGCTCCGTGGAGGCGAACGGGGCACTCTGGGTCGCGCTGATCGGCGACGGCAAACTCGCGAAGGTCGACCCCGCGACGAACAAGGTGCTCGCACGGGTCAAGGTCGGTTTCTCGCCGTTCGCCGTCGCGTACGGCGCCGGCTCGCTCTGGGTCGCGAACTCGGGCTCGAACACCGTCTCGCGTGTCAACCCGCGGACGCGCAAGGTGACGAAGACGATCAAGGTCGGCATCCGCCCGTACGACCTCACCTTCGGCGCGGGCTCGGTCTGGGTCGCGAACAACACGAGTCACGACGTGACGCGGATCGATCCGAAGCGCAACAAGGTCGTGAAGCGGATCAGGGCAGGCGTGGAGCCGAACGGGCTCGTCGTCGCCTTCGGCTCGCTCTGGGTGGGCGACCGGCTCGGCAATGCGCTGCTGAAGATCGACCCGGCGACGAACAAGGTCGTCGGCTCGCTGAAGCTGAATGCACCGGACTGGGTGACGCCGGACGCAACGGCGCTCTACGTCTCGGAGGAGACCGGCTCGATCGCCAAGGTCGACCCGGCGACGCTCACGGTGCTCGACCGCGTCAAGGTCGGCGCGAACCCGCTCCACACGGCGCTCGTCGGCGGCGACCTCTGGGTGCCGAACATCGACGACTCGACGATCTCGATCGTCAACCTGGCCTCGCTGCAGGTGCGCGAGACGATTCCCGGCCCGAGCGGGGCTATCGCCGTGACGCGGACGCGGAACGGCGGTGTCTGGGTCAGCGGCTCGAACGGCTCCGAGCTCTGGCGCTTCGCCTCGTGACGAAAAGCACCTGCAGGGCTTTGCAGCGTCCGTGCCGAATGATTTAGTGGACAACGGACGAACGACGCCGTCGGGTTGAAAGCACTCTGACGGGCGGCCACCGGGCTCAGGTGCTGACCGGACCGCCGACCTGCAGCGCAAAAACGGCTCGTTCAGTGGGAATCGATTGCGCCGGGCGCCCTACGGGGCGCCCGGCTTTGTCCCTCGCACCGCTCCGCTTCGCTGCGCTTTCCTGCTCCGATGGCGCCTTTGGCGCACCTGCGAGGTCAGACCTGGTTGAGCCGCGCCCGCGCTTGTCGGTCGCGGCGACGATTGGTCGCCTGTCAGAGCAGCGCTTCGAATCGGGCGGCGTCGTCGAAGGGGCCGATCACGGCGAGGCGCAGCTTCGCGTCGGCGATCAGGTCCTGTGCGACCCGCTGGACGTCTTCCACCGTGACGGCGTTCAGGCCGTCGAGCACCTCGGCGAGGTCAGGGGCGCGGCCCTCGAGCACCTCACGCCGCAGGCCGAAGAGGATCAGCCCCTGCGGCGACTCGAGCTGGAGCACGAACCGGCCCTTCGCGAAGCTCCGCGCCTTCTCGAGCTCGTCGGCCGGGACGGCGTCGGCCGCGATCCCGCGCAGCTCGTCGAGGATCGTCGTCACCGCCTCCTCGATGCGGTTGATGTCGACGCCCGCCTGCGCGTACAGCGAGCCCGCATCGGTGTAGCTGTGGTTCAGCCCGAAGACGTAGTAGGCGAGGCCGCGCCGCTCGCGCACCTCGGTGAAGAGCCGTGAGGACATCCCGCCGCCGAGCACCGTCGAGAGCACCTGCAGCGCGTAGCGGTCCGGGTGCGCGAGTGGATAGCTCGGGACGCCGAGGATCACGTGCGCCTGGTCGGACTGCTTCGTGAAGACCTTCACGCGGCCGTTCGCGTGCGGCTCGACGGAGCCGGGGTCGCCGGTCTCC
The DNA here is from genome assembly GCA_963838985.1 of uncultured Actinomycetes bacterium. Classification (GTDB taxonomy): domain Bacteria; phylum Actinomycetota; class Thermoleophilia; order Gaiellales; family Gaiellaceae; genus Palsa-739. The sequence goes on from CAWITF010000004.1 coordinate 100,822, forward strand.
TGCGCCGGCAGGTCGCCGAGCAGCTCCTGCGCGCGCTCGAGCGCTCCTTCGCCGACCTTGCCGCCGAGGCCGAGCACCATGCGCTGCGGGTGATACCAGCGGTCGAGGTAGGACGTGAACGTCTCGCGCGTCGCGCCGCGAACCGTCTCCTTGCGGCCGATGATGTCCCAGCCGAGCGGCTGGTCGCCGTAGAGCAGCTGCTCGTACACGCCGCCGATGTAGTCGCGCGGCGTGTCGAAGTACATGTTCATCTCCTCGACGATCACGCCCTTCTCGCGCTCGATCTCCATGGGTCGAAGCGGGAGTTGCGGAGCATGTCGATGATCACGTCGAGCGCGACGTCGCGATGCTCGGCTGCGCACTTGACGTAGTAGGCGGTGTACTCCTTGCCGGTGAAGGCGTTGAACTCGCCGCCGATCGAGTCGATCTCGCCCGCGATGTCCCGCGCGCTCGGCCGCCGCTCCGTGCCTTTGAAGAACATGTGCTCGGAGAAGTGCGCGATCCCGTTCGTCTCGGGCGTCTCGTAGCGCGAGCCCGCGGCGAGCATCAGCATGCACGTGACCGATTGCGCCTCGGGCAGGTTCGCCGTCAGGACGCGCAGGCCGTTGTCGAGGGTGTGGCGGTCGTACGTGCTCAATTGCTCAGTCTCCTTCGCCAGCGTTCGGGGATCTCGATGCTTGCGCCGCGCTCGTAGTCGTAGCCGACGAGGACGCTCTTCGCCTCGGCGACGAGCCTGCCGCCGGCGCGCACCTCGTACTCGAGCTCGAAGCTCTTCGTGCCCAGGCGGCTCGGCCGTACACCGACCTCGACGGTCTCGCCGAAGCGAACGGGCGACCGGAAGTCGATCTCGGTGCGGGCGAGGATGACATCGCTGAGCGGCAGCTCCTCGTCATCCCCGAACCAGCCGAGGCGCGCCTGCTCGAGGTACGTCGAGAAGACGGCGTTGTTCACGTGTCCCATGCCGTCGAGGTCGCGAAAGCGCACCGTCTCACGGTGCACGAACGGGAACGTGTCGGTCACGGTGCTTCGACCCTGCCGTTGCGAACGCGCTTCCAGTCGTAGTCGCTCGGCTCCGCGGCGAGATGCACCGGCACGACCCCGGCCCATGCCGGCAGCTCGAGGTCCTCGGCGTCGTCTTCTTCCGGGCCGGTGCGCACCTTCGCGCTCGCCTCGTCGAGGGGAAGCGCGAGGATCCACGTCGCCTTCAGCTCCTTGTCCGTCGGCTGCCGCGCTTCGTCCCAGCGGCCCGGCGCGAGCTGCTCGGTGAGCGCACGGAGCGCTTCCCGCTTCTCGTCGCCGTCGACGAGCGTCGCGGTGCCGAAGACGACGACGGAGCGGTAGTTGACGGAGTGGTTGAAGACCGAGCGGGCGAGCACGAGCCCGTCGAAGAGCGTGACGGTCGCGCACATGCGCGCGCCCGACGCTGCATGGCGCAGCATCCGGCTCGCGGCGGAGCCGTGCACGTAGAGGCGGTCGCCGACGCGCGCGTGCAGCGTCGGGATCACGTAGGGCTGGCCGTCGACCTCGAAGCCGAGGTGGCAGAGGAGCGCCTCGTCGAGGATCGCGTCGATCGTCTCGCGGTCGTAGCGCCCGCGGTGCGGCTCCCGCCGGACACGAAGGCGATCAGGCGGACGCAAGGAGCTCCTGTTCGCGCTCGAGCGAGAGCGTCGGCCGGTCGCCCGGCAGCGTGCGATCCCAGGCGAGCGTGTCGACGACGGTCTCCTCGACGGGACGGAAGCGGAGCCCGGCGGCGAGCGCGCCCGAGATGTCGGCCCGCGCCATGCCGGCGTAGTCCTCGCCCGGGAGCCAGAGCGGGAGCTCCGTCCACGGCTGCACGCCGGCGTCGAGCACCAGCTGCTCGTCGACCCAGTGGGCGTTCGCGTCGGAGCCGATCGCCTTGCGCGCCCGGTCGAGGAGCTCACCGAGGGTGAGCGGCTCCGCGGGGCCGGTCGCGTTGAACGTGCCCCCGGGACCGTCGAGTGCAAGCTGCACAAGCCAGCGCGCGAGATCTCGCGCGTCGACGAACTGCACCGGTGCGCGCGGGTCGCCGGGCGCGAGCACGTCGCCGCCGGCGGCGATCCGCCGTGGCCAGTACGTGAAGCGGTCGGTCGGGTCGTGCGGGCCGACGATCAGCCCCGCGCGGACCCGCGCGCTGCGCTCGCCGTAGACCTCCTCGACGACGCGCTCGCATGCTGCCTTGAGCGCGCCGTAGTGCTCCTCGATCGACTCGCTCGCAGGATCGTCGAGCTGCGCGACCGGCGTCGACTCGGTCACGGGCTCGCTGAAGTCGTCGTAGACGGAGATGCTCGAGACGAAGACGTACCGCTCGACTGCGTCGCGCAAGAGCTCGGCCGACTGCCGGACGATGCGAGGCACGTATCCGCTCGTGTCGACGACCCCGTCCCAGTCTCGTCCGCGGAGCGAATCGAGGCCGCCGTCGCGGTCGCCGTGAAGGTGCTCGGCTTCGGGGAAGAGCTCGGGATTCGTCTGCCCGCGCGTGAACGTCGTCACGGCATGGCCTTCTGCGAGCGCATGCTCGACCGCGTGCCGGCCGAGGAACTTCGTTCCCCCGAGGACGAGCAGCTTCATCGGGCGCCACATTATCCGGCGGCCCTGCTTGTACACCGGCCGGAAAGGGGCGTAGATTCCAAGTCTCTTTTCATACGAAGGGGAGACAACATGCATCGGAAGCTGGCGCTGGTCGTGCTCGGCGCGGTCGTCGCGCTCGCCGTGATTCTCGGCGTGCTCGGACGATCGACCGGATCTCACGACTCGAGTGCAGGAGACGCCGTGGCGGCGGCGACAGAGGAAGCAGACGGCGGGCCGCAAACACCCGCCGACTTCCTGAGGCTCCGTGCGCTCGGAGGACGGAAGACCGTCACCCGCGCCCAGCTGAACCGCGCGCTGCAGCAGGCGTCGGACATCGACACCACGCCCGGGACGTGGGAGTACGTCGGTGCGAACAACATCGGCGGCCGCGTCACCGACGTCGTCGTCGATCCTACGCAGCCGAACACGATCTATCTCTCGTCCGCGGGCGGCGGCGTGTGGAAGAGCACCGACGCCGGCGCGACGTTCCAGCCTTCGTGGCCGAATGACTACCCGCAGGCGATCGGCTCGCTCGCTCGCGCGTCCGACGGCACGCTCTGGGCGGGCACCGGCGAGGCGAACGCCTCCGGCGGCGGCATCACGTATGCCGGCGACGGCGTCTACAAGTCGACCGACGGCGGCGTCACCTGGACGAACATGGGGATCGACAACGCCGGGATGATCGGCCGAATCGCGGTCGATCCGACGAACCCGGATCGCGTCTTCGTCGCTGCCGCAGGCGACATCTATGCGCAGGGCGGCAAGCGCGGTCTCTACCGCACGATCGACGCCGGCGTCCATTGGACACGCGTGCTGACACCGGATCTCGATGCCGCACCGTTCACGGGCGTCGTCGACGTCGCGATCGACCCGGTGAACCCGAATCGCGTGTACGCGACGCAGTGGGATCACCATCGCAGCTCGTATCTGCGCCCGTACGGCGGCGTCGGCTCGGGCCTCTACGTGACCGACAATGCCGACGAGACTCCCGCGTCCGACGTGTCGTGGCAACGCATCGGCAACTCGAATGTGAGCGGACCGCTGCCGACCTATGACGCGTCCCAGTCGGGTCTCGCGAGCGACGCGAGCCTCGGCCGGATGGGCGTCGCGATCGCGCCGTCAGACCACACGCGCGTCTACCTGATCGTCGGCGAGTCGCTCGGCAACGACAAGGGCTTCTACGTCTCGAACAACGGCGACCGCAGCCTCGCCGACGGCGGGCCGACGTTCGCTGCCGGCGGCCGCGCGGGCGGCAACAGCCGCTTCGAGTGGTGGTTCGGCCGGATCTTCGTCGACCCGGTGAACAAGGATCATCTCTTCAAGACCGACGTCAGCCTCCGCGTGTCGTCGAACGGCGGCACGACCTGGGGCAACTCCGGGAACCCGCACTCCGACCAGCACGCGATGGCGTGGGACCCGAACGTCGCGAACCGTGTCTACCTTGGCGACGACGGCGGCCTCTACCGCTCCGACAACAACGGCACGAGCTGGATCCACGGCACGTCGATGCCGTGGCTGCAGGGCTACCACGTCGCCGTATCGCAGACGCGGCCGAACCGGATCGCGGTCGGCCTGCAGGACAACGGCAGCAACCGGACGTGGACGGGCGTCGGCGACGTCGCCGACCCGGTCGCGACCAACTGGAACTCGTACGGCGGCGGTGACGGCCACTACGTCGTCGTCGACCCGTCCGACGACACGTACGCGTACTCGTGCAGCCAGAACGCGGCGTGCAGCGGCATCCACGACCAGTCGTTCACCAACACGACCATGTCGACCGCCGCCGCGGTCGGGGCAACGAACGTGAAGCTGGCGAGCGTGACGAGCCTCGCTCCGGGCCAGACGCTCACGATCGACACGGCGGGAGCGAACCCCGAGACGGTGACGATCGTGACCGTCGGGACGTCGGGTGCCGGTGGCACCGGCGTCACCTTCACGCCGGCGCTCGCATTCGCGCACGCGTCGGGTGTGACGGTGAGCAAGAACAACGTCCCGACGACGGCGAGCCTCGGCTTCGGGTCACGCGGAAGCGGTCTGCGCTGCACGACCGACGCTCCGCTCGTCACCGACCCAACCGCGCCGTCGACGCTCTACATCGGCTGCAACGCCCTGTCGCGGTCGACGAACCGAGGCGCCACCTGGACGACGATCGCTGCGCCCGATCTCCTGACCGGGCCGGCTCCGGCCGACGACTCGACGACGAACAACCCGCTCTACGCGGGCCAGTACCCGACGATCTCGGCGATCGCTCCGTCCAAGTCCAACCCGAGCACCATCTATGTCGGCACCGACAACGGGCGTCTGTGGAAGACGACAGATCTCGGCGTCACGTGGATGCAGTTCGCGAACCCGTTCGACCCGGCGCCGCCACGCTGGGTGACCTCGATCGTCGCGGATCCCGTCGACGCGCGGCATGCGTTCGTCGCGTACGGCGGGTTCCGGGAAGGCGTCACCGCCGCGAACGTGTTCGAGACGACGTCGGCCGGCTCGAACGGCGGGTCGTCCGTGACGTGGAAGAACATCAGCGGCAACCTGCCGAACGCGCCGGTGAACGCGCTGGCGTACGACCGGCCGAACGGCACGCTGTACGCCGCGACCGACCTCGGCGCCTTCTACATGCAGAACGACGACAAGGTCTGGCATCGCCTCGGCGACAACCTGCCGAACACCGCGATGGAGGACATGAAGGTGCAGAAGAGCTCACAGAAGCTCTACATCGCGACGTTCGGCCGCGGCGTCTGGCGCATCCCGCTCGTCTCGGGCACGCCGCCGTATGACGAGCAGGCCGACGCCGCTCTGGTGTCTCTCGGGAACACGGTCCGCGGCATGGGCCTGTCCGCCGGCATCACGAGCCAGCTGACGAATCAGATCGATGCGATCCGTCACACGCTCGAGCGCGGCGACGACGTCTGCGCGGACCTCGAGTCCCTGAAGGGGCAGATCGCCTCGTACGTGACGCGAGGGAAGGTGACGGCTTCGCAGCAGTCGCAGTTGAACGCTTCGATCGACTCGATCGAAGACGAGCTCGACTGCTGATCCGAAAGTCCGACGGCTCTCGCCGGCTACGCGCCGGCGAGAGCCGTCAGCGCCTCGAGCAAGCGGTCGACCTCGGCCGCGGTGTTGTAGTGGACGAAGCCGGCGCGCACCGCCCCGGCTTCGCCGAGCCCGAGTGCCGCCATCAGCTCGACGGCGTAGTAGTCGCCGTCCCAGACCGCGATCCCGCGCTCGCCGAGCGCCTCTGCGACCGAGCGTGGAGACTTACCGTCGACGGTGAACGCGAACGTGGGCACGCGGCCGTCGAGCGACGGCAACCCGTAGAGCGTGACGCCGCCGGGTAGCCCGTCGAGGAAGCGCTGCCCGAGTGCGCGCTCCTGCGCCTGGATCGCCGGCCAGCCGATCGACTCGACGTACTCGACGGCGGCGACGAAGCCGGCGAGCAGCTCGTGCGCGAGGGTTCCGGTCTCGAACGGATGCGTCGCCGGCCGCACTGTGTAGGTTCGCCACTGCTCTGCGAGCTCGCTGCGGACGTAGGCGAGGCCGAGGTGCGGCCCGAAGAACTTGTACGGCGAGCAGAGCAGCACGTCGACGCCGAGCTCCGTCACGTCGATCGGCCCGTGTGGCCCGTAGTGCACGGCGTCCGCCCACGCGAGCGCGCCGACGCCGTGCGCGAGCTCGACGATGCGCGCCGCGTCGGTCGTCGTGCCGACGGCATTCGAGGCGAGCGGGAAGGCAACCACCTTCGTCCGTTCGTTGAGCGACGCGCTCGAGCTCGTCGTAGTCGAGCGTCGTGTCGCCGCGAACGCCGACGACGTGCACCACCAGCTCGAGGTCGTGAGCGAGCTCGAGCCAGGGGGAGATGTTCCCGTCGTGGTCGAGCGCCGTCACGACGATCTCGTCGCCGGCCTCGAGCGTACGCGCGACCGCGCGTGACAGCGCGAAGTTGAGCGTCGTCATGTTCGCGCCAAAGCTCGACTCGCCCGGCTCGCAGCGCAGGAACGATGCAGCCGCGAGACGCGACTGCGCGACGAGCGCGTCCGTGCGGCGGCTCGAGGCGAACGGCGCCGCCGAGGTTCGCGTTCGAGTCGCGGAGATAGGAGGCGATCGCGTCGACGACGGAGTCGGGCACCTGCGTGCCGCCGGGGCCGTCGAAGAGCACCGCGTCGGACTGCAGCGCCGAGAAGCGCGCGCGAACGGCGTCGACGTCGAAGGCGACCGTGCTCATCGGCCGTGACGCTACCGGACTACGATCGGGCGATGACCACGTTGACCCCGCCCCGCGAGGAGCTCGACACCGGCGAGGGAACGGGCCTCGGCAAGCCGTGGCACGTGATCGTCCTGAACGACGACCACAACACGTTCGAAGGCGTCGCGTTCGCGCTCTCCTCGGTGCTGCCGGCGACGTCGTACGACCAGGGCATGAAGCTCGCGAACCGCATCCACTCGACCGGGCAGGCGATCGTCTGGTCCGGCGTTCAGGAGCAGGCCGAGCACTACTGGGAGCAGCTGGGCGGGCACGGGCTGACGATGGCGCCGCTCGAAAGCAGCTAGTGACAAGTTGTTACTTGTAGTGCCACGCGTACGTCGGCTTCACCGTCAGCGACGCGCCGACGAAGCAGTCTTCCTCCGCGTCCGCGAGCAGCTTCGCGGCCTCGTCGTCGCCGGGATGCGGCGAGAAGCGCACGGTCAGGTCGACGTCGCATTCGACGATCGCGAAGCGGTTGTCGGTGTCGCGGCGCGTGACCATCGCGCGTGCCGAGCCTTTCGCGTCGGCGACCTCGACGTCCAGTCGTCGCGCGTGGAAGCGAAGGCTCGTCAGCGAGCAGCGGACGAGCGCCGCGAGGAGCAGGTGCTCGGGCGTCCACGCCTGGTCGACGACGAGCTCGGTGCCGTCCTCGGTGCGCAATGTGCCGCCCTCGTGCAGGTCGATCGCATAGCGGAACTCGCGCGCTTTGACGGGCACGCCGGGGATCTTGCCGTCCGCATCGGCTCCTACGCTTCTCCTGTGATCCGGCTGCGGACACTCTCCGAGGCGGAAGTCTGGGCCCGCTGCTACGGCAGCTACGACCCGACCGTCACCGTCACCCGCGCCGAGCCGCGCCGGCCGCACTACGACCTCGACGTCAGCGGCGAGAGTCTGCGGCAGAGCCTGGAAGCTAGGCTCGACGAACGGCTGGCAGAGCAAGAAGCGGCATAGCGACTCCTTCGGCGGTGCCCGACGTCCTCGCGCCAGGGCTGCGCGTCGTCTTCGTGGGCATCAATCCCGGCCGCGTCTCGGCCGCGGCCGGCGCGCACTTCGCGAATCCGCGCAACGACTTCTGGCGGCTGCTGCACGCGGCACGCTTCACGTCGCGGCTCTACGAGCCGAGCGAGCAGTTCGAGCTGCCGAACGAGGGCATCGGCGTCACGAACGCCGCGTATCGGACGACGCCGGGCTCCGGCGACCTGCGGCGCGGCGACTTCGCCGGCTCGGCCGAGCGGCTCGAGCAGATCGCGCGCGAGCTGCAGCCGCGATGGCTCGCGTTCGTCGGCAAGGAGGCGTACCGCGGTGCGTTCCGGGAGCGGCCGGAGCTCGGCGTGCAGGAGCGCCGGCTCGGCGAGACGCAGCTCTTCGTGCTGCCGTCGACGTCACCCGCGAACGCGGCCGTGCCGTGGGACGAGCGGTTGCGCTGGTTCGCCGAGCTTGCCGGTCGCTCGGTCGGCCTGCCGTGGCGGCTCGGTGTTCGCGCGCTGCTCGTCGACAGTGCGAACCGAGTGCTCCTGATGCGCTACGGCAACCAGTACTCGACCTGGTGGGTCACTCCCGGCGGCGGCAAGAACCCCGAGGAGTCGGACGAGCAGGCGCTGCGACGCGAGCTGCGAGAGGAGACGGGGCTTCGCGACGTCGAGATCGGGCCGCTGCTCTGGAGCCGCGAGCAGTACTTCTGCGACGAGCCCGGGCACTGCGGCCAGCGGGAGAACGTCTACCTGGTCCGGGTCGACGCGTTCGAGCCGCAGCCGGAGCTCGACCTCGCGGCCGAGGGCTGCCACGAGCAGCGGTGGTTCACGCTCGACGAGCTCGACGGCCTGCCGACGAGGCCGGAGGATCTCGCGACGAGGACAGCTAGCTTCGCCAGCGGTTGGTGATCGGCGTCCGCCGGTCGCGGCCGAACGCCTTCGGCCGCAGCCGCACGCCGGGCGGCGCCTGCCGGCGCTTGTACTCGGCGCGGTCGATCAGCGCACGGCGCGCTCGACGACGTCGGGGTCGAAGCCGTCGCTCGAGAGCTCCTCGAGCGTGCGGTCCTCTTCGACGTAGGCGACGAGCACCGGTCGAGCACCGGGTAGGGCGGCAGCGAGTCCTCGTCGAGCTGGTCGGCGCGAAGCTCGGCGCTCGGCGCGCGGTCGATGATCGTCTGCGGGATCAGCTCGCGCCCCGCGCGCTCGTTCAGGTGCTTCGAGAGCCGGAAGACGTCGGTCTTGAAGACGTCCTTCAGCAGCGCAAAGCCGCCTGCCATGTCGCCGTAGAGCGTCGCGTAGCCGACCGACATCTCCGACTTGTTGCCGGTCGCGACGAGCAGCCAGCCGAACTTGTTCGAGAGCGCCATCAGCAGCACGCCGCGGATGCGCGCCTGCAGGTTCTCCTCGGTCAGGTCGGGCTCGCGTCCTTCGAAGCTCGGCGCGAGCGCGCTGACGAAGCCCTCGACCATCGGCTCGATCGCGATCTCGCGGAAGTCGCAGCCGAGGTTCTCGGCGAGCCGCTGCGCGTCGCCGCGCGTTCCCTCCGACGAGTAGCGCGACGGCATCGAGACGCAGTGCACTCGCTCCGGCCCCAGCGCCTCGGCGGCGAGCGCGGCGACGAGCGCCGAGTCGATCCCGCCGGAGACGCCGACGACGATCTCGCTGAAGCCGTTCTTGCGCACGTAGTCGCCGAGGCCGAGCTCCAGCGCGAGCCGCATCTGCTCGAGGTCGTCGCAGAACGGCGTCAGCGTCGGCTCGAGCGTGTCGTCGTGCGAGTGCGGAGCGCCGATGTGCACGACGTCGACCGCACCGAGCTCGCCGCGATCCTGCGCGAGCGCACGCCGGCGCGTGTCGGTGAGCCGGCGCGACACGACCGACGACGGGTCGATGTCGACGACGAGCAGCTCCTCCGCGAAGCCGCACGCGCGCGCGAGCACGGTGCCCTCGTCGTCGATCACGAACGAGTGGCCGTCGAAGATCAGCTCGTCCTGGCCGCCGACCGTGTTGCAGAGCGCGACGAACGACGCGGTGTCGCGCGCGCGTGTGCGGAACATCTCCTCGCGCTCACGGTCGCGTAGCAAGTGGAACGGCGACGCGGAGATGTTGACGATCAGCTGCGCGCCGGCGAGCGCGAGATCGGTCGCGGGCGGGCCGGGCTGCCACATGTCCTCGCAGATCGGTCACGCCGACGAGCGTGTCGCCGTGCTCGAAGAGCGTGATGCCGTCGCCCGGCGCGAAGTAGCGGAACTCGTCGAAGACGCCGTAGTTCGGGAGGAAGCGCTTCTTGACGAACGCCTTCACCTCGCCGCCCGCGCAGACCGCGGCCGCGTTGAAGAGATCGCCGCTCGAAGTGCGGCGTGCCGACGACCGCGACGATCCCGCGCGCCTCGCGCGCGATCCGCTCGAGCGACGCTTCGGCGGCTCGTACGAAGCCCGGCCTCAGCAAGAGATCCTCCGGCGGATAGCCGGTCACGGCGAGCTCCGGGAAGAGCGCGATGTCGGCGCCGGCCGCCTTCGCCTCGCCGAGCCGCTCGAGGATGAGCGCGCGATTGCCGTCGAGATCGCCGACGACGGGGTTGATCTGCGCAAGTGCGATGCGCATCGCTATTCCTAGAGTACGCGGCTGATCGCGTCGAGCGATTCAGGGTTCTCGAGCGACGAGAGGTCGCCCGGATCCTTGCCGAGCACGCGGGCGCGCACGGCGCGGCGGACGATCTTCGCGCTGCGCGTCTTCGGCAGCGCGTCGACCCAGAGGATCCGCTCGGGCTTGAACGCCTTCCCGAGCACGTCGGTCACGGCCGAGGCCACCCGCTCGTCCTTCTGCTTCTCGCCTGGCTTCGGGACGCAGAAGATCCAGGCGACCTCCCCCTTGACCGCGTGCGGCACGCCGATCGCCGCCGCCTCGGCGACGATGCCGCTGCCGATCGCGGCGGACTCGAGCTCGGCCGGCCCGATCCGCTTGCCGGCGATGTTCAGCGTGTCGTCGCTCCGGCCGTGCAGGAACCAGTAGCCGTCCTCGTCGATCGACGCCCAGTCGCCGTGCGTCCACACGCCGGGGAAGCGGCGCCAGTACGTCTCGAGGTAGCGCTCGTCGTCCCCCCAGATCCCGCGCGTCATCCCGGGCCACGGGCTGCGGCAGACGAGCTCGCCGACCTGCTTGCGGACCGGCCGGCCGAGCTGGTCGACGACGTCCATGTCCATCCCGAGGGCGGGGAAGCCGAGCGCGACCGGCTTGATCGGCTCGGTGATCACCGTCGTCAGGAAGCACGCGCCGACCTCGGTGCCGCCGCTCACGTTCACGATCGGCGTCGTCGAGCCGCCGACCTCGTCGAAGAGCCAGCGGTACGGGTCGGGGTTCCACGGCTCGCCGGTCGTGCAGAACGCCTTCAGCGAGGAGAGGTCCTGCGTCGGTGCGCCGTGCGGGATCAGCGCGCGCACGAGTGTGGGCGAGAGGCCGAGCATCGTCACGCGCTCCGACTCGACGAGCGACCACAAGCGGTCTTCGGGCCAGTCGGGCGCGCCCTCGGCGAAGACGATCGTCGCGCCGGCGGCGCCTGCCGCCGACGACCGTCCACGGGCCCATGATCCAGCCCATGTCCGTTGCGAAGTGAACCCGGTCTCCGGGCTTCACGTCGGCCTGGTAGACGGCCTCGCGCACGATCGAGACGAGGAAGCCCGCGGTGACGAGGTTCGCGCCTTTCGGGCGACCGGTCGTCCCCGACGTGTACGCGAGCAGATACGGCGCCTCGGAGTCGACCTCGACCGGGGCGAGCGTGCCCGGCTGCCGTGTCACGAGCTCCGGCCATTCGCGCTCGTCCCGCCGCCACACGATCACGTGCTCGAGCGCATGCGGGCCCGCCTCGGTGAGCGTCTCTGCCATCTCGATCCGCTTTCCGCGCCGCAGTGACCAGTCGGCGCAGATCGCGACCTTCGCCTGCGAGTCCTCGAGCCGCGACGCGATCGCAGGCCCCGCGAAGCCGGAGAAGATCGGCACGTGGATCGCGCCGACGTGCGCGCACGCGTGCGCGGCGATCGCCACGGCCGGCGACATCGGCATGTAGATCGCGACGCGGTCGCCTTCGACGACCCCGAGCTCGACGAGCGCCTCGGCGAGCTGCGTCACCTGGCGCGATGCCTCCGCGTAGGTGAGCGACTCGCGTGCTCCGTCCTCGTAGCGGCCGACGAGCGCCTCGTCGCCGGGGCGCTCGGCCGCGAAGCGGTGCAGGCAGACGCGTGCGACGTTCACCCGGCCGCCGTTGAACCATGTCGTCCACTCCGGGCCGCGCGAGTCGTCGAGGACAGACGTCCACGGCTGCGAGAACTCGATCCCGAGGTCGTCGACGAGCTCGCCCCAGAAGCGGGCCGGCTCGCGCACCGACAGCGCGTGCAGCTCGGCGTAGTCGGCGACCTCGAAGCGGTGCAGCAGGCGCGTGACGTTCGCCCGGTCGGCCTGCTCGGGCGTGGGCTGCCAGATGAAGTCGCTCACGTTGCGGAACCCTAGTGCGGTCAGCTAACCTAGCGACCACTAACTTAGTGGACACTAACCAGGAGCTCGGATGAAAGCACGGCATTCTCGCCGAGGAGAATCGCAAGTGGTGGACGCTCATGGCCGTCGTCGTTCGGCCTGTTCATGATCATGCTCGACAACACGGTCGTGAACGTCGCGCTGCCGACGATGGAGAAGGACCTGCACATGTCGATCTCGCGTCGCTCGAGTGGGTCGTCGTCGCCTACGCGCTGACGTTCGCGTCGCTCATGATCACCGGCGGCAAGCTCGCGCGACATGTTCGGCCGCGAGAAGATCTTCATCGGTCGGGCTCGCGATCTTCACGCTCGCCTCGCTCGCCTGCGGGCTCGCCCGACGATCGGCTTCCTGATCGCCGCGCGCGCGGTGCAGGGCGTCGGCGCGGCGCTGATGAACCCGGCGACGCTCTCGATCATCGTGGCGACGTTCCCGCCGAAGCAGCGCGGCCAGGCGATCGGGATCTGGGCCGGCGTCTCGGCGCTCGCGCTCGCGATCGGCCCGCTCATCGGCGGCCTGATCGCGCAGCAACATCAACTGGAACTGGATCTTCTTCATCAACGTCCCGATCGGCGCGCTCGGCATCGTCGTCTCGCAGCTCGTGATCCGCGAGTCGCGCGACACCTCGCACGAGCAGAGCATCGACCTGCCGGGCCTGCTCACCTCCGGATCGGCTTCCTGCTTCGCGCTGAGCTACGCGCTGATCGAGGGGAACGCGCACGGCTGGGGCTCCGCCGAGATCCTCGGCCTCTTCGGGCGTCGCGTCGTCTTGCTCGGCGGCGCTTCGTCGTGCTCGAGGCTCCGGCAGCGCCTGCCGATGCTCGACCTCTCGCTCTTCCGGATCGGCGCGTTCGCCGGCGCGAACATCGTCGCGATGCTCGTCTCGCTCGCGATGTTCGGCGTCTTCTTCTTCGTCTCGCTCTACGTCCAGAACATCCTCGGGTACTCGCCGACGAAGGCGGGCGCGATCTTCCTGCCGATGACGGTGCTGATCATCCTCATCGCGCCGCTCGCGGGGCGGTTCTCCGACCGCGTCGGCTCGCGCTGGCTGATGGGCGCCGGGATGACGCTGCTCGGCATCTCGCTCCTGCTCTACCAGCGGGTCGGCCTGCACTCGAACTTCTGGACGCTGCTGCCGGCGCTGCTCCTCGGCGGCGTCGGGATGGCGATGACGATGTCGCCGATGACCTCGGCCGCGATGGGCGCGGTGCCGGTCGACAAGGCCGGCGTCGGCTCGGGCGTCCTCAACAGCTTCCGCCAGGTCGGCGGCTCGCTCGGGATCGCGCGTGATGGGCGCGATCCTCGCGTCGTACGCGCATCCACGCGCCGAAGCACGCTCGCCGCGCAGCAGGACTACGTCAACGGCCTGCACGCCGCGCTCGCCGTGAGCGCCGCGATCAGCTTCGGCGCGGCGATCGTCGGCGATCGTGCTCGTGCGGACGACGGCCGCAGGTCGAGCGGGCGCACGTGGCGGAGGTGACCGCGTGAGCACGACCGCCGTCGACCGCGCATGGCGGCCGCCGGCGGCGGCGCGCATCTGCTCGAGACGGCCGCGCGCGTCTTCTCCGACGGCAGCTACCGCGGCACGACGACGGCCGAGATCGCGCGGGCGGCCGGCATCTCCGAGCCGATCATCTACCGCCACTTCGCGTCGAAGCGCGACCTCTATCTCGCGGCGCTCGAGCACGTCTGGGAGAAGGCGCGCGCGGGCTGGGAGCAGGCGGTCGGCCGACCGACCGACGTCTGCGCCGCGGTCGAGACGATCGGCAAGGGACACGTCACCGTGCGCTCGGCGCAAGCTCCAGCTCGCCGAGCTCTGGGTGCAGGCGCTCGCGCGAGGCGTCGGAGGATCCGGAGCTGCGCAAGGCAGCTGCGCGGCACATGCGCGAGGTGCACGACTTCGTCGCCGGCCTGATCCGCGACGGCCAGGCGGAGGGCGTCGATCGTCGCCGAGCGCGACGCCGACGCCGAAGCGTGGATCATGCTCGCGGGCGGCGATCCTCGGCATGGTCGGCCGCCGGATCGGCCTGCTCGACGACACCGAAGCTCAACCGACGATCCGCCAAGCTCGCCTGGCACTGGCTGACTGCCTGAGGCGCGTCTGCGCGCCAGGCACCTCCGCGTGCCGGCCCCGCTTGTCGCCTCGTAAAGGCTCTTTGACGAGCCGCGATCGCGTCGGCGGCGGCCAGACCCCGCTGCTGGCCGCAGCGCACCGCCAGGTGCGCGTCGACCGACACGCGCCGCCCTCCCGCGGCGAGCAAAGCGAAGCGGTCGCCCAGCGCTAAATAAAGAGGCCCCGGCTGCGGCTCCGGGGGCCTCTTTCAGAGGGCGCTACCGTTCCGTGGCGGCTTCGGAAGCCGGGTCTGCGGCGTCCAGCCGCGCCTCCTGCCCTGCCGCCGGAAGTCTGGCGCGCCCCCTGCAAACCTTCGCCTGGCGTCCGGCCTGGGCTGCAAGGTGGCCTGACTATAGGCGCGATGTCCTGTAGCAGTCAAGTGGCTCGGTCAAGTGATTCTGCAGCGCGCTACTTCACTGAAATCCCATGGGTATCCCTGAAAACATGCCCCTTTAGGGGGAGGCTCGAAGAGCCACCTTGCGTTTGGTGAAGCATGCGGTTTCACTTCTAAGCCGCAGATGACGACCCAAGACACCGCCTTCAACGCCAGCCGCACCGCCGCCCCGAGCGGGCTGCGTCTCGGCGAGCGGCTGCGCCAGCTCCGTGTCGGCCGCCGGGCTCACGCAGAGCGACCTCGCGGGCGAGCGCTTCTCGAAGGAGTACGTCTCCCAGATCGAGCGCGGCAAGACGCGGCCGACGCGCGAGACGATCGAGTGGCTCGCGGCGCGGCTCGGCGTCGACGCCGGCTTCCTCGCGAACGGCGTCGCGACCGACGAGCGCGGCCGCCTCGAGGGCGCGCTCGCGCGGGCCGAGGCGCTGATCGAGGCCGCGCGACGACGCCGACGCGGCGAACGAGTTCGAGCCGCTCGTCCCGCGGCGCGCGCGACGGGCGTGCCCGAGCTCGAGGTGCGCGCGCTCGTCGGCGCCGGCCGCACGAAGATGCGCCTCGGCGAGCTCCGCGCAGGCGCTCGAGCTCCTGAACGAGGCGCGGGCGCTCGTCGAGGCGGGATCCTTCTCCGATCGTCGAGCGCGCCGAGGTCTTCTCCGCGCTCGGCGGCTGCCGCTACCAGCTGAACAGCGCGCAGTCCGCGATCGCCCTGCTTCGAACGAGGCGCTCGCGCTCGCCGAGCGCTCCGGCCTGCCGTGCGACGCGCTCAAGGCCGAACATCTTCTCGTGGCGCTCGCGCTGCTGGCGCCGCCAGCGCGACTACGAGGCCGCGCGCGACGACATCGAGCGCGCGCTCGAGCTCGCGCGAGGACGCGAACGACCCCCGCACGATCGGCGCCGCGTACTTCCAGGCGTCGCTCGTCGCCGACCGCGAAGGGCACTGGGTGCTCGCGCGCAGCGTACGCCGAGAGCGCGCGCGACGGCGTACGAGGAGCTCGCCGACCGCGTGCACGTCGGCGAGCTGACGAACAACCTCGGCGGCCTCAACTTCCTGCTCGGCAAGACGGACGAGGCGATCGCGCCTGCTCAAGGAGGCGTTCGCGCATCGCGCTCGAGACGGGCCGCGACGCCGACGCCGCGCAGGCGGTCTCGTCGCTCGCCCAGATCCACCTCCGCACCGGCGACTCGATGCAGGCCGAGGAGCAGGCGCGGCACGCGCTCCGGCTGCTCGACGGCCGCGTCAGACTACGTCGACGAGATCGGGAACGCACAGCTCGTGCTCGGCCGCGCGTTGCTCGAGCAGGATCGCCTCGACGAGGCCGAGGCGGCGTTCGCCGACGCCGAGGTGAGCTTCGGCCAGCTCGGCTCCGGCCAGCCACCGCGCCGCAGCCTGGGTCGCCCGAGGCGATCTCGCCGCGCGGCGCGGCGACGACAGGCTTGCAGCACACCTCTACCGCACTGCGGCTGAGGCGCTCCAGGACGTCAGGTTCTAGCGGTCGGAAAGGAGGCTCGACGTGACCAAGGCACGGCTCTACTCCCTGATCATCTCCGCGCTGCCTCTCGCGCTCTGTTTCGCGAAGTTCGCCCCGGCGCTGCTCCATCCGGGCGGCATGAACGACGGCGGCTACTGGTAGACGGCGGATCGGTCTGAGGTGGTCGATTCGCCGCTGCGCGGCCCGGGTGCGGGCACGCGTGGCGGCGGTCGGACCGTCTGGTCGATCGATGCGGATGCGGCCGCGGCGTTTCCTCCGCGGCCAACGGGGTCATCCTGATCGATGTGGGCGCACGGATAGAGCGTGCTCGGCGCGCGCTGTACGTCACCCGTGTCGCGCGGCGGAGCGGAATTCGGCGCGTCCTCGCGGAGATCGGCGTTCGCGGGCACCGCGACGCCACTCGCGAGGGCGCGCGCAACTTCCGTGAGGCGCTCGAAGAGCTCGGGACGACGTACATCAAGCTCGGGCAGCTGCTCTCGTCGCGGCCCGACCTGCTCCCGGATCAGTACATCGAGGAGCTCTCGCAGCTCGTCGACCACGCGCCGCCCGTCCCGTTCGTCGACATCCAGGCGGTCGATCCTCGCCGATCTCGGGGACGACGTCTTCACGAGCATCGACCCGGAGCCGCTGGCCGCGGCGTCCGATTGCGCAGACGCACCGCGCGCTCCTGAAGAGCGGACGCGAGGTCGTCGTCAAGGTGCGGCGGCCCGGCGTCGTCGAGCAGGTCGAGCTCGACCTTTCCGTGCTCCGCTCGTCGGCGTCCTTCTTTGCGGGCAAGTCGGAGACTGCGCAGCTGCTCCAGATCGAGGCGCTCGCCGACGAGCTCGAGGTTCATCTGCGTCAGGAGCTCGACTTCGTCGAGGAGGCGTCGAACACCGAGCTGATCGCGAAGCTCGTCGCGGAGTACGAGCGCGTGCTCGTGCCGGAGGTGATCCGCCCGTACGTGACCGAGCGCGTGCTCGTGCTCGAGTACATCGAAGGCGAGAAGGTCGCCGAGGGCCATCCACTCGCTCCGGACATTGCGCGGGAGCTCGCGCGGGAGTTCTTCTCGGCCTACGTGCACCAGGTCGTCGTCGAGGGCGTCTACCACGCCGACCCGCACGCGGGGAACATCCTGTTGACGCCGGATGGACGGCTTGCGCTACTCGACTTCGGGCTGCTCGGCCGCCTCGACGACGACACGCGCCGCGGCCTCTCGCTGCTACTGCTCGCGATCGCGCAGAACCGCGCCGACGATGTCGCCGATCTCATCCTCTCGCTCTCGCTCACGGGTGTGAAGTCGGATCAGCCGGCGTTCGTGCACGACGTGCGCCGCAAGCTGCCGCGCTTCCACTGGCGCCCGCTCTCCGGCATCCGCGCGGGCGAGTCGCTCGCCGACCTGCAGCGGATCGCGCTCGAGCATCAGATCGCGCTGCCGACGAGCTTCGCCCTGGTCGGCAAGACGCTCGCGCAGGCGGATGCGATTGCCCGCGTCCTCGACCCGGAGCTCGACCCGATCGCGCTGATGGAGGAGGAGGCACTCGAGGTGATGGCGATCGAGGCTGAGCGCCGGCTCGAGCCGAACCGGCTCTTCGCGTATCTCTACACGCAGCTCGACCCGCTGACGCGCATGCCGCGACGAGTCGCGCACGTCCTGAACGAGCTCGAGCAGGGCTCGCTGAAGTTCGGCATCGTCCCGACCGGCCTCGAAGAGCTCGAGGCAAACCTCCGCTCGATCGCGAACCGCGTCGGCGCTGCGATCATCGTCGGCGCGCTGCTGCTCTCCTCGTCGATCATCGTCCGCGTCCACCGCTTCGAGTGGGTCGGGATCGCCGGCTTCGCACTCGCCGGTGTGCTCGGCCTCTACATGGTCTGGAAGATCATCCGCACGCCCGGCGAGCTCTGATATGGTCGCTTCAATAGCAAAAGTAATGGGAGGGCCGACGTGGGCGCCAACGGATACGCGAAGCAGGTTCTGGTCTCGAGCGACTGGGTCGCGGAGCACCTGAACGACGAGAACGTCGTCGTCGCGGAAGTCGACGAGAACCCCGACGTCTACGAAGAGGGGCACATCCCCGGCGCGGTGAAGCTGCACTGGAAGGAGGACCTCCAGGATCCCGTCGAGCGCGACCTCGTCGAGAAGGAGCGCTTCGAGCAGCTCCTCGCCGAGCGCGGCATCTCGAACGACACGACGGTCGTGCTCTACGGCGACAAGAACAACTGGTTCGCCGCCTACGCCTACTGGTATCTGAAGATCTACGGCCACGAGGACGTGCGCATCCTCGACGGCGGCCGCCAGAAGTGGATCGACGAGAGCCGCGAGCTCACGACCGAGCCGCCGCAGCCCTCGCCGAAGCAGTACTCAGCCAAGGAGCGCGACGAGTCGATTCGCGCGCGCCGCGACCAGGTGCTCGAGTGGATCGGCTCCGGCGAGCGCGCGCTCGTCGACGTGCGCAGCCCGCAGGAGTACTCCGGCGAGCTGATGGCGCCGCCCGGCTACGAGCAGGAAGGCGCGTCACGCACCGGCCACATCCCGACCGCGCAGTCGATTCCGTGGGCGCAGGCCGTCGGCGACGACGGCACGTTCAAGTCGGCGGACGTCCTCCGCGAGCTCTACGGCGTCAAGGGCGTGACCGACGACAAGAAGGTGACGGCGTACTGCCGCATCGGCGAGCGCAGCGCACACACATGGTTCGTGCTGCACGAGCTGCTCGGATTCGGCGACGTGCGCAACTACGACGGCAGCTGGACCGAGTGGGGCAACCTCGTCGACGTGCCGATCGAACGCTAGGCGCCGGACAGCGGCACGTCGCCGTTGCGCGAGCCGGCGCGCTCGATCACGACCTGCGGGACGCGTGCGCGCGGCGACAGCCGCAGGAGCATACGCACGACCTCGGCGCAATCCTCCGGGCGGATCATCTCGTCGTGCCCCAGGCCGCTCCACTCGGCCATCGGCGTGTCGACGAAGCCGGGGCAGATCGCGACCGCGCGCACGCCGTCCCCGTCGAGCTCCTCGTTCAGCGAGCGCGTGAGCGAGATCACTGCGGCCTTCGTCGCGCCGTAGGTGGCGAGGCCGGGCGTCGGGAGCGTGCCCGCGATCGACGCGAGATTGACGATCCAGCCCTGCGACTCGCGCAGCAGCGGGATCGCCGCGCGCGTGACGAGGAAGAGCCCGCGCAGGTTGACCGACAGCTGCAGGTCGAAGTGCTTCGGCTGCAGGTCCTCGACCGTCCCGCCGATGCCGATGCCGGCGGAGTTCACGAGCATGTCGAGCCTTCCGTGACGCTCGCGATGCTCGGCGACGAGCCGCTCGCAGGCATCCGCATCGCCCACGTCGGCGGCGATCGCGACAGCACCGAGCTCCTCGGCGGCGGCCTCGACCTTCTCGGCCCGGCGCGACGCGAGCGTGAGTGCGAAGCCCTCGTCGCGGAGCATGCGCGCGATCGCAAGCCCGATGCCGGAGGAGCCACCTGTGACGAGCGCAGCGCGATCCATATGCGTTACATATCAGGAGGCAACGCGGGACGAGGCGCGAACTCTTCCCGCGAGGGGTGCCCGCTGGCGCTCTTCACTCTCCCCAAAGAAGACGGCGGCCCTGGCCGCCGTCTTCGTACGATGGCCCCATGACCGCGCTCACGAGCCTCACGGTCGGCGGCGGGTGCGCCGCGAAGTACTCCGCCGCACGACTCGAGGAGCTGCTCAAGGGCTTCGTCCCGCTCGAGGCCGAGAACCTGCTCGTCGGCCTCGCACCGGCGGACGACGCCGCCGTCTACAAGCTCGACGACGACAAGGCGATCGTCTTCACCGTCGACTTCTTTCCACCGCTCGTCGACGATCCCGCGCTCTTCGGCCGGATCGCGGCGACGAACGCGTTGAACGACGTCTTCGCGATGGGCGGCTCGCCGCTCCTCGCGCTCTCGATCGCCGCCTTCCCCGAGTCGCTGCCCATCGGCGTCCTCGGCGCGGTGTTCTCCGCCGCCGCGGAGCAGGTGTCCGCAGCCGGTGCGCTGCTCGCCGGCGGCCACACGATCCGCGACGACGAGCCGAAGTACGGACTCGCGGTCGTCGGCACGGTGCATCCGACCGGGATCTGGACGAAGAGCGCCGCCCAGCCCGGCGACGCGCTCTTCCTGACGAAGCCGCTCGGCACCGGGCTCGTGCTCGCGGGTCACGGCAAGGAGCTCGTGAGCCGGGACGCTTTCGACGCGGCGACGCGCTGGATGACGACGTTGAACGCCGACGCCGCGACGGCACTGCGCCCGTTCTCGCCGAACGCCGTGACCGACGTCACCGGCTTCGGCCTCTTCGGGCACGCGCACGAGATGGCCGACCGGAGTGGCGTGCGCATCGTCCTCCACTCGCTGCCGGCGCTCGACGGCGCGCTCGACGTCGCGCGCGCGGGTGTGCGTACCGGCGGTGACCCGCGCAACCGCGAGTTCGCTCCTGTCGAGGCGGACGGTGTGAGCGACGAGCTGCTCGCACTCGGCTACGACGCGCAGACCGCAGGCGGCCTGCTCGTCTCGCTCCCGGCCGAGAAGGCGTTGTCGCTCGCGTCGGAGTTCGCAGCGCGCGGCCTCTATCTGCACCGCGTCGGCTCGGTCGAGTCCGGCGCCGGCGTCGCCGTAGCCGCTTAGCGTCCCATCCAGCCACGTCCGGGGCCAGGCCCTGATACGTGACTGTCACGACTTCGCAACCGAATCCTTGATTCGCCTGCAAACGGCGGCGCGAAGTCGACGCGGAGCCGTTCGCTGTGCCTGGCACCGGACGTGTCCGGATGAGCCGTTCTCGCCTGCGCTACGCCAGCTCGCGGCGGCGCGCGAGCAGGCGCTTGCGCTTGTCGACGAGCTCGTGCTCGAGCCGCTCGAGCTCCTGCTTGCGCCGCCGCACGAGCTCGAGCTGCGTGTCGACGTGCGGGAGCGCGGCGTTCACGATGCGCAGGCGCTCCTCGTCGGAGCCGGTCGCCTCCCAGCGCTTGCGAAGCGCGGCACGTGCTTCCTCCGCTTCGACGAGCTGCTTGAGCTCGTCGAGCGAGAGATTGAGCAGATCGCGCAGGCGCGTCAGCTCGGCGACGCGCTCGACGTCGGTGTCGATGTAGAGCCGGTGCGATCCCTTCCGGCGCTCGCCGCCGGGTAGCAGCCCGATCTCCTCGTAATACCGGATCGTCCGCGGCGTCACGCCGGTTCGCTCGGCGAGCTCGCCGATGCGAATCATGCGGCTGCCTCGAGGAGCTCGTCGTGCTCGACCGGGCGCACGTGCGCGGGACGGAGCATCGACACGCCCGCGCCGAGCAGCGAGATGCCCGCGAGCACCCAGAGCGCGAGGTGCATGTTCGAGATGAACGGCGAGAGCTGCGCGTTCGAGAGCCCCGACGTGATCCCGGAGAAGATCTTGAACAGCACGTCCTTGGGCACAGCGGACGTCACGATCGCCATCACGAACGCGATCGAGATCACGGCGCCGGTGTTCTGCAGCATCACGCGCGCGCCTGCCGCGATCCCGCGCCGGTGCGACGGGACGGATCCCATCATCGCCGCCGTGTTCGGGCTGTTGAACATGCCCGAGCCGATGCCGACGAGCGCGAGCCAGAGCGCGCTCCAGACGTACGCGGTGTGCGCCTGCAGCATCGTCATGCCCGCGAGCCCGGCGGCGCTCACGACCATCCCGAGCGCCGCGAGACCGCGCGAGCCGTGACGGTCGGCGATGTAGCCGGCGATCGGCGACGCGACGAGCATCCCGATCGCGAGCGGCGCGAGCTCGAGCCCGGCCATGATCGGCGACTGCCCCTGCGGGCCCTGGAAGTAGAAGACGAACAGGAACATCAGCGCGAAGCGCGAGAGGCCGTTGATGAAGGCGGCGCCCGACGCGGCGCTGAAGAGCCTGTTCGAGAAGAGCGAGAGGTCGAGCATCGGCGCGCGCCCATGGCGCTCGATCAGCACGAACGCCGGCAGCAGCACGGCCGCCGCGATCAGGCCGCCGATCACGAGGCTGTTGTTCCAGCCGGAGAGCCCGCCCTTCGACAAGGCGAGCACGAGCCCGGTCAGGCCGACGACGAACGTCGACGTCCCGAGCAGGTCGAGCCCGCGCTGCTCGTCGCGGCCGGACATCTCGTGCAGCACGAGCCATGCCCAGATCGAGCCGGCGATCCCGAAGGGCAGGTTGAACCAGAAGACCCACGGCCACGAGATCGCGACGAGTGCGCCGCCGAGCACCGGGCCGATCACGAGCCCGACCGCGGCGACCATCGTGTTCGTGCCCATCGCGAGCCCGAGCTCCTTCTTCGGAAACGCGTCGGTGACGAGCGCCGCGGCGTTCGCGAAGAGGAAGGCGCCACCGACTCCCTGCAGCACGCGCCAGAGGATCAGCTGCGTGCCGCTGCCTGAGAAGCCGGCGCCGAGCGACGCCGCCGAGAAGAGCAGGAAGCCGAGCACGTAGGCGTTCTTGCGCCCGAAGAGATCGGAGAGCCGTCCCGCCGTGAGCACGAGCACGGTCGAGACGATCATGTAGACGAGGATCACCCAGACGAGCTGCAGCAGCGTCGTGTGCAGGCTGCGCTCGAGATCGGGCAGGGCGATGATCAGCGTGCCCGAGTTCACGGTGGCGAGCAGCATCCCGAGGCTCGTGCACGTCAGGACCCACCACTTGTAGTGCTCGCTGTGTCGCCGTGTCCGAAGAAAGCTCATTCTTACGTCAACGTCAGATTAGCAGAACCGGTCTAGACTCGACGGCGTGAACTCCGTCTCGCAGGCGCTGCCCAGGCGCCTCGTCGCCGAGGTCAGTCCCGAGCGCTTCCGCCGCGTCGCGTTCGCAGCGCTCGCGATGCTGTTGCTGATCATCGCCTCAGGCGCGACGGTGCGGCTGACGGGATCGGGCCTCGGGTGCGAGCACTGGCCGGGCTGCCAGCCGGGCGATCCGTTCCCGAAGAAGGGTTACCACTCCTACGTCGAGTTCTCGAATCGCGTCGTCTCGTTCTTCACGATCGCGGCCACGCTGCTCGCAGCACTCGCGTCGCTTCGCACACCCGGGCTGCGCACGTTTGCGAAGCGCCTCGCGTGGCTCGTCTTCGCCGGGACGCTCGCGCAGGCGCCACTCGGCGCGTTCACCGTCTACTTCCACCTCAACCCGTACCTCGTCATCTCGCACCTGCTGCTCTCGCTCGCGATGATCGGCCTCGGCGTCCTGCTCGTGCTCGAGGCGACGCGGCTCGTGCGCGGGAGCGCGGAGCCGCTACCCGCGATCGCCCGCACCGGCGGCGTGTTCCTGCTCGCCGCGGCGACTGCGCTCGTCGTCACCGGGACGCTCGCGACGGCGGCCGGCAAGTATCCGGGCAGCTCCGGCGACACGCGCGTGACGCGCCTCGGATCGTTCGTGCCGTCGGTCGCGGTGCACGTACGAGTCGTTGCTGCATTCGGGATCGTCTTCCTCGTGCTTGCCGGCTGGGCGTGGCGCGAGCGTCGTCGTTTCCCGTGGCTGATCCGCGCCTGCGCCGGCCTGCTGACGATCCTCGCCGTGCAGATGGCGATCGGCGAGGTGCAGTACCGGACGTACGACCGCGTGCCCTGGTGGGTCGTGCTCCTTCACGTCTTCGTCGCCGGGACGCTCTTCGCCTGGACCGTCGGCCTCGTCGCCCGTCTCTGGCGTCCGATTGCGCCGAGACGCGCGTAGACTTCGGAAATGAGCGAGCTGAACGTCACGTTCAGGCCCGAGCTGCGCGACCCGGTCCTCGTCGCCGCCTTCCGCGGCTGGAACGACGGCGGGCAGGGCGCCTCGCTCGCCGCCGGGTATCTCGCGAAGCAGTGGGGCGGTGAGCGCTTCGCCGAGATCGATCCCGAGGACTTCTACGACTTCCAGGCGACGCGACCGCACGTCTCGCTCGAAGAGGGTCAGACGCGCAAGCTCGAGTGGCCCGACAACGGCTTCTTCCATGCCGAGATCCCCGGGACGAGCCGGGACGCGATCATCCTGCTCGGCACCGAGCCGAACCTGCGCTGGAAGACGTTCTCGGAGCTCGTGCTCGGCCTCGCGCGCGACCTCGGCGTCACGCGCGCGGTCACTTTCGGCTCGCTGCTCGCCGACGTGCCGCACACGCGCCCGGCGCCGGTGACCGCGGCCGCGACCGACGCGACGTTGATGGAGGAGCTCGGCCTCGAGCCGTCGCGCTACGAAGGTCCCACCGGGATCGTCGGCGTGCTGCTCGACGCGTGTCGCGCCGCCGACATCTCCTCGCTCAGCCTCTGGGCCGCGGTGCCGCACTACGTGTCGCTCGCACCGAGCCCGCGCGCCGCGCTCGCACTCGTGCGCCGCTTCGGCGAGCTGATGGACATCGACATCGACGTCACCGAGCTCGAGCAGGCCGCGGACGAGTACAGCGAGCAGGTCACCGAGGCGGTCTCTGCCGATGCGGACACCGCGGCGTACGTCGAAGAGCTCGAACGGCGCGTCGACATGCTGAGCGCCGAGGAGGATCTGCCGTCGGGCGACACGCTCGCGGCGGAGCTGACGCGCTTCCTGCGCGAGCGCGAAGAGCAGGACGAGCGCGACGACGGGGCCGAAGGCCCCGCTTCCTAAGCTTCGGTTGCTTCGACTGCAGGCGCCTCGGACGCAGGCGCATCCGCTTCGGCCGGCTTCTTGCGCCGGCGGCGGCGCTTCGGCTTCGCCTCGCCGTCTGCCGTCGCCTCGGTGGTCGTTGCTGCGCCCTCCGGGGCCGGCGTCTTCTTCTTGCGGCGCCGACGCCTGCGCTTGCTCGTCTGCTGCTTCGGGGCGGGGAGGTTGTCGGCGAGCGCCGCAGCAACCTCGTGCACCGTCCCGATCTCTTCTCGCGCTTCCTCGATCGACTTCGTCGCGCGCGGCGTGTAGCCCTCGGCAGATGCGAGCAGCGCGACGCCGACCTGCAGCGGCTGCTCGCGCGCGGTCTTGACGAGCTTCGCGGCGTTCTCCTCATGGCGGTGGCCGCGTGAGTTCGCGAGTGCGCCGAGCAGGCGCTTCGCCTCCGGGTACTCGCTCGACGCGCGGCGGTCCTGCACCTTGCGCGTCGCGCGTGCGAGCCGCCAGGTCCAGCGCGCGAGGATCTGGTCGGGCGCGTCGGGCTTCCCGTCGGCGATCGCGCGCAGCAGGACGCGAATGCCCGGCAGCCGTTCCTTCTCCCACGTCGGCGCCTGCGTCACGAGCGTGACGAGGTCGTCGAAGTCGGCGCGCTCGACACGCATGGAGACGCGGTCCTGCAGCGCCATCATCCGCAATCGGCGGTTCGGGTTCTCGGCCGCGCAGGTCGCGAGGAACTGCTCGAGCGCTCCCTTTGACGCACGGCCCTCGGTCAGCTTCATCACGAACGACGCGCGCTCGTCGAAACGGATCTGGCGGCCTGCGATCGTCGCCCAGTAGCGCTGCTCGTCGTCGTCGAGGAAGCGCGGATCGACGCGCTGCCACTCGCGTTGGATGACGGCGATGCGCCGGCGGACGTCGGGCGTCACCGGTACGAGCCACGGTGCCGGCGTCAAGCGTCTACGTGCGCGTCGCTGCGAACGGCGGCGTGGGGCGGGCGTGACGCGCGCGCCCTCGCGATAGAAGTCTGCGTCGAGCAGCGAGTGCAGCGACACGACGCGCTCGTTGTGCGTCGCTCCCTTCGGGACGAAGTCGACGACGATGCCGGCTTCCTTGCGCGGGTGCAGGCGCATGATGCGGCCGATGCGCTGCTGGTACACGCGCTTCGACGCCGTCGGCGCGAGGTGCATGCACACGGTCGCGCGCGGCGAGTTCCAACCCTCGGCGAGCAGCTGCGCGTTGATCAGGACGTTGATCTCCCCGCGCTCGTACGCGGCAAGCGTCTCGGCGAGGCGAACCGGCGGCGTGCGGCCCGAGACCGCCTCCGCCTTGATCCCCGCCGACCGGAACTCCTGCGCGAGGTTGTACGCGTGGTCGACGCCTGCGGCGTAGACGATGCCCGGCGTGTTGTCGAAGCGGTCGCGGTAGAGGCTCGCGGCGGCCTGGTTCAGCGCCTGGTGGTCGAGCGTCTTCGCGAGGATCTCCTGATCGAAGTCGCCGCCGACGATCGGCACCGAGTTGATCGCGGCAACGGGCGGCACGCGCAGGCAGCGAAGCGGCGCGATCAGCCCGCGTCGTGCGGCGTCCTGCAGCGGCAGGTCGTCGACCGATGCCGGGAAGACGTCGGAGACCTGCTTCGCGATCAGCTCCTCCGTCGCAGTCATGCCGATGTAGATCGGCTCGGGGAAGGAGCGAATCGCGGCCGATGTCTTCTCGCCGAGCGCCGTGTGCGCCTCGTCGCAGATCACGAGCTGGTACGCGTCGCGGTTCAGCGAGTCGACGTGCCGCGCGAACCATGCGTAGGTCTGAATCGTCAGCGGGTTCGGCTTCAACGGCTCCGTGCCGGTCTCGATCGCGTCGTTGTAACGGTCGCCGTAGCCCTCCGTCTTCAGATCGCGGTCGAACTGCGAGACGAGCAGCCGGCGGTGGGTGAGGATCAGGACGCCGAGTGTGCGAGCGGCATCGACGAAGCCGGCGGCCGCGATCGTCTTGCCGGAAGCGGTCGGGTGGCGGAAGCGATAGCGCCGCACCGCACCCGGATCCTCCTCCGGTGAGAGCTCCTCCGGCAGCGGCTCCTCGTCGGTCTCGGCCGCTCCCTCCTCGTCCTCGTCCTCCTCGACTTCGGCCTCGAGCTCCTCGACGGTTGCGTTGCCGTTGCCGTTCCCGTTCTCCTCCTCGCGCTGCGTCGCGGCGATCAGCTCGGTGAGCATCCCCGCGAGCGCGTCGATCTGGTGGCGGCGGAGCGGCGTGCCGGAGGCGGTGTGCGGCTCGGGGTCGGCGAGCACCCGCTCGAGCCCGAGCATCAGGCCGTACCGCACCTTCCAGGCGGAGCTCGGCGTCCGCCGGCCGGCGTCGATCTCGGCCTCTGCGTCGTCGAGCGCGCGCCTTCGCGCCGTGCCGGGAGCGAGCACCTGCGCGGGATCCTCGCCCTCACGGAGGAATGGCTCGCCCGCCCACGCTTCGGCGCGGAATGCTGCGGCGGCAAGTGGATCCGCCGCCTCGGAAAGGATGGTCGGCTGAGTTGCTTCTTGCATATGCGCAGCACGTCGTTCGTGCTGCAAAACCTCTAAAGGTGCCGCGCTCGCCGAGTCCCCTGGAGCGAGCAGCGCCGCCAGGAAGCATACCCTGGCGGTCGGAGGCGTCAACTATCCAATAGGGGTTCCTGCGCCGCCCATCCCGCCGAAAACGGCAAAAGGATTCCCTGGGACCGTCTCCCAGACGGCCTCCCCGCCCGGCTCGACCTCGCCGTGGACGCGGGCCGCGAGCGCTTCGGCGTCCTCCTTCGAGGCGGCGCCGACGATCAGGTACTGCCAGCGGCGCTCGACGGAGTAGCCCTCCGACTCGAGCGTGTCCGCGAGCGCGCGTGCGTCCGCGTGCGACTTGCACGCCACGCGTACCTCCCAGGGGGCGTAGCCACGGTCGAGCTGCTCCTCCTCCCAGGTCTCGGTCGGCGGCTCGTCGTCCCAGCGCTCCTCCTCGTCGAGCCAGTGCTCGACCGGCCCCGTGACCGCCGCCGTCTCGTTGTCGCGGAGCTCCGCCTGGACGACCGACCGCGCCCGCTCGGCCTCCTGGCGCGTGGCGGCGTAGACGAAGATCTGCTCGCCGTCCTGCGACACCGCGAGGCGACGCGACTCGAGGTCGCGTGCGAGCTCGGAGGCCTCGTCGTTCAGGCCGAGGCCGAGCCGCTCGAGGAAGCCGCGCCCGCCCTCCTCGTCGATGTCGATCCGGATCCGGTAGTCGTCGGCGGCCATCAGGCGGGGATCTTGCCGTACTCGGCGATCCCAAGCTGCTCGAGGTGCTTCGTGATGCCACCGAGCAAGAACGGGTAGCCGGCCCCGAGGATCAGGCAGGCATCGACGTCGGCCGGGGAACCGACGACGCCCTCGTCGAGCAGATGCCGGATCTCGTCGGCCGCGGCCTCGAGCACTGCCTGCCGGATCTCGTCGACGGTGCGCGGTGCATCGGCGAGCGGCGCCGGCTCCTCGCCGTTCGCAAGCGCGGCGAGCGCGGGGGAGAGCGGGAAGCGATCCGGGTACGCCTCGTGCATCGTCTCGAGCACGTGGTTCGCGACTCGCGGGCCGACCATCTGCAGCACGACCGACGGCGCCATCGGCATCCCGAGCGACAGCATCGCCTCGTCCGTCTCCTCTGCCGTGTTCCCGTGCTCGAGCGCGTCGAGCAACACGCGCGTGACGCGCGTGAGCACGCGGTTGACGACGAAGCCCGGCGCGTCTGCCACGAAGACGCCGCGCTTCTTCAGGCGCTTGACGACGTCCCACGCAGTCGCGAGCACCTCGTCGCTCGTCTGCGTCGTGCGCACGATCTCGACGAGCGGCATCAGCGCGACGGGATTGAAGAAGTGCAAGCCCACATCGGCGCCCATCTCCTCGACCGAGAGCGACGACGTGTTGGTGGCGAGAATCGCGCCCGGCGTGACGCGCCGGACCTCGGCGAAGACCTCGCGCTTGACGTCGAGCTCCTCGAACACCGCCTCGAGCACGAGGTCGCAGCCTTCGAACTGCTCCCAGCCCGTGCCACCGTCGACGATCGTCGCGAGGAACGGCTTCTTCGCGCCGACCTCTTCGCGGATCGTCGCGAGTGCGTCGTCGACACGGCTCTGCTCGAGGTCGCGCAAGACGACAGGTACTTCGAGGCGACGAAGGAAGAGCGTCGCGAGTTGCGTCGCCATCAGGCCCGCGCCGACGATGCCGACCTTCTGGATGCGGCGCGGCTTCGCGTCGGGAAGCTCCGGTGGCCGCTTCGAGCGCCGCTCGACGACCGTGAACGCATACGCAGAGGCCTGCGCCTGTGGGCTGACGAGCAGCTCGGCCATTGCAGCCTCTTCCTGCGCGTAGCCCTCCTCGATCGTCCAGTCCTTTGCGCCGGCGATCAAGTCGAGTGCAACGTACGGCGCGCGCGTCGCGCCGTGCACCGCGTCGTCGACGCGCGAACGCGTCTTTCGTAGAACTGTCTCCAGCTCCGACCAGTCGGGCGTCTCCCGAGCAAGTGACAAGTTGTTACTAGCGACGTCGCGCGCGAACGCCAGGGAATCGTCGACGAACTCGACCGGATCGAGGACGGAGTCGACGATGCCGAGCTCGAGCGCTTCGTCGGCCTTCAGCAGCTTGTTCTGGCGCAGCGGGTTGAGCACGATCACCTTCGCGGCCGCCTCGGGTCCGATCAGGCGCGGAAGCAGCTGCGTGCCGCCCCACGCCGGGATGATCGAGAGCGCGACCTCGGGAAAGCCGATGTGGCGCACGTTCGCGGCGAGCGTCCGGTAGTCGCAGTGCAGCGCGAGCTCGAGCCCGCCGCCGAGCACAGCGCCGTTGATCGCGGCGACGGTCGGGAACGGCAGCGCGCGGATGCGCGCGAACAGCTCGTGGCCAGCGCGAACGCCCTCGCGCGGATCGGTGACCTTCGCGAACTCGTCGATGTCGGCGCCGACGCAGAAGACGAACGGCTTGCCGGTGAAGACCGCTGCGGTCCAGTCGCCCCGCTCGAGCTCGTCGAGCACCGAGACGGCCGACTCGAAGGCCGACCGGCCGAGCGTCGTCGGCTTCCGGTAGTCCTCGCCGTTGTCGATCGTGACGAGCGCGACCGAGCCGGCGGGATTCACGGTGAACCTCGTCTCCGCCATTACTGCGTGTTCTCCCAGAGGATCGCGCAGCCCATGCCCATGCCGATGCAGAGCGCGGTCAGGCCGTAGCGGCCGCCACGCTCGCGCAAGCCGTACGCGAGCTGCGCGATCAGGCGCACGCCAGTGGCGGCGAGCGGGTGGCCGCAGGCGATCGCGCCGCCGTACGGGTTCAGTCGCGGATCGTCGGCACGAACCTCGAGCTCGTCGCACCAGGTGAGTACCTGCACCGCGAACGGCTCGTTCAGCTCGAACAGGTCGACGTCTTCGATCGAGATGCCGGCCTGCTCGAGCACGCGCCGCGTTGCCGGCACCGGGCCGTAGCCCATCAGGTGCGGCTCCACGCCTGCGTAGGCGTAGTTGACGAGGCGGAGCTTCGGCTGCAGCCCGAGCTCCGCGACGGTGTCCTCCGCGGCGAGGAACGACGCGGTCGCACCGTCGGTGAGCCCAGCGGAGTTGCCGGCGGTGACGCGGCCGCCCGCGCGGAACGCCGCCTTCAACCCGGCGAGCGCTTCGAGCGACGTGTCGGGGCGGAGAAACTCGTCGCGCTCGGCGACCTTCCAGCCCTCATCGGTGAAGACCGCCATCGGCACGACGGTCTCGCGCATGACGCCGTTCTCCCACGCGGCTGCGGCGCGCTGCTGCGACTGCACCGCGAATGCGTCGGCGCGTTCCTTCGTGATCGCCGGAAAGAGGTCGTGCAGGTTCTCCGCCGTCTGGCCCATCGTCGCAGCCGACTCGTCGATCAATCGCTCGGAGACGAAGCGCGGATTGAAGTCGACGTCCGCGCCCATCGGGTGGTGGCCCATGTGCTCGATCCCGCCGGCGACCGCGACGTCGACGGCGCCGAGCGCGATCTCGCCCGCAGCTGCGGTCACCGCCGTGAGCGCGCCGGCGCACATGCGGTCGACCGCGAAGCCCGGCACCGAATCGGGGATCCCGGCGAGGAGCGAGACGTCGCGCCCGAGCGTCAGCCCCTGGTCGCCGACCTGCGCGGTCGCGGCGAGCACGACGTCGCCGATCCGCTCCGGGGGGATCTCGGGGTTCCGGCGCAGCAGCTCGCGCACAGCCTTGACGCCCATGTCGTCCGCGCGCGTCCGCCAGAACTGCCCCTTCGGGCCGGCCTTGCCGAACGCCGTCCGCACGCCGTCGACGAAGTAGACCTCGCGTGCCTCGCGCATGCCGCGCACGATAGCCACGCCTTGACTGACCGGTCAATCAAGCACTTCTAGACTCATGCAGATGAACTGGGCGGAGCGAGCGGAGAACGCGATCGCGCGCTACCGCGGTGGCGAGACGCGCGGCGCCGACCAGCGGCAGCTGACCCAGCTCGCGAACGCCGCGTGGGCCGCGGGGCTCGCGCTGCTGATGGACGGCCGCCGCGACGAGGCCGCCGAGTGGCTCCGTCGAGCGGCGGCCCGCTACCGCGAGAGCTGGGACGCCGGCGCTCCCGCCGACTCGTGGGGACGGCCGATCGCGGCGATGAAGGCGCTCCTCCTCGCGGGCGACGACGCAACCGATGCAGCGCGCTGGGCGCTCGACGCAGGCGCCGACGCCGCCGAGTCGCCGATCGGCCGCTACGCCGCGGCGCTCGCGCACCTCGTCCTCGGCGAGGACGTCGAGGCTCGCACGCTCGGCTCGACGCTCCGCGGCCGCGACGACTTCCCGGAAGCCGTCGCCGACGCGGTCGTCACCGTCGCCGCTGCCGACCGCGCCGGCTATCTGCTCGCCGTCGAAGACGTGCTCGAGTCGTTCGAGCGGCGCACGGACTTCCTCGAGGATCTGCCGGTCGCCGACACGGTGCTCGTCTTCCAGCGCCTCGCAGCGGAGCGCGATGCGGCCGTCGACCTGCCGCCCTCGCCCGTCCTTCCCTAGACGTTCCCCGGACACCGGAGTAGCGTCGCGTCCATGCACGGAGGCTCGCTTCGCATTCTCCACCAGGCGCTCCTCGGCGAGGCGTTGATGACAGGCGGGTCAGCGGTTTTCGTCAGTGACGACGAGGGCCGGTATCTCGCCGTGAACGACGCCGGGCTCGAGTTGCTCGGCTACACGCGCGAGGAGCTCGCCGGGCTGAACGCGCGCGACGTCACCGTGCGCACCGAGGACGAGCTCGCCGAGGTCTACGCGATGTTGAAGCGCAACCGCTCGATCCAGAGCACTGCGCAGCTGCGGCGCAAGGACGGCTCGCTCGTCACGCTCACGTACGTCGGGCTCGAGGCGACCGTCGGCCGGCTGCCCGTGTACATCGGGATCAGCGAGCCGCTCACCTAGAGCTTCGCGGCGGCTGCGGCATCGAGCACCGCAGTCGTCTGCCCATCGGTGGCGCGTACGAGGCTGCCCGGGATCGTGCGCGTCGGGTCGCCCGCGAATGCAGCGAGCGCCGCCTCCGCCTTGTTCGCGCCGGTGACGAGGAACAGCACCTCTCGGGCGCGTCGCAGCATCGGCAGCGTCAGCGTGATCCGGTCGACGTACGGCTCGAGGTGCGCCTCCGCGCCGACGACGCGCCGCTCGGTCTCGTCGAGCGTCGGCTGCTCCGGGTAGAGCGATGCGACGTGCCCGTCGGGCCCGAGCCCGAGCAGCACGAGGTCGAAGCGCTCGAGCGAGCCGAGCTCCTGGTCGTAGAGCGTCGCGCCTTCCTCGCGCCCGAGCTCGCCTCGCATCCGGTGCACCTTGCCCGCCTTGACGCGGTCGAGGAGCGCCGCCTTCGCCATGCCGTAGTTCGATCGCTCGTCGTCCTGCGGCACACAGCGCTCGTCCCCCCACCAGAGCTCGACGGCGGTCCAGTCGTTCTCGAGCGCCGCCGCTTGCTCGTACGCGATCCGCGGCGAGTCGCCGCCGGTGAGCACGACGTGACCGCCCGCGCGTGCGGCAGCGGCGAGCCGCTCCGCGACGTTCGCCGCGGGGTCGTCCACGACGACGATGTCGATGTCCCTAGCCATCTTCCGCGAGCTCTCGTGCCCGCGTCATCGCGGCCTGAATCGCGTTCAGGAACGCTGCTCGCACCCCGGCCTGCTCGAGCTCGCGAATTGCAGCGATCGTCGTGCCGCCCGGCGAGGTGACGGACTCGCGCAGCTCGACCGGATGCATCTTCTCGTCGCGCAGCAACGTCGCCGTGCCGAGCATCGTCTGAACGACGAGCGTCGTCGAGATCTCCCGCGAGAGACCGAGCAGGATCCCGGCCTCGATCATCGCCTCGGCGAGGAGCGCGAAGTACGCCGGGCCCGGAGCCCGAGACCGCAGTGACCGCGTCCATCGCCGACTCCGGCACCCGCACGACGCGGCCGAGGTGCGAGAGCACCTCCTCGGCGAGCGCCAGCTGCTCGTCGTCCGCGTGCGAGCCGGCGGCGATGCCTGCCATCCCCTCGTGCACCGTCGACGGCGCGTTCGGCATCGCGCGCACGACCGGGACGCCCTTTGCGATCCGTTCCTCGATGCGAGCCGTCGTGATCGCCGCGGCGACCGAGAGCACGGTCTGACCGGTCGAGAGGATCGAGCCGATCTCCGCGAGCAGCGCGTCGATGTCCTGCGGCTTCACGGCGATGACGACGACTGCGGCGCCCTCGATCGCGTCGGCGTTCACCGTCGTCGCCTCGACGCCGTACCGCTCGTGCAGCTCAGCCACACGGTCCTCGCTGCGCGCGGTGACGACGAGCTCGCTCCAGCCGGAGCTGAGGAGCCCCGAGAGGAGGGCTTCGCCGATGCGGCCCCCGCCGATGATCGCGATGCGCTGCATGCGCAGAGGTTACGCGGCGCGCGGCGTCGCGACCGGCAAAAGGCCGCGTGCGTACCCCGCGAGCATGTACATGCTCGCGAGCCCTGCCCACTCGCCGTACGGCTCGAGCAGCTCTGCCGTCTCCCAGCCTTCGACGGGACGGCCGCGCATCGCGCGAAGCAGCTTGACGAGCCCGAGGTCGCCGACGAGCCCGAAGTCGTAGCGCCCGAGCCCTTCGAGGCACACGACGCCGACCGACCACGGCCCGAGCCCGCGCTCGCGATCGAGGCGCGCGACGACCGCGTCGGTCGGCACGTCGTGAAGCCGCTCGAGCTCGATCGTCCTGCACATGCGGACGAGCGACGCCGCACGCCGGGTGTGCAAGCCGAGCGCGCGAAGCTGCGACGGGGCGAGTGCGGCGAGGTCGCGCGTTGTCGGCGAGACGTGCAGGCGCTCGCCGCCCGGCGTGCAGGTCGTGCGGATGATCTTCTGCTCCAGGCGCCGCGCGCGCTTCGCCTCGATCAACTGGCCGCAGTACGCGCGGAGCAGCGCCTGCGCGACCGTCGGCAGCCGGATCGGCCGCAGGCCGCGGAGCGCGCGCGACGCCGGGCCGAGCATCGGGTCTTTGCGCACCCGCCGCAGGAAGTCGGAGTGGTCGTCGTCGAGCGCGAGGATCCAGCGCAGCTTCGCCGCGCCGGCCTCCGACTCGGTGCGCAGCTCGACCGTGCCGTCCGGCGCTTGCCACGCCCGTGCGAGCTCGACCTCGTCGCCGATCGCGAGCACGCACGTGAAGAGCCCGTCGCGAAACGTCCGCGTCGCGTCGCTCGAGAGCCGGGCGGAGAAGGCGAGCGAGAAGGGACCGCGAGGCTTGACCGCGAGCGCGAAGCTCAACGGTCGGCGCGCGCGGTCTCGGGGACTGCCCGCATCCCGAGATCGGCGGCGCGGTCGAGCACGTCGAGTGCCTCGGACTCGCGACCCGCGTCGCGGAGGAGCTTCGCCCATGCGCGCGCGGCCGTCGTCGCCTGGCGCCACCGCGCCAGCTCTTCGAGAATGCCCACCGCCTCAGCGTAGGCGCCGAGGGCGACGTCGACGTCTCCCTTGAGCGCATTGCCTTCGGCGAGGGCCACGAGCGCGAGCCCGCGGTCGTACGGCGAGTCGTCGGTCAGCTCGAGCGCTGAGCGGGCGAGCTCGACGGCGCGATCACCCCGGCCGAGGAGCGCCGCGACGCGTGCACGCTGCATCGTGATGTCGAACCGCTCCTGTTTCGGCACGGCGGGACCGAGCAGCCGTTCCGCCTTCTGCAGGTGCGCCTCGGCTGCATCCGGCTCTTCGCGCGAGACAGTGATGTACGCGGCGAGGATGTGCGCGCGTGCGAGGTGGAAGGTGTCGTCGGTCGCCTGCAGCAGTGCGATCGCCTTGCGCACGTTCGTGAGCGCAACCGCTTCGCGTCCTTCTGTGTGGGCGAGTCGCGCCATCGACCAGTAGAGGCGGACGCGCATGTACGGGTCTGCGCTCTCCTCCATCCGGTCGAGCAGGCGCTGCACGACCTCTTCGGCTCGCGCGATCTCGCCCATGTCGCTGAGCGCGTAGCTCAACATCGTTCCGTAGCGCGCTTCGAGCGTCGCGTCGTCATCGAGCTCGTCCAGGCAGCGCTCGAGGAGCGCGACCGCTTCGTGCGTGCGACCCGCCGAGGAGTACGCGTGCGCGAGCTCGCCGTAGATGTCTGCGAGCG
Organism: uncultured Actinomycetes bacterium; assembly: GCA_963838985.1. Lineage (GTDB taxonomy): Bacteria > Actinomycetota > Thermoleophilia > Gaiellales > Gaiellaceae > Palsa-739. The sequence goes on from CAWITF010000004.1 coordinate 136,236, forward strand.
CGACCGGGTCGAATGTCTCACCGTCGAGCGCGCGCTCGAACTGCTTGACCGCCTCCGAGTAGGCGCCCCGCTCCTGCTCGATCGCCGCGAGCGCGACCCGTGCGCGCCGCGCCGAGACGCGGTCGCCGGCCGTGTCGGCATCGACGACGAGCTCGCGCAACGCAGCTTCGGCATCGCCCGCGTCGCCGCCCAGGCGGATCGACAGCTCGAGGTCGGCGAGCCGGAGCTCCCGTGCCGAGTCTGGATCGATCGAGGAGCCGGTCTCGAGGTAGTCGGTCGTGACGCCGAGCTTCGCCGCGAGGCGGCGCAGCGCTTTCACCGACGGCTGCCGCGTCCCTGCCTCGATGCGGGAGATGTAGGCGTACGAGACTCCGGGAGCAGCAAGCTCACGCTGAGAGAACCCTCTCTCCAGCCGCAGGCGCTTGAGCCGCTCCCCGATCGTCTCGCCCGCGGCTGGCGATGCTTCGGGTTGCACGCCTCCTATTGTGATCGGTTGCCTCGGGGCCGTCAACCGCTTCCGCTTGACAACGGACAGCGCGCTTGTTCCATTGCGGAGTGCACGAGTCCCTCGACCGAGGGACTCCCGACAAGGGAGGGGCAATGCTCCGCACCACGTACGTCCGCGTCGTCCTGATCATCGCCGTCCTCGCAGCCCTCGGGCTCATGCTCGGCGGCGAGCCCTGGGGCCCGCGGTAGCGAAAAGGCTCGGCGGGCGGGGACGCACGTCCCCGCCCGCTGTACCCTCGGCGCGTGCCGATCGTTGAGCTCGCTCTCTATGCGCTGCTCCTGGTCGCGGCCGGCACGCTGATCTGGCGCCGCCCGCTCGCCGCCCTCTACGTCTTCGTCTCCGGGCTCGCGGTGCACAACGCCGTGATGGCGGCGCTCTATGCGGCCGGGGTCCGGGGCTCGACGTTGACGGCGATCACTGCGTGGAAGGAGATCCTGCTCACCGTCGCGCTCGTCCGTGTCGGCACCGACGCCGCACGCGCGAGGCGGCTTCCGTTCGATCCCGGTGTCGCGGACGTCCTTGCGCTCGCCTTCGCCGCGCTGACAGTTCTGTACGCGCTGATTCCGCAGTCGGCGCTCGACGGCGCCGCCGGTCACAAGGCAGTCGCGCTCGCACTGCGCCACGACGTCGTGCCCGTCGGGGCGTACTTCCTCGGCCGTTCGCTCCTCGTCACGCGTGTAGACCTGCGCCGGCTGGCCGTGACGCTGCTCGGCGTCGCGGCGGTCGTCGCCGGAGTCGGCCTCGTCGACGTCTACGCCGTTTCGATCTCGTGGTGGCGGACGAACGGCGTCATCGACTACTTCCACCGCCACCTCGGCTACGACTACCACGGCACCGGCGTGCGCACCGAGGCGCACGGCGCGGTCTATGGGCTGCCGGAGAACTTCATCTACAACGTCGGCGGCAACAAGCCGTTCCTGCGCCGGCTCGTGTCGACGTTCCTCAGCCCGCTTGCGAGCGGGTATCTCTTCGTCGTCGCGCTGCTCATCGCGACGACGACGCTGCGCCGCCGGCCGGTTGCTCGCCGCCGGCGCGGTCGCCAGCGCTGGTCTCCTCTGGACGTTCTCGCGGTCGTCGCTCGTCGCGCTTGCCGCCGGGCTCGTCGTGCTCGCGTTCACGCGCCGCGTGCCGAAGGCTCTTGCTGCCGCCGCGGCTGTGGTCGTGCTCGCGGTCGCCTGGGCGCATCTCTTCCCGAAGCTCGCGCCGACCGGGACCTTCACGAAGGTCGATGTCACGTACCAGCAGTCGCTCGCGAAGGGGCACAGCGGTGTGAGCTATTCGGCGGTGAACGCGAGCGAGCCGTCGCTGCACTCGCACTGGGCGAGCCTGAAGGACGGCGCGCGCACGATGGTCGATCATCCGCAGGGCTACGGCCTCGGCAATGTCGGGCAGACGGCGTCGCGCACCGGGACGCCGTTGAAGGCGGGCGAGTCGAACTACACGGAGCTCGGCGTCGAGCTCGGCGTGCTCGGCGCGCTCCTCTGGATCGCATGGAACCTCGCGGTGCTCGTCGGCCTCGTGCGCGCTGGTCGCGCAGATGCGTGGGCGGCCAGCGTCGCGGCTGCGTTCGCCGCGGTGCTCGCGCTCGCGGTGCAGACGGACGTGATCGGCGACCCATGGGTCGCGTATTGCGTGTGGGGTCTCGGCGGGGCATTGCTCCTGCGCACGCGTCCGCAAGAGCGTCTTGCGCGCGCGGATTCGCCGGCCGTAGCCTCGTAACACCGTGACGACATACCGCGTCCTGCTCACGGCGGCGTTCGCGCTCGCCGTCGTTGCGCTCGCCTTCCACGTCGAGCAGCGTGCAGCCAAGCCGGCCGTCGTCGCAGACCCGGTGCGTACTCCCGGCGTGCTCAACCCGAACGTCACGCAGTCGAACATCGGCTCGACGATCTGCGTGACGGGCTGGACGCGCACCGTGCGTCCACCCACCGACTACACGAACGCGCTGAAGGTGAAGCAGCTGCGTGCGTACGGGCTGCGCGGGCCGCCGTCCGCGTATCAGGAGGATCACCTGATCAGCCTCGAGCTCGGCGGCGATCCCACCGACCCGCGCAACTTGTGGCCCGAGCCGTATCCGCGTGCGGCCCAGGTCGACGTGATCGAGAACGAGCTGAACGCACAGGTGTGCAGCGGCGCGCTGACGCTCGTGGAAGCGCAGGAGCGCGAGTCCGCGCTCAAGCACAGCCGGGGATGACGGCGCTATCGTCGGTGCATGGAGATTGCCCAGACGGAGATTGCACCGGCAACACGGATGGGCGCCGTCGAGCTGAGCGTCGCCGACCTGTCGCGCTCGCTCGACTACTGGCAGCGATCGATCGGGCTGCGACTGCTCGCGCGCGAGAACGGCACTGCGTCCCTCGGCACCGACACCGAGCTTCTGCGCCTCGTCGAGCAGCCGGGGGCGGAGCCCGATCATGGGCACACCGGCCTCTACCACGTCGCGCTCCTCGTGCCGGACCGGCCGAGCCTTGCGCGCTGGCTCGCGCACGCGGCGCGCGAGCAGCTGCCGCTGCAGGGTCTCTCCGACCACTTCGTCAGCGAGGCGATCTATCTCCGCGACCCGGATCATCACGGGATCGAGATCTATGCCGACCGTCCGCGCGAGCTCTGGGAGGGGCAGGTCTTCCAGCGGATGACGACGATGCCCCTCGACGTCGAGGATCTGCTGGGCCAGCTGGCCGACCCCGCGACCGAGGCGTTCGACGGGCTGCCCGACGGGACGGCGATGGGCCACGTGCACCTCCGCGTCGCCGACGTGCCGCAGACGGTCGAGTTCTACAACGGCGTGCTCGGCATGGGCGTGATGGCGCAGCTCGGCCCGGCAGCGGCGTTTCTCTCGGCCGGCGGCTACCACCATCACGTCGGCGCGAACACGTGGGAGAGCCGAGGAGCGGGCCCGGCCCCGGAGGGCGCGGCGACGCTCCGCTACGCGACGATCGTGCTGCCCGACGAGGCCGAGCGCGAACGCGTCGCCGGGCTCGTCGCCGATTCGGGCCAGGAGCCGGAGCAGCACGGCGAGAGCGTGCTCGTCCGCGATCCGTCGCAGAACGGCCTCCTGCTGACCGCCTGACGCATCCGCTATACCTGTGACGAGGCAGTGAGCAGCAAGCCCGTCGAGCAGCTCTCCCAGGTGATCGTCCGCTTCGCGGGCGATTCCGGCGACGGCATGCAGCTCACCGGCTCGCAGTTCACCTCCGAGACCGCGCTCCTCGGCAACGACATCTCGACGCTGCCGGACTTCCCGGCCGAGATCCGTGCGCCCGCGGGCTCGCTGCCGGGGGTGTCGGGCTTCCAGCTCCACTTCGCCGACCACGACATCCTGACGCCGGGCGATGCGCCGAACGTGCTCGTCGCGATGAACCCGGCTGCGCTGAAGACGAACATCAAGGACTTGCCGAAGGGCGGCACGCTGATCGTGAACGCCGACGCGTTCAACGAGCGCAACCTGCAGAAGGCGGGGTATGCGGCGAACCCGCTCGAGGACGGCTCGCTCGACGAGTTCCAGGTGCACACGGTGCCGCTGACGACGCTCACCGTCGGCGCGCTCAAAGAAGTCGAGGGCGTGACGCCGCGCGAGGCCGAGCGCGCGAAGAACATGTTCGCGCTCGGGCTGATGTCGTGGCTCTACGGGCGGCCCGTCGATGCGACCGAGAGCTTCATCGCTTCGAAGTTCGCGAAGCGTCCCGAGATCGCGGAAGCGAACCTGAAGGCGCTCCGCGCCGGCTACGCATTCGGCGAGACGACCGAGACGTTCGCGGTGACGTACGAGGTGAAGCCCGCGAAGCTCGAGCCGGGGACGTATCGCAACATCACCGGCAACCAGGCGCTCTCGTACGGGCTGATCGCCGCGTCGAAGCTCTCGGGCCTGCCGTTGTTCCTCGGCGCGTATCCGATCACGCCGGCGTCCTCGATCCTCGAGGAGCTCGCGGGCTACAAGCAGTTCGGCGTGCGCACGTTCCAGGCGGAGGACGAGATCGCCGCTGCGGGCGCAGCCGTCGGCGCGGCGTTCGGCGGCGCGCTCGGCGTCACGACGTCTGCAGGGCCGGGTGTGGTGCTGAAAGCCGAGACCGTCGGGCTCGCGATCATGCTCGAGCTGCCGCTGCTCATCTGCGACATCCAGCGCGCCGGCCCGTCGACGGGCATGCCGACGAAGCCGGAGCAGGGCGACCTGCTGATGGTGTTGTTCGGCCGTAACTCGGAGTCACCCGTGCCGGTCGTCGCCGCGATGTCGCCCTCGGACTGCTTCCACGCGGCGATCGAGGCGGCGCGGATCGCGCTCAAGTACCGCACGCCGGTGTACCTGTTGTCGGATGCGTATCTCGCGAACGGGTCGGAGCCGTGGCTCCTACCCGACGTCGAGTCGCTGCCCGACATCTCGACGTCGTTCGCGACCGAGCCGAACTTCGAGGGGCAGTTCCTCCCGTACCTGCGCGACGAGCAGACGCTCGCGCGGCCGTGGGCGGTGCCGGGCACGCCCGGCCTCGAGCATCGCGTCGGCGGGCTCGAGAAGGCCGACCGCACGGGGAACATCTCGTACGACCCCGACAACCACGATCTGATGACGCGTTTGCGCGCACAGAAGGTCGCCGGCATCGCGGGCGACATCCCGGAGCTCGCGGTGGACGATCCCGACGGCGACGCCTCGGTGCTCGTGCTCGGGTGGGGCGGCACGTACGGGCCGATCGCTGCCGGTTGCCGCCGCGTGCGCGAGAGCGGCCGCAAGGTCGCGCATGCGCATCTGCGCCATCTGAATCCGTTCCCGCGGAACACCGGCGAGGTGCTGCGCCGCTACGACAAGGTGCTCGTGCCGGAGATGAACCTCGGCCAGCTGCTGAAGCTCGTGCGCGCGGAGTTCCTCGTCGACGCGGTCGGCTACAACCGCGTCACGGGGCTGCCGCTGCGCGCAGCCGAAGTTGCGGATGCGATCGAAGCCCTAATCGATCACGAAGGGCTGGAGGCATGAGCGAGCCGGTCAAGCTGACGATGAAGGACTACAAGACGGACCAGGAGGTCCGCTGGTGCCCGGGGTGCGGCGACTACGCGATCCTCGCGGCGATGCAGTCGTTCATGCCGGAGCTCGGCATCGAGCGTGAGCGGACGGTCTTCGTCAGCGGCATCGGCTGCGCTGCGCGTTTCCCGTACTACATGAACACGTACGGCCTGCATTCGATCCACGGCCGCGCGCCGGCAATCGCGACGGGTCTCGCGGCGTCGCGGCGCGATCTCTCGGTCTGGGTCGTGACCGGCGACGGCGACGCGCTCTCGATCGGCGGCAACCACCTGATCCACGCGCTGCGCCGCAACGTCAACCTGAAGATCCTGCTCTTCAACAACAAGATCTACGGGCTGACGAAGGGCCAGTACTCGCCGACGAGCGAGCTCGGCAAGGTGACGAAGTCGACGCCGATGGGCTCGCTCGACTTCCCGTTCAACCCGCTGTCGCTCGCGATCGGCGCCGAGGCGACGTTCGTCGCGCGCGCGATCGACACCGACAAGGCGGGCACGACCGCCGTGCTGCGCGCCGCGGCGGAGCATCGCGGCAGCGCCTTCGTCGAGATCTTCCAGAACTGCCCGATCTTCAACGACGACGCGTGGGACTTCGTGCGCGACGACAAGGAAGGCGTCAACCGGATCGCGCTCGACAGCGGCCAGCCGATCCTCTGGGGTGCCGACCACGAGAAGGCGCTGCGCCAGCGTCGCGACGGCTCGATCGAGATCTGCGAGGCGGGCGATGCCGACGTGCTCGTCCACGACGCGTCGGCCGAGTCGCCGTCGCTCGCGTTCGCACTCTCGCGTGTGACGCAGGAGACGCACGGCGGCACGCCGGTCGGCATCTTCCGGAACGTGCAGCGCGAGGTCTACGACGAGCTGATGGAAGGGCAGATCGAGACGGCGACCGAGAAGCTCGGGGCCGGCGATCTCGCCGCGCTCTTGCACAGCGGCGAGACCTGGACGATCAGCTAGCTCTCGTCCTGCTCGCCGACGGTGAAGTGAAAGTGGTCGCCGTGCGCGTGCACGTCGAGCGTCTTGTCGGCCAGCACCGTTGCCGCCGTCTCGTCGAGGAAGACCACTGCGCCCCCCTCGCGGACGACCTCGTCGCCCTCCTGCGCCGCCTCGGCCAGCTCGAACTCGAGCGCCGACTCGCCGTTCGCCTCGCCGGTTCCTGAGATCCGCAGGCCGCCGTCGGGGCCGACCTCGCTCTCCTCGACGATGCCGCGGATCACGTCCACGGCCTCTTTGGTCATCACGAGCATGGCCGGGGAGTATCCAGCCTCAGCGTCCGCAAACGAGATGCATACGAACGGGCGAGGCGGGTAGCCGATACCTGCACCCAAAACGCCACAGACCAAGGGGGTCTCAATGTTCGACACCGTCAAGATCCACAACCCGACGGAGCTCTTCACCTTCAAGCTCGGCGCCGCGCTCACGATGGAGAAGACCATCGTCGGGATGCTCGAGCAGCTGATCGAGGAGGCGAATGCGCCCGACCTGAAGCGCGATCTGCGCACGCACCTCGAGGAGACGCAGGCCCACGTCCGCAATCTCGAGCAGGTCTTCCAGTCGCTCGGCAGCGAGCCCGACGAGCAGCCGTGCCCGACGATCGAGGGCATCGAGAAGGAGGGCCAGTCGAACCTGAAGATGACAGACGAGCCGCTCAAGGACGACGTCATCCTCGCCGGCTGTGCCGAGACGGAGCACCATGAGATCGCCGTCTACGAGAACCTGATCACGCACGCCGACGCGATGGGCCACGACGACGTCGTCGCCCTCCTCCGCGAGAACCTCGAGCAGGAGCAGGTGACGCTCGGGAAGGTGATGAAGGCGGCGCTCAAGAACGCCCAGCAGAAGACGACCGTCTAGTTCCGAGACAGATTCCGGGCCGGGCGCGTCCGAGGTCGCGCCCGGCCCAGAGCTACCCGTTCCTCAGACCGCTTCGGCCGCGGGGATGAGCGCCTGCTCGAGTGCACGCTCGAGCTGGCTGCGACGGAAGGGCTTCATCACGTGCGCGACCGGCGCCAGGGAAAGCGTTTCGCCGGTCGGGCCGTCGATGCTGACGCAGAGGATCGGGAGTTCGGGGAAACGGCGCCGGAAGCCGCGGGCGAGCCGCACGCCCGGACGCGACGCCGGTTCGAGCAGGAGGAGCTCCGGCTCCTCGCCGTCGACCCACTCACGGGGGCCGATCGGACGATGGCCGAGCCGCAGGCAGAGGAGCTCGAGCAGCGACCGGGTCGCCGAGTCGGGATCAACGATGAGGATGGTCGCCACGGTTGGAATGTCGACCGGGTCGGAGGGAAGCGCGCATGCCCATGGTATGAGGGGGGTATGAACGGCACCTCGGTCCTCGTGGTGGACGACGATGCCGACATCAGGGGTCTCGTCCGAACGTTGCTGGAGCGGGCGGGAGCAACGGTTCACGACGCTCCGAACGGCCGCGAGGGCCTGCGGCAGTTCCACGCGTCGCGGCCCGACCTCGTGATCCTCGACGTGAACATGCCCGAGCTGGACGGCTGGAACGTGCTCGAGCGGATCCGGGACATGTCCGACGTGCCCGTGCTGATGCTGACCGCCCGCGGCGAGGAGCTCGAACGCGTGCGCGGCCTCCAGTCCGGCGCCGACGACTACGTCGTGAAGCCCTTCGGCAAGCAGGAGTTCGTCGCCCGCGTCCAGGCGCTCCTCCGCCGCGCCTCCCGCGGCTCCGGCGAGACCGAGGCCGAAAGCTACGCAGACGCGTATCTCTCCGTCGACTGGGCGCAGGCCCGCGTCGCCGTCGGAGATCGAGAGGTGCAGCTGACACCGCTCGAGTTCCGGTTGCTCTCGACATTCGTTCGTCACCCGCGGCAGGTGCTGAGCCGCGACCAGCTCCTCGAGCTCGTCTGGGGCGACGCGTTCGGCGTCGGCGGCGACCAGGTGAAGCTCTATGTCGGCTACCTCCGGCGCAAGCTCGAGCCCGACGGCCCCGACGTCGTGCCGATCGAGACCGTGCGCGGCTTCGGTTACCGCTACAAGGCGCCGTAGTCCGCCAGGAGCTCCGCGACGCGCGCCGACAGCTCCGCCGGCGAGAACGGCTTCTTCACGTATGCATCCGCGCCGACCTCGTAGCCGCGGCGTACATCCGACTCCTGCGCCTTCGCGGTCAGCAGCAGCACGCGCATCTCGCGCAGTTCCTCGTCGCCGCGGATCTGCTCGAGCACCTCGAGCCCGTCGAGGCCTGGCATGCCGACATCGAGGATCGCGAGCGCGGGGCGCGTTTCCCGTGCCAGTGCGAGCGCATCGTCGCCGCGGCTCGCCGAGATCACGTCGTAGCCGTCGCGGCGCAACCGCGTCGTGACGAGCAGCAGGATGTCGTCGTCGTCGTCCGCGACGAGGATCGCGTCGGTGCTCACGCGAGCGCCTCGACTTTCGCGCGCGGCAGCTCGATCCTGAACACGGCGCCGCCCCCGGTGCGCGGTGCAGCGCTGATCGTCCCGCCGTGCGCCATCGTGATCGCCTGCGCGATGTGCAGCCCGAGCCCCGTTCCCGGCACCTGCTCCTCGACCGCGGCGTCCGTGCGGAAGAAGCGGTCGAAGAGCCGTGTCGCTTCGGCTTCGGTGAAGCCGATGCCGGTATCGGAGACCTCGAGCACAGCCGCGCCATTCTGCGCGACCCGGATCCGCACGCGCCCGCCCTCGGGCGTGAACTTGATCGCGTTCGAGACGAGGTTGTCGAGGAGCTGGAAGATGCGGCCCTTGTCGACATCGACCTTCACCGGGCCGTCCGCCTCGAAAACGAGCTCGACGCCCTTTGCTTCGGCCTGTCGCTGCGCCTCGCGCGCCGCTTGCTCGGCGAGCTCGCGCAGATCCTGCAGCGTCGGTGTCAGCTCGAGCCGGCCGGTCTGCAGCCGAGCGACGAAGAGCAGATCGTCGACGAGTCGCAAGAGCCGCTGCGAGCTGCGCGCGACGATGTCGAGATAGCTCCGCCGTTCCCCGTCGAGTGGCTCGTCACCGTCGTCGAGCGCGAGCTCGGTATACCCCATGATCGACGTCAATGGCGTTCGCAGGTCGTGGGAGATCAGCGCCACAAACTCGTCCTTCAAGCGGTCGGCCTCGACGAGCCGGTTCCGGATGCGTTCGAGCGCCCGCAGGATCCCGACCAGGCGGAGCACCACGAAGAACGAGATCACGGTCGCGACGATCACGACCGCCGGCACGTTGCGCGGCGCGCCACGCAGATCTTGGATCAGCAGCACGGCCGGCGCTGTCAGGAGCGCCGCGATCAGCAGCCCGATCCGCAACGGGCTAACACGCAGCTGCTGGTCGCGCTCGCGCGGCCGCGTCAGCTCGCGCATCGAGGGGTGCAGCGCGGCCGCACCCCACAACGTGTACGAGAGCAGCCAGCCGGCATCGAGATAGCTGCCGGCCCGGTACGTGTTGATGACGAAGCCGTAGTAGATCTCGTCCGCAATGAGCAGGGGCACGACGCCGGCCACGAGGAGCAGGAACGCGGGTGTGCGCCACGCGGCCGTCACGAAGAAGCCTGCAAGCGCCGCGAGGAGCAGTGCGTCCATCGACGGGTAGGCGGCCGAGACGGCGCGCTCGACACGGGATCCGGAGCCGTCGACGATCTGGTCGACGATGTACACCCACTGCACGAGCGCGAACGCGCACGAGAAGATGACCGCCTCGCCGATCGCGGCGACGCGATGGTGGCCGCCGGCGCGGATGAGCAGCAGCACGAGCCCCGCGGCGAGCAGCGGATACGCCGAGAGGTACACCCAGTCGGCCGCCGAGGGGACCGGCGGCTCGTTCTGCAGGCTGCCGATGATGTCCCCGACCGCCAGGCAGAGGTTGCCGAGTGCGAAAAGCGCCCAAGGCAGCCGCACGTCGGGCCGGTAGCGCCACACCCCGATCGCGATTGCCGCGGCGACAGCGACGCCGAACCCGTCGTAGACCGAGCTCTGCGCGGCACCGTCCGGCAGCACGAAGTAGATGCCGGTGACGAGGACGCCGGCACAGAGGTAGAGGAAGGCGGCCGAACGGAATCTCACACCCGTACGTTCGACTCTAGGCAACGGCTGCCCTGCCGGATATGCCCCTCTAGGTGATGAACGCGGAGATCGTGGCGGCGACCTCCTCGGGCTCGTCCTCCTGGAGGAAGTGGGAGGCACCCTCGATGAGCACAGGCCCGCGCGCGCCGGGGATCAACTCGGCGAATGCGTGCGCGATCGCGACCGGGAGCACGCTGTCGTCCGCGCCCCAGACGACGAGCGCCGGCTTCTGCCAGCTCCGGAGCGCCTCCCTCACGGCGTTCATCGGCGTGGCATTCGGGTGCTCGGGCTCCGCCGGCACGAGCTCGGGGAACGCGAGTGCCCCGGCCTTCGACTCGGGCGTCGGGAACGGCGCGTCATAGGCGTCGCGGACGTCGTCGGCGAGCCCACGCGTCGTTCCCGCCGCGACGAGCCTGCCGGTGTCGAGCGCCCCGCCGAGCTCGCGCACGACCGCACGGAAGCGCAGCCATTGCTCGCTCGGGGCCGAGCCGCCGCCGATGCCGGTGTTGAGGACGACGAGCCGGTCCACACGCTCCTCGTGCTCGACGGCGACGCGCAGCCCGATCGGACCGCCCCAGTCGTGGACGACGAGCGTCAAGCCGTCGAGGTCGAGCGACTCGGTCAGCCGGACGATCGACTCGACGTGGCGGTCGTACGAGTACCAGCCGATCTCCTCCGGCTTGTCGGAGAGGCCGAACCCGAGCAGGTCGGGCGCGACGACGCGGCCGGGCAGCCTGGGAATCAGCTTCCGCCAGAGGAACGACCACGTCGGCTCGCCGTGCAGGAGCAGTACCGGCTTGCCGCGTCCCTCGTCGAGGTAGTGCATGCGCAGACCGTCGACCGATTCGAGCCAGTGCGAGTCGAAGTCGTAGTCGGGGAAGGCGGCGATGCCCGTATCTTCGCGCCATGCGCAGCGTGACGTGGGATCAGGTGTACGCGCGACGGCTCGCGAGGAGCCGGCTGGACGTGCCCGCTCCGCTCGAGGACGTCCTTGCCGTGACCGAGGAGGTGCTCGGCGTGCATGCGCAGCTCATGACCGGCGCGGAGCTCGCGCTCTCGGCGCGCGTGGACGGGGTCACGCGCGAGCTCGTGCGCGAGCTCCTGTGGGATCGCCGTGCGCTCGTCAAGGGCAACACGATCCGCGGCACGATCCATCTGCATACGCCGGCCGACTACGCGTTGTGGAAGTCGCTGCCCGACGAGCGCTGGCGCACGAGGCAATGGCTCGACTTCCAGCAGCTGACGCTCGCGGACGCCGAGGCGCTTCGCGAGGCGGTGCTCGCGGCTACCGACGAGCCGCGGACGCGAGCGGAGATCGGCGCTGCGGTCGGAGGTCGCTTCGGCAAGCGGATCGCGGAGGACTCATGGGGTCATCTGCTCACGCCGGCCTCGTCGGCGCTCTGCCAGGGGCCCTCGCGCGGACGCAATGTCACCCTCGTCCGCTGCGACCGCTGGCTGCCCCGCTGGAAGCCGGTGCCGCCCGCGCGGGCGTATTGCGAGCTCGTCGTTCGATACGTCGACACGTACGGCCCGGTGCGCCGTGACGAGCTCGAGCACTGGTTCGCGCGGCCGCTGCCCGATGCTGCGCTCGACGGCCTCGTGGAGATCGACGTCGAGGGCTACCGCACGCTCGTCGCGCCGCGCACCGTGTTCCCGCGCGACGAGCCGCGCGGCTTGCGTCTGCTCGCGCACTACGACGTGTACGTGATCGCCTGTCACCCGCGCGGGCATCTGATCCCACTCGAGAAGGAGCGCATCTTCCTGCGCGGCGCCGGCCCGAACCCCGCCTTGCTCGTCGACGGCCGCGTCGCCGGCACCTGGAGCCGAACCGCGCGCGGCAAGCGAATGGAGATCCGGGTCGAGCCGTTCATCCGACTCACGCGCACGCACGAGCGTGCGCTCCGAGACGAGGCCGCGCGCGTCGCGCGAACCTACGGCGCCGAGCCGGTGCTCGTCAGGTAGTGCCGCGGGCGCGTGCGAGGCGCACCGCTTCGGCGGTGCCGCCGCGCCACGGGTCGCCGTGACCGAAGACGAGCGTGCCGGCGTCGATGCCCTCGATCTTCGAGAGCGAGTCCAGCATCGTCGCGCTCGAGACGTTGAACGCGCGCGGCAACAGTTGGGGGCCGCGCTTGCCCGTCAACGGATTCAGCTCGCAGAGCAAGTCGCCCATGATCAGCACGCTGCGACCTTCGAGTGAGAACGCGACGTGGCCGGTCGTGTGACCGGGCGTGTGGATCACGCTCGGACGCCCGGGTACGTCGAGTACGTCGCCGTCGCCGAACGTCGTCACGGTCTTCACCGGCTTCGGCACCCCCGATGTCGCGAGATGCCCCAGCAGCTTCCACGCGTGCCCGTAGCGGAGATACGGAAGCATCGGCGCTTCCTTCTTGCCGAACTGCTTGCCCGTCGTCGTGAGGTTCTCGTCGTCGGAGTGCACGTACACCGGAATCGACAGCTCGTTCCGAACGAGCTCGGCGAAGCCGATGTGATCGGCGTGGCCGTGCGTGAGGATCAGCGCCTCGACGTCGCCGGTCGTCCGGCCGAGGAACGCGAGCCCTCGCTCGAGCTGCGGCCGGTACTTCGGGACGCCGGCGTCGACGATCGTCACCTTGCCGCCGTCCTCGACGAGGTACCAGTTGACGAGCTCGGTGCCGAGGCGAACGACGCCGTCGGCGACCTGCACGGGCTCGGTGACGCGCGCGAGCATCGCAGGAGAATACGGGGACGAGACGGGCTGCGGCCCGCCGTCTCGTCCCCGTATTGATGGAGATGCCGGGGTTGGAGGAATCTTGCTCACCCATTTGGGTAATGCTCAGGCGATGGCCGACGACGAGATCACCGAGGCGCACCAGCCGCTTCCCGAGGACACGCAGGCGCACCCGCCGGTGGCGCCGCCGCCGGCCGCCCCCGCGGGTCCGCCGCCCGGCGCGCCGCCGCCGGCCGCCCCCGCGGGTCCGCCGCCCGGCGCGCCGCCGCCCGACGCGGGCGTCCCGCCGCGCCTCGTCCAGGACGTCTGGCCGTGGCTTGCCCTCCTCGGGATCCTCGCGGTCGCGGCGCTTCTCGTCTGGCTCTTCGCCTTCCGCGGCAACGACCACAAGGGCCACGTCGTGCCGGCCGTCGTCGGCATGCAGCAGCAGCAGGCGATCACCAAGCTGACGGGCGACGGCTTCGGCGTGCGCGCGATCATCGGCGCGGCCCGCAAGCCGCGCGGGATCGTCGTCTCGCAGACGCCCGGCGCCGGCACGCGCCTCGGGTCGAATCAGAGCGTGGTCATCCATGTCTCGAACGGCCAACCGGTCCCCGTGACCCCGACGACGACGGCCGCGACGACGACGGCCGCCACCACGACCGCCGCCACGACGACGAGCGCGAGCAACGCGTCCGTGCCTGACGTGACGGGTCAAGACGCGGCGTCGGGAGCGGGGCAGGTCGAGGCGGCCGGCTTCGTCGCCGAGACCGATCCGGTCTCCGCTGCGGGGACGCCGGGCTCGATCGTCGCCGAGAGCCCGAGCGGCGGCGGCCAGGCGCCCGGTGGCAGCGTCGTCAAGCTCTCGGTCGCGACCGGGTCGAGCCGGCCGCCCGCGCAGGTGCCGAACGTCGTCGGCCAGAAGGCGGGCGCCGCGCGCGCCGCGCTCCTCGACGCGAAGCTGACGGTGCGCACCGTCGACAAGCAGGGACCGGCGAAGAGCCGGGGCGTGGTTCTTGCCCAGAGCCCGAGCGGCGGCTCGCAGCCTGCCTACACGCAGGTCACGATCACCGTCGGCTCCTAGTCGTCCAGGTCGAGCAGCTCCTCGTAGAGCAGCACCGACGCCTGCGCGATGCGGTCGGTGATCGCGTCGAAGCCCGGGCCTTTCGCGACCACCGGCAGCCAGACGGTGCCGTTGCGCGCGATGTTGACGACCAGCCCGTCGGCGATCTGGTCGGCCACGTCGCGCCAGCCCGGCGGCGTGCCGGCCCGCGCAACGGCGGCGCCGTCGTCTCCCAGATGGATGTGTCGGTGCTGGACTGCACGCAGAACGACCGGGTCGCCGGGGCCGTACTCGAGACCGGTATCGATCGTCCACTCGCGCTGCTCTGCGTGCACGGGCTCAGCTTGACTCATGGCGCACTCCTGCGAGCTGCGGACGAACAGAGGGTGCCGTCGGGCGCGGAATCGGCCGGATGCCGCGCAGGCGCTGCGCGGCGACGCCCGTGCCCGCGAGCCCGACGATGCCCGCGAGCGCGAACGCGAGCTCCGTGCCGCCGACCGCGCAGAGCCAGCCGACGAGCAGGCCGCCGAGCGGACCGGTGCCGTTGAAGGCGTAGAAGTAGATGCCGATGATGCGGCCGCGCAGGCGGTCCGGGGCTGCGAGCTGCATCGAGGCGTTCGAGTTCGCCGACCAGACGGTGAAGCCGAGGCCCGTGAAGAAGAGGAGGACGCCTGCGAGGAGCGCGCCCTTCATCGGCGCCAGCAGCAGCTCCGAGCCCGTGAAGACGAGCGAGCCGATGATCATGATCTTCACCGAGGCCGCACCGCGCGAGGCGGCGATCAGCGCACCGGCGAGCGCGCCGGCCCCGAAGACGGCGGAGAGAATGCCGTAGATCGCGGCATGCGTATGCAGCGTGTTGTACGCAAGCACCGGCAGCGTCACGTTGAAGTTGAAGCAGAAGGTGCTGAGGATGAGCGGTCAGGCCGAGCACGATCAGCATCCGCGGTTGCCGCCGCACGTACGCGAGGCCCTCGCGCGTGCCGCGCAGGATCGACGGGCGCTCGAACTCCTCCACCGGGAAGAACTCGCTCTTGCGCATCGCCAGCAGCCCGAGCATCACGGCGAGGAAGCTGAGACGGCGTTCACGACGAAGCAGACACCGACGCCGGCGAACCCGAGCAGGATGCCCGCGATCGAGGGCCCGAAGATTCGCGACGCGTTGAAGAGGCTCGAGTTGAGGGCGATCGCGTTCGGCAGCGTCTCGCGGCCGACCATCCGGTACGTGAGCTGCTGCCGCGACGGGACGTCGAGCACGAGCACGAGACCGTTCAGGAACGCGATCGTGTAGAGCATCCACGGCTGCGCGATGCCCGAGACCGCGATCGCTGCGAGCGCCGTCGCAGTCACGAGCTGCGCGAGCTGCGTGCCGAGCACGAGCCTGCGCGCGTCGAGGCGGTCGGTCAGCACGCCGGCGAAGAGCCCGAAGAGCGTGAACGGCAGGAACTGTGCGAGCGCCATGATCCCGACGGCGAACGAGTTGCCGTGCGTCAGCTGGAGGACGTACCAGCTGAGCGCGATGCGCTGCATCCACGAGCCCGTCTGCGAGACCGCCTGCCCGGCGAAGAAGAGCCGGTAGTTGCGATGCCGCAGGCTCGAGAACGTCCGCCTCACGGGCGGTCCTCCTCCTCGCGCAGCAGGCGCGAGAGCGGCTCGAC
Source organism: uncultured Actinomycetes bacterium (assembly GCA_963838985.1). Lineage (GTDB taxonomy): Bacteria > Actinomycetota > Thermoleophilia > Gaiellales > Gaiellaceae > Palsa-739. The sequence goes on from CAWITF010000004.1 coordinate 152,172, forward strand.
GGCGGCCTCGACCGCGGCGAGCTCGTCGTCGCTCAGCTTGCCGAGGCGCGACGACGAGCCAGGCGGTGCGGCGGGAGCGGACGCGGCGGAGGACGCGCTGGCCCTCGTCGGTGAGCGTCAGCCCGACGCGGCGGCGGTCGGAGTCGCTCGGCGTGCGGGCGACGAGGCCGTCGCGCTCGAGGCGGTCGACGTGATTCGACATCGCGGGCGGCGAGATGCGCTCGCGCGTGGCGAGGTCGCGCACGCCGATGCCCGGCGCGTACTTGATCGCGACGAGCAGCGAGACCTGCTCGGGCGAGACGCCGACCTCGCGCGCCTCGCGGCGAAGCTCGCGGCCGACGCGCAGCAGGACGGGGCGGAGCCCGTCGGCGACGGTGAGAGTGTCAAGCTCGGTCTTCGGCATATCGTTAACATGGTTAACGATAGCTGAAGCGGGGGGGTGCGAGGGGCGAAGCCCCCATCCAATACAGCCCGGGGCGCCGGCAGGAACCATGGCCCTTCATGCCGACGCCCCGGGCGTCAGCCGGCCGAGAAGAGGCCGCCGCGGGCCGCGCCGCCGCTGCCGATGTTGATCGTGTAGGTGTAGAAGCCCATCTCGGGCGTCCGGACGCGGACGCGGTACCAGCCGCCGCCGAGCCCCTGGGCCTGAACCTTCTGGGTGCCGTCCGGCCCTTTCAGCGTCATGACCGCCTTCGCGCCGTCGAGCGGCCGGCCGCGGCGCGTGACCTTCACGATCGCCTCCCACACCGTGTTGCCCTGGACGATCGTCGGCGACTTCTCGACCTGGACGCTCGGCTTGTCGGTCCAGGCTCCGGCTACCGCGACGATCGCGATGATGACGACGAGTAGGGGAGTCGCACGGAGCCGCATTCCGTTATCCCATTGAAGACGCGGAATGACGCTCGATGTTGCGTTTCCCCGGAAAGACTCCCCAAAAGGGTTACGAGTCTCCGAGCTGCGGCGATGTGGCGTCCTGCGCGTGCACGCCCTCGATCGGGCCGTACGAGTGCACGGGCTTCCGCGCGAAGAAGCGGCGGCGGACGTAGAGCGCCAGCATCACCGCGCCCGCGGCGAGGGCGAGGCCGATCGTCCAGTGCTGCAGGCTGAGCGCGGTGTCGCGGGCCTCGTGCTCCCAGAACCCGCGCGCGTACTTGTCCGAAGCGACGTTCTGCTTGGGGATCAGGTCGACGCCGTTCGGAAAGCGCTGCGCGTGGTGCCGCTCCCACGTCGCCGTCTTGTGCACGGTCGCCATTGCGATCACGACCGCGGCGACGCAGGTGACGTAGAAGCCGAAGGGCAGCCGCACCGAGACGAAGCCGACGAGGATCAGGAGCGCGGGTGGCAGGAGCGCCCAGAGCCAGACGCTCGCGATCGTCCCCGACGCCGGTGGATGCCACGTCGTCTTCAAGTGCCCTGCAGGCCCCCACTGCACGACGCGCGGCTTCTCCTGCGCGAGCGTCGACGCCATCAGCGCCGAGAAGAAGAGCGGGATCGCGATGAACGAGCCGATCGCAAGCGGCGCCTTGCTGCGGTCGCCGAAGCGCCAGAGCCGCGAGACCTTCTTCACGCGAGCTTCTCCGCCTCGAGCACGCGCGAGAGGAACTCCCGCGTGCGCGCCTCGCGCGGGCTTGCGAAGATCTCCTCCGGCGGCCCCTCCTCGAGGATGACGCCGCCGTCGAGGAAGCAGACCTTGTCGGCGACACTCGCGCGCGAAGCCCATCTCGTGCGTCGCGAGGATCATCGTCATGCCGGAGTCGGCGAGCTCGCGGACGAGCTGCGAGCACCTCCGACACGAGCTGCGGGTCGAGCGCGCTCGTGATCTCGTCGAGCAGCATCAGCTTCGGCTCCATCGCGAGCGCGCGCACGATCGCGACGCGCTGCTGCTGCCCGCCGCGACAGCCGGTCGGGATACTCGTCCGCCTTCGCCTCCAGGCCGATGCGGCGGAGCAGCGTGCGCGCGCGATCCCTCGCGCCTCGTCGCGCGACACGCCGCGCGCCTTGCGCGGCGCGAGCATCACGTTCTGCAGCACGGTCATGTGCGGGAAGAGGTTGTACGCCTGGAAGACGATCCCGATCTTCTTGCGCAAGCTCGTTGACGTCGATCTTCCGGTCGGTGAGGCTGCTGCCCGTCGACGACGATCTCGCCTTCCTCGATCAGCTCGAGCAGGTTCAGACAGCGCAGAAGCGTCGACTTGCCGGAGCCGGACGCGCCGATCAGGCAGACGACGTGATGCTCGGGCACGTCGAGCGTAGACCTTGTTCAGCACCTGGAGGTCGCCGAACCACTTCGAGACACCGCTGAGCTGGACGAACGGCGGGCCGTTCTGCCGTTGCCGCTCAAAACGCCTGCGCGCGTTCGCGGCGCTCGCGCTGGGCGACGAGGTGGTCGGTGAAGCGCGCGAGCGGGATCGTGATCAGGATGAAGAAGACGGCCGCGACGACGTACGACGGGAAGTCGCCGTTCTGCGTCGAGAACTCCTGCGCGAGACTGACGCCGCCTCGCCGACGCCGATCACGCCGACGATCGCCGTGTCCTTCTGCAGCCCGATGAAGTCGTTCAGGAGCGGCGGGATCACGCGCCGGACCGCCTGCGGGATGACCACGTAGCGCATCGTCTGGGAATACGAGAGGCCGAGCGACCGCGCGCCGGCACGCTGGCTCGGATGCACCGACTCGATGCCGGCGCGGTAGACCTCGGTCACGTACGCCGTGTAGACGAGCGTGAGCGCGATGATCCCGTACGTGACGAACGAGGGACCGGAGATGAAGCCGAGCTGCAGGCCCGGCAGGCCGAAGCCGACGAGGAACGCGACGATGATGATCGGCGTGCCGCGGAAGAAGTCGGTGTAGACGATCGCCAGGGCGCGGAGCGGTTTCGCTCCGCGCCCCGGCAGACCGCGTACGACTGCGATCGCAAGCGCGAGCACCAGGACGATCGCCTCTGCGATGAACATCATCCGCAGATTCACCTGGAAGCCCGCCCACACGTCCGGCATCGACAGCGTGAAGCTGTGGAGGTTGAAGAACGCGTGGATGACCTGGTGAAACGCGTGCATCGAGCTACTTCAGGGCGGGGACCTTCGCGAAGTTGAGGTTGAACCACTTCTTCTGGAGCTTGCCGATCGTCCCGTTCGTCTGCAGCGTCGTCATCGTCTTGTCGATCGTCGAGAGCAGCTTCGAGCCCTTCTGAAGGACGGCGCCGTACTGCTCGTGCGTGACGATCTGCCCGGCGACCGGGCCGAACTTCGACGGGTTCTGACTTCTTCTCGAGGCTGACGAGCGGCACGTCGAGGATCATCGCCTGGCACTTGTTGATCTGCACCGCCTGATACGCGGCGGTCGTCGTCGGGAAGGTCAGCGGCTTCTTCGACGGGTGCAGCTGCGTGTTGATGTAGTCGAGGCCGGTCGTGTTGGTCTGCGCGCAGGTCTGCAGCTTCTTCAGGTCGGCGAGGCTGTGCGGGACCGGTGCCTTCTTCGAGAGCAGCACGCCCTGGTTCGCGTTCAGGTACGACGACGTGAAGTCGACCGTGTGCTTGCGCTGCGCGGTGATCGTCGCCTCCTGGAAGGAGACGTCGAACTTCTTCGTGCCGGGAGCGAAGAGGCTGTTCCACGGGGAGTACATCCACACGGGCTTGAGCCCGAGCTTCTTTGCGACCGCGGACGCGAGGTCGACCTCGTAACCGCGGGGGTTCGTGATTGTGTTGCCGCGGACGGTGCCGCTGGCGAAGCCGGGAGCCGGATCGCCGAACGCGACGATCAGCTTGCCCGACTGCAATGTCGGCGGCGCCGCAGGCCGCGCCGAAGCCGCCGGGACGGCGACGAGCGCCGCGACGGCGAGGAGCGGGAGAAAACGATTCACGGGAAGCCCTCCTGTGAGTTAGACCTAGGGGCGAAAAATCGTACCGCGGTGCTGCCGAAGTGCCTAATCCCGCAAGGCGTCCCGGGTCAGCTGCTGGAAGTGCCCGATCAGCTGCTCCGAATGTCCCATCAGGTAGCCGTGCTCGACGCCGCCGCCCGCCATCCCGCGCTGAACGCCCTCGACGAGCAGGCGATCCTCGATCCCGACCTGGTCGTCGAAGGCCATCAGCTCGTCGACCCACGCCTGGTCGACGTCCGGCCCGAAGAAGTAGTCCAGGAAGCGGTACGTGCGATCGGGCGCAAGCGGGACCATCGGCCCGATCGAGATGTTCGGCCTCCCCGGGAAGATGTTCACGCCGAGATTCGGCCAGAGGAAGTGAAACTGGCTGCGCGGGAGCTCCCCGTCGAGATGCATCGTCGTGCCGCCGCCCTCCCGCGTCGGCCCGCGCTGGCTCGAGAGCCGCCCGTCGGTCGAGAGCGCATACGCCTCGGCCGAGGTGTCGAGCATCGAGGCGAGCTGCGGATGCGCGACCTGGCAGTGGTAGCACTCGAGGAAGTTCTCGCAGACGACCTTCCAGTTCGCCGCGATCTCCGCCTCCCAGCGCGAGTAGAAGACGAGCTCGTCGACCTCGAGGCCGAGCTCGGCGACCTGTGCAGGCATCGAGCCGAGCGCCTCGGCGAGCGGCTCCGGGTCGCGGCTCGTGTTCACGAAGACGAACGGCCCCCACGTGTCGAGCGCGACCCGGCAGAGCCCGAGCTGCTCGCGCGGGAAGTCGGCCAGCTCCTCCGAGCGCGGCGCGCTTCGCAGCGAGCCGTCGAGCCCGTACGTCCAGGCGTGGTACGGGCATTGGATCGTCTCGCGTGCGCCCGAGCCTTCGGCGACCGGGAACCCGCGATGGCGGCAGACGTTGAGGAACGCGCGGAGCTCGTCGTCGCGCGCACGCGTGATCACGATCGGCGTCCGGCCCGCGCGAGTCGTGACGTACGTGCCCGGCTCCGGCAGCTCGCCGGTGTGGCCGGCGTACTGCCAGGCCGAGCGGAAGATCCGCTCCTGCTCGCGCCGCAGGATCTCGGGATCGCTGTACCAGCTGTACGGGAGCGTCTTCTCCACGCCCCGAATCTACAGCGAGCACACCGGCGAATACCATGCAGGCGTGCAGCAGCTCCGCCGTGCCGTTACGTTCTTCAAGGAGCATCCGCGCGCGTTTCTCGCGACGCAGCTCGTGCTGCTCGCGATCTTCTTCGGCTTCGCCGGCTGGGCGATCCGCGGCTCCCTGCAGGCGGCGAGTGACGACCTCCGGAACGCGAACCCGTATCTCTTCGCGCTCGGGTGCGCCGCGCTCGCCGCGTATTACCTGCTCTTCGTGCTCGGCTGGATGCGAATCCTCGCCGACTGGGAGCTGCACATCTCGTATCCGGCGGCGCTCCGCGCCGAGATGGTCTCGATGCTCGCCAAGTACGTGCCCGGCGGCGTCTGGACGCCGGCCGCGCGGGTCGTCGCCGCGCGCCGCGCCGGGATCACCGACGGTGCGCTCGTAACCGTCTCGATCCTGATCGAGGCCGGGATCTCCGCCGTCGCGGGCGTCGTCGTCTTCGTCATCTCGCTCGCCTGGACGCGAGAGGTGCAGGCGCCCGTGCTGCCGATCGTCCTCTTCGCAGTGATCGTCACCGCGCTCCTGCACCCGCGCGTCTTCTGCCCGCTCGCGTCGCGCATCCTCCACAAGCTCGGCCATCGCTCGCTGCCGCCGCTGCGCGCGACGACGATGGCCTTCCTGCTCGTCTTCTATTGCCTGACGTGGGTGATCGGCGGCCTCGCGCTCTGGCTGCTCCTGCGCTCGGTGGGAGCACATCCTGCGATCTCGTCCGTCGTCTTCCTCGGCGGCACCGCTGCGGTCGGCGCGATCGTCGCCGTGCTCTCCGTGTTCGCGCCGTCCGGGATCGGGCCGCGCGAGGCGTCGATGTACGGGCTCCTGCTCGCGGTCGCCTCGCCGGCCGCGGCGCTCGGCGCGCTCGTCCTGAACCGCGTCGCGATCACGGTCGTCGAGGTTCTGCTGCTGCTCGTCGGCGGGCTCGTCCTCCGGGGCGCCGAGGGCGAAGAAGAGCGCTCTGTGCAGGAATCTCCTGCCTGAAGATCACCCAAAAGTGTTGGCGGGGCCGCTACGCATTGCGTAGAATTGCTCCCGTGAGCCTCGACGCCGCCGCGCTCCAGACGTACCGCTGCCTCGGCTGCGGATACGGGGCGAGCTGCCGGCGCGAGCCCGAGCGGTGCCCGATGTGCGGGGGCGTCGGCTGGGAGGCGTACGGCCGGTCGATCAACGTGACGGCGGAGCTCGTCGCGGCTGCGCGGCGGGCCGCCGCGCGGGCCGGCGGCGACGCTGACGCGCCGCTCGTGCGGGAGCTCGCCGAGCTGTCGGTGTTTCCCGGCGTGCCGCTCAGCTAGCCTCCACGGCGATGGCCGTCACGCAGGCCGAGAAGCTCGCTCCCTTCGAGCAGTTCATGGCGTACCGCCGCTTCTCCGGCGGCCTCGCGTTCAGCCCGGACGCACGCAACCTCTATTTCGTCAGCAACATGTCGGGCCAGTTCAACCTCTGGCGTGTCAGCGCCGACGGAGGGTGGCCGACGCAGCTCACGGCGTTCACCGACGACACGGTGCGCGTGATCTCCGTGTCGCCGTCCGACGGCGCGGTCGCGTTCGTCGCCGACCACGACGGTGACGAGTTCCATCAGATCTATCTGCTCGACCCGGGCGGCGGCTGGCCGGAGAAGCTCACGGACGAGCCGCAGGTGCAGCACTTCGTCGGCGGTGACGCTTTCTCCGCCGACGGCACGAAGCTCGCCTACGCGGCGAATGCGCGCACCCCGACCGACATGGAGGTGTGGATCCGCGACCTCGAGTCGGGCGACACGCGCGCCGTGTTCGGCGAAGGGATGTTCGCGTTCCCGGGCTCGTGGTCGCCGGACGGCACGAAGCTGATCGCGATCGACTTGCGCAACAACAGCGACTCGTCGATCCACCTGGTCGACCTCGAGTCGGGCGAGACGACCGAGATCACGCCGCACGATGAAGAGGGTCTCTACGTCCCGGGGCCGTGGCACCCGGACGGGTCGGGCTTCTATTACCTCTCGGACGAGGGTCGCGAGTTCAGGGGGCTCGCGTTCTACGACCTCGGCGCGAACAGCACCCGGTGGATCGAGACGCCGGAGCACGACGTCGAAGAGGTGGCGACCTCGCACGACGGCCGCGTGCTCGCGTGGCTCGTCAACGAGGACGGCTACGAGCGCCTGCACCTGCGCGACCTCCATTCGGGCGAGGATCTGCCGGCGCCGCAGCTGCCTCCAGGCGCGCGCCCGCACCTGACCGGGATCCAGCCGCCGCTCGCGCTGACGCCGGACGGCTCGCGCGCCGCGGTGATTCTGTCGGGGCCGAGACGCCCGCCCGAGGCATATGTTGTCGAGACGGCGACAGGCGCTGCCCGGCCGGTGACCGAGAGCTGGATCGGCGGCGGCTTCGACGAGACCGACCTTGCCGATGTCGAGCTCGTCTCCTATCCGACGTTCGACGACCGCAACGTGCCCGCCTGGCTCTACCGGCCTCGCACCGGCAACGGCCGCGTCCCGGTCGTGCTCGCGATCCACGGCGGGCCGGAGGCGCAGGAGCGTCCGCTCTACAGCCCGCTCTACCAGTACCTCGCGAGCCGCGGCATCGCTGTCCTCGCGACGAACATCCGCGGCTCGACCGGGTACGGCAAGAGCTATCAGCGCCTGATCCAGCGCGACTGGGGCGGCGGGGACTTGAAGGACTGGGACGCGGCGGTGAAGTGGCTGCACGCGCAGGACTGGGTCGAGCCGGAGCGGATCGCGGTCTGGGGCGGCTCCTACGGCGGCTTCGCGGTGCTCAGTTGTGTCTCGCGGCTGCCCGATTACTGGGCTGCAGCGGTCGACATCTTCGGGCCGTCGAACCTGATCACGTTCGCGAAGGCCGTGCCGCCGACGTGGAAGCGGCTGATGAAGCGGTTCGTCGGCGACCCGGAGGAGGACGCGGAGATGCTGCGCGAGCGCTCGCCGCTCACGTACATCGAGAACGTCAAGGCGCCCCTGCTCGTGATCCAGGGCGCGAACGACCCGCGTGTCGTCAAGGCCGAGTCCGACCAGCTCGTCGAGAAGCTGCAGTCGCTCGGTCGCACCGTCGAGTACATCGTCTTCGACGACGAGGGCCACGGCTTCACGAAGCGCAAGAACGAGCTCACGACGATGCGCGCGTCGGCCGAGTGGCTCGAGCAGTACCTGCTCGCGTGAGCCGGTTGCGTCGAGCGTTCGCCGGCGGCAGCAATGCGAACGAGCAGCTGACGGCGATCGTCGCGACCGTGCTCGTCGTGCTGCTCGCCGTCGAGGGCGCGACGCTCTTGAACCTGCGGTCGCTGCTGACGGTGCACGCGTTCGTCGGGATGCTGCTGATCCCGGTCGTCGTCCTGAAGCTTGCAAGCACCGGCTGGCGGATGCTGCGCTACTACCAGCGAGGTGAGGAGTACGTTCGCCGCGGCCCGCCGCACGTGGTGCTGCGCGTGCTCGTCGCTCCTCTGGTTGTCGTGACGACGATCGCAGTCTTCGGCACCGGGGTCGCGCTGCTCGTCCGCGACGAGACGCACGGAACGCTCGTCGGCCTGCACAAGGCGAGTTTCGTCGTCTGGCTCGGCGCCGCCGCGATCCACGTGCTCGCGCACCTGATCGACGGGTTGGCCGCCTTGCGCAAGCGCGTGCCCGGCCTGCTGACGCGGCTCAGCGTCGTCACTGCGGTGCTGGCGGCGGGCGGTGTGCTCGCCGTTGCGACGCTGCCGTCGGCCGACCGGCTCCAGGATCGCGCCACGCACGTGTTCGGCGTTGACGCAAACTGATCAGCCTCTTGAATCCAGGGTAGTTCCCTGCGAGAGTGGTCCGTCGGAGGTTCACGATCCGAGGGAGAGCTGCGGTGAAGAGGGCACGCTCGTATGGGGTTGCGATTCGCGCGAGGTTGTGGACCCGGCGCGGCGTCGCCGTCCTGCTGCTCGTCGGCACGGTCGTCGGGACAGGCGCTATGCGCGCGACGTCGTCCGCAAAGGCGCCGCTTCGGCTGACACGCAGCACCGCCCTCGGCCGCGCTGCACTCGGCGACGACACGCCTGACGTCTCGAAGCCGATCGCCGGCATCGCGGATCCGGCAAATCTCCCGGCTTCGTCGGTGCAGTCCGAGCCGGCCGAGCTCCACCTGATCAAGGCGAGCGGTGCGCCGAAGGCCTTCGACGTGCGCTCGCTGAAGAGCACGGTCGTCCGGCTCGAGCGCCCCGAGGACGCAGGACCCGCGGGCGATACCGACGCAAGCTCCGCCCAGCCGGCGCAGGTGAGCCAGAAGGCGATCCGCCGCGTCCTTGCCGCTTCGACGCCCGCGCCGTCGCCGACGTCGAGCTTCGACGGCCTCGACTTCGCGAACTGGGGCGCCGGGCATCCGCCGGACACGAACGGCGACGTCGGCCCGACGTACTACATCCAGACGATCAACTCGTCGATCGGCATCTACGACAAGGCGAGCGGGACACGCGTCGCGGCGTTCACGTTCAACGCGTTCATGAGCCAGGGGAATTTCGGGAACCTGTGCGACACCGACAACTTCGGCGATCCCGTCGTGCTCTACGACAGCTTCGAGAACCGCTGGTTCATCAGCGACTTCGCCTTCAGGCTGGACGGCTCCGGGAACGTCAACCCGCAGCACGCCTTCCAGTGCTTCGCCGTTTCGAAGACCGGCGACCCCGTCAGCGGCGGCTGGAACTTCTACTCGGTCGAGGATCCGGGCGGCCTCGGCGACTACCCGAAGTTCGGCGTCTGGCCCGACGGCATCTACATGTCGGCGAACATGTTCGGCTACAGCGCAGGTGCCTCGTACATGGCGCCGCACGTCTGGGCCTTGAACAAGCAGCAGATGTACGCGGGCGCCCCGAGCCCGCAGGTGGTCGACTTCTCGGCGCCGTCGAACGACTTCACGCTCTTGCCCGCGAACGCGCGGCTCCAGGCGGGCACACCGCCGGCGGGAACGCCCGAGTACTTCGTCTCGACCGAGCAGTTCCTGAACGGGCTCTCGATCTACAAGCTCCACGTCGACTGGGACAAGATCTCGACCTCGACGTTCACCGGGCCGGAGATCCAGACCGAGCCGACGTGCTGGCCGAACGCGACCCCGGCGAATGCCTCGACGACGGCGAACGCGGCCGACGTGCTCGCGATCCGCGCGATGGCGGAAGCCGAGTACTCGAATCTCGCCGGCGCCGAGTCGCTATGGGTCAGCCATACGGTGAATCGCGGGGAGTTCACCACCGCGAACTGCGGTGGCACGAACACCAACAACGCGACAATCCGCTGGTACCAGGCGAACATCACCGGCGGCGCCGTCGCCGCAAACGTCGTCCAGGACGCGACCTTCGACCCGGACGGCACCAACACGTTCTTCCGGTACGTGCCGTCGCTCGCGATCGACCACGCCGGCGACATGGCGATCGGCTACACGAAGTCGAACTCGACGACGAATCCGCAGATCAAGTACGCGGGCCGGCTCGCCGGCGATCCACTCAACACGCTCGGCCAGGCGGAACAGACACTGATCAACGGCACCGGCTCGCAAAGCGGTAACTGCGGCTCGTCCGCCTGCATTCGGTGGGGCGACTACAGTGGCATGGCGCTCGACCCCGACGGCTGCACGTTCTGGGAGACCGGCGAGTACTACGCGACCAGCGGGCTCAACCATCAGACCCGCATCGGCTCCTTCAGCTTCCCCGGCTGCACGACGGTCGGGAACGGCGCGCTCTCCGGCACCGTGACGGATGGAACACACGCCGTCGCGGGCGCGACGGTCACGCTCGGCGCACGGTCGGCGACGACCGACGCGAGCGGCGCCTACACGTTCGCCTCGCTCCCGGCGGGGACGTACCCGGCCGTGTCGGCCTCGAAGGCGGGCTTCGACGCACCGTCGGCGTCGCCGGTCTCGATCCCGGACGGCGGTAACGCGACTCGGAACTTCACGCTCAGCGCGGCGGCCACGAGCGGCTGCTTCGTCGACAACACGCAGACCGCGTTCCAGCGGGGCGTCCCGTCGAACTGCGATCTCGTTTCGAGCCCGAGCAACGTCGTGCTCGCGAACCCGACCGTCGTCGACCAGCAGAACTCGACGGTCAGCCCGACCGGCTTCGGGTTCACGAACACGAGCTGGGCGGGCCAGACCTTCACCGCCTCGACGAGCGGTCAAGCTCGTCCGGGTCGACGTCGAGCTCTTCTGCGCGTCCTGCACGGCGAACAGCCCGAACATCACGCTCTCGATCCGCAACACGACGGGCACGACGCCGGTGCCGACCGGAGCCGACCTCGGGACGGCGACGCTCGCCGGCTTCAACGACGGCGGGGCAGGCGGCCTGAAGACCTTCACGTTCTCGACCCCCGTGACGCTGACGGCCGGCACGCGCTACGCCTTCATCTTCCGGAACAGCGCTGCGTTTTCCTCGGGGACGGTCGCCTACACGTGCAGCTGCGCGACGACCGGCTTCTCGAACTCGAATCCGTATGCGGCGGGGCAGCGCGTCACCTCGGCGAACAGCGGCACGTCGTGGACCGCGGACACGACGGCCGGCGGACGCGACCTGAGCTTCCGCACGTATATGAACAACGGTTTTGCGTCGTCCGGGACACTCGTGTCCTCGGTGAAGGACGCGAACCCCGCCGCGAACCGGACGCCGACGTGGACGACGCTCACGTTCGCGGCGACGAAGCCGACCGGCACCGACGTCAAGTTCCAGGTCGCCGCGAGCAACTCGAGCACCGGCCCGTTCAACTACGTCGGGCCTGACGGGACCGCGAGCACCTTCTTCACGACGAGCGGCGCGAGTCTCAGCCAGTTCAACGGTTTTCGCTATCTCCGCTACAAGGCGTACCTGAGCACGACCAACTCGTCCGTCACGCCGACGCTCTCCGATGCCGAGGTCTGCTTCGCGGACGTCGCGAACACGAACGCGACGGTGCTGGCGGTCGCACCTGCGACCGGGACCTACGGCGGCACGACGAGCCTCTCGTCGACACTCACGGCCGCCGGCAGTCCGCTCTCGGGCGCCTCGGTCGCGTTCACGCTGAACGGCACGAGCGTCGGCAGCGCCACGACGGACTCGAACGGTGTCGCCACGGTGAGCGGGGTCAGCCTTGCCGGCATCGACGCCGGTTCGTATCCGAGCGGAGTCGGCGCGTCGTACGGCGGCGACACCAACAACGATCCGGCCTCCAGCACAGGCTCGCTGACGGTCGCGAAGGCCGATCAGACCATCAGCTTCGACCCGCTTCCCGACCGCGCCTACGACTCTGGTGACTTCACCGTGTCCGCGACCGCCTCATCAGGGCTTCCGGTCACGTTCTCCGCGCAGGGGACGTGCACCGTCTCCGGCACGACGGTCCAGCTCATCCGCTACGGCACGTGCTCGATCACCGCGTCGCAGGCGGGCGACGGCAACCGCAACGCCGCGCCGGACGTGACGCGCAGCTTCCACATCACCGATTCGGTGCCGCCCGTGACGACCGCGACTCTGACGCCCTCGATTCGCAACGGCTGGTACGCGTCGCCGACGCTTACGCTGACCGGCGACGACGGCTCGGCGGGGTCCGGGATCGCGCACATCGACTACTCGCTGGACGGGCATCCGTACGCGGTTTACACCGGCCCGATCTCCGGCTTCAGCACCGGAAACCATTTCGTGCAGTACCGGTCGACCGACAACGCGGGCAACGTCGAGACCGTCAAGACGATCGCCTTCAAGGTCGACGCCGCGAAGCCGACGGTCACGATCTCCCGGCCGGCGGACGGCGTGACGTATCCGCTCGACAAGGTCGTCACCGCCTCGTTCAAGTGCACCGACAAGGAATCCGGCGTCGACACGTGCGTCGGCACGCAGTCCCCTGGCGCGAACGCGCTGACGTCGGCGGTGACGAACCTCGACACGTCGACGCTCGGGCAGCACACGGTGTCCGTCACGGGAACCGACCTCGCGGGGAACTCCCAGAGCGTCGTCGTCCACTACACGGTCGTGTACACGTGGAACGGCTTCTTCTCGCCGATCGCGAACGAGTCGGATGCGATGCTGAACGTCGTGCACGCGGGGGACGAGGTCAAGCTCGGCTTCGGCCTGAACGGGGATCGCGGCCTCGACGTGCTCGCACAGGCGCCGACCTCCGTTCAGGTGCCGTGCCCGGCGTGGGCGCCGGAGACGGTGCCGGCGAGCGCAGTGCCGCTCGGCCTGTCGTTCAGCGCCTCCTCCGCGCACTACACCTTCGGCTGGCAGACGAACAGCGCCTGGGTCGGCACGTGCCGCCAGTTCCAGCTGCAGACGAACGACGGCACCGCACCGCACACCGCCGTCTTCATGTTCGTCCTGTAAATAGACGTACCGCTGCCGGCGGTGCATGATGCGCCCAGTGTTCGTCGTGAGGCGGATCCTGCTCGCGGCCGGGGTCTTGATCGTGTTCGGGTCGGTGGTCTTCGTCTTCTTCGCGTTGAAGACGGCGCCGCTCGCCGGGCACCCGCTGCTCCCGGCGTACTGGCGCTGGCTCGAGGGCCTCTTCACCGGGACGAGCTACAACTCGCTGCTCACGGGGCTCTCGGTCTGGAGCGAGGTGTTTCCTGCGCTCGGGAGGACGGCCGCGCTCCTCGGGCTGACGCTCGCGATCGTCCTCGTCTTCGGCGTCTTCCTCGGGGTCGCGAGCGCGCAGCTGCGCGGGACCGCCGTCGATCTCGCGCTGCGCGTGCTGATGTATCTCGCCTGGGGCATCCCCGCCTTCCTCCTCGCCCTCCTCGTGCAGGACGCCGCGTCGGGGATCGGCGGAGGCAACGGCATCGGTCCCTTCCCGATCGCCGGCTGGCCCGGAGCATGCCCGGCGGGCATCGGCATCAACGCAGGACAGATCTCGCCGTGCCCGGCGGCCGGCCACGGCTTCACGTATGCGCTCAACGTCCTCCGGTACGTCACGTTGCCGGCGGCGACCCTCGCGCTCGGCTTCATCGGGCTGCACGCGCGCTTCCTCCGCTCGCGCCTGCTCGAGACGCTCGCGCAGCCGTTCATCGTCACCGCGCGCGCCAAGGGATTGTCGGAGCGGAAGGTGATCTACCGGCACGCGCTGCGCGCGTCGGCGGCGACCTTCGCGAGCGTGCTGCTCGCGGACTTCGGCGCCATCTTCGGCGCCGCGATGGCAGTCGACTGGATCTTCCAGCTGCACGGGATCGGGACGCTGCTGCTGCAGCAGTTCCCGCAGAGCGACGCCGCAGTCCCCGTCGACACGTATCTGCTCGAGGGGCTGCTGATGACGACGGCGGCGCTGCTGCTGCTCTCATCGGTGCTGGGCGAGGTCGCGTCGCGCTGGTTCGACCCACGAACCCGGGAGCGCACGTGAGCGCCGCGGTCGCGAGCCCCGAGCGTGCGCCGGAGCCCGTGCGCACGAGCGGCTACTGGCCGCGGGCGCTGCATCGCTTCGTGCGCCAGCCGGTGCCGGTGCTCGCGCTCCTCGCGCTGGTCGCTCTCTTCGTCGCCGGTGCGTTCGCGCCGCAGCTCGCACCCGAGGGCTGGAACTCGATCGACCTCACGCAGCGCTGGCACAACCACGGCCCGACGGTCGCGGGCCACCACTGGCTCGGCACCGACAACATCGGCCGCGACGTGGTCGTGCGAACGCTCTGGGGCCTGCACAACACCGAGCAGACCGCGCTTCTCGGCGCCGTGCTCGCCGCGCTCGTCGGCCTTGCGATCGGCGGCCTCGCGGGCATGTACGGCGGCTGGCTCGACGCGCTCCTGATGCGCCTCGTCGACCTCGTGGCCGCGTTCCCGGCGGTCGTGCTGGTGATCGCAGCGTTCTTCTTCCTCTCGCCTCTGACCGCGTGGAAGGCGACGGCTCTCTTCGCTCTCTACATGTGGACGCAGCTCGCGCGCGCGCTGCGTGCGCGTGTCGTCGAGATCGACGCGAGCGAGTACGTCGATGCCGCGCGTGCGCTCGGCGCCGGCAACGGACGGATCTTCGCCCGCCATGTGCTGCCGAACGTTGCAGGCACTGTCGTCATCGCCGCGACGTCGCTCGTCGGTCAGATCATCCTGATCGAGGCGACGGCGGAGTTCTTCGGCTTCGGGATCCCGTCGCTCATTCGGCCGACGCTCGGCAATCTACTGAGCGACGCGACCACGAGCGGGATCGGCGCGTACAACACGATCGGCCTCGGCTGGTGGGTCTGGGGGACGCCGGCGACCGCGCTCGTCCTGATCCTGATCTGCGTGAATCTGATCGGCGACGGCCTCGACAACGCGCTCAACACCTAAGTCCATTCGGCATGAACCTCGGCGATGCGAGTGAGCGACCCGCACATGCGCGCGGTGTCCTCCGTCTCGTCGTGGGGAGCGCGCAGCGCGTTCAGGTACTCGGCCCAGTCCTTCAGCTCCCACGTGAGCCGGAAGTAGTCGAGCGCCCGCGGATCGACCGGCGTCCCGGTCAGCTCGGTATAGAGCTCGGTCGCGGGGCTTGCGTACTCGGAGAGCAGCCAGAGGTCGCGCTCCGGCGGGCCGAGCGCAACGGTGTCCCAGTCGACGAGCGCGAGGCCGCCGTCGGTCTTCAGCACGTTGCCGGCGTGCGGCTCGCCGTGCGTGATCACCTGCTTGCCGTCGAGCGTCTCGCCGAGCGCGTCCGCGAAGGCGATCAGAGCGGCGAGCTCCGCGGCGCCGGTCGCGACTGCGCGGCGCGCCGGCTCCGCGAGCGGGCCACCGTGCCAGGGCTCGCCGACCTCGGCGAGTGCTCGCTCGAGATGCTCCCGCCCCGGCAGGCCGGTGCCGGCGGTACGGGCGACGCCGAGGACGGCGGGGGTCGCAGCGTGGAGCGCGGCAAGCATGCGAACAGCGTCCGGCAGCACGGCGGGGTCGTGCGGCCCCCATTCGCCGCCTTCGCCTTCGACGAACGGGAAGAGTGCAACGGTATAGCGGTCGTCGAGTCGTTGCAGCGGCGCCCCGTCCACCGCACGCTGCGGCGCGACGACGAAGCCAAGTCCCTGCTCGCGTAGCAGCGTCGCGGCCTCGAACGCTTGCCGAAGACCGGCGAACGACGGCTCACGGGAATTCCCGAGCCAGGTCTTCGAGTCGAGGTCGTCAACCGTGACGAACACGCGCGCGCCATCCGCGTCGCGCGCGAGCCAGTGATAGCTGCCGGCGCCGAGCGGCGCGTAGTCGAGCGACCGCGCGTCGAGCTCCCATCCTTCCCGGAGGGCGGAGCCGAGTTGCTCGTTCGAGATGTCCGCCGGCGGAGCGCGCACGGCTCAATGCCGCGGTGGCGGCACGCCGTTCGCGGTCGTGAACTGAAGCGTGTCGAAGCCGACGTTCCCGCGCGTGTCCGATGCGAGCACCTCGAGCGTGTACGTGCCGTCGGGGAATGACGCGGTGTCGAGCCCGTGCGCGACCCAGAAGATGTACTGGCCCGGCCGATGCGGCTTGTTCTGGTAGGTGCCCGGCGCGTAGATGAAGGGATAGCGCGCGTTGCCGGGGAGACGGAGCTGGAACCTGACCGACACGCCCGACTTAACGGTCGCGTCGGCGCTGTCCAGGACCTTCCAGGAAACCGACGCGGGCGCGAGGCGTGCGACGTCCCACGGCGCCGGCGGGGGCAGCGGCGGCAGGTCGTAGATGCTCGCTGATACGTCGATCGGCCCGACGACGCGATTCGGGTCGACCCCGCCGCCGCCGTACTGCGTCAGCAGCTGCATGGAAGCGACGACCGGGACGGTGTCGTCGGAGAAGGGCGTCAACGCGCCGGGCCGCAACGGATTTCGATAGCTCCCGTTCATGCTCTCGGCGAAGTGCACATGACCCCAGCCCGGGATGACGTGGCCGAGGAGCTGGTGCAGGCGCACGTACGTGCCGCTCCTCACCACGGGGCGGATGTGCCAATAGGCGAAGCGCCGGCCGGAGTCGCGGCCGACCGTGACGGAGTCGGCATGGCGACGGAGCACGACGCCGGGCGAGACCGAGTACACGGGCGCGCCGTCGCGCGCCACGATGTCGACGCCGAAGTGGAATGCGGAGAGCTCGCTCTCCGGGCCGAGGTGGTAGCGAGGGTCGCCGAAGGTGCCGCGGATGGCGTGCGCCTTGCGGAACGGCTTCACCGGCCAGGTGTACGCGGAGGCCGAGCCCGCGAACGTGGCCGCGCCGGCGAGGGCGAGCGCAAGGAGGAGGTACTTGACGGGGCGCACTGGCCGGACACGGTACAAGCGAGCAGCTATCGCGCCGGAACGAGCCGTTCCATCAGCGCGAGCTCCGGCTCGTAGACGTGCGCCGACTTGACGTAGATCGTCAGCGATCCGACGGGGGCGGTGACGCCGCGCGCGACCTCGGCCTGAAGACGTGCGAGCTCGACGAGGTTCCCGTACGCCTTCTTGCCGAAGTCGAGGCTGTGCGCGTAGACGACAAGATCGAGCGCGTCGCCGTCAGGTCTCCAGAAGTCGAGCAGCGACACGCACGGGATGTAGGTCGTGTCGGTCAGCGGCTCGAACGTCGTGATCGTCGCGGAACGCGTCTTCGGGTCGTTGCGAAGACGCTCGACGACCCACGCGATCTGATCGCGGCCCTCGTAGTCGCGGAGGCGGGCGCCGTAGCTGCGGGCTCCGCCGAGCTCGACGACGTCATCGGGCCGCGTGAAGTTCGCGTGCATCCATTCGAGCCACTCCGGGTCGGCGAGCGCTGCGATCTTGGGGTCGTGCTCGTCGGGCTCGGCGACCGTGATCGTCATGACGGCGAGCTCACGCGTTGCGAGGCCGTCGTAGCTCGCGTCGTCGCCGTCCTCGAGGATTCGGCGGCTCGTCTCGAGCCACGCGTCGCCAAGGGTCTGCGTCTCGACCGCGATCACTCCGTGAATGGTACGAGTCGGGACGGCATCTAGTCCCGTCGCGGCTTCCGTCGTACGCTCAGTGGGTGTCCGCGTTCGTGGGACGCGAGCCGGAGCTCGCCGCCGTCGAGGAGCTCCTCTCGTCCGGAGGGAGCGGGCTCCGCGCGCTCGAAATCGTGGGGGAGCCCGGTATCGGGAAGACGGCGCTCTGCCGCGAGGCGGAGCGGCGCGCCCAGGAGTCCGGCGGCCCGGTCCTCGTCGCGCGGCCTGCGGCGGCCGAGGCGAAGCTCGCGTTCGCCGGCTTGACCGACCTGCTCGGCGGGCTCCAGGAGGACGTGCTCGACGCCCTCCCGTCGCCGCAACGCCACGCGCTCGACGTCGTCTTGCTCCGCGCCGAGAGCGCGAGACCTCCGCAGGCTCGCGTGATCGGCACGGCGATCGTGTCGGTCCTGCGCGACCTTGCTGCGCGCGAGTCGCTCGTCGTCATCGTCGACGACGCGCACTGGCTCGATGCTCCGTCGGCTGCAGCCCTCGAGTTCGCCGTGCGCAGGCTCGACGGCGTGGACCTGCGTCTGCTCGCGTCGCGGCGGGCGGACGCAGCCGAGCCGCAGTTCCTCGCGCAGTGCGAACCGCGAAAGGTCGTGCTCGGGCCGCTGTCGGTCGCGGCCGTGCAGCGGATCATCGCCGAGCGTCTCGACGTCAACTTCCCGCGACCTGTGCTCGTCCGGATCACCGAGGCATCGCGCGGCAACCCGTTCCATGCGTTGCAGATCGCGCGGTTGCTGGTCGAGAGAGACGTCGGCAACTGGGCGCTCCCATTGCCCGTCCCCGATGACTTGCGCGCGCTCGTCGGCGAGCGGATTGCTGCGCTGCCGGACGAGACACGGCACGCGCTGCTGCGCGCGGCTGCCCTGACGCAGCCGGATTCGTCGCTCGTCGACCTCGCTGCGCTCGGCGCCGCGGAACAGGCCGGCCTCGTCTCGGTCGGCGCGGGCGGAGGCGTCGAGTTCACCCACCCGCTCTTTGCGTCTGCCGTGTACGGCTCCGTCGGCGAAGGCGAGCGTCGCGCGCTTCATCGCTCGCTCGCTGCCGAGGTCGGCGCCGGCGAGGAGCGTGCGCGGCACCTTGCGCTCGCCGCTGTCGGGCCTGACGAGAACGCAGCCGGCCTCGTGCAGGAAGCCGCGCGCGACGCGCGGGCGCGAGGTGCCGCGGCTACCGCAGCTGAGCTCGCCGAGCTCGCGGTCGAGCTGACGCCGCCGGGGAACGAGCTTCTCGCAGAGCGCGAGCTCGAGCTTGCGAGCCACCTCTACCTCGCCGGCGACTTCGAGCGCGCTGCTTCTGTCGCCAGGGTGCTCGCTGGTGAGGCCGAAGGCGATCTGCGGGCGCATGCGCTGCTGCTGCTCGCGGATGTGGTCTACTGGCGTGCAGGCGAGTCTGCGGCTGTAGTTCACGCTGAAGCTGCGTTGTCGACGGCCCGCGATCCGCTCCTTCAGGCGCGGTGCCATGTGTCGATCGCGATGCACGCAGGAACGAGCGACCTCGCGAAGGCGGCGGCCGCAGCCCGAGCTGCGCTCGAACTGCTCGACAAGCAGCCCGGCGCCGATCCTGCACTCGCCTCGCTCGCGTTGAGCGCACGTGTCCGCGCGGATCTCTTTCTCGGGCACGGGCTCGATCGCGACGCGGCTGCGCGCGCGCTCGAGCTGGAGGGCGACTCGCCGCCGGCCGCGGTCGACACACGCGTCGCCTTCAAGCTCGGCCAGTGGCTTCGCTACGTCGACGACCTCGCAGGTGCACGAGCGCATCTCGCAGCGGTCGAGCGTCAGGCGGTCGACGAGGGTGACGAGTCCTCGCTCGCGAACATCTTGCTCAACCGGTCTCTCCTCGAGTGCTGGTCGGGGAACTGGGAAGAGGCGGCGGCCGTCGCCGATCGTTCGGGTGACCTGTTCACGCTGACCGGGACACCGGCTGCGAGCAGCACCATCTGGCGCGCGTACGTCGACGCACATGCCGGGCGAGTGGGCGCCGTCCGTGCGGCGTCAGCTGCGCGCGGCGTGAACGAGGAGCCGGTCGTGCGAATGCTCTGGGAACGAACGCTCGGCCTGGCCGAGCTCTCGCTCGGCGACGTGCGCGCCGCCGATCGGCACTTCGCCGCTGCTGTCGACGCCCTGGCCGACACCGGGTTTCGCGAGCCCGCGGTCTGGCGGATCCACGGCGACGCGATCGAAGCGTCAGTCGACGTCGGCGACCTCGAGCGGGCCGAACGGCTGCTCGGCCCGCTGGAAGCGGCGGCCGAGCAGACGCGCATCCCGTGGACGCTCGCCGTCAGCGCTCGCTGCCGCGGTCTCGTCCACGCGGCGGCGGGTGAGGCGGAAGACGCGGAACGCATGCTCGAGCAGGCGCTCCGCGCGCACGAGCAGTGCCCGGTCCCGTTCGAGCTCGCACGCACGCTGTTTGCGGAGGGCAAGGTGCTCCGCCGTGCGAAGCAGAAGCTCCGCGCGCGCACCGCGCTCGACCAGGCCGTCACCATCTTCGACGCGCTCGGAGCCGAGACCTGGGCGGAGCGTGCGCGCGAAGAGCGTGAGCGGACGGCTGTCCGCTCGGCGCTCGAAGGGCTCAGCCCGACCGAGCTCCGGATCGCGCAGCTCGCCGCCGACGGCCTCACGAACGACGCGATCGCGGCGGAGGTGTTCGTGACGCGCAAGACCGTGGAGGCGAATCTCGGCCGCGCGTATCGCAAGCTCGGGATCCGATCGCGCGCGCAGCTCGCGCGGGCGCTCGACTCGGAGGAGCAGGTGTAGGAACAGGGCGGCCGGCCGCGGCCGCCCTGTTGTTCGTCACTCGCTCAGTGGGCCGGCGTGAGCAGCACGTCGAGCGTCTTGCCGAACGCGACCGAGCCGCCGTCGGGGAACTGCATCGGCCCGGGATCCTTTGTCAGCTGAATCGGCCCCGGATCACCGCTCGCCGGGTCACCGACCGGGACGTAGCCAGGTGAGGCGACGGTCACGCCGTAGCTGCCATCCCCGAGCGTGCTCCAGACGGACGTCCCGAGCAGGCCGAACTGCTGCGGGCCTGGGTCTCGCTCGCCGCTCGCCGGCGTCAACGTCGCCTGCGCACGCAGAACCGGCAGACCGGTGCGCGCGCTGCGTACGACGATGATCAGCGCGGGAACCTGCGTGGGTCCGGGGTTGACCGTGCACCGCGCACCAGGCGTCGCCGGCGCCAGCAGCACCGACGCGACAATCGACTCGCTCACTTGGACCGGGCCGGGATCCCTCGTCACCTGGATCGGCCCCGGGTTGATCGCGCCCGGCGTCTGTTGCGGTCCCGGATTGATGCCCACCGGTTCGTAGCCCGGTGCCGACACCGAGAACGAGTACGAGCCCGGCGCGACGGCGTCGATGCTGAACTCGCCGAACGCACCTGTGTTGATCGGGCCTGGATTCACCGCCCCCGGCGATCCGATACCGACGGTCGCGCCTGCGATCGGCAGCCCGGTGCACGCGTCTCGCACGATCCCGAGCACGCGCGGTGGGAACGGCTGCGGGTTCAGCGCTCCGGCCGACCCAACGAGCGAAAGCCCGGCGATTGCTGCTGCAAGGACGACGAGGAGGAACTTCGAACGCATCGCCCGCTCCTTTCGACGAGATTGACCCTCGCAGAGAGGTCTACGCCGAGGCTGCGGCCGACGAAAGCGGGGAAACCCTCGCGATTGGCCGCCTCGTGTGGCCAGAGCGTGCGCTTGCGTTCGTGAACGGGAGCGACGGGACTCGAACCCGCGACCTCCGGCGTGACAGGCCGGCGTTCTAACCAACTGAACTACGCCCCCGCGGGACGCGCCATTGTAGCCGGGGCTCCGGTAGGTGCTACTGCGACACTGCGCCCGTCGCTGGCGACCGTCGACTGGATCGCGCTCGCGGTCGTCGTCCTCGCGGCGCTCGCGGGCTTGCGGCGCGGGCTCGTGGCGAGCGCGCTCTCGCTCGGCGGGCTCGTGCCGGCGCGTACGCCGGCTCGCGCCTCGCGCCGCACCTGCTCTCACGGCGGCTCGGCCTCGCCGTGGACGCCGCTCGCCGGCCTCGCCGGCGCGCTCGCGGGCGCAGGGCTGCTGCTCCAGGCGGTCGCGTCGGCCGCCGGTCGTTCGTCCGCGGCGGGCTGAAGCTGACGCCGTTCCGCTTCGTCGACTCGGCGGGCGGGCTCGTGCTCGGCGCGCTCGGCGGCCTCGCGCTCGTCTGGGTCGCGGCGGCGCGTCGCGCTCCTGCTTCCGGGCCAGACGACGCTCCGTCGCGACGTCCAGCGCTCGCACGATCGTGCGCCGGCTCGACAGCGCCGTCTCGCCGCGTCACGTGCTCGACCTGCTCGCGCGCATCGACCCGTTCCCGTCGATCACCGGCCCGGCTGCGCCGCGCAGCGCCGACGACGCGCGCGATCGCGCGCAACCCGCTCGTCCGCGCGCGCGAGGCGGTCGGTCGTGAAGATCCTCGGCACGGCCTGCGGCGTCGGAGTGGAGGGCAGCGGCTGGTTCGCCCGCCCGACGCTCGTCGTCACCGCAGCGCACGTCGTCGCGGGCGAGCACGACACCGCCGTACTCGTTCCCGGCGAGCACGCGCCTGCGCCGCGCCGACGTCGTCGTCGTTCGACCCGCACGACGACGTCGCCGTGCTCCGCGTGCGCGGTGCAAGCCGCACGCCGCTGCCGCTTCGGCGACCCGCAGGCAGGGCGCGCGGTCGCGATCCTCGGCTATCCCGAGAACGGCCCGCTCACGGTCGTCCCCGGGCGCGTCGGCAAGACGACCGAGGTGCTCACGCGCGACGCGTACGGTCGCGGGCCGGTCGGCGCGCATGATCACGGCCGTCGCCGGCGCACGTGCGCCACGGCAACTCGGGCGGCCCAGCAGTCGACGCGCGCGGCGCGCAGTCGAGGCGACGATCTTCGCGGCGCGCGTCGGCGCCCCGACGCGGCTTCGGCGTCCCGGCCGTCGATCCTCCGCCGCGCGCTCGGCAAGGTTCAGCGGCCGGTCTCGACCGGCGGCTGCGCAGCCGGCTGAAGCTCCGGCAGGAACTCGACGACGTTCATCGGCTGCCGGAACGGCGCCATGACGTAGACGCCCGCTGCGAGCTCGCGCGCGCCTTCGATCAGCTCGTGCCCGAGCTCGCCGCCGACCTCGCGCGCGCCGGCCCCGCGCGCCGGTAGCGCTCCTGCACGTGCTCCGGGACGACGATGCCCGGCACCTCGTTGTGCATGCGCAGCAGCAGTCTCGTACGTGCGGATCGGCCACACGCCGACGAGCACCGGGATCGGCCAGCGCCGCCGATGCGCTCGCGGAACGCCTCGAGCGGCTCGAGGTCGAAGAGGATCTGCGTCATCGCGAAGCGCGCGCCCGCCGCGACCTTGCGGCGGAAGCGCTCCGCCTCGAGGCCGAGATCGTCGGCGGTCGGATTGACCGCGACGCCGGGGAAGAACGACGTCGGCGCGTCGATCGCGCGGCCGTGGAAGTCCTCGCCGCGGTTGAGCTTGCGCCATCAGCTCGACGAGCCCGATCGAGTCGACGTCGTACACGCCGTGCGCGCCGGGGTAGTCGCCGGCCTCGGGCGGGTCGCCCGTGACGGCGAGGATGTTGCGCACGCCTTCCGCATGCGCGCCGAGCAGGATCGACTCGAGCCCGGTGATCGTCGTGTCGCGCGGCGTCAGGTGCGGGATCGTCTCGACGCCGGTGTACGCGCTCGATCGCGACGACGCCATGATCCCGCTCATGCGCGCGCGCGCGCGCGGGTTGTCGTTCACGTCGACGAACTGCGCCTTGCCCGACTCGCGGACCGCATGCGCCGTCGCGATCAACGCCTCGGGATTCGCGCCGAGCGGCGGATCGAGCTGCACGGAGACGACGAACGTCCCCGTCGTCGAGCAGGCGCTGCAGCTGCGTCGGCTCGGTCGACGGCAGGCACGCGACGCGACCGACTCGCGCTCGCGCACGAGGAACGAGCCCGGCGGTGCGCGTTCTCGTCGACCGCCGCGCGGATCGCCGCGATCTGCGCCGGCGTCGTCCCGCAGCAGCCGCCGATGATGCCGCGCCGAGCGCGCGCGCCTGCGCCGCGAACTCGCGCGAAGTACTCGGGCGTCGCGTGCGGGAAGACGATCCGCTGCCCGGACATGCTCGCGAGCCCGACGTTCGGGAGCACGGCGAGCACGCTCGCCGGCGCCTTGCATCTCGGCGAGCGCGCGCAGCGCCGCCGCGGGCCGGCGCCGTGGTTCGCGCCGAAGGCGGCGAGCCCGAGCGCGCGCAGACCGCTCGCCCGCCGCGTGCGCCGAGACGCCTGCGAGCGTCTCGCCGCTCCGCGTCGAAGTCATCAGCGCGACGATGGGGAGCGCGCGAGACCGAGCGGATCGCGGCGATCGCCGTCTCGAGGTCGTCGAGGTCGAAGAACGTCTCGACCATGAAGAGGTCGACGCCGCGGCCCTCGAGCAGCGCGGCCTGCTCGGCGTACAGCGCCCGCGGCTCCAGGTCGTCGCAGCTCGACGTCGCCGAGCGGCCCGATCGAGCCGGCGATGAAGACGTCGCGGCCCGACACCTCGCGCGCCTCGCGCGCGAGCTGCACCGCCGCGCTGTTGATCGCCTCGAACTCGTCCTCGAGGAAGTGCTGCGCGAGCTTCGGGCGGTTCGCGCCGAACGTGTTCGTCTCGATCAGGTCCGCGCCCGCGCGGATGTAGCCGAGGTGCACGTCGACGACGCTCTCCGGCGCGCGCAGGTTCGCCTCCTCCGGGCAGCGCAGCCGCGTGACCGCGCTCGCGAGCAGTGCGCCCATGCCGCCGTCGGCGACGATCGGCGGCCCGGCCGCGAGACGCTCGAGGAACCGGCTCATCGATCGCAGTGTAGGAACGAGCCGAGTACGGAGAGCGGGGCCGCCGCCAGCCCGCGCTCTCGTACCTCGGATACTTCCGGAGCGAGCCCCCGCCGCATCGGGGCCCGCTCAACGGATGCACTTCGAGTATCGCTCGGTCGGGCGAGTTCACCCATCCCTCGTACTCGGTTGACCCCGCTACTTCACGCCTCAAGCGTCGGGCGCTCGCCTGCCGATGCAGAGAACGGACTCCTCCGGGGACTGACGGCAATCATCCTGCGGCTGGAGTTGCGGCGGCGCCTTCGGGCGCCGCCGCTTCGCTTCTATTCGGTGGAGCGTGCGGCCTTCCATGCCGCCCGCGACGGTGACGACCTCGCCGGTGACGTGGCCGGACAGCTCGTCCGAGGCGAGCACGACGACCGCGCGTGCGATGTCGTCCGCGAGTCGCGACCTTGCGCAGCGCCATCGTGCGCGTGACGCGGTCGACGACGCGCTGGTCGAGCGCGCCGCGCGTCATCGGCGAGTACGTCCAGCCCGGCGCGACGGCGTTCACGCGGCCGGGCGGCGCGACGCGCACGATCTCGTTCTTCAGGCTCGAGCAGCAGGCCGCCCTGGATCGCCGACTTCGCCGCGGCGTAGTCGGCGTGGCCGGCCTCGCCGAAGCGGCCGGCCGTCGAGCCGATCAGCACGAGGTTGCCGGCGCCGTTGCGCTCGACCTCGCGCAGGAAGTGCGCGCGCCGTCAGGAACGTCGCCGTCAGGTTCGCGCGCAGCGTCTCCTCCCAGCGCTCGAGCGAAAGCTGCCACGCCGCCTCGTCGGCGCGCGGCCAGACGCCCGGCGATCGCGACGCAGACGTCGACGCCGCCGAGCCGCTCGCGCGCCTCCTCGAACAGATGCTCGACCTGGGCCTCGTCCGTCAGATCGGCGCCGACTGCGATCGCGCCGTCGAGCTCGGCCGCGATCGCCTCGGCGCGCTCGCGGCTCGTGTTGTAGTGCACGACGACGCGCGCACCTTCGGCCGCGAACGCGCGCGCGCATGCCGAGCCGATGCCGCCCGAGGCGCCGGTGACGAGGACCCGTTTGCCCGCGAGCCCCGTGTCCATGACGGGAGAGTAGTCTCCCGCCGTGCGCGTCCACATCATCAGCGACATCGAAGGCGTCGCCGGCATCGTCAAGTGGGGGCAGACCGGCGGCGACCGCCGCTCTACCTCGAAGAAGGGCGGCGTAGCTCTACACCGAAGAGATCAACGCCGCCGTGCGTGGCGCGAAGGCGGCGGGCGCGACCGAGATCGTCGTCATGGACTGCCACGGCGCGGGCGGCGACTACACGTTCAACTCGCTGCTTCCCGAGCTGCTCGATCCGGACTGCGAGTTCGTCGTGCAGAACGAGTGGACGGAGTACACGGAGTTCCTCGAGGAGGGCTGCGACGCGGCGCTCTTCGTCGGCATGCACGCGATGGCCGGGACGCCCGACGGCGTCCTGTCGCACACCGTCTCCGGTCAGGCGTGGCAGAGCCTGCGGTTCAACGGGCGACGCGGTCGGCGAGACCGGGATCAACGCGGCGCTCTGCGGCACGTGGAACTGTCCCGTGCTGCTCGTCACCGGCGACCGCGCCACGTGCCGCGAGGCCACGGCGCTGCTCGGCGACGGCCTGACGACGGTGGAGGTCAAGGTCGGGCTCGGTCGCTTCAGCGCGCGCTCGCCTCCCCGCGCAGACCGCGCGCGAGCTGATCGAGGACGGCGCCAAGGCGGCGTTGAAGGATCTCGCCGCAGTGCAGCCGTACGACCCTGGACGCCCGTGCGAGATCGAAGTCCGACTTCACGACGGTCGATCGGCTCGTCGAGTACCGCAATCGGCGCGGCGTCGAGCAAACGGACGCTCTGACCCTCGTTTCCAGAGCCGGCGACTGGTGGTCGGCCTGGTCGCAGTTCTATTTCTGAGCATCCGCGCTACAGTCGTCAGGTCAGGAGCGACCCTTTGGGTGCCCTTCGAACGTTTCTCGAGCTGCGCCGGTGACCGGCGGAGCACTTCGAGAGTCGACCCCCGGCCTTTGGACGTGCCAGCGGGGAGTTCGAGAGTGTCGATCGAAGAGGTCCCGAATCGAGAGGAGCGCGCGGCGCGAACCCAGTCGCTCTTTCGGCAGGTGAACGAGCGCATCGAGGAGTTGAACGAGAGCTTCGGGCTCGTGCTTCCGATCGGCGAGTGGGTCTGCGAGTGTGCGAATGAGCGGTGTTCACAGCTCGTCGAGTTGACCATCCCGGAGTACGAAGGCATTCGGGCACTCGGCACTCGATTCGTCGTCCGCCCGAGTGACGAGCACGTGTGGTCGGACGTCGAGCAGGTCGTCGAGCGCCACGAGCGCTACTGGGTGCTCGAGAAGGTCGGCGAGAGCGGCGCCCTCGCCGACGAGCTGAACCCTCGCGGCTAGACCCCGACTCGGTCGACGATCCCGAGCGCCTCGACGAGCGTGAAGAACGCCTTCGCGAACGGCGACGCCTCGGTGCGGCTGCGGACCTGCTCCCAGTCGATCTGCTCGCGCAGCGCGCGCGCCCACTCGAGCACGCTGCCGAAGTCGGGCTCCTGCTCGGTCATCGCCATCAGCTTCGACACCATCACGTCCTCGAGCGTCGAGACGTTGACGCGCAGCGCCATCACCTCCGACACCGGTGCGCGCGCGATGATCGCGTCCGTGATCGGGCCGCTCGCCGGGTTGAAGATCAGGTCGACGAGCGCCCCGTTCTCGTGCCACGTCTTGTAGAGCCAGCCTTCGGGCGGCCGCTCGGTCTTCCAGCCGGCGTTGTCGAACGCCTCGAGCGCTGCATCGGCATCCTCCGGCTTCAGGAGGAAGTCGACGTCGTGCTCGCTTCTCGGCCCGCCGCGCGCCCACGCCGACAGCCCGCCGCCGAGGATGAACGGGATCTCGCTCTGCTGCAGGATCGCCGCAGACGCTTTCATCGCTTCGATCAGCTCGTCGAATGACGATTCAGGCACGGTTCCGCCGTTTCCGTTTCCGCTCCGAGTGCAACATCGTGCCGGATGATCCGTATCGCAGCCGCCGGCGACCTGCACGCATCCGAGGCGACGCGCGAGCGCGTGGAGCGTGCGTTCGCGACCGTCGCCGAGGAAGCCGACGTGATCCTGCTCGCCGGAGACCTGACGACGACCGGCGAGCCCGAGCAGGCACGCGTCGTCGCCGACGCCTGCCGCGACGTCGACATCCCGGTCTTCGCCGTCCTCGGCAACCACGACTTCCACGCGGGCAAAGCGGCCGAGCTCACGGCTGTCGTGGCAGATGCCGGCGTGCACGTGCTCGACCGCTCGTGGCGCACGTGCGAGATCGACGGCCTCGAGCTCGGCGTCGTCGGCGCGAAGGGATTCGTCGGCGGCTTCCCCGGCTCGGCGCTCCCCGACTTCGGCGAGCCGCTGCTGCGCGAGGTGTATGCGGAGACGACGCACGAGGCGGAGTCGATCGCCCGCGGCCTGCAGGAGATCGTGCATTGCGACCTGCGCATCGTGCTCTTGCACTACGCGCCGATTCAGGCGACCGTCGAGGGTGAGCCCGAGGGCATCCACGTGATGCTCGGCAGCGACCGCCTCGCGACGCCGATCGCGGAGTTCGGCGCCGACCTCGTGCTGCACGGCCACGCGCACGCCGGCTCGTTCCAGGGGTGCATCGGCAAGATCCCCGTCTACAACGTCGCCGTGCACGTGACCGGCCGGGATTTCTGGATCTTCGACCTCGAGGGCGCGCGCGGGCGCAGCGAGACGCGGGTCGACGGTCCTGCCGCCTGACTATTCTTTGCAGCGTGGAAGCCCGCGTCGCCCGCATCTCGATCGCGCCCGTGAAGTCGCTCGGTCTCGTGCATCCCGAGGAGATCGAGCTCGAGCGCGACGGCGTGCGCGGCAACCGCCGGTTCTGGATGGTCGACGCCGACGGGCGCCTCGTGAACAACAAGCGGAACGGCCCGATGGTGCAGATCCGGCCGGAGTGGGACGAGGAGACGCAGCGCCTCGCGCTGACCTTCCCCGACGGGGCGCGCCTCGAGGGCACCGTGGAGCTCGGCGAGCCCGTCGCGGCGTTGATGTACGGGCATCCGCATCCGTCGCGCCGTGTGCTCGGGCCGTGGGAGCAGGCGCTCTCGGAGTTCATCGGCGAGCCGATCACGCTGCTCTACGCGGAGCAGCACGCCGTCGACCGCGGCTATCAGGGCGGCAGCGTCTCGCTCGTGTCGCGAGCGTCGCTCGAGCGGCTGGGTGAGGCTGCAGGCGCCGGCGCGCCGCTCGACGGCCGGCGCTTTCGCATGCTGCTCGAGATCGAGGGCGTCGACGCGCACGCCGAGGACGGCTGGCTCGGCTCGCAGGTTCGTGTCGGCGACGCGACGCTGCTGCTGAACGGAGACGTCGGCCGTTGCGTCGTCACGTCGCAGAACCCCGACACCGGTATCACCGACGTCGACACGCTCGGCACGCTCGCCGCGTATCGCCGCGAGGGCCGGAACGAGCCGCTGCCCTTCGGCGTCTACGGATCGGTCGCGGTTCCGGGACGCATTCGCGTCGGCGACCCCGTGCAGCCGCTGCAAGAGCGGCTCCTCGCCGCTACATAGCAATCGTGCTATGCTGTCGGGACGATGGCGGCGCGTGCGAAGACCCCGGCGAAGAAGCCGCTGAACGCGACGGACAAGCGGCCGCTCGAGAGGCTCCGCGAGCGAATCGTCACGGGCGACCGCGGCTGGTTCTTCGCCAACATCGCCGAGAAGGTGTCGAATCGCCGCGTCGAGATGAACCTCTCGCAGCGCGAGCTCGCCGAGCTCTGCGGCACGACGCAGTCGGCGATCGCGCGTCTCGAGCGCGGCGGACGTCCCCCGCGCATCGACACGCTGCTCCGGATCGCCGAGGCGCTCGACTGCGAGCTCGTCGTCGATCTGCTTCCGCACTCGTAGAGCTCGCACGATGATCGTCGCCTGTCTGGGTGACTCGATCACCGCGGGATCGCCGCTCTGGGATCCCGACGACAGCGTCCGCGCCGGCATCGAGTCACCCGACGAGCGCAGCCAGTGGGAGTACTGGGCGATGCGCGCGCATCCCGGGCTCGAGCTCCGGAACCACGGCGTCTACGGCGAGCGCACCGATCAGATCGCCGCCCGCCTCGACGCCGCGCTCGAAGGCGCAGACGCGATCGTCGTGCAGGGTGGCATCAACGACGTCGTGCAGGGGAAGCCGGTCGAGACTGCCGTCGGCAATCTCGCCGGCATGGTCGAAGCGTCGCGGCGTCGCGGAGTCGACGTCATCGGGATCGCCGACGTCCTGCCGTGGAACAACGGCGACGAGCGCGCGGCGGCAGAGATCGAGCGTTTGAACTCGCTGCTCGTCGCGCTCTCGTGCGGCCTGCACGTCCCGGTGCTGCCGTTCAACGGGACGCTCGTGGATCCCGGCGACCGCAGCCGCATGCGGCCCGAGTGCACCGACGACGGCGACCACCCCTCCGTCGAGGGGCACAGGCTGCTGGGCGAGCGCGCCTTCAGGCCGTAGCGAGCATGTAGCCCGCGCCGCGCACGGTCAGCAGCCGTTGCGGGTTGCGTGGATCGTCCTCGAGCTTCCGGCGGAGGTTCGAGATGTGGACGTCGATCGCGCGGCGGTCGCCGCCGGACCCGTCCTCCCACAGGGCCTCGACGAGGCTCTCGCGCGAGAAGACACGTCCGGGCTCTGCTGCGAAGAGCGAGACGAGCTTGAACTCCGAACGCGTCAGCCGCAGGTGCTGCCCCCCGAGTGTCGCGGTGTGCCGCTGAACGTCGACGTGGAGATCGCCGACGTCCAGTGACAGCGTCGCGTTCGCTCGGTCGAGCTCTCGGCGTCGTAGCAGTGCGCCGACGCGGCTCACGAGCTCCATCGCCGAGAACGGCTTCGTCACATAGTCGTCTGCGCCGAGGTCGAGGCCGACCACCCGGTCGGTCTCGCCGTCCATTGCCGTGAGCACGATGATCGGCAGGTCGCCCTCGGCGCGCACGGTTCGGCAGACCTCGAGGCCGTGGACCTTCGGGAGGAGCAGGTCGAGGATCATCAAGTCGTAGGCGCCGTCGCGCGCATTCGCGATTGCGTCCTCGCCGTTGTCGACGAGGTCGACGTCGTATCCCGCACCCCCGAGCGCGTACGCGAGCGCGTCTGCGATCGCCGGCTCGTCCTCGACGACGAGCACGCGTGTGCTCATCCGCTCACCGCGGCGGGCAGCCGCACGACGAAGGTCGTTCCCGCGTCGGAGTCGGCGATCCGGACCGTGCCCTGCATCGAATGCATCGCCTGTGCAGTCACCGCGAGGCCGAGGCCGAAACGGTCCGAGTCGCCGCCTGCGGTGAAGAAGGGCTCGAAAATCCGCTCGCGGTCGCTCGCCGGGATGCCGGGCCCCGTGTCCGCGACGGTTATCTCGACATCGTCGGCCGTGGCAGCCGCGCTGAGCTGCACGCCGCCCGCAACGGTGTGATCGACCGCATTGTCGACGAGTGCCGCGAGCGCTTCGTGCAGCAGGTCGCGCTCGGCGAGTGCGAGCAGCCCCGGCGGGCACTCGGCGATGATCTCGACCCCGACTCTCGTGACCGCTTCGTCGGCGAGCTGCTCGAGTACCGGCTTGAGCTCGACTGGGCCGACGCGGAGCTCCTCGCCGGACTGCGCGCGGGCGAGGAGCAGCAGCCCCCGGGCTACGCGGGTCAGCCGAGCCGTGTGCCGTTCGAGGTGGCCGAGGAAACGGTCGCGCTCCACCGGATCGTCCTTTGCACCGGCGCGCAGAACCTCGACTGCCGCCGCGATCGCCGTCAGCGGGGTTCGCAGCTGATGCGCGGCGTTGCGGACGAACTCCTGCATGACCCGCGCCTGCTGGTCGACGAGCGTTACCTCGTCGAACAGGATCACCGCCGGCTCGCGGCCCTCGGCCGGGACGCCCGTGACGCGAAACGCGCCCACTTCCGTCTCGAGCAGGTCGGCGTGCACGGGCGAGCCGCCGTTCAGCCGCCGGGCCGACGCTTGGAACGACGCTGGGAGCGTCCCACCGATCTCGGTCCGTGCACGGCCGAGCAGCGCCCGCGCGCGCTCGTTCGCGAAGACGATCCGCAGCTCGTCGTCCAGCGCGACCGCCGCCTGCGGGAAGCGGTCGAAGAAGCGGGCGAACGCGGCGAGATCGTCGGCCGCGCGCGTCATCAGAAGGTCAGGACGTCCCCGTCTGCCGCACGCTCGACGCTCGGATCGAGCGGCAGCTCGTCCGGGCGGTGGATGACGACGAGCCGCCGCGCGCCGGATTCCCGGAACGCCTCGACAGCCTCGTCCTCGCTCAGGTGCCCGCGCTCGGCCGGCTCGGGCTCGCGCAGCGTCGCCTCGCAGAGAAAGACGTCGGCGTCGCGGGCGAGCGTCGTGAGATTCGGGCTCGGCCCGGTGTCGCCCGAGTACGCAAGCGTGCTCGAGTGGTTCGAGATGCGCAGCCCGAACGTCTTCTCGGAGTAGTGGTCGAGTCGCAGCGGCAGCACGTCGAAGCCGGCCGCGCTGAAGCTCGTCTCGTCGGCGTACTCGCGGACGTCGAAGACGCCGGCGATTCGCTCGTCGAACGCCATCTGCGTCCCGTAGCTCCGCAGCCGCTCCGTACCGCCGGGAGGGAGCCAGAGCTCGGGCTTCGGCACCTCACGTCCCGGCCCGAAGCTCGCGCCGAAGATCCACGGCACGAGATCGCCCCAGTGGTCGAGGTGGAAGTGCGTGATCACGACGGCATCGACCCGGGGCCAGCCGTCGTCGCGCTCTCGCAGGCGAGCAAGGACGCCCGGCCCGCAGTCGAGCAGCAGCCGCCCGTCGCCCTCGACGAGATAGCCGGACTGCGCGCCCCCCGGGTTGGGCCATGCGGGGGAGCAGCCGATCACGGTCAGGCGCACCGGCATATCCTGGCGTATTATCGCGACGCCGCGATTCGTGTGTTGTATAACTCGCCGGTGGCCCGGGCCTCCTCAGACGTTCTGAAGAAGGTGCCTCTCTTCGCAGGTCTCGACGACCGCGAGCTGGAGCAGATCGCCGGGACGATGCGCGAGCGCCGCTTCTCGGCCGGAGACACCGTCACCGAGGAGGGCGCCGGCGGCGCCGGCTTCTTCATCGTCGAGAGCGGCGAGGCCGACGTCTCGGTCGACGGGCAGCCGCGCGGCGAGATCAAGGCCGGCGACTACTTCGGCGAGATCGCGCTTCTGACCGGCTCCGACAGGACCGCGACGATCACGGCGAAGAGCGACATGCTCTGCTGGGGCATGACGCCGTGGGACTTCCGGCCGCTCGTCGAGAGCAACTCCACGATCGCGTGGAAGCTCTTGACCGCGATGGCCGACAAGCTCAAGTAGCGCGCACCACTCCCGGTACGAACCGGTCGTCGGTCAGCCAGAGACCTGCGACGGCGAGCGCGGCGCCCGCGAGCGCGACGAAGACACCGCCGGGGCCGGGGACGTCGAGCGCGAAGAAGTGCCGCGTCCCGGGTGCTGCGAGCACGAGCGCGTAGAGCACGAGCATCGCGGCGACGAGCGTCCCCACGGCCGCGGCCCGCGTGCGGCTCGTCGCTTCGAGCGCGAGCACGAGGTAGAGGCCGACGAGCACGAGCACGGTCGTCGCGATCGTCCGCGCCTCGGTCAGCGGTAGCCGCGCGACGTTCCGTGCAAAGACGAAGCTCGCGAGCACGCCGAGGCCCGCGGCCGTTCCCGCCGGGACGGCAAAGCGCGCGACGTCGAAGAGGAACCCGTCGCTCCGGAAGCGACCTTCGCTCGGGCCGAGCGCGAGGAAGAACGCCGGGATGCCGATCGTCAGTCCGGCAGCCAGTGTGAGGTGGCGCGGCAGCAGAGGATAGGCCTGCGGCGTCAAGCCGATCGAGAGGACAAGGAACATCGCGAACGCAGACTTCGCGACGAAGAGCTTCGCGACGCGCTGCAGGTTGCGCAGGACCTTTCGACCTTCGGCGACGAGCGGGGGGACGCCGCGAAGTCGCCGCGCACGAGCACGAGGTCCGAGACAGAGCGGGCCATCTGCGAGCCGGTTCCCTGCGCGATCGCGAGGTCGGCCGCCTTCAGGGCAGGTACGTCGTTGACGCCGTCGCCGACCATCGCGACGTGGCGGCCATCCGCTGCGAGCGCCTCGATCACGCGCTTCTTCTCCTCCGGCGCGATGCGGCCGATGACGCCGTGCTCCTCGACGAGCCGGCGCAATGCGTGCAGGTCTCGCGGGAGCTCGCGTCCGTCGATCGGCTCGCCGACGTCGATGCCCGCGTCCGCGGCCACCGCCGCGACCGTCTCAGGCCGGTCGCCGGAGATCACGGCGATCCGCACGCCTTGCGCGCGCAGGAACTCGACCGTCTCGCGCGCGTCGGCGCGCAGGCGCTCGGCGAGCACGACGATGCCGAGGAGGCGCGCGATCGCCGGCTCGGTGTCCGCCTCGACCCCGCCGGCCGCGGTGCCGAACGCGACGACGCGTCTGCCTGCACGCGCCTCCTCGTCGGCGACTGCCGCCAGCGGGCCGAGCGGAAAGAGCTCGGCGCGCCGAGCACGTACGCCGTCCCGCCGAGCTGCACGGCGCCGAAGCGAAGCCGCGACGAGAACGGGACGACTGCCCGCGGCTCCTCCGCGACGCCGTCGCAGTGCTCGGCGATCGCGGCGAGCGTCGCGTTCTGCGAGGGCGAGCTCGCGGCGTAGCGCCCGAGCGTATGCGCGAGCTCGCCGTCGTCTACCCCGTCGGCAGGCACGAGCTGCTCGACCTGGATGCGCGCGTCGGTGAGCGTCCCCGTCTTGTCGAGGCAGATCGCATCGACCGAAGCCAGCGACTCGATGGCGTTCAACCGCTGTGCGAGCGCGCCGCGCCGTGCCATGCGCATACCGGCGACCGCGTAGGTCACGCTCGCGAGCAGGATCAGGCCTTCGGGCACGAGCGTCGTGACCGCTGCGACCGTCGTCGGCACAGCGTCGTGCAGCGACGTATGACGCCGGTACAGCGCCCAGACGAGCGCGAAGCCGAGCGGGACGAGGATCGCGACGAGCAGCAGCAGCAGCCGGTTGATCGAACGCTCGAGGGGCGAGCGCCGGTTGCGAAACTCGCGCGCCTGACCGGCGACACGTGCGGCATAGCTGTCGTCGCCGACCGCCGTCACGGTGTACGCTCCCGCGCCTTCGACCGCGAACGACCCGGAGCGCACCTCCTCGCCCGCGGCGCGTAGCACCGCCGCCGCCTCGCCGGTGAGGATCGACTCGTCGAGCGCGAGGCCGTCGCTGCGACGCAGCGTGCCGTCTGCGACGACCTGGTCGCCGGGCTCGAGTAGCACGACGTCGCCCTCGACGACGTCCTCGACGGCGGTCTGCTTCGGGCGGCCGTCGCGGACGACGGTCGCCGTCGGGCGACGAGCGCGGCGAGGCGGTCGAGCGTCTGCTTGGCGCGCGCCTCCTGCGCGATGCCGATCCCCGAGTTCGCGACGAGCACCGCGAGGAAGAGGGCGTCCTGGAACTCGCCGAACGCGAGCGTCAGGACGCCGGCCGCGAGCAGGATCAGGTTGAAGACCGTGAAGACGTTCGCGAAGACGATGCTCTTGTAGGAGCGGCTCGAGCTCGTCTGCGCGACGGGACGGGACGCGAGCTTTCGCTCGGCCTCCTCTTGGGTCAAGCCGACGGGCGCGGCGGTCGTCGCCACGCTCTCAGTGTCGCATCAGCCCCTACGTGGTGCGGAGGCGGCGTGCGCCGGAGAAGCGCGAGCTGTACCAGCCTGCGAGCGTCTCGACGCGGACGCGCGTGCCCGTGTGCGGCGCGTGGATGAAGCGGCCGTTGCCGATGTAGATGCCGACGTGGCCCAGCCCGTCGAAGAAGACCAGGTCGCCTGCGCGCAGGGACCGGCGCGAGACGTTCCGGCCGACGTCGAACTGCGCGTAGCTCGAGTGGGCGAGCGAGACGCCGAAGTGGCCGTAGACGAAGCGGACGAAGCCGGAGCAGTCGAAGCCCGAGCGCGGCGACGTGCCGCCCCACTCGTAGCGGATGCCGATGAAGTGCTTCGCGAAATCGACCACGCGCTTGCCGAAAGGGAGATGGAACTGCGTCGTCCGCGTGGGCTTGTGCCTGACGACCGGCAGCGGCGGCGGGATCTGCGGGAGCGCGGCGGCCGGGACGGTCTCGGGAGCGGGCGGCGGCACGCTGCCGTCGTCGGCGCGCGAGGCCAGCGGCTTCAGCAGGGCCACGACCACGAGTGCGAAGACGACGCACAGCATGGAGAGGAGGATTCTGATCCGTCGCATGAGAGGTCCCTTCGGCACGGGTGCGGCCGCTCACCGAGCGTCCGCCTGTCGTTGGGCTGCCTCATTGGACCAGGGTCCCGGAAGGCCGTCTGCCCCCCGGATGGGGGAGCCGCCCCTACGAGCAACCAGGTTGCAAATGCAACCTGGTTGCCGCCTTTCAGGCGATTCGCACGCCGGAGGCGGGATCGAAGAGATGCGCCTCCCCGGAATGGGACGGAGCGAGACGCGCGCGCCCCGGGCGGGCGCGAGCCGTGCGGACGACCGCGCGACGAGCCGCAGCTCGGCCCCGGCCACCTCGGCGGCGCAGAAGAGGTACGCGTCGGCGCCGATCTCCTCGACGACCTCACCTCGGCCGCGATGCCCTCGCCGGCGAGCTCGAGCGCTTCCGGGCGGACGCCGACGGTCGAGCTCGTTCCACCGGCCGCGGCGGCGGCCGCGCGGACCGACTCGGGCAGCGTACCGGCACGCCGCCGAGCGACACCGACGCCGTTCGACCCGAGCGGGACAGTGAGAGATTCATCGCCGGCGAGCCGATGAAGCCCGCGACGAATGTGTTCGCGGGCGTGCTCGTAGAGCGCGCGCGGCGTGTCGCACTGCTGGAGCTCGCCGTCCTTCAGCACGGCGACACGGTGACCGAGCGTCATCGCCTCCGACTGATCGTGCGTCACGTAGACGGTCGTGACGCCGAAGTCGCGCCTGCAGCGACGGCGATGTCGGCGCGCATCTGCACGCGCAGCTTCGCGTCGAGGTTCGACAGCGGCTCGTCCATCAGGAAGACGCTTCGGCACGCGCACGATCGCGCGGCCCATCGCGACTCGCTGGCGCTGGCCGCCCGACAGCTGGCCCGGCTTCCTGTGCAGGTACTCGTCGAGGCCGAGGAGCTCGCGCGACCTCGCTGGACGCGCTGCCGTCGCGTCGGCCTTCTTGACGCCGCGCGATCTTGAGCGGGAAGCCGATGTTCGCCTCGACGGTGAGATACGGATAGAGCGCGTAGTTCTGGAAGACCATCGCGACGTCGCGGTTCTTCGGCGCGCACGTCGGTGACGTCGCGCTCACCGATGAAGATCGCGCCGGCGTCGACCTCCTCGAGGCCCGCGAGCATGCGCAGCGCCGTCGTCTTGCCGGAGCCGGAGGGGCCGACGAGCACCATGAACTCGCCGTCGTCGATCGTCGAGGTCGAGCGCGTCCACGGCGGGCGTCGTCGGTGCCGGGATAGATGCGCGATGCCTGGTCGTAGCGAACGTCAGCCATGCGACACCTCCGCAAGTCGGTCGTCGCGCTCGAGCGCGCGCGTGTGCCGCAGGCGCTTCGCGCCGAGTCGTATCGAGCGCGCGGAGTGCAGCACCGACGACCGGCGGCGCATCGACGACGCGAAGCGTGTGCGGGATCCCGAGCTCGGCAAGGCCGCTCGCCGCGATCGAGCGAGCCGGCGCGGTTGTCGCGCGCGCATCGAGGCCGCCGCCGAGGAGCGACGTCTGCACGGCTCCTCGACCAGCCCGATCCGCTCGAGCGCGACGCGCACGAGCGCGACGATCTCGGAGGCGAGCCGCGTCGACGATCGCGCGCGGCGACCGCGTCGTGCTCCGCGTGCGCGAAGACCAGCGGCGCGCAGCTCGATGAAGCGGCGTTGCGCGATCGCGTCCGATGTGCACGGCCTCTGCGAGGTCGAGCGGGGTCGCGAGTCCGAAGTACGCTGGGACGAGCTGCTCGAGCGGCGTTCTCGGCCCGCGGCCGTCCTCGCTGCGCGCCGCTGCCCAGACGGCCGCCGCGCCGACGTCCTGGCCGCCGCCCCAGTCGCCGGTGATCGTCGCCGAGCGCCGGGAAGCGGGTCTCGCGTCCGTCGGGGCGCGAGACCGAGGCAGTTGATGCCCGCGCCGCAGACGACCGCGACGCCCCAGCCGCGGTCGGTACCCGCGCGGAGCACCGCGAACGTGTCGTTCGCGACCTCGACGCGGTCGGCCCAGCCGCGCTCCTGCGCACGCGCCTGCAGCTCGCGACCTCGGACGGGAAAGTCGACGCCGGCGAGCAGGAGCTCCGCGTACGCGACGGGGCCGTCGCGCACCGGCCTCGATCACGAGCGCCTCGATCCGATCGAGCGCTGCCTTCGACGCCGATGTTCATGCGGCGAGCTGCCGGGGCCGCGCACGAGCGAGAGGACCGGCCGTCGCTCGCGACGAGCGCGAGATCCGTCTTCGCAGTTGCCGCCGTCGACCGCGAGACAGCAGCGCGCTCACCGCACGGCCTCCGCGACGAGTGCGTCGACGAGCGCGTCGACCAGCTCGACCTGGCCGATCAGCGGGATGCGCGAGCAGCGCTTTGCGCGCGGTCGACCGGGTCGCGGGTCACAGCCGCGGCGGCGGCGAGCCGCTCGTACGCGGCGACGTGCTGAACGAGCCCGAGCAGCTCCGGCGCGAGCGGCTCCTGCGCGAGCGGCTCCGGGCCGGCGCGCGTCACACGCGCCGGGACCTCGACGACGTCGTCGTCGGCGAGACCGGCGAGCGTCCCGCCGTTGCGTGTGTCGACGACGTGCACCGCTCCGTCGCCCGAGGAGAGCGAGCGGACGAGCCCGACCGCGGCCTCGCTGTAGAACGCACCGCCGCGCTGCTCGAGCAGCGCCGGCTTCTCCGTCAGGCTCGGATCGCGGTACATCTGCAGAAGCTCCCGCTCGATCTCGGCGACCGTCTGCGCGCGCGGCACGCCGTCAGCTGCTCCGCGAGCACGCGGTCGTGCGCGTAGAAGTAGTGCAGGTAATAGGACGGAAGCACGCCGAGGTCGTCGAGCACGCTGCGCGGCAGCTCGATCTCCGCGGCCAGCTCGTCGCCGTGCTCGACGAGGAGCTCCGGGAGCACGTCGCCGGCCGTCGAGGCGAACGGCGCGGATCCAGGTCAGGTGGTTCAGCCCGACCTGGTCGACGAGCGACTCGTTCCGGCGTCGACGTCGAGCAGGCGAGCGAACGAGCGCTGGAAGCGTGATCGCGACGTTGCAAAGCCCGACGGCCCGATGGCCGGCGTCGAGCAGCGCGCGGGTGACGATCCCGACCGGGTTCGTGAAATCGACGATCCAGGCGTCCGGTGCGGCGCGCGTCGGCGACGCGTTCGGCGAGCTCGAGGATCACCGGCACCGTGCGCATCGCCTTCGCGAAGCCGCCGGCACCCGTCGTCTCCTGGCCGATGCAACCGCAGCGCAGCGGCACCGTCTCGTCGCGCAGCCGCGCCGCCTGACCGCCGACGCGGATCTGGAAGAGGACGAACGACGCGCCGTCGATCGCCGCGTCGAGGTCGCCGGTCTGCAGGAGCGCGCCGCCGTAGCCCGGCGCGGTCGAGCATCCGCCCGGCGAGCGCGCCGACGACCTCCAGCCGCTCGGCATCGATGTCGTGCAGCGCAAGCTCGTCGACGTCGAGCTGCGAGAGGTGGGACACGAGCTCCGGCGTGTACGTCGAGCCGGCGCCGATGACGGCGAGCTTCATCCCTTCACCCCGGTCAGCGTCACGCCTTCGACGAATGCTTTCTGCGCGAGGAAGAAGAGCACGATCACCGGCGCCATGCACGAGCAGCGGTCGCGGCCATCGTCAGGTTCCACTGCACCTGGTGCAGCGAGCGGAACTGCGAGAGCCCGATCTGCAGCACCCAGTGGTGCGGGTTCTCGCCCGTGTAGAGGAGCGGCAGGAAGAAGTCATTGAACGTGTAGAGGAACGAGAAGAGCGCCACTGCGGCGATCGCGGGCTTCGCGAGGCGCACGACGACCGTGCTGAGGACACGCGAGCTCGCCGAGGCCGTCGACGCGCGCAGCATCGAGGTACTCCTCCGGAATCGTCATGAAGAACTGCCGCAGCAGGAAGATCGAGAACGCGTCGCCGAACCAGTTCGGGATGATCACG
Organism: uncultured Actinomycetes bacterium; assembly: GCA_963838985.1. GTDB lineage: Bacteria > Actinomycetota > Thermoleophilia > Gaiellales > Gaiellaceae > Palsa-739. The sequence continues at coordinate 191,916 of CAWITF010000004.1, forward strand.
CGGCCAGAGCGTGCCGACGAGATGGAGCTTCGCCCACATCACGTAGAGCGGAACGACCGACACCTGCGGCGGCAGCATCAGCGCGACGAGCACGACCATGAACGCAGGTTCCGGCCGCGCCAGCGCAGGCGTGCGAGCGCATACGCCACGGGCACGCTCGAGAGCAGCGACGCCGAGCGTCGCGAGCACCGAGTACTCGAGCGTGTTGAGCGTCCAGCGCCAGCATCGGCGCCGTCGTAGAAGACATCGATGAAGTTGTGCCACGCGAACGGATGCGGCCAGAGTCGCGTCGAGAGAGCCTGGTTGTTGGTCATCAGTGCGGTGAGCGTGATGAAGAGCGAACGGCGCGATGAATGCGATCGACGCCGCGATCAGCAGGCTGTGGTTCGCGACGGCGAAGCAGCAGCGCTTGCGCCGGACACTCGCGCGGCAGCTTTCGGCGAACGAACGGCGACGGTGACTTCGACGGCGCTCACTGCAGCGCTCCCGCAGCGTGGTGGACCCAGCGGCGCGAGTTGACGAGGATCACAGCGTCACCGCGAACGAGACGACGAGGAGCAGCATCGCCATCGCCGATGCGTAGCCCATCTGGAAGTCGCTGAAGCCGTGCTGGTAGAGCAGCACCGGATAGAAGAGCGTCGAGTCCAGCGGGTAGCCGAGGCTCGACGCCGTCACGTCGGCAGCCTGCGATGCCTGGCCCGACGCGATGTTCGCGGCGACGTACGCCTGCGTGAAGTACTGCAGGCCCTGGATCACGCCGAGGATCACGGCGAAGAGGATCACCGGGCTGATCGAGGGCAGCGTCACCTAACGCAGCCGCTGGAACCAGCCGGCGCCGTCGAGCTCCGCGGATTCGTAGAGGTGCCGCGGAACGTCGAGCACGGCCGCGAGGAAGATGACCATCGTGTTGCCGACGCCCCAGAGGCCGAGCATGACGAGCGACGGCTTCGCCCACGACGGGTCCTGGAACCACAGCGGGCCGTTGATGCCGAGGTGGCCGAGGATCGTGTTCACCGGGCCCGTCGCCGGGTTGAGGATGTAGACGAAGCCGAGCGTCGCGGCGACGGGCGGCGCGAGTGCCGGCAGGTAGAAGATCGTCCGGAAGATGCCGACGCCGCGACGCGCACGCGCGAGCATCAGCGCGATGCCGAGCGCGAAGATGACCTGCAGCGGCACGAGCACGGCGATCATCCAGAGCGTGTTCCGCACCGCGGGCCAGACCTGCGCATCGGTGCCGAACAGGTAGCGGTAGTTCGCGAGCCCGACCCAGCGCGGCGGCGACAGCAGGTCGTAGTGGTTGAACGACAGGTACACGCTCATCACGAGCGGGTACCCGAAGAAGACGGAGAAGCCGACGAGCCAGGGGCTCATGAGCAGGAGCACGAGGCGCCGCCGCCTCCACTCCGCCCGCCTCCTGGCCCGCCGGCGCTCCGCGGGAACCGCGGCCGCCGCTGCGGCTACGGGGGGCCTCCGCCTCCGCCTTGGCCTGCTTGACCTGCGCGTCGAGCTGCTTGTCGAGGTCCTTCAGGCCGGCCGGGAGGTTCTTCGATCCTTGTGCCTGGCAGTTCTGCCAGAACGTCTGGACGAGGTTCGTGAACGACTGTCCAGACGCCATGATCGGAGACGTCCCCGACTTCGGGTTGCCGAAGATCTTCAGGAACGTGCGCGAAGTGCGCGTCCGGGATCAGCTCCTTCGAATGCGTCGAGGCCGTCGTCGACGGCACGTTGCGCAAGCCGTTGCGAGAGCTCCGCGAGTGCGTGCGTGTTCGTCGTCAGGTACTTGACGAGATCCCAGGCCTGGTCGGCGTGGTGGCCGTTCTTCGGGATCCCGATGATCGTGCCGTTGATATAGCCCGATGCCGTAGAGCTCCGGGTGCGCGTCGTCGAGCAGGCAGCGGCGCGGTGCCGTACTGGAGGCTGGGCGTCTCGTTCGCGATGAACGCGACGCGCCACTCACCGTCGAGATTCATCGCGAGCTTGCCCGTCTCGAAGCGCGTTGGACGGAAGAGAACTCGTCACCGAGTCCCGTCTGGAACTTCACGAGGTTCTTGTAGCCGTACCAGTCGACGAGGCTCTTCTGCCACTTCAGCATCTTCGGCCACGCGGCCTGGTTCGCGAGGATCGCGTTCCCCTTCGAGTCGACGTACTTGCCGCCGAACGACTGCGACCCACCGCTCGGGCACGTTCTCGTAGAAGCCGATGAACGGGTCGAGGCCGACGACCTTCAGCGAGCCGTCCTTGTTCCGCTGCGGTCAGCTTCTTCGCATCGGCGGTCAGCTCGGAGATCGTCTTCGGCGGGGTGCTTGATGCCGGCCTTCGCGAAGAGCGCCTTGTTGTAGTAGAGCCCGTACGTGTCCGCGAGGAGCGGCAACGCGCAGCGGGTTGCCGCCGTACTGCGTGTAGTACTGCGTCGCCTGCGGGAAGATCGACGTGCTGATGTGACGACTTCTCCATGAACGGCTTCAGGTCGAGCCACGCCTTCGTGCCGCAGTAGATGCCGACGTCGTAGGAGTTGAACGAGCTGACGACGTCGGGCGCCTGGCCGGCGCGGATCGCCGCGACGATCTTCTGGTCGACGATGCCGCCCACGACGTCGAGCGTCACGTCGGGGTGCGCCTTGTCGTACTCGGCCGCCACCTTCTTGAAGGTGATGAGCTCCTTGCCCGCACTCCAACCGACCCAGACCGTGAGCTTCGTCGGGGACGCGTGGCGCGCTCCGCCCGCGACCGCCGCGGCGGTCAGGCCCACAAGGGTCGGAGCGCGGCTGCGACCGATCACGCGTTTCATCCCAGCCTCCTCCGTCTGCAGTGTGTCGTTAGACACCTTTACGAGGCGACCCTACGCTTGCCTGCAGACGGCTGTCAACGAGCCGATATTCGCTTGAAACCGTTAGCGTTCTTGACGAGAATGGATGCCATGGCGACTCCGCCGCTGCTGAAGCGACTGAACGAGGAGACGGTGCTCGACACGATCCGGAGCGGCGCCCCGATCTCGCGGGCAGAGATCGCGCGGCGGGCGCGGGATCTCGAAGCCGACGGTGTCGCTCGCGCTCCAGGCGCTTCTCGGCGCCGGGCTCGTGCGGGAGGCGCCCGGCGGCCCGGTGGGCCCGAGCTACGGTGCCGTCTACTTCGAGCCCGTGGCCGAGGCCGCGCTCATCCTCGGCATCGACCTCGGCGCGCGCTTCCTGCGCGGGGCGCTCAGCGACCTCGACGGGCACCGATCCGAGCACGTCAGGACGTCGAGCACGGGGGCGTCGACGCCGGACGCTGCGCTGGAGGCGATCGTCAGCTGCGCGACGCAGCTCGTCCGCAGCGGCCGGCCTCGGCGACGAGCTGGTCGACGAGACGTCGTCGTCGGCGTCCCGGGCGTCGTCGAAGCAGGAGGCGGCGCCGTCGGGCTCGCAACGAACGTCCCGGGGCTCGACGGAAGTCGCTACGCGGCCGATCTCGAAGAGCGGCTCGGCGTAGCGAGTCACGCTCGAGAACGACGTGAATCTCGCCGTCGCTCGGCGAGCGGCGTTTCGGCGTCGCTCGAGGAGTCGACGACTTCATGTTCCTCTCCATCGGCACGGGCCTCGGTGCCGGTCTCGTGCTGCGCGGCGAGTTGCAACGCGGCCATCACGGCGCAGCCGGCGAGCTCGACTACGTTGCGGTCGGCCTCGAGCAGGAGATCGACCCGTGCGCCGCTGCATTTTCGGACCTTGGCGCTCGGCGCGATCGCTGGAGGCGCCGCGCCGACGCAGCTCGCGTCGCCGTACGACGCGCGCCCGATCTTCGCGGCTGCGCGGCGCGGCGACGCCCTCGGCACGCGAGCGTCGTGCGAGAAGAGGCGCGGCGGATCGCTCTGCACATCGCACCGATCGCGGCGGTACCGATGTCGGGCTCGTCGTCCTGGGCGGTGGCATCGGTGCGAACGCCGAGCTGCTCGGCGACGTGCGGCCGCTGCTCGCTGCCTGGCTGCCGTATCCGCCGCGGGTCGAGATCTCGAGCCTCGGCGACGGCGCCGTGCTGATGGGCGCGGTCTCGGTCGGGCTCGAGTCCGCGCTCGAGCGGTGTTCTTTCGTCAGGCCGCCGCCCGGTTCCGGGATGAGCTCGTCGGTGCGGCGCGCGAGCTCGTGATCCCGGTCGGTGATCCCGCCGGCGGAATGCGTCGTCCAGCGGAGCGTTACCTTCCTGTAGGAGATCGAGATGTCCGGATGGTGAGTCGCCTCCTCGGCGCAGCTCGGCGACGCGGCCGACGAACGCGACCGCGGCCGGAAACGAGGGAAGCTCAACGGTCCTCTCGAGCGCGCCGTGCGAATCAATCCACGGCCACAAGCTTCATAGTAATACGACAGATCCAATCTCGTAGGTCGGGGCGATGAGCGAGACGAGACTATCTGATCGTCGGCGGCGGGATGACGGCGGACGCCGCCGTGCAAAGGGATCCGCGAGCACGATGCCGAGGGCTCGATCATGCTCGTCGGCGCCGAGGCGCATCCGCCGTACAAGCGGCCGCCGCTGACTCGAAGAGCTGTGGGCGGGCGGCGACGAGGCGAAGATCTGGTCGAACACGGCGGAGCTCGGCGGCGCTCGAGCTCGTGCTCGGCCGGCGGATCGTCTCGCTCGATCTCGATGCGCGCCGCGCGACCGACGACCAGGGCGACGTCTACGGCTACGAGAAGGTGCTGCTCGCGACGGGCGGCACGCCGCGGCAGCTCGGCGGCGACGACGGCGAGGTCGTCTACTTCCGCACGCTCGACGACTATCCGCCGCTGCGCGAGCTCGCGGGTGGCGGCGCGCACGTCGTCGTGATCGGCGGCGGCTTCATCGGCTCCGAGCTCGCCGCGGCGCTCACCGGCGTCGGTGCGAAGGTGACGATGGTGTTTCCCGAAGCCGGCGGTCGCGTTCGCGCGTCCTTCCCGGCGGCCTCGCCGACTTCATGACCGGCTATTACCGCGAGAAGGGCGTCGAGGTGCTCGCCGAGCGAGACGGTGCGTCGGTGGAAGGGCACGACGGTCACGCTCGGCTCCGGCCGCGTGCTCGAAGGCGACGCGGTCGTCGCCGGGCTCGGCATCGTCCCGAACGTCGAGCTCGCCGAGGCCGCTGGTCTGGCGGTCGACAACGGGATCGTCGTCGACGAGCTCGGCCGCGCCGGCGGCCGTGACGACGTGTTCGCGGCAGGCGACGTCGCGAACTATCCGAGCTCCGTGCTCGGCAAGCGCTTCCGCGTCGAGCACGAGGATCACGCGAACTCGCACGGACGCGCAGTCGGCGCGAACATGGCGGGCGCGAGCGAGCCGTACGAGCACCTTCCGTTCTTCTACTCCGACATCTTCGACCTCGGCTACGAGGCGGTCGGCGAGGTCGACTCGCGGCTCGCCACGGTCGAGGAGTGGGAGGAGCCGAACCGCAAGGGCGTCATCACGTACGTCGACGAGGAGCGCCGGCCTCGCGGCTTCCTGCTCTGGGACACGTGGGGCAAGGTCGACGATGCGCGCGAGCGGATCCGCTCGGGCGAGCCCGTGCGAAGAAGGAGCCCTGCTTGGTTAGCGCACTCGAGCGCTCTCGCAAGTCGAGGCTCGGGACCGAGCTCCTCTGCGAGTACGTCTATCGCCCGCTTGCCCACCTCGTCGTGCTCGCGTTGCTGCCGCTCCGTGTGCCTCCGCCGGCGGTCGTGCTCGCGTCGACGGCAGCCGGTCTCGCGGGTGCCGTGGAGCTCGGCCGGGGCAGCCTGATCGCCGCCGCGCTGCTCGTGCAGCTGAAGACGGTGCTGGACAACGCCGACGGGCAGCTCGCGCGGCTCTCCGGCAGGGTCACGGCGTTCGGCCGCTATCTCGACTCGGAGTGCGACCTGCTCGTGAACGCGGCGCTCTTCGCGGCGCTCGGCGTGGAGACGCAGCGCCCGTTCGTCGCGGCGTTCGTCTTCCTCGCGGTGACCGCGGTGCTCAGCCTCAACTTCAACCTCGAGCGGCTCGCACGCGGCGCTGCGGCCTCGAGTGACGCGAGCGTGCTCGGGCGCGTCTACGCCGTGCTCTACGGCTGGCAGGACACGCTCGTCGAGCGCTTCGTCGACCGGCGCAGCGCAGGCCGCCAGGCGTATCACGATCACGCAACCGTCGCGGTGATGGCGAACCTCGGCATGACGACGCAGCTCGCGATCTTCGGCGTCTGCCTCGCCGCCGGGCACCCGCTCGCGTTCGCCGCCATCGTGCTCGGCGAGCTCCTGCTCGTCACCGCGCTCTTCGTGCGGCGCGAGCTTCTTGTCCAGATCGATCCGGAGGTCGTGCTTGAGCATCGTTGAGCTTCCGTCCCGCGGTGAGCCGGAGGAGCGCCGCGAGATCCCGCCTGCGCAATGGTCGGAGTACGAGCGCTACATGCGCGAGATCTTCACGGCCTTCGGCATGGACGTCGACACTCCGGGCACGCGTGAGACCCCCACCCGCTTCCTGCGCGCGATGTTCGATGCGACGGGCGGCTACGACGGCGACCCCAAGCTGCGGACAGCGTTCCCCTCCGAGCGCCCGAAGGGCGTCGACGGCGCGCACAACCAGATCGTCGAGGGGCCGATCTCCTTCTTCTCGCTCTGCGAGCACCATGCGCTGCCGTTCCACGGCGCCGCGTACGTCGGGTACGTCGCGGGCGACGAGATTCTCGGCATCTCCAAGCTGACCCGGCTCGTCCGCCTCTTCGCACGCAGGTTCACGGTCCAGGAGCGGCTCGGCGAGGAGATCGCGGACACGCTGGTCGAGCTCGTGCAGCCGCGCGGCGTCGCGGTGCGGCTCGAGGCGGCGCATCTCTGCACGCAGATGCGGGGCGTCGAGGAAGAGGGATCGCGCACGGTCACGACCTTCTGGCGCGGGCTCTACGACGAGGACGCCGACCTGCGCCGCGAGTTCCTCGCCCAGCTGCGGTGAGCCTCGAGCTCCTCTGGGAGGCGCAGGGCCTGCCGGCCGAGCGGCTCCCCGACGAGCTCGAGCTCTTCTACGACGGCACGCTCGGCTTCGACGAGCCCTGCGTCTACGCGAACTTCGTCGAGACGCTCGACGGGATCGTCGCGATCCCGGAGCTCGAACGCTCGAACGCGCTCGTCGCCGACGACAGCGCCGACGACAAGCAGTTGATGGGACTGCTGCGCGCGTTCGCCGACGTCGTCCTCATCGGCAGCGGCACGCTGCTTGCCTCGCCGAAGGGACGGTGGCGCCCGGGGGGTGTCTACCCGGACGGCAAGGAGGCGTTCGCCGCGCTCCGGTCAGCCCGCGGCCGGCCGGAGCAGCCTGCCGTCGCGATCGTGACGACGGGAAACTCGCTCGACGTCGAGCATCCGGTGCTCCACGAGAACACGATCGTGCTGACGACGGCCGCCGGGGCCGAGCGGCTACGCGGAATCGCCGCCGAGGTCGTTGCCGTGAACGGCGGCGACTGGGTCGACCTGCGCGCGGGCCTCGCCGTGCTCTACGACCGCGGCCACCGGTTGGTGCTCGCCGAAGCAGGCCCGACGACGTTCGGCGAGCTCCTTGCCGCACGGCTCGTCGACGAGCTCTTCCTCACGGTCTCGCCGGTCCTCGCCGGCCGCCTCGAGGCACGGCGACGGCTCGCGCTCGTCGAGGGCGTGGAGCTGCTCCCGGATGCACGCGTCGGGGCGCGCCTGCTCTCGCTGCGCCGCGGCGGCGACCACGTGTTCGCGCGCTACCGGCTTACGTGAGGTTCGCGTGCCACGTGTCGCAGCGCGCCGGCACGCCGGTGTCGTAGCCGACGCTGAACCAGTGCTGGCGCTCCGCGGACGAGCCGTGCGTCCACGTCTCCGGGTTCACCTGGCCCTGCGTCTTCGCCTGGATGCGATCGTCGCCGACCGATGACGCCGCGCTCAACGCGTCGCGGACGTCTGCGGCGGTGATCTGCGTCAGGTAACCGGTCTGCGCGGCGTGATGCGCCCAGACGCCGGCGTAGCAATCGGCTTGGAGCTCCGCGCGAACGGACGCGCTCGTCGGCCCTTGCGTGTCGTTGCCGATCCGGCCGAGAAAGCCCTGGATGTCCTGCACGTGATGCCCGTACTCGTGCGCGAGCACGTATGCCTGCGCCAGCGGGCCGGTGCTGCCGCCGAACCGCGTACGCAACTCGTCGAAGAACCCGAGGTCGATGTAGACCTTCTTGTCGACCGGGCAGTAGAAGGGGCCGACATCCGTCGTCGCCTGCCCGCAGCCGGTGGAATCGGAGCCGGAGAAGAAGACGGTCTTCGAGATCGTGTAGTTCGGCAGCTGCTTGCCCCAGTAGGCCTGGATGCTGTTGATGTCGCCGACGATCTTGCAGTCCTCGCGCGTATTCGCGTCCTGCCCCGTCTTGCACTCCGAGCCGAGCGCCTGGGAGGGAGGTTGCGACGCGACGGTCGAGCCGTCGAGGTTCGAGAGCGGCCCGCCCGAGCCGTTCGAGAGCAGCTGGATCGCGATGTAGATGATCACGCCGACGATCCCGAGGCCGCCGCCACCGACAGCGAGGCCGCCGCCCGGCAGGCCGCCGCTGCGGCCGCGGACGTCCTCGACCTGCGAGGGGTCGAGCCTCGCACCTGGACGGAAGCGCATGGGGGATGAACGGCTGACCCTGCTAGGGCGTTACGCGGCCAACCGCCAGCTCAGGCCCTCGGAAGACGATGCGGCACCGTTTCGGCCTGCACATCTCGCCGAGACTCGGATCGAAGACCTGCAGCCGGTACCCGCGCGTCAGGCTCGAATCGGCCACGCCGTAGGGGCTTCGGTAGCTGGCGAGCAGCTCGAACTGGCGCTTGGTGAAGAGCTCGAAGCGAATGTCGTACGCGATCTTGCCCCGCAGCTGCGGGTACGTGAAGAGCAACCAGTCCGCATAGCGGTCGTCGGCGAGAACCCGGGCCTGCGGGTCGCGTGCCGCGAGCGTTGCGACTGTGCGGCCTCCCGACTCGGGCCAGTGCGACGTGAACCATCCTTGCGGGTGCGCGAAGACGAGCGCGATCGCGACCGGCGCCGCGACTGCGCACAGCATGCCGACCTGGCCGGCGGCGCGGCTCGTCATGGCGCGTGTACGTGAGAGAGCCTGCTCGAGCAGCGGGGCGAGCAGAGGGACCGCTGCAAGTGCGAACCACACCATCCCGCGCACCGCTTGCAAGGCGCCGAGCGCAGTCAGTGCGAAGACGAGCTTCTCGTAACCCGTCGTCGCCCCGGGGAAGCGCGTGAGCAAGATCGTGCCTGCGACCACCACGGCGAAGAAGATGACCGTCCAGATCGTCAGCGTCGTCGCCTGCCATTCGCTGACGAACCTCGGTAGCAGCGGATTCGCGAGCATGAGGCGGTAGTAGCCGAGCAGCGAGAACGCGTACGGCGACGCAAGCACGCAGAGCGGCGACAGGAAGATCAGCGCGAGGCCGAGCCGCCGCTGCGCCTTCTCCATCCGCAGGAGCCACACGCCGCGCAACGCGACGAGCCCGACGCCGAGGACGACCGAGCCGTGGACGTTCGCCCAGAGCGCCAGCAACGCGAGCAGCGCCACGGCACGAGCTCGCGTCAGCGCGTGCCCGTCGAGCAGCAGGAGGAGACACGCCGCGAACAGGAGCTCGGCAACGGCCTGCGCGCGCATCTCCAACGCCCACGGAGCGATGGCCAGGCACGCGAAGACGGCGATGAGCACCGCGCGCGGCGACGCTCCGCGCCGCGACGCGGTGAAGACGACGATCGTCGCCGTGGTCGCGAGCAGCAGCACGTGGGCGAGCAGCAGCAGCCGCATGCCACCGACGACATAGAGGGCGTAGAAGGCGATCTGCGCGAGCCATTGCTGGTCGATCCACGTTCGCCCCTTCGTCCAGACGAAAAGCGAGTCCGTGTGCGCGAGGCCGTGCTGCACGACCTCCCGGCCGCCGACGAGCGTCAGCCAGCTGTCCTGGACGAGCTCCTGCCTCACCTCGACCGCGGCGAGCAGCGCGAAGATGCCGACAGCGGCGAACGCGAGACCTTTCGAGTCACGAAGATGCGTTGCGCGCGCGCGGCGGAGCCACGGCAACGGAGCGGCGAGCGGCGAGTCGACGATACAGACAGAGATCGGAGGCGCCTCGCTCGCCGGACTCCCTCGATCGGGTCATCTGCGGCAAGCGACCCCCGCGCCATCCCTCTGGTTGGGGGCCGCCGCCGCGAGGTGAGCCTACGAAATACGCCGGATCACGTCAGGACGGCGAGCGCCGTGCGCTCGTCGTCGGAGATCGGACGCGCCGCCCGCGTCGACGAGTCCCATGCCACGAGCACGGCGACCGCGTCGGCGGCCGTCTCGCCTTCCGGGTCGAGCACGGTCTGCTCGAAGCGGACGCTCGTCCTGCCGATGTCGGCGATCCGCGTGCTGACGATCACCTCGCGCGCGCCGAGCAGGATCTCCCGCCGATAGTCGACGCTCGCGTGTACGACGACGTTCGGCCACGCTGTGAAGTCGCCGACCGTCCGCCGCAAGGCGTCGTCGCGCGCCTCGTCGAGGTACACGTGATACACGGCGTGGTTGAGGTGTCCGAGCGCGTCGAAGTCGGGCCAGCGCGTCGCGATTCGCAGCTCGCTCATGCGCCCCACCAGAAGCTGGCGGCGATCACGATGTAGAGCCCGATCAGGATCGCTCCTTCTTCCCACGTCGCTTCGCCGTCGTAGACGATCACCGCCGATACGCCCGCAGACATCAGCAGTGCGATTGCGAGGAGCGTCGGGAAGACGAGCGTCAGCGACGTTGCGAACGCGAGGCTGGCGAAGACGAGCACGGGCGTCAGCAGCAGCGCCACCTGGAGCGCCGAGTTCACGATCACGGAGATCGCGAAGTCGGGCCGGTTCTGCGCTGCGAGCCTGACGCCGACGACGTTCTCGACGGCGTTCCCGGCGATCGCGACGACGACGAGCCCGGCGAAGTCCTGGCTCATGTGCAGCGTGTGCGTCGCCGGCGTCAGCGCCGAGACGAACCAGTCGCTGACGAAGGCCGCGGCGAGGCCGGAGGCGCCGAGCACGCCGACGGTGAGCGCGAGCGGCCAGTGCGCGCCCGTGTCTTCGGCCTCGTCTTCGCCGCCGCCGAGAAACGACGGGAGCGTGACGAAGAAGAGGACGATGAGCACACCGGCGCAGATCAGGCTGAGCGCGCGCCCGTGCGGGGCGGCGGGTGTGTGAAAGGCATGCGCCAGGGTCGGCAGCGAGAGGATCGCCGCCGCGAGCAGTGCAAGCGTGGCGATCATGCGCGCGCGCGGCGAGTCGAACCTTTGACGGCCGTTGCGCAGCCCGCCGACGAGGAAGGCGATCCCGAGGACGAGGACCCGTTCGCGATCACCGAGCCGACGAGCGCCGCCTGCACGACGCCGACGAGGCCGTGATGAAGCGCGAAGAGCGCGATGAAGAGCTCCGGCAGGTTGCCGAGCGCGGACTGCACGACCCCCGCCGACGACGAGCCGACGTGGCTGCCGAGCTGCTCGGTCGCGGCGCCGACGAGGCGCGCGAGCAGCGCGATCGACGCCGCGGCGACGAGGAACGCGAGCACGGGCGACGCGTTCGCAAAGTGTGCCGCCGCCGCGCCGGCGAGAAAGAGGCCGGCGAGTGCGGCGGAGCGGAGCTCGGCGCGGGTCACAGCCGCCATGATCGGCGTTTGGCCGCGCCTACGCGCCGGTTGCGAGCCCCGGCGCGCGCGTTGCGCGCCGGGGTCGCTCGACCCGGTCGCTACGCGGCGAACGCGATGTTCGCTGCGCCGATGCCGGACGCGGGCTTCCGAGCCGAGACGTGCGACAGCGTGCGGATCCCGGCTGCCTGCGCCGCGCCGTACGGTCGCACGGCACCCATGAACCCGAGCGCCGCCGCGTCGGCCGTCAGGCTGCCGACGCGCACGAGCGCGCCCGTGTGCGGCGCCTCGATGATCGCGTCGCCGCCTGCATACATCGCGACGTGGCCCGGCCCGTCGAGCTTCGGCTCGAAGAAGACGAGGTCACCCGGCTGCAGATCCGACGGCTGCAGGTGTGTGAAGATCGCGAACTGCGCAGCGGCGTAGTGCGGGAGCGAGATCCCGAGCTGCGAGTACACGTACATCATCAGGCCGGAGCAGTCGAAGCCGCCCGAGGGGCTCGAGCCGCCCCAGACGTACGGCGTGCCGATGAAGTGCTCGGCCATCGCGACGGCGGTCGCGCCCATCGTCGTCCCGGGGTTGTCGTGCACCCAGGCATTCACGTCGAACGGGATCGCCGGCGTGAAGTGCGCAGCGGGGAAGACGACCGCGGGTGCCTGCACCGCAGCAGCGGCGGGCTTCGGCTTCGGCTTCGGGGCAGCCTTCTGCTTCACGGCATGACGCACGGGCGCCGGCTTCGGCGCGGCGGGCTGGGCGGGCTGCGCAGCCGGTGCGCTCGCCGCCGAGTCGGCGGCGACGACGCCGTCCGGAGCAGCCGGAGCGGGGTCGGCAGGTGCTGCGTCGGCCGGGTCGGCGGCGGCAGGCGGGTCCGCGGCGGGAGCAGGCTCGGCCGCGGCGGGTGCCGGGTCGGCCGGTGCTGCAGGCGCGGGCTCCGGTGCGGGTGCCGGTGCGGGCTCGGCGGGCGCGGCAGGCGCCTCGACCGGTGCGGGCGCCGCTGCGGGCTCGGCAGCGGCAGGCGCGGGTGCAGGTGCGGGTGCGGCGTCGGGCGTCGCGCCTGCGGACGCCTCCGCGGCCGTGGGCGACGAGTTCGAGACGAGCTGGTTGCCGGCTCCCGCGGTCAGGGCGGCGCCTGCGAAGAACAGTGAAACGAAGGCGAGGCTCGTCGCGAGCTTGCGGGTGCGCGGTGCGCGGCGCGCGCGGGTCAGCTCGACCTCGAATGCGCCGGCTTCGGCCGCGGCATCGTCGAACGGCGTCTCGTCGGGGGCCGGCTTCGGCGGCTCCAGGCGATTCCACCAGCGTGCGACCGTGACCGCGACCCCCGCGGCGATCGCCCAGCGCTCGATCGTTCTTCCCTTTGACACCGTTGCCCCCTCAGATCGCTTGTGTTCCGACTCCGCGACCGCAACGGATTTGCTCTCGTCATCGGACGGCGCGCAGCTTCTCGCCTCACTCCGCCGAGTGAACGCGTTCACGTTCACTCGCGCGAGGTACTCCGCACGAGTCACCCTCGCGTCGGCCAGACGTCGAACCGATGTAGGCGGCATGCATGCCCAAGCGCGCCCCGCCGCCCCGCTGACGTGGCTTGCAGCCGCGTTCGGCATTGCGATCACGGCTGCCTCGTCGGACGTCGGCGCGGACGCACGGTGGCTCGCCGCCGTCGGCGCGCAGATCACCCGTTTGCACGCGCTACCGCATGCGATCGGCTACGCCGCTGTGCCGACGACAGGCTGGCACGACGCGCCCGCGCTCGGCCAGATCGTCTTCCACTGGCTCGAGTCGGCTTTCGGCGACGGCGGCCTCGTTGCCGCGCAGGTCGCTGCGGTGGCGATCGGACTGACCGCAGCGGCGATCGACCTGCGCCGGGCACACGTGGGGGACGCTCCTGGAGCGGCCGTCCTGGCCGCGGTCGTCCTCGCCGCTCCGGCGACGTTCCTCGTCGTGCGCGCGCAGCTCTACTCGCTGGCGTCGTTCCCGCTCCTCGTCCTGCTTCTGCGGAGCGAGGCTCGGTGCGCCACGCGCCGCATCTGGCTCGGCGTGCCCCTGCTCGTGCTCTGGGCGAACCTCCATGGTGGAGTGCTGCTCGGGTACGCAATCTTTGCCGCGTACCTGCTGTTCGCGCGCGCTCGGCGGCGTCCCGTCGAGTCGCTGGCGCTCGTCGTCTGCGGCGCAGCAGCGCTCCTGGCCACGCCGGCGCTGCTCGCGAGCGCGTCGTACTACTCGAACGTGGTGGGAGGCGAGGCGGCGGCACAGCATTACGGGCTCTGGGCGAGGCTCTCGCTCTCAGCGCCGTTCGACGTGCTCTTCCTGATCCTCGGGGTGCCGCTCTTCCTTGCCGCGACCCGGCAACGGCTCGCGATGTGGGAGCTCGTCGTGCTGGTCGGCCTCGGCAGCCTGTCGATCGACGCGCGTCGCAACGGCATCTGGTTCCTGCTCTTCGCGGCGGTGCCCGCGGCGCGCGCGTTCAGGCGCTCGCGCGACTCGAGGATCCTCTCGCCGCGAGCAGCGGCGCTGTGCTTCGCGGTCCCGTGCTTCGTGGCCGCATTCGGTCTGGTGCACCACCCACCGCAGCGCGGCGCTGGGACGCTGCTCCTGGAGCGCGCGACGCTCGACTCACAGGGCGGGCCGATCCTCGCGGACCCGGTTGATGCCGAGCGGCTGGCGCTCCGCGGCGCCCGCGTCTGGATCAGCAATCCGCTTGACGCATTCCCGCGGCCAGCCCAGCGCGCGTACATCGACTGGGTGCGCGGAGCCGGTGCTCCCTCGCGCGCGGTGCGCATCGTGCTCGTCACCCGAGGTAGCGCAGCGCAGCTGCGCCTCGCGCACGACGCGGCGTTCCGCGAGCTCGGCCGCGACGTGCAGGCCGTGCTCTACGGACGCGTCTGAGCTGCGGTCACACTCGAATGCGCACCCTGCTGCGCATGCGCCGGCAGCGTCGCTGCGTGTGCGCTGTGCGCGAACAGGAAGAGCGCGAGTGCAGCAAAGCCCTGCGCAGCAACCGCGCGGCGCTTCCGCTCATCGCCGTTCATCGTTCCCCTCCTGACGGTATTCCTGCAAGACAGCACCTCGTGAAGCGTTCGTCGTGAGGCGCCGGAGCCGCAGAACCTGGCGCTCTGTGCTTGCAGACGAAGGATCGACAACTTCACGCAGATGTGCCGTCACCCGTCCGGGGAGTTCGACGAGCGAATCCATCGGACGAGGGATAGGCGCAAGCGCCAGGCGTTCGATGATTGCGACATCGAACGCACACGGCGGCGCGGCCACGCCCCAAAGCAGTAACGGAGGAGTCACGTCGTGGCCGAATACGCCGCCGAGTCGCAGAAGTTCGCACAACACGCAGTTGCGTCTCATGCCTCCAACCGGCCGCTGCCGGATGCGTCGACTGTCGCTTCATTCGACTGCTCGAAAGGAGGTGTAACCGAGATGACGTTCTTCGAGTGGTTCGAGTACGCACGCACCAACTGGAAGAAGGAGGAGGGCCAGACGATGGCCGAGTACGGCGTCGTTCTGGCCGTGATCACCCTTGGCATCGTCGCCACGCTGGGCCTGCTGTCCGGCGGGATCAACAAGGCACTAGCTCCGTGATCGGCTTCCTGTAAACCGCCAGCCGCAAGAAATGAGGGGGAAAGTTGCCGTCGATGAATCGAGAGTCCGCTCGGCTTCGGATCGAACGTGAAGAAGGCCAGACGATGGCTGAATACGTCGTCGTCCTCGGTGTCATCACGCTGGCCGGCCGGGCGAATGGGCCACCCCCAATGTTATTTCATGCTCAATTGCACTCACACTATGTACACCGCTGGGCCGGATGAAAGGAGTCGCACGTTGTACAATCTGCTCTAATCGCCACTGTATGGCCTCCCGGCTAAAATGTCGAGTAATCAGAAGACCATTTGCTGTAAGCGCTAGTGCCTCATCTCCGGGCTTGCTGCTCTTTTTGCACTTTCTAAATATATTGCTTAAATAAGTGGCGTCAGGTGCAAGTGAGTTAAGCACCACAAGAGCTCTCTCCCGCGTGTAGCTATCAAATTTTTCTTCTTTAACGAAATCCCTCAGAATTGGTGCCGCCTCTGTTACATGATACTGTTCGGCTGTATCAATAAGACTAGCCGGTTGGTGCCGCCACAGGTCAGATGCGCGCTTGGCATAAACTTCAAGAATATTTGTCATCTCATGCTGCTGAATATTCCTAAAGACATCGAAAATCACTCGTACTTCATTGCTGTATGCAAATGGAAGATAATTCAATATTTGCTGACGATAGGGCAAAACATCGAACCCTATATGCTTTGCAGTGAGCAGGGCTTCGCCAAAGACATGGATTACATTACTTGTTACATATGTACGTGAGCCACCAGACTCCTCTGTAATCGTCAGCGCATAATCCAAGGGGTTATGTCTGAACACTTGGTTAACCAGCAATTCGCTAATGCGAGCGCGATCGTCGGCAGAAAGCAAAGATTCTAGTTCGCTTGAATGCTGGTTATAAAATGCAAATACATTGTCGGAGAACATTCCGGG
This sequence comes from uncultured Actinomycetes bacterium, assembly GCA_963838985.1. Lineage (GTDB taxonomy): Bacteria > Actinomycetota > Thermoleophilia > Gaiellales > Gaiellaceae > Palsa-739. Next base: position 208,001 of record CAWITF010000004.1, read on the forward strand.
CGCTGGCTGCAATAGTGCGCTAAGCTCCTGCAAAAGATTGCGGGCATGAGCTTCCAACGTGATTGCTGGCTTGGATTGTTCCTTTTCCCAATATTCATATTCTTGCGGAAGCTTTGCCCTGCCGGCCGCAAAGATTTCCTCAATGCGTCTCTTCCGGAAGCCTTGATTTCCAACATGACATTAAATGCGATGTGTTCTTCCTTCAGTGCGATCATCAAGTCGAGGTATGACGCAATATCAGGAAAATCAATAACTTCAGCAAAACATCTGCGGGTAAAATAAAATCCAGCTCGGCCCTGAGATGTCCGATTAATCCGATCCACCATGTCGGGGATGAATGTGGTTGGGGATTGGTTCTTGAGTGCTCTCCAGAGGCCTCTCATAAAAGCCGACCGTTCGGCAAAATGAGCCGTGTTGTAATGAGTTGAGGCAATGATTGTTTGTTTGCCTAATTCGGTAAGCTCATTATCAAGGACAGTCTGGATGTGCTCGATCAATTGAGAGTCTTGGTCGCGAGACATAGAGGATTGCTCTAAAAACTCGCGGCGGAAAGTCTCATCTTGAATTAATAAAAGAAATAACTTTTTGATCGACTCCCGCCGCCTAAGGCCAATCAGTCCCCGCCGACCATGAAAATCATCTCTTTTCACCGCCTCGACGAAGTAATCGAAGCTCTTGGGATTATCTGGATCAAGTGTGGCACAAAGCGAGAGAAATGCTCGTTCGAGAAGCTCTTCAGACCCCATAAGGTTGGGCAATTCATCAATCACGACAGGGTCCCCGAGCATCTCCAGAGCGGAAAGTGCTTGTCTGCGAAGCACCATATTTTCCTTACTGTCGGAAGCCCATTCGATCAGCCGCTTACGCCAATAGGAGCGATCCAGTGATATGCGATTGCGGAACAAAGCAGCAACCACCGATGCAATGTTAGCGAGCGGAACATACCGGTTTTGCGCATATTCCTTTTCGGCGGAATCCACCCAGGATTTGAGTTGCCTTTCAAGAGACGAGTCAAAGAAATAAGGCAAAACTAATGCGAGTTTCCACGACAGCCATTGACGAGTTCTCGAATGATATGTAAACAGATCAATGAAGATATTTCCTCTCAAATCAGCAGCTATTTTTTGCGGGTCTATTCTGCTCAAGAATGTAAAGAAGCCCTCATCCACAATCTTGAAACCCGTCCCACGCAAACCGGAGAACTCAATAATCTGCTCAAGCAGTTCAGGTTGCATATCCACAAGGAAGGTGAGCGCATTGAACCACGTTGGGTATATGTCATTAAGGCTCGCATCCACAGAAAAGTCAAAGGCTGCTCGCCCTGGAGATGAAAGCCGCGTTATTTCCTTCGCGGCAAGATATTCCTGAAACTCAGTATTATCAAATTCAACGGTGTCAATATTATTCTTCAGCAGGGAATACTCGAAAAAAGTCTCTAGGGGAATCTGTGACAATGCTGTAAGTTTAAGATCAGACTTCAGTTCGTCAAAAAATGTCATCAGGTCATCCTTCGTGATGACATTTGTTTGATAAATCTCCATCGTTAATGCCAGTTTTTCGAGTACTCGTTTTGTAATTGCACGCTTGTCTGTATTTAGTTTCGTCTCTTCCAATTCGAGCTTGGAATAAATGAAATGCTCAAACAGAGCGTTGCGAGATATCTGTGCCGCATCAGTTATGTTGTTCTTCTTCCAGAACTCAGCAAGATAGAAGAGATACCGCGGAACTTGAATAACCAGCATTCGATGACTAAAAGACATCGTGCGGTGGAGAGTCTCAAGGTCAGCCTCAGAGAAGCCGGTCTTTAGTAGATACTCTCTTACCTGGCTTGATGTAAATGGAGAGACTGCAATAAATCGAAATGTCGGAAATGATTTCGCATAGCGTGTAATAAAGGCCCATCGAGAGGAAAGAAAAATTGGAATATCGGGATGCTGCTTGCTGATCTGCTCAATCTTTTGCAGGACGGCTGGGAACAAATTCGATTGGACTTCATCAAGGGCATCGAGCAAGAGTGTTCTGGGCACACTGGTTGCTGAATTCAGGAAGTCATCAATTTGGGCTGCTGCGTCGGTGTGCCTTAAATTGATGAGGGAAGTCGAGACGTTCTGGCTTTCGAGATAAGCCTTAATTTTGTCTAATAATAGCGTTTTGCCTACGCCGGGTTCGCCGATGATGAGATTCCTATTTCCTTGAGTCAAATCACCGATGCCGAGCGGCTTATCCCGATCGAAATACGTGACTCCCCCGAGCTTGTCAAAGAACTCCTTGGCCTCATTGAAGTTCGAGCAAATCTTGGTTGTCGGCGGAATATAAAACGGCTCAGTTGCCATTTCTAAAGGATAATGACTCACCTGGATTTTTCAACTACTCAGTCCGCATGGCGCTCGCAACTCGTGCATTAAAGGTTAAAACGGTGTAATCCTGGCAGCCACTCAACTTGCATTTATATAACAATTGCTATATAGCAATTGCATTGCTCGGCTTTTCGCGGTATAGTTCCAGAGATGATGCTGGATTCACGCTCAATCGCTGCAATTCGTGCACGGCTTGGCCTCACCCAAGAACAGATAGTGTGAACCGCTGGGAAGCTGGACATTCAACTCCAACAGGTCCCACACTCGATCTTTATAATGCATTAGCCGCTGCTATTCGCGCTGGCCACAGTCCAGCGGTAGTCCGCCAAGCTGCTAATGCTGAACGTAGTGCTTTTTTGTTAGCTCTTTTCCAGATGGCCTATGCTAAAGCCAGGAGATCACAGTGAGCAATCAAATCGAAGTCATCAATCTTCGGCCTTTGAGTTCGGGTGGCCGAGCTGATGTTTTCTTGGGCAACCTGCGTCAGGATGGCACCCAAGTAATCGCGAAATACTTGCGCGATGCTCATCTGCCTCATAATAGGCAGGCATTTCTCCGTGAAATTAACATTATGAGCATGCAAGTTCCTGGTATGGTGCGATTCATTGCAGCTAACATAACGGCAGAGCGGCCTTTCTACATCATGGAATATCTTCCAGGCGGGACGCTTCTGCGGCATGCGGGCCGACTTTCGGAGCACCAACTCCATATGATCGCAATGTGGCTTGCGGAAATGTTAGAGAGCTTTCATTTTAAGGCTGGCGCTCATGGTGACCTCAAACCTCTCAATATCCTAATTACTCATGATGGCCATCTTAAAGTCGGGGATCCGCTTGGCAACGGACCAATAGGGATTGGCTTTGGTTTTAGCGTTCTCTTCTCGCCAGATAAAGGAGGAACGGAAGGTTACCGTGCTCCGGAGGTCATAAATGGAGCTACACCTTCAGCACTATCCGACACCTTTTCATTTGCTGCAACCCTTTACCACCTGTTTACAGGCCGCAAGCCTGTAGATGGGCAGTCACTTGATCCTAGCGTCCAAGGATTTGCCTGTCCTGAGTGGCTTCGGCAACTCATCGTCATATGCTCTCAATCCGAAGCGAATGCCCGTCCGACAATGAGTGAAGTTCGTAGAGCGCTTCAGGGAGAAAGTTGGGTCAGCATCTATGCTCAGAAACAAAAAGACAAAGTTCTCGTTGGCGCTCTTCTTTGTGGCTTGGCCGTTCTGGGCGGAGCAGCATTCCTTTCCAAAAAGGCTTAATAACCCTGCATTAGATTGAATATATTGAGGCGCAGCAGACACCGCCTGGGGTAGTTAACCCTTCGCTCAAAGTGGCGTGTTGCAAGTGCTTCGGATAACGCAGTCCACGGAACCACACGATGGAAGGCGCCCGGCCCAATTGGATCGTGAATGCAAGCTACTTCCTGCTTGCTGTCGGATGACGGACAGGCCGGAAAAGGCGTAGAACGAGCCCCGACCCACTGGGCCCAAGCCAAATGCACCAAAAAGGCGAGCGCCAGATCTGTGGTGCTCATCGGAAGTCCCGTCCTGGGATCGGCCAGTCGGATGCTCGGAATTGAAGAGCTATTGAGCTGCGGAGTTATTTGAGGCTTTGACAGCTACAAAATCATATACACTGCACGCTCGCGTGGTGCCAACATCTTAAGAGCGTGATTAAAGCAGCGCAGCAACTTCCGGCTTGCCGACAATATGCCCGAGGTACGGCCTAAGAGCTGGTCGTATTCTGGCATCCTCTGAGTCATTTCGAGACTGTCTCGCACGGGCCGACAGCGGTTTCCTGATTGTTGGGACGTAAGGCCGACTTGTTCCAACAGCTCGTGTTAGCATCATCGCGTGAGGCAAGTAATGTCCAACGTGCCCAACGCTCCTGCTGGCGATCAGAAGAAAGCTGCTGAGCCCTTGGATGATTTGGCCCGTTCACGGGCGAAGGAATCTCTCGATCGCTACGAGAGCATGCGCGGCCTAGAGTGGAGAATTGTTTTTCAACTGTACGCTGGTTACGCTGTACTTGCGGTTGCATTTATACACTTGGCCGACGAGTTCCGTTGCCATGCGTCGTTTTTGGTACTGGCACTGGGGGCAACCGTCACGTTTTTTGCAGCGGTGCAGTATGTATATTTCCGGATTCAAGAGCGGTTAATTGTATTCAATGAGACACACGAGTCATACATGAGGAAGGTACGACAGCCGGAAAACATTGGACAGGAGAATGCCGACCTCGCAGAGGATTCTTTGATAGGGCGGCAGCTCGGGCAAGGCTCTTTGGGACATCAATACTTCTGGACATATGATGCGCAATTAACCATCAGTACTCTCGTTTGTGCAGGAATGCTCGCTTACGAGTTTCTACATATTGTTGCTCTCGGCGCGACTGATAAAAAACCATCAGCATGGCCGTTGTGGGTCTCTGTCGTTTTAGCAATTTTGATCGCATTTCTGGCAAGAATTCGGCTGGCCATTAGGCTCGGCGTTATCAAATCGAGCATCGGCGGTTCTCCGAGTGATTGGTTTTCGAAAATGGTTTTCTCAATCTACTCGACCATTTGCTCGCCGAAAAAGCCCCTGAGAACAAATACATGACAACTTCGCAGAGAAGAAGTGATTTCAAAAGGGTTTGGTACGCGAGTTACGGATCAAATCTGAGCAGGAAACGGTTCATGTGCTATATCGGGGGGGGTGGCCTCCCGGCTCGGAATCGTGAATCCAGGATGCAGGGACAAGACTGCGCCGGAGGACAACCAACCTCTTTCGCTTGATTGGGAACTTTATTTCGCTAGCTACTCCACATGGTGGAAAGGTGCGGCAGCATTTATCCGCCGAAGCAGCCGCAAGACCACGACTTTAGGACGCATGTACCTCATCACAGATGAGCAGTTCAACGATATCGTGATTCAAGAAAACGGTGGTCGAGTAGACGGCACTCGTTTGGTTCCGGCGTTCGAGACCCTTCTTGAGAAAGATGATTTCATCTTGGACGGGATTCGGATGTACGGACGATTGGTGCGCATAGGCGAGCAAGCTGGATACCCAAGGACTGACCTTCACTTCGCGCAAAGATGACCTTGAAATCGGCACACCAAGTGAGGCGTATTTGAAAATCATCGTACTCGGAATTAAGGAGACCTATCCTTCTATGCAGGAAACCGAAATCTGTGCGTATCTCCAGAGCGCTGATGGAATACGCGACGGGATTCCAGCGGACCGACTTCAGCAGTGGGTAGCCGGAGCTGAGTAGCATCGATTTTTCATGTGCTTGTTGAGGTTCGAGCGGAATCGAATGATGTGAAAAGGGAAAGACCGGTTGGAAAGCAGACCCACTGGGCCCAAGCGAAGTGCGCTAACTGAAGGGAAATGCGAGCTCGCTACTCGGTCAGTCCTAGACTTAAGAAATCAAACTGTCCGACCATCGGAAAAACTATTGAACCGTGGGGTTCTTTGAGGCTCTGACAGCTACAAAATCATATACAGTGCACATCCTGAGGTGTAGTCAATGCCAAAGCTGTCCGGATCTGACTGTCCCAAACCCGTTCTGGCCCAGTTTTCGGGTTGCGGCGATCTACCCGGAATCCGATCCTCACTCGAGTCCTTTTTCTTATCCGCTAAATAGGACCATGGATAAAGACCCACTTTGCAAAAGGGATGGGTGCGGACACCCCATATCTGCAACACATGATGAGGCGGGCTGAGAAACACGCGCGTACGACGGGTACAATGGTGTCTGATTTTCCGTCAGGTCATGAAGAACCATTTAACTTCCACAGCGGCAGGAACGACGACGACGCTTGTAGCGAGACCGATTGCAGTTGCCTAATGTTTGTCTCGCCCTTTGCCTGATAGCGTGTCCATCGGACCAACCGCGAGGACAGTCCTGGCTGGTATGACAGAAAATCACGGAAGGTCTGCCGGCTTGTCGCGAAACGAGTTAGTCCAAGCGATGCATGATTCGATCGGCTGAAATACACCTCTGCGCCCAAGCCAGAAGCCAAATCTTCGCAGACGAATAGGGTCTCGAACCAACTCATTCTAGCGCGAATTGCCTTGTATCTTCGTGAGGGCAAGGCGCGCCTCGGACTGCACGCTGCTAGCCCAATGATGTGTGGCTTGTTGCAAGAGCGGAATTGCACGCTGCGCCCGCTGGCCCGCGTCTCCAAGCCCTTGGATTGCTTGGGTCGATACGGTGCCTCCTCGTTGTGACAGGCCGTTTCGCACGGCATCGATCAGTACGTCGATAGCACGATCTTCCGGTCCTGTGGCATCGATATTCACAATGGCTCGCGCCACTCCAATGCGGACACTCTCATCGCGGTCATCTAGTTTACGCTGCAAGGCTGGCAAAGCTCGGGAGCAACTCGGCCCGCATCCGGCAAGCTGGTAGGCTGCCATCAAGCGTTGTGCTGGCGCAAGATCGTCAAGTTGCGGCAATCCATTGAGCGAGAGGTTTCCCGCCAAGCATCTGGGCTCTGAGTGGGACATTGTAGAATCCAAGAACGAGCAAAATCGCCAAAATAACGCGTTGACTTTCTTTTGATATTTTTGAAAAGCTATTCAGTCGCGCCATGCTGTCCTCCTGCGGGATATAGTAAGCCCCTGAAAGGATACATAAAAATTCATTGAGGATTTAGATTTATCCCGTAAATTGCAGAACGGAATGCTTCCTACCGCGGCCAATGCAACAGACGGCAGATGGCAGACGAAGATTTCGAAGTGGGTTGGGACCAGGGCCGGAGGTTCAACCTCTCTCCCTGACCAATCTTTCAATCAACTGCAATTGATTTCTGGTATGCCGCGCCCGCAGCGGCGTAGCCGAATTTGTAGCTGTGAAATCTCACCAGAACCAACAACCGAGACTTTCTCAATTTTGGTGAGCCAATCATGCAGAGACTCAAATACTCTCAGGATGCACTTGACCCCAGGAGTTTTTCGGCGCTCTTACGATTACGAATGTTCATTAAGATCCGCCCCAAAAGATTTCGACCGCGGCCGTCACAATATCCCCACAGTGTGTCGTCCCAGTTGTTGCCCTCGATGATCGTGCGCGTGCTAGTCGCAACGAGCAACTCTGCCATTCTCCGATCAGAAAACTTAATCAGGAGGAGGGCAATCATCGTTTTCACCCTTGCATTCCGCCCACTTTTCTTTCCCGTAGCCGTGCTTCCGCAGAATGTCTGCGAGAATCTTTATGTTCCCTGCATTGAATCGGTCATCGGTGAAAAAGCTGTTCAAATCAATGATTGGAGCGCCAAACCCCCGAAGCCGCATGGCTTCTCGAATCTCGTCCAGCGTATCCGACGCGACCCCTTCGAGTGTTGAAGGAATAAATTTTTGGTGCTGGTACGCATGTTCAACGGAGGGGTAGGTCAGCCCTTGTACAGGATGGGAATAGCATAGAAATTCGACAGAATCGTACCTTGGATATTCTTGATCAATGATTCGACGAGAGAGCTCGATGACCTCAGTTGTATCGTGTTTGTTCACATCGATCATGATCTCTCGGTAGATACTCTCGATCTCATCCGTCATACCCAGACGGTGTTGTTTATGATGGCAAATGATTTCGCGTCTTTCCATTAGTTCTTTGATATCTGTTTTCGGGCGGAGCCTCCTCGACACCGGCAAAATGTTGATGCTGTGGGCGAACAGTGTGGGATTCGCAACATACCCCGGCGTGGGTTCGTGCGGTCCAGGAGTGAGCGGATGATGTCTATCTCCGCTACGGCACACACAACCTTTCCGGTGCCCACGAATGGTTGAAGCGCGTCATGAGTCTGTTGAAGGGTCTTCGCGGTCGAAGCGTTGTCATCACAAATGAGTACCGTACAGCCGCTAGGTCATGGTTGCAATGATGTAAAAACGACGTTAATCCGTTCTTGTCAATTGCACGTTCCCCATAAACCTCTTTTACTGAATGGAATGACATTGGAAGGAATATGGTCTGAGGAGTGAAGCCGTATAAGGAATTGTAGTGCATACGAATGAGGATGGCGAGCTCAGTGCCGCCCGAGGGTAGGCCGACGATGGTCTGTACCAAAGGATGTGCGGACACTATTACAAGCGCTGCACCGAAAATCACCAAGGGGTGAGACGCCTCCGGCCTGCTCAAGGAAGCTGCGTGGAGGCGCGCCCAGCGCTTTCCGGACTTGGTTTGAAGATATGAAACCACCTTCTCGGCGCGCGAGACGAAGTCAGACGGTAATGTCACATCTCGATTTCTAAAAAGAACTGATAGTGGAACTCAGTCGCAATGGAGGCGATCTCAATAAGGTCGGACCTCTGCCGTTGATATTCTAGATCGTCTAAAGCGAACAGACCAACCTTCTCATCTGTGACCAGCGCGTTGAGCATCGTGATCAATGCATTCTTCAGATAATCAGAAATGATGAACGCCTCGACCCGAGAACCGCACGATAAAATGCAACCCAATGCGTCGCCCAAGCCAAAGCCAGGTTCAACCACGCCGGTAGTCACCAGCTTCCGGTGAAATGCCGGGGGCAAGGCTGGCAAGAAACTACCCAGACTTGATTGCCTGATGAGGAGGGGCCAGCCTTTTCGTTGGCCCCTTGCTAGTTTGAGAAGTAAGACGTTAGGAAATTCTCATCTGGTTTTGCCAGTGAAAGTTTCTGAAAACAGGAAAATAAATCAGCCATCGCAACGGTTATATGCGGCGATGCTACTCTGTCCATCCGCAATCAGGAAATGCCCTCCCAGATTGCGAGCCTAGCTTTCATGCCCAGAAGCCTGGCTCAGCTACCAACAAGCAACAGGGAGAAAAAATGAAGCGAACACAAGTAATAAGCCTCACATGCTTTTTGTTAGTTCTCGTGTCTTCCGCTGTCGCTCAGACTGAGGAACGAGAATTGCGGCGTCAGAATTTTGAGTCGGGACGAAAGCTTCTGCTGGACAAAGATGTACCGTTCAATCCCGATGATCTGCTGAACAATCATTGGGCCGATAAACCTGAAACCGACATTGGATGCCATGCCGGAGATGCATCAGACGCGCTATGAACGGCGCCGCTGAATGGCCTCTACATGGCAGACACACTTTATTTACCCGAAAAAGTGAGATTTCCGGCCACACATTGATTATTGCGAACTATGTAGTGTTCGAAGGAAAAAATCCGGTTATCAAGGGAAATTTCGATCTTCATTTTTTTCCTACCCAGCCTGTCTCTGTTCTGGGAACCACGCTGGATGCGGCTCTGCGTAAAAAAGGCGCGGTTGCTGAATGTGAAACTTGGCGGCAGGGCCGTGCTGCCGTCCTTCGCGCTGATAAAGGACATGGCCGAACCGGGCAAGCATCAAATTACGTTCGATACCAGCGGACTTCCTCCTCAGGACGGATGGCGCACTTCGCCTCCAAAGCAACCCAGCCCATTTGCACTGCATCTTATGGAGTCCATGGCAAACCATCCCATGCTCTGCAATTTGCGATAACACCTCCAATCCCGGCACGACTGGCTTGACGGGAGGAAGTCCATAAAGGCGACAAACGGAGATGTGGGAGCATCCGCGGCGAATGGCTCCTGTCATCTGGTCAAAGCCCAAATGGATTCATTGGAGGATCGGGGGAGATGGCGCAGCAGGAATGGCGGTAACGGTGGAGCTGGAACCGGGCTTCAACGCGGGAAACATCAACGTTTTCATCAATGATTTCGATCTGAACCAATATACCTTTATTGCTAATGGCGGCAGGGGGGACACGGCGGCGAAGGTGGTCAAGGCGGAGACGGTGGCGATGGCGGTAGGCGGGGCGGGGGCAACGGTGTAGCCTGCGGCTGTTCGCCGGAAATGGGGCAATGGAATGGCGGTCAGGGCGGAGGAGCCGGTATTGGGGGCCGGGCGGTAATGGCGGCCAGGGTGGAAATGGCGGTAATGCAGGAAGCATCACCGTGTCGTACCGCCTCGGAACGGGACAGTCACCGATTACCTCAGCATTAAGGCGGTGGTCCAGGCCAGGGCGGCGAGGTGGTGTTGAGGGATCCGGGCAACTCCGGGCAGGGCGGACAGCCAGGAAATCGAGCGACCGCTGCAACGGGAGCCAAGCGTCTCCCGGCAATGTTGGCGTCGCGGGCCTGCGAAACGGCTGGCGGCTCTGGAAATCCTGGCCCTAACGGTCAGTCTAAAGGGCCAACTGGAACGATTAGCGTAGTCCCAGGAGTGAACAAGAGGTATGCTTGCGGCGCCAACGTCGTTCCCCTGGGCAGCAGGGCGACGTTTCCGTGATTAGTTGCAGCCCGATCATCGTGGATACAACAGGTGAGGGTTTCAGATTGACTTCGGCTGCCAATGGTGTGGTCTTCGACATCAGCGGCAGCGGCCATCCCATTCGGATTGGCTGGACTGCGCCGGGTTCGCACAATGCTTTTCTCGCTCTTGATCGCAACCACAACGGGATCATTGACAATGGCACGGAATTGTTCGGCAATTTCACGTCCGCAGCCGACTCTCCGACCAGCCCAATGGATTTTTGGCGCTTGCGGAATTCGACAAGCCTGCGAAAATGGGGGTAATGGTGACGGCATCATTGACGAACGAGACAGCGTCTATCAGCAACTGATTTTGTGGATAGATGAAAACCACGACGGAATCTCACAGCCGAACGAACTGCACAAGCTCAGTGAGTTAGGCATTTATTCGCTTAGCCTCAGTTATTTTGAGTCGCGCAGGCAGGATGATTTCGGAAATCAATTCCGGTATAAAGCACAAATCAACCCCGGAAAACAGCGTGACCCGCGTGACGAAATACTGTCTGGCGAACCAGGTCGTTGGGCCTATGACGTTTTCTTGGTAACCGAGTAGCCCTAATCGTTGCAGTGGGCGCGGTCCGTCATCCGGAGCCGCCATCTTTCCCTAGTTATTGGGGCCGTTCTCCGGACTGTCAAACCAAGTCTGTTACGACTCCTCCCCCTCCGTATCCAGTTTTAATAGATCACCTTCTTTTTTGGCGAGACGAAGTTAACGATGATTGCCGGCGGCTGAAGGGCGTTTTGTTGACACTCCGGTAGCTTCTTGATCCAGTTTCCAAGTTCCCTGATCGCGCGAAGGTCGCCGGAGGCGGCCTTGTCACTAACTGCTTCATGCTGACTCGAAATTTGTTGACTGACCTGGTGCGTCCGTTCTCCGTCACAGGTACGAGTTCTGTAAGGGTATCTAAAAAAATATCGGTTAAGTTCTTTGAGCCTTTCGGTCTTCCTTTCCGATTCCCCGACTGCCCTTTGACGAACCGGGTTCCCTGCGGAGGCTTTCCGTAGCCGACATCGTAGTCCTTCTTGTCGTGGTTATCGTTATCGTTCACTCGGCACCTCCAGATCAGCAGCGATTTCATCGAAACACTTGCCTGACGCGGCATGAATGGCGCAATCGCCCTATGCCGTTGCCATCTGCGGACAGCCACGTCAACGTAGAGAGGATCAATTTCGATGCCATAGCAGACGCGGCCCACACGCTCAGCCGCAATCAGCGTCGTACCGGAGCCGAGAAACTGTCGAGAACAATGTCACCCCGTGCGGAGCAATAGAGCAGGGTATCGGCGACAAGGGCCACGGGTTTTACTGTCGGGTGCAGGGCAAGAGGTTACCTTTCTTCATCGCCTTGACGGGAGACAGTGTTTACTCCGGGATACTCCCAAACGTTGGTTCGGTTGCGCTTGTATTGACCTAACATCACGTTGTTGCGGTGTGAGCCCTTCCCGTTTCGGAAGACAAAAACCAGTTCATGACGGAGGCGATTATAGCGATCCCATGCCACAGTCTCTCACCCAAACACAGAGATTGAGGAACGCGTCATAGATCTGATTACTGGCGGCGAGCAACTCGTGCATGTGCCGCCAGTCCATGCAGATGAAATGAACCGAACCGGACGTGCTATAACGAGCCAGAAGATGCAAGGCGGACTTGAGAAAGGCGATAAATTCAGCCTCGCTCATTTCGCCCGTTGCCATTGGGAACTCACGGTGGTGGATGGCGCCTTTTCCGCAGACGTTTTGATCTATGCGCACGTTGTAGGGAGGGTCAGCAAACGCGATGTTCGCCCGGCCGACCCATCAATTCCGCAAATGACGATTCTTGGAGAGCGTTGCCGCAGAGAATGCGGTGTTTGCCAAGTTTCCAGACGTGCTGGGTTGGGTGACTGCCTGTGCTGTTTCGTCAATCTCAACAACATCGTCTATGTCTTGTTCATCTCGCGCTTCTTCGAGGATCTGATCGATCACGGGAATTTCAAAACCAGTGATGGTGACATCGATCTCCTCAATCGAAATCAGATATTGCAGCTCAATTGCCAGAGTTGATTTGTCCCAGCCAGCCAGCTCGGCGAGCCGGTTATCAGCCAGGATGTAGGCTCGAATCTGATCCTCGGTCATGTTTTCCAGCAGAATTGTGGGTATTTGTTCGATACCCAGCAATTTGGCCGCCTCCACGCGGCCATGGCCGGCGATGATTTTGTTTTGACGATCAATCAGAACAGGATTGGTGAACCCAAACGCCTTGATACTGGCTGCGATTTGCCGAATCTGGCGTTTCGAATGCGTCCTTGCGTTGCCAGGATTTGGAGCTAGGGAGTGAATCGACAGATAGACGACTATTAGTTGGGGAATGAGTTGGTTTTTCATTGGCACCTCTGGCAATGGATTTGAGCGGGTAGCCCCGCTCTTTGAAATCCACACTAGAGGCCGATTTCGCGCGAGCCAGTTAGCGCGAAGCGATTTTTTTCTCAGCTTTGAGTTTTCTCTTTGCCCTCCAGAGCCGGTCTTTCAGGCCCAGACGGGGGCTGATTTATCCTTTCCCCGATCAGTAAAGTGGATCTTTCTGACCTCGCCCTCGCCGAGTTCAGATTCATCGTCTATCTCGAATATAACTTCCTGGTGGCTTCCAAGCCGCTCAAGCAGCTGTGGCGCGGTTATCTTTCGGTTCTTTCGAACAATCCCCAAAATTAGCTGTTGAAGGGCGTCAGTCTTAGTCGCTGCGCCTCCTTTCTTGGCTAAATCCGTTCGAAACTGCTTGAAACGTCGGTTCTCACCATGGATCCTCTCATCAGCATCGGCCAGAGCCTTTTCAAAGGAGTCCTGAAAGCCCAGTGGCTTTCGCAGTAGCTCTTGCGCCTCGAGATGGTTGATGGCACTCCTAAGAACGGCTTCGTCGGACATCCATTTCTTGATGTCTTCTGACTTCTCCAGCCAGAATTGGTGATTCCGCTCGTTAACCTCCCCCAGCGTCCGAAATCTGCCGACTGGAAGAGCAATACTGGTACTGCCGGCATTTATGGAAAGCATGTCTGGTGTTTCCGCCATTTTGGCCTCCGTAAGGGTCGGACGAGCACTACCTATTATGTGAAAGTGCGTTTCAGACTGACTACGCCCCGAAATGAGAAATGGATAACATAATGCTGGACTACGTCGAAATCGAATATCCTCATGCTAACCTTTGCCCGTTCCGTACAAGGCCAAAACACCAGGATGGTATAGATAAACTGACATGACATCCTGCTTCAGCTCCCTAGTGCACGTTTCCCTGTTAATGTCGAAATCGTTCCCTGATACCGTCTAGAAATTCCCTGTTAATTTGTGCTCATGCACCGTCGCGAGGAGGGCCTAAGTCACAAGAAATGTTATTGATGGAGCCGGTGCAGTGTTGAATATGGGGCGCAAATTCCGAAAATTCCCTGTAAATTTCCCTGTTAACGGGAATTGTGTTCCCAGAGACGGGTTAGCAGGAGACTGCGTCCTCCGCCAGCCAGTCTGTAGCTCAGAGAATCTTTCTCTCATGCGAACTGAGGCTGTTGAGATAATGAATTCGTGGTACGGACTCAGGACCAGGGCAGCCGGCGTAGCAGGTCTGGTCAGTGAAGAGGTAATGGTTACACGGCAAACTCAGACGCTTTACGAGAACCGATCTAACGATTATCCCCTAGGCCTGGCGAAAATTGTTCCCGCATCCGTTTTATCGCGGAACAATAAACTTGTTGCCACCTCCATAGTCCGGGGACTTACTCTACTCGCAAGACTTTTTAGAGCACGTAGCCTGCTCAGAAGTGCGGAGTACTGATATACGGCTTTAAGCAAGATCAGCAACCCTGATGTTCATATTGACGAATTATATTCCCGTCACTCGGCGTTCCAAACACAATCCGTTTGCACTACTTGCAGGAACTAATATCAATTAAAACGCAATCCGTTGCCCTGTAAGTTGTTGAAACTACGTTCGTGTGCGGATTCGATTCCTTCCGCGCTCACCAAATTTCAGCCACTCCACGAAGGTTGCGTTCCAGGCGTGCCGCTTGTTTTCCAGAAACTGCCACTCCGCCTTCCTTGAGCAACCCGTCGATCAGGTTGCGTAGAGAGTTCTCATCCTCAAGCGCCGGGTCGCCGCCTCGGCCGCCGCTGGCGGCGCGAATCATTCCTGCGCGGTCAATCACCACCACCTGGGGAATATTCAGAATTTCGTTTCCTTTGCGGCCCAGATAACTATCCACCTGATCCTTGGTGGCATAACCCAGCGGATAAGTGAGTTTCAGGTAATCCACCACGGAAGGCAAAAGCTGAGCGGGCCATCGGGAGTGTTGGGCGGATCAAAGACGATGCCGACAGCCTGAAAGCCGCGCGGGCCCAGTTCACTGTTGAGCTTGTTCAGCGTGGTGGCAACGCGAATGCAATGTTGCGACTTGACGAAAAGAAATTCCATGACCACCACCTTGCCTTTGAAGCTGGAAAGCATGCGTGGTCGTCCTGAGGGTTCAGCGATGGTGAATTCGGGCGATTTGCGGTGCCGTAACCGTCGGCAGCGCGAATGCGGATGTTATCATCGTCTGCCAGAAAAGTGACGCGACCTTTGCCTGTTCATAACTTGTACCTCCTTGGCTCTTCATTCTTCTTGCCAGCGGATTTCGTGTCAACTCGCTGGTCCTATCATCTGTCATTCCGTCAGACTGATCTGTTTCCATTTGTCGGCGATACTGTTGCATTTCTGCCGCTGCCCGCAGCCGCGGCCTCTTCCGCGGTCTCTCGCCTTTAAGAACCCTGGCGACCATTTTGGGGACAAGCGAACTGTTGAAAATCTCCATGTATGCCGGTGTGGCAAATCCCGGAACGCCAAGGTTTGGCGTCCAGTGCAGCGCGTCCTTAAGCGCCGCGTACTTGTGAGGGCGGATCGGCCTGCGGGTCCTTAGAAAGCCGGACAATCAGGTCAGGAACAGTTTTCGGATAGATAGGAAAGTTGCAACCCAGACTTTTTTCATATCCGATCCTTGAACGTGTCGATCAGTCGGCCAGGAATTTCTTGGCTCCCAGCCTGATTCTGGCGAAGTTCCAGATCACGGAGCAATTGGTAACATGCGGGAGCGCGGTGACTGCCCATGCCGTTCCGGCCGATCAACGGCGGTTGGAGCAGGATCTTCCTGGCCATCTTCGGGGTCTTGTTTTTCGGCAGCGCGCAACAGGCTGATGGCATTGTGGCGGCGGATGTCTTACGCGCCAGCATGGCCCGCACGTTGCCGCCGGACCCCCAGGTAAGCTGCTCGGGCGTTCCCGCATCGCCGGTACAAGGCCTGTATGTATTCGAGCGCCCACGGCCGCAAACACATTCTTGTTAAAAAGCACATTACCTCCATCCAAGATCCAGGCGCGAAAGGCGTAAAGGATGGTGTGCAGAGTGACGTTGCCTTCCAGGGTTGGGCAGAACGCCAGGCCGCAGGGGATGCCCAGCTGGTCGCGAATCTTTTTTCCGCCGCCATGCAGGCTGCCATAATGCACCGGACCAGAGGCATGCCAATCTGAGCCCAATAGTCCTGAAAGAAATGCAGCGGAGAGGGCATCCAAAAATCGGCGAAGGCGAAATATTTCTTGGTTCCCGGGTTGAAGGTGGACCGGAACGCGAGCTGCTGGATAGCGCCGTATTTCGCAGCTACCATCTGATAGATGTCGCCATGGTCGATCACGTGCTGGTGAAATTCGGCTGGAGGCCAGGGAAAGATAAAAATGTCGTGCCCTTTGCCGGCCTTGACTTCGGCGAATGCGCGGTCGCGAATTTGCTCCACCGGAATCACGTCCACCGTAACCTTGGTGTCATTCTGCTTGCCCCATTCCTGGGCCATGCTCTAAACCAGAGAATCAAACCCAGGGACAAAATGGGCCCACTTTGCGATTTTCAGGGTCTTTTGGCTGGCCAGCGCATCGGGCGTGAATACAAAAAAGGAAGATAGTACCAGCGGCCGCTCCGGCCGCCAGTCTGATGAAATCCCGGCGAGGAACCTGCTTTCCTTGGCACTCGGCATTTTGTCTGTCTCCCTGAGACACAACTGCCCCTGGCAGGGCATTTGGCACCCGCCAGGGGACTTGCTTCTAATATTCATAAGTCAGCGGCAATAGGTGCGTTGCCGCGGCTGCCGTTGAAGCCAATTGCTGCTGCTGCTTCGCCGTGAGTTCATTCGCGAACACTCCGAAGATCTGCAGGCTAAGGAAGTTAACCGTCAGAGGGATGTTTTGCGGGACGCCATTGGAATTGTCGCACCTGTCCAGGAACGCGTCCTGGGCAATGGCGCCGGCGCGGGGATCGGGAATGGCCGGACAAATCAGCCAGACCGCTCCTCGGTCGCCGCCAGCCACGTCTTCCTTCGCTTCAGCTCCAGCAATCTCCGTTGGCCTTCAATCTCCACGTTGAGTTCAAAGGCGGTCAAGATAATGGGAGTTCCGTCCGGTTGTTAAAGCCGTTCTTTGCGCCAATGGCCTGGTATATCGGGGCCAGACTCGGATCGGTGGTATTGGGAGGTTGTGTGAACCAGAAATAAGTAAGGATCCACATGCCCAGCAGGTCGTCGCAGAAATAACCAAACGGGGCGTGGCCTTGGAGATGCGGCAAACGGATTGTTGTTATCGCTGCCGTCAATGGCATTGCGATTGGTGGCGAACCTCCAATCTTGCCGAAGGTTCGGAGTGGCAACACTCCGAGACTATCTGGCCGTTGACGACAGTGTCAGTCACCGGGAAACAAGGTGTCGGTACCGTAGTCATATTTGGGACTGAATTGCTGGATCATGCAGCACAAGGATTGTGAAGCGAAACCGTTCGGCGTTGTCTGCTTCAAGGCCGCGTAAGCTTCAAAGTTGCTGACGACGTCCTGCATGGCGAAGCCGCGAGGGTTTAGGCGGGACTTCACCCAGCGAGGGTTGGCCGATGGAGATGTCTGTGCCGGGGTTTTGCTGAACGCCGTCAAGACCGCCATTGATCGAAGCCTACGTTGCGCAAGTAGCTGTCACTAAAGGTGCTTGGTTCATCACAAAAGCCAGGATGGAGATGAACTCAAAGGTTTCAGGTTCCAGGGCGCTGTGCTAGCGCAGGAAGCAGCGACTGGCGGCGCGTTGGTTAGCGCAGCTGAAAGGACTGTTACCATCGTCCGAGTTGCCTCCCGTAGTCGCCAGGATGCGGAAATTCCTGCGCGTGGGATCCTTGGTGACGCAATTGCTGTCCGCCACATAGTTTCTGGTTCCCCAGTGCGGGCGGGCCGAATCAGCCGCGTGGTTCCGTTGTTGTCCCCGAAACGACCGACCAGTTGGGTTACGTCGATACCATTGTCCGCGTAGAAACTGGTTGTTGAAATCGCAGGGCGGAGGATTGAAATTGTCGTCCGCGTCCCCGCCGCTGGGAGGCGCATCCTGCTGGGCTGCCGCCTTGGGAACTGCCAGGAACAGCATCCCGCCTAGCGCCAAAACGGTAACAAAAATGAAGCATGCTTTCGGATGCTTTTCATCACTTGATTCCTTCCTCCGGTGGTTGCCGGTTCTGTAGTCCGGGCCCGGAATCGAAAAACTGTTGTCTAACAACCACGCCGTGCGACCCTCACTGGGCCTCAGGCTGCCTCTTAATCCCAGGTCCAGGTCCGTCGAGGTGGACCATCCAGGAAATGGATTCAGCCACCAAGCTAGGATGAGCCATGCCCGGACAAGCTCCCCACAACATGAGCGGTTCGTTGCCGTAACGCACATTGCCGATGTGCTGGGTCTTATCCTTGTCGATCGCCGGGTCGGGATAGGTGAAGCCAATTTCCCTCCGGATTTTTTCCATGTCCTCAGGTTTAGCCGTCAGAAACGTCCAGCCAGGCCTGGCGTTGTACATCTGACGGTAGCGCCTGATGACTTCCACATCGTCCTCTTCCGGTTTCAGCGTGAGCGAGTACATAAAGATCTCTGTGCCAACGTCGGCGCCGAGCAGCTTTTGCACCTTGGCCAGATTGGAAGATCACCACGGGACAAATCTCATCGCACCTGGTAAAAAAGAAGTTCAGGCTGACGGCCTTCACAATGA